>NZ_CP010945.1:5563615-6998154 GCF_000293885.2 Pseudomonas fluorescens NCIMB 11764
CTTGCGTTTGCGCTGCTCAGTGCCGCGGTATCGATCTACGAAGCCTGGCTGTTTTCTTTCCTCGGTCAGGTCGTGGACCTGCTCTCGACCTGGCAGGCCGGCGGTGAGGCGGCTGCGCAGGAAAGTCGCGTGTTGTGGGGCATGGGCATCGTGATGCTGACCAGCATCGGGCTGGTGGCGTTGCGTACCATGGTGCAACACCAGATATTGGCGATCAATCTGCCATTGCGGCTGCGGTGGGACTTCCACCGCCTGATGCTGCGGCAAAGCCTTTCGTTCTTTTCCGATGAGTTCTCCGGCCGGGTCACCACCAAGGTGATGCAGACCGCCCTGGCCGTGCGCGACGTGCTGTTCACCCTGATCGAGATCGCACCCGGAATCGGGGTGTACTTCATCGCGATCATCGCACTGGCCGGCGGCTTCGCACTGAAACTGATGCTGCCCTTCGTTGCCTGGATCGTGTTGTTCGGGCTGGCCATGCTCTACTTCGTCCCCCGCTTGGGGAAGGTCGGTCAGGAACAGGCCAACGCGCGCTCCTCGATGACCGGACGCATCTCCGATGCCTACACCAACATCACGACCGTGAAGCTGTTCTCCCATTCCAATCGTGAAGCGCACTTCGCGCGCGCGGCCATGGAGGACTTCAAGCAAACCGGCTTTCGCCAGATGCGTCTGGTCAGCCAATTCGAGATCGTCAACCAGGCGTTGGTGGTGGCGTTGATCATGGCCGCTGGCGGTTATGCCCTGTGGCTATGGCACCAAGGCGATGTCGGCGCAGGTGCCGTGGCGGCAATCACTGCCATGGCGTTGCGTATCAACGGCATGTCGCACTGGATCATGTGGCAGATGACCTCGCTGTTCGAGGGTATCGGCACGGTGCAGGATGGCATGGCCACCCTGACCCGCGGCCCCAAGGTGCAGGACGCGCCGGACGCAGGCGTGCTGGTGACCTCGGGCGGAGCAGTGACCTTCGACAACGTGAGCTTCAACTACAATGGCGAACGCCAGGTGCTCGATGGCCTGAGCCTGAACATTCGTCCGGGCGAAAAAATCGGCCTGGTGGGCCGCTCCGGCGCAGGCAAATCCACGCTCATCAACTTGCTGCTGCGCTTCTATGACGTCGACAGCGGGCAGATTCGCATTGACGGGCAAGACATTGCGCACGTGACACAAGACAGCCTGCGCAGCGCGATCGGCATGGTCACCCAGGATACGTCCCTGCTCCACCGCTCCATTCGCGACAACATTGCCTACGGTCGCCCCGATGCGACCGACGCGCAAATCCACAGTGCCGCGGCCAATGCCCAGGCCGATGAGTTCATCAGCCAACTGAGCGACCGCCAGGGACACACCGGCTACGACACCTTGGTCGGCGAGCGCGGCATCAAACTGTCGGGCGGTCAGCGTCAGCGCGTCGCCATTGCCCGAGTGATGCTCAAGAACGCCCCGATCCTGCTACTTGACGAGGCGACCAGCGCGCTGGATTCGGAAGTCGAAGTGGCCATTCAGGAAAGCCTCGATGAAATGATGAAGGGCAAAACCGTCATCGCCATCGCCCATCGGCTGTCCACGATTGCGGCGATGGATCGACTCATTGTCATGGACGATGGACGCATCATCGAACAGGGCACCCACACCGAATTGCTCGCCAGGAACGGCCTCTATGCGCGGCTGTGGCACCATCAGAGTGGCGGGTTCCTGGGAGAGGATCGGGGGGTGCCCGAGGCGATGGATCAGGTATGAGCGTGAATGCTCGGGGATGAGACCGCTCCTCGTGCTGCGGACAATGGATGTTATGGTGTTTTGGCTGTATCACGCACGACGATGCCGCGGCGATTCTCTTCCGAAGGCTCACCATTTTTTTCAACAAACGGAGTCACCTGCATGGAAGTCATCAATCAGTTGCAACCCGCAGACTGTGCGGGCATGGAGGACATCCGACGCGAAATCGACGCCCTTGATCAGGTCGTTATCAAGCTGTTAGGCAAGCGTTTTCACTACGTGCTGGCTGCCTCGAAGTTCAAGACCTCGGCGACTTCGGTGCGTGCTCCGGAGCGTTTCAAGGCCATGCTGGCGACACGTCGCGAGTGGGCCGAGGTCGAGGGACTGAACCCGGATGCAATCGAAAAGATGTACAGCGACCTGGTAAACCACTTCATTGCCGAAGAGATGAAACACTGGGTGACTCATCAATCCGAGACCTGATTCTGGTGTCCGGACTTTCCGCTTTGGGTGATGGATTTCACTCCGTCGCGACATGCAGAAAACGGCCAAAAGCGGGTGTTGGTTACCAACACTGGCAATGACCCAGAAGCGTTTCGATGGCTCACTCAGCGCAGAGGGGATCTGCTTAAAGTTTTCCGCAGGTAGCTTGCTGACGAAGGACACAAATGCTGGAACTGAGCTGTCTGGGCAATTGCGACAGGCGCTTTACCCCTATCAAGCAGTTCGTACCCGTTGGCCGTGAAAAAATCAACAGCGCTTTGGGTCAACAAATGCAGTCGGGCTGCGCCTCGGGAGACCGCGTGTTGTTCCAGTTCCGACAACACCGCTGTACCCAGTCCCGCTCCACGATGCTCCTCGCAAACGACCATAGAGCGCAGCAGGAGATCGGGGCCACTACCCTCCAACCCTCCATAAGCAACCAGTTTCCCATCCACGTCGAATCGGTAGAACTGCCGCCCGGGTTCGCTCACATCATCGCAGGGCAATCCAGCTTGACTCAAAGACGCACGGAGCTGATTCAAACCGCTCGCTCCAACTTTAATCATCTGCATCATCAGTGCTCTTATAGGCTCTCTGACACTCAATGCTAGCAGGCTCAATCCTTGTCGCCGATCAATCGACAACGGCACTTAAATTCGTCCGTTTTAGGTCGGATAGCGACGGTCGCATACTAGCAATAGTGTTCATGGCTCGTCCTCCACGTTGAGGGGAGAACAGGGGTGGATCAGTCACAATTGCTGGTGGTCGCTATTCGACCCAAAGCCGACGTCGAGGACTCTTGTTTTATGCCATTCAGAAACGGTTTAAATGGTGCCGCCAGGGAGCATGGCGAACGCTTTAGACCTGAATGAGTCGAGACGATCTGCACCGAACGCAATACGTTCAGACGCCACGAGCGTGCGGACAAAGGCAACACTGTATCGACTCCCAACGCACACCGCGCAGGGATGCTGATTAGCGTTCCTCACCACACTCTTGGAAGCATTGATCATGAAAACCTTCAGAATCGAGAACTACGAAACCAACAGCGCACAAAACCCTTCAACGCTCGGGTTCAAAACCATGGCGCTTGGCATCTACGGGGCCTATTTTGCGCTCGCCGTCATTTACTTCTGGTTCGGCGGAATGAAGTTCACACACTACGAAGCGGTCGGGCTGGTTCCGCTGGTGAGCAACAGCCCTTTCCTGGGTTGGGTTTATGAGATTTTCAGTGTCGACACCTTCTCCAATCTGCTTGGCGTTCTGGAGGTCTCGATCGGAATACTGATTGCAGGTCGCTTGCTGTCACCGAAGCTTTCTTTGGTAGGTGGCGTGCTCTCTGCCGGACTCTTTTTCACCACCTTGAGCTTCATGTTCTCGACCCCCGGCGTGATCGAACCCGGCCTCGGTTTTCCCGCTATTACGGTCGCTCCAGGTCAGTTTCTACTTAAAGACATCGGGTTACTTGCCGCTTCGATTTTCGTGGCCGGCCATTCTCTGACGGAGCTGGAACGCCGTTGAGCCGATGATCGACCACCCGGGATGGCCCGGAGCAGTTAGATGTTTCAGGCCATCGCTCCATCATCTGAACCTGCCAGGTCTTTAATCCAGTCCCGAGGACTGTAGCCCGTCTTGCGTCGAAACGCGCGCGCAAGTGCCGAAGGACTTTCATAACCGACTTCGGAGGCGATCAGTGTAATCGACCGTCCTTCACGAAGTCGCTTCTGCGCCAGGCTGATACGCCAACTCAGCAGATAATCGGCGGGCGTCTGCCCGATAACGGCCCGGAAATGCACCGCGTAGGCCGCGCGAGACATGTTCGATTCGCTCGCCAGTTCCGCAATTGACCAAGCACGATGAGGTGCGTTGTGAATCTGCACCAAAGAGCGCGACAACCGCGGGTCAGCCAGTCCAGCCATCATTCCAGTACGCAACTGGTTGTGATCAAGCAGATGTCGAAACAACAGGATGACCAGCAGTTCGAATAACCGTCCCAGCGCTGCCTCCCGGCCACAATGTGCACCCGCCGCCTCGCCGAACATCCATTTCAACGTATCGGCCAGCATTGGCAGTTCATCCAGGGACAACACCAGACAATCGGGTAACGAAGCCGACAGCGGGTTATCGACCCCACCCTCAAACTCCATTGACGCACACAACAACTGAGCTCCCTCGGACTCACCGGCAAACAATTGATGCCGGCTGGGGCGCGGCATAAAAATCAGGCTGGGCCGGATCAGCAGCAATTCCTTACGATCGGCTCCCAGTAACGTAACACTGCCAGCCTGTAGCAGATGGATATACCCACGACCGTCAGCGCCGTCGTAAGACGACAAGCCGCACAGTTTGCCACTGTAAAACAGGTTTGCGCGCACGCCGAACTGTGACAACAAGGTAGACAAGCGATCCATGGGCAATCTCTTGGCAGAAATAGACGCCCAGATCATAACACCGCCGGATTGCGCCCCATCGTGACTCAAATGCTGTATTACCTGATGGGCTAAGTTCGATCAATCTTTGCCTGAAGTGACGGCCGCTTAGCGTCGATTACTACCCGTCACGACATGCAGTAATCGGCCAGGAGCTGACACTTAAAAAGCGTCCTGAACGATCAGGTTCTCATGTCATGAAATCATCCTGCTGTCGTACCATCGGCACATCGACAGAACGGAGGTTGATATGGGAAATGGTCAGGGCAAACGAGTCGTTGTCATTGGTGCAGGCATCGTGGGCGCGTCATTGGCGTATCACTTGGCAGGTAAAGGCGCGAATGTCACCTTGGTCGAGGCTGAAGGTATAGCTTCCGGAGTGACTGGCAGCTCATTCGCCTGGATCAATACCGCACACCCCGAACCTGACCCAATTGCGCAACTGCGCGGTTCTGCCATCAAGGAGTACCGCCGGCTCGAAACGCAGCTGCCTGGTCTGAAGATACGATGGACAGGTGCCTTGTCTTACAGCGTGATGGCGAGTGGAGCGCTGCCAATCTCAGGTCACCAGGCTTCGGCAAACCTGGTGTCTCGATCGCAGATTCTCGACCTTGAACCAAATCTCAAGAACCCTCCCCAGTCTGCTCTATATGCGGCTGAAGAAGGAGCGCTGGACGCAGTACCAGCTACGCATGCGTTGATCGCAGGTGCCCAGGCGTATGGGGCGAATATTCTCACTCAGACGCGAGTGCTCGGTTTTGTAACCCAGAGTGCAACGGTGACCGGAGTCGAAACAACAATAGGCATTATCGATGCCGATATTGTCGTATTGGCAGCCGGGACAGGCATCACGAAGCTGACAGACATGCTTGGAGTGTCCCTGCCTATAGAAGCCTCGCCTGCCATTTTCATCCGTTACAAGTCACAACCCAACCTCGTGCACACCCTCATCTCCAGCCCTGAAATAGAAGTGAGGCAAAGTTCGGATGGTGCATTGCTGGCGGCAGAAGATTACCTGGACGACGCCATGGACAATCAGCCGGCAGCGATAGCGCTTCGAACTGCCAAGACAATACAGAACGAACTCCATGGTGTTGTTTCCATAGATCCGGAAAGGGCTTGTATCGGACTTAGGCCGATGCCTACCGATGGCATCCCCATCATCGGTTATCTACCCAAAGTGGGTGGCGTCTACGTTTGTGCAATGCACCCTGGAATTACTTTGGCGGCGGCAGTGGGACGTCTAGCCAGCGAGGAGATCATCGATGGCAAGACGTCCAGTGCCCTTTGGCCATGCCGGCCCGACCGATTCTTCCAAGCGTAGGGTGATCCTCTTCAGACCGCTTAGCGACTGTTAGGAGTTAACGGAGTTGATTTTTCTTATCGCGCAGGATGGGTTACCGATTGAAGTCAGGATGATACGAACAGCCATAATCACACCTACTAGAATGGCAGCAAGACCTGACGCTTCTAAAGGTGTTGGCAGCCGGCTATGAAACAACAGGCCGAGTAATGTAGCGAACAGCGATTCAAGGGAGATCAGTTGTCCAGAAAGCACCATGGGAAGGCGACGGGACGCTGCGTTCCAGGCCCAGGCCCCGACGAGTGAGGACATCATCGCAATAACGAGGCCCCAGACGTACAAATGTCCTGCCGGGGAAACACTGAAACCAAGGATTGGCAGCTTGAGAAGGTCGAGCGCCTGCACAACCGGTAACAAGCACACGGTGCCCATTCCGGCACCGGCCATCATGAGGCCTGTCCAGACACCTGACGAATTGGCCGGGAGTTTCTCCAGTGCACTCTGGTTCAGCAAGCTGAATGCGAGCCACAAGACCACGGCGCAGACAGAAAAAATCAACCCCATCAACCACGACCCATGGCCCGCAACGGGTTGATTGATACTGCTGATGTTCGTCAGCACAAGCCCGCCAGTCAAGAATGTCAGCGGTATCATCAGTCTGCGCCATGGAAGCGTTTTTTTCGTGGCGTTGCTGAGCAGTGCCAACAAGACTGGCACCATGCCAATGAACGCTGGAGTCAGCACGGGGCCGCCAAAAATAACACCGGCGGCAATGCAGGTGCTGTACCCGAGATATCCGATCACGCCCAGACCGGCGGCGAGAAATTGCTGATTGCGACGCAGGCACCGTAGCTGGGCGCGACAGAGCACCATGACAACCACGCCCAGCGCACCCGAGATCAGAAACCGGATAACCATCAAGTCATAGATGCTGTAGGCGCCAGTGACGTAAGGGGCTATGAAATTCAGAGCCCAGCTCAGGGTCGCGACCACGGCAAGGATCACTCCGGCGATGATGTTTGAGTGAGCAATGGTCATCAGGCATATCCGCGAGGTATTCAGCTCATGTTGCACAGCGCCAGGGGTATGCTACAAACGAGTTCTCGGTCTTGGATGCATAACGTCTGATTATGAATACGCTTGGGAAGTCATTGCCGCCGCTTGCCAGTTTGCTGCCCTTTGAAGCGGCTGCTCGACTGGAAAGCTTTTCGAAGGCTGCCGATGAATTGCACATCACTCAAGCGGCGATCAGCCGCCAGATCCGTGGGCTTGAAGAAAATCTTGGGTTGAAGCTTTTTTGCCGCCGCAACCGTGCAGTCTTCCTGACGCAGGAGGGGCGTGAGCTAGGGCGCGTGGTGAGCACCGCATTGCAAAGTATCAGCGACAGTGCCGTCACCCTTCGTGAATCACCCCGTAAAAACCGCGTCGTTTTACTGTGTCAGTTGTGCGAAGCGTTCTATTGGTTGATGCCGCGCCTTTCGACGTTCCACCAGCAACACCCGGAAATCGAGATCCAGGTCGCGACATCCACCAGACCGTTGACTGAATTCAATGACCATTTTGACGTGGCCTTACAAAGCACCGGACGCCCCAGCGGCTTGCATGTTCTGGCGTTTACCGCCGCTGATGAAGTGTTTCCAGTGTGCAGTCCTCATTACCTGACTGCCCGACAGTCACTCGGGATCAGTGAACTTCGCCTCCACACGCTTTTACACCATCGCGCCACGCCACCGCACTTGATGGAATGGGATAGCTGGCTGCAGGCATTTGGGCAGACATTGGAGGGTTGTTCTCAGGGCACTTTGTTTGACAGTTACCCCTTGATGCTTCAGGCCGCCGTTGAAGGGCATGGAATTGCAATGGGGTGGCGTCGAACCGCCGGGAGGCTTATTGAAAACGGTACGCTGGTGAGACCTTGCGCAGAAAGTGTCCCTTTACCTAATGCGATATCGGTTTTCAGACTGCAGGGTGGGGAAGACCGAATTGAGGTGCGCGCTCTGATTGAGTGGCTTGCAGAGGAATTACGTAATGAAAGCTAACAGATCAATTCCCCTGTTTATGACGTTTGAGTAACGACCGCTTTTGGCCGAGGCTGTGTAAAAACGTTTTTCAGTGCGACAGGTACTCAAAACCGGATTGAAAATCGCGCTTCTACGCGAAATCTACATCTGCTGACGTGCCGATAAATTTCAGATTTAACGTAGACGCGCACACTTCAATTTTGGCGAAGCTTTTTTACACACTCTGGGCCGATTGTTGCCTGTCGCGAAGAGCAGCAATCGACCCACAGCGGCCTTTCTTAAACACTGACACCACGGTCGTCACACCGCCCATTTTCCCTTATGCACTGCTCAACGTCAGAAGTTCTCGAGACTGACTTTAATGCCCGCACGGCCGGCCAACTCAATGGTCTCTTCCACCCGGTCAGCGTCAACAATAAAACCATCGTAATTTTCACCACCGGAGTCCAAGTGAAGATAACGTTTACCAAACCGAACCAACCATCGGTCGAATTCATCAAGCACCTCTGGCATTGATGAGGCACCGTTTCGCACGTAGACGTAGGGCTCTTTCAATTGGTTGGCGCTAACCAGATAAGGAGCCTGATATTCAAACACATCAAAACCTTTCCAATCCAGGCTCATTAAAACGAGGTGTTCAAGTTTTTGCGCCTTTGAACCATCCAACAATCCATCTGTGAAAGCACTACATGCGTCATCTCCCATCGCGTATCTACGCATGACGCGCCTGACAAGTCTGGCGCCTTCTTTTTCCGGAACCACCGCCAACAGCGCCTGGGCAAAAGTCTCGAGTGCCTTTTTTTGTGCGGGATCGGGTGGGCCGGGCCGTAATTCTTTCATGATCGCTGAAGCGCTGAGGTTAGTTTCCTCGGGTGGAGGCATGGTAAAGCGCCCACCAAACAACCGATCCAAAATGCCCATACCACTCCTTGGAATACCTTGGGGCAAGCGACTTTTCTTTTACCGGCGACAGTCGCTGCTTGTTTTGAGATTTGTGTTGTAGTTGAGCCTAAGGCTCCAAGTGAGGTTTGTCGATCGACCGCCTTTTTTACTGCCAAATTGGACCTGATCCGACCGTCCGCTTTTGGCCCAGAGTGTGTAAAAACGCCTTCGTGAACCCTTGCTATCAGAAATCATAGCAAGGGCTCTCGACAATGTTTTGTTCACGATTTCAGCCAAAAATAGATCCTACACTTGACCTACTCCGAATCGTGACAACAGACGCAAAGCTTGTTTCCTTCAGGGTCTCGAAAATACGCCCCATAAAAATTCGGGTGGTATTCGGGTCGCAAGCCCGGAGCGCCTTCACATGTTCCATCCAATGCCAACGCCAAGGTATGGGCGTTGTGTACGATCTGTCGATTAGGTGCCAGCAGAGCAATCATTTGCCCATTTCCTAGCGTCGCAGATTCGCCGTCGAACGGTTTGCCCACCACGAAAAGAGGGCGTGCAGTGTCGGGGTGTTTCCAGCCCGCCCATGGGCGTTCAAGTTCTGTGAACTTGAGATCAAGTCCGAGTATCTGCATGACCCCTTGATAAAACACAAATGCTCGATTGAAGTCATTCACTCCGATGAATACATGTGAAATCATTTTTTGTCCTAAAAAGAGGAAGCCTTCTCGCACCATACCAAGAATTTTTCAGGCTGTTTTCAACTCCTAGCCCGAAACATACTCCGTCGGTCTTGGAAGCTGTTTTTACACACTCTGGGGCCGAAAGCGGACGACCATGAATGCTCGCTTGTGACCAAAGCTGACGGTTGACTTGGTTAGGATTCAACTTGAGCAGGCTGGTCGCTCGCCTAACCGCTCTACCAACCTTACGAGATAACCGTCGACATCCTGAACGATGAACTCGCGCTGCCCTACTTCTACATTTTCAGCCCGATACCAGGTGTCTTTGCATTCTCGATAGAGTGGAAATCCAGCCTGATCAAGTTTTTGGATGATGGGTGCAACGGCCTCGACATCAATCTGCAGGTTGATGCCTCTTCCAAACGGTTTAGTCAACGGCGCAGTCAGCCATTGCCCGGCATTCGAATCAATCTGCTCAAGCATTACTTGAGCGCCATTTAAATCAAGGTATGCGAATCCATCTTCCGGACGTTGATAAGCTATTTTGAACCCCAGGCAAGAAACCCAAAAAGCCATACTGCTACCCAGATCGGTGACCATCAGCTCCGGCACCAGTTTGTTACGTTCGAACATGAGATGACTTCCATTTCAAAAGGCTTACATGGCGGGCTGCGGCTTTCAGCTGGCGTCCCTTCAGAATCTGGGTGCCGATACCCTTGGCTTGAAATTCGTGTGAAACCGCGATGTTCTGAATATGGATTCAGATCGTCTTTGTCCAGAACTTGAAAGTAGCCAACAGTCTGGCCGTCGACTTCAATAACCGACGTGATTGCATATGCGAATTAGGTTGCAAAATTAGAGCGCTGCCAACTTTCACCCCAGCCCCAAATTTTCTCGATGTGCCCGTGGAAAACTGCTCGATGCAAGTCAAACAGGGCTGTTCGATCACTGTCAGTTGCGGGGCGTACCGTCATATCGCTTATCAATCCCTGATAACGCATGCCCTCCAGTGCTGCGCTATATCGGCATAACTTTGATTTGTGCTGAAGTCCGGAGAGGCTAGCGCCTGTAAAAACAAACAGCAACACCACTCAATAAACCGACTGCTGAAAACACCTTTTTTGCGCGCAGCTACGCGAAATCCGAGCCCGGAATGCTCTGCTCAAAGTGAAGGTGTCAATCTCAAGCGCGTACTTCTCTACCGTCGAAACCAAGGCCGATTTTTTTCAACAGGACCCAAAGCTGCTCTTTGACCCATGCAGCCTGACTGATTGCTCATAGAAATTTTACGGAGAATTTACGGAGCCTTTAGGGTGGGCATCCGATACTGCGCGGTGCTAATTTGGAACGCTACTGTGATGTCCCTCGCAGCAATTCGGCTTATCGGCTTCATCTTAGGTATTTTTTTGATCACGCTGGCCGTGAGCATGGCTATTCCCATGATCACACTGGTGATCTATGAGCGTAGCGACGATCTCTCGGCCTTCCTCTGGTCGAGTTTGATTACCTTCATCTGTGGTCTCCTGTTGATCGTGCGGGGGCGCCCGAATACTGGCGATCTTCGGCCGAGGGACATGTACTTGCTGACTACCGCAAGCTGGGTAGTTGTGTGCACCTTCGCAGCTTTACCCATGGTGTTCATCAGCGATATCAGCTACACCGACGCATTCTTTGAAACGATGTCTGGCATCACGACCACTGGCTCGACTGTACTCACCGGTCTGGATAGCTCATCTCCCGGCTTGCTGATCTGGCGCTCCATGCTCCACTGGTTGGGTGGCATCGGCTTTATCGGCATGGCTGTGGCGATTCTTCCACTGTTGCGAGTCGGCGGCATGCGTCTGTTCCAGACAGAGTCCTCAGATTGGTCGGAGAAAGTGACACCGCGCTCCCATGTGGCAGCCAAGTACATTCTTTTGCTCTATCTGTGGCTGACGGGCATCGGAGCTCTAGCGCTCTGGCTCGCGGGAATGACGCCATTTGAAGCGGTCAACCACGCGATGTCGCTAATCTCTACCGGAGGGTTCTCAACTTCGGATTCCTCTCTCGGGCATTGGACTCAACCAGCGATTCACTGGGTGGCGGTAGTCATCATGATTCTGGGCAGCCTGCCATTCACCTTGTATGTCGCGACATTGCGGGGTAATCGGCGTGCGCTGATCAAGGATCACCAGGTACGCGGATTTATTGGATTCTTGCTCGTCACATCGCTGGCTGTTGGTACCTGGCTGTATTTTCACAGCGATTACGGATGGTGGGATGCGTTTCGTATCGTGGCTGTCAATGTGACCTCGGTCGTCACGACCACCGGAATTGCGGTTGGCGACTACACCTTGTGGGGCAGTTTCGCTGTTTTGCTGTTTTTCTATTTGACCTTCGTCGGTGGCTGTTCCGGCTCAACGGCAGGCGGTCTTAAAATCTTCCGTTTTCAGGTGGCTGCCGCTCTGCTGGTCAGCAGCTTGAAGCAGTTGATCCATCCTCGAGCCGTGATTCAGAAAAAATACAACGGTCACCCCATCGACGAGGAGATCGTGCGCTCGCTTTTGACCTTCTCGTTTTTCTTCACCATCACGATTGCCGCCATCGCTTTGGGCCTGGCTTTCATTGGGCTTGATTGGATAACCGCGTTGAGCGGTGCCGCTACGGCGGTGTGTAACGTCGGGCCAGGCCTGGGCACGATCATTGGGCCGGCAGGTAATTTCTCGTCATTACCGGATGCCGCCAAATGGCTACTCACCGTTGGAATGCTTCTGGGAAGGTTGGAAATCCTGACTGTGTTGGTGCTCGTAACTCCAGTTTTCTGGAGATATTGACCCCGCTAGTCGAGGGCAGGTTTTGGCCGATTTCATCAATGGGGCCGATGAGGTACAGGCCGTACTCGCTCGTGAAGGTCAGGAAACCGCGATAAGGGCGCAATACCTCAACAACCCCTAACCCTCAATCAACGAACTCGTCAACAACGCCTCCAACCCCATCGGCTTGGCAAAGTAATAACCCTGGGCCTGCCCTGCGCCCATTTCGCGCAGCAGGTCCAGCGTCGCTTGATCCTCGACGCCTTCGGCCACCACACTCAGGTCCAGCGATTCGGCCATCCGCACAATCGCCCGGACAATCGCGCGACTGCGAGGGCTGGCGGTCAATTCGAGGATGAACGACTTGTCGATCTTCAGGCCGCTGAAACGGTATTGATGCACATAGCTCAGGGATGAAAACCCGGCACCGAAGTCATCAAGCACCACCGACATGCCGTTGTCGGCCAATTGCTGCATGGTCAGTCGGGCAATCGCCGGTTCGGCGACCAACGCCCCTTCGGTCAACTCCAGGCAGATCCGCGACGGCTCGACCCGGTGCCGCGCCAGCAAGGCAAGCACATCACTGGCGAAGTCCGGACGCGTCATGCTGTAGCTGGAGCAATTGACGTGCACCGGCGGCCAGTTCGCGTGCTCGGGTTGCGCGAGGATCATTGCGATGCTGGTCAGCATGTACAGGTCCAGGCGACCGATCAGGCGCAAACCCTCGACGTCCGGCAAAAACTCGCCCGGCGCGATCACCCGGCCGCCCGGCTGGTGCCAGCGAATCAGCGCTTCGAGGGCAACCAGTTCGCCGCTTTCGACGCTGACGATCGGCTGGAAATACGGCAGCAATTCGTCGGTACGCTTGAGCGCGTTGCGCAAGGCCCCTTCCCGCTCGACCTGGTCCGAGACTTCACGGCGCACTTCCTGATTGAACACCGCGTAGCTGTCGCGTCCGGCACTCTTGACCCGGTACATCGCCGCATCGGCATCGCGCAGCAAGTCGGCGGGCTCCATATGAAACTGGCTGTCGGCGCTGACGATACCGATGCTGCAGGACGAAAAAACCTCATAGCCATTGATCAAAAACGGCAGGTCAAACGCCACCAGAATCCGTTCGGCGATTTCGATCACCACGTCCAGCGGCGCGTCGGGTGCCAGCACGGAAAACTCATCGCCGCCCAGGCGTGCGAGCATGTCGGTGTCGCGCAGGCAACCGCGTAAACGGTGGGCGGCCTGCCTCAACAGCAGGTCGCCAAAATGGTGGCCGAGGCTGTCGTTGACCAGTTTGAAACGGTCGAGGTCGATGAACATCACCGCCAGGTGCCCGCCTTCGCTGCCGAACTGCGACCAGGCCAGATTGAGGCGCTGTTGCAGGTAGGTACGATTCGGCAGCCCGGTCAGCGCATCGTGGGAGTTCTCGTGCTGCAACTTGGCATTGGCGTGATCGAGCTCGCGAGTGCGGTTCTGCACCCGGGCTTCCAGCTTGAGGTTGGCGGCATGGATCGCTTCGGCGGCCGTGCGGCGCGATAACGCGGTGTCGATGTGCCGCGACACGAACGTCAGCAATTCCTGGTCACGCAGGGTATAGCGCACCTGCGAGGTATAGCTTTGCACTGCCAGCACGCCACGCACCACATCGCCATCGAACAAGGGAATGCCCAGCCAGGAATAGGATTGGAAATACGCATCGGCCACTTCGATTTCACCGTGCGCAGTCAATCGCTCGGCTTCGTCGGCGTCAATCAGGCAAGGTCGGCGCTGACGGATCACGTACTCGGTCAAGCCCCGGCTCCCACGCCGTGCCACCGGGCAGGTCGTCTGCCGCTCATCAACGTAATAGGGAAAGGTCACTTCACTGGTCGCGTCGTCGAACAGCGCAATGTAGAAGTTCCGCGCGAACAACAGATCACCGACGATGCCATGCAGGGTTTGAAACAACTCAGCCATGTCGCCAGGCTGGCTGGACAGTTCAGCGATCTGGAACAGCGCGCTCTGCAGATGCTCGGCGCGCTCTCGTTCTGCCACTTCCTGCCGCAATGCGTCGTTGAGTGCCGACAGCTCCAGGGTACGACGTATCACCGTCGCTTCCAGGTCCTCTCGGTGCAGGATCCGGTCCAGCGCCATGGCCACGTGGCGTGCCACCACCAGAAACAGCGCGCGGTCCTCGGCGCTGTAGGTTCGGGAAACCTCGTAGACCTGCATCGCGAGCATGCCGAACACGTCATCCGAGGCATTTTTCAACGGTGCCCCCATCCAGAACTCGGGACGATCACCCACGCAGTAAAAACGCTCCTCGGCCTGAGCCGCGAGAATGCCTGCGGCGTCGATCAGCAACGGCTGGCCCGTGGTCAACACTTGCCCGGTCAAGGACAGGTGTGACGGGTCAAGGTATTCGTAGTGCTGGGACTCGACGGCATCAACGTCGATGATGTCGACGTAATACGGATAGTCGATCTTGCCACTGTGCGGGTCATACAACGCGAGATAAAAGTTCTCGGCATCGATCAGGCTCGCCAATAGTTGGTGAACCCCCACCAGAAACACTGACCGGTCGCGGGTCGAACTGGCCAGGTAGGTAATTTCATACAGCACACGCTGAGTAATCTGCGCACGGGCAAGCGTATTGGTCTGTACCTCAATGCCCAGGCGCTGGGCAAATTCGGCGAGCGCCGGTTCAGCGGCATCGTCGACTGGCGCAAGCAGCCAACCCAGTTCACTCTCGCCCTTGCCGGTCGGCCAGCGGTGCAATCGCCAGGTCAGGCAAAAGGCTTCGAACTCGTCATTCGCAACACTTGAAGGCCACCGCGCACGTGGATCGCCCTGCCCGACCAAATGCATTTGTTCACCGGCGCGGTAAACCACCCACGCGGTGGTGTGCCCCCAGTTGCGCGCTGAATCCAGCAATTGTTCGATCGTATTTTCGTTGCCAGCGTACGCCATGCCGACAGTCTCCGAATTTCCTTTTCGTTGAGATGCAACCACGTGGCAATCGTTCGATTGCCGCGCAGAGTCGTTGCATGGACGAACACTCATCAGCGCTCCCTGAGCCAGTAACTGGCGATACTTACTGAGTGATTGCTAGCATTGCGCCAGTGAGCATCCCGTTTAAAGCTTATAGAGCTTTTATTCAATAGATTTTTTCGGTTTGCTACACACGTTAGTCCAGGACCTGTATCTGCGTCAGCCCTACCCGCTCGGCCTGCTCTGAAATCTCCGCTGGCGTCGCATCCGCATTGGGCATGATCAGGCTGTTCTCTCCATCCCCAAAATGCAGTTGCAACAGATGCATCGCCGCCTCATGGACAGGAAGCAGAGGCTGATTGAACTCGAACACGTGAGTGCGGGGCTCGCCGTTGAACAGGTATTGCACAGTGTAGTGGCGCATGCCGGGATCCTCGTAATGGGAGAAGTGCGCACGGTTGAACTAACCTTCAATTTCCAATGATGTCCAGCATGCCCTCATTCGAGGAAGTGAATATGAAATTCGCATTCGTCGCTGCCGCAGTCGCCGTCATGCTCACCTCATCGCTTCCCGCCAATGCGGTCGCCACTGAAGAGACCGAAGCCATCCGCCCTTTTCAGATCCACGTTCCTGACCGCGATCTGGCGGATCTGCGTGAGCGCATTGCGGCGACCCGCTGGCCGGATAAAGAGACGGTTTCCGATCGGTCCCAGGGCGCTCAACTGGAACAATTGAAGGCGCTGGTTCACTACTGGGGCACGAGTTACGACTGGCGCAAAGTGGAGGCCCGGCTCAACGCCTTGCCGCAGTACGTCACGACGATCGATGGCGTGGACATCCATTTCATCTGGGTGCGCTCTCCCCGTCCGAACGCTTTGCCGTTGATCATGACCCACGGTTGGCCAGGCTCCATTCTCGAGTTTATTGATGTCGTCGGCCCGCTCTCCGACCCCGTCGCTCACGGGGGCAACGCGGCGGATGCATTTGATGTGGTGATTCCGTCGATCCCTGGCTATGGCTTCTCCGGAAAACCGACGGGGATTGGCTGGGACCCGGATCATATTGCACGGGCATGGGCGCAGTTGATGAAACGCCTCGAGTACACGCGGTACGTCGCCCAGGGTGGCGACTGGGGTGGCCCGATCACCAGCGCGATGGCGCGCCAGGCACCGGCCGGATTGCTCGGCATTCACCTCAACCTGCCGGCCACAATTCCGCCGGAAGCGACTGCGGCACTCGCTGCGGGCGGGCCGGCACCGGAGAACTTCTCCGCGCAGGAACGCGCCACCTTCGACGCCGTTGCCACACTGATCAAGCAGGGCAACCTGGCGTACAGCGCAATGATGGCCGCAAGACCGCAGATGATGGGCTACGGCGTAGCGGATTCACCGAGCTTTCTCGCGGCGCTCCTGCTCGTTCACCCGGGATTTTCAAAATGGATGTACGGCGCCGACGCTCAACAGCTGCCGACAAAGGATCAAGTGCTGGATAACTTCACGTTGTACTGGCTCACGAACAGCGCCGCTTCGGCAGGACGGCTGTATTGGGAAAACAAAGGGCGCAGCCCCCTTTCCTCTGCGGCACAGAAGACCACCGAGATTTCCCTGCCAGTGGCGGTCACAGTGTTTCCAGATGACGTTTATTTCCCTCCGGAAACCTGGGCCCGACGCGCCTACAGCCGTCTGATCTACTTCCATCAAGCCGACAAAGGCGGTCACTTTGCAGCCTGGGAACAGCCCCGCCTCTTTACTGAAGAACTTCGCACAGCGTTCAAGTCTCTGCGTTAGCGGTGCCTGGTATGTGTGAGAGGATGCTGGCGGCCAGGAGCGGACCGGTGTCCCACTGCACAATGATCCAGGTTGTTTACCAAGGAGGGAGCGTACTTATGAAGCCCGTCAGAATCAGGACTCTGGAAAGCACGGATGCTGAAGCGTTGCTGACATTTGAATTGGACAATCGCGAGTGGTTCGAGCGCCACATTGACGCGCGTGACGCTGCTTTCTACTCGACGCGGGGTGTCACCGAGCACATCACGGCTTATTTGTCCGATTATGCCGCCGGAACCTGGCACCCTTTTGTCATCGAAGACGCTGGCAGGAAAATAGTGGGTCGGGCGAACCTGAAAGGCATCGATACGGCAGAACGGTCGGCAGAAGTCGGCTATCGAATTGCTCAAAGTGCGTGTGGTCAAGGACTGGCCACGCAGGCGGTGGAGCATCTGATCCAGGAGGCGCGGTTGCGTTGGAACCTTAAACAACTGGTTGCCAATGTCTACGCCGCAAATATCGGCTCGGCAAAGGTACTTGCGCGCTGTGGCTTCTTGATCGAGCATCCATCCGGGCAAGAAGGGACAGCCCAGGAATATCGATTTGGCCTGTCGATTTAGACGAGTGGAAAAACAGCTATCGTTTATTCGCAGACAAAAAAAGCCCCGCCACCGAATGCGGTGCGGGGCAAAAAATTGGTTGGTTGCGGCCAACCAAAGGAGCTCTGTAGAAAACGTTTACGTACCGGGGTTAGATGCAGTCCTGTGCGGCGCGTTCAAAACTGGAAGGCAACAAGTTCGAGGCCAACAGATGCCGCTCGTAGATGAACACCTTGCCGCCGTTGCCGGCCTTGTAGGCTTCCAGCACGTTGTCCGCCGAGACTTTGCTCGGCACCACGATCCGGTAGCTGCGCTGGGTCTGCGAGACGGTCGGGTTGCCCTGCAATTTCGGTACGACGCATTCAGCGTATTGGGCCGGGGTCTTGCTGGTCTGCAAGGTCAGGGTCGGGTCGTTCGGCGCGGAGGCACAACCGGCGAGCAACAAGGCGCCGAAGGCCATGGCAGGCACACTTAAAAGACGCATCGGTCTCATCCTGAAAGGTTCGTTCATCAAATCACGCAAATTTTCGTGAGTGGTGTGTCGTTGGAGGTGATTTTCCGGGTATTGCGAACAAAGTAGAACTTGCGTTTCTTGATGGTCACTATTACCTCTAACAATAGTTGCGCGCCGTGCCGGCGGATGAATACTCAATCGCCACTGGAAACGATGGATGAGGAACTCTCCTTGAGAACGTTTGACTTGATTCGTGACGCTGTTTTGCCCGATTTCCGTGATCGGGTGGCCGAGTACCTGGTGCAGTACGAAACCGTACTACTGGGCAAACCGGCGCCCGACCTGAAGCTGGAGCAGGCCACCGCCAATCAGTTGCGCGGGTATTTGCGCGGGCTGAATACCACGCGGGTGCTGGGTATGGCGGATTGGGAGGAGCTGGATCGGCGGGTGGTGAATACGTGGCTTTTAACGATCGACCAATGACAGAAGCAGCACACAAAACCAAAAAGGAGTTTGCGTCATGACCGACGATTCAAAACTAAAAGGACCAGCGTCGTACTTCCCCTCTATTGAAAAAAAGTATGGGCAGCCGATCACCCACTGGCTAACCCTGCTCACAACAGTCAGCGGCAAGAAGCATATGGAAATGGTGGCCTTGCTCAAGACTGAACACGGCATGGGCCATGGCCATGCCAACGCATTGGTTGCGT
Source organism: Pseudomonas fluorescens NCIMB 11764 (assembly GCF_000293885.2). Taxonomy (NCBI): domain Bacteria; kingdom Pseudomonadati; phylum Pseudomonadota; class Gammaproteobacteria; order Pseudomonadales; family Pseudomonadaceae; genus Pseudomonas; species Pseudomonas fluorescens. The sequence goes on from NZ_CP010945.1 coordinate 5,582,434, forward strand.
ACTTTTTAGCGAGCGCTAAAACCGACTGACGAGAGGGGTCGCATCGATATCGCAGCATTCGATACCAAGCCTTTGAAATGACTGTCAGGCCCTGCGCGCAGAGCAATACGCCACAATAAGCTGAGTGAACGCTGCCACTATCGCCTGGTCCGCTTCAGGTGAGGTAAACAACCGAAACTCCGCATCAGGCAACTCCGGCAACCCTTGTTCCGCCCCAAGAACCACCAGTCCTTGCCTCAACTGGCTGAGTGGCATGGGCGCTACCGCGAAGCCTGCAAGCGCCGCTGCCTGCAACCCGGCCGTGCTGCTGCATAACATGGCCGTGCGTTGGGCGATGCCCGCCTGAGCCAGTCGCTTCAGCGCTGCTTCGCGATAAGGGCACGGCTCGGGGAACAGGGCCAGCGGCAACGGCGTCGGTAGCTGCGTGACGGGTTGCGCCGACCAGGCCCACACCAGCGGTTCTTGCCATAGCAAAAGACCCGCTTCGCTGGTTTCGCACAGCGAACCGATGACCAACTCCAGATGCCCTTGCTTCATCAGCGCCAGTAACGTGCCAGGAATGCTCACTTGCACGTCGATCTCCATCCCTGGGTACTGCGCGGCGAAATCCTGAAAAGTGCGCAGCAGGCGAGATTCGACAAAATCCTCGGACACCCCGATCCGCAGTCGCCCGTGAAATGGCGTACGCGTCAGTTCTGCCCAGGCATCACGATTCAACACAAGGATCGTGCGCGCATAAGACAGCAGGCGCTCGCCATCGGGCGTCAGTTGCTGGGAGCGGGTGGTCCGCGTCAACAGCGGTTTACCAATCTGCTCTTCCAGTCGCCGCACATGGCCACTGACCGCAGATTGAGTAAGGTGCAGCTTTTCAGCTGCGCGACTGAAGCCTTCTTCATCGACGACAGCGACAAATGTTTTGAGCAGCAGGGTATCGAACATAGTTTTATACGTGATCAATCGAGTACTAATTTACGATTTATATTTCAAATACAACTATGTTGCAATGCCTCCCTACCCCACCACTCGAGGCGCGCCATGACTACTCTTCTGCATATTGAATGTTCTCCACGCAAGCAGCGTTCGGCGTCCCTTGAAGTCGCCCGCCGCTTCATCTCGCGTTATCAAGAACACATCCCGAACACCGAAATCCTCACGCTCGACCTCTGGAACATGGCGTTGCCGGAATTCGATGACCTGGCCATGGAGGCCAAATACGCAGGACTCAATGGCACCGCCTTGACCCCGGCGCAACAGGAGGCCTGGAACACTTTGAAAGACCTGGCTGCGCACTTGCACCGCGCGGATGTGCTGGTGATGTCCGTACCGCTTTGGAATTTCAGTATCCCGTACAAACTCAAGCACTTCATCGACCTGGTTTCGCAGAAAGACATCCTGTTCAGCTTCGACCCGGAACGCGGCCTGGAAGGCATGCTGCACAACAAAACCGCCGTGGTGGCGTACGCCCGCGGCCTGGATTTTTCGGCGCAGTCGATCACGCCGGCGGAGCGTTTCGACTTTCAGAAGCCTTATGTGGAAGCCTGGCTGCAATTCATCGGCGTGACCGATGTGCATTCGGTGATTGTGGAAAAAACCATTTTGGGGGAAGACGTTGATCGTGGCGCGCGCGAGGCTGCGACTCGGCAGGCCAGGAAACTGGCAGATGAGATCTGTCGCTGACGCTTCAGCATCAAGGCCCCCATCGCGACTGCATGCCCAACCCCATTCGCCCATCAACATTTGACCTATCCTTTATCCAACCCAGAACGCCGGTATCCGCCATGTCCGCCCCCGAATCCACCCTCCTCCAAAGTTGGCACCTTAATGCCCGGTCCTGGATCGAAGCCATCCGCGCCGGCACCATAGAAAGCCGCCACACGGTCACAGACCAGGCCATCCTGCTGGCGGTGCTGGGCCGTCAGCCCGAGCGCGTGCTCGACCTGGGCTGCGGTGAGGGCTGGCTGTTGCGTGCGTTGACGGAACGTTCCATCGAGGCGGTCGGTGTGGATGGCGATGCGACGCTGGTCGAAGCGGCCCGTGCGGCGGGAACTTCTGTGGTGCATTTGGCGAGTTATGAAGCGTTGGCGGAGGCAAAAGTCGATATCGGTCGTGACTACAACCTGATCTGCGCCAACTTCGCCTTGCTGCACCAGGACATCATCCCTCTGCTCGCCGCCATGCCTCCCCTGCTCGCCCCAGACGGTGCGCTGGTGATCCAGACACTGCATCCGTGGGCCGCAGCGGCGGGGGATTATCAGGATGGCTGGCGCACAGAGACCTTTGCCGGGTTCAAGGGGCAGTGGCAACCCATGCCCTGGTATTTCCGCACCTTGTCCAGCTGGCTCAATGCCTTGGACATGGCCGGTTTTCGGTTGGCCGGCCTGCAAGAGCCGCAGCACCCACAAAGTCCCGTGCCGCAGTCGTTGCTACTGATCGCCGAGCCTTCAGGCCGAGAGTAAGCGATGGCGCCCGGCATCACTTTCGCTTTTGCCGCGCCTGTTCCTCCTCCGCCAGCGCCTGACGAACCAGCGCCCTCGCCGCCCAGGCAGCGGCATCGAGTGATTCTTCAACGCTCGCGCCACTGATATCGCGCACGGCGATCAACGCTTCAGTGCCGATGACGATCGACAGCGCCTGCTTCAGACGTTTGCGCGCACGGGGTGTGAGCACGTCCTTCAGCGAGTCGACGATCGGCTCGATGTAGCTCATCCGTCGGCCCGGCCGCAGGGGTTCGTGGGTCTCGCTTTCCAGCCACACCGACATGAACGAACGTTCCATCACGTGCAGGCCGATCTCGTCGTCGATCAAGAGTGTGTTCAACGCGTTCGCGGCCAGGCCAATGCCTTTTACCGGATCGTCTCCCGGCCGCCAGAAGCTTTCCAGCGGCTTCATTTCGCGATCGGCGGCCAGCTCGCTGATCAACGCCTCGGTCGAGGGAAAGTAGCGATAGGCCGTGGCGCGCGAAACCATTGCGCGCTCGGCCACTTGCGCAACCGTCGGGTGAAGGCCCTCGTCGCGCAAGGCGACGGCGGCATCGATCAGCGCCTGGCGAGTTCGCAGCTTCTGGTTGGTGCGACCTTGCGTACCGCCGTTGGGGTTCGACGGGCTTGACTTCGGTATGGACATGGAATATATGAGACTCTGTCTTTTCGTGAGATATAGTCTCACAATAGACGTACAGCAACCAACCTGCAAGGTTGCCCATTATGTTTCAGCAACTGAACGCGCCTCAGGGCGCATGAGGTGTATGCCATGAATCACAACCTCCGTTCGCGGACCTGGTTTCGGCTCGCTGCGATCTACTTTGCGCTTGGCGTGATGCTGGGCGTGGCGATGGGCGCTTCCGGCGACCACTCGCTGTTCGCGGTACATGCCCATGTCAATCTGTTGGGATGGGTGTCGATGGCCCTGTTCGGCATCATCGGCTCCGCGCACCCGTCAATCACCGAAGGGCGCTTGGCGGCTGCTCAGTTCTGGACGTACAACGTGGGCGTCCCGGTGATGCTCGGCGCGCTGACGCTGCGCCTCAAGGGCTTTGCGTCGGTCGAGCCATTGATTGCTGGCGCATCCGTCCTGATTGGCTGCAGTGTGCTGCTGTTTGTGTGGCTGGTGTTTTCGCGCATCGGTGTCACGGCGGAGCACTTGAACAGCGCGACACGGGAATCGCGCCTGTCATAACGCGAAGGACCCGCAGGCGTTTTTGGGCAGCGTATCGGTGCGAGGGAGATTGACCTCGAATTGGCTGCTGCCCTTCTCACTTCGCCGACATCTTGCACAAAAGGTTCGAAGATAAAGGGCAGCGCGTTGGCGGAAATACCGATGCCGTTATCGCTGGGGCGCCCCTCTGAAACACTATCGAAGCTCCGCCCTCTTACTCCCTGTCTTTCGTCGAACGGATGAGATTGCCCCGCAATTTCACAATCGCCTTCTGCATTTTCACGAAGTCGTCGGGGTCAAGACCGGTTTGCGGGAAGCCCTCTTCCGAGAGCCCTTCACGCAGCTTTCGCCCCTCTTTCGTGAGGCTGATCCGCACCTGGCGTTCGTCTTCCGGGTCGCGCTGGCGCAGCACATAACCCATCGCTTCCAGCTTCTTCAGGATCGGCGTGAGGGTGTTGGACTCCAGGAACAGCTTTTCGCCGAGGCTGCCAACGGTCTGGTTGTCTTCCTCCCACAGTGCAACGAGGGTGATGTATTGCGTATAGGTCAGCCCGAGCCGTTCGAGCATTGGCTTATAAGCCTTGCCGAAGGCGAGATTGGAGGAATAGACCGCAAAACACAGGAATTCGGAGAGCTTCAGGTCGAGGGCGGCTGGCTTGTCGGTGGTTTTCATGGGGCGTTCTCTTTGGCCAATCTTGCAAGGCTGAAACTCTACATCGTATGCGATGGTATCGGAAGTGCGTCAACCATCGACGGGTGCGGCGCGGGCGTTCCAGGCCTGTAGCAGCCGACGGCCGGTTGACCGGGATGAACCGGGTGAACCGGGTGAACCGGCCGTGACTAGCATGCTGACTACTTACTCGCGCTTGCGTCACCGGGCCAAGGGGTAAGCCACGAGTCGGCACTCACCCTTCCATATCCGTCCCTTAAAGACCTGCAGCACGCCCAACCGCCGCTTCAATCGCCGCAACATCAATCTTCCCCATCGTCATCATCGCGTCGAATGCGCGCTTGGCTGTCGCTCGATCGGGATGTTTGATCGCCGCTGTCAGCACACGCGGGGTGATCTGCCATGACAGTCCCCACTTGTCCTGGCACCAGCCGCAGACGTTTTCCTGGCCGCCGTTTCCGACAATCGCGTTCCACAAGCGGTCCGTTTCGGCCTGGTCGTCGGTCGCCACCTGGAACGAGAACGCCTCGTTGTGCTTGACCCCCGACCCGCCGTTCAGCCCCAGGCACGGGATGCCCATCACCGTGAATTCGACGGTCAGGACATCGCCCTGCTTGCCCGCCGGGTAGTCGCCGGGTGCGCGAAGGACAGTGCCCACCGCGCTGTCGGGGAACGTCTTGGCGTAGAAGGTCGCGGCGTCCAGTGCGTCGCCGTCGTACCAGAGACAAATGGTGTTTTTACTGGTCATTTTGCTTCTCCAACAATGGGCTGACATTTCATTCTAGCCAAGCAGTCAGCCAGGCAAATGAAGGCGGCCAATACTGGCGCCTGTTGCTACTCAACGTCTTCGAACGTTCCGGTGCGCACCTCGCCGCTGCGCAGGTATCGGGTGATCAGTACTCCCGTCGGCGTGGTGCTCGAATGCACCAATGTGAAGGCCGATGCCACTGCAGTGTCGTCAAACAGGCGCTTGCCACGCCCCGGCACGACGGGAAAAATCATCAGCCGAAGTTCGTCCACCAACCCGGCTGCCAGCCGCCGCGAAGATGTCATAGGTGCGACGCCCCAGCAGCAACTCGAACGGCTGCGAGACTGATGAACGCGGCAACGATGAGTGTGCGCATGGGTCTTCTCCCAGTTCGTCTTCGTAAACGTTTGTGTACAGGGAACGCCGACAGGCGCAGTGACCGTGCAATGCATTCCCTGCCCCATAGTCGAACGGGAAACTGCGGGATCGACAGTGCGATATCCAGATAACGAGCCACTGCGAAAAAGAGTCTCGAACGCTACAATCACAGCCCTTAACCGCAAATCAGGCAAACCCGTCAGGCTATGGCGCTCGACCCTCCAACGATGTTGACCCTCTCGATCGCCCTGGCAGCGGCGGCCGCGCTGTATCTGGCGGTGGAGTGGCGCAGCATTCGTGAGCCCTCGCTGATGTTCTGGAGTGCGGGGTTTGCGACGATCACCGTGGGCTCGACACTTGCGTTGCTGCGCGGCAGCGGGCTTTTGCTGATCGGCATCTGGTTCGCCAACGGCCTGTTGGTGACGGCCCACTGGCTTTTTCTGCTCGGCGTGGCGCGCTTCACGCAGGTGCGTCTTTCTCGCGCCTGGTACCTGATCTTTGTCGCCTGGCTTGCCATGCTGTTGCTGCCCGACGAACCGTCCTGGTCGAAGATCATGCTGGTGGCCAACTCGCTGCTGGTCGCCCTGCCCACGCTCAGGGCCAGCTTCCTCCTGCGCCCCCACGGCAAGTCGTTGAGCGTGGGGGCGGTGCAGCTGCGTTATGTGCTGCTGACTCACGGGCTGTTCTACTTCATCAAGGCGATATCGGTTGTCGTTCCGGGCACGCTGATCGACCTGGCGGCCTTTCGTGGCGAGATCATCCAGATTTCTTTGGTCGAGGGTGCGATGGCGATCATGTTGATCGCGCTCTCGATGACCGGCACCGAGCGCTATCGGCGGGAGAAACGGATCGCCCGACTGGCCGCGCGTGATCCGTTGACCGCCCTGTACAACCGCCGTGCCCTCGAGGTACGGGCGTCGCGTCTGCTGGACGACGTCTCGAACACTCGACCGGGCGCCCTGCTGCTGATCGATATCGATAACTTCAAACTGGTCAACGACCTCTACGGCCATACCGCCGGCGACCAGTTGCTCATCGCGCTGAGCGAGATGATTCGTTCGGTGCTGCCAGAAGGCGCGCTGGCCGCGCGGTTGGGGGGTGACGAGTTCGTCATTCTGTTGAATAACACATCAAGCGAACAGATCGTGGGGCTGGGCAACGCACTGCGTGAGCAGTTTCACCACACGGCCTCACAGACATTCGCCACGCCTGAACGGGTCACCTTGAGCATCGGTGCCAACCTGTTTGACCAGTCGCCAACGAGTCTGGCGGCATTGATCGAGCAAGGCGATACCGCGCTGTATGAATCCAAGCGTGGCGGACGCGACCGCATCCGCCTGGTGGATCGGACCCTCGCGAGCAGCGAGCCGCAGCAGGCCCGTTGATTGGCCATTTGTTGCATTGCTGATACATGGAAATGCCAGATTCACACTTTCAGCGTACCTTGTCCCCCATTGAGCATCTCAACGCGGCCGCCTGGGCCTCCTCGTCAAGGAAGAACAATGATCATTGCTTCAACTTCAACGAATGCGGCGATGTCTGCCTACACCTCTGCCGTCGATGCAAAGGCTGCGGCCGATGCGCAAAAACGCGTCACGCAAGATGATCAGGCCAAGCCGCAGAACGATGATTCAGTGAGTCTGTCCAGCACCTCTACCGAGTACAGCAACTCGATCGCGGGCAACGCGCCGTTCTTCCCGGTGCGTTCGGGGATGAACGCCGATGCACTTGTCCTGGGCGCCTCCAAGCCTGGTGCGATCTCCAGTTCCAAGGACAAGACCTTTGCCGAAGTGGCCGCTGATGCCCGCAAGCGCATGGACGAAAAATACGCACTGATGACCGCCAGCGGCAAACCGTACACCGGCAGCGATGAAGACCGTAATGCGTTGATGGGCGATCTGGACCGACGTTCGCTGAACGCCGTCGCCACCAATCAGGGCGGGAAATTCACCGCGCAGGAACAAGCCTCGGCGCAAGCCTTGATGCGCCAGCAAGCCCGGCTCGCCACCGGTTATTACAGCGGCCCGGCGGATCAGCAAAAAAACTGGAAAGACCCGTTCATCAATGATCCTTTCGGTCGAGCCACAGCGGCGCTGGCTTTTATGGACAACATGAGTCCTGAAGAAAAAGCCACCCCTGAGTGGCTCTCCCAGCATTTGTCGCTGGAAGCGGCATTGAATCAGAGCGGTGGCACGGACCCTGCCGAGAAAAAGACCGGGCACTTTCACAACCTGGCTGAAATTCTTGCGGGCATCGTGACGGACGGATCTGACAGCGAAAAATCCAGTGCAGCCAAGCATGCAGATCCAAGCGTCGAGATTCTGAAGAAGCTGCAGTCGTTGACGTCGTGACACTGGTGGAACGCGGGCTTGCTGGCTGAGCGTTCCGGACATTGGCGTGACGCCCTCGCGCCTTTCGTTGCGCCCTACTCCTCAAAACGCCCCGTGCCCTCACGGTCGCGCGCGTATTTCCTCCTGAGCGGAAACGACGGCAACCAGGACTCGCGACGGGTGATCCAGCTTTCGTAAGTGGGCGTCAGTTGGTCGGGAGCATCCAGGGATCCCAGGCTCACTTCGATTTCGTCGTCGCTGCGGGCGAAAACCGAAGAGCCGCAGCGCGGACAGAAACACCGCCCGGCGTAGTCGCGAGTTTCACCGGTGATCGTCACCGCGTCCTGCGGGAATATCGCGCAAGCGTGAAACAGCGCGCCATGGTGCTTGCGGCAGTCGAGACAGTGGCACAGGCCAACCCGGTAAGGGCGTCCCGACGCTTCAATTCGAACGTTGCCGCACAGGCAACCGCCGGTAAAACGGTCCATGTTGCGCCTCCTCTCATTCGTACGGTCGCTAGGTTTATAACGATAGCAGCCTCCACTGGTCGCGATGAACTTGCTCTATAGACGCTTTTTACCTAACTTTGAATCCATGGATTCAAAAAGAGGTATTGGATATGGCCGTTGCCCTCCAGCAACAAGCCTTCAGCAAGCGCCAGTGTGTAACGGGCCTGCGGGCCGCTGTTGGCATCCTCGAAAAGTGGGGAGCGTCCAGCGATCAGGCCTGCCGTATCCTGCGCATTTCCCGCAGCACCTACACCCGCGCACGGCAGCTCGATCCCGACTGGGCCGTGGCGCTGGACGCGGACCAGATGCAACGCATCAGTTTTGTGCTCAACATCCACGCCGCCTTGCGCCTGGTGTTCGATAACCCGGAGAACGTCTACGGTTTCCCGTCGATGGCCAACGATAACGAATTCTTCAACGGTCGCTCGCCGCTCGAGATCATGGCTCAGGGCGATATGATTTCGCTGTATGAAACCTTTCGGCGCATCGACGTGCTGCGTGGTGCGCAATGGTGAGGCTGAGCGAACTGGCAGAACTTGCCGGTGAGCCATTGCAGGCCTATCGACTGGTCAATTCCAAGTTCCCGCCGGTGGCGTTGTTTGATGATGTCGCCGACGCCGACGAGTTCGAGGTGCTGTATCAGATACAGGAACTCACCAACCCCAGGTTGAAAAATGAAGTGGGTCGCCTTGAGCTGATTCGCCGCAGTGAAATCCCGTTCGGTATTCCAGGCTGCTCTTACGCCACAGCACCATTCACCCACGTCAACCCCGCGGGTTCGCGGTTCAGCGATGGCCGTTTCGGGGTGCTGTACCTGGCGGACACACTGGAAACGGCATTGGCCGAAGTGAAGCATCACCAGAGTCTGTACTGGTCGAACGTGCCGGGCCTGAACTATGAGCGGTTCGTTTTCCGGGGGTTGTCCTGCTCTTTTGTGGATGCAGGGATGAAGGATGCGACGTCCATTGCGATGACCGACCCTGTTTATGATCCGGACGATTACACGCATTCCCGGCATTTGGGGAAGTTGGTCAAAGAGGCGGGTTGTCCCGGGCTTCGTTACAACTCAGTGCGAATGCACGGCAGTCATTGCTGGGCACTGATGACGCCGAAGCCGGTTTTATCGGTTGTTCAGGCGGCGCATTACGAGATGATCTGGAATGGGCAGGTGACGAGTGTCAGTCAGATCAGTGAAGCATGACGGCGTAATGCGGGAATGAAAACGGGCGCCTTGATAGGCGCCCGTTTTTTTTGTGCGGTGATGATTACCAGCTGCCGTAGGGGATGCCGAATTGTTCGACGTAGCGTTTCGCCTTTTCACTGACTGGATAGGCGTACTGCCCCTGACTTTTTCCTTGGTCTGGGCCCAACGGTTCTATTTCTGCTTGAGCATGAGCGACCTTGATTGCCTTCATACATTTGTCCGCGACCCACACCTGAACGACGCCCCCCGGCGCTACACCGACATACACCAGCGCGACATTGCCTGCTGGTTCATCCGGCGTTGAAGGACAAGGCTCATTCAGCGTATCGCGCATGATTTGTCGGGCTTGCTCTGGAATGTCGACCCAGGCGCGGTACGTTTGTGGCTCCACGATGGACTGCCAACGGACGAAGATTCGTTTCGGTAAGTCTGCACCGACAACTTCGCGAATCCCCCCCGTAATCTCACCCCACCCTCTTGCGGACTCCGTACCATTTTCTGGCTCGCCCCCCGCTGCCGTACCGCCACCCGTGCGACGGAACAATTTGCCGTTAACGTCTTCGACCGCACTGTCTTCAACCCAGGCTTTCATGTAATACGGTTCGTTGAAACTGAGGCTCCACCATTTTCTGGTGAGCTCCGTTTCGGGCGTTGCGAGATTTGTGGCCTGGCAGCCAGAAACCAGTAACAGTCCTACAAGCAATCCCAACAAACGCATTAAAATGTTCTCCAGCTTGAATCCGGTACATGAGGGTGACGTACGCGCACACCACTTTCGGTCGGTGCATTCGTGTAGCGGAGATTCACCCCGCGCTCACGAGTCGATCCCACTGGATTGCTCCAATTGGCAGACATATGGATGTAGCGCAATCTGAGCAGTTTCTCCTCCGCAGGCATAACCTGGTAATTGCCCCCGAGGAACCTGTCGCAGAGTGGTTGAAGCTCTGATGGAACGGAATACTGAGAGGTTTTCGGAACATCCTTGAACTGCACCCCCTTCTCCTTGGCCAGTTTATGCATCAAGTGCAGATACACCACTGACAGCTTCCCACTAACCGGACGCTTGAGTTGCAAACCTGCGTACACCCGCACCTGCCTGAACCCGGATGTCTGCTCTTCCCTCGACAATGAACTCGGTTTCGGAGTCACGATTTCCAGCATTGCTTCTGGCCAGCCATTGGCGACCCAACTCGCTTTCTGCTGCTGGGCATCACGATAAATCGAAGTGGTTTGAATGTCGGTTCCCTGTCGCACCGTCATGGCCTGCATTGGGCTGACCAGTACGCACTCTTCCACTTCCTCTCGATAACCTCCACCGATATCCGAATGCACACCGGGAACGGGTATTTCCGTATGCGCGGGAATGACTGTGCTTAACGCAAAGTTGGCCCGATGCTCGTCCCGCGCAGTCAATTGAATGACATCGGTAAAGTACTTGCGGTCAAGGTACAGTTTGATCCCCGGTGCTACCGGACTTTGGATGTTACCTATGTTTGTGACCCCCGCGACCGAGGGCACGGTATCGAACAGGCCGATGAACCCCATGATGATTTCGCTGTTGTACCGGGCATCGAAACTGGAGCTGAACCCCTTGGGGTTGCTGCGGAGCACTTCGCCCAGAGGCCCTAGTTTGCAACGTACGATTTCATTGGCGAAATGTCGGGCAGCGGCGGCGCCTCGACTGAACCCGAAGGTGTCGAATGTGAGCGATGTAATCTCACCGTCAGGATTGCGATCGATTGCTTCCTTGATCAGTGCTTTCATGGCGACAAACGCTTTTTGTACCTTCCCCGCTACGCCTGCGTCTCCTCGCCCGGTCGCCGCGGCACCCATGCTGTCTTCAGCGCCCGCATCGGTGCCGATCCCGTCTACGTAGAGACTGCGCTGTACGAGTTTGGATGACGCATCGTTTCCGGCTACTTCCGCTGTCGGATAGAGCTCATACAGCTTGAAAACATTACTCACATCATTCCCATAACTCCCCTCCGGATCCGCCATATACGGCTTGCAGCTCGCATCGACGTCTTCCGGGCGAATCGGGTGATGGGCGCCGCACAATAATCCTGACGCAGAGTTACCCGCATTGTTCAGCGTTCCGTCAAAGAACACGCCAATGCGCAACGCAACTCTGAATGCGCCTTGATAGGCGCCCGTTTTTTTTGTGCGGTGATGATTACCAGCTGCCGTAGGGGATGCCGAATTGTTCGACGTAGCGTTTGGACTCGTCGGACAACGGGTAATAGTTGCCACCGGATTTTCCGAGGTGGGGTCCCAAGGGTTCTATTTCTGCTTGGGCACGAGCAACCTTGACTGACTTCAAGCATTTATCAGTCACCCACACCTGTACGATGCCGCCGGGGGCAAGTCCGAGGTAAACCATGGTTATGTAGTTGGCTGGCTCGTCGGGCGTCGCCGGGCATCGCTCATTGACCGAGGCGTGCATGATCTGCCGTGCTTCTTCGGGTATATCGACCCACCCACGATAGGTCTTCGACTCGACAACCGACTGCCATCGGACAAAGATGCGTTTCGGTAGATCTGCTCCAACTACGCCACGGATGCCGCTGCTTATATATTTACTCCAGCCACGAGCTGCTTCGGTACCGTCCTCGGAGTCATGGCTACCTGCTGTGCCTCCACCCGTTCGATTAAACCGCTTGCCGTTGATGTCTTCTACGGCAGAGTCTTCCACCCATACCTTCATGTAGGCGGGCTCAACGAAGCTGAGGCTCCACCATTGATCTTTAGGGTCGTTTTCGCTGGAAAGTGGGTCGGCTGCCTGACATCCGGCTACAAAAAACGCGCCCAGTAATATTAGGATCGAGCGCATTAAAACGTTCTCCAGTTAGAGTCAGATACATGAGGATGTCGCACCCGAATGCCATCGTCAGTGGGTGCATTGGTGTAACGAACAGTCACGCCGCGTTCGCGGCTAGCGCCAATAGGATTATTCCAATTGGCAGAAGTATGAATGTATTTGAGTTTCAATAGCTTTTCTTCACCGGGATCAAGTTGGTAATTCCCGGCGAGGATCTTGGCGCAAATTGGTTGAAGCTCAGAAGGTAAACTGTACGCGGGATCGTTCTCATCAAGCGCTTCAAACTGAACGCCGTTCTCTTTAGCCAATTTGTACATCAAGCGTAAATACACCAACGATAGTTTGCCGCTGACTGCGCGCTTGAGTTGCACTCCTGCATACACCCGTAGTTCCTTTGGTCCTAACCTCCGCTGCTCATTGTCATGTGCCAATGTTGGCTTTGGAGTGATCACATCCAGCATCGTCTCAGGCCAACCGTCGGCGACCATTTTTGCTTTTTTCTGTATTGCATCCCGGTAGATGGATGTAGTTTTGACATCGGTACCATTGGGGACCGTGAGTGCCTGCATAGGGCTGACCAGCACGCACTCCTCCACTTCCTCACGGTAACCACCGCCAATATCGGAGTGCACCCCTGGTACCGGGATTTCAGTATGCGCAGGAATCACTGTGCTCAACGCAAAATTGGCACGGCGTTCGTCACGGGCGGTAATTTGAACGACATCGGTAAAGTATTTGCGGTCCAGGTAAAGCTTGATTCCAGGAGCGACTGGACTCTGGATATTCCCAAGATTGGTGAATCCCGCGACAGAAGGAACAGTATCAAACAGACCGATGAAGCCCATCAGAATTTCGCTGTTGTACTGACCTGTAAAGCTGGCGCTAAAACCATTGGGACTGCTACGCAACACCTCTCCCAGTGGCCCCTGCTGGCAGCGCACGACCTCATTTGCAAAATGCCTGGCCGCCGCAGCTCCTCGACTGAAACCAAACGTATCGAAGGTTAGCGAAGTGATTTCACCGCAGGGGTTTTGATCGACGACTTGTTTGATCAGGACTTTCAGCCGAGAAAATGCGTTTTGGACCTTACTCGCGACACCCGTTTCACCCCGTCCGGTGGCGGCATTACCAAAGCTGTCTTTGCTCCCGCTTTCCGTACCGATGCCGTCGATGTACAGACTTCGCAACGCCAGTGTAGGCGTGCCTTCCCCCTTCACATCTTTGTTGGCTGGGTACAGTTCATACAGTCTGAAAACATTACTCAAATCATTCCCATAACTCCCCTCCGGATCCGCCATATACGGCTTGCAGCTCGCATCGACGTCTTCCGGGCGAATCGGGTGATGGGCGCCGCACAATAATCCTGACGCAGAGTTACCCGCATTGTTCAGCGTTCCGTCAAAGAACACGCCAATGCGCAACGCAACTCTGACTTTTTCCTTCGCCGTCGCCGGTGCCTTGCCGTATTTCTCATACTCGGCCCAGCGCTTGGCGTGGATGTCGACGGGTTTGGCTTCGTCGTAGCGGAAGTTTTTCGGGGGGTTGGGTACGTATCCACTCATTCCTTGATCACCTGGCTCCTTGGTGCAACGGGCGCTGAGGGTGCCACTGTGGATCCAATCAAGCAACGCGTAGCCAGGTGCCATCACTCGGACGACATGGGCCTCGTCCATCTATTGGTTTCGTCAATGGTCACCATTAATTCAATGAAGTTCTCTTAAAAATTCTGCGGCGTAACATCGCCTCCATACCAAACAACTACACCCCGGAGCACACACTCATGAAACGCCAAATCCTTCTCAGCATCGCTTTCTCGGTTTTTGCAGTTAACGCTTTCGCCGCTTCTTCTGCTCACCCGGTTGTCGCTGAAGGCGGCTCGGATCGTCTGATTGAAAGCCGTGTGGCTGAGGGTGGTTCGGATCGTCTGATCGAAAACCGCGTCGCCGAAGGAGGTTCCGACCGCCTGATCGAAAACCGCGTTGCCGAAGGTGGTTCCGACCGCCTGATCGAAAACCGCGTCGCCGAAGGTGGTTCCGACCGCCTGATCGAAAACCGCGTCGCCGAAGGTGGTTCCGACCGCCTGATCGAAAACCGCGTTGCCGAAGGTGGTTCTGACCGTCTGATCGAAAACCGCGTTGCCGAAGGTGGTTCCGACCGCCTGATCGAAAACCGCGTCGCCGAAGGTGGTTCCGACCGCCTGATCGAAAGCCGCGCTGTATGAATGAATAGCCTTAACGCAGTACTCGACAAAAAGCCCGGCCTGATCAGCCGGGCTTTTTCTTGCTCAAAATAAATGAATGTCCTTCATTGAGGTGAAGCCGCAACACGCCTCTCGCGTATCGCGCCAGCCCGATCTTGATGCCGACCAGGATGGGCCCGGCGCGCTGCGACGTTAACGATAACGCCTGCTGAATGAACGCGCTGTGAACCTCCATCGCTGGCAAGCCAGCTCCCACAGCGGATTTTTAGCGAGCATGACATGGGTGTTCACCGCCGATGACCTACTGTCGTCCGGTTGATTCGGGCTGGTGCCCACACATTCTTTCTCGGAGAAGTGCGAACCTTCAGATACTGTTCGTCTGCCGAGCCGAATTCGCCACCGGGTCACTGGTCACACCGGAATCAGCGTCAACCGCTCCGGAGATTCCCATGGCACGTTCGCATTCCCTCCCCGCCCCCGCGCAACCCCTGTTGCTCGAAGCCAACGACTGGGTGCCCAACAATCCGCGCCTGCCGCTACTCATTTACCCCAAGGCCATTGCCGTCCAGGGCAACGATCCGGCGGCGCTGTTCGAGAAAACGTTCAAGGCCAATGGCTGGCCACCGCAATGGCGTTACGGGGTCTACGACTTTCACCACTATCACACCGAAGGCCATGAAGTGCTTGGCATCGCCAGCGGTCATGCGCGTTTGATGCTGGGCGGTCCGGACGGTCATGTACTGGAAGTCAGTGCGGGTGATGTGGTGCTGCTGCCAGCGGGCACGGGCCACTGCAACCTGGGTTCAAGCGACGATTTTCTGGTAGTCGGTGCCTACCCGCCCGGGCAGCACGCCGATATTTGCCGCGAGGCACCGAGTGCCGAGCAACAGGCAAGCATCAACACGCTGCCGTTTCCCGAGCGCGATCCGGTGCAGGGCGAGGATGGTGCGGTCGGCCAGCATTGGGTCAGCCAGCATTGGGTCAGCCAGCATCAGCCATGACAACCTCGCCCTCTCCCCCGCGAGAGAGGGCGAACGCCAGCCCTAGGTGTGATGAATTTCCCGATCCTTGGTTTCCGGCAGGAAGAACGTACCGAGTATTGCAGTCAACACCGCAATGACAATCGGGTACCACAACCCGTAGTAGATATCCCCCGTGGCCGCGACCATGGCAAATGCCACCGTCGGCAGGAAGCCGCCAAACCAACCGTTGCCTATGTGGTACGGCAGCGACATCGAGGTGTAACGGATGCGCGCCGGGAAGAGTTCCACCAGCCACGCAGCGATCGGACCGTAGACCATGGTCACGTAGATCACCAGGATAGTCAGCAGTAACAACACCATCGGGTAATTGGTCTTGGCCGGGTCAGCCTTCTCGGGGTAACCGGCGTCCTTGAGGGCAGTGCCGAGGGTGGCGGTGAAGGCGTCGTTGCGGGTCTTGAAGTCGGCGGCCGGCATGCCGGTGCCTTCGAAGCTCGGGATCACTTTGTCGCCGATACGAACCTGGGCGACTGCGCCCGGCTCAGCCTTCACGTTTTTATAGGGAATGGCCCGCTTCGCCAGCACCGTTTTGGCGAGGTCGCAGGAACTGGTGAATCTGGCTTTACCCACCGGGTCGAACTGGAACGAGCACTGGTCCGGATCAGCGACCACCGTGACCGGATTCTTCTCCTGGGCGATGAACACGTCAGGGTTACCGTACTGGGTCAACGCGTGGAAGATCGGGAAGTAGGTCACCGCCGCCAGGATGCAGCCCGCCATGATGATGCCCTTGCGACCGATGCGGTCGGACAGGCTGCCGAATATCACGAAAAACGGCGTGCCGATCAGCAGGGAGCCGGCAATCAGCAAGTTGGCGGTCTGCGCGTCGATCTTCAGGGTCTGCAGCAGGAAGAACAGCGCGTAGAACTGCCCGGTGTACCAGACGACGGCCTGGCCAGCCGTACCGCCGAGCAAAGCCATGATCACAATCTTCAGGTTTTCCCAGCGAGCGAAGGATTCCGTCAGCGGCGCCTTGGACGCCTTGCCCTCAGCCTTCATCTTCAAGAACACCGGCGACTCACTGAGTTGCAGGCGGATGTACACCGAGACGATCAGCAACAGGATCGACAGCAGGAACGGAATCCGCCAGCCCCAGGCCTCGAAGGCTTCAGTGCCGAGAATCGTGCGGCAGGCGAGGATCACCAGCAGCGACAGGAACAGACCGAGGGTCGCGGTGGTTTGTATCCACGAGGTGAAATAACCGCGCCGCCCCTTCGGCGCATGCTCGGCCACGTAGGTCGCCGCCCCGCCGTATTCACCGCCCAGGGCCAGGCCTTGCAGCAGGCGCAGGGTAATCAGGATGATCGGTGCCGCCACGCCGATGGTCGCGTAGCCCGGCAGAAAACCGACGATGGCAGTGGAGACACCCATGATGACAATGGTGATCAGGAAGGTGTGCTTGCGCCCGATCATGTCGCCCAGTCGGCCGAACACAATCGCGCCGAAGGGCCGCACGGCAAACCCCGCCGCGAACGCGAGCAGCGCGAAGATGAAGGACGTGGTCTCGTTGACGCCGGCGAAAAAGTGCTTGGCGATGATCGCCGCGAGGGAACCGTAAAGGTAGAAGTCGTACCATTCGAACACAGTGCCCAGGGACGAGGCGAAGATGACTTTGCGCTCCTCCCTGGTGATCCCGTGGTTGGGCACGTTGCCCGTGGTGGTGTCGATTGCGGCCATGAGTCTTCTCCGTCTTGCTCTTGTTGTAGGCCGGAGCACCTCACTACCATCGTCGTACCCAGGCCCTGGGCTGAAGTCATCGGATTACCGATTTCATGAAGCCTGGCAACAGGCTGACCGCCTCACATCGCTGCAAGGTTTCCTGAAGCATAATCACCTTCGCGCAGATATCCACTCGCCATCCGGCTTTGTCCGCTACCCGCCGCATCGCCTGCTCCAGCACGGCCAGCGCTTCCAGGGTGTCGGCACCCGGCGCGGGCTCGCCGGTTTTCAGATCCCACAGCAGCCAGGGTGTGCGGTCGATCAAGGCTTCGGCAAACAGCGCCGCCACATCCGGATCGTCGGGAAAGGCTTTATAGACATCGCGCATCGACGCCGCGTAGGCATCGTTCCAGTCGAAAAGTTGTTCAACGCTGGCGGCCTCGTCAGCCTGATAGCGTTGCTCCAGCGCCCGGATCAGCGCCTGTTCCACCGGTTTTGCACCCTCGCCATGCGCAAGCGCGGCACGCGTCGCCAGCCGGGCCTGGGTGACGGCGTCTTTCAATTCCTGTTCGATAAACGCATCCCAGCGTTTGTTGTAATTGGGGCCGGAAGCATAGGCGATGCCCCAGTAGGCCATCGCGCAATCGTGGTCATGTTCGATCGCCTCGCGGAAACAGCGGATGGATTCGTCGTGGTTGTAGCCGTAGCACCATAACAATCCCCGGTCGAACCAGAGCTGAGCCTGTGGTGAACGGGTCGTTACGGGGCGGCTGTAAGTGCCCAAATCGTAATAGTCGTGCATCGGTTTACCCTCTCGATCAGAGCCTGGAACCTCTCAGGAAACGCCTTGCCACGGTCTGATTTCCTGGAGACCGTCGATCGTTCAAGAGATCCAGCATACCCCGCAGGTTCTGCCCCAGCACTGCAACCGACGACAGGCTGGCGCAATGGAAGTCCGAGGACCATTGCCGACGTCGATAGTCACCATCAACTCAATGAAGTTCTCATAAAAAATCCGCGGCGTAACATCAGCTCCATACCCAACAACTACACCCCGGAGCACACCATCATGAAACGCCAACTCTTCCTCAGCATCGCTTTCTCGGTTTTTGCAGTTAACGCTTTCGCCGCTTCTTCTGCTCACCCGGTTGTCGCTGAAGGCGGCTCGGATCGTCTGATTGAAAGCCGTGTGGCTGAGGGTGGTTCGGATCGTCTGATCGAAAACCGCGTGGCCGAAGGTGGCTCCGACCGCCTGATCGAAAACCGCGTCGCCGAGGGTGGCTCCGATCGTCTGATCGAAAACCGCGTCGCCGAAGGTGGCTCCGACCGCCTGATCGAAAACCGCGTCGCCGAAGGTGGCTCCGACCGCCTTATCGAAAACCGCGTCGCCGAAGGTGGCTCCGACCGCCTGATCGAAAACCGCGTCGCCGAAGGTGGCTCCGACCGTCTGATCGAAAACCGCGTGGCCGAAGGTGGCTCCGATCGTCTGATCGAAAACCGCGTGGCCGAAGGTGGTTCCGACCGTCTGATCGAAAGCCGCGCTGCATGAATGAATAGCCTTGCCGCAGTACCCGACAAAAAGCCCGGCCTGACCCGCCGGGCTTTTTCATGCACAAAAATCAGCCCCTGCTTAATGTCGCTGTCTCACTTGTGATAAATAGCACCTGATTGCGAGTCCCGTACCCAATGAGGTTTGCCCATGTTGTGTTTCCCACGCCTGCCGCTGCTGCTGACCTGCGCCCTGTCCGGTTTACTCGCTTGCGGTGCACACGCCGCCACGCCATCCCCGGCGCCCGACAGTCTGCAGCCGCTGCTGGTGACGATGAACGAACGCCTGAACATCGCTGACCTGGTGGCATTGACCAAATGGGACAGCCACAAACCGATCCAGGACAGCGTCCGGGAAGCGCAGGTCATCGCCAACGCCAGGAAGCAGGCCGTTACCCGTAATCTCGACCCGGACGAGGTCGCGGAGTTGATCGCCGCACAGATCGAAGCCAACAAGCTGGTGCAATACGGACTGCTCGCGCAATGGCAAGCGTCGGGCAAGGCGCCGGACACGCCACGGCCGGACCTTGCCCATCAAATCCGCCCACGGCTGGATGAGCTGCAAAACCGCCTGTTGCAGCACTACGCCGATTTCGCGCCTTATCGCAAAGACCCGAACTGTGCCCATTGGCTGGCCAAGGAGCGATCCGCGCTGATCAAGGATGGCCTGCATGGCCAGGCACTGATCCGCGCCACCGGGGATTTGTGCGTGACGGATTGATGGGCTACTGCGGCTGAAACGTCTGCAAGTACGCCAGCACATCCTCGATCTTCTCTGGATCGCTGAGCCCCCAGAAAATCATCCGGGTGCCCGGCACCACTTTCTTCGGCGCTTCGAGGTAAGCCGTCAGTGTCTCGCGGGTCCAGACAATGCCGGCGGATTTCATCGCGTCGGAGTACTGGTAGTCCGCCGAGCTTCCCGAAGGGCGGCCGAAGATGCCGTTGAGTGGCGGGCCGAAACCGCCCCGGGCCGACTCGCCCACTTGATGGCAGCCACCGCAGATCCGCGTGAACAGTTTCGCCCCGGCTTCAACATCCCCCGCCGCTGCCACCGGTGTGCAAAATGCCCCTGCCGTCAGTGCAAGGACGAAGGTGAGGCTTACGGCTTTCATCATGTTCGGTTCCAGTGAGGTCAATCGGCGCAGCCGGTGCATTTTCGCGCCTACCTTACCCGATTGCAGCAGCCTGACGGGCACTGGTCACTCAAGCGTCGACGGGGTGCGCGGGTCCGGCACTGATCCCGCAATCGGTCAAGACGGTGCCAGGGGCGTGCCGGATCGTTTGCGCCGGATTGGCTACACGCCTTTGATTCAGCGGGCTTGGGGTCATGTGGACTTGCAGTTTTCAACAGTAGGCTAAGCTTGGATCAGCTCATTGCTCACGATGCTCGATTCTGCAGGGTTTTGGTTTTTCTGGAGAGCGTCTGCAACAGCTATCTCAGACAGGCCCAACCCTTTCACGCAGGATTGACGTGATGACCGAGCCCCTTCTCAGTTTTGATGCGCTCAAGCGCGCTGCTGCCGCTGGTGAAATCGATACCGTACTGGTCTGCATGGTTGACATGCAGGGACGCCTGGTCGGCAAGCGCTTCCAGGTCGAGTTTTTCATCGACAGTGGTCACGAAGAAACCCACTGTTGCAACTACCTGCTGGCCGATGACATCGACATGGAACCGGTCCCCGGTTACGCCGCGGCCAGCTGGAGCAAAGGCTATGGCGACTTCGTCCTCAAGCCCGACATGTCCACGCTGCGCCGCGTGCCCTGGCTGGAATGCACGGCGCTGGTGCTGTGCGATGTGCTCGATCATCACCATCGAAAAGACTTGCCCCACAGCCCGCGGGCGATTCTGAAAAAACAGGTCGAGCGCCTGCGCGAACGCGGCTACACCGGCATGTTCGCGTCGGAACTCGAGTTCTATCTGTTCGATGAGAGCTACGAGGCGATCCACAAGCGCAATTATCACAAACCGAAAACCGCCGGCCATTACATCGAGGACTACAACATCCTGCAGACCACCCGCGAGGAGCCGGTGCTGCGGGCGATTCGCAAACATTTGCAGGCGTCGGGCATTCCCGTGGAAAACTCCAAGGGCGAATGGGGACCCGGCCAGGAAGAAATCAACATCCGTTACGCCGATGCCATGACCATGGCCGATCATCACGTCATCATCAAGCACGCCTGCAAAGAGATCGCGCAGTTGCAAGGCAAGGCGATCACGTTCATGGCCAAGTGGCGCTATGACGCCGCCGGCTCCAGCAGCCATATCCATAATTCGCTGTGGGACAAGAACGCCAAAAAGCCGCTGTTTTTCGACGCGAAAGCCGAGTTCGGCATGTCGAAACTGATGCGCGCCTGGGTCGCCGGGCAGCTCAAGTACGCCAACGACATCACCTGTTTTCTCGCGCCGTACATCAATTCATACAAGCGCTTCCAGGCCGGCACCTTCGCACCGACGCGGGCAGTGTGGAGCCGGGACAATCGCACCGCCGGCTTTCGTTTGTGCGCCGAAGCCAGCAAATCCATCCGCATCGAATGCCGCATCGGCGGCGCGGACCTCAACCCTTACCTGGCCTTCGCTGCGCTGATCGCGGCGGGCCTGGCCGGTGTCGATGAGAAGCTCGAACTCGCGGCGCCGTTCGAGGGCGATGCCTACCTCGACGAGGATCTGCCGGAAGTCTCGAAAACCCTGCGCGACGCGTGCTCCGCACTCAAGGGCTCGAGCATGTTGCGCGAGGCGTTCGGCGATGAAGTGATCGAACACTACGTGCACACCGCCGAGTGGGAGCAAAAAGAGTACGACCGGCGTATCACCGACTGGGAACTGCAGCGCGGCTTCGAGCGCTATTGAGCACATCATGACGGCCAAGGTTCAGCTTGTTTCACCGGTCGATGGCCGGTTTTTTGTCGAGCGCGATTGTGCCTCTACGGCGCAGATCGAGCAGGTCCTGTCGGCGGCCGCCACCGCCCAGGTTCTATGGCAGCGCCGATCGCTGGGCGAACGTGCTGCCTTGTGCAGCGCCGCCGTGGACGCGATGCTGTCGATGCAGGCGGACATCGTGCCGGAACTGGCCTGGCAGATGGGTCGCCCGGTGCGCTTTGGCGCGGGAGAACTGCGCGGTTTCGCCGAACGCGCCCGCCACATGATCGCGATAGCGCCTGAAGCGTTGGCACCTGTGGAACCCGATCCTGTCGCGGGTTTTCGGCGCTTTATCAAACGCGAACCGTTGGGCACGGTGCTGGTCGTTGCGCCTTGGAATTATCCGTACCTGACGGCGGTGAATACGATCATCCCGGCGCTGATGGCCGGCAACAG
The DNA here is from genome assembly GCF_000293885.2 of Pseudomonas fluorescens NCIMB 11764. NCBI lineage: Bacteria > Pseudomonadati > Pseudomonadota > Gammaproteobacteria > Pseudomonadales > Pseudomonadaceae > Pseudomonas > Pseudomonas fluorescens. The sequence goes on from NZ_CP010945.1 coordinate 5,604,505, forward strand.
TGTGATCCTCAAACACGCCACGCAAACGCTGCTGGTCGGCGAACGTTTCGCCGAAGCCATGCGTCGCGCCAAGCTGCCCGACGGGCTGTTCCATAACGTGCTGCTCGACCATCAGCAGACGTCCGCGATCATTGCTTCGGGCCGCGTGCACCAGGTTAACTTCACCGGTTCGGTCGAGGCCGGCAAAGCCATGGAAGCCGCTGCCGCTGGGCGTTTCATCGGCGTGGGCCTGGAGCTCGGTGGCAAAGACCCGGCCTACGTTCGCGCCGATGCCAACCTTGAGCACGCGGTGGAGAATCTGGTGGATGGCAGCTTCTTCAATTCCGGGCAAAGCTGCTGCGCCATCGAGCGCATCTACGTCGATCAAACAATCTATCCGGCATTTGTCGAACGCTTCATCGAACTGACTGGCCACTATGTATTGGGCAATCCACTGGACGAGGCCACGACGCTGGGCCCTATGGTGACACCGGGCGCCGCCGACTTTGTTCGCGGACAAATCGCCGACGCGCTCACGCAAGGCGCCAGAGCGCTGATCGATCCAAAGACTTTCCCCGCCGATGCGCCGGGCAGCGCCTATCTGGCGCCGCAGGTATTGGTCGATGTCACTCATCAAATGTCAGTCATGCGCGACGAAAGCTTTGGCCCGGTGGTCGGCATCATGCCGGTAGCTGGTGACGACCAAGCCATCGCCCTGATGAACGACAGCGCGTTCGGCCTCAGCGCATCCCTGTGGACCCGGGACCTCGCCGCCGCCGAACGCCTCGGCAACGAGATCGCCACCGGCACCGTGTTCATGAACCGTTGCGATTACCTGGACCCGGCGCTGGCCTGGACCGGGGTCAAGAACAGTGGACGCGGCGTCACCCTCTCGCGCCTGGGCTACGAGCACCTGACCCGCGCCAAATCCTTTCATCTGCGCCACGAGGTGTAGGCCATGAACCTGACTGGAAACTGGAACTACCCCACCAGCATTCGCTTCGGTGTCGGCCGCATCGCCGAGCTGGCCGAGGTCTGTCGCAGCCAGGGTATCGAGCGACCGCTGCTGGTCACCGACAGTGGCCTGGCGCGCGCGCCGATCACCACGGCAGCGTTGGAATCCATGCGCGCTGCCGGCCTGGGCGTCGCGCTGTTTTGTGACCTCAAGCCCAATCCCATCGAGGCCAACCTCGCCGGCGGGCTCGACGCCTGGCGCGCCGGCAAGCACGACGGCGTGGTCGCCTTCGGCGGTGGCAGCGGCCTGGACATGGGCAAACTCATTGCCTTCATGAGCGGGCAGACCCGACCGGTGTGGGATTTCGAAGACATCGGCGACTACTGGACCCGCGCCGACGAAAGCAGTATCGCCCCGGTCATTGCGGTGCCGACCACGGCGGGCACCGGTTCCGAGGTCGGCCGCGCGGCGGTGATCATCGACGAAAGCACGCACACCAAACGCATCATCTTCCACCCCAAAATGATGCCGCGGGTGGTCATCAGCGACCCGGCGCTCACCGTCGGCATGCCGGCAAAAGTCACCGCCGGCACCGGCATGGATGCGTTCGCGCATTGCCTGGAGTCGTACTGTGCCCCCGGTTTTCATCCGATGGCCGACGGCATCGCGGTGGAAGGCATGCGCCTGGTGGCCAATGCCCTGGTGCGCGCCGTGCACACCCCCTCGGACCTTGAGGCGCGGGCGCAAATGCTCGCTGCCGCAGCGATGGGCGCCACCGCATTCCAGAAAGGCCTGGGCGGCATGCACGCACTTTCGCATCCGGTGGGTGCGTTGTACGACACCCATCACGGCATGACCAACGCCACGTTCATGCCCTATGTCCTGCAATTCAATCGCCCGGCCATCGAAGAGCGCATCACCCGCCTCGCGGCGTATCTGCGCCTGCCCTCCCCCGGCTTCGACAGCTTTCTGGCCTTCGTCCTCAAGCTGCGCAAGGACATCGGCGTGCCGCATACGCTGTTTGAACTGGGCGTGGATGACCGGCAGGCCGACCTGATCGCGGACATGGCAATTGTCGACCCCTCGGCCGGCGGCAACCCGCTGCCATTGACCAAGGACGGCGCGGCCCACATTTTCGATGCGGCTTTTCACGGCCGTCTCTAGATCCGGAGCAGTCAGTGGTATCGGTTGGAAAAGGAGCAGTACGACAAGGTGTTGAAGGCCAGTCCATTGCGCACACGCCAGTGGATTGAATCAAAACCTGATGGGGTACACAGCATGAACCCAGCAAGCCAGCCTGGCACCGACGCGCACGACGATGACGTCAAGGTGCTGCACAGCATGGGCTACGCCCAGCAACTCTCGCGACGAATGGGTGTTTTCTCCAACTTCGCCATTTCCTTTTCGATCATCTGCATCCTCTCCGGCGGCATCAACTCACTGGCCCAGGGCACGTCGGGTGCAGGGGGGGCGTCGATTGGCATCGGCTGGCCCATCGGGTGCCTGATCTCAGGGGTTTTTGCCCTGGCCATGGCGCAGATTTCCTCGGCCTACCCCACCGCTGGCGGGCTCTATCACTGGGGCTCGATCCTGGGTAACCGCTTTACCGGCTGGCTGACGGCCTGGTTCAATCTGTTGGGACTGATCACCGTGCTGGGCGCCATCAACGTCGGCACCTACTACTTCTTTTTCGGTGCCTTCGGACCGGCCCTCGGCATGGAAGACACCACCACGGTCAGGGTGATTTTCCTGGCGATCCTGACCGGTATCCAGGCCCTGTGTAACCACTTTGGAATCGGCCTGACCGCGAAGCTCACCGACTTCTCGGGCTACCTGATTTTTGCCACGGCGCTTGCCTTGACCCTCGTCTGCCTGATCTCCGCACCGAGCTATGAATTCGCCCGTTTGTGGACCTTCGGCAACTATTCCGGCGAAGCCGGCGGCAGCGTCTGGCCACAGGTTTCGAACGGTTGGGTGTTCATGCTCGGCCTGCTGTTGCCGATCTACACCATCACCGGTTATGACGCGTCGGCGCATACCTCCGAAGAGACCCACAACGCGGCCATGTCGGTGCCGCGCGGCATGGTCATGTCGGTGGTCTGGTCGTTGCTGTTCGGTTGGGTGATGCTCAGCTCATTCGTCCTGATGCTGCCAAGCATGGACGAAGCGGCGAAACAGGGCTGGAACGTGTTCTTCTGGGCCATGAATGCCCAGGTGAGCCCGACCATCAAACTGGCGCTTTACGTGGCGATTTTCATCTCGCAGTTTCTCTGCGGTCTGGCCACCGTGACCTCGGTGTCACGCATGATCTTCGCCTTCTCCCGGGACGGCGGCCTGCCCTGCTCGAAAGCACTGGCCTCGGTCTCGCCGAAATATCGCAGCCCGGTGGCCGCCATCTGGACCGGCGCTACCCTGGCGGTGTTGTTCGACTGGGGCTCGTCGGTGATCTCGATCGGGGCAACGCCGGTCTACACCATCGTGGTCTCGTGCACGGTGATCTTCCTGTTCTTCTCTTTCATCATCCCCATCGTGCTGGGCCTGTTCACTTACGGGACCGCGAAGTGGCCGACCATGGGGCCGTGGAACATGGGACGCGGGTTGTATTCACTGTTCGCCATCCTCTCGATCCTGTCGATGGTGGTGATCTTCGTCATCGGCATCCAGCCACCGAACGACTGGGCGCTGTACATCACCATCGGATTCCTGGTGCTGACGGCCATCGTCTGGTTCGGTTTTGAGGCTCGGCGCTTTCAGGGCCCGCCGACGGGCGATCTGATCGTCAAGCGTCAGGCGGAAATTGCGGCGACGGAGGCGGCGTTGAACAAGCAGGTGTGAAGGCTTTTACCTGTGGGGGGCGAGCTTGCTCGCTCCCGCATTTGTATCGATCTGTATTTTTTCGCGGCGATCTTACACCGCGTTACACAAGTGCCGGATCAGGACACATCCGCACTACATGAGGATGAAAAAGTGGGCCACATCGGAAACTCAGACGTTTTCCGGTGAACAGCAATGTAGAAGAGCCCAAAAACCTCAGCAGGAACCCGCCATGATCAATCAAATCGACACCGTGCTTTACACCGGCAAGACCCACACGACCGGAGGCCGTAACGGCGAGTCGCGAAGTGACGATGGACGTCTCGATATCAAGCTTTCCGCGCCTGGCTCTTCAGGCAGTGGCACCAATCCTGAACAACTGCTGGCCGCAGGCTGGTCCGCCTGCTTCATCGGCGCCATGGGTAAAGCGGCGGTTGCATTGAAAGTGACGTTGCCGACTGACGTCGCGGTCGATACCGAAGTGGACCTGGGCAAGACCGAAAATGCCTTTTTCCTTCAAGCGCGTCTCAACGTGAGCCTTCCGGGCCTCGATCCAGTTGTCGCACGTTCGCTGGTGGATGCCGCGCACCAGACCTGCCCGTATTCGAAGGCGACCCGTGGCAACATCGACGTCGTGATCAACCTGGTTTAACCGTAGCGACAAGCGCGGCCTGCCATTGCGGCAGGCTGTGCTGGTGAAAGCTTACTGAACGTTTTTCAGCTTGACCACATCACCGGACACCTTGGTGGTGTAACCGGTCAGGACCCAGGCCCAGAACCAGTTTTCCTGCACCTGGGTGTTGATCAGTGCGTCGCCGCCCTTGGCCTTGATCGCCGCGTCTTGTGCGCGAACGAAACGGTTGTTCTGGCGGATCGGGATGACACCGAACAGCATAAGGCCGGTGGCGCTCGCTTCGCTGTGGCCAACGACGGTGTATTGGCTGGCATCGTATTGCTGGGTTTTCATCGGCGCGCCGGTGCAACCTGCCAGAACCAGACCGAGCAGGGAAACGGCAACCACTTTGCTGAGGTAATTCACTGAGTAACTCCATGGAAAAACGCCCGGGATCCATCTCTCGAGCGGCGCACACTTTACCGGAGGTAGTGGCCAATTGGTATCAGATGTAGCCGCATTATCGCCCGGCGTAACGGCCGGGGGGCTTTGATTTTCCGTATGAAGCTGTCGTTCACCGTCCGGGGTCAGAAGAAACCTGTGGCGAGGGAGCTTGCTCCCGCTTGAGTGCGCAGCACTCACAAAAACCGGCGATGATTGTCAGATTTTGGAGCCGCTACGCAGCCCAACGCGAGCAACATGAACAGCATGACCCCGACACGCGGCATTGCAAAGGAAGGGGGGAAAACAACGGGCTCATCGGTTTGGCTTAATAATGAATCAGGATTGCCCCTCAAACCGCTTCAACGAAAACGCCGACAGATCCAGGTCGCTGGAGCCACGCACACACCACTGCGCCACCGCCTCGCCCAACGCCGCAGAATGTTTGAAGCCATGCCCTGAACAGGCCGAGACCACCAGGGTGTTTTTCAAGGTCGGATGCTCGTCGATGATGAAGTGCGAATCCGGCGTGACGGTATAGGCGCACACCGCTGACTTGACCACCCGCGAGGTCACACCGGCGATCCTGCCGCGCACCTGCGTCTCGAACATGTCGCACGCTTCGGCGGCGCTGACGGTGCGGTCCAGGGAGTCCGGGGAAGATGCCTCGCGGTACTGTTCCGTCGCGACTTTCAGGCTGCTCTCGCCGGGTAACGGCGGAAAGCCGTAGTAGGACTGCCCTCGCCCGTGGGTGAAGATGAACGTCGGCGAGACCTGCGCAAACCGGGCGTTCTCTTCCAGCTCGAACCAGAACAGTTTCTGCCGACACACCCGCAACAACCGGTCGAACGGTTGACCCAACAAGTCCCGGGACCACATGCCAGCACTGACCACGACTTTGTCGGCATGGATCGTTCGCTGGTCGGTGGTGAGGGTGACGCCCTGCTCGTGCGAGGTGATGCCTGTGACGGTTTCACCCTTCAGCAGCGTCGCGCCGTGTTCCTCGGCGAGCCGCAGTTGCACGGCGATGCAGCGTTCCGGCCGGACAAAACCGCCACTCGGTTCGAAGTAGCCGACGGCGCTGTCCAGCACCGGGGAGAACTGCGGGAATCGTTGGCGAATCTGTTCGGCGGACAATACCTCATGCTCGATGCCGTAGGTTTTCGCCAGTTGAAAGGTGCGGTGGGTGAAGTCGCTCGCATCATTGGCGTCATAGTCGGGGCTGGAGGTCATGACCAGCACGCCACACTGCTCGAACAGCGACTCGCCGGACAGTGCTTCGAGTTCGCGCCAGATCCGGTGGGAGTTACGGACGACAGGCAGATAAGCCGCGCCTTCCCCGACCGACAGTCGGGTGATACGCGTATCACCGTGGCTGGAGCCCTGGGTGTGGGGCGGATGGTATCGGTCGACACCGATCACCCTGACGCCGGACTTGGCCAATTGATAGGCCGTCGCAGCGCCCATCGCACCCAACCCGACCACGGCTACTTCACACCGATGTTCCATATCATCACCGTCCGCAAAATGATCATTTGAGTCTGAAAGCCGATGAAAACTCAAGGACCGAAAAAGCCCTCAGTGCAGGGTGGGATCCCGCGGCCATAAAACGCCCCGGCACTGGCAACAACCCCTTCATTGGACATACCATGCCGCGCATTCACTTCTTCCCTATCAAAACGGCGGTAACAGCATGATCGAGGTCACCGAGGTTTCCATTGCCGAACTGCGCGCGGCGCTCGAATCCGGCCAGACCACTGCAGTGGAACTGGTCCAGGCCTATCTCGCCAGAATCGACGCCTACGACGGCGCCGACACGCCCACCGCCCTCAACGCGGTGGTGGTGCGCAATCCCGAGGCGCTCAAGGAAGCGCAGGCTTCCGATAGCCGGCGAGCGCAGGGCAAAACGCTGGGGCCACTCGATGGCATTCCCTATACGGCCAAGGACAGTTACCTGGTCAAAGGGCTGACCGCCGCCTCTGGCAGTCCCGCCTTCGCCAACCTGATTGCCTATCGCGATGCGTTCACCATCGAACGGCTTCGCGCCGCCGGGGCGATCTGCCTGGGCAAGACCAACATGCCACCGATGGCGAACGGCGGCATGCAGCGCGGCGTTTATGGCCGTGCGGAAAGTCCGTACAACGCCGATTACCTCACCGCGCCTTTTGCCTCCGGTTCGTCCAACGGAGCAGGCACTGCCACCGCCGCCAGTTTCGCGGCATTCGGCCTGGCAGAAGAAACCTGGTCGAGCGGCCGCGGCCCGGCCTCGAACAATGGGCTGTGCGCCTATACGCCGTCCCGCGGGGTGATTTCAGTGCGCGGCAACTGGCCGCTGACGCCGACGATGGACGTGGTCGTGCCGTTCGCCAGAACCATGGCTGACCTGCTCGAAGTGCTCGACGTGGTGGTGGCGGAAGACCCCGATACCCGCGGCGACCTGTGGCGGATGCAGCCCTGGGTGCCGATTCCGAGTGTCACCTCGGTGCGCCCTGCTTCCTATGCCGAACTGGCGGCGAAGCCCGATGCCCTCGCCGGCAAGCGCCTGGGTGTTCCGCGCATGTTCATCAACGCCGATCCCGACGCCGGCACCAGCGAGGCGCCGGGGATCGGTGGGCCGACGGGGCAACGCATCAACACCCGGCCTTCAGTGATTGCTCTCTGGGAAGAGGCACGCAAGGCACTCGAAGCCGCGGGCGCCGAAGTGATCGAAGTCGATTTCCCGCTGGTCTCCAATTGCGAGGGTGATCGTCCGGGCGCGCCGACAGTGTTCACCCGGGGCCTGGTGTCGAAAGAGTTCCTGCATCATGAGTTGTGGGACCTGACGGCCTGGGCGTTCGATGATTTCCTGCAGGCCAACGGCGATCCGAAACTGAACCGCCTGGTCGACGTCGACGGGTCGCTGATTTTCCCCCACGACCCGGGCACCCTGCCCAACCGCGAAGGCGACCTCGTCGCGGGCATGGACGAGTACGTGCGGATGGCCGAGCGCGGCATCACGCCGTGGGACCAGATCACTACCGTTCCCGATGGGCTGCGCGGACTTGAACAGACCCGTCGCATCGACCTTGAAGACTGGATGGACCGGCTGGGCCTCGATGCGGTGCTGTTCCCAACGGTGGCTGACGTTGCGCCAGCGAATGCCGATGTCGATCCGGCCTCCGCCGACATCGCGTGGAGCAATGGTGTCTGGGTCGCCAACGGCAACCTCGCCATCCGTCACCTCGGTGTTCCAACGGTCACTGTGCCGATGGGCATCATGCCGGATATCGGCATGCCGGTCGGGCTGACCTTTGCCGGTCGTGCCTATGACGATTCGGCGCTGCTGCGTGTTGCCTCGGCGTTTGAATCGACCGGATCGAAGCGCAAAATCCCGCCTCGAACCCCACCGTTGTCGACCGGTAAATAATGGAAGAAACGGGATTGGGGCACACGCTCCAATCCCGTTTTTTTCAGCCGGTCTACGCTTCATCGACCGTGGTAATCCTCCCCCGCGACCGCACGCAGATAAGCCTCGTCGCCCTTCGTGCGCAAGTCTCGCCACTCCTCCCAATCGATGATGCCCTGGCGATCCATTTCATCCGCCTGCCGCAGCAGCTCCTCATGGTAGGCATCCGGGCAGTCCATGCGCAGCGAGCAGTTTTCGAGCGTACGGTGCCAGGCATCCAGGGCCCGAAGTTTTTGCTCCTGGGTTCTCGTCAGCAGGTTTCTGAATGAATTCATGGCGGCGGTTTCCACGGTCGTTTCTGAATGGAGCGATCGGTGCGACACAGGTTCATCACGCCCGACCAGAGGTGAGGGGGCGACTATCGTGGGCAAAAAATCTCGAACTCGTGGGTAACCGTCGCATCCAATGTGAAGGCAAACGGAGGTACGCGACATGAACAGTGATGACCGTGATAACGCACTCGAATCGCAAACGACGTCAAACGCTCCGCCCATCGATTCGTCGGGCAAACCGGTGAATGTGGTCGAGCGGGATGTGCAGGACAGAAACGGTGAAGCCGAAGGTGTCGATCAAGCCATCACGCCCTCTTCCACCCGAACCAAAGAGCAGGACGCCGAGCAACTGCAGCGCAAAATCGACGAGATAGAACGCAAGGTTGCCGACGGCAATTAGCCGCGCCGACCTGGTTGGGTCCGGCCGAATCACCGGCGGCGTAACCCGATGCAATGCCGGACATCAATCCCCTGTGACAGCTAGCCTGCTAGCTCCCACAGGGGGGAATGCGCACACATGAAGAGCCAGGTGCTGGCCCCTCGAGAGGCCATTACGTGGGGCTTTTCCAAATGACTCGCTGTAAGGCGGCCGTTACCGCAGAAACGGAGTTTCTTATTCGCCCGGCGCTTACAACAGCGACAAGGTGTAGTTGATGATAAAGCGATTCTGGTCAACATTACGCCCCGCATCAGTGTTCGACTTGCCATTGCGCACACTGAACCCAAGCCCCTTGAGCGCCCCCGACTGCAACACATAATCCAGGGTCATATCGCGTTCCCACTCTGACTGATCACCGGCGTTGCGAACCTTGATATCAGTCCCCTTCAAATACACGATCGACGCTTTCAGCCCCGGCACGCCCAAAGGCGCGAAGTCATAGGTGTACTGACCAAAGTTCGTCTGCTCACCCGCACGGGTAAAACTCTGGATCATGCGGTCCGTCGGCAGATAAACACTGCCGCCACCCGCCCCTTTATCAACCAGGCTGCCCTGGTTGGGCTGGACGAAGTTACTGCCATCACCCACCTGCTGATGGCCCAGCGACACCGAGTGCCCACCGTTCATATAAGTGATCATCGCAACCCAGGTGTTGTTGTCGATTTCACCATTGTTGTCCTCGGTGTAACCGGAAGCGCGGTAGCCTTGTGCGCGGCCAGCGGCGGAACTGTTGGCCCCGGTCGACGTGGTGCGAAAGTAACGCAGGTCAGTGGTGAACGAACTCTTGCTGTCGATCGGCAGTACATGGGTCAGACCGAAGAAATTCTGGTTATAGAAGTCCTCCATCTGCGCGAAGTAATACTGTGCTTTCAGATCCTTGGTGATGAAGTAATCACCCCCGGCGAAGTAAAACTTGTTGCTGTCCTGTGTGGCGCCCGGTACGGACAAACCGGTCCGGTCCGTCGAAGCACGACCGACCGCATGTTCAAGCACACCACTGGTCAGCATCAGCCCATCGATATCATTCGAAGTGATCTGGGCGCCGGTGAACGATTGCGGCAAGACGCGGGCATCGTTCGACAGCAGGATCGGCAGTTTCGGCAACAACGTGCCGTAGCGGAACTCCGTCTTCGCAATACGCATCTTCGCCGTGGGACCGAAGCTGCTCCAGCTTTCGGCTGCACCGTCGCCCTCCGTCGGGATCATGCCGCTACCGACGTGGCGCCCGGCACCACTGTCCAATGTCACACCCAGCAGCGCCTGAGCATCGAGCCCGAAACCGACCGTGCCTTGGGTAAACCCGGACTCGTAGCGCAGCACAAAACCCTGCGCAGCCTCCTCGGTTTTCGAGGGATCCGCCGCACCATCGCGGTTATCACTGTTGAAATACAGCGTGCGCATCGAGAGGCTGGCTTTGCTGTCTTCCAGAAAACCGTGCGCGCCAGAGTCCGCTGCCTGTGCGCAGATCGAACCGGTGGCCAACAAGAGTGCGGTGGGGATTGCTCGCTTGAACATACGATGCTCCAGGGTGATTTTTTTATGGTTTTTGAGTTTTGCCCGACCGCAATCCGCCGCTGATACCCAACACCGGCGCGCACGATGACGCGCCCAATAGGTGACCATGAGCGTTGAAACTGGAGAGCGATCGGAGGGTTCGAGCTAGATCAGATAGGAAAGACCTACGGTCAACGCAAAGGCGACCACGGAAATGATGGTCTCCAGCACGGTCCAGGTCTTGAAGGTCTGGGCGACGCTCATGTTGAAGTATTCCTTGATCAACCAGAAGCCGCCGTCGTTGACGTGGGAAAAGATCACCGACCCCGCGCCCGTCGCCAGCACCAGCAACTCCGGATGCGGATAGCCCAGCCCAATGGCCACCGGCGCGACGATGCCCGACGCGGTGGTCATGGCCACGGTGGCGGAGCCAGTGGCAATGCGCATCAGCGCGGCGAACAGCCAGCCCATCAGCAGCGGCGACAGGTGAAATTCATGGGCCAGACTGACGATCTGATCGGTCACCCCGGCGTCCACCAGAATCCGGTTCAACCCGCCGCCAGCGCCGACCAGCAGGGTGATGCTGGCGGTCGGCGCCAGGCATTCGTTGGTGAACTTGAGGATCGATTCGCGGTTGAAGCCCTGGGCGATGCCGAGGGTCCAGAAGCTCAGCAAGGTCGCCAGCAGCAAGGCGATCACCGAGTTGCCGATGAACAGCAGAAACTGGTTGAAGCCGCTGCCCGGCGTGGAAATCAGGTTGGCCCAGCCGCCGATCAGCATCAGCACCACCGGCAGCAGAATGGTCGCCATGGTGATGCCGAAACCCGGCAGGCTGTCGCGTGGTTCGCGTTCGAGGAACTGCCGCTCCAGCGGGTTTTCCGCCGGCAATTGAATGCGCGGCACGATGAACCTGGCGTACAGCGGACCGGCGATGATCGCCGTCGGAATGCCGATCAGAATCGCGTACATCAAAGTCTGCCCGACCGACGCCCCATACACCTGCACCGCCAGCATCGCCGCCGGGTGCGGCGGCACCAGGGCATGCACCACCGAGAGCCCGGCGACCATCGGCAAACCGACCATCAGGATCGACACCCCGACGCGGCGCGCCACGGTAAAGGCGATCGGTACCAGCAACACAAAACCGACCTCGAAGAACAACGGCAGCCCGACCAGGAATGCGATGCAGACCATCGCCCAGTGCGCGTTCTTCTCGCCAAAGCGATCGATCAACGTGCGCGCCACCTGCTCGGCACCGCCGGACTCGGCCATCATCTTGCCGAGCATCGTGCCCAGCGCCACCACCAGCGCGATATGCCCCAGGGTCTTGCCGACGCCGGCCTCGTACGCACCGACCACCCCGGACGGCGGCATGCCGGCCAGCAGCGCGAGGCCGATGGACACCAGGGTGATGACGATGAAGGGATTAAGCCGGTAACGGGCGATCAGAACGATCAGGGCAATGATGGCGATGGCGGCATACACCAGCAGCCAATAGCCGAAGGACAGGGTCATGCGGTACTCCTCGAAAGGGTCACGTCGAATGGGTTGTGAAACTCATAAAACATTTCGAAGAGCGATTTTCAAACGAGGCGAAAGTAATTTTCGTAGAGGGATAAGGGTTGTCGCGTAGAGGTATGGAGGGTCGTGGTTTTTGAAATTGGGTCAGGCGGATTTTCATTGCGCCTGCGCTGTTTGCGCTCGGTTTTAAGGTCTGCCAAGTGCGGTATCCGCACCGGTGGTCACCGGTTCTGAACAATCGCCACCACAGCCTTATACTTCTTCAGTTCGTCTTCTCTGTGTCAGGAAATCCCTCGACACCCGTGCGCGGTAAAGCGCGCCCGTGCCAATCGCAAACGTAACCAGCCAAGACCCCAGGCGTTGCCGTCCAGCATCAGATGACGGGTCGTGTTCAATGGCTCCATGGCTGAGGGATTGTGGAGAATGTCATGAAAAACAAACTTTTTCGGGGGTTGTATGGGTCTTGCAACAAGGGTGCTGCCCCCCGGTGCCTGGGCTGCAGCGACACGAGCCCTGGCGTCGGATGGCGCTGATCACGTCGGTGCTGTTCGTCTGGCATACTCCCGCAGTGGTATAGGATCGGATCGGGTGGCATCCTCGCTGATGGACGGCAGCTACTCCGGCCAGTTCAACAGCCCGATCGGCAATCAGTAGCGTGTCAACACTTTGAGGGGAATGACCGTCTATGACGACGCAAACCGAAACCGCCATTCTGGCCGGCGGCTGCTTCTGGGGCATGCAGGATCTGCTGCGGCGCTACCCCGGCGTGCTGTCCACACGAGTGGGTTACTCAGGAGGCGATGTGCCGAATGCGACCTATCGCAACCACGGAAACCACGCGGAAGCGATCGAGATTGTGTTCGACCCGCAGCAGATCAGTTACCGCCAGATCCTCGAGTTTTTCTTCCAGATCCATGACCCGACGACCCCGAATCGCCAAGGCAACGATGTCGGCGCCAGCTATCGCTCTGCCCTCTTCTACCTCAGCGACAAGCAGAGGGAGATTGCCGAAGACACCGTGGCTGACGTCGAAGCGTCTGGCCTCTGGCCTGGCAAAGTGGTCACCGAAATCACCCCGGCCGGACCATTCTGGGAAGCCGAACCGGAACACCAGGACTACCTCGAACGCCTGCCCGACGGCTACACCTGTCACTTCATCCGGCCAGGCTGGAAATTGCCCGTACGCGGGTAGTCACGCAACAGAGGCGGCTCGAATGAGCCGCCTCTGTTATTTCATGCCCGATCGCACGGTCTACCTCATGGGTTCCCGCGACCAAGAAACTCAAGCGTCTGCGCCGTGCTCCACAAGGCATTGGCGATGTAGCGATAGTTGATCAACGCCGCCAGATAACCATCGCCTTCAGGGGTTGTCGGGCCGGCCGTCGCGTCCCGAACCACCGCCACTTCGAAACCGAGTTCCAGCAGTTCACGAAGGTGCGACTCGACGCAGAGGTTCGCCGCCATGCCGGCCAGAATGATCTGCGAAACGCCATGTTTGCGCAGTTGCAGCGCCAGGTCGTTGGTTTCCGGGCCGTACACCTTGTGCGGTGAAGCGATAAGGGTTTTGCCATCAAGAATGTAGGGTTTGTACTCGGGCATGAAGTCGGCGCCGGAGTTTTCGAAACCGTCGAGGCTCAACGGCCCCTTGCGATCAAACATGCAGATGCTGTGCATGACCTTCTCGAGCGGCCCGCCAAAATGCCAGTCGTGGTCACACGGATAGTAGTAATGCGGGGAAACCGCGACCGTGATGCCGGCACTCTTTGCTGCAGCAAACAGCTGGCCAATGTGCTTGACGGTATCGTGCTCGACAATGCTTTTGCCAAACACGGACCAGCTGACCCCCTCGGGGCTGAGAAAGTCGATTTGCGGATCGATCACCACCAGCGCGGCGCGGCTCAGGTCCAGTTTCATGCCGGGATCCGGCAAGGCCGGTTCCAGCGGGTCTGCGTACGGGGAGGCGATGTGAGGTGAGGGGTTGCTCATGGCAGTAGACTCCAGTCGACAATCAGAAATAACGATATCGCCATGGCGCCCCTGAGGGCCGTTGTCTACCATCGGCGAGAACTTCATCCTATTGCCGCGCACAGCTTCGCTTTTGCCAGGACGTGCAGAGTCTTTACCCGGTCGTCCCTATCATGGATATCCTCTCCGAGTTCTTCGAGCGCACCCATCTCCAGGGCCGGCTGTTCTTCTCCGGCCGGGTCGACGGCACGCTCGTGCTCGACAAACCACCGGGCATGGCGTTCATCCATGTCATCAGCCAGGGCGGTATCGACATGATTCAGCCCGGCCTGCCGAAGATATCGATTGCCGAGCCCAGCGTGCTGTTTTGCCCGAGCAGTTGCCGTTACCGGTTGCGTTCCAGTTCAGCACAGGGCGCCGAGCTGGTCTGCGCCTCTTTCCAGTTCGGACGCAACACGCTCCAGCCCTTCCCCCTCGGCCTCAAGGAAACGCTGGTATTTCCCATCAGCGGCCTGGAAAACATTGCTCCGGTGATCGGCTCGCTGATCGGCGAATTCCAGGATCAGGCACCCGGCAGAACCAAGGCACTCAACCTGTTGCTCGAATACATCTTCGTACTGCTGGTGCGACGCTCCGTCGTCGAGCAAAAGATTTCCAGCGGCCTGCTCTATGCCTTGCAGGACGGGCGCCTTGGCGCAGTGTTCAATCGCATTCACCAAGAGCCCGAAGCCGCCTGGACCGTGGAAAAACTGGCAGCGCTGGCCCACATGTCCCGCTCAAAATTCTCGGCGTACTTCACCCGGATCATGGAGGTCTCACCGATGGGCTACGTCACCGCGTGGCGAATGAAAGTCGCCCAGGACTTGCTGCGCGACGGTGTACAAATCAAAGTCATCGCTGCATCGGTCGGGTACAGTTCGCAAGCGTCGTTTTCCAGAACCTTCCTGAACGTGGTGGGCTCGCCCCCCGCCGAATGGCTCAAGCGTGATAGCCGTGAGGAGATTCCCCTGGTGGTGGCGCACGTGCAGCAAATCGCGTCGGACGACGCACTTTAAAATCGCTTGATCTTCCAGCCCAAGAGAGCAAAGACATGATCACTTGTTATCTGAAATATGTACTCGATCCCTACCAGATCGCAGCGTTCGAACACTATGGAAAGTTGTGGATTCCCCTCGTTGAAAAATTCGGCGGCCAGCATCACGGCTATTTCCTGCCGTCCGAAGGCGCGAACAATATCGCCATGGCGATGTTCAGCTTTCCAAGCCTTGCCGCGTATGAGCGTTATCGCCAGGACTCGATGAAAGATCCCGAGTGCATCGCGGCGTTCAAGTTCGCCGAAGAGACAAAATGCATCCTCAGTTATGAGCGCAGTTTCTTCAGGCCCGTATTTGGCGATCAGGCGCAGCAACCGGCCTGATGTCGGTCGGCAGTGTGCAGCCCTACCCAGGAGAAATTGCATGGGTTCCTCTTACAAAACCGCACGATCCTGGCTGCAATCTCTGCTGCTCCTGACTATCGTCATTCCCGCCATGACCAGCGCCGAGCCACGGCCCGAACACATGGTCTATCTGCGCACGATCGCCCCCACCATCGAGCAGGACATCCGCTACGCCAGCGCCCACAACTTCACCGGTCATCCACTCGACGGGTACGCCGCCGCCGAGTGTCTGTTGACGCTGGATGCGGCTAAAGCGCTGGCACGGGTGCAGGCGTCATTGCAGGTGCAAGGCTATGGCTTGAAGGTGTTCGACTGTTATCGGCCCAGTCGTGCAGTCGCCGATATGGGCCGCTTCGCTTCCATGCCTGGCGACCCACGCAAGGCCGAGTTCTACCCACGCGTGGACAAGCAGGATTTCTGGCGCCTGGGGTATGTGGCACGGGTGTCGAACCACTCCCGCGGCTCCACCGTCGACCTGACACTCACCGGCCCGACAGCGATGCCCGCCGCAACCTGGTCATCCTCGGCGACGCAGGTCGATTGCACAGCGCCCTATGCCCAGCGCTGGCACGACGGCGCGCTCGACATGGGCACCGGCTTCGACTGCTTCGATGAGCGGACGCATACCGCCAACCCGACCATCAACGCGACCGCGAAGGACAATCGTCAGCGGCTAAGCCGTGCGATGGAAAAAGAAGGATTTTCCGGGTACTCGAAGGAGTGGTGGCACTTCACTTACACCGGCGCCGGAGCGCCGAACGAGGTCATGGATTTCCCGATTACACCGCTCAGCGCCAGCGAAGCGCTCGACGCCAGCCATCAGCTGATTGTGGTCACCAGCAAAAACTGGGATGACATCCAGGGCACCGCCCAACGCTACGAACGGGACGGCAAAACCTTTCGAAAATCGGGTAATGCGTTTGCGGTCGTGGTCGGCAAAAACGGCATGGCCTGGGGCAAGGGCTTGAGCAGCGATGAGCCAGGCGACGGGCCGGTCAAACGTGAAGGTGACGGCAAAGCGCCGGCCGGGGTATTCAAGCTCGGTACGGCATTTGGCTACGACAACACGACCGAAACGAAACTGCCTTACCTCGCCTTGACGCCGGCCATCGAATGCGTCGACGACAGCCACTCCGCACGCTACAACGAACTGGTCGACGGCTCGAAGATCGCAAAGGACTGGAACAGCGCCGAACGCATGCGCAGCGAGGAAGGCTATCGCAAAGGCATTGTCATCGAGCACAACACACCGGCGTCCCCCGCCTCGGGCTCGTGCATTTTCTTCCACATCTGGCGCAGCCCGACCTCACCGACGGCGGGCTGCACGGCCATGGATCAGGCGGACATTTCCCGTTTGTTCGACTGGCTCGATCCTCGCCAGTCGCCCCTGCTGGTGCAAATGCCCGAGGCGCAATACGAACACTTGCGTGAACGCTGGAATCTCCCGGAACGGTGAGGCATCAGCCTTGCTTCAAATCGAGGCAATAGGTGTAGTAACCCGTTTCGCACACGTAGCCCAATGATTCATACAAGCGTTGTGCGCCGTGATTGTCCGTGGCCGTTTCCAGCGTCATGCCTTTCGCGCCGGTGAGCAACGCGAAGGTCCGCGCGGTGTTCATCAGTTGCGTCCCGACCCCGCGGCCTCGGGCCGCGGGTGCGGTGAACAGGTCGCCGAGCAGCCAGGTGCGATGCGCGTCGATGGAGGAAAACGTCGGGAACAACTGGACGAAACCCAGTGCTTCGCCGGTGGCGTCCTGGGCGAAGAAGATCACCGACTCATCCCGGGCGATGCGCTCGGCGATAAAGTCACGCGATTGCGTCAGGTTTGAGGGTTGGCCGTAGAAACCTCGATAGGCGTCGAACAGGCTGGCAACGTTGTCGAGGTGAGTGGCGTCGGCGCGATGAACCTGGACATCCATGGGAAGGGTCTCCATGAGACAACAGTGGTGTGTCGGGCAATGTCGATAAACGGCGTGACGATGACGCTGTAAACCGTCAGGTATCTGTCGTGATCCTGTTCACCGGTGCCGAACCGGAGGGCTTCGGGTTTAGGCAAGAGCATCCACGACGGGCTCGCCTTCATCCAGGCAAGGTCATTGCCAATCACGCCGTAACCGAGAACGGTTCTTGAGTGTAGTTCCGTTTCCGGGCGCTGCACGTCCCTTTGGAGTGAAGGGCAAGCTTCACGCCGCATAATTCCGTTCACATAGATCCGGGCCCGCGCTTAAGTGAACAGCATCGCCCTCGCCACAAGGTGTGTGGCTGACGTAAAGTCAGGGGACTTTCCGGAGTCCGACATGACCAAACCCGCGCCAACGATCTACCTGTCCGATACATCTGACCGGGCGCTGTTCGATCGGATCGCCGATGAATTGAGGCAAGCACTCGACGGAACGTGGGTTGTACAGGCCAGCGGGCTGGACCAGCGTTATTGGGATCTGGAGGCCGAGGGGCAGGTCATCACGCTGCACCTGGAACATTACCTGGGGATCATGCTGCTGGTGGATGACGCCGATCCCGACTGGGTGGCATCGGAACGCTTTCAGGCGTTGGTGCAGCGGTTGCAAGTGGGTGAGTTGCCGGCGATGGTGCCCTTGGATGCGCCATCGCCGGCAAGCCAGGTTCCTGTGAAAAAACGGTTCTGGCACTGGCGCTAGAACGTGATGGCCGCCGCGGGCGTCGCGTCGATCCGCGTCACCGAGCCGGTCAAATGCGCCAGGTCCTTGTTGTGCTCGGCGATGATGTCTTCGGCGGCGAGGTTTCCATTGTCTACCGTGGAGTGAGCGTCAGCCGCCAGCACCACGTCGTACCCCAGTTTCAGCGCCTGACGCACGGTGGCGTTGACGCAATAATCGGTTTGCAAACCGCAGATGATCAGACGTTCGAAATCCTCCTTCGGCAGCAATTTTTGCAGATTGGTCTGGTAGAACGAATCCGGTGTGGTCTTGCGTACACGCCAATCCTTGGGCGAGACGTCCAGCCCCTCGGCCAGTTGCCAGCCTTTGGCGTTATGCGCCAATGGGCTGCCCGCTTCCTCATGCTGGATCAGCACCACCGGAATCCCGGCCTGTCGGGCGCGGGTGCTGAGACCGTTGATGGCGTCGATGACACGCGCAATCTCGAAACATTTGTACTCGCCAGCACAGAGCGCCTGCTGGACGTCGATGATTAACAGTGCAGTGGACATGATTCCTTCCTTGATCTGTCGGTAAGTCAGGGGACAGAAAGTAAATCCGCCCTCCTGCGAACACAACCCTTAGTAACCCAGCGACAACCCGGTGTTGCGACGCGGATCGTTCGCCCCGTAGAAGCGGTTCTTGCCCACCGGTTTACCGTCCAGCGACGGCGCTCCGACCAGAATCGCCGCGATATGGTTGGCATCCTGCGGCCCGGCGAACTTATGTCCCCAGCTTTCAAGCAGCTTCACGGTGTCCGGACTGGTGGTGAAGGTTTCCAGGTTGGTCTCTTCCGGCAACCACTGCTGGTGGAAACGCGGCGCATCCACCGCTTCCTGGATGTTCATGCCGTAGTCGATCACGTTGAGGATGGTCAGCAAGGTCGCGGTGATGATGCGGCTGCCACCCGGCGTGCCGACCACCATGACGACTTTGCCATCCTTGGTGACAATGGTCGGGCTCATGGACGACAGCGGCGCCTTGCCCGGCGCGATGGCGTTGGCCTCGCCCTGCACCAGGCCGTACATGTTCGGCACGCCGATTTTCGAGGTGAAGTCGTCCATTTCATCGTTGAGGATGACCCCGGTCTTGCTGGCCATGACGCCAGCGCCGAACCAGTCGTTCAAGGTGTAGGTCACCGAGACCGCGTTGCCCCATTTGTCGACGATCGAATAATGGGTGGTGTTGCTGCCTTCATGGGGCGCGACGCCGGGTTTGAGCTCGCGGGACACGCCGGCCTTTTGCGGATTGATGGCGGCGCGGATTTTGGTCGCGTAGTTTTTATCCAGCAGATGGGCGATCGGGTTTTTCACGAAATCCGGGTCGCCGAGGTAGCTGTTGCGGTCGACATACGCGTGGCGCATGGCTTCGATCTGGTAGTGCATGCCCTGCGCCGAGTGGTAGCCCAGGTCCTTCATCGGGTAACCGTCGAGGATGTTCATGATCTCGCAGATCACTACGCCGCCGGAGCTTGGCGGCGGTGCCGAGACCACGTGGTAGCCACGGTAATCACACTCGATGGGCGCCAGTTCGCGGGTCTTGTATTTGTCGAGATCGGCTTGGGTGATGATGCCCTTGTTGGCCTGGCTGGAAGTGACGATCGCGTCAGCCACCCACCCCTTGTAGAAGCCGTCGGCCCCCTTCTCGGAGATTTCCCGCAGGGTCTTGCCCAGGTCTTTTTGAACGAGTTTCTGCCCGACTTGCATCGGCTCGCCGTTGCTCAGGAAGATCGAGCCGGAATCCTTGATGTCCTTCTTGAACACGTCGGTGGCGTACTCCAGCAATTCGATATCGCCCTGCTCCAGTGTGAAACCGTTTTCAGCGAGCTTGATGGCCGGGGCGATCACTTCCTTGCGCGGTTTGGTGCCGTACTTGCTCAGCGCCAGCTCCATGCCGGATACCGTGCCCGGCACGCCGACGGCGAGGTGGCCACGGGTGCTGAGATCCGGCACGACATTGCCCTCTTTGTCGAGGTACATATCGGCAGTGGCGGCCAGCGGGGCTTTTTCGCGGAAGTCGAGGAAGGTCTTGCGCCCGTCCGCCAGTTGAATGGTCATGAAACCGCCGCCACCCAGGTTCCCCGCCGCGGGATACACCACCGCCAGCGCATACCCGACCGCGACCGCGGCATCGACGGCGTTGCCACCGTTCTTGAGCACATCCACACCCACGTGGCTGGCCAGGTGCTGGGCGGTGACCACCATGCCGTTTTCGGCAGCGACAGGCGCGACGGAGGCCGCGTGGGCCATCAGGCAACTGAGCGCCAAGGAGGTCGCGATGAGCGATTTGGCAAAAGGTTCGAACTTCATGAGTCGGTCTCTTTTTGTTTTTAGGGTCGGTAAAAAACAGAGAAAACGTGTCAAGAGCAGTACGCAGTATGGCTGGGATTGCGTATTGCGCCTCCCCAACGAGGCAGTATGCTTGTCCCCTGTTCACCCGTTTTGGAGTTCGCCGGCATGACGTTTACCTTCACCACCCTGGCCTCTCCGGTCGGCGAATTGAAGCTGGTCGCGAACGGTGCAAGACTCGCGGCCATCCTCTGGGAAAACGACAAACCGAACCGTGTGCGGCTTGGCCCGCTCAGCGAAGCTCCGGACAACCCGATCCTGGTTCGCGCCCGGCAGCAGTTGACGGAATACTTTGCCGGCACACGAAATCGCTTCGACCTGGAACTGGATTTCACCGGGACTGATTTTCAAAAGAAGGTGTGGCAAGCGCTGTTGACCATTCCCTTCGGCGAAACGCGCAGCTATAGCCAGATTGCCGAGCAGATCGGCAACCCGAGCGCGGTTCGCGCGGTGGGTGCGGCGAATGGCAAGAACCCGATCTCGATTGTTGCGCCGTGTCATCGGGTGATTGGCGCCTCGGGGAAACTGACGGGGTTTGCGGGTGGGCTTGAGGCGAAGGAATTGTTGCTGACGCTGGAGGGATGCGAATGGTCGGGCGCCAACAGGATGGGCGATTTGTTTTCGAATTAACGCCCGCTCCTTTGTGGCGAGGGAGCTTGCTCCCGCTCCAGTGCGCAGCACTGGCAAAATCCTGGATAAGGCTGAAGATTTTGGGACCGCTCGCAGCCCGGCGCCAGCGAGCTCGCCACAGGGAGGATGACTCACGCCGAGAAGATGTTTTTCATCGCCGCATGCTGCAACAGCATGATGGTCTTCGCATCGCAGATTTCGCCACGATAAAACGCCTCGAGCGCCGCCTCGAACGACCACTCCAGCACTTCCAGCTCTTCGGTCTCTTCCTCCAGCCCGCCACCCTCGCCGACTTTCGATGAAGCGTCGTATTCGGCGATGAAGAAGTGCAGTTTTTCAGTCACCGAGCCCGGGCTCATGTAGGCCTCAAAGACCTTCTGCACATGGTGCACGCGGTATCCGGTTTCCTCTTCCGCTTCATCGCGTATGCGCGCTTCCGGCGTGGCACCTTCAAGCAACCCCGCCGCCACTTCGATCAGCAAACCGTCGTGACCGTTGACGAACACCGGCAAGCGGAACTGCCGGGTCAGTACGACGGTTTTTTTCTCTCGGTTGAACAGCAGAATCGCCGCGCCATTGCCACGGTCGTAGACCTCGCGGGTCTGGCGCTGCCATTCGCCATTGTTGCGCTGGTAATCAAAGGTGATTTTCTTCAGCAA
This sequence comes from Pseudomonas fluorescens NCIMB 11764, assembly GCF_000293885.2. Lineage (NCBI taxonomy): Bacteria > Pseudomonadati > Pseudomonadota > Gammaproteobacteria > Pseudomonadales > Pseudomonadaceae > Pseudomonas > Pseudomonas fluorescens. Next base: position 5,626,193 of record NZ_CP010945.1, read on the forward strand.
ATACCAGTCGTGGGACAGCACCTGGGACTCGATGATGTTGACCCGTTCGGCTGTGTTCGGCATGACAAGGCGTCCTTAAATCGTCAGAAGACGCCCATCTTAGACGAAAAGACCTTCATGACAGTTGAGCCTTGTATTCCCTCTCATATTGCCCGGCGAGCGTTTCCTTCTGCTTGTCGTCGAGCAACTTGCCGGCCATCTGGAAGAACTTCTGCTCTTCCTCTTTCAAGTGGTGATGGACCTTCTCGGAGAGTTTCTTCGCGGTCGCCAGCCAGGCAGGGCTCGACATCTCGGTCTCGTCGAGCTCTTCCATCATTTCGTCCATCTCGTGGTGTTCGGAAATCGCATGGCGGCTGAGGTCGACACCGTTGTCGAATTCCATCAACGGCATATAGAAATGCCGCTCTTCAGCGGTTTCATGGGCCTGGAGTTCGGACTTGAGCTGTTTGTACGCTTCGACGCGTTCCGGGGTATCGCCGCTGGTCTTGATCAGTGCATCGGCGTAGGTGCGTTGGCGGTCATGGCTTTCGCGCAAGGCTTCAAAAATGTTCAAGGCAGGTGGCCCTCATCGGTTGCGTTCTGGAATGACGCTGTAAAGGCTAGACATCTGCGCGCTGGCGACGGTTCCTCTGTTCGTCGGGGGGATAGAACAAACGTCGCGACCCGGATACGCTCGTGCCTCACTGCCATAAGGATGTAGCCAATGACATTAAGCATCGAACTGTTGCAAAACCCGACACCGGAAGATCGCGAGGCGATCCTTGCACCGTTGCGCGCCTACAACGTCGCGCAAGCGGGTGACGGCAAGGCGCAACCGCTGGCCTTGATGGTTCGCGATGACCAGGGTGAAACCCTGGGCGGACTGTATGGCCGGTTTTTCTATCAGTGGTTGTTTATCGAATTGCTCTCGGTGCCAGAACAGGGCCGGGGACAAGGCATAGGCTCCAGGCTGATGCAGATGGCCGAAGACCTGGCGCGGGAGAAGGAGTGCGTGGGGATCTGGCTGGACACCTTCGATTTTCAGGCGCCGGAGTTTTACAAGAAGCTCGGGTATAGCGAGTTGGGCCAGATCGCTGATTACCCGCCGGGGCACAAGCGGTTCTTCTTTCAGAAGCGCCTGATTAACAACGCCTAACCTGTAGGAGCCGGTTTGCTGGCTCCTACAAAGGGTATTGCGGTGTTCAGTAAATCAGAGGCAAGTCGCCAGTGCCGCCAACCGGCGCTTGGCGACAAAATCGTCATGCCGGGCGTAATAACTCAACGTCGTACCCGAGGCATCCGCGATGATGTCCACAAAGGATTCCGCCGAACGCGTGTAAACAGTCGACCCGCCCTTCTTGCCCGGCTGCAGGTACGCGCCCGCATCGACGCCGAACACCGCCTCGTCCTGCCAGGAAAACTGCACGCACTGGGCAACGACCTTTTCCGGCTTGTCCGACGTCAGGGTTTTGTACGGGGCTCCGGTGCGGGCATCGTTCATTGCCGAACCGGCACATCCCGCCAGCAACGTTGCGGCCAGCGCCACCATCAGAATTCGCATTGCATGTGCTCATCAAGAAAAAGCGGACTGTATCACCGTGGGCAGGCGTATCGTTCTGCTTTACTTCATTTATACCGCGACACCGCGCAACGATTCGCGCACCCTGTCGCGCCAAACGCCGTATCGCCCCTATTTCCGGGCCTATTTTTTCTGGAACGTCCATGACACCCAACGCCGAGTTTTACAAACCGACCGCTGAATACGCCGACAAGCTGATCAGCCAGATCGGTCAGACGCCTTCCTGGATCGCCAAGCGAATCGGCGTCACCGACAAGCGGATCCGTTACATCCTCGATGGCGAACGCACCGTGAAGGGCGAAACCACGCCGATCCAGATGACCTACCCCGAGCAGTGGGCCCTCGAATGCCTGGCCACTGCGGCCAAGGCCAGCAAGAAGCAGTCTTCGTAACCCATTCTCAAGGAGCGACCATGGCGGCAACCGAACAGCAACACGAGCAGGCGCTGAGGAAGTTTCTCGATGAGCGCCCCGAGCTGCGCCACGAACTCGACAACCTCAACCCGCTGCTGGCCCAGGCCAAGGGTGAAACAGCGGCGCAATTTCGCGACGAACGCTTGCATGAAGCGTTCGAAGCCGAGGCCGAGCGCCTGGGCTTGTTCGCCTGGGAGCTGACGCTGCAACTGACGGCCGCGACGGCCGAGGATTATCAGGCCCAACGCATGGAAGTGCACAAGGAAGTAGCGGAAATGGCAGGGATGGACTGGCGGGACTATTGCGAGTTATATGGATTGAATCCGTAACCGTCACCGATCAAGGATCCCGCCACCGATGCTGCCTTCGTCCTCCACAACCCGCGCCAGTCCGGGGCACCTGCACACCCAGAAATGGCGCGGGCGTATCGGCCTGTCGCTGGTCGCCGCACTCTCCGTACTCGCCGGCATGACCGACGCCATCGGCTTCATGGCCAGCGGCGACTTCGTCTCCTTCATGAGCGGCAACACCACTCGCCTGGCCGTGGCGATCAGCGACGGCGACATGGGCCTGACGTTGCGCCTGCTGCTGCTCGTGGCGACGTTCATCCTCGGTAATGCCTTGGGCATTGTGGTCAGTCGTCTGGGCGGGCGTCGGGCGCTGCCGTTATTGCTGTGCATCGCCATGCTGTTGTGTGCGGCCGCGGCCTGGCCCTATGACGAACAACTGCCGGCGCTGCTGGCAGCGATCATCGCCATGGGCATGCTCAATGCGGCCGTCGAAGAAGTGAACGGTCTGCCGGTGGGGCTGACCTATGTCACCGGCGCCTTGTCGCGCTTCGGTCGCGGCCTGGGACGCTGGATGCTCGGCGAACGGCGCAACGGATGGCGGGTGCAACTGATCCCCTGGACCGGCATGTTTGCCGGCGCAGTGCTCGGTGCCGTGCTGGAACAGCATCTCGGGCTCCAGGCGCTGTTTGTCAGCGGATTGCTGGCGGGTGCGCTGGGGGCGCTGTCGTTGAAGGTTCCGCGGCGCTGGCAGTTGGGGTATATGCCGCGTTGACCCTGTATCGACTGTTCGGGCCTCATCGCGGGCTTGCCCGCGACGAGGCCCGCATAGACAACATCGATTTAGCCGCACCCGCGATAAAGCTTTATCATGGCCGCAGTTTTGCTGATCGAGTCCGTCATGAAGTTCGCCATCGCGCTGTTTTCCGCCGCCCATGCGCCCTCCTCGCGCCGCGCCTTGCTGTTCGCCCAGGCTGCGCTGGCCGGTGGGCATGAAATTGTCCGGCTGTTTTTCTATCAGGACGGTGTGTACAACGCTTCCAGCAGCGTGGTCACGCCGCAGGATGAGCTGGATTTGCCCAAGCAATGGCGCGCCTTTGTCACCGAGCACCAGCTGGACGGCGTGGTCTGCATCGCCGCCGCCCTGCGCCGTGGCGTGTTGAACGAAGAAGAAGCCGGGCGCTATCAGCGCGAGGCCATTGCCGTCGGCGCACCGTGGGAGTTGTCCGGGCTCGGCCAGTTGCATGACGCGGTGCAGGATGCCGACCGCCTGATCTGCTTCGGAGGTGCGTGACATGCCTAAATCCCTGCTGATCATCAGTCGTCAGGCACCGTGGTCCGGGCCGAGCGCGCGGGAAGCGCTGGACATCGTGCTGGCCGGCGGCGCGTTCGACCTGCCGATCGGCCTGCTGTTTCTCGATGACGGCGTGTTCCAGCTCGCCGCGAAACAGGACGCCAGGGCCCTGCAACAGAAAGACCTGAGCGCCAACCTGCAGGCGTTGCCAATGTTCGGCGTCGAAGACCTCTTCGTCTGTGGCGACAGCGCCGCTGAACGCGGTCTGGACCCGACCGGTCTGGCTCTCGAAGAAGCCCAGGTGCTGAGCGCCCACGACATCACCGCCCTCATTGACCGTTACGACCAGGTGATCACCCTCTGATGTCGACTTTGCATGTGTTGTCTCATTCCCCGTTCGGCGACGATCGCCTGACCAGTTGCCTGCGCGTGATCGGTGCAAACGATGCGCTGCTGCTGACCGGCGACGCGGTGTACGCGTTGCAGCCGGGCACCGTACCCTGCGACGCGCTGAACGCTCGCCACCCGACGCTGTTCGTGCTGGCCGAAGATGCCCGGGCGCGCGCGCTGGACATTCCTGACACCGCCAAGGCCATCGACTATCCAGCTTTCGTCGAACTGTCGATTCACTACGACAAGGTCAACAGTTGGCTATGAATTCACTGACCGTCGGCGCCCGCGCCATCGAGCTGGACAAGGATGGATTCCTGGTTGAATTGAGCGACTGGTCCGCTGAAGTAGCCAGTGCCCTCGCCGCCGCCGAAGACATCGAGTTGAGCCCTGACCATTGGGAAATCCTCGAACTGCTGCGCAGCTTCTACGCCGAATTCCAGCTGTCCCCGGCGACGCGTCCGCTGATCAAATACACCGCGTTGAAGCTCGGCCCGGAAAAAGGCAACAGCCTGCACCTGAACCGACTGTTCAAAGGCACCCCTGCCAAACTCGCCGCGAAACTGGCGGGCCTGCCCAAACCGACGAATTGCTTATGACCGACTACCCAGCGCTGACCCTCGAAACGCCCGCCGAACACCCCTTCGCCCAGTTCGTGCGGATCCTCGGCAAAGGCAAGCGCGGCGCCCGCGACCTGACCCGAGAGGAAGCACGCGAAGCCATGGGCATGGTGCTCGACGACAAGGTCGAAGACACTCAGCTCGGTGCATTTCTGATGCTGTTGCGGCACAAGGAAGAAAGTGCCGAGGAAATGGCCGGGTTCACCGAAGCCTTGCGTGATCGTTTGCAGGCACCGGCATTGAATGTCGATCTGGACTGGCCGACCTACGCCGGCAAGAAGCGTCATCTGCCGTGGTATCTGCTGGCGGCCAAGTGCCTGGCGCAGAACGGCGTGCGGATTTTCATGCACGGCGGTGGCGCGCACACCGCCGGGCGGCTGTACAGCGAGCAATTGCTGGACGAGCTGAAGATCCCGCTGTGCCGCGACTGGCAACAGGTCGGCTCGGCGCTCGATAACGGCGGCCTGGCGTTCATGCCGCTGGTGGATTGGGCACCGCAACTGCAACGCATGATCGACCTGCGCAACACCCTCGGCCTGCGTTCGCCGATCCATTCCCTGGCGCGCATTCTCAATCCGTTGCGCGCTCGATGTGGCCTGCAAAGCATTTTCCACCCCGGCTATCAGGCGGTGCACCGTGATGCCAGCGGCTTGCTCGGCGACACGGCGATCGTGGTCAAGGGCGATGGCGGCGAGATCGAGATCAACCCTGACGCCGATAGCCACTTGTACGGCACCACCGGCGGCGAGAGCTGGGATGAAGAATGGCCACAGCTGTCGAGCCAGCGCCACGTCAAACCCGCCTCGCTCGACCGCGGACATTTGAAAGCCGTATGGCGTGGCGACGTGGTCGACAGCTACCCGCAAATGGCGCTGATCGCGACCATGGCCCTCGCCTTGCGCGGCCTCGGCCACACGCGCGAGCAAGCCTTCGAAACCGCCCAGCAGTATTGGGACGCTCGGGACAGATCGATTTAACCGATCATAACCCTCCAACCTTTGCGCTTTTTTATCGAACCTATCCGAATAGACTCCTCTCCAACGCTTATCGGTTGAGGAGTCTTGAACATGGGTTTGTTAGTTGAAGGTCGCTGGCGTGACCAGTGGTACGAAAGCAGCAAGGACGGCGCATTCCAGCGTGAACAGGCGCAGCGGCGCAACTGGCTGACCGCCGACGGCAAACCCGGCCCGACCGGTGTCGGTGGCTTTGCGGCAGAAGCGGGTCGTTATCACTTGTACGTGTCCCTCGCCTGTCCGTGGGCCCATCGCACGTTGATCCTGCGCAAACTCAAAGGCCTCGAAAGCCTGATCGACGTGTCCGTGGTCAGCTGGCTGATGCTGGAAAACGGCTGGACCTTCGACCAGCATTTTGGCTCGACTGGCGACAAGCTCGATCACCTCGACTTCATGCACCAACGTTACACCGCCGATACCGCCGACTATACCGGGCGCGTCACCGTGCCGGTGCTCTGGGACAAACAGCAGAATCGCATCGTCAACAACGAGTCGGCGGAGATTATCCGCATGTTCAATGGCGCGTTCGATGAGTTGACCGGCAATGACCTGAACTTTTACCCGGCGCCGCTGCGGGGCGAGATCGATGCAATGAACGAACGGATTTATCCGGCGGTGAACAACGGTGTGTACCGCGCCGGGTTTGCCACATCGCAAAAGGCTTATGAAGAAGCGTTCGCTGAGGTGTTTGCCGAGCTGGATCGGCTGGAAGCGTTGTTAGGCGCTAATCGTTATCTGGTAGGCGAATACCTGACCGAAGCGGACATTCGGCTGTTCACCACGCTGATTCGCTTTGATGCGGTGTACTACGGACATTTCAAGTGCAACCTGCGGCGGATTGCCGATTATCCAAACCTGTCGAATTGGCTGCGCGAGATTTATCAGTGGCCGGGGATTGCCGAGACGGTGGATTTTACCCACATCAAGAACCACTACTACGGCAGCCACAAGACCATCAACCCGACAGGTATCGTGCCGAAAGGGCCGGAGCAGGATTTCAGCGCGGCCCATGATCGGGCACGGTTGAGCGGGAAAGGGGTTTGGCGCAGGGCCTGAGGTTTGTGCAATTTTAGAGGCCCCTAATCGCTAGCAGGCTAGCTCCCACACTGGATCTGTGTCGCTCACAAATCCCCTGTGGGAGCTAGCCTGCTGGCGATGCGACCGACCCGGTGTTCAGACCTGCGCCTGAGCCCCTTCAAACCACGCCAGTTTCTCGCGCAGCTGCACCACTTCCCCAACAATCACCAGCGTCGGTGCATGCACTTCATGCTCCGCCACCAGCCGTGGAAGATCGGCCAGGGTGCCGGTAAACACCCGCTGATTGACCGTGGTGCCCTGCTGGATCAACGCCGCCGGGGTATCCGCCCCGCGACCATGCTTGATCAACTGCTCGCAGATGATCGGCAAGCCCACCAGCCCCATGTAAAACACCAGGGTTTGCGCCGGTGCGACCAGATCGGCCCATGGCAAATCGGTGGAGCCGTCCTTCAGGTGCCCGGTGACGAATCGCACCGACTGTGCGTAATCGCGGTGGGTCAACGGAATCCCGGCATATGCCGCGCAACCGCTGGCCGCGGTGATCCCCGGCACGACCTGGAACGGAATGCCATGGGCCGCCAGCTCTTCGATCTCTTCACCGCCACGGCCAAAGATGAACGGATCACCGCCCTTCAGCCGCACGACGCGCTTGCCCTGCTTGGCCAGGTCCACCAATTGCTGGTTGATCTGATCCTGAGGCACCGCGTGATCGGCGCGACGCTTGCCGACGTACACCCGCTCGGCATCGCGACGGCACAAATCGAGAATCGCCGGCGCCACCAATCGGTCATACAGCACCACATCGGCTTGCTGCATCAGGCGCAAGGCGCGGAAGGTCAGCAGATCGGGATCACCCGGCCCTGCACCGACCAGATACACCTCACCGGTTTTTGTCGGCGGCTCGCCAGCGATTTTCGCCAGCAGCAAACGCTCGGCTTCAGCGCCCTGCCCGGCCAGTTGCCGATCGGCGATCGGGCCCTGAAACACATCTTCCCAGAACGCCCGACGCTGCTGCACATCCGGAAGCAGGCCTTTGACCTGGTTGCGGAAACGCGCGGCCAGACCGGCCAATTGCCCGTAGGTGGAAGGAATCCAGGTTTCGATTTTCGCCCGGATCAGCCGCGCCAGTACCGGCGCATCGCCGCCGCTGGAGATGGCAACAATCAGCGGCGACCGGTCGACAATCGCCGGAAAAATCACGCTGCACAAGGCCGGCGCATCCACCACGTTGACCGGCACGCAGCGCCGGTGAGCATCGGCAGAGACTTGCGCGTTCAGCGGTTCGTCATCGGTGGCGGCAATGATCAGCCCGCAACCGTCCAGATCCGCCTCGACGTAACCGCGCAGCAAGCACTCGCCACCGCTGCCGGTCACCAGTTCACGCAGTTGCGGTTCGATTTCAGGTGCGACCACCCGCAGCAGCGCACCGGCATCGGCCAGCAGGCGGGATTTGCGCAAGGCAATCTCCCCCCCGCCGACGACCAACACACGACTGCCGCGAAGGTTGTGAAACAGCGGCAGATAGTCCATTTAGCCGATGACCTCGAGGCCACCCATGTACGGTTTCAGCACTTCAGGCACACGGATCGAGCCGTCGGCCTGCTGGTAGTTTTCCAGCACCGCCACCAGCGTACGACCGACTGCCAGACCGGAACCGTTCAGGGTGTGAACCAGTTCAGGCTTGCCGGTTTCCGGGTTGCGGAAACGCGCTTGCATACGACGGGCCTGGAAATCGCCGCAGTTGGAGCACGACGAAATCTCGCGGTATTTGTCCTGGCTCGGAATCCACACTTCCAGGTCGTAGGTCTTGACCGCGCTGAAGCCCATGTCGCCGGTGCACAGCGCCAGGGTGCGATAAGGCAGCTCCAGCAGTTGCAGGACTTTCTCGGCGTTGGCAGTCAGGCCTTCCAGCGCTTCCATCGATGTCGAAGGCTCGACGATCTGCACCATCTCGACCTTGTCGAACTGGTGCTGACGAATCATGCCGCGGGTATCGCGACCCGATGCGCCGGCTTCGCTACGGAAGCACGGGGTGTGGGCGACAAACTTGATCGGCAGCAGCTTCGAATCGACGATCTCGCCGGCCACGATGTTGGTCAGCGACACTTCGGCGGTCGGGATCAGGTACAGATCGGCCTCGCCTTCACGAGCGATCTTGAACAGGTCTTCTTCGAATTTCGGCAACTGGCCAGTGCCTTGCAGCGCCGGCGCCTGGACCAGATAAGGCGTGTAAGCCTCTTCGTAACCGTGTTCGCTGGTGTGCAGGTTGATCATGAACTGCGCCAGGGCGCGGTGCAGACGGGCGATCGGGCCACGCAGCAAGGCGAAACGCGCGCCGGACAGCTTGGCGGCGGTTTCAAAGTCCAGCCAGCCGAACTTCTCGCCCAGAGCGACGTGGTCCAGGACCGGGAAATCGAATGCGGTCGGGGTGCCCCAGCGGCGCACTTCGACGTTGCCGTCTTCGTCATCACCGATCGGCACGGACTCGTGCGGCAGGTTAGGAATGCCGAGCAGGATCGAATCCAGTTCGGTCTGGATCCCGTCCAGCTCGACTTTACCGGCGCTCAATTCATTCGCCATGCGCTCGACGTCCGCCATCAACGGCGCGATGTCTTCGCCGCGCTGCTTGGCCTGACCGATGGATTTGGAGCGCGCATTACGTTCAGCCTGCAGTGCTTCGGTGCGGGTCTGGACGGTCTTGCGCTGTTCTTCCAGCGCTTCGATGCGCGCAACATCCAGCGTATAGCCACGGGAAGCCAGGCGGTCCGCTACGTCCTGAAGGTTGCTACGTAACAGTTTGGAATCGAGCATGTCGGTCTCTCGTTATCAAAGTTTGGTCAAGGACAGGCCAGCCCAGGTGGCGAGCAGCCCGCCGAATACGCTGATGGCAGCATAGCCCAGGGCCAGTGGCACTTGCCCGCTTTCCAGCAGGCGCACCGTATCCAGTGAAAAGGATGAAAAAGTCGTCAGGCCCCCGAGGAAACCGACAATCAGCCCGGCGCGCACTTCGAAAGGCACTTCCGGGCGAATCAGAAACAGACCGTATAGAACGCCGATCAGCAAACAGCCGACGATATTAACGGCCAGCGTCGCGGTATAGAAGTGCCGCGGCCAATTAGCGTTGACCCAATTACCGGCGGCAAAGCGCAACAGTGTGCCGGCGACACCGCCGACGGAAACCGCAACGATCAATGGAAGCACTATTTTCTCCTTTGCCGGGGGCTGAGACGGTCCAGTTGCGCAAGGTGATTGAGCTTTTCGCCGATCTTCAGCTCCAGGCCACGGGGCACTGGCTGATAGAACGGTTGTGGTTCAAGCTCTTCGGGGAAGTAATCTTCGCCGGCAGCGTAGGCGTCCGGTTCATCGTGGGCATATCGATATTCATCGCCGTAACCGAGTTGCTTCATCAGCTTGGTCGGCGCGTTGCGCAGGTGCAACGGCACTTCGAGCGAGCCATGTTCGGTGGCGCTGCGCATGGCCGCCTTGAAGCCCATGTACACCGCGTTGCTTTTCGGCGCGCAAGCCAGGTAAGTGATGGCCTGGGCCACCGCCAGTTCACCTTCCGGACTGCCGAGGCGCTCCTGCACTTCCCACGCCGCCAGGCACAGGCTCAGGGCGCGGGGGTCGGCATTGCCGATGTCTTCGCTGGCCATGCGCACCACGCGCCGGGCGAGGTACAGCGGATCACAACCGCCGTCGATCATCCGCGCGAACCAGTACAACGCGCCATCGGGATTGGAGCCGCGTACCGATTTATGCAGCGCGGAAATCTGGTCGTAGAACGCTTCGCCGCCCTTGTCGAACCGCCGACGGGTGTCGCCGAGCAGACTTTGCAGCAGATCGACGCCGATTTCACTGTTGTCTTCGGCGAGATCCGAGGCGTTTTCCAACAGATTGAGCAGGCGCCGGCCATCACCATCGGCGGCAGACAACAGCATCTGGAAACCTTCATCGCTGAGGGTCAGTTGCCGTTTGCCCAGGCCACGCTCTTCGGTCAGCGCGCGGTGCACCAGCTTGCGCAGGGCTGCATCGTCGAGGCTTTTGAGCACATAGACGCGGGCTCGGGAGAGCAACGCATTGTTGAGCTCGAATGAGGGGTTTTCCGTGGTCGCGCCGATGAAAATCAGCGTGCCGTCTTCAACGTACGGCAGAAACGCATCCTGCTGCGACTTGTTGAAACGATGCACTTCATCGACGAACAGGATGGTGCGCTTGCCATACTGTCCGGCTTGCTGCTTGGCGATTTCCACCGCCTGGCGGATTTCCTTCACACCAGCCAGGACTGCCGAGACCGTTTCGAAGTGCGCATCCGAGACTTCCGCGAGCAGCCGCGCCAGCGTGGTTTTACCCACGCCCGGCGGCCCCCAGAAAATCATCGAGTGCAGGGCACCCTGCTCGAGCGCTTCGCGCAATGGCTTGCCGCGAGCGAGCACGTGTTCCTGACCGACGTACTCATCCAGATTGGCCGCGCGCAAACGGGCGGCCAAGGGCTGGGAGATCGGGGCGCTGCGAAACAGGTCCATCACGTACGTTTAAAACCTCGGTTAAGTACAACGCTCTCAAGCCTGCCGGAAACCTGTGGCGAGGGGATTTATCCCCGTTCGGCTGCGCAGCAGTCGCGAAATCATTGCATGCAGTATTCCTGATACACCGCACTGGCAGATCTGGGGCCGCTTCGCGGCCCAACGGGGATAAATCCCCTCGCCACAAAGGCTGACCCCGCAGGCTCTGCGTTTTACTCTTGAATGACGTCCGCACCTTTAGGAATGTCGAACTTGAATTTCGACGCAGGGATCGGCTCGTTGGCCTTCACGCCGGTAAACAGGATGTTGGTGCGCTGACCGACGCTGTCGATCAGTTGCATGTCATTGACCAGGCCATTGCGGAACGACAGGCGCAGGCTGTCGAACAGGGTGTCCTTGGTTTTCGGCTTCAAGGTGAAGTCGATCACGCCGCCGGCTTCCTTGGCGCTGATGGCGAAGCTCTCGCTGATCTTGGACACATCACCGGACAGCAGCAACGCCGGCGTCTGGCTCAGGCGCAGGTCGAGGGTCTTGATGGTGGCCTGCTCCAGGTCCGGATCCCACAGTGTCACCTTCTTGCCGTCGGAAACCACGACCTGCTCGGCGGGCGCATCGGTATGCCAGTAAAACAGGCCCGGGCGCTGCAGAGACATTTCACCGGCCGTTTCCTGCAATTGCGTGCCGCTGCCATCGAGGGTCAGCTGCGAGAAACGCGCGGTCAGGGTCTGGGATTTTTCCAACAGTTGGGTCAGACGCGCCACGTCCTTGTCATCGGCGTGGGCCGAGAGCGTGGTCAAAGCCAGAACCGGCAGCAACAGCATGCGGATAAGACGCATGGGAGTCCTCATAACATTCGTGGGAGTTCGGGCGGCGCGTTACTGCGCCATCCTTTCAAATCAAATCAGTCGCGTACCGGGCCAGGGGCCAGGACTTCACGCGAGCCGTTGGTGTTCATGGATGTCACGACCCCGGCCATTTCCATGGCTTCGATCATGCGTGCGGCGCGGTTGTAGCCGATTTTCAGCTTGCGCTGAACCGCGGAGATCGACGCGCGACGGCTTTCCAGCACGAACTGCACCGCTTCGTCGTACAGCGCATCGGTTTCGGCATCGTCATCACCGCCGCCACCGCCATTCTCAAAGCCGCTGCCGGCCTCTTCGACACCCGCCAGGATCTCGTCGTTGTATTCCGGCGCACCGCGCAGTTTCCAGGCTTCAACCACCCGGTGAACCTCGTCATCGGACACGAACGCACCGTGAACCCGAATCGGCAGACTGGTGCCTGGCGGCATGTAGAGCATGTCACCGTGGCCCAACAGTTGCTCGGCGCCGCCCTGGTCGATGATGGTCCGCGAGTCGATTTTGCTCGACACCTGGAACGCCATGCGCGTCGGGATGTTCGCCTTGATCAGACCGGTGATCACGTCAACCGACGGACGCTGGGTCGCGAGGATCAAGTGGATACCGGCTGCACGGGCCTTCTGGGCGATACGGGCAATGAGCTCTTCAACCTTCTTGCCGACGATCATCATCATGTCGGCAAACTCGTCGACGACCACAACGATGGTCGGCAGTTTGGTCAGCAGCGGCGCTTCGTCGTGAATGCTTTCGCGCTTGTACAAAGGATCGGTCAGCGGCGTTCCGGCGTCCTGGGCTTCCTTGACCTTGGCGTTGAAGCCCGACAGGTTGCGCACGCCCATCTTCGCCATCAGTTTGTAGCGACGCTCCATCTCCGCCACGCTCCAGCGCAGGGCGTTGGCCGCGTCCTTCATGTCGGTCACGACCGGGCACAGCAGGTGCGGAATGCCTTCGTAGATCGACAGCTCGAGCATTTTCGGGTCGATCATGATCAGCTTGGCGTCTTCCGGGCCGGACTTGAACAGGATCGACAGGATCATCGCGTTCACACCCACCGATTTACCGGAACCGGTCGTACCGGCCACCAGTAGGTGCGGCATTTTCGCCAGGTCGGTGATGACCGGCTTGCCGCCGATGTCGTGGCCCAGGGCCAGGGTCACCGGGGATTTGAAGTTGTCGTACTCAGGGGTCGACAGCACTTCGGAGAAGCGCACAATCTGCCGGTCTTCGTTCGGAATCTCGATACCGACGGTGGTCTTGCCCGGAATCACTTCCACCACCCGCACGCTGGTCACGGCCAGGGAACGGGCGAGGTCTTTCGCCAGGTTGGCGATACGGCTGACCTTGACCCCGGCCGCAGGCTGGATTTCGTAACGGGTAATCACCGGCCCCGGGTGAATCGAATCCACCGAGACTTCGACACCGAATTCCTTGAGCTTGATTTCCAGCAAATGGCCGACGGCGGCCAGGGACTCAGGCGAGTAATTGAGTTGTTTCTTTTCTGCGGGATCGAGAATCGAGATCGGCGGCAAGGTGCCTTCGACGGCACTGTCGACGAACAGCGGCGCCTGTTTCTCTTTTTCCACGCGTTTGCTCGGCGCGGCGGGTTTCGGCGGCGCAGGGGCAATCACGGGCGGCACCTGCTTCTCGCGGTCCGACATGTGCTTGCTCAGGGCCTGCTCGCGCTCGATCAGGCGTTCCTTGACCTTGGCCTGCTCGCGCTTGTCGGTAACGGTCGGCGCGACCACGTCATGCACGCGATCGTCGACTTCACGCAACTGTGCCACCAGTTGCTTGCGTTCGACACGGGCGGCCCACCAGCGATTGGCCGCGCCCTGGAACAGTTCGAACAGGTCGAGGGTGATCTTGCCGGTGACGTCCATCACCTTGAACCACGACAGGTCGGTGAACACCGTCAGGCCGAACAGGAACAGGGCGATGAACAGCAACGTGCTGCCCTGAATGTTCAGCGCGTTCCTGGCCAGGTCGCCAAGGCTTTCACCCAGCGCACCGCCCGCACCGGCCGGCAGACCGGTCGCGGCGTGGAAATGGATGTGCGCGAGCGCAGCGCCCGACAGCACCAGGAACACCAGACCGATCAGGCGCCAGGAGAACAGCCAGCCGCTCCACTGCCACGGCTCGTGGCGTTGACGGAAGATCTGCCACGCCTTGATCGCCAGCAACAACGGGAAGATATAAGCGAAGTAACCCAGCACCATGAACAGGATGTCGGCGCTGTAGGAGCCGACCGGGCCGCCGAAGTTCTGAACATCGTCGATCTTGCTGTTATGGCTCCAGCCCGGATCGTCCTTGCCGTAAGTCAACAAGGCCATCATCAGGAACAGGCACAAGCCGCCGATGGCGATCAATGCACCTTCCTTGAGTCGGTAGTGCAAATGCTGGCGCCAAAGCGGAACGACGGCTGGTTTAGGTGCTGCGGTGGATTTCTTCAAAACGCTTCTTTTCCTGCGCCTTTGGCGCGTCCATCTGTTGAATGACTATAAAAAACTGCCCAATCCAGGCAGGTAAAAAAGTTAACAGGCGCAACTGGGACTACTTTTAACACTGCACTCCGGTTTTTATAAACACGGTGCGCACTGAATATTCAAGTGACCGGCACGCATTGTACGGGTTTGTTCGTACGATGCCATGCTGGCAGGCCATGGATCAGCATAGCCAACGGCGCGTACCTGCGATTCAATTTGAGCACGCATTCTCTTTTGTGACAAAGGCTTATGAGGTGTTTTATGAGCGAATCCAAGCATTGCCGCCTGATCATTCTGGGTTCCGGCCCAGCCGGTTACAGCGCGGCCGTTTATGCCGCCCGCGCCAACCTCAAACCGGTGGTCATCACCGGGATACAGGCAGGTGGCCAGCTCACCACCACCGTCGAAGTCGATAACTGGCCCGGCGACGTCGAAGGCCTGACCGGCCCGGTACTGATGGAACGCATGCAAAAACACGCCGAGCGCTTTGACACAGAGATCGTTTACGACCACATCCATACGGCCAAGTTGCAACAACGCCCGTTCGAACTTACCGGCGACGGCGGCACTTACACCTGCGATGCACTGATTATCGCCACCGGTGCCTCGGCGCAATACCTGGGCCTGCCATCGGAAGAGACTTTTGCGGGTAAAGGGGTGTCCGCCTGCGCGACGTGCGACGGTTTCTTCTATCGCAATCAGGTGGTCGCTGTCGTCGGTGGCGGCAATACCGCCGTTGAAGAAGCGCTGTACTTGTCCAACATCGCCAAGGAAGTTCACCTGATTCACCGACGCGACAAGTTGCGCTCGGAGAAAATCCTTCAGGACAAACTCTTCGAAAAAGCCGCCAACGGCAATATTCGCCTGCACTGGAATCAAAATCTCGACGAAGTCCTGGGCGATGCCAGCGGCGTGACCGGCGCCCGCCTTCGCGACAGCCATACCGGTGAAACTACTGAGCTGCCGCTGGCCGGCGTGTTCATCGCCATCGGTCACAAGCCCAACACCGACCTGTTCATCGGTCAACTGAACATGCGCGACGGCTATCTGCGGGTCAGGGGCGGCAGCGAGGGCGATGCCACGGCCACCGAGATCCCCGGCGTGTTCGCCGCCGGTGATGTGGCGGATCACGTTTATCGCCAGGCCGTCACTTCGGCCGGGGCCGGTTGCATGGCCGCGCTGGACGCAGAAAAATACCTCGACGACATTCCGACCGTTTGACGGCAAACTTCACGGTGGGCGCACCTGCCCACCACTGCCCTCCCCTTCTGTAAGCCCGGATGCCATGCTGACTTGGTTACAACGCAACACCCTGACGTTCCCGCCGCTGGAAAAAGCCATGCGCGATCCCAACGGATTGCTGGCTGCGGGCGGCGATCTGTCCGCCGATCGTCTGATTCAGGCTTATCGCCACGGTTGTTTTCCCTGGTTCTCGGAAGGCCAGCCGATTCTCTGGTGGTCGCCGGATCCGCGTACCGTGCTGTTTCCCGACGAACTGCATGTCTCGCGCAGCCTGAACAAGCTGCTGCGCCAGCAACGCTATCAGGTGACCTTCGATCAGGATTTTGCCGCGGTCATCCGCGCGTGCGCCGCACCCCGGGATTACGCCGACGGAACCTGGATCACCGAGGCCATGCAGAACGCCTACCTCGCACTGCACCAGCGTGGCTACGCGCATTCGGTTGAGGTCTGGGACCAGGGTGAACTGGTCGGCGGGCTGTATGGATTAGCGATGGGCCAGCTGTTTTTCGGCGAGTCCATGTTCAGCCGCGCCGACAATGCCTCCAAATTTGGCTTTGCCACCCTGGTCAAACATCTGAAAGACTCGGGTTTCGTGCTGATCGATTGCCAGATGCCCACCGACCATTTGCACAGCCTGGGCGCCCGGGCCATTCCGCGTCGCGAGTTTGCCCGCTACCTGACGCAGCATCTGGATCAGCCCAACCGCGCCAGCTGGGTTTGCTGAGCGACTTTTGCGCCGGTGGCTTACACTTAATTCAAAGCTTATCCCCGAGGGTTGATCATGACCGAGTTGGCGCGTTTGAAGTTTTATGCCACTCAGCCCCACTCTTGCAGTTATCTGCCCGAGGAGCAGGCCACGACCTTGTTCCTCGACCCTAGCCAGCCCATGGATGTGCATGTCTATGCAGACCTGTCTGAAATGGGTTTCCGCCGCAGCGGCGATCATCTTTACCGGCCTCATTGCCAGAATTGCAATGCGTGTGTGCCGGCGCGCATTCCCGTGGCGCAATTTACGCCCAACCGTCAGCAGAAACGCATTTTCAAGCGCAACGCCGACTTGCAGGTACGTCCCGCCAAACCCAAGTTCAGCGAAGAATACTTCGACCTGTACCAGCGCTACATCGAACAGCGGCATGCCGACGGCGACATGTACCCGCCGAGCCGTGACCAGTTCTCGACGTTCCTGGTGCGTGACCTGCCGTTTTCCCGTTTCTACGAATTTCGCCTGGATGGCCAACTGTTGGCGGTGGCCGTGACCGACTTGCTGCCGAACGGTCTGTCGGCGGTCTACACCTTCTACGAACCCTCTGAGGAACGACGCAGCCTGGGGCGCTATGCGATCCTCTGGCAAATCGCCGAAGCCCAGCGGCTGCAGCTGGAAGCGGTTTACCTGGGCTACTGGATCAAAAACTGCAAAAAGATGAGCTACAAGACCCAATATCGCCCCATCGAACTGCTGATTAATCAGCGCTGGGTCATCCTGAACTAGAACCCCTTGGCTTAAACCCCATTTTTCGGGCACAATGCACGCCGCTTTTGCCTGGCGCAGTTGCACCGGGCCATTCATTGGACACCGAGGGCTTTACTGCATGTCGAAAGAAGACAGCTTCGAAATGGAAGGCACTGTCGTCGACACCCTGCCCAACACCATGTTTCGCGTGGAGTTGGAAAATGGGCACGTCGTAACCGCGCATATCTCCGGCAAGATGCGCAAGAACTACATTCGTATTCTTACCGGTGACAAAGTGCGCGTCGAGCTGACGCCCTATGACTTGAGCAAAGGGCGCATCACTTACCGCGCTCGCTAATCAAGTCAATACAAGACGCCCGGCTTATGCCGGGCGTTTTTGTTTGTCCGGGATTTGACGAATTACCCATGCAGGGCAGCGTACAAACTCCAGACAGCAAAAAGGCGCCTTTCGGCGCCTTTTGCTTTATTGCGATTGAACGTCAGGCCATTTCCGCCGTGGTTTCGAACTCGAAGGTCAGCTCGCCGTCCTTCAGATCGATATGCACCACACCGCCATGGTCGGCCAGTTCGCCAAAGAGGATCTCTTCCGCCAGCGGACGCTTGATCTTGTCCTGGATCAAACGCGCCATTGGTCGAGCGCCCATTGCCGAGTCGTAGCCACCCGCCGCCAGCCAGCTGCGCGCCGCATCGCTCACTTCCAGCTGCACGCGCTTGTCTTCCAGCTGCGCCTGAAGCTCGGTAAGGAACTTGTCCACCACGCTTTTGATGACCTCATGGCTGAGGCGACCAAACTGGATAATGGTGTCCAGACGGTTACGGAACTCCGGCGTGAAGCTCTTCTTGATCACTTCCATCGCATCGGACGAGTGGTCCTGATGGGTGAAACCGATCGAAGCACGCGCTGCGGTTTCGGCACCGGCGTTGGTCGTCATGATGACGATCACGTTACGGAAGTCCGCCTTGCGCCCGTTGTTATCGGTCAGCGTACCGTGGTCCATGACCTGCAGCAGCAGGTTGAAGACTTCCGGATGCGCCTTCTCGATCTCATCGAGCAACAGCACGCAGTGAGGCTGCTTGGTGATCGCTTCGGTCAGCAGACCGCCCTGATCAAACCCGACATAGCCAGGAGGCGCACCGATCAGACGCGATACGGTGTGGCGCTCCATGTACTCGGACATGTCGAAACGAACCAGTTCGATACCCAACGCCTTGGCCAACTGACGCGCCGCTTCGGTTTTACCGACACCGGTCGGGCCTGCGAACAGGAACGAACCGACAGGCTTGTCTGGCGACTTGAGGCCGGCACGTGACAGTTTGATCGCAGTCGACAGCGAGTCGATTGCGGCATCCTGACCAAACACCGTCAGCTTCAGGTCACGCTCAAGGTTACGCAGCAGTTCTTTATCGGAACTGGTGACGTGCTTAGGCGGAATTCGCGCGATTTTCGCGACGATGTCCTCGACCTGAGGCACTTCGATGCGTTTCACGCGTTTCTCGATCGGCTGCAGACGCTGGTAGGCACCCGCCTCGTCGATGACGTCGATCGCCTTGTCCGGCATGTGCCGGTCATTGATGTAACGCGAGGCCAGTTCGGCAGCGGCGCGCAGGGCTTCATCACTGTATTCGATATTGTGATGGAGCTCGAAACGCCCTTTCAGGCCGCGCAGGATGCCAATGGTGTCCTCCACCGAAGGCTCCGACACATCGACCTTCTGGAAGCGTCGTGCCAGGGCACGGTCCTTCTCGAAGATCCCGCGGAATTCCTGAAAGGTGGTCGAACCGATGCACCGGATATCACCGGACGACAGCAGCGGCTTGAGCAGGTTCGAGGCATCCATGACGCCACCGGACGCGGCACCCGCACCGATGATGGTGTGGATCTCGTCGATGAACAGGATCGCCTGCGGACGTTTTTTCAGCTCGTTGAGCAACGCCTTGAAGCGTTTCTCGAAATCGCCACGGTATTTGGTCCCGGCCAGCAAGGCCCCCAGATCGAGGGAATACACCACGCTGTTGGCCAGCAGATCCGGCACCTGGTTGTCGACAATGCGCTTGGCCAGGCCTTCGGCAATCGCGGTTTTACCCACGCCCGCCTCGCCCACCAGCAGCGGGTTGTTTTTTCGCCGACGCGCGAGGATCTGCGCGACACGCTCGACTTCGAGCTCACGACCGACCAGCGGATCGATACGGCCCTGGCGCGCGAGTTCGTTGAGGTTGCTGGCATAAGCATCCAGAGGATTGCCTGAGGAAGAAGACTCACCGCCCTCGTCGTCCTGCATATCTTGCTCACCTTCAGAGTGATCGCCATGCCCCGGCACTTTGGAAATGCCGTGAGCGATGTAGTTGACGACATCGATGCGCGCAACGCTCTGCTGTTTCAGCAGGAACACTGCCTGACTCTCTTGCTCACTGAAGATCGCAACCAGCACGTTGGCGCCAGTCACTTCGCGTTTGCCCGAGCTCTGTACGTGGAAAACAGCACGCTGCAGGACACGTTGAAAGCCCAGGGTTGGCTGGGTCTCGCGATCCTCGTCATGAACGGGGATCAACGGCGTAGTGGAGTCGATGAACTCCTGCAGATCATGCTTGAGTTTGTCGAGGTTTGCGCCGCAGGCACGCAAAACGGTGGCGGCAGCCTCATTATCCAATAGGGCCAGCAGGAGATGTTCGACGGTCATGAACTCATGACGCTTCGAACGGGCTTCCTTGAAGGCAAGATTGAGGGTGACTTCGAGCTCGCGGTTTAACATAGCTTCACCTCATACCCAAGTGGTCGGCGATTAACCGTCCTTCTCGATTTCACAGAGTAGCGGATGCTGGCTTTCCCTGGCGTACTGGTTGACCTGCATGGCCTTGGTCTCGGCAATGTCGCGGGTAAACACTCCACATACTGCCCGCCCTTCTGTGTGGACGGCCAGCATGACCTTGGTCGCCAGCTCGCGATTCAGGTTAAAAAACACCTCGAGCACTTCGACGACGAAATCCATCGGTGTGTAGTCATCATTGAACAAAACCACCTTGTACATCGGCGGCGCCTGTAAAGCAGGCTTGGCCTCCTGAACAGCAATGCCTGCGGAATCGTCGTCGTGTAAATCAGGGCGATCCTGATTGAATGTTAGTCGAATCTGGCTGATTGCATGCATGGAAAGAAAGGTTCGTCAGTTGTGCGAATACAGTAGTGGGGACGGTCATGAACGATTTCAACACCGACTGCCTGGTCACCTTGACTATCGGCAAAACGGTGTTACAACCAATAGAGCCCACAGTGGGTAAAAAAGGTCCGCGGAGTCAATCTTATTTACAGGATCTGACTGCGGATGTACGGGATGATACTCCAGTGATGGAGTCTGTTGCAGAGGGATATGAACATGGCAGTCGGTAAGGTGAAATGGTTCAACAATGCCAAGGGATTCGGTTTCATTAACACCGACGCCAGAGAAGGTCGTGACGAGGATGGTAAAGATATCGATTTCTTTGCCCATTATTCGGCCATTGAAATGGACGGCTACAAGACCCTCAAGGCCGGGCAAATTGTAAACTTCGAGATCATCCAGGGCCCCAAAGGATTGCACGCCGTCAAGATCACGGCAGCGCCGACTGAGCATGATCACGCCAAGCCCTCCCATCATGGCCACCATGAAAAGGTATCGAACTGACGCGACCGGTCATCCAGTCATAAAAAAACCGCCCGAAGGCGGTTTTTTTTGTGCCGACTCGCTTACATATGCGAAATCAGTGCATCACCAAAGCCGGAAGAAGACACCAGTTTCGCGCCCTCCATCAGACGTTCGAAGTCATAGGTCACGGTCTTCGCGGAGATCGCGCCGTTGGTGCCCTTGATGATCAGGTCTGCGGCTTCGGTCCAACCCATGTGACGCAGCATCATCTCTGCGGACAGGATCAGCGAACCCGGGTTGACCTGGTCCTTGCCAGCGTACTTCGGCGCAGTCCCGTGGGTCGCTTCGAACATCGCAATGGTGTCAGACAGGTTGGCACCCGGTGCGATACCGATACCGCCCACTTCTGCCGCCAGGGCGTCGGAGAGGTAGTCACCGTTCAGGTTCAGCGTCGCAATCACATCGTATTCGGCCGGGCGCAGCAGGATCTGCTGGAGCATGGCATCGGCAATGGCATCCTTGACGATGACGTTCTTGCCGGTTTTCGGGTTCTTGAACTGCATCCACGGACCGCCGTCGAGCAGGGTCGCGCCGAACTCTTCAGCCGCCACTTCGTAGGCCCATTCCTTGAAGGCACCTTCGGTGAACTTCATGATGTTGCCTTTGTGCACGATGGTCAGCGAATCGCGGTCGTTGTCGACCACATACTGCAGAGCTTTTCGCGCCAGACGCTTGGTGCCTTGCAGCGAAACCGGCTTGATGCCGATACCGCAGTTTTCGTCGAAACGGATCTTGGTGACGCCCATTTCATCTTTCAGGAACTTGATGACTTTGGTCGCTTCCGGCGAACCGGCTTTCCACTCGATACCGGCGTAGATGTCTTCCGAGTTCTCACGGAAGATCGTCATGTCGACGTCACCTGGCTTCTTGACCGGGCTAGGCACGCCTTCGAACCAACGCACGGGGCGCAGGCAGACATAAAGGTCGAGTTGCTGACGCAGGGCCACGTTCAGGGAACGGATGCCACCACCGACCGGCGTGGTCAGAGGCCCCTTGATGGAAACAACGTAATCCTTGACTGCGTCCAGGGTTTCCTGAGGCAGCCAGGTGTCCTGATCGTAAACCTGAGTCGCTTTCTCCCCGGCGTAGACTTCCATCCAGGAAATTTTGCGCTCGCCGCCGTAAGCCTTCTTAACAGCAGCATCGACAACCTTGATCATGACCGGGCTGATATCAACCCCAATACCATCGCCTTCGATGAAGGGGATGATCGGGTTGTTAGGAACATTGAGAGAATGGTCCGCGTTGACGGTGATTTTGTCGCCGACTGCTGGAACCTGAATCTTCTTGTATCCCATGCTGAACTCCATTGTTTGGATTGAACATCTGGCTTCGTTCGAGCGTACCCCAGTTAAATCGGCACGCAAACCCTATGTTCCATCCATCTGCCGCAAAGCTGCATAGTTCGCGGCGTACAAGCCTGAAAGCAAAGGGAAAAGCGCCAAACTCAAGCACGGTGCAAGACTCTACGCCCCACGCTCCCCTGCGACCTTTAGACCAATGGACGAGAATCGTTGCATATGAACCATCGGCAGATTGCCAGCTACCTATGTATAATGCCGCCCGCTGACCACAGAGTCACGACGGCCGACCTCTCTAGCACGAGACTTTGGACCTGAAAAAGCAGGATTGTTATCGCAGTCCACCCGCTTGCCGCTCGACTGATGCACCCAACATCACCGCGCACAAACCTCGACATTCGGCTCATGGATGACTTTGAACGAACGCGCTTACCCGGCGCCCCTCGAGTTTCTGCGCACGCTTTAGCAAAGAAGAGAGAGTTAATCCGAATATGCCCACCCGCTCGAAGATCATCTATACCTTCACCGACGAAGCTCCCGCCCTCGCCACCTATTCACTGCTGCCTATCGTAGAAGCGTTCACCGCTTCGGCTGATATCGCCGTTGAAACCCGCGATATCTCTCTTGCAGGGCGCATCCTGGCCAGCTTCCCCGAGCAATTGGGTGATAAAGCCGTAGCCGACCACCTCGCCGAACTGGGCGACCTGGCCGTTACGCCTGAAGCCAACATCATCAAGCTGCCGAACATCAGCGCTTCGGTCCCGCAACTGCAAGCCGCGATCAAAGAGTTGCAAGCCCAGGGCTTCGCACTGCCGGACTACCCGGAAACCGTGACCAGCGATGCCGACAAAGAAGCCAAGTCGCGTTACGACAAGATCAAGGGCAGCGCCGTGAACCCGGTTCTGCGCGAAGGCAACTCCGATCGTCGCGCCCCGCTGTCGGTCAAGAACTACGCACGCAAGCACCCGCACAAAATGGGCGCCTGGGCTGCGGACTCCAAGTCCCACGTCGCGCACATGAGCACCGGTGATTTCTACGGCAGCGAAAAAGCTGCCCTGATCGACGCCGCTGACGCCGTCAAAATCGAACTGATCGCTCAAGACGGCACCACCACCGTCCTGAAAGAGAAGACCACCGTGCAAGCCGGTGAGATCCTCGATTGCGCGGTCATGAGCAAAAACGCTCTGCGCAGCTTCATCGCTGCCGAGATCGAAGACGCCAAAGCCAAGGGCGTGCTGCTGTCGGTTCACCTGAAAGCCACCATGATGAAGGTCTCCGACCCGATCATGTTCGGCCAGATCGTTGCCGAGTTCTATAAAGACGCACTGGCCAAGCACGCCGATGTGCTGGCACAGATCGGCTTCAACCTGAACAACGGCATCGGCGACCTGTACGCTCGCATCAAGGCGTTGCCTGCCGAGCAGCAAGCGCAGATCGAAGCGGACATCCAGGCGGTCTACGCCGTTCGTCCGTCGCTGGCCATGGTCAACTCCGATAAAGGCATCACCAACCTGCACGTGCCAAGCGACGTGATCGTCGACGCCTCGATGCCGGCGATGATCCGTGACTCCGGCAAGATGTGGGGCACTGACGGTCAGCTGCACGACACCAAGGCCGTGATCCCGGATCGCTGCTACGCGACCATCTACCAGGCGGTGATCGAAGACTGCAAGCTGCACGGCGCTTTCGATCCAACCACCATGGGCAGCGTGCCAAACGTTGGCCTGATGGCGAAAAAAGCCGAAGAGTACGGCTCGCACGACAAGACTTTCCAGATCAAGGCAAACGGCGTGGTTCGGGTTTCCGACGGCGCTGGTCGCGCTCTGCTGGAGCAATCGGTTGAAGCCGGCGACACCTTCCGCATGTGCCAGACCAAAGACGCGCCGATCCAGGACTGGGTCAAACTGGCCGTCAACCGCGCTCGCGCCAGCGGCACGCCAGCGATTTTCTGGCTGGACCCGATGCGCGCCCACGACGGCGTGGTGATCGAGAAAGTTCAGGCTTACCTGAAGGATCACGACACTGCCGGCCTGGACATCCAGATCATGGCGCCAGTCGACGCGATGAAGTTCACCCTGGAGCGTACTCGCGCAGGCAAGGACACCATCTCGGTGACCGGCAACGTATTGCGCGACTACCTGACTGACCTGTTCCCGATCATGGAACTGGGCACCAGCGCCAAGATGCTGTCGATCGTTCCGCTGATGAATGGCGGCGGTCTGTTCGAAACCGGCGCTGGCGGTTCGGCACCGAAGCACGTTCAACAGCTGCTGGAAGAGAACTTCCTGCGTTGGGATTCCCTGGGCGAGTTCCTGGCCCTGGCCGCGTCCCTTGAACACCTGGGTGTGACGTACAACAACCCCAAGGCGCTGGTTCTGGCCAAGACCCTGGACCAGGCCACCGGCCAGTTCCTGGACAACAACAAGTCGCCATCGCGCAAAGTCGGCAACATCGACAACCGCGGCAGCCACTTCTACCTGGCGCTGTACTGGGCTCAGGCCCTGGCCGCCCAGACCGAAGACGCTGCACTGCAAGCGCAGTTCGGCGAACTGGCCAAGACCCTGACCGAGAACGAAGCAACCATCGTTGCCGAGCTCAACGCCGTTCAGGGCAAACCAGTGGACATCGGCGGTTACTACCACGCCAATGCCGAGCTGATCAGCAAGGCCATGCGCCCGAGCAACACTTTCAACGCCGCGATCGCTGCGCTGGTTTAAGGTTGTAAGGATGCAAAGAAGCCCCGGCCCTGTGCCGGGGTTTCTGTTTTTGAAGACAACACAAAACCCTGTGAGAGCTGGCCTGCCAGCGATAGCGGCTTATCATTCAACATTGATGGTGACTGACTCATCGCAATCGCTGGCAGGCCAGCTCCCACAGGGATAGTGTTTCAACCTTTGGAATTTGAGGAAGCTTCATGGACTGGAAACCCCACATCACCGTCGCCACCATTGTCGAAGACAACGGTCGCTTCCTGATGGTCGAAGAAACCAAGCACGGACGAACGGTGCTCAATCAGCCCGCCGGTCACCTCGACCCGGACGAAACCCTGATCGAAGCCGCCGTGCGCGAAACCCTGGAAGAAACCGGCTGGGACGTCGAACCGACCGGCGTGGTGGGCATTTACCTCTACACCGCCCCCAGCAACGGCGTGACCTACCAGCGGGTCTGTTTCAGTGCAAAACCGCTCAAGCACCACCCGGACTATCAGCTGGACGACGGCATTGTCGGCGCAAAATGGCTGACGCGTGACGAACTGCTGGCACAGCGCGCAAACTGGCGCAGTGAGCTGATCATCCGCTGTATCGATGATTATCTGGACGGCCAACACTACAGTCTCGAACTGATCCGCCCTTCTCTTTAGCCTTGCGGGCTTCGGCCTGTTAGAATCGCGTCCTTTTTCAAGACACTCATTGAATCCCTATGCGTGATCCAGCCCCTTCTGACACACAAAAGAAGCGCGTCATTGTCGGCATGTCCGGCGGCGTGGACTCTTCCGTTTCCGCTCTCCTGCTGATCGAGCAGGGTTATGAGGTGGAAGGCCTGTTCATGAAGAACTGGGAAGAAGACGATGGAACGGAATACTGCACCGCCATGGACGACCTGGCGGATGCCCAGGCCGTGTGCGACAAGATTGGCATCAAGCTGCACACCGCCAACTTCGCCGCCGAGTACTGGGACAACGTGTTCGAGCACTTCCTGGCCGAATACAAGGCCGGCCGCACGCCGAACCCGGACATCCTGTGCAACCGCGAGATCAAGTTCAAGGCGTTCCTCGACTACGCCATGGTGCTCGGTGCCGACCTGATCGCCACCGGTCACTACGTACGCCGTCGCGACATCGATGGTCGTACCGAACTGCTCAAGGGCCTGGACCCGAACAAGGATCAGAGCTACTTCCTGCACGCCGTCGGCGGCGAACAGATCGCCAAGACGCTGTTCCCGGTCGGCGAACTGGAAAAACCACAGGTCCGTGCGATTGCCGAGAAATACGAACTGGCGACCGCAAAGAAAAAGGATTCCACCGGGATCTGCTTTATCGGCGAGCGCCGTTTCAGTGATTTCCTCAAGCAATACCTTCCGGCCCAGCCCGGCGAAATCAAGACCACCGAAGGTGAAGTCATCGGCCGTCACCACGGCTTGATGTACCACACCATCGGTCAGCGTCAGGGCCTCGGCATCGGCGGGCTGAAAGACGCCAGCGACGAGCCATGGTACGTGCTGATCAAAGACCTGGAGCACAACGAACTGATCGTTGGCCAGGGCAATGACCACCCTTACCTGTTTTCCCGCGCCCTGCTTGCCTCGGACATCTATTGGGTCAACCCGATCGACCTGAGCGAGCCGCGCAAGCTGACCGCCAAAGTCCGTTATCGCCAGAGCGACCAGCCTTGCACGCTGGAAAAGACCGCCACCGGCTACCGCGCGGTCTTCGATGACCCGCAACGCGCGGTCACCCCGGGTCAGTCCGTGGTGTTCTACGACGGTGAAATCTGCCTTGGCGGCGGCGTAATCGAAGTGGCGGAACCGTGGACCAGCAAAGGCTCTCTTCAAGGCGCACAGCAATGAGCCCGACTCAGGAGCAACTGACGGCGCTGGGCGGCGTGTTTCTGGCCGCCGTTCTGGTGGACAAGATCGCCAAAACCGGCCAGACCACCGAAGCCGGCCTGACGTGCATGCTCGGCAGCCTGCTGATTCGCGACCCCAAGGACACGCTGGAAGTCTACGGCGGTGACGACATCAACTTGCGCGAAGGCTATCGCGCGCTGATCGGCGCCCTCGAACGCGACCCGAGCACCCTGCAGCGCGAACCGCTGCGCTACGCCCTGGCGATGCTGGGGCTGGAGCGTCAACTGGCCAAGCGTGGCGACATGCTGGACGTGATCGGCAAGCGTCTGCCGCAGATCCAGTCTCAGGTCGAGCACTTCGGCCCGGCGCACGAAAACGTGATCGCGGCGTGTGGTGCGCTGTATCAGGATACGCTGAGCACCTTGCGCCAACGGATTCAGGTCCACGGTGATATGCGCAACCTGCAGCAACCGAGCAACGCCTCAAAGATCCGCGCGCTGTTGCTGGCGGGGATTCGTTCGGCGCGCCTGTGGCGACAGTTGGGTGGTCATCGCTGGCAGTTGGTGGTCAGCCGTCGCAAGTTGCTCAAAGAACTTTATCCGCTGATGCGCAGCAGCTGAACCGCGCCCGCGACACCGTTTTGTAGTCAGTAACGCGTAATACGCTGGTCAGTTGGCGACGGACCGGCGGATTTTTTCATGTATGATACGCGCCCCATTTCGTTGCCCGACTGTCCGAGAACACCCCATGCAGCTTTCTTCGCTCACTGCGGTTTCCCCTGTTGACGGCCGCTACGCCGGCAAAACCCAGGCCCTGCGCCCAATTTTCAGCGAATACGGTCTGATCCGTGCTCGCGTTCTGGTTGAAGTGCGCTGGCTCCAGCGTCTGGCCGCTCACCCCGCCATCAGCGAAGTGCCGGCGTTCTCCGCCGAAGCCAACGCCGTGCTGAACACCCTGGCGGAAAACTTCTCCCTTGAGCACGCCGAGCGTGTCAAAGAGATCGAGCGCACCACCAACCACGACGTCAAAGCCATCGAATACCTGCTCAAAGAGCAAGCGGCCAAGCTGCCGGAACTGGCTGCCGTCAGCGAATTCATCCACTTTGCCTGCACCAGCGAGGACATCAACAACCTGTCCCACGCCCTGATGCTGCGCGAAGGCCGTGATGACGTGATGCTGCCGCTGATGCGCCAGACCGCCGAAGCCATCCGCGAACTGGCCATCCGTTTCGCCGACGTGCCAATGCTGTCGCGCACCCACGGTCAACCGGCCTCGCCGACTACCCTGGGCAAAGAGCTGGCGAACGTGGTTTACCGCCTGGAGCGTCAGATCGCTCAAGTCGCTGCCGTTCCGCTGCTGGGCAAGATCAACGGCGCTGTCGGCAACTACAACGCTCACCTGTCGGCCTACCCTGAGATCGATTGGGAAGAAAACGCCCGCGCCTTCATCGAAGACGAGCTGGGCCTGGGCTTCAACCCGTACACCACGCAGATCGAACCGCACGACTACATTGCCGAGCTGTTCGACGCGATCGCCCGTTTCAACACGATCCTGATCGACTTCGACCGCGACATCTGGGGCTACATCTCCCTGGGTTATTTCAAACAGCGCACCATCGCTGGCGAAATCGGTTCGTCGACCATGCCGCACAAGGTCAACCCGATCGACTTCGAAAACTCCGAAGGCAACCTGGGTATCGCCAACGCACTGTTCCAGCACCTGGCCAGCAAGCTGCCAATCTCCCGCTGGCAGCGCGACCTGACCGACTCCACCGTTCTGCGCAACCTCGGTGTCGGCTTCGCCCACAGCGTGATCGCGTACGAAGCCAGCCTCAAAGGCATCAGCAAACTGGAGCTCAACGCTCAGAAAATCGCTGCCGACCTCGACGCTTGCTGGGAAGTATTGGCCGAGCCGATCCAGACCGTGATGCGTCGCTACAACATCGAAAACCCGTACGAGAAGCTGAAAGAGTTGACCCGCGGCAAGGGCATCAGCCCTGAAGCGCTGCAAACTTTCATCGACGGCCTGGACATGCCAGCCGCCGCCAAGGCCGAGCTGAAACTGCTCACCCCGGCGAACTACATCGGTAACGCTGTAGAGCAAGCCAAGCGCATCTGATCGACCGTTTTAACCGTTTGAGACGCCCGGCAGCGCCGGGCGTTTTTATTCCCGTCTGAAAAGTGCTTTTTTTCAATAGGTTACACATGAATCCTGATATTCCTCTTCAACTTCTGGGTGGCATCACGGCGCGCGAATTCCTGCGTGACTACTGGCAGAAAAAACCGCTGCTGATCCGTCAGGCAATTCCTGATTTCGAAAGCCCGATCGACGCCGACGAATTGGCCGGCCTGGCGCTGGAAGAAGAAGTTGAATCGCGCCTGGTAATCGAAAACGGCGAGCGCCCTTGGGAATTGCGTCGCGGTCCGTTCGCCGAAGACGAATTCAGCAAACTGCCGGAACGTGACTGGACCCTGCTGGTTCAAGCGGTTGACCAGTTCGTTCCGGAAGTTTCTGAGCTGCTGGAAAACTTCCGCTTCCTGCCGAGCTGGCGCGTCGACGACGTGATGATCAGCTTCGCCGCCCCGGGTGGCAGCGTCGGTCCGCACTTCGATAACTACGATGTGTTCCTGCTGCAGGGTCACGGCAAGCGCAACTGGAAAATCGGCCAGATGTGCGATTCCGAGAGCAAGTTGCTGCAACACGCGGACCTGCGCATCCTCGCTGATTTCGAAGCCACCGATGAGTGGGTCCTGGAACCTGGCGACATGCTCTACCTGCCGCCGCGCCTGGCCCACTGCGGTGTTGCGATTGATGACTGCATGACCTACTCGGTCGGCTTCCGCGCCCCGAGCGCTTCTGAAGTGCTGACTCACTTCACTGACTTCCTCAGCCAGTTCCTGACCGATGAAGAGCGCTACACCGATGCCGACGCCCTGCCGGCGGTCGATCCGCACCAGATTCAGCACGACGCCCTTGATCGCCTGAAAGCCTTGCTGGCCGAGCACATGAGCGACGAGCGCCTGCTGCTGACCTGGTTTGGCCAGTACATGACCGAGCCGCGCTACCCGGAACTCGTGGTAGGCCCGGAAGAGATCGAAGAAGACGACCTGCTTGCCAGCCTGGAGCAAGGCGCAATACTGATCCGCAACCCGAGCGCACGCCTGGCCTGGTCCGAAGTCGATGACGACCTGTTGCTGTTCGCCAGCGGCCAGAGCCGTTACCTGCCAGGCAAGCTGCGTGAGCTGTTGAAAATGATCTGCGCTGCCGACTCCCTGCACGCCGACAATCTGGGCGAGTGGCTGACCGACGAAGACAGCCGCGGCTTGCTGTGCGAACTGATCAAGCAAGGAAGCCTGGGGTTTGCTGATGAATAAAATTCACGTACGTGTCGCAGACTGGCAAAAGGATAACGCCGAGATCCGGCGCATTCGTGAGACGGTGTTCATCGCCGAGCAATCCGTTCCGCCTGAACTGGAATGGGATGCAGATGATGCAACAGCGGTGCATTTTCTGGCCTTCGAAGGCGACTTTCCGATTGGCACCGCCCGCCTGCTGCCCGACGGGCATGTTGGCCGGGTGTCGGTGCTGAAAGACTGGCGCGGCTTGAAAGTGGGCGATGCGCTGATGCAAGCGGTGATCGGTGAAGCCGAGAAGCGCGGCTTGAAGCAGCAGATGCTGAGCGCGCAGGTTCAGGCGACGGCGTTCTATGAGCGCCTGGGCTTCAGCCTGGTCAGTGAGGAATTCCTGGAAGCCGGGATTCCGCATGTGGACATGGTGCGACATTCCGCCTGAGCCCCTGTGGCGAGGGAGCTTGCTCCCTCGCCACAAAAGCTTCAAAGCACTGCACAAAACGCCCTGTCATCACACGATGTCGGGGCGTTTTGCTGTCTACGATTCAACTTGCCCCACGGCGGGCCGACAAACTGGCAAACTCAAGACATCAAGAAGTCGGAGATAACGGATATGTCCCTACGCACCCTGCTCACCACGCTGCTGTTGACCTGCAGTTTTTCGGTCATGGCCGCCACCGAGATCGTGCCGTTGAACTACCGCACCAGCGCCGACATGCTGCCGATGGCCCAGGATTTCATCGGCAAGGATGGCCAGGTCAGCGCCTATGGCAACCAGCTGATCGTCAATGCCGATCAGCGCAAGATCGACGAACTTAAAGCCCTTGTTGCCCAACTCGATACTCAGCCAAAACGCCTGCTGATTACCGTCGATACCAACGAAAACAACTTCCAGGGCGACCAGGGTTATTCAGTCAATGGCGCCAAACCGAGCCAGACCCGAATCATCAATCGCAGCACCGAAAGCCGTGACGGCGGCATTCAGCAAGTCCAGGCCAGCGAAGGCTCACCGGCACTGATCCAGGTCGGACAAAGCGTACCGCTGACCAGTACGCAGATCGACTCCTACGGCGACCTGCGCAGCCAGACCGAATACCGCAACGTCACCCAGGGTTTCTACGTTACCGCGAGCGTCACCGGCGACATCGTTCACCTGTCGATCAGTACCAACCGTGACCGCATGAGCCAGGAACGTCCCGATGTAGTGAATGTGCAAAGCACCGACACAACCGTCACCGGACGCCTGGGCGAATGGATCACCCTGGCCGGCGTGAACCGCCAGACTCAGGCCGACAAACAAGGCCTGACCCGCAGCTACTCGACCCAGGGCCGGGATGACATGACCCTGCGGGTGAAAGTCGATACTTTGGACTAAACCACCGAAAACTGACTGATTAGTCGTATTAGACCAAAGATGTAGTGCTTGAAAAAAAGCACTACAAAACGTTTGACGAGCCAAAAAAGCAAAGGCATGATGGCCTCGCTCCCGCTAATCAGGGGCCCTGGCAAGGGCCTTCGAAGCGATGCTCGCATCTACCCCGCGAGCCGTTTCGTGTCTGTACCGCCCACAAGGTGTGTTTGACGAGGTTGCCGACTGGAACGAAGTTGTCCCGAGGGACGGAAGCGTATTTAGGTAAACCCGGCATCACACTGAAGTTCGTATAGAGGCCCACGACGCCCGAATGCGCCCGCCAGTCCGCCCTTACCTGCTCACTTCCCCTCGAGCCCATCGTTCATCCTGTCGCCAATCCCGCCAAATACCCCTTGACCGCCTAAGCTTCTGGTCAGCGAGCTGCCTCATGCGCCCCTTTGAAATTGCGTGTTCGGCTGGAGCAGGAATTTTCCACCCAAGACCTATGCGACGAGGTTTATCTCCATGGCACTGACACGCGAACAGCAAATTGCAGCCCTCGAAAAAGACTGGGCTGAAAACCCACGCTGGAAAGGCGTGACACGCGCTTACTCCGCTGCTGACGTCGTCCGCCTGCGTGGCTCGGTTCAACCTGAGCACACCTTTGCAAAATTGGGCGCCGAGAAGCTTTGGAACCTGGTTACCCAGGGCGCCAAGCCGTCCTTCCGTCCTGAGAAAGATTTCGTCAACTGCATGGGCGCCCTGACCGGCGGCCAGGCTGTACAACAAGTCAAAGCCGGTATCCAGGCGATCTACCTGTCGGGCTGGCAAGTCGCGGCGGACAACAACTCCGCCGAATCGATGTACCCGGACCAGTCGCTGTACCCGGTGGATTCGGTTCCAACCGTGGTCAAGCGCATCAACAACTCGTTCCGTCGTGCTGACCAGATCCAGTGGAAAGCCGGTAAAGGCCCGGGCGACGAAGGCTACATCGACTACTTCGCTCCAATCGTGGCAGACGCTGAAGCCGGTTTCGGCGGCGTACTGAACGCTTACGAGCTGATGAAGAGCATGATCGAAGCAGGCGCCGCCGGCGTTCACTTCGAAGACCAACTGGCTTCCGTGAAAAAATGCGGCCACATGGGCGGCAAGGTACTGGTTCCTACCCAGGAAGCTGTGCAGAAGCTGACCGCCGCTCGTCTGGCAGCTGACGTTGCCGGCACGCCGACCATCATCCTGGCTCGTACCGACGCCAACGCGGCTGACCTGCTGACGTCCGATTGCGACCCGTACGACCAGCCATTCGTGACTGGCGAACGTACTCAGGAAGGTTTCTACAAAGTGCGCGCCGGTCTCGACCAGGCGATCGCTCGCGGCCTGGCTTACGCGCCGTACGCCGACCTGATCTGGTGTGAAACCGCCAAGCCGGATCTGGACGAGGCTCGTCGCTTCGCTGAAGCGATCAAAAAGGAATACCCGGACCAACTGCTGTCGTACAACTGCTCGCCTTCCTTCAACTGGAAGAAAAACCTGGACGACGCGACCATCGCCAAGTTCCAGCGCGAATTGTCCGCCATGGGTTACAAGCACCAGTTCATCACCCTGGCCGGCATTCACAACATGTGGCACAGCATGTTCAACCTGGCGCACGACTACGCCCGCAACGACATGACTGCCTACGTGAAACTGCAAGAGCAGGAATTCGCTGACGCCGCCAAGGGCTACACCTTCGTGGCTCACCAGCAGGAAGTGGGCACCGGCTACTTCGACGACATGACCACCGTGATCCAGGGTGGCTCGTCTTCGGTTACCGCGCTGACCGGTTCGACTGAAGAAGAACAGTTCCACTGATCTGACTCACCGAAACAAACGGCCGTTGCGGACCGAATAAAAGCTAACCGCAACGCCGCACATCTGACGCCCCGACTGGTTCGGGGCGTTTTTTTGCCTGTGATTTTTCACCGGCCCTGCAAAACCCTGCAGGAGTCCGGACAAAAAACCTTGATCCTGAGCATTCTCACGATCAGGAAAACACGGTAAAACGACCCTGCCCGCTACTTGCAGTAACGCGCATATAAGACAACTTTCCGGCCACCCACCCGCTAAACACTTTAAAAACCAAGACAAACAATATTGATTATCATTTAGCTGCAACTATGTTCGTTACATTCCCTACAAAACAATATTGATAAAAACCCTGCTAATGCCCGCAACGCATGGGCTGCGTGGGTTGGGAGGCTTGCTATGTCCTTATTCCGCTAAATAATTTCGCTATCTGAATTTTACTTGCACGGTGTTGTGCCATAAAATCAGCGGGATTGATTGCTGCGACATATCGTCACTGCTTTGTTTCTTTTCAAGCTCAGAGACCTTTGCTCTCTGTTAAGGATTACCAGCATGCCCGAAGCGACAGGACTCATGGCCCACAACTGGGGCTTTGCCATTTTCCTTCTGGGCGTTGTCGGCCTGTGCGCCTTCATGCTCGGCGTCTCCAGCCTCCTCGGGTCAAAAGCCTGGGGCCGCAGCAAAAACGAACCGTTCGAGTCCGGCATGCTACCTACAGGTGGCGCCCGCTTGCGGCTCTCAGCCAAATTCTATCTGGTCGCGATGCTCTTCGTGATCTTCGATATCGAAGCCCTCTTTCTCTTTGCCTGGTCTGTGTCCGTCCGCGAAAGCGGCTGGACCGGATTCGTCGAAGCTCTCGTTTTCATAGCAATTCTGTTGGCAGGTCTTGTCTACCTGTTCCGAGTGGGCGCCCTTGACTGGGCTCCGGAAGCTCGTCGCAAGCGGCAGGCGAAGCTGAAACAATGAGGCTTTGGCAATGCAATACAATCTCACCAGGATCGACCCCGATGCTCCTAACGAGCAGTATCCGATTGGCGAACGGGAAACCGTTTCCGATCCGTTAGAAGATCAAGTCCACAAAAACATCTTCATGGGCAAGCTCGAAGACGTGCTTAACGGCACGATCAACTGGGGGCGCAAGAACTCCCTGTGGCCGTATAACTTCGGTCTTTCGTGCTGCTACGTGGAAATGACCACCGCCTTCACGGCGCCCCACGACATCGCGCGCTTTGGCGCCGAGGTTATCCGGGCATCGCCGCGCCAGGCGGATTTCATGGTTATCGCCGGTACCTGCTTCATCAAGATGGCGCCGATCATCCAGCGTCTCTACGAGCAAATGCTCGAACCTAAATGGGTAATTTCCATGGGTTCGTGCGCCAACTCCGGTGGCATGTACGACATCTACTCTGTCGTTCAAGGGGTGGACAAGTTCCTGCCCGTGGACGTCTACGTGCCTGGCTGCCCGCCCCGTCCTGAAGCTTTTCTGCAAGGCTTGATGCTCTTGCAGGAGTCGATTGGACAGGAGCGTCGTCCGCTTTCCTGGGTCGTTGGTGATCAAGGCGTTTACCGCGCCGAGATGCCTTCCGAGAAGGAAAAGCGCCGCGAACAGCGAATCGCAGTCACCAACCTGCGCAGCCCCGACGAAGTCTGATCCAGATCTGCTTCTTTAATAGAACGAGACACTGGCTTCATTCTTTACGTTGACCGAAAGCGATAAATAACCATGACTACAGGCAGTGCTCTGTACATCCCGCCTTACAAGGCAGACGACCAGGATGTGGTCGTCGAACTGAACAACCGTTTTGGCCCCGAGGCATTCACCGCCCAGCCTACCCGCACCGGCATGCCGGTGCTTTGGGTTGCCCGCGCCAGACTCGTCGAAGTCCTGACCTTCCTGCGCAACCTGCCCAAGCCGTACGTCATGCTCTATGACCTGCACGGCGTGGACGAGCGTCTGCGCACAAAGCGTCAAGGGCTGCCAAGCGGCGCCGACTTCACTGTGTTCTATCACCTGATGTCGATCGAACGTAACAGTGACGTGATGATCAAGGTCGCCTTGTCCGAGAGCGACCTCAGCGTACCGACCGTCACCGGCATCTGGCCGAATGCCAACTGGTACGAACGTGAAGTCTGGGACATGTACGGCATAGACTTCAAAGGTCACCCGCACCTGACCCGCATCATGATGCCGCCGACCTGGGAAGGTCACCCGCTGCGCAAGGACTTCCCGGCCCGTGCCACCGAGTTCGACCCGTTCAGCCTGACCCTGGCCAAGCAACAGCTTGAGGAAGAGGCCGCGCGCTTCAAGCCTGAAGACTGGGGCATGAAGCGTTCCGGTGCGAACGAGGACTACATGTTCCTCAACCTCGGCCCGAACCACCCTTCTGCCCACGGAGCGTTCCGCATCATCCTGCAGCTGGACGGCGAAGAGATCGTCGACTGCGTGCCGGACGTCGGTTACCACCACCGTGGTGCCGAGAAGATGGCCGAGCGTCAGTCCTGGCACAGTTTCATCCCGTACACCGACCGTATCGACTACCTCGGCGGCGTGATGAACAACCTGCCGTACGTGCTCTCGGTCGAGAAGCTCGCCGGTATCAAGGTGCCCGAGAAGGTCGACGTCATCCGCATCATGATGGCCGAGTTCTTCCGGATCACCAGCCACCTGCTGTTCCTGGGGACTTACATCCAGGACGTCGGCGCCATGACCCCGGTATTCTTCACCTTCACCGACCGTCAGAAGGCGTACACGGTGATCGAAGCCATCACCGGTTTCCGTCTGCACCCGGCCTGGTATCGCATCGGCGGCGTCGCCCACGACCTGCCGCGCGGCTGGGAAAAACTGGTGAAGGATTTCGTCGAGTGGATGCCAAAGCGTCTGGACGAATACCAGAAAGCCGCGCTGGACAACAGCATCCTCAAAGGCCGGACCATCGGCGTCGCCGCCTACAACACCAAAGAGGCCTTCGAATGGGGCGTCACCGGTGCAGGCCTGCGTTCGACCGGTTGCGACTTCGACCTGCGTAAAGCCCGCCCGTATTCCGGGTACGAGAACTTCGAATTCGAAGTGCCACTGGCCGCCAATGGCGATGCCTACGATCGTTGCATCGTGCGTGTCGAAGAAATGCGCCAGAGCATCAAGATCATCGAGCAGTGCATGCGCAACATGCCGGAAGGCCCGTACAAGGCGGATCACCCGCTGACTACCCCGCCGCCGAAAGAACGCACGCTGCAACACATCGAGACCCTGATCACGCACTTCCTGCAAGTTTCGTGGGGCCCGGTCATGCCGGCCAACGAATCCTTCCAGATGATCGAAGCGACCAAGGGCATCAACAGTTATTACCTGACGAGCGATGGCGGCACCATGAGCTACCGCACCCGGATTCGCACCCCAAGCTTCCCGCATCTGCAGCAGATCCCTTCGGTGATCAAAGGCAGCATGGTCGCGGACTTGATCGCGTACCTGGGTAGTATCGATTTCGTTATGGCCGACGTGGACCGCTAAGCATGAACAGCACGCTTATCCAGACAGACCGTTTCACCTTGAGTGAAACCGAGCGCTCGGCCATCGAGCACGAGTTGCATCACTACGAAGACCCGCGCGCGGCGTCGATCGAAGCCCTGAAGATCGTCCAGAAGGAACGTGGCTGGGTGCCTGATGGCGCGCTCTACGCCATCGGCGAGATCCTCGGCATCCCGGCGAGCGACGTTGA
Organism: Pseudomonas fluorescens NCIMB 11764; assembly: GCF_000293885.2. Classification (NCBI taxonomy): domain Bacteria; kingdom Pseudomonadati; phylum Pseudomonadota; class Gammaproteobacteria; order Pseudomonadales; family Pseudomonadaceae; genus Pseudomonas; species Pseudomonas fluorescens. The sequence continues at coordinate 5,663,191 of NZ_CP010945.1, forward strand.
AGGCGTGGCCACTTTCTATAGCCAGATCTTCCGTCAGCCGGTCGGCCGTCACATCATTCGCGTCTGCGACAGCATGGTCTGCTACATCGGCGGCCACGAGTCCGTGGTCAGCGAAATCCAGAGCAATCTGGGTATCGGCCTGGGTCAGACCACCGCCGACGGTCGCTTCACCTTGCTGCCGGTCTGCTGCCTCGGCAACTGCGACAAGGCCCCGGCGTTGATGATCGACGACGACACTTTCGGTGATGTGCAGCCTGCCGGCGTTGCCAAATTGCTCGAGGGCTACGTATGACCCTGACTTCCTTCGGTCCTGCCAACCGCATCAAGCGTTCGGCCGAGACTCACCCGCTGACCTGGCGTCTGCGTGACGACGGCGAAGCCGTATGGCTCGACGAGTACCAGGCCAAGAACGGTTACGCCGCTGCACGCAAGGCCTTCGCCGACATGGCTCAGGACGACATCGTCCAGACCGTGAAAGACGCCGGCCTCAAGGGTCGCGGCGGTGCAGGCTTCCCCACTGGCGTTAAGTGGGGCCTGATGCCAAAAGACGAATCCATCAACATCCGCTACCTGCTGTGCAACGCGGATGAAATGGAGCCGAACACCTGGAAAGACCGCATGCTGATGGAGCAACTGCCCCATCTGCTGATCGAAGGCATGCTGATCAGTGCCCGCGCGCTGAAAACCTACCGTGGCTACATCTTCCTGCGTGGCGAATACACCACCGCCGCCAAGCACCTCAACCGTGCCGTGGAAGAAGCCAAGGCAGCCGGCCTGCTGGGCAAGAACATCCTGGGCAGCGGCTTCGATTTCGAGCTGTTCGTCCACACCGGCGCCGGGCGTTACATCTGCGGTGAAGAAACCGCACTGATCAACTCCCTTGAAGGCCGCCGCGCCAACCCGCGCTCCAAGCCGCCCTTCCCTGCCGCCGTTGGCGTGTGGGGCAAGCCGACGTGCGTGAACAACGTTGAAACCCTGTGCAACGTCCCGGCGATCATTGCCGACGGCGTGGACTGGTACAAATCGTTGGCCCGCGAAGGCAGTGAAGACATGGGCACCAAGCTCATGGGCTTCTCCGGCAAGGTCAAGAACCCTGGCCTGTGGGAATTGCCGTTCGGCGTCACCGGTCGAGAGTTGTTTGAAGACTACGCCGGCGGCATGCGCGACGGTTACAAGCTCAAGTGCTGGCAGCCAGGCGGCGCCGGTACCGGTTTCCTGTTGCCGGAACACCTCGACGCACAAATGTACGCCGGCGGCATCGCCAAGGTGGGCACCCGCATGGGTACCGGCCTGGCCATGGCGGTGGACGACAGCGTCAACATGGTTTCCCTGCTGCGCAACATGGAAGAGTTCTTCTCCCGTGAGTCGTGCGGTTTCTGCACCCCGTGCCGTGACGGTTTGCCGTGGAGCGTCAAGCTGCTGCGTGCGATCGAGAACGGCGAAGGGCAAGCCGGCGATATCGAGACCCTGTTGGGTCTGGTCGGCTTCCTCGGCCCGGGCAAGACCTTCTGTGCTCACGCACCGGGCGCCGTGGAGCCGTTGGGCAGCGCAATCAAATACTTCCGCCATGAGTTCGAAGCCGGCATCGCGCCCACCAGCGCCGTCGTCCCGCCTCTGGCAAGGCCGATCGTAGTCGGCGCGTAAACGCTTAAAAAAGCGAAGGGTCCGTGCCCTTCGCTTTGTCGTGTGATGACGCCGCAAGCGGCTGAGTTGATTCATGCGAATAACAAGATTCCATTAGCCACGCCCGCTGACACCGGGCCAACGAAGAACTTTGAACCATGGCCACTATCCACGTAGACGGCAAAGAGCTCGAAGTCGATGGGGCAGACAACCTGTTACAGGCGTGTCTGTCGCTAGGCCTCGATATCCCTTATTTCTGCTGGCACCCAGCCCTAGGCAGCGTTGGCGCTTGCCGCCAGTGTGCGGTCAAGCAGTACACCGACGAGAACGACAAGCGTGGTCGGATCGTCATGTCCTGCATGACGCCCGCCACCGACGGCAGCTGGATCTCCATTGACGACGAAGAAGCGAAAGTATTCCGCGCCAGCGTCGTTGAATGGCTGATGACCAACCACCCTCACGACTGCCCGGTCTGTGAGGAAGGCGGCCACTGCCACCTGCAAGACATGACGGTGATGACCGGCCACAACGAGCGCCGTTATCGCTTCACCAAGCGTACTCACCAGAACCAGCAACTGGGCCCGTTCATTTCCCACGAGATGAACCGCTGCATCGCTTGCTACCGCTGCGTGCGCTTCTACAAGGACTACGCCGGCGGCACCGACCTCGGTGTGTTCGGCGCCCACGACAACGTGTACTTCGGTCGCGTTGAAGACGGCACCCTGGAAAGCGAGTTCTCCGGCAACCTCACCGAGGTCTGCCCGACCGGTGTGTTCACCGACAAGACTCACTCCGAGCGCTACAACCGCAAGTGGGACATGCAGTTCTCGCCGAGCATCTGCCATGGCTGCTCCAGCGGTTGCAACATTTCCCCGGGCGAGCGCTACGGTGAACTGCGTCGTATCGAAAACCGCTTCAACGGTTCGGTCAACCAGTACTTCCTGTGCGACCGTGGCCGTTTCGGCTATGGCTACGTCAACCGCGAAGACCGCCCGCGTCAGCCTCTGCTGGCCAACGGCACCAAGCTGAGCCTCGACGAAGCGCTGGATAAAGCCGCTGACCTGCTGCGCGGTCGCAACATCGTCGGTATCGGTTCGCCCCGCGCCAGCCTCGAAAGCAACCACGCGTTGCGCGAGCTGGTCGGCGCCGAGCACTTCTACTCCGGTATCGAAGCCTCCGAGCTGGAACGCATTCGCCTGGTCATGCAGGTGCTGAAAGACAGCCCGCTGCCGATCCCGAACATGCGCGACATCGAAGACCACGATGCGATTTTCGTCCTCGGTGAAGACCTGACCCAGACCGCAGCCCGTATGGCGCTGTCCCTGCGTCAATCGGTCAAGGGCAAGGCCGAAGACATGGCCGACGCCATGCGCGTTCAGCCTTGGCTCGACGCTGCGGTGAAGAACATCGGTCAGCACGAACTGAACCCGCTGTTCATCGCCAGCCTGGCTGAAACCAAGCTCGACGACATCGCCGAAGAATGCGTTCACGCCGCTCCGGACGACCTGGCCCGCATCGGTTTCGCCGTGGCTCACGCCCTCGATGCCAGCGCTCCGGCGGTCGAAGGCCTGGACTCTGAAGCCCTCGACCTGGCCAAGCGCATTGCCGACGCCCTGCTCGCGGCCAAGCGTCCGCTGATCATTGCCGGCACCTCGCTGGGTTCCAAGGCGCTGATCGAAGCCGCCGCGAACATCGCCAAAGCCCTGAAGCTGCGCGAGAAAAACGGTTCCATCAGCCTGATCGTGCCTGAGGCCAACAGCCTCGGCCTGGCCATGCTCGGTGGCGACTCGGTCGACGACGCGCTGCAGGCAGTGATCGATGGCAAGGCCGACGCCATCGTCGTGCTGGAAAACGATCTGTACACCCGTACCGACAAAGCCAAGGTTGATGCCGCACTGACCGCTGCGAAAGTGGTAATCGTCGCGGACCATCAGAAGACCGCCACCAGCGATCGCGCGCACCTGGTGCTGCCAGCCGCCAGCTTCGCTGAAGGCGACGGTACGCTGGTCAGCCAGGAAGGTCGCGCCCAGCGCTTCTTCCAGGTCTTCGACCCGAAATACATGGACGCGAGCATCCTGGTTCACGAAGGCTGGCGCTGGCTGCATGCCCTGCGCGCCACCCTGCTGAACCAGCCGATCGACTGGACCCAACTGGACCACGTCACCGCTGCCGTCGCTTCGAGCACGCCGCAACTGGCGCGTATCGTTGATGCCGCACCGTCCGCCGCGTTCCGCATCAAGGGCATGAAACTGGCCCGCGAACCGCTGCGTTACTCGGGTCGTACGGCCATGCGCGCAGACATCAGCGTGCACGAACCGCGTACCCCGCAAGACAACGACACCGCGTTCAACTTCTCGATGGAAGGTTACTCGGGCTCGGCCGAACCGCGTCAGCAAGTGCCATTTGCCTGGTCTCCGGGCTGGAACTCGCCGCAAGCCTGGAACAAGTTCCAGGACGAAGTCGGTGGCCACATCCGCGCTGGCGACCCGGGCACCCGCCTGATCGAAAGCAGCGGTGACTCGCTGAACTGGTTCGCCGCTGTCCCGAGCGCATTCAACCCGGCGCCGGGCACCTGGCAGGTCGTGCCGTTCTTCCACCTGCTCGGCAGCGAAGAGAACTCTTCGAAAGCCGCACCGGTTCAGGAACGCATTCCGGCTGCCTACGTGGCGCTGGCCAAGTCCGAAGCCGACCGTCTGGGTGTCAACGACGGTGCCATGCTGAGCTTGAACATCGCTGGCCAGACCTTGCGTCTGCCACTGCGCATCAACGAAGAGCTGGGTGCCGGTCTGGTTGCATTGCCGGCCGGTATCGCCGGCATTCCGCCCGCGATCTTTGGCAAATCCGTTGATGGTCTGCAGGAGGCAGCGCTATGACTTGGTTCACTCCTGAAGTGATCGGTGTGATCATCTCGGTCATCCAGGCCATCGTGATTCTGCTCGCCGTAGTGGTCTGCGGCGCGCTGTTGAGCTGGGTCGAGCGTCGTTTGCTCGCCCTCTGGCAGGACCGTTACGGTCCGAACCGCGTCGGCCCGTTCGGCGCGTTCCAGATCGCAGCGGACATGATCAAGATGTTCTTCAAGGAAGACTGGACGCCACCGTTCGCCGACAAGATGATCTTCACCCTGGCACCGGTCGTGGCCATGAGCGCCCTGCTGATTGCCTTCGCGATCATCCCGATCACCCCGACCTGGGGTGTGGCGGACCTGAACATCGGCATCCTGTTCTTCTTCGCCATGGCCGGTCTGTCGGTCTACGCGGTGCTGTTCGCCGGCTGGTCGAGCAACAACAAGTTCGCCCTGCTGGGCAGCTTGCGGGCTTCGGCACAAACCGTGTCGTACGAAGTGTTCATGGGCCTGTCGCTGATGGGCATCGTGATCCAGGTCGGCTCGTTCAACATGCGCGACATCGTTGATTATCAAGCCCAGAACCTGTGGTTCATCATTCCGCAGATCTTCGGTTTCCTGACCTTCTTCATCGCCGGCGTCGCCGTGACTCACCGTCACCCGTTCGACCAGCCGGAAGCGGAGCAGGAACTGGCCGACGGTTACCACATTGAATACGCCGGCATGAAATGGGGCATGTTCTTCGTCGGCGAGTACATCGGTATCGTGCTGATTTCGGCGCTGCTGGTGACCTTGTTCTTCGGTGGCTGGCACGGTCCGTTCGGCATTCTGCCGCAGATCCCGTTCATCTGGTTCGCGCTGAAAACCGCGTTCTTCATCATGATCTTCATCCTGCTGCGCGCCTCGATTCCGCGCCCACGGTATGACCAAGTGATGGATTTCAGCTGGAAGTTCTGCCTGCCGCTGACCCTCGTCAACATGCTGGTGACCGCTGCGATCGTGTTGCTCAACACGCCCGCCGTCGCGGCTCAGTGAGGATAGAGAATCATGAAGTACATATTTGACATCGTGCATGGCTTCTTCACCCAGCTTCGCAGCCTGGTGATGATCTTCGGCCATGCCTTCCGCAAGCGCGACACGCTGCAGTACCCGGAAGAAGCCGTGTACCTGCCGCCGCGCTACCGTGGCCGTATCGTCCTGACCCGCGACCCCGATGGTGAAGAGCGTTGTGTAGCCTGCAACCTGTGCGCCGTGGCGTGCCCGGTCGGCTGCATCTCGCTGCAGAAAGCTGAAACCGAAGACGGTCGCTGGTACCCGGACTTCTTCCGCATCAACTTCTCGCGCTGCATTTTCTGCGGCCTCTGCGAGGAAGCCTGCCCGACCACCGCGATCCAGCTGACACCGGATTTCGAGATGGCCGAGTTCAAACGTCAGGACCTGGTTTACGAGAAAGAAGATCTGCTGATCTCCGGCCCCGGCAAAAACCCTGATTACAACTTCTATCGTGTTGCAGGTATGGCGATTGCCGGGAAGCCGAAAGGCTCCGCGCAGAATGAAGCCCAGCCGATCAACGTGAAGAGCTTGCTGCCTTAAGGAAGAAAGATGGAATTCGCTTTCTATTTCGCATCGGGTATCGCTGTGGTGTCCACGCTTCGCGTGATCACCCACACCAACCCTGTGCACGCCCTGCTCTACCTGATCATTTCGCTGATCGCCGTGGCCATGACGTTTTTCGCCCTCGGCGCACCGTTTGCCGGTGTTCTGGAAGTGATTGCCTACGCTGGCGCCATCATGGTGCTGTTCGTGTTCGTGGTGATGATGCTGAACCTGGGCCCGGCCTCGGTTCAGCAAGAGCGCGTCTGGCTCAAGCCCGGCATCTGGCTCGGCCCGGTGATTCTCGGCAGCCTGCTGCTGGTTGAACTGCTGTACGTGCTGTTCTCCCATCAGAGCGGCCAGGCCATCGGCCACACCACCGTAGACGCCAAGGCCGTGGGCATCAGCCTGTTCGGTCCTTATCTGCTGGTGGTCGAACTCGCCTCGATGCTGCTGCTCGCCGCAGCCGTCACGGCGTTCCACTTGGGCCGCAACGAAGCCAAGGAGCAATGACGATGCCTGCTATCCCTATGGAGCATGGTCTGGCGGTCGCCGGCATCCTGTTCTGCCTCGGTCTGGTTGGCCTGATGGTCCGCCGCAACATTTTGTTTGTGTTGATGAGTCTTGAAGTGATGATGAATGCCTCTGCACTGGCCTTCATCGTTGCCGGTAGCCGCTGGGCGCAGCCGGATGGACAGATCATGTTCATCCTGGTGATCAGCCTGGCAGCCGCCGAGGCCAGTATTGGCCTGGCGATTCTGCTGCAGCTGTATCGCCGCTTCCACACTCTCGATATCGACGCTGCCAGCGAGATGCGCGGATGAATCTTCTCTATCTGACTTTCGTATTCCCTCTCATAGGTTTCCTGCTGCTGTCGTTCTCCCGTGGACGCCTCTCGGAAAACCTGTCGGCCCTGATCGGCGTCGGTTCCATCGGCTTGTCCGCCATCGTCACGGCCTACGTGATCTGGCAATTCAATGTCGCGCCACCTGAAGGCGGTCACTACACCCTGGTGTTGTGGCAGTGGATGGCGGTGGAAGGCTTCACGCCGAACTTCGCGCTGTACCTGGACGGCCTGTCCGTGACCATGCTCGGTGTGGTCGTCGGCGTCGGCTTCCTGATCCACCTGTTCGCGTCCTGGTACATGCGCGGTGAAGCCGGTTATTCGCGCTTCTTCGCCTACACCAACCTGTTTATCGCCAGCATGCTGTTCCTGGTGCTGGGCGATAACCTGTTGTTCCTGTACTTCGGCTGGGAAGGCGTGGGCCTGTGCTCGTACCTGTTGATCGGTTTCTACTACAGCAACCGCAACAACGGTAACGCCGCACTCAAAGCCTTTATCGTGACCCGCATCGGCGACGTGTTCATGGCCATCGGCCTGTTCATCCTGTTCGCGCAACTGGGCACGCTGAACGTCCAGGAACTGCTGGTGCTGGCACCGCAGAAATTCCAGGCCGGCGACTTCTGGATGGTCATGGCCACCCTGATGCTGCTGGGCGGCGCTGTCGGTAAATCCGCGCAACTGCCGCTGCAAACCTGGCTGGCGGATGCGATGGCCGGTCCTACCCCGGTTTCGGCACTGATCCACGCCGCGACCATGGTGACCGCCGGTGTCTACCTGATCGCCCGTACCCACGGTCTGTTCACCCTGGCGCCGGAGATCCTGCACCTGGTCGGCGTCGTCGGCGGCGTGACCCTGGTCCTCGCCGGTTTTGCCGCACTGGTCCAGACCGACATCAAACGTATCCTCGCCTACTCGACCATGAGCCAGATCGGCTACATGTTCCTGGCGCTGGGCGTCGGTGCCTGGGATGGCGCGATCTTCCACCTGATGACCCACGCGTTCTTCAAGGCCCTGCTGTTCCTTGCCTCCGGTGCGGTGATCGTTGCCTGCCACCACGAGCAGAACATCTTCAAGATGGGCGGCCTGTGGAAGAAACTGCCACTGGCCTACGCCAGCTTCATCGTCGGCGGCGCGGCCCTCGCGGCCTTGCCACTGGTGACTGCAGGTTTCTATTCCAAGGACGAAATCCTCTGGGAAGCGTTCGCCAGCGGCAACAACGGTCTGCTGTACGCCGGTCTGGTCGGTGCGTTCATGACGTCGCTGTACACCTTCCGCCTGATCTTCATCGCGTTCCACGGTGAAGCGAAGACCGAAGCGCACGCCGGCCACGGCATCGCTCACTGGCTGCCACTGTCAGTGCTGATCGTGTTGTCCACCGCCATTGGCGCGATGATCGTTCCGCCGCTGCACGGTGTACTGCCGCAAAGCGTCGGCCACGCCGGCGGCGAAGCCAAGCACAGTCTGGAAATCGCTTCGGGCGCCATTGCCCTGGCCGGTATCCTGCTGGCCGCGCTGCTGTTCCTCGGCAAGCGTCGTTTCGTTACTGCAATCGCCAACAGCGGCATCGGCCGCTTCCTTTCGGCCTGGTGGTTCGCTGCCTGGGGCTTCGACTGGATCTACGACAAACTGTTCGTCAAGCCATACCTTGCGATCAGCCACGTACTGCGCAAAGACCCGCTCGACCAGACCATCGGTCTGATCCCGCGTATGGCCAAAGGCGGTCACACCGCCCTGAGCCGTACCGAAACCGGTCAACTGCGTTGGTACGCGGCCTCGATGGCAGCCGGCTCCGTGCTGGTCATCGGCGCCATCGTGCTGGTAGCGGTCTGAATATGAACCTTGCGAACTTGCGAAAGGAATTGAGCCCGTCATGATTCTGCCTTGGCTAATCCTGATCCCCTTTATCGGCGGCCTGCTGTGCTGGATGGGTGAGCGCTTCGGCGCTACCCTCCCCCGCTGGATTGCGCTGATCACCATGTCCCTGTTGCTCTCCCTCGGCCTCTGGCTGTGGGCCACCGGTGACTATTCATTTGCACCAAAGCCCGGCGCCGATCCGACCTGGGCGCTTGAGTTCAAGCACATCTGGATCGAACGCTTCGGCATCAGCGTGCACCTGGCCCTCGACGGCCTGTCGCTGCTGATGATCATGCTGACCGGTCTGCTGGGCGTACTCTCGGTCCTCTGCTCGTGGAAAGAAATCCAACGTCACGTTGGCTTCTTCCACCTGAACCTGATGTGGATCCTGGGCGGTGTCGTTGGCGTGTTCCTCGCCCTCGACCTGTTCATGTTCTTCTTCTTCTGGGAAATGATGCTGGTGCCGATGTACTTCCTCATCGCGCTCTGGGGTCACAGTTCTTCGGACGGCAAGAAAACCCGGATCTACGCGGCGACCAAGTTCTTCATCTTCACTCAGGCTTCCGGCCTGATCATGCTGGTGGCGATCCTCGGTCTGGTTCTGGTCAACTTCAACGACACCGGCGTGATTACGTTCAACTACGCCGACCTGTTGAAAACCAAGATGTCGCTGACCACCGAGTACATCCTGATGCTCGGCTTCTTCATCGCCTTCGCGGTGAAGCTGCCTGTGGTGCCGTTCCACTCCTGGTTGCCTGACGCTCACGCCCAGGCGCCAACCGCGGGTTCGGTTGACCTCGCCGGTATCTTGCTGAAAACCGCTGCCTACGGTCTGCTGCGTTTCGCCCTGCCGCTGTTCCCGAATGCCTCGGCCGAGTTCGCGCCGATCGCCATGACCCTCGGTCTGATCGGGATCTTCTACGGCGCGTTCCTGGCTTTCGCACAAACCGACATCAAGCGTCTGATCGCCTTCTCGTCCGTTTCCCACATGGGTTTCGTACTGATCGGCATCTACTCCGGCAGCCAACTGGCGTTGCAGGGCGCGGTGATGCAGATGCTGGCGCACGGTCTGTCGGCCGCGGCACTGTTTATCCTGAGTGGTCAGCTGTACGAACGCACCCACACCCGCGACATGCGTGAAATGGGTGGCCTGTGGTCGAAGATCGCTTACCTGCCGGCCCTCAGCCTGTTCTTTGCAGCGGCGTCGCTGGGCTTGCCGGGCACCGGTAACTTCGTCGGCGAGTTCCTGATCCTGATCGGCACCTTCCCGGCTGCGCCTGTGGTCACCATCATCGCGACGTCGGGCCTGGTGTTCGGTTCGGTCTACTCGCTGATCATGATCCACCGTGCGTACTTCGGTCCGGCCAAATCGGACGCGGTACTGCATGGCATGGACGGTCGCGAAATGATCATGGTGGTCGGGCTTGCGGCGCTGCTGATCTACATCGGCGTGTACCCGCAACCGTTCCTCGATACCTCTGCTGCGACGATGCATGGCGTGCAGCAATGGCTCGGCACCGCCTTCACTCAACTCGCTTCGGCCCGGTAAGAGCGCTATGGAATTCACGACTCAACACTTTATCGCGCTAGCGCCGTTGTTGATCACCAGCGCCACGATCATCGTGGTGATGCTGGCGATCGCCTGGCGCCGCAACCACTCGCAGACCTTCCTGATTTCCGTGGCGGGTCTGAACCTGGCGCTGCTGTCGATCCTGCCAGCCCTGAAAGTCGCGCCACTGGCTGTGACTCCACTGCTGCAGATCGATAACTTCGCCTGCCTGTACATGGCGCTGATCCTGGTCGCCACCCTCGCCTGTGTGACCCTCGCCCACGCCTACCTCGGCGATGGTGGTTCGGGTTACCCGGGCAACCGCGAAGAACTGTACCTGCTGATCCTGATGGCCGCCGCCGGTGGCCTGGTTCTGGTCAGCGCGCAACACCTGGCCGGGTTGTTCATCGGTCTGGAACTGTTGTCGGTGCCGGTCTACGGTCTGGTGGCTTATGCCTTCTTCAACAAGCGTTCGCTGGAAGCCGGTATCAAGTACATGGTGTTGTCGGCCGCCGGCTCCGCGTTCCTGTTGTTCGGTATGGCCCTGCTCTACGCCGATTCCGGCAGCCTGAGCTTCGTCGGTATCGGCCAGGCCCTCGCGGCCACCGGCCTGCCAAGCTCGCTGGCGCAACTGGGCCTGGGCATGATGCTGATCGGCCTGGCGTTCAAACTGTCGCTGGTACCGTTCCACCTCTGGACCCCGGACGTTTACGAAGGTGCTCCGGCACCGGTGGCGGCGTTCCTGGCGACCGCGTCCAAAGTCGCGGTGTTCGCGGTGATGGTGCGTCTGTTCCAGATCTCGCCAGCGGCGAGCAGCGGTGTACTCAGCGACGTGCTGACCATCATCGCCATTGCCTCGATCCTGTTCGGTAACCTGCTGGCCCTGACCCAGAGCAACCTCAAGCGTCTGCTGGGTTACTCGTCCATCGCCCACTTCGGTTACCTGCTGATCGCCCTGGTGGCGAGCAAGGGTCTGGCCGTGGAAGCCATCGGCGTGTACCTGGTCACCTACGTGATCACCAGCCTCGGCGCGTTCGGCGTGATCACCCTGATGTCCTCGCCGTACAACGGCCGTGACGCCGATGCCCTGTACGAATACCGCGGCCTGTTCTGGCGCCGTCCGTACCTGACCGCCGTCCTGACCGTGATGATGCTGTCCCTGGCCGGTATCCCGCTGACCGCGGGCTTCATCGGCAAGTTCTACATCATCGCCACCGGTGTCGAGTCGCACCAGTGGTGGCTGGTCGGTTCCCTGGTACTGGGCAGCGCCATCGGCGTGTTCTACTACTTGCGCGTCATGGTCACCCTGTACCTGATCGAGCCAAACCTGCGTCGCCACGATGCGCAGCTGCACTGGGAACAACGTGCAGGCGGCGTGATGCTGCTGGCCATCGCCGCACTGGCGTTCTTCCTCGGTCTGTATCCGCAGCCGTTGCTGGTCCTGGTGCAACAATCGGGGTTGGCGGGTTGATCGCCTAGCGATACCCGGTAGAAAACAGAAACGGCACCTTCGGGTGCCGTTTTTGCGTTTGTGGGATTTGTTTCCGTTGCCCTGCCCTCTCCCGACAATCCCCGAAAGCTCTCGCCGTATTACCGGCCTCTTCCTACATCCAACATTGAGCAGTTGGAACGACGCATCTTTACCGCCTGCAAAAATTCTGGCTATATTTGTCCAGAATCTGAGGAGGAAGGAACCATGATCGTCGTTCCGTTAGCCGAAGCAAAAAATAATTTGTCCAAACTTGTCGACGACGCGGCAGCCGGCCAGACCATCACGATTTCCAAACATGGTCGCGCCCTTGCTCGACTGGTTCCCGTCGGGAAAACCTACGGACAGCGCATTGGAGCTATGAAGGGCAAACTTATACTTCCTCAAGACTTTGATGCTCCACTGCCCGACGAAATGCTGGATGCCTTTGAAGGAACTCACGAATGAGGGTTCTGCTCGATACCTATGTTCTGCTCTGGACCCTTAGCGATGATCCCAAGCTGTCTGGTAAAGCCAGAAAGCTCATCGAAAGCGCCGCCGACATTTACATCAGTGCGGCGACCTTCTGGGAAATGGCGATCAAGGTCGGGCTTGGGAAACTTAACGTTGATCTGGATGAAATCCGCCAATACTGTCTCGAAAGCGGGTTCATCGAGTTACCGGTAACTTCGGAGCATGCCATTGCAGTAAAAGACCTGGAACATCACCATCGAGATCCATTCGATCGCCTGATTGTTGCAACGGCCCTTACTGAACCCATGAAACTCCTTACCGCTGACTCAGTTGTTGCTCAGTACACGGATATGGCTGTTTTGGTCTGATCGCTCCACTCTAATTAATGCGCTGCCTCTAATGCCCTCATCGCGAGCAGGCTGCTCGCGACAGCGGCGGAACAGGCACTAATAAAAACGGCACCTTTCGGTGCCGTTCGCCTTTCTCGGTTCTGCGGTTTACTTACGTGCGTCCGCCCACGACTTCAGCAGTTCGTTGTAGCTCACGGTTTCGCCCTTCGGCTTCTCGTTCGCCAGTTTCGGTTTCGGTGCACCCGGTTGATCGAACCAGTATTGCGCATCGCGCTCGGGGTTCATTTTCGGGGCGCAGGTGGCTTGGGCCTTGGAGCGTTCCAGACGGGACATGATTGCGTCCTGGTCCTTGGCCAGGCCGTCGAGCGCCTGTTGCGGGGTTTTGTCGCCGCTGGCGGCTTCGGCGATGTGGCTCCACCACAATTGCGCCAAACGCGGATAGTCCGGCACGTTGGTCCCGGTCGGGGTCCATTGCACGCGGGCCGGGCTGCGGTAGAACTCGACCAGGCCACCAAGTTTCGGCGCCAGATCGGTCATCGCTTGGGAGTTGATGTCCGACTCGCGAATCGGTGTCAGGCCGACAATGGTTTTCTTCAGCGACACGGTTTTCGACGTCACGAACTGCGCATAGAGCCAGGCCGCCAGTTTCTGCTTCTCAGGCGTGGATTTCATGAACGTCCAGGAACCCACGTCCTGATACCCCAGCTTCATGCCCTCTTCCCAATACGGACCCCGTGGCGAAGGTGCCATGCGCCATTTCGGTGTGCCATCGGCGTTCACCACCGGCAGGCCCGGTTTGGTCATGTCAGCCGTGAATGCGGTGTACCAGAAGATCTGCTGGGCGATGTTGCCTTGGGACGGTACCGGGCCGGACTCGGAGAAGGTCATGCCAGCCGCTTCCGGTGGCGCGTAGGCCTTGAGCCAGTCGACGTATTTGGTGGTTGCAAAGACCGCCGCCGGGCCATTGGTGTCGCCACCGCGCGTCACGCTGGAACCGACCGGGTGGCAATCCTCGACGCGGATACCCCATTCGTCCACCGGCAAACCGTTAGGCAATCCCTTGTCGCCGCCACCCGCCATGGAGAACCAGGCATCGGTGAAACGCCAGCCCAGTGACGGGTCTTTCTTGCCGTAGTCCATGTGCCCGTAGACCCGCTTGCCGTCGATTTCCTTGACGTCTTCGCTGAAGAACTTGGCGATGTCTTCATAGGCTGACCAGTTCACCGGCACGCCCAGTTCGTAACCGTACTTTTCCTTGAATTTGGCTTTAAGGTCCGCACGCTCGAACCAGTCGGCGCGGAACCAATAGAGGTTGGCGAACTGTTGGTCGGGCAGTTGATAGAGCTTGCCGTCGGGAGCGGTGGTGAAGGAAAGGCCGATAAAATCCTTGAGGTCCAGGGTTGGCGAAGTGAAGTTCTTGCCTTCATTGGCCATCAGGTCGGTGATCGATTCCGTCTTGCCGTAGCGGAAGTGCGTACCGATCAGGTCCGAGTCATTGACCCAGCCGTCATAGATGCTCTTGTCTGACTGCATCACGGTCTGCAGCTTTTCCACCACGTCGCCTTCTTGCAGCAGGTCGTGGGTCACCTTGATCCCGGTGATCTCGGTAAAGGCCTTGGCCAGCACCTTGGACTCATATTCGTGAGTGGTCAGGGTTTCCGAGACAACCTTGATGTCCATCCCGCGAAACGGCTCGGCGGCCTTGATGAACCACTTCAGTTCCGCGAGCTGCTGATCTGCCGTCAGGGTGGACGGCTTGAACTCACTGCCTATCCATTTCTTCGCGGCGTCTTCATAGGCATCGGCCCAGGCCGAAGCGCTCAAACCGCTGAGTGCCAGCATGGCTGCCAATGAAATGCTATGTCGCAGCTTATTGTTTTTGTCGAACATAGAGACCTCCTTATTGGGTTTCGGAGCAACATTGCCGAGCGATTCGACTAGCCCCAACGCATCACAGCCAACAGCCACACCAGGGACAACGCGGACGCTACCCAGATGCTCCAGTCGGTGACGCCGATTACCAGCAAATGCAGGTAGGCGCTGCCGAGAAGACCGATAAACAGCCGATCGCCACGGGTGGTGGCAATCGGCAAGAAACCACGCCGAAGAATGCTCGGCGAACGCAATTCCCAGGTCGTCATGCCGACCAGGATCAAGGCAATGACACAGAAAAACGTTGCCGTCGGGACGGTCCAGCTCATCCATTCCATCATCAGTTCCTCATACCCGGCCCAGGGCAAAGCCCTTGGCCACGTGGTTACGGACAAACCAGATCACCAGCATGCCCGGCAGGATGGTCAGCACCCCTGCCGCCGCCAGCACACCCCAATCGATACCGGATGCCGAGACGGTGCGCGTCATGACCGCCGCAATCGGCTTGGCATTCACCGACGTCAGCGTCCGCGCCAGCAGCAACTCGACCCAGGAAAACATGAAGCAGAAAAACGCCGTCACACCGATCCCCGAGCCAATCAGCGGCACAAAAATCTTCACGAAGAACTTGGGAAAACTGTAGCCATCAATGTAGGCGGTTTCGTCGATTTCTTTCGGAACGCCAGACATGAAGCCCTCGAGAATCCACACCGCCAACGGCACGTTGAACAGGCAATGCGCCAGTGCCACCGCGATGTGCGTGTCGAACAGACCGATCGAGGAATACAGCTGGAAGAACGGCAACAGAAACACCGCCGGCGGCGCCATGCGGTTGGTCAGCAGCCAGAAGAACAGGTGCTTGTCGCCCAGGAAGCGATACCGCGAGAACGCATACGCTGCCGGCAGCGCCACGCTCAGGGAGATCACCGTGTTCAGGCTCACGTAGTACAGCGAGTTGAGGTAACCGGTGTACCAGGCCGGATCAGTGAAGATCACCTTGTAGTTGGCGAAGGTGAAATCCTGCGGAAACAGGGTCAGGCCGCTGAGGATTTCGGTGTTGCTCTTGAACGACATGTTCAGCAGCCAGTAGATCGGCACCAGCAGGAACAGGATGTAGATCAGCAGCGGAATGAGCTTTCTTTTACTCATGGCAGACCTCAGCGGTTGGCGTCAGAGTGAGTCATGGCGGTGTAGAACAGCCAGGACACCAACAGGATGATCAGGAAGTACACCAGCGAGAAAGCTGCCGCCGGGCCGAGGTCGAACTGTCCGATGGCCATCTGCGTCAGGGTCTGGCTGAGGAAGGTCGTGGCATTCCCCGGCCCGCCGCCCGTGAGCACGAACGGCTCGGTGTAGATCATGAAACTGTCCATGAACCGCAGCATCACCGCGATCAACAGCACGCTCTTGAGCTTGGGCAACTGGATGTGTCGGAAAACTGCCCAGGCCGATGCCCGATCAATCCTCGCCGCCTGGTAGTACACGTCCGGAATCGCCCGCAGGCCTGAGAAACACAACAGCGCCACCAACGACGTCCAGTGCCAGACGTCCATCACCAGCACCGTGACCCAGGCGTCCATGGTGTTGGCCGCATAGTTATAGTTGATGCCCATCGCATTGAGGCTCGACCCGAGCAAACCAATGTCGGCCCGGCCGAAAATCTGCCAGATCGTCCCGACCACGTTCCACGGAATCAGCAGTGGAATCGCCAGGATGATCAGCACCAGCGACGACCAGCGGCCCTTGGTCGGCATGGTCAAGGCGATGGCAATGCCCAGCGGGATTTCGATCAGCAATACGCAGCCGGAATAGATGAACTGACGCAGCAGCGAGTCGTGCAGCCGTGGATCGAGCAGCACCTGCTTGTACCAGTCGGCACCGACGAAGTAGCGGCTGGACTGGTCGAAGATGTCCTGCACCGAATAGTTGACCACGGTCATCATCGGGATCACCGCACTGAACGCCACCAGCAAAAACACCGGCAGGACCAGCCACCAGGCCTTGTTGTTCTGCACCTTGTTCATGGCTGCACCTCCAGCAGGTAATCGTCGGCATAGACCATCAACCACTGCGCCGGGAAGCTGATGTACGCCGTGCCTTCCGGCACCGGTTTGTCTTCGGCCAGGCGCACTTTCAACGGCGCGCCGTCGAGGTTCAGGGTCATGATCTTGTAGGTGCCCAGGTCTTCAACGTGTACGACCTGTGCCTGCATCGCGTCATCAAACGGCTCGTCCCACACATGCACGAACTCCGGACGGATGCCGACTTTCAGGGTTTTCCACTCGGACTCGGCGATGCGTTGCAATTGCGCGTCAGACAAGGGCAAGTGCGTCGAGGCGAATCCGACGCCACCGGGTTGTGGCTGCACTTCGATCAGGTTCATCCCCGGGCTGCCGATGAAGTAGCCGACAAAGGTGTGGCTCGGCCGTTCGAACAATTCTCGCGGCGTACCGAATTGCACAATCTGCCCGCCGTACATCACCGCAATCTTGTCCGCGAAGGTCGAGGCTTCGAGCTGATCGTGGGTGACGTAGACCATGGTGATGTTGAACTGCTCGTGGATCTGCTTGAGCTTGCGCCGCAGCTTCCATTTCAGGTGCGGGTCGATCACCGTCAGCGGTTCATCGAACAGAATCGCCGAGACGTCATCACGCACCAATCCGCGGCCCATGGAAACTTTCTGTTTTTCGTCGGCGGTGAGGTTGCGCGCCTTCTTGCTCAGTAGCGCCTGGAGGTCGAGGACCTCGGCAATTTCCTGCACCTTGCTGTGAATTTTCGCTTCGGCCATGCCCTGATTGCGCAGTGGGAAGGCCAGGTTGTCGAACACCGTCATGGTGTCGTAAACCACCGGAAACTGAAAAACCTGGGCAATGTTGCGCTTCTCCGGGGTCAGGTCGTTGACCGCTTTACCGTCGAACAGGACGTGGCCCTGGGACGGACTGAGCAACCCGGAAATGATATTGAGCAAGGTCGACTTGCCGCAGCCCGAAGGCCCGAGCAAGGCATAAGCACCGCCCTGCTCCCAGACGTGGTCCATCTCGCGGATCGCGTAATCCTCGGGACCGCTCGGCGTACGGGTGTAACTGTGGGCGAGGTTCTGCAAACGGATTTCGGCCATCAGGCAACCCTCGCGATACGGCGGCCGGGCGCCTGGACCAGTCGTCCCTGCGCATCGAACACAAACAGTTTATGGGTCGGAATGTAGATGCGGATCGGTGCATCAACGTCGTATTCGTGAACCCCGGGCAAATGCAGCACCAGCAGGAAATGCTCGTTGCGCACGTGCAGGAAGGTTTCCGAACCGCTGATCTCGGCGACTTCGACGGTCACCGCCAGTTCGAGGTCATCGTCGTTGCTCGGCACCAGCGAGATATGGCTGGGGCGCACGCCGAAGCGGAACTCGCCCTCGCCCACCGGGCGCAAATCCACGTTCAACGGGAAGTGCACGAAGTTGGCGAAGCTGACTTCGTTACCGGCAATCCGTCCGGGCATCAGGTTGATTGGTGGCTCGGAGAACAATTCTGCCGCCAGCACGGTTTGCGGCTGGTGATAGACCTCCGCAGCCTTGCCGCTCTGGATCACCCGGCCTTCGTGAAGAATGGTCGTGGTGCCACCGAGCGCCAGCGCTTCGTTGGGTTCGGTGGTGGCGTAGATGGCGATGGTGTGGCGCGCCTTGAACAGCTCGCGCATTTCCTGACGCAGCTCTTCGCGCAGTTTGTAGTCGAGGTTGACCAGCGGCTCATCGAACAGGATCAGTTCGGCGTCCTTCACCAGCGCCCGGGCCATGGCCGTGCGCTGTTGCTGGCCACCGGAGAGTTCCAGCGGATAGCGCTGGAGAAACTTCTCGATGCGCAGCATCTTCGCCGTTTCCAGCACCTTGCTCTGGATCAGCTCGTTGGAAACACCGCCCTGGCGCAACGGCGATGCGATGTTCTCGAACACCGTCATGGTCGGGTAATTGATGAACTGCTGATAGACCATCGACACGTTGCGCAAGCGCACCGGGCGTTGGGTGACGTCGACGCCGTTCATCAGGATGCGGCCGCTGTCGGGCTTGTCCAGACCGGCCATCAGGCGCATGAGGCTGGTTTTGCCGGACAGCGTGCGGCCGAGCAAAACGTTGAAGGAACCGGGTTCGAAACTAAGGCACGCATCGTCGATCCAGGTCTGGCCCTCGACGGTGCGGCTGACGTGCTCCAGAGTGAGTGACATGGCTCGGCCTTTTTATTATTGGAGTCAAGCGACCGGAGCTACAGAGCGACTTTCGTGCCAGAAAATGCAAGTTGTTGATCTGGCTTGAAAATCCTTCAACAAGCAAAAAAACAGGGTTCGTTGCTGAACAGAAATGAACAACCGCGACTGAACAATTGAACAGTTCAACGGTTGACAATGAACAATAGTGAACAACACTCTACGGACTGTTTACGGCCCCACAAAGTCGTGGTGTGCCAGAACCATCACGTGCGACATTCAACGTGATGTGCAAAAAAACCATAAAAACAATAAAAGCTTGCTCAGAGATCGACTGCCATGGCCGCACCCGCCTCGCCGCTCTCCCACGACGCCATCATCCAGGACTCCTGGTCCCGTTGCCGCGCGTTCGGTCTCGATCACCAAAGCGCTCCGGCATTCGACCAATTGCCGGCCGAGGGCATCGCGCAGTTGCTGGAAAGCCAGCATTCACTGGTGCAGACCACCCACCAGGAAGTCCTGCCCTACTACGAGAACATCCTGAGCAATTCCAATTGCCTGATCATGCTCGCCGACAACCAGGGCCAGGTGCTGACCTCTTGGGGCACTCAGCGCTTCATCGAGCCGAGCCTGACCCGTGGCTTCAGCGCCGGCGCCAGTTGGATGGAGCGTTGTAGCGGCACCAATGCGATCGGCACCGCGCTGGCCTGCGAGCAGGCAGTGCACATCGAGCACGATGAACATTTCCTCAAGGCCAACCGCTTCATGACCGGTTCCGCCGCGCCGATTTTCGATGCCGAACGCAAGGTGATCGCGGTGCTGGACGTGTCCAGCGACAGCTACCTGCCGCCGTCCCACACCCTCGGCATGGTCAAGATGATGAGCCAGACCGTGGAAAACCGGCTGATCCTCAACCTGTTCCATGGCCAGCATTTTCAACTGACATTCAACACCGGGTTGAACAACCTCGACAGCCAATGGGCGGGTTTGCTTATTTTCGATGAGAGCGGCCAAGTACTGTCCGCCAACCGCCGGGCCGACAATTTGCTCGGCATCAGTCTGTCGCGGGTCAGTATCGAGAGCCTGTTCAAGGTGTCGCTGCTGGAACTGCTGAATCAGCCGGACGGCTTGCCCTTCTCCCTCCAGGCCTCCGGGCGTAACCGCTTCCAGTGCCTGTTGAAACGCCCGAAACAGGCACCGATTCAGGCGCGGCTATTTTCTGAAACAAAGAGCGCCGAACCTGCCGCAAACGCGCCCGCCGCGATCAGCCTCAATACGCTGCACTTTGGCGACGGTCGCGTGGAAAAAGCCGTGCGCCAGGCCGAGCGCTTGCTGGAAAAAGACATTCCGCTGCTGATTCACGGCGAAACCGGCGTCGGCAAGGAAGTGTTCGTCAAGGCACTGCATCAGGCCAGCTCTCGCAGCAAACAGCCGTTCATTGCCGTCAACTGTGCAGCGATCCCCGCCGAACTGGTGGAATCCGAGCTGTTCGGCTACGAGAAAGGTGCGTTCACCGGCGCAAATCAGAAAGGCAGCATCGGGCTGATCCGCAAGGCTGACAAAGGCACGCTGTTCCTCGATGAGATTGGCGACATGCCACTGCCGACGCAGGCGCGACTGTTAAGGGTTTTGCAGGAACGCTGTGTTCAACCGGTGGGCAGCAGCGAGTTGTACCCGGTGGATATCCGCATCATTTCGGCCACCAACCGCTCATTGCGCGAGCAGGTTCAGTTGGGCCGTTTTCGGGAAGATCTTTATTACCGGATCGGCGGTTTGACCCTCGAATTGCCACCGCTACGGGAACGCAGTGACAAGCAGGCACTGTTCAAGCGCTTGTGGGAGCAACACCGCGAGCCGTCGCAATGGGCCGGGTTGAGTCGAGAAGTGCTCGAACTGTTCGGCCGTCATCCGTGGCCGGGAAATCTACGTCAGGTCAGCAGCGTGATGCAGGTGGCGCTGGCCATGGCCGAAGAACAACCGGTGCGGCCGGAGCATTTGCCGGATGATTTTTTTGTCGATCTGGAGATGGAGCCGGTGGATTCGCCGGAAACCCTGGCGGTGGATTTGAATGATGCCGAGGATTTGAATCGGCAGTTGCAGGCGGCTGGGGGAAATATTTCGCATTTGGCGCGACGTCTCGGAGTCAGCCGCAACACCTTATACAAGCGGTTGCGCCAGGCTGAATAACCAGCCGCCCACACTGTTTGTGTTCGACTGAAGACCATCGCGAGCAGGCTCGCTCCCACAGGGAATCTGTGCCGCGCACAGCACTCAAACATAGCTAAGATCCAATGTGGGAGCGAGCCTGCTCGCGATGACGCCAGCCTGGGCACCGCTGCACTTGCTCCGACCCAAAAACAAAAACCCGCACAAGGCGGGTTTCTGCTTTTGTAAAAGGCGTAGCAATCACAGCAATCAGTCAGCCAGACGCCAGGTCGTGCCGCCCTTGCCATCTTCCAGCACCACGCCCATGGCGGTGAGCTGGTCGCGGATCCGGTCGGATTCAGCCCAGTCTTTAGCCGCACGAGCCGCCAGGCGCGCCGCAATCAGCGCATCAACCTCAGCCGCATCGACCCGCCCTTCAGCACCGGCCTGCAGGAAGTCATCCGCCTCCAGCTGCAACACACCCAACACACTGGCCAGTTCCTTCAAGCGCGCCGCCAGGCCCGCCGCCGCGTCGAGATCGCTCTCGCGCAAACGGTTGATCTCGCGAACCATCTCGAACAGCACCGCGCAGGCTTCCGGCGTGCCGAAGTCGTCGTTCATCACCTGGGTGAAGCGCTCGACAAAGGCTTCGCCGCCAGCCGGCGCCACGCTCGGCAGGCCTTTCAACGCATGGTAGAAACGCTCGAGTGCGCCTTTGGCGTCCTTGAGGTTGTCTTCCGAATAGTTGATAGCACTGCGGTAGTGGCTCGACACCAGCAGGTAACGCACGACTTCCGGGTGGTACTTTTCCAGCACATCGCGGATGGTGAAGAAGTTGTTCAAGGACTTGGACATCTTCTCGCCATTGATGCGAATCATGCCGCAATGCATCCACGTGTTGGCGTAGGTCTTGCCGGTCGCCGCTTCGCTCTGGGCGATTTCGTTTTCGTGGTGCGGGAATTCGAGGTCGCTGCCGCCGCCATGAATGTCGAAGGTCTCGCCCAGGCAGCAGGTCGACATCACCGAGCATTCGATGTGCCAGCCCGGACGCCCGTCGCCCCACGGTGACGGCCAGCTCGGCTCGCCCGGCTTGGCGCCTTTCCACAGCACGAAGTCCAGCGGGTCCTGCTTCGACTCGTCGACTTCGATCCGCGCGCCGATGCGCAGGTCTTCGATTTTCTTGCGCGACAGCTTGCCGTAGCCCATGAACTTGGCGACGCGGTAGTACACGTCGCCATTGCCCGGTGCGTAGGCGTAACCCTTGTCGATCAGGGTCTGGATCATGGTCTGCATGCCAGCGATGTGATCGGTGGCCCGCGGCTCCATGTCCGGCTTGAGGATATTGAGGCGCGCCTCGTCCTCATGCATCGCGGTGATCATGCGTTCGGTCAGCAAATCGAACGGTTCGCCGTTCTCCCTGGCCCGGTTGATGATCTTGTCTTCAATGTCGGTGATGTTGCGCACATACGTCAGGTTATACCCGCTGAACCGCAACCAGCGGGTCACCAGGTCGAACGCGACCATGCTGCGGCCATGGCCAATGTGGCAGTAGTCGTACACGGTCATCCCGCAGACGTACATGCGCACATTGTTGCCATCCAGCGGCTTGAAGACTTCTTTGCTCTTGGTGAGCGTGTTGTAGATCGAAAGCACGTTAGAGGTTCCTTGAATCACTGGCCCCACGAATCACGCAAGGTCACGGTACGGTTGAACACCGGATGACCGGGTTTCGAGTCCTTGATATCCGCGCAGAAGTAACCTTCGCGCTCGAACTGGAAACGGTCTTCCGGCTGTGCATTGCCCAGCGAAGGCTCAGCACGACAACCGGTCAGCACTTGCAGCGAGTCAGGGTTGATGTTGTCCAGGAAACTGGCGCTGTCTTCGGCCTTCTCAGGGTTCGGCGAGCGGAACAGGCGATCGTACAGACGCACTTCGCACTCGACGCTGGCCGCGGCCGGTACCCAGTGAACCACGCCTTTGACCTTGCGGCCTTCAGGGTTCTTGCCCAATGTTTCCGGGTCGTAGGAGCAACGCAGTTCAACGATGTTGCCGTCGGCGTCCTTGATCGCTTCGTCGGCACGGATCACGTAGCTGCCGCGCAGACGCACTTCGCCGTTCGGCTCCAGGCGCTTGTAGCCCTTTGGTGGCTCTTCCATGAAGTCATCGCGGTCGATGTAGATTTCACGGGAGAACGGAAGCTTGCGCACACCCAGTTCTTCTTTTTGCGGATGACGCGGCAGTTCGAGGTGATCGACCTTGTCTTCCGGGTAGTTGGTAATCACGACCTTCAGCGGACGCAGCACGCACATGGCGCGCGGAGCGTTCTGGTCCAGATCCTGACGAATGCTGAATTCAAGCATGCCGAAGTCGACCACGCCGTCGGAACGGTTGGTGCCGACCATGTCGCAGAAGTTGCGGATCGACGCCGGCGTGTAGCCGCGGCGGCGGAAGCCGGACAGCGTGGACATGCGCGGATCGTCCCAACCGAAAACGTGCTTTTCATCGACCAGTTGCTTGAGCTTGCGCTTGCTGGTGATGGTGTAGTTCAGGTTCAGGCGGCTGAACTCGTACTGACGCGGTTTCGCCGGCACGGGCAGGTTCTCGAGGAACCATTCGTACAGCGGACGGTGGCTTTCGAACTCCAGGGTGCAGATCGAGTGGGTGATGCCTTCGATGGCGTCCGACTGACCGTGGGTGAAGTCGTAGTTCGGGTAGATGCACCACTTGTCGCCGGTCTGGTGGTGATGCGCGTGACGGATGCGGTACATGATCGGGTCGCGCAGGTTCATGTTCGGCGAGGCCATGTCGATCTTGGCCCGCAGCACGCGTGCGCCGTCCGGGAATTCGCCGGCGCGCATGCGGGCGAACCAGTCGAGGTTCTCTTCGACGCTGCGATCACGGAACGGGCTGTTCTTGCCCGGCTCGGTCAGGCTGCCACGGTATTCCTTGGCTTGCTCCGGGCTCAGGTCGTCGACGTAGGCTTTGCCGGCCTTGATCAGTTCAACGGCCCAATCGTGCAGCTGATCGAAATACTGCGAGGCGTAGCGCACTTCGCCGGACCATTCGAAGCCCAGCCATTTGACGTCGCTTTCGATCGCGTCGATGTACTCCTGGTCTTCCTTGGCCGGGTTGGTGTCGTCGAAACGCAGGTGGGTGACGCCGCCAAACTCCTGGGCCAGACCGAAGTTCACACAGATCGACTTGGCGTGACCGATGTGCAGGTAACCGTTGGGTTCAGGCGGGAAACGGGTGACGATCTGCGTGTGCTTACCCGAGTCCAGGTCCGCCTGGATGATCGGGCGCAGGAAATTGACCGGCACGGCAGGGCCGGTCTTGGAATTCGAGGTAGGGTCGACAGTGGGCTTGCTCATAGGATCCTTGAACGTACAAGTGCGCGGCCAGTTGGCCAAATCAAAGCGGCGGTTAAAACAAAGGGGCTTATCATAGCCGATGCCGTCAAGTCGCTGACAGTACAGGCCCGAAAACGGCTGCATTTAATCGGATGCAAATGAAAAACAGCCTCGAAATTCGCGCCCGGCACGCTAAACTGCGCACCTTGGCCGACACCGGCCGGACCGGTTGAGGGCTCAATAGCCCCGAAACCCACGAATTCCCAGAAAACGCAGTACCTAAAAAGAGTCCCCGATCATGACCCAAGTCAAACTGACCACCAACCATGGCGACATCGTCCTGGAACTGAATGCCGAGAAAGCCCCGATCACCGTGGCCAACTTCATCGAGTACGTCAAAGCCGGTCACTACGAAAACACCGTTTTCCACCGCGTCATCGGTAACTTCATGATCCAGGGCGGCGGTTTCGAGCCAGGCATGAAAGAAAAGAAAGACAAGCGCCCAAGCATCCAGAACGAAGCCGACAACGGTCTGCCGAACGAGAAGTACAGCGTGGCCATGGCTCGTACCATGGAGCCGCATTCGGCGTCCGCCCAGTTTTTCATCAACGTCGCTGACAACAGCTTCCTGAACCACAGCGCCAAGACCACCCAGGGCTGGGGCTACGCGGTGTTCGCCAAAGTCGTTGCCGGCACCGATGTTGTCGACAAGATCAAAGGTGTTTCCACCACCTCCAAGGCCGGCCACCAGGACGTGCCAGCAGACGACGTGATCATCGAGAAAGCCGAGATCATCGAAGCGTGATACTGCTGATTTCAGACTTGCATCTGGAAGAGGAGCGCCCGGACATCACCCGGGCGTTTCTGGATTTGCTCGCCGGACGCGCCCGTTCGGCGAGTGCGTTGTACATCCTGGGCGACTTTTTCGAGGCGTGGATTGGCGACGATGCCATGACGCCCTTTCAGCGTTCCATCTGCCAGGCCCTGCGCGACCTCAGCGACAGCGGCACGGCCATTTTTCTGATGCACGGCAATCGCGACTTCATGCTGGGCCAGGCCTTCTGCAAACAGGCCGGCTGTACGTTGCTGAAGGACCCGAGTGTCGTGCAGTTCAACGGCGAGCCGGTGCTGTTGATGCACGGCGACAGCCTCTGTACCCGCGACGAGGCTTATATGAAGCTGCGTCGCTACCTGCGCAACCCGATTACCCTGTTCATCCTGCGCCACCTGCCCCTGCGCACTCGCCATAAACTGGCGCGCAAACTGCGCAGCGAAAGCCGGACGCAGACGCGGATGAAGGCCAATGACATCGTGGATGTCACGCCGGAAGAAGTGCCGCGGATCATGCAGGAATATGGCGTGAAGACATTGATTCATGGCCATACCCATCGCCCCGCCATCCACAAGTTGCAGATTGGCGAGCAAGCGGCCAAACGCATTGTGTTGGGGGACTGGGATCGTCAGGGCTGGGCGTTACAGGTGGATGAGCACGGGTTTGCACTGGCGCCATTTGATTTCGCTACCCCTTAAGATCAAAAGATCGCAGCTAAATCAATGCCCTGCCGCCGCAGGCCCGGCCTTCGCCGCAAACGGCGGTTTCGCCAGCCACACGATCACGATCAACCCCATGAACGCCCACCCCAGCAACGTGAAGTAATCCACGGTGGAAAGCATATACGCCTGACTCGTCAGTACATGATCGAGCTGCGCGTACGCCGGGTTGCTCGCACCGCCCAGGCTGTTCAACGCCTCCCGGGTCGCGGGCTCATAAGTGCTGATGCTTTCGCTCATGTAGGCATGATGCTGATCCGCCCGGCGAATCCAGATCCAGGTCGTCAATGACGCCGCAAAACTGCCGCCCAGGGTCCGCAGGAAGGTCGCGAGGCCTGCGCCGTCGGCGATCTGGCTCGGTGGCAGGTCCGACATCAAAATGCTCAAGGTCGGCATGAAGAACAGCGCCACGCCAATGCCCATGAACAGTTGCACCAGGGCGATGTGCTGGAAATCCACTTCGTTGGTGAACCCGGCGCGCATGAAACAGCTCAGGCCAATGGCCAGGAACGCCAGGCCTGCCAATAACCGCAGGTCGAACTTGTGCGCGTACTTGCCGACAAATGGCGACATCAACACCGGTAAAATCCCGATCGGCGCCACCGCCAACCCGGCCCACGTTGCCGTGTAGCCCATCTGGGTTTGCAGCCATTGCGGCAGGATCAGGTTGATCCCGAAGAACCCGGCGTACCCCAACACCAACACAATCGTACCGATGCGGAAGTTGCGATACGCAAACAACCGCAGGTTGACCACCGGGTGCTGGTCGGTCATTTCCCAGATCACGAACACCGCCAGCGCAATCGCGGAAATGGCCGCGCCGATGAGGATGAAATTCGACTCGAACCAGTCGAGGTCGTTGCCCTTGTCGAGGATCACCTGCAACGCGCCGACACCGATGATCAGCGTGATCAGACCGACGTAATCCATCGGCTGATAACTGGTCACCACCGGCCGCGCCTTGAGCTGCGAACGCACGACCATGACCGCGAAAACCCCGATCGGCACGTTGATAAAGAAGATCCACGGCCAGCTATAACTGTCAGTGATCCAGCCCCCCAGAATCGGCCCGGCAATCGGCGCCACCACCGTGACCATCGCCAGCAACGCCAGGGCCATGCCGCGCCTCGCGGGCGGATAGACCGCGATCAGCAGCGTCTGGGTCATCGGGTACAACGGCCCGGCCACCAGGCCTTGCAGCACCCGAAAACCGATCAGCTCCGGCATCGAGGTGGAAATGCCGCAGAGAAACGAGGCCAGCACAAACAGAATGGTCGCCCAGAGAAACAGCTTCACCTCACCAAATCGCCGGCTGAGCCAACCAGTCAGCGGCAGAGCGATGGCGTTGCTCACCGCAAACGAGGTGATCACCCACGTGCCCTGCTCCGAACTCACGCCCAGGTTGCCGGAAATGGTTGGCAACGCCACGTTGGCGATGGTGGTGTCGAGCACTTGCATGAAGGTCGCCAGCGAAAGGCCGATGGTGCTGAGCAGCAGGCTGGGCGGCGTGAAAGACGCGTTATTGCTCATCGCGAATCCTTTGAAACCTGATGGGCGCTGCGCCTGTTACAGACACAGCTGACCTTGTGGGAGCGAGCTTTTGTGGCAAGGGAGCCTCTGTGGTGAGAGAGCTTTGGTGGAACAGCTTTTGTGGCAAGCCAGCTTTTTGTGGCGAGGGAGCTTGCTCCCGCCGGGTTGTGAAGCGGCCCCAAAAGCTGTGCGACTGCTTCGCAGCCGAGCGGGAGCAAGCTTCACCCCCACAGGTTCAGTGTCAGCGCTGAGCGGTTTTGCTGACCGCCGCGCTGTTGTCGTGGATCAACTGCGTGATCATGGCGTCGGCCTCTGCCAACTGCCGGTCATAGACGTTGGTGCTGAACGAAGCCTTTTGCGGCGTCTGTTGCGCCAGCACCGGACCGCTCTGGTCGCGCAGGTTCACATCGACCTGAGTCGACAGGCCAACGCGCAAAGGGTGTTTGGCCAATTCTTCGGCGTTGATGTGAATCCGCACCGGCACACGCTGCACGATCTTGATCCAGTTACCGGTGGCGTTCTGTGCCGGCAGCAGGGCAAACGCGCTGCCGGTGCCGGCGCCGAGGCTGTCGATGGTGCCGCTGAACTTCACGTCGCTGCCGTAGAGGTCGGCCTGGATATCGACCGGCTGGCCGATGCGCATGTCGCGCAGCTGGGTTTCCTTGAAGTTGGCGTCGATCCACAGCTGATCCAGCGGAATCACCGCCATCAACGCGGTGCCCGGCTGGACCCGTTGACCGAGTTGCACAGAGCGCTTGGCAACATAACCGGTCACCGGTGCAATCAAGGTGCTGCGGGAATTGTTCAGGTACGCCTGGCGCAATTGCGCGGCGGCCGACATCACGTCAGGGTGCGACGACACCACGGTGTCATCCACCAGGGCGCTGGTGGTTTTCAGTTGCTGCTTCGCATTGGCCAGGGCGTTTTGTGCCGAGATCAGGTCGTCACGAGCGTGGGACAGTTCTTCCTGGGAAATCGCCCCGCCTGCCGCGAGATTTTTCCGGCGGTTGAAGTTGTCCTGAGCCTTCTGCACTTCCGCCTGCTGAGCATTGACCTGGGCTTTCATGCCGTCGACGTTGCTGTACAAACCACGCACTTGACGCACGGTGCGAGCCAGATTGGCCTGGGCACTTTGCAGACCGACCTGTGCGTCGTTCGGGTCGAAGTTGATCAGCACCTGGCCTTCATGGACCAGGTCGCCATCGTCGGCACCAATGCTGACCACGGTGCCGGTGACCAGCGGGGTGATTTCCACCACGTTGCCGTTCACATAGGCGTCGTCAGTGCTCTCGTTCCAGCGCCCGTAGAATTCGTGATAACCCCAGACGCCGACACCGGCGAGGCTCACCACGATGGCGAGAACGACCAGCATGACCTTGCGTTTGCGCGGGTTGCTGGTGTCTTGCGCGTTGTCAGGGGTTGGGGTGTTTTCTGCAGTGGCCATGACCATCACCTTGAATTAGTTGTGCTGCGTGGCTGGGGTTGCGTTGGCCGCGGTCAGGGTGTCGCCCTGAAAACCGCCGCCCAGCGCTTGCATCAGTTGGATCGACAGGTCGATCCGCTCCGCATTCAGGTTGGCCAGCTGACGCTGGGCCTGGAGCAACTGCTGCTCGATGCTGAGCACGTCCAGGTAGTTTCCGATGCCGGAACCGTAACGCTGGACCACGGTGTTGTAAGAATCCTGGGCAATGTCGGTGGCGTGCTGCTGAGCGCCGATTTGCCGGCCGATATCGCGCAACTGATTGATGGTGTCGCTGACATCACCCAGCGCTCGCACCAGGCTTTTGTTGTACTGCGCCACCGCGAGGTCGTAATCGGCGTCCCGGGCATCGAGGTCGGCGCGCAGGCGGCCACCGTCGAAAATCGGCACCGAAATCGTCGGCGCGATGTTGAAGAAACGACTGGCCGAACCAAACATCGCGTCACCCAACAACGATTCGGCACCGGCCGCGGCGCTCAGGTTGAGATTGGGATAGAACCGGGTTTTTCCGGCATCGATGTTCTTGCTCGCCGCCTCGACGCGCCAACGTGCGGCGACCAGATCCGGACGACGACCGAGCAACTCGGCGGGCAGGACCGATGGCAACGCGACGGCGCTGGCCTGAAGGATCTTCGGCCGGGCGATGTCGTTGCCGCGGTCCGGGCCTTTGCCGAGCAACACCGCCAGGGCGATTTTCGCGCTTTGCAGGCGTTTCTCAGCGTCGATCAGACTGGCTTCGGACGTGGCCTCGAGACTTTCGGTTTGCTGGAACTGATACTGACTGTCGATCCCGGAATTCAGGCGACGCTGGCTCAGATCGAGCATTTGTCTGGTGCGCTTGAGGTCTTCCTGGGCCAGGTCGTGAACGATATGCGCCTGCCCCAGATCGCTATAGGCGCGGGCAACGTCGGCGGACAACGTCAGTTGCGCCGCTTGCTGATCGACTTCGGCAGCGCGAGCCTGGCCCAACGCCGCTTCCCAGGCGTCACGCTGACCGCCCCAAAGGTCGAAGTTGTAATTGAAACTGGCGCCGATATTACGCACGGTGGAGTACGCATCGCCCTCGCCTCGCGGGTCTTGATCCCGCGCCAGACGCGAACGGCTGACGCCGGCGCTCGCATCGAGGGTCGGCATCCGCGCCGCGTCGGCAGCGTACGCAGCAGCGCTGGCCTGATGGGCGCGGGCGTCGGCGATCTGCATGTCCGGACTGTCGTGCAACGCTTCGCGGATCAGACCGTCGAGCTGCGGGTCGCCGAGGCTTTTCCACCAGTCGCTTTTCGGCCAGGCCGCGGGCGACAGGGTCACGCCGCTGAGGGATTGCCCGGCCTTGAGGGTTTTCGCATCGAGGCTTTTGCCTTCGGTGGTCAGGCCGCTGTAGCTGGCGCAACCGGCCAGGGTCATGGCCGCCAGCACCAGGCTCAGGCCGGCACGCAAGGTTTTGCCGCTCATTGGTCACCTACCCGCAGCAGCGTGATCGAGTCACCGGCTGCCACCAGAATTTTCTTCAGGATCTGTTCCAGGGTTTTCAGCTCGTCCGGAGTGATCGCGCCAGCCAGTTCGTTCATGGCGTCGGCACCGATTTCCGGCAGACGGTCGGTCAAGCGTTGGCCTTGCTCAGTTAACACAAGCTGCACCTGACGGCGATCCGCCTCGGAACGCTGGCGGGCGAGGAAGCCTTTCTGTTCCAGACGATCGAGCATGCGGGTCATCGAACCGCTGTCCAGCGACAGGTGACGGCACAGCTCGGCCGGGGTGTCGACACCGAACTGCGCCATGATGATCAGCACTTTGAACTGCGCGGCGGTGATGCCGTGGGGTTCCATGTGCGTGTCGATGATCCGGTCCTTGAGCAGCGCAGCGCGCCCGAGCAAGAGGCCGAGATGACACGTGTGGAATTCGTCCGGGGTGAAATGCTTCATCTGACCACCAATTAGCTGCCTAGGCAGAGAATGTATTTCGAGATGTTACTGCCTAGGCAGCGAATGTCAACGTAATAGTTAGGTTGCTTTGTATTTAGCGGATAAATGGCGGATTGGAAAAACAAAAAGATCGCAGCCTTCGGCAGCGCCTACAGGTGTACACAAAACCCTGTAGGAGTTGCCGAAGGCTGCGATCTCTTGATTTTGAGGGGTCTAGAAATCCCGCTTGTAGAAGATATCCAGCGAACTGGCCACGCCACCCGCCGCTTCGAGGTAAACCTTCTTGCTCAGCTTGTAACGCAAGGCAATGGTGTTGGCCGGTTCGAACACACCAACGCCATAACGCAGGCTGAGTTTCTCGGAAATATTGCCGCTGGCCACCACGCTCGTCGTATTGCCGCTGCCTTCGGTATCGAGCTGGAAATCCTGAATTCCCAGGTCGCTGGCCAGTTTGCCGGTGACCCCGGAACTGCCCATCAAACCCAGGCCGAGTGCGGCCTGCGCCAGCATGTTGTTGTCTTCACCGGTCGTACTCAGCGGACGCCCCAGCACCAGATACGACAAGGCCTGTTCCTGACTCATCGCCGGTTCGGAGAAAATCTGCGTGGTCGGCTGCTCGGCGCTGCCGCTCAGGCGAATGCCGGCGATGACGTCGTCGGTCTGGCGAATCGCCTCGATGTCCAGATACGGCTGATCGATCGGGCCGGCAAACAGCAAGCGCGCCCGACGCACCGTCAGCCGCTGGCCATAGGCGCGATAACGCCCGTCGTTGAGCCACAGCTCGCCGCGGGTGTCCATGTTGTCGCCGATGTGCACGTGCCCTTGCAGGTTGGCGGTGAGGCCAAATCCGGCGAAGCTCAGTTTGTCCTCGCCAACTGCCACATCGATGTCCATTTTCATCGCCAGTGGCGGTGTGCCCTCTTCGGTTTGCTGACCGATGATCACCGTGTCATCGGAGACTTTGACTGTCGATGGCGGTAACTCGCGCACGGTGATTTCACCCCGCGGCACCAACACTTTGCCGGCAATGGCCAGCTCGTCGCCCTTCATCGAGATCTTCAGGTCCGGTGCGACTTCGAGCTTGGCGTACGGTTCGACCGTGACCGGCAACTGCGAGCCTTTGAGCGCCAGATCGACCACCAGCGCCTGACCCCAGGCGATACTGCCGGTCAAGCTGCCCTGCCCGCTCTTGCCGCTTTTCCAGCCGCCGTTCAATTGCACCGTTTCACCGGCGATCAGCGCTTGAAGCTGCAAGGCTTCAAGGTCCATCGGCAGCTCAGGCCCGGAGATTTCACCGTCGCTCAGTAACAGATTGCCGTTTACCAGAGGCGCCATCAGCGTGCCTGCGATCGTGCCGCTGCCATTCAGCCGTCCGGTCAGTTTCTCGACCATCGGCACAAACGGTCGCGCCACGGACAAATCGAGGCCATTGAGACGGAAAGAGCCACTCAGCGGCTTGTTCTTCGGCAGCGGATTGATCTGCGCCTGCACACTCAATTCGCCAAGCTTGCCGCCGACGAAGCTGAGGTCGGTGTCGATGCGTTTGGGCGTGAGTTTGCTGGTGAGTCTCAGGGTCTGGTACGGGAAATCCAGCCACTGATCCTTGTCCTTGATGCGCAAGGTGCCACCGCTGGCGTCGAGGCTGATCTGGCCGTCCGGGCCGCTGGCGGGCAGGTCCAGTTGCAGGTCGGCGTTGAGCCGGCCCTTCCAGGCGAAATCCTTTGGCAACCACTGCGCCAGGCTGTCGATCGGGAATTGCTTGAGGTGATATCGCAGCTTCGGCTCAGGCATCAGGCGCTGATCTTCACCGCACAGACTGGCCGGCCCGGACATCCAGCAATGGGCACCGAAGTTGATTTTGCCGTCCGCCAGCCGTTCAAGTTTCGCCGGACCTTGCAGTTTCCAGTCCTGACCGCCGGCCTGTATATCGCCACTGGCCAGACGTCCGCGCCAGTTGCCTTTGTCCAGATTGCCGTCGAAGCCAAGGGCCAACTTCAGCTGCGGGCCTTGCAGATCGAGCGCCAGTTTCTGATTCTTGATATCGCCCTGACCGCTGGCGGTCAGCGTGCCCAGCGAGGTGTCGCCCGCCTGGATGCCGCGGCCCTTGAGGTCGATTTTCGCCCGTTGCGCGCTGTCGAGGGTGGCGTCAAGGTTCAGGCTTTGCAGGCGATTGTCCTGGAACGCCAGCTGCGTGCCTTGCAGCCCGAGCTTGCCTTGCGGCGCCTTGAGCGTGCCGGCGACATCGACGCGGCCATTGAGCTGACCACGCAATTGCGGCCAGAGCTGGGCCAGGCGCGACAGCTTGATGTCGATCTGTCCGGCGAGCTTCTGTTGCAGGCTGCCCTTGCCGGTGATGCTGTTATCACCCAGACGGATTTGCAGCGCGCTGAGGTTCCATAGCTCACCGGCGCCATCGGCCTTCGCTTGCAGAACGGCCGGTTGGCCACGCAGTTTGCCCTTCAGATCGAGGTCTGCATTCAGGCTGAGCTTTTCATTCTTCATCTCGCCTTTGCTGCGCAACGGTCCGGCCAGGGTACCCGGCAACTCCCCAACCCAATACGCCGGGTTGATCGCCGAGAGGTCGAGCGCGGTGTCCCAGGCAATGCCATCGGCAAATTGCAGATTCAGGTGCCCTTCGGCCTTGCCCTGCCCGGCTTCGAGCTGGATTTGTTGCAGGTAGATTTTCGTCAGGTCACCGGCGAACGGGCTGCTCAGGCTGAACGCTCCGGCCGGGCCATCCAGCGCCGCTTTGAAGTTGCCGAGGTAGTTGCCGTCGGTGTAAGAGACCTCACCGTTGAAGCTGCGCAGGGCCACTTCCGGCTCATCGATCAGCGGATAAAGCCGGTGCCAGGGGAAATCCAGCCAGTCGATTTTCGCTGTGGCGTTCAGGCCTTTGCTCCAGTCCACAACGCCAGTGAGCTTGAGGCTTTGCTTGTCGTTGGCGGTCAGGTCCAGCGCGGCGATCTGCGCGCCGTTGGCGTCGACCTTGCCTTGCAGCGACAACGCGACCGGGCCCTGCTCGGCGGGCAGCGAGGCGTTGCCGCGCAACTGGTAGCCGTTTTTCAGGTCACCGTCGCCGGTGAGCTCCACTTGATTGAGTTGCAGCGTGTCCGGCAGATCGGCGCTGGGTTTAAAGCCGTCGGCGGTGATCCGCACCGTAGCCGGCAGATTGTCCACCAGCGGCTGCAACTCGCCGGTCAGTTGGCCGTTCAGGTAACCGCTGCTCTCGGCTTTCAGGTTCAGGGTTTTCAGCAGGTCGCCGTCAACCTTCAGGGCCAGCGCCCAGGGTTCAGGGGCTGGCAGGGTCAGTTTGCCTTCGGCCTTGATTGGCCAGTTGCCGGTGGGCTGCAGCAGACCGGACAGGTTCAGGCTCAACTCGTCTCGTTGCAGTTGCACGGAGTCGATCTGCAACCCCCGTTCGGTCCAGTGCGCCGCCAGTTGCAGGCCTTTGAGTTCTTCGCTGCCATTGAACAGCAGGCTGCCGATCTGCACATCGCCCAGTTGAATGGCCAATGGCAATTTCAAGTCCGGCAGCGTGATCGGTCCGCTGTTTTCTTCGTCGGGGCCCGGCGGGAATTGCAGGCTGACCTGATCAGCCTTCAGTTGCTCGATGCACAGGGTCATGCGCGTCAGGCACAACGGCGACCAGGCGAAAATCACTTTATCCAGCTCAACCCGACTGGTGTCCTGCTGCCAGACCAGATGGTCGGCGCTCCACTGCCCGCCCAATCGACCCTGGAAATTCTCGACGGTCAGACCCGGCACAAACCCGAGTGCCCAGCGGCTGCCGGTCGCCGTGCCCAGCACGGTGGTCACGGTCAGCAGTACCAGCATCAGCAGTGCCAGAATCGCCAGCAGCGTTACTTTCAAACCACGCTTCACAGCTCAGGCCCCATGGAAAAGTGCAGTCGAATACCGCCGTCGTCGTCCATCGCGTGGGCCAGGTCGAGGCGAATCGGCCCCACCGGTGATACCCAGCGCACGCCGATACCGACGCCGGTCTTGAGGTCGGGCAGTTCGAGTTTGTTGAAGGAGTTGCCCTGATCAATGAAGGTCGCAACCCGCCATTTTTCGGCGATGGAATATTGATACTCGACGCTGCCGGCAATCATGTAGCGGCCACCGATGCGGTCGCCGTCGGAGTTTTCCGGGGACAGGCTCTGGTAGTCGTACCCGCGCACGCTCTGATCGCCACCGGCAAAGAAGCGCAGCGACGGCGGCACCGATTTGTAGCCGTTGGTGGCGCTGCCGCCCACCTGCACCCGACCGAGAAAACGGTGTTTATCGAACACCGTGGTCAAGCCTTTCACCAGCGCCGTGCCGTACAGCAGGTTGGTGTCTGAAGCCAATCCTTCCTTGGCCACTTTGGTTTCAAATTGCAGGCGATAGCCGTTGTGCGGATCGATGCGGTTGTCGCTTTTCAGGTACGAATAGCTGACGCCGGGCATCAGCAAGGTGCTCAGCCCCGAGTCGTCGCCGAGCCGATACTCTTCGCGCTGCCATTTCAGCGACACCACCCGCTGCCAGCCGTTGGGCAACTTGCTGTGCCACTCGGGACCGAGGGTCAGCAACTTGCTCAGGCTGTCCTTGTCGGCAATTTCTTCACTTTGATAACCACCGGCGAAGCGCAGTTTGTCGGTCAGCGGCGGGTCGAGTGGAATGTCGTAGAACAGCCCGACGTTTTGGCGTGGCGCCGAGACTTCGGTTTCCCAGCCATAGCTGTGCCCTTGCGGGTTGACCCAGTGTCGGGTCCAGTTGGCCTTGACCCGTGGGCCGACGTCGGTGGAAAAACCCAGGCCGAGGCCCATTGTTCGTGGCTTGCGGGTTTCGAGTTTGACGTCCACCGGGATCACGTCGTTCCTGGACGCCGTGGGCGCGGCATCGACGCGCACGCCTTCGAAATAGCCGCTCGATTGCAGATTCTGGTTCAGTTCGGCGATCAGTTCGGAGTCATACGGCGCTCCCGCCTTGAACGGCACCATGCGTTGCAGCAGTTCTTCGTCGAATGGCGTGTCCCCCTCGAAACTGACTTTGCCGAGGGCATAACGTGGGCCGCTTTCGTAGATCAGTTCGATGTCGGCAACGCCCGCTCGCGGGTCGACCGACAGCTTCTGCCGAGTGAAGTAGCCACTGAAAAAACCGAAACGCGAAGCCTGGTTCTGGATCAGCCGCTTGGCGTCTTCGTAGCGGCCATGATTGAGCACCGCACCGGTTTTCAGCGCGTCGCTTTTCGGTACACGAAAGGATTTGAGGGAAGCGGCAGGGCCGTCGATGCGAATAGTGACATTGCGCAAATGCACCGGCTCGCCCGGATCGACATTCATGACCAGGCGCGGCGTGTTGCCGCCCTTCACGTCCGTGTCGATCTGCGGCTGGTAATAACCCAGGGCCTGGGCAGCCTTGCGCGCCTGCTCTTCGGCGCCACGACTGAAGCGCAACAAGGCTTCTTCGTCACGATCGCCGAGGCTGCCGATATAGCCTTCTATATTGGCCTTCAGTTCGTCGTTGGACGGTTTGATCCGCACATCCAATTCGCTTTGCGCCAGTGCCGCGCAGCTGGTGATCAGCATCAGCACGCCACTGGTAATTCTTCCTGGAAACTTCATAGGCGCGGATGCTATCACGAGCTTGGGAGCGTGATAGAGCCTTGCGTCCCGCGAAAGTTCTACCGTTTATGCCGAAGCGGTTTGCAACACTTGCGGATTGGCATGGAAAAACACATGTTCGCGGACCGGTCCTACGGCGACCTCGCCGATTTCTTCATAACCCTGACGCTTGTAGAACTCCAGATAACGCGGATTCCCGGTATCGAGCACCACACCTTCGGAGTGTTCATCGACCGCGCACCAGTTGTGCACCGCCTGCAACAGCTGCTCGCCGAAGTGCTTGCCCTGGAATTGCGGATGAATCCCCAGCAACGGCAGCAAGTGCACCGAGTCGGACGGCACGCACGCCATCACTGCATCGTGGTACTCGAGGTAGCGGCGCGTGCAGCGAAACCCGGTGCTGAGCACCATCCGCAGGCGCCACGCCCAGCTTTCGGTAATGCCCAGGCGACGTTGCGGCGGCGCGATCAGGGCGATGCCGATCAAGCGATCGTTGACCAGCAGGCCGATGGCCGGCAAATCCTGAAGAAAGTGCTGTTTGACCAGTTCGCGCACGGTGGCGCGGACCCGCTGTTCATAACCGGGGCGCTCGGCTTCGAAGAGGTAGCCGTAGGTCGGTTCGTGGCGGTAGGCCTGATAGAGCAGGGAGCGGGCTTCGCGGGAGTAGCCGCTGTCGAGCATGTGGATATCGGCGATGGCGGTCGAGGTTTCGGGCATAGCGGTAGATCTCCCCGGCACAGCTCGGGTGGCTGCGCTCTTATTGGTACGAGTTTGTCTGCGCCCATACAGTTCCTTGCTGATCTGGAATCAGTGCGGGTGCCTAAGTCGTCATTGCGAGCAGGCTCGCTCCCACAAGGTATAGACCAGTCTCGATAATCGGGAGGTGACACCGATCAATGTGAGAGCAGCGCTGCGACGATTCGACTTGCTCGCGAAGAGGCCAGTACTGCCAATAAAGATCTGACAGAACACAGTAATTCGCCCCACCCCACCCTAGCCCCAATCCCACAGGTCAGCTAGCATCGCCCTTTTGCCAGGACTGCCGACCATGAAGATCGTCTCCTTCAACATCAACGGGCTGCGCGCTCGCCCCCATCAGCTGGCGGCGCTGATCGAAAAGCATCAACCCGACGTGATCGGCCTGCAGGAAACCAAAGTCCATGACGACCAGTTCCCGCTGGCCGAGGTTCAGGCGCTGGGCTATCACGTGTATTTCCATGGGCAAAAGGGTCACTACGGCGTCGCCCTGCTCTCGCGCCAGGAACCGCTGGCGCTGCACAAAGGTTTCGTCACCGATGAAGAAGACGCTCAGCGCCGCTTTATCTGGGGCACTTTCGCCGATGCCAATGGCGTGCCGGTGACCATCATGAACGGCTATTTCCCACAGGGCGAAAGCCGCGACCATCCGACCAAATTCCCGGCCAAGGAGCGTTTCTACAACGATCTGCAGCACTTGCTGGAAAGCCAGTTCCACAACGAACAGCCGCTGGTGGTGATGGGCGATGTGAACATTTCCCCGGAAGATTGCGACATCGGCATCGGCCCGGACAACATGAAACGCTGGCTGAAAACCGGTAAATGCAGCTTCCTGCCGGAAGAGCGCGAGTGGATGGCCCGACTGAAGAACTGGGGCCTGGTGGACAGCTTCCGTCACCTGAACCCGGACGTGTCCGACCGTTTCAGCTGGTTCGACTACCGCAGCCGCGGCTTTGAAGATGAACCCAAGCGCGGGCTGCGGATTGACGTGATCATGGCGTCCCACGGGTTGTTGCCGCGGGTGAAGGATGCCGGCGTGGATTACGAACTGCGCGGCATGGAAAAGCCTTCGGATCATGCGCCGATCTGGCTTGAGTTGAGCTGATCCGCCGAGCATTAGCGACAAACTACTGTGGGAGCGCGCCCTTTGTGGCGAGGGAGCTTGCTCCCGCTGGACTGCGCAGCAGGCCCATTTTTCAGGGTCGCTTCGCAACCCAGCGGGAGCAAGCTCCCTCGCCACAAAGGCTCGCTCCCTTACTTAGTAACTGTCATCTTTCGGAAACCTTACTGACTTAATCTCCCGGCACTTTCTTTGTTCTTTAAAGGTACCGGCATGACGCTGCGCGTTCTATTCCTGTCAATGCTGTGCGCCGGGCTGCCAGTCACCGCGTCGGCCGGTGACTTGCCGACGCCCAAACAGGGCCCGGTTTTGCGCATCCAGGGTTCCAACACCATTGGCGCGGCATTGGGTCCGGCGCTGGTCGAGGGTTTGATGCGCGAGCAAGGCTTGCTCAAAGTCCACAGCGAAGCCCCGGACACCGCCAACGAGCTGCGCGTCGTCGGCGAAACCGCGCAGGGCCGCCGGGTCGAGGTGGAAGTCGCGGCCCACGGCTCAACCACCGGCTTCACCGCCCTGAAAAATGCCACTGCGGACCTGGCCGCCTCTTCGCGCCCGATCAAGGACAGCGAACTGCTGGCCCTGCAATCCCTCGGTGATCTGAAAAGTCCCGGCGCCGAGCAGGTCATCGCCATCGACGGCCTGGCAATCATCCTTCATCCGCAAAACCCGCTGAATCAACTCAACACCGAGCAACTGGCGCGCATCTTCAGCGGCGAAGCCCGCACTTGGGAAGAACTCGGAGGCATTGGCGGGCCGATTCACCTGTACGCGCGGGATGACCAATCGGGTACTTACGACACCTTCAAGGAAGTGGTGCTCAGCCGTCGTGGGAAAACGCTGAACAGCGCAGCGAAACGTTACGAATCCAGCGAGCAATTGTCCGACGCGGTCAGCCTCGACCCGCAAGGCATTGGCTTCATCGGCCTGCCGTACGTGCGTCAAGCCAAAGCCGTAGCAATTGTCGATGGCCAATCCCAGGCCATGATGCCGCTCAACAGCCTGATTGCCACCGAAGACTATCCGCTGTCACGCCGGCTGTTCTTTTACCTGCCGCCCAATAGCAAAAATCCCTGGGCCGAAGCCTTGGTGGCGTTCACCCAAAGCAGCAAAGGCCAGGCCATCGTCGCGGCCAACGGGTTTATTGCCCAGACCGTCCAGGCCATGGCCGTCACGCCGAATGCGCTGATGCCCGAGGGTTATCAGGCACTCAGCCGCCACGCCCAGCGCCTGACGGTGAATTTCCGCTTTGAGGAAGGCAGCGCGACGCTGGATAACAAGGCCCGGCAGGACCTGACGCGGGTGCTCGATTACATCCGGCAGAACCAGAAGACCAACCGGCAGGTGACGCTGGTGGGGTTTGGCGATGCCAAAAGCGATCCGGCGCGGGCCGACCTGCTGTCGAAACTGCGGGCCATGGCGGTGCGGCGGGAACTGGTGAAAAGCGGCGTGGTGTTTCGCGAGATTCGCGGCTTTGGCGCCGAGATGCCAGTGGCGGCCAACAGTGCGGATGAAGGGCGGATCAAGAATCGGCGGGTTGAGGTTTGGGTGTACTGACTCAAAGAGACTTTGAATGTGTAACTAACCCTGTGGCGAGCGAGCTTGCTCGCGCCGGGCTGCGTAGCGGCCCCAAAAACCTTAAGTTCATGCAGATTTTTGTGAATGCTGCGCACTCAAGCGGGAGCAAGCTCCCTCGCCACAGGTTTTCGCCAATCAGCCGAGCAATTTCTCAAGCTGCGCCGTGGTATCCACCGCGCCCAGCGTTTTAGCGGCATCCAGCGCGGACACGCCATTGGCATCCTTGGCTTTCGGATCGGCGCCTTTGCTGATCAGGTAATCAACGATTTCCACGCGGTTGAACATCGCCGCCATCATCAACGCCGTGCGACCGT
Source organism: Pseudomonas fluorescens NCIMB 11764 (assembly GCF_000293885.2). Classification (NCBI taxonomy): domain Bacteria; kingdom Pseudomonadati; phylum Pseudomonadota; class Gammaproteobacteria; order Pseudomonadales; family Pseudomonadaceae; genus Pseudomonas; species Pseudomonas fluorescens. Next base: position 5,703,197 of record NZ_CP010945.1, read on the forward strand.
CAAACGACGAGCCTTCCACTTGCGCGCCACCCTCGACCAGCGCCTTGACCACGGCCAGGTCACCCTTGAACGCCGCCCCGGCAATCGGGCTCTGGCCGTTGTCGTTGCGGATCTCCGGGTCAGCCTTGTGCTCGAGCAGGACCTTCACGGTTTCCACATGGCCGTGGTAGGCGGCCAGCATCAGCAAGGTGTCGCCCTTGTGGTTGCGCAGGTTCGGCGGCAGGCCTTTGGTCAGCAGCGCAGCCATCATGGCCGCATCGCCCTCGCGCGCCTTGTTGAAGACCTGTTCGGCAAACTCGGCAGCTTCTTCGGGGGTCATCTGGCGGCTTTGATCGGACATTGGAGACTCCACTTACAGTTATTCGCAAAGCCGACAGTTTCCCGAGCGGCCCCGACACTGTCACTTCTTTTTTCTCAAGTCGCGCCATAGCCACATTCAATAGCGGTACTTGCCACCGTGAATGTCCGCCAGCAATTGTTCAGTGACCTGCACATAAGTCTCGGTCCCCGGCAACCAGGCGTAGATCGGATCATCCCCGGTTTTGCCTGGGTCGAAGGCTTCGTCCTTGAGCCGGGTCTTCTGGTATTTGAAGGTGCCGGTGGTCTCCATTTTCACTTTCACCCGCAGAAACAACGGCACCGCATACGCCGGCATGTGCTCGCGGGCGAAGGCCAGCAGTTCGCTGAAATCCAGGGTCGCCAGGGATTCGGCCGGCGTAATCGCCGCCATCCCGGCGCGCCCGTTGGTGTTGCGCACTTCCACGCCATAGGCCACGGCTTCGGAAATGTTCGGGTGCTGCAGCAAGATGTTCTCGACCTCGGTGGTCGAGACGTTTTCGCCTTTCCAGCGGTAGGTGTCACCGAGGCGATCGACGAATTGCGCGTGACCAAACCCGATATTGCGCAGCAGGTCGCCGGTGTTGAAGTAACGGTCACCCTTTTCGAACACGTCGTGGAGCACGACTTTTTCGGTCTTCTGTGGATCGGTGTAGCCGTCCAGGGGCGCCTTGTCATCGATCTTCGCCAGCAACAGCCCCTGCTCGCCCTTGGCCACCTTGCGCATGAAACCCGAGGCATCCCGCGTCGGCGCGCCGCTGTCGTGGTCGTAGGCTGCCAGTTCCCAGGACATCAGGGAAAAACCGACGGTGTTGTCGAAGTTGAGAATGTTGGTGAACCCGATATTGCCGTCGCTGGCGGCGTACAACTCGCAGATGTGGTTCACGCCAAAGCGCGTCTTGAATTCGCGCCACGCACCGGGGCGCAGGCCGTTGCCGATCATTTTCGTCACGCTGTGCTGGCTGTCGTCGGCACTCGGTGGTTGATCGACGAGGTAGCGGCACAATTCACCGACGTAACCGAGGGTGGTCGCCCGGTAGTTGCGCACATCGCTCCAGAACTGGCTGGCGCTGAACTTGCGGCGAATGGCAAACCCCGACGCCCCGCTGATGGCCGAGCCCCAGCACACGCATAGCCCCGTGGCGTGATAGAGCGGCAACGTGCAATAGACGATGTCTTCGGGGCGCATGTCCAGCGCGATCAAGCCAAAGCTCGCGGAGCTGCGCATCCAGCGGCCATGCTTGAACACGCCGGCCTTGGGCAATCCGGTGGTGCCCGAGGTGTAGATGTAGAAGCACGGGTCATCGAGAAAAACCTGCTGGCTGCTGGCAGGGTTGTCGCAGGGGCTGTCCGCCGTCGCCGACATCAGGTTGATGAAACCGTCGGGCGCAATGCCCGGTTGGTTGTAAGTGTCTCGGTCGGCGACAAACCAGGTCCGCGCCGCGTCGATCGAAACCCGCTCGCGCACCGCGCAAAACGCCGGCACCAACTCCTCACCGACAATGATCGCCGCAGGCGCCACCAGGTTCAGGCTATGGGCCAGGGTATCGCGCGTCTGCGAGGTGTTGAGCAAGGCGCTGATCGCGCCGACCTTGGCCACCGCCAGGATCGTCACCAGCAATTCCGGGCGGTTCTCGATGAAGACCGCCACCACGTCGCCCTTGCTGATGCCTTGGGCGATCAAGTGATGGGCAATGCGGTTGGCCCACTGATTGACTTGTGAATAGCTGAGTTTCACGGCGCCCTGCAGCAATGCGGCGCCCTCGGGATTGCGCAGCGTTGCCTGCTCGAAGCTCCAGCCCAGGCCACACGGTTGGGTCGGGTCCTTGACGTTGGCGGCCTTCATGCCCTTCACCACCCGCGGGATGGCTTTGGCGATCGCAGGCAGCTTGCGGAGCATCATGCCCCAGGTGATCGTGTCGTTCGTCGTGCGGCTCATGGTGGTTCCCGTGCGATTTTTTATTGTCGGGCGACGGTGATTGAGCCCGAAAATACGTCAACGGTTCTTGAGCTGTACACGCGGTTTTTGAAATGTTTTGTATCCGCGCCGGCATCGTGATCGCCCATGCCTCGATTGGTTCAATGGAATCGTCGGCAACCTCGCAAAATGCAGGATGCACGATGGCCATTCATGCAAATTGCACGAAAACAAAAAATGGGCATAAATTTAACTATTTGATTTATAACGACTTTTAAAAATTCAGGTGCTGGCACAATCACTGCAACTACCTCTGCATGCTTGCCATTCAAGAGCTTACGGAGCTGATAGACATGAACCTGATCCAAGAAAAATTTTCGTCCCTGTTCTCCAACTTCGAAGTCACCACCCAGCCTCGTCCGGACGGCGGCATTCTGCTGACCTTGCGCAGCACCGAAGGCAAAGTGTTCAAACGTTCCATTTCCTACCAGCAATTGCATGCCGGTGATCAGCTGTCGTGGGTGATCAGCGCCATCCGCCGCGACCTGGCTGAACAGGCCAGCGAACTGCCGCAGATTTCCATGCTGCAGAGCCAGCAGCGGTTTGCATTGCCGACTTATCATTCGGCATAAACGCGCTCTCGCTGTAAACAAACAGGCCGTGACAGCTTTCGCTGCACGGCCTGAGTTGTTTCTGGAACTACACCATTCCCCTGTGGGCGGTGTTCCGACCGTTAAAACGTGGAGGGATCGATTTTGGCGAAGCTGTCCACGGTCACGTGCCCCGCCAACTCCCCGCCTTCACGGGCCAGCCCACACGTCGCCATACCCGCCGCCCGCGCCGCGTCCAGCTCTTCGACGATATCGGACAGAAACAGAATCTGCGTCGCGTCAAAGTCAATCGCCTGGGTAATGCGCTGGTATGACTGCGCCTCACGCTTGGGCCCCGACGTCGTGTCGAAATAACCGCTGAACAGTGGCGACAAGTCCCCCGCCTCCGAGCAGCCGAAAATCAGTTTCTGCGCCTGAATCGAACCGGAGGAATAAACAAACAGTTGGAAACCTTCCTGATGCCAGCGCTTCAGCGCCTCGACGGCGTCCGGGTATACGTGGCCTTTCAACTGCCCGGCCTGATAGCCCTGCGCCCAGACCATGCCCTGCAACGCCTTGAGCGGCGTGGCTTTGCGGTCTTCGGCGATCCAGCCCAGGAGGATCTCGATAACGCGCTCGACGTCCGCGTCCGGCTCATTGTTGTCCCGGCGAACGGCGGCCAGTTGCTCGGCCACATCGGCGCGCGTGGCGTGCTGGCGAACAAAGTCCGGCAGGTGTCTGGCGGCATACGGGAACAGCACGTCGAACACAAAACTCACCGCGCTGGTGGTGCCTTCGATGTCGGTGAGAATCGCTTTGATCGGCATCGACTCAGTCCTCAAGACGCGGGAAGCGGTTGGCGATGTCTTCGCCGGTGAAATTGGCCACCCAGCCTTCGGGATTGTTGAACAGGCGAATGGCGACGAAATGCGGATGCTCGCCCATGTCGAACCAGTGCGGCGTGCCGGCCGGCACCGAGATCAGGTCGTTCTTCTCGCACAGCACGGCGTAAACGTAATCGTCGATGTGCAGGGTGAACAAGCCACGGCCGGCGACGAAAAATCTTACTTCGTCTTCACCATGGCGGTGTTCGTCGAGAAACTTGGCGCGCAACTCGGCTTTTTGCGGGTGGTCGCTGTTCAGGCTGATCACATCGACGGTGATGTAGCCGCGTTCGGTCATGAGTTTGTCGATTTGCTCCTGATACGCGGCGATCACCTCTTCCTGGCTGGCGCCGGGCTGGATTTTCGCCGCCGCTTGCCAACGGTCGAAGCGCACGCCCTGCTCGGCCAGGGTCGAGGCGATGTCTTCGAAATGGGTCAGCACCTTGTTCGGGATGTCAGGGCTTGAGACGTGGTAAACGGACAGGCTGCTCATCAGGGCAACTCCTTAACGGTTCATGCTTTGCGGTTTAAAACCGAGCGGGTCTTCAACTCGCACTCGAACAAAAATTCAAAGGCTTCGATCTGCCGCAGCGCATCGCTCATGCGCGCACCCCAGGTGTAGAGGCCATGACCGCGGATCAGATAGCCGACGCAATCGGGATGGGCTTCCAGCCAAGGCTGCACCTCGGCGGCGAGGCGCGCAATATCCTGATCGTTGTCGAAAATCGGCACGCGCACCCGGGATTCGTGGGTGGATACGCCGCTGAAGGCTTTTTGCAGTTCGTAGTCTTCGAACTCGATGAAATCTTCAGGCGTCAGGCGCGACAGCACCGTGGCGTTCACCGAATGGGTGTGCAGCACCGCACCGATTTCCGGGCGCCAGTTGTAGAGCTGGGTGTGCAGCAAGGTTTCGGCGGACGGTTTCTTGCCCGGCTCCAGGCTGTTGCCGGACAGATCCGTGGCCAGCACATCATCAAGGCCCAACTGACCTTTGTGCTTGCCGGATACGGTCAGCAAGGCTTCGGTGGGCGACAGCCGGGTCGAATAGTTGCTGCTGGTGGCCGGCGACCAGCCGCGGCCATACAGAAAACGCCCGGCGTCGATGATTTCCTGGGCGAGGTGTTCACGGGTAAGGCTCATGGCCTGTCCTCTTGCATACGTGTGGCAATGATAACGGCAGCGGCGAAGGCTGCGAGACTGGCAATACTAAAGGTGAACGTGGCCCCGAGGGCATTCCAGCTGTAGCCGGAGTACAACGCGCCCAGTGCGCCGCCGGTGCCGGCCAGCGCGGCATACAACGCCTGGCCCTGCCCTTGCTGGCGCGCACCGAAGCTACGTTGCACGAACTGGATGGCAGCGGCGTGAAAGCTGCCGAATGTGGCGGCGTGCAGCACTTGGGCAAACAGCAGCACCCAGACAAATTCAGCGAACGAACCCAGCAACAGCCAACGCAGGGCCGCCAGCAGAAAACTCGCCAGCAATACGCGGCGCACCGAGAAGCGCGCAAGGATCTTGCTCATGGCCAGGAACATCAAGACTTCGGCGACTACGCCGAGCGCCCAGAGCATGCCGATCAGGCCACGGCTGTAACCCAATCGCTCAAGGTGCAAGGTCAGAAAGGTGTAATACGGGCCGTGGCTCATCTGCATCAGCGCCACGCAACCGTAGAATGCCAACACCCCGGGATGGCGCAATTGCTTGAGAAAGCCGTCACCGGCAATCCGTTCGCCCTGAACGGGCTGGGCGTTCGGCACCCACAGGCTGCTGACCACGATCCCCGCCATGATCAGCACCAGCGCCACCGGGTAAATGTCGAGGCTGAGCCACTCGAACAAACGGCCCAGCGCCACCACGGTGATGATGAAACCGATGGAGCCCCACAACCGAATCTGGCTGTAGCGCTGCGTCTGGCCCTTCAAATGCGCGAGGGTGATGACTTCGAACTGCGGCAACACGGCGTGCCAGAAAAATGCATGTAACGCCATGACCATCGCCAGCCAGGCGTAGGACTTGCTGACGAAAATCAGCGAAAACGTCAGCAACGTGCAGACCGCGCCGAAACGCACGATGGCCAGCCGCCGGCCGGTGTAGTCACCGAGCCAGCCCCAGATGTTCGGCGCGACGCAACGCATCAGCATCGGGATCGCCACCAGCTCGCCGATGCGTGCGCTGGAAAAACCCAGGTGATCGAAGTACAGCGCCAGAAACGGCGCTGTCGAACCGAGCAAGGCGAAATAGAACAGATAGAAACTGGAGAGCCGCCAGTACGGCAGCGCCGCCACGGTCATCAGACCGCAGCGACTGTGAGGTCAGCCATTAAAGCTGACCCAGCACCGGCGTGCTCACGCGCACATCGGCATTCTGCCCACGGTGCCGCAACAGGTGATCCATCAGCACGATGGCCATCATCGCTTCGGCAATCGGTGTTGCGCGGATGCCGACGCATGGATCGTGGCGCCCCTTGGTGATGACGTCCACCGGGTTGCCATGGATGTCGATGGAACGGCCCGGCGTGGTGATGCTCGAGGTGGGCTTCAGCGCCAGGTGCGCGACGATCGGCTGACCGGACGAGATACCGCCCAAAATGCCGCCGGCGTTGTTGCTGAGGAAACCTTCCGGGGTCATTTCATCGCGATGTTCGGTGCCACGCTGGGCAACGCTGGCGAAACCGGCGCCGATTTCCACACCTTTGACCGCGTTGATGCTCATCAGCGCATGGGCCAGTTCGGCGTCCAGGCGGTCGAAGATCGGCTCGCCGAGGCCCGGCATCACGCCTTCGGCGACCACGGTGATCTTCGCGCCGACCGAATCCTGGTCGCGGCGCAGCTGGTCCATATAGGCTTCCAGCTCCGGCACTTTGTCCGGGTCAGGGCTGAAAAACGCGTTCTCTTCCACCGAGTCCCAAGTCTTGAACGGGATTTCGATCGGGCCGAGCTGGCTCATGTAGCCGCGAATGACAATGCCCTGGGTGGCCAGGTATTTCTTGGCAATCGCGCCGGCCGCCACGCGCATGGCGGTTTCCCGCGCCGAGCTGCGACCGCCGCCGCGGTAATCGCGTTCGCCGTATTTGTGGTGATAGGTGTAGTCGGCGTGGGCCGGACGGAACAGATCCTTGATCGCCGAGTAGTCCTTGGACTTCTGGTCGGTGTTGCGGATCAACAGGCCGATCGAGCAACCGGTGGTGCGGCCTTCGAAAACGCCGGAGAGGATTTCGACTTCGTCCGCCTCCTGACGCTGGGTGGTGTGGCGGCTGGTGCCGGGCTTGCGGCGGTCGAGGTCGCGCTGCAAATCCTCCAGGGAAATCTCCAGACCCGGCGGGCAGCCGTCGACAATGGCGACCAACGCCGGACCATGGCTTTCGCCAGCGGTGGTGACAGTGAACAGCTTGCCGTAGGTATTGCCGGACATGCAGGACGCTCCGTGAAATGAACCTGAATACTTAATGCGCGCCAGTATACGCAGGCTACCCAAGTAGTTCATCCTCGAACCTTATGGGTGCTCGCGAGTCCAACCGGCACCTTTGTAAATGATGGCGTGATGATGCTGCGAGTTTTAGCCTTGAGCCTTACCTTGTTTACCGGCTTTGTACAGGCCACTGTCCTGCAACGGCCAATCACGCTGGATACCGGCACCGGGGAGCTTTTCGGCTCGCTGTTGCTGCCGAAATCCGACAACCCCGTGCCGGTTGTCCTGATCATTTCCGGCTCCGGTCCTACGGATCGTGACGGCAATAACCCCGACGGTGGGCGCAATGACAGCCTCAAGCGCCTCGCCTGGGTGCTGGCCAAACACAACATTGCCAGCGTGCGTTACGACAAGCGCGGCGTAGCGGCGAGCCTCGCGGCGACCCCGGACGAACGCAACCTGTCGGTGGAAGCCTATGTGGCCGACGCCGAAGCCTGGGGCCGGAAGCTCAAGACCGATCCGCGATTCGGCCAGTTGATCCTGCTGGGCCACAGCGAAGGCGCGTTGATCGCCAGCCTCGCCGCGCCGAGCGTCGATGCCGCGGCGGTGATTTCCATGTCCGGCAGTGCTCGCCCCATCGATCAAGTGCTGCGCCAACAGTTGAGCAATCGCCTGCCACCGCCGCTGATGCTGCGCAGCAATGAGTTGCTCGACAGCCTCAAGGCCGGGAAAACCGACGACAACGTGCCGCCGCAGTTGCAGGTGATTTTCCGCCCGAGTGTGCAGCCGTACCTGATTTCGCTGTTCCGCCAGGACCCGGCGGCGGCGTTTGCCAAACTGAAAATGCCGGCGCTGATCATCCAGGGCAGCAACGACATTCAGGTCGGTGTCGACGATGCCAGGTTGCTCAAGGCGGCGAAACCCGACGCCGAACTGGCACTGATCGACGGCATGAACCACGTCTTGCGCATCGTGCCCAACGACGTCAAACGGCAATTGGCCTCTTATAAAGATCCGCAATTGCCGCTGGCGGCCGAGCTCGGCACGCGAATCCTCGGCTTTATTGACGGACTTCGCTCCAGTTAAGCTCTTTTGCCCTCCAGTCCTGAAAAAAACGGCCGATAAGCCTTTGTCGCCAGCGCCAAGACTGGCGACAAGCTGAGCTTGGACAGGATCTCGCCGTTATGACTGATACCCCGACTTCACCCGACACCACCGCTGAAAAAGACGCACCGCCAGTGGTTGAGCTGCCGTGGGCGGACGTCCACGTCGAGCACCACAAGATGCTCCGCCTGGCGCCGTTGCAGACCGATCGCAATACCGGCGGGCGGCCATTGCGCTTTGTTGAATTCGGCTATGCCGAACGCAACGACAAGCAGCGCAGCCTGTTGCGCATGACCATTTCGCTGCCCGGCCAGCGGGTGCGCAAGGAACAGAATCACCTCGACGTGTGGGTCGATCACGCCACCAAGCGCGTGCATTTCGGGCCGGACAGCGGTTTGCAGATCGAGCCGATGAACCGTGGCATCGGGCGCTACATGGCGGCCCAGGGCATTACCTGGGCGAAAAAGCGCTGGCCTGGCTACACCGTCGACGGCACTGACCTGAACAACAAGGATGCGCTGAACGAAGACACGCGCCTGCGCCGCGATCGTTTTCTGAAAGCGCATGGTTTTGAGGTGGCGTATGCCGATGCCCAGCATTTGAAGGGCAGCGTCAAAGAAGTGCAGGTAGGCGACCTGCTGGCCGACTGGAACAGCGAGAAGCTGCAGCAGGTGGAAATTCTCGAAGCGGCGCAGATGCTCCAGCAGGCCGAGCAGAATCTGGCCGAGCAGGAAGTGAAGCTGAAGAAACACGAGGAAAAGGTCAGCAAGTACAAGCGTGAAGACGCGGGGCTGCGTTTCACCATTACGTGCCTGGTGGCGTTTGCGGTGTTTCAGGCGGGGTTGCTGATCTGGATTGCGACGCACCGTTGAAGGCGTGAGACCGTGGCGCGACCATTCGCGAGCAAGCCCGCTTGTATGTTTAGACTTGAAGGGGTGGGTGGGACTAAAGCTCGTCATCTGACTCCGACCAGTACAGACCGTGGGAGACTTCGTCCCACCCCTTCACCTAATGCGCCGATAAGGAATGCATCGGCTCGGACCGACGATAGAAACAAGCCAGCGCAACGGTGAACCCCGTCAAGTATCTAAACCCTAGCTCGGAGGGTGTGCCATGACAATCCTGGATTCGCAGGTGGTCGTCGGTGTGGATGTGGCGAAGGACGAGATCGTTATCTATCGATCCGACCTGGAAAAGACCCTAAATATCGCGAACAAGCGATCAACCTTGAAGCAATGGCTCAAGACGCTGCCAGCGCACAGCGCTATCGCGCTAGAAGCGACCAATATCTATCACCTTGATACAACGGAAATGGCCCATGAAATGGGCCATGACGTTTACGTCATCGATGGCAGTCGCCTCAACAAATACCGCGATGGAATAGGCATGAGGGCGAAAACAGATACGTTGGATGCCGAACTGCTGGCCCGTTACTTGAGCCGCGAATCCGACAGATTGAGGATCTGGAATCCGCCACCGAAGGCTTACACACAAATGAAAAGCCTGCTTCGCCGTCGGGCTCAGTTGGTCCGGGCCTGTGTTGCACTCAAGCAGAGCTGGAAAAACGAATCCTTGCTGAAAGAGCACTTCAACCAGCTTCTGGCCGCCATTGCCCAGTTCGAAAAGATGATTCAGAAAACGCTCAAGGAAATTGCTGAGGAAGGTGGGATTGATGATCAGGTGAAGCGTTGCCAGGCCATCGAGGGCGTAGGGCTCCTGACGGCCACTGCAGCGGCCACTGCTTTTATGCGTGGGGAATTTGCCAACAGCGACGAGTACGTCGCCTTCCTCGGCATGGATCCGCGTGTGAGGCAGTCAGGACAAAAGGATCAAAAGCGCCGACTCTCTAAACGAGGGGACTCGGAGTTCCGGCGCTTGTTTCACAATAGCGCTATGGCTGCCAGCCGTTCGCCGACTTGGAAGCCGTACTACGAACGCTATCTGGCCAGAGGTCTAAAAGGCACTCAGGCCTTGGTTATCCTGGCACGCAAGCTGGCCAGAGTGATGTTTGCCCTGATGGAAAACCAAACCGAATACAAGCCAAATTCTATGTTTGGGTGTTCCCCCCAAACATAGAATCTCCCACAGGGGATTTGTGAACAACGCAAATCCAGTGTGGGAGCGGGCTTGCTCGCGAAGCTTCAGACGATTAAACGCGGGAAGCGAATAACGCCTGATGATCGCGGCACTGCTGCGCCGTCAACATGAACACGCCATGACCGCCGCGCTCGAAATCGAGCCAGGCGAAGTCGACCTCCGGGTATAGCGCCTCGACGTGAACCTGGCTATTGCCCACTTCAACAATCAGCAAGCCCTTCTCAGTCAGGTGATCCGCCGCTTCGGCGAGCATGCGGCGCACCAGGTTCAAACCATCGTCGCCACAGGCCAGGCCCAGCTCGGGCTCGTGCTGGTACTCCTGCGGCATGTCGGCGAAATCCTCGGCATCGACGTAAGGCGGATTCGACACGATCAAGTCAAAGCGCTGCCCCGGCAAACCGTCGAACCCATCGCCCTGAACCGTGTATACCCGCTCATCGGCGCCATGACGCTCGATGTTCTTGTTGGCCACTTCCAGCGCTTCGAACGACAGGTCGGCCAGCACCACTTCGGCGTTCTGGAACTCATAGGCACACGCGATACCGATACAACCGGACCCGGTGCACAGGTCGAGAATCCGCGCAGGTTCGGCGCCGAGCCACGGTTCGAAACGCTTTTCGATCAGCTCGCCAATCGGTGAACGCGGGACCAACACACGCTCGTCGACAATGAACGACATGCCGCAGAACCAGGCCTCGCCCAGCAGGTAAGCAGTCGGGATGCGTTCCTCGATACGGCGCTTGAGCATGCGCTGCAGTTTGACGATCTCGTCCTCTTCGAGGTTGCAGTCGAGGTAACTGTCAGCAATTTCCCACGGCAGGTGTAACGCGCCCAACACCAGTTGACGGGCTTCGTCCCAGGCGTTGTCGGTCCCATGGCCGAAAAACAGATCCTCCCCATGGAAGTGGCTGACGGCCCAACGGATATGGTCGCGCAGGGTACGAAGACGGGAAGTGATCACGGGGGCAAACTCCAGAAAAAACGACTGGCGATTCTACCAGCCAAAACGCGCCACGACGACGCAGGAAAAACATCGGCTCAGAGGTAGGACACTTCCATTTTTCGCGTTTGCTATTGAACAAAACGAGTATCTTGACAACGCTGCGGGCCAGCAACGACGGCCCCTGCGATGGAAGCGATTCACAGAAGCGCTCAGCCAGAGGACAATGTCGCAAAAGCCCCACCCGAAGGAGCCCCAGAATGTCCGTTCCACAAACGATGTTTCAACTCAGCGGCCGCGGTTACGCAGCAGCCAAACTGGGTCACGCGACCCTTGTCATCATCGATGCCCAGAAAGAATACCTCAGCGGCCCCCTGGCCCTGGTCGGCATGGATGCTGCCGTCGCGAACATCAAGCAACTGGTGAGCGCTGCCCGCGCAGCCGGCCGGCCCATCGTGCATGTACGCCACCTCGGCACCGTCGGCGGGTTGTTCGACCCGCAAGGCGAACGCGGTGAGTTCATCCCGGGCCTGGAACCACAGGCCGACGAAACCATCATCGGCAAACTGCTGCCGAGTGCGTTTCACGGCACCGAGCTGCTGGAGCGCTTGCAGAACCTGGGTTCGCTGGACCTGATCGTGTGTGGTTTCATGAGTCATTCCAGCGTCAGCACCACTGTGCGCGCCGCGAAAAACCTGGGCTTTCGTTGCACCTTGGTTGAAGACGCCTGCGCAACCCGCGATTTGCCTTACAAGGGCGGCGTGTTGAGCGCAGACCACGTTCAGCAGACCGAAATGGCGATCATGGCGGATAACTTCGCCACCCTTGCCCTGACCCAAGATCTGATCTGATCGACGCTTGATGAGCGGTTCATGCCGCCGCTCATCCGCAAAAGCCTCTCATTAGCTGTAAATGTCATAGCCTCAGGAACATCCCGGTCAACTCCCGGTCGAAGGGCCGATACCCATTGAGGAAGGTCGGAATGAAGTTATCCGATGGTTTTGACGCACGCCGCTTGCGGCCCAAAGGCCAAAGCAACTGGCGTTTTCGATTCGGCGCAGCCTTTGCTGCCTTGCTGGCGACCTGCGGTGTGTTGCTGGCGATGGCCGGCGCCGCCAGCCTGCTGGGGCGCCCGCCGGCACTCGGCGAACTGAACGCCAGCCCGTTGGGCTCGGCAATCATTCTGGCGGTCGGTCTGTTCCTGCTCTACCTGGGCGTCTGGCTGTGGCGGCGTTGCCGTCGCCGCGCGCGCCAGTCGCGAGAGCTGAACATGTCCCCGCATTTGATGAAAAAACACGACTGAATTGATGGCTCGGCCCGCTTCGGGCCCCAATTGTTATCGATCGTGTCTCGACTTGGGTAAACTGGCCGCCCTTCGCGGAGGCTGACATGCAAGACGACGATTTTTCCCTGTTCAAAAGCGCGATCCAAGGCGTCAAGCCGATCAAGCACGACCGCGCCGAAACCGGCAAACCCAAGGCTGACCGCGCGCAGATCGCCAAGCTGCGCCAGGCTGCCACCGTGCGCACAGACGCCACCACCGTTGACGGTCTGTCCGATCAGTTCGTGATCGACGTGGGCCCGGAAGACGAGCTGATGTGGGCGCGCGACGGCGTTCAGGAAAGCCAGATGCGCAAGCTCAAGATCGGGCAGATCCCGTTCGAAGGCAGCCTCGACCTGCACGGCATGAGTGTGGAGAAAGCCCGGGAAACCCTCTGGGCGTTCCTGGCCGAAGCGACCAAATTCGAAATCCGCTGCGTGCGCGTCACCCACGGCAAAGCCGTGCGCCTGGACGGCAAGCGGCCAATGATCAAAAGCCACGTCAACACCTGGCTGCGCCAGCATTCACAAGTGCTCGGCTTCACCTCGTGCCAGGCCAGACACGGCGGCGCCGGAGCGGTTTATGTGATGCTTAAACGAACGATGATGGAAGGTCGCGACGAGTAAAGTCGTTGCGCCACGCTGGTTTGGCTTACGCTGACCACTCAGTACAGGGATCCCGGCTTGCAATGATATGGGAGCTCCCGTAATACTCCGCAGATGGAATTCAAAGACAGACTCAAAACAGCCCGCCAACACGCCAGGCTCAATCAGACCGAGCTGGCCGAGCGCGCAGGGCTGACGCAAACCTCAATCTCCGACCTCGAGCGCGGGAAATCGAAGGCAACAGCCTTTGTTGCCCAGATCGCTTCAGTGTGTGGCGTTTCACCAATGTGGCTGGCTGAAGGTGTCGGTGACATGCTTAAAGGCGTGTCCGATGCCGCTCCGTTGAATCGCCCCCCTCCAGGCATTTCGATGTCAGACATCGAGCCTTGGGACGACAACACCCCCCTGGATGACGATGAGGTGTATGTCCCCTTCCTGCGTGAAGTCGAGCTGGCGGCTGGTTCAGGCCGTTTCGTGATCGCAGAGAACGACAGCACCAGGCTGCGCTTCTTCAAGAAAGACCTGCGTCACAATAACGTGCAGTTCGACAACGCCAAGTGCGTGGTGGTGAGCGGGAACAGCATGCTCCCGGTTCTGCGCGACGGCGCCACCGTTGGCATGAACATCGGTAAGAACTCATTGGGCGACATCGTCGACGGCGACATGTATGCGATCAACCACAACGGCCAACTGCGCGTGAAACAAGTCTACCGACTGCCCACCGGCATCCGCTTGCGCAGCTTCAACCGTGACGAGCATCCGGACGAGGACTACACCTTCGCCGAGATCCAGGAACAGCAGATTGCGATCCTGGGCCATGTCTTTTGGTGGGCAATGTATTCGCGGTGAACCGGATTGCGGTGATGCGTGACGTTCAGTGCCATGACACTCAATACGGCAAATCGACGCCAACAAGTAGCCCGCCAAGTGCGGGCTTTTTTTGCACCTGAAATATAGGCACGGAATAAAATATGGGAATACCCGTTTACTTGGAATATGGGAAAGCCTATATTTGTTTTCAAGCCAACGGGAAATCGATCGGAGGCTGCCAACTATCACTTCTGCCCATTCACTGAGTGGGCAGTGGGATGTAGGCCTGCATCAAACACAAGGCTCACCAGAGCCAAAAGCGACATCAATGGACTGAGGCAAAAACCATGACTGTAGACATCAGCAACTTCACCATCGCTACCCCGCTGCCAATCTCCGACACCAACCCGATTGCACTTGAGCTCATCGGCTGGCGCGCGCTGATCGAATGCCCCGACGTCATCTCGATGCTTGATGATGGTTCGCTGCAGATGACGGCGCCGACACTTGGAGCCTCGAGCAAGAGCACGCATCGAACTCGCTGTGAGTGGAAGGAGCCAGGTTACTGGCTGTTCTCCAGCGCGGCGGACCACTGGAACCGCCAGGAAATGCGACTGACCAAAGTCAACTCGCTGCAGAAAGTCGTGATTGGCCAGATTCATGTGAAGGGTTCAGAACGACCTCCGGTAAAGGTGTTCTGGAACAAAGGAAAAATCACCATGGGTTTCCGATCAAGCTACCTCCAGGACGATCCGGTCAACTCGACGGTGTTGGAGAACGTACCGCTCGGCGCACTTTTCAAAATCAACATTCACGCCAACTCGAGTGGCGCCGTTTCTGTATCGGCTAGCTGTAACGGCGTCAAATCCACGTCCGCGATCATGCGTCTGGACAACACCTGGGACACGAAAACTCTCGCCTTTCACGGCGGTGTGTATAACCAGATCGATTACTCCGACACCACAGACCCGCTAGACGGTTCTGTCTGCATCATCAGCGACCTGTCGATCACCCACGGCTGATACCACCTGCTCGGCCAGATGAGCAAAACAGGTTCAGGGAATCATCACTGCTGCAGCCTGGCGACAGGTTGTAGCGGGATGCGGATAAAATCCGACAGGCCCGCGTGACCGGCAAAACACCTACGGACCGCAATGACCGATTTTGGGCTTCGCGCCCGCTGGCAATACAACTGCCGTCACACATACGCTACCATGTGCCCCATGTCGGGGATGAACCCTGCGTTTATTGCCACTCAGCTCGGTCTTGGCGTTCAGATATTGCTATCGACCTGCCCCCCGATGGAGCAACTCCAGCAGCGATTGGAGTGAACCCGGGAAGCCTGAAAAGAGCTTGATTGGCACACAATTGGTACAGACAGAAACAGTACCCCTCTGAAACCCTTATGGAATCAGCCTCTGTGACACTGGAACAGAATTACACCGCGATTCTCGGCCAATTGGGCGAGGACGTCTCCCGCGAGGGCCTGCTCGACACGCCCAAGCGTGCCGCCAAAGCCATGCAGTACCTCTGCCGCGGCTATGAACAGACACTCGAAGAAGTCACCAACGGTGCCTTGTTCAGCTCTGACAACAGCGAAATGGTGCTGGTGAAAGACATCGAGCTGTACTCGTTGTGCGAACACCACCTGCTGCCGTTCATCGGCAAGGCCCACGTTGCCTACATCCCGAGCGGCAAGGTACTGGGGCTGTCGAAAGTCGCGCGGATCGTCGATATGTACGCCCGCCGTCTGCAGATCCAGGAAAACCTCAGCCGCCAGATCGCCGATGCGGTCCAGCAAGTCACCGGCGCCCTGGGCGTTGCGGTGGTGATCGAGGCCAAGCACATGTGCATGATGATGCGCGGTGTGGAGAAGCAGAATTCGTCGATGATCACTTCGGTGATGTTGGGTGAGTTCCGCGAAAACGCGGCTACCCGCAGCGAGTTTCTCAGCCTGATCAAATAATTGGCAACACAAGGAAAACCGGCATTCATCGCCGGTTTTTTTTCGTCTGTGAAAAATCAGGTAAGCTGCGCGCCTTCTTTCGCCCCGTGAGGCTTATACCGTGTTCGTAAAAGCGCTTCGTGTCGGCCTTGGCCAACTGATCATCTTCATCGACTTCATCACCCGCCCCGGCAAGAAGCAGCGCCCCGCTGCTGCTCAGGCCCAGATCGAAACGGCCGCCAAAAGCCTGACCCTGTATCAGTTCCACGCCTGCCCGTTCTGCGTGAAAACCCGCCGCACCTTGCGTCGCTTGAACGTGCCAGTGGCGCTGCGTGATGCGAAGAACAACGAGCAGGATCGCCAGGCCCTGCTGGAACAGGGTGGCAAGATCAAGGTGCCGTGCCTGCGCATTGAAGAGAATGGCCAGACCACCTGGATGTATGAATCCAAGGTGATCATTGATTATCTGGATAAGCGGTTTGCGGCAGCCTGAGGTTTTGGCGGTGTCCTTATGGACGCCACAAAATCCAGACAAATATAAACCGGCCCAATGGCCGGTTTATTTGTTTCTACCCTCCCCTCAAGCTGCGTTCGCCGCCTGCGCCTGACGCACCACCGCCGCCAATCGCTGCAGCCCTTCATCCAGCCGCGCCGGATCGATATGGCTGAAGTTCAGCCGTAGATGCCCCGGATGGTTATCCGGCTCGGGAAAAAACGGCTCACCCGGCATGAACGCCACATCCGCGACCAACGCTGCCTTGAGCAACGTCCGCGTATCCAGCGGTTGCTTCAATGTCAGCCAGAAAAACAGCCCGCCCTGCGGCACGTTCCAATCGGCCAGATCAGAGAAATGGGTTTCCAGCCCCGACTGAAACGCGTCCCGCCGAACCCGGTAGAAGTCCCGCAACTCACTCAGATGCTGCTGGAATTTCTCTGTACCGATCCATTGCAGCGCTTGCCACTGGCCAACGCGATTGGTGTGCAAGTCGGCGGATTGCTTGAGCTTCAGCAGGTGCGGAAACAGGTCAGGACTGGCAATCAGGTAACCGACGCGCAACCCCGGCAACAGGGTTTTCGACACGGTGCCGGTGTAGATCCAGCTGGTCTTTTTCAAACGACTGACGATCGGCGTGGCACTGCCGCCGTCGAATGTCAGCTCGCGGTACGGCTCGTCTTCGATCAGGGTGACACCGAACTCATCCAGCAAGGCTGCCACGGCGTCGCGCTTGGCTTCGCTGTAGCGCACCGCCGATGGGTTCTGAAAGGTCGGGATCAAGTAGATGAACGCAGGGCGGTGCTTTTCCAGGCGCGCGCGCAGTTCAACCAGATTCGGACCATCGGCCTCCAATGGCACGGTGATGCAGTCGGCACCGAACAGTTGGAAGATCTGCAACGCGGCCAGGTATGTCGGCGCTTCAAGCAGGATCTCGGTGCCTTTGTCGATGTAGAGCTTGGCCGCCAGATCGAGGGTCTGCTGGGAACCGCTGACCACCAGCACCTGGCTGGCCTCACACGGCACACCCAATGCTCGCGCCTGCGCCGCCAACGCTTCACGCAGCGCTGGCTCGCCTTCGCTCATGCCGTATTGGCCCATGGACAGCGGCATGTCGGCCCATTCGACGGCTGGCAACATGGCTTCGGCCGGCAGGCCGCCGGCGAACGACATCACTTCCGGCCGTTGGGCTGCGGCAAGGATTTCACGGATCAGAGAACTTTTAAGGCGCGAGACACGTTCGGAAAAAGCCATGGGGGTCACCGGTAGCGAGGCCAGAGGAAAATAAGTCAAACTGGTTGACCGAAATTACGATAACCCGGACGGATACGTCAACATGCTTGACCTTAAAAATCCAATATCCCAACAGCAGGCCATGGAAGCGTTTTTCTTCGGCTACCAGGCGTTTACCGCCAAGGCCGACGAAATGCTCGAGCGTCGCGGCTTGAGTCGGGTGCATCAACGCATCGTGTTTTTCATCGCCCGCTACCCGAACCTGAGCGTCAAGGAATTGCTGGCGTTGTTGGGTGTGAGCAAGCAGGCGTTGAACATTCCATTGCGGCAGTTGGTGGAAATGCATCTGGTGGACAGCGTTGCGTCCGAGACCGACAAGCGTAAACGGTTGCTGCAACTGACCGGGGATGGCGCACGGTTTGAGCAGTCGTTGAGGCGTGAGCAAGTGAAATTGCTGGAGCGGGTGTTCGCCGAGGCTGGGGAGGTGGCGGTGAATGGGTGGTTGGCGGTGAATCTGGCTCTTGGGAAAAGTCAGGCTGTTGTTGATTGACTGTTCTGCCCCCATCGCCAGCAGGCTGCTCCCACAGTGATCTGTGGTTTACACAGAACCTGTGGGAGCCAGCCTGCTGGCGATGAGGCCCTCGAAGCCCATATATCCCTATCAGCGAACTTTTCGTCTACAAAATCAAAAACATTATTTGCATTATTTGTATACAAAAGCATAATCCACTGCGTGCGAGTTCCTGACCAACAGGTCAACAAATTCGCGAATGCCTCAAAGGGCCGCTGCCACCCTCATGGGTCCGGCCCTGGAAATAACAATAAAACTCTTGAGGAGTACTCGCTGTGGAAAGCCGCAAATCCGAAGCCCCGACGCTCGAACTCTCGCCGCCATTACGCAATGGCTGGCTGGAGCGCATCTTCAAACTCAGCTTGCACGGCACCACGGTGAAGACCGAGCTGATTGCCGGTCTGACAACCTTTATCACCATGGCTTACATCATCTTCGTCAACCCCAACATCATGGCTGACGCCGGGATCGATCACGGCGCCGCGTTCGTAGCCACCTGTATCGCCGCCGCGCTGGGCTGCCTGCTGATGGGCCTGTACGCCAACTGGCCGGTCGGCCTGGCGCCGGGGATGGGCTTGAACGCCTTCTTCACCTACACCGTGGTCGGCACCATGGGCTACAACTGGGAGACCGCCCTTGGCGCGGTGTTTGTTTCCGGGGTGTTGTTCATGATCCTGACCTTTTCCAAGATCCGTGAATGGCTGCTCAACAGCATTCCGGTGAGCCTGCGCTTTGCGATGGGCGCGGGGGTCGGTTTATTTCTCGGGCTGATCGGCTTGAAAACCGCCGGTATCGTCGTCGATAGCCCGGCCACCCTGATCAAGCTTGGCTCGTTGCGCGAACCTGGACCGCTGCTGGCCGCCATCTGCTTCCTGATGATCGCCGTGCTCAGCTACCACAAGGTGTTCGGTGCGATCCTCATCAGCATCATCACCGTGACGCTGGCCGGTTGGGGCCTGGGCCTGGTGCATTACGAAGGGATCATGTCGGCACCGCCGAGCCTGGCACCGACCTGGATGGCCATGAACGTCGCCGGCGTGTTCAACGTCAGCATGATCAGCGTGGTGCTGGCCTTCCTCTTCGTGCACATGTTCGACACCGCCGGCACCCTGATGGGCGTCGCCCAGCGCGCCAACCTGGTGAATGCGGACGGCCGGATTGAAAATCTTTCCCGTGCCATGAAAGCCGATAGCGCCTCCAGCGTATTCGGGGCGGTAGTGGGTGTTCCTCCGGTAACAAGCTATGTGGAAAGTGCCGCGGGCGTCGCCGCGGGTGGTCGGACTGGTCTTACCGCAGTGACCGTAGGCGTGCTATTTATTGCAGCCATGTTTTTCGCCCCGCTGGCTGGCATGATCCCTGCCTATGCCACCGCCGGCGCGCTGATTTATGTAGCAATGCTGATGATGGGTGGCATGGCGCACATTGAATGGGACGAAGCGACCGACAGCATTCCGGCGATCGTCACCGCGATCATGATGCCGCTGACCTTCTCGGTCGCCGACGGAATTGCGCTGGGCTTCATCACCTATGTGGCGCTGAAGGCCGGCACCGGCAAGTACAAGGAAATTTCCGTCAGTCTGTGGGTGCTTTGCGCGATCTTCATTGCCAAGTTCATTTTCTTGTAACCGTACACGATTCAAAAACAGTGGTTCAAAACAGCCTCACCCCGTCGGGTGAGGCTTTTGTGCAAATGGAGGAAAGTGATGAGTCTGGAAACCTGGCTGCTGTTCAGCGGCGCTGCGCTGGTGGTGATCCTGATCCCGGGGCCCCTGTCTTTGCTGATGATCAGCAACAGTCTGAATTACGGCTTGCGTCGATCTTACCCGGCGTTTCTGGGTGGCGTGTTTGCTTCGATCTGTTTGCTCAGTGCGTCGGCACTGGGGTTGGGTGCGTTGTTGCTGGCGTCGGAACAGCTGTTCAGCGCGCTGAAAATCGTCGGTGCGTTGTACCTGTTCTACCTCGCCTGGCAGAGCTGGCAGCAGTCGCGCCTGCCATCGGTCGGCGCTGAAGTGCCTCAGGCTGCGCCGGTTCCACGCTTCCGTGCCCTGTTCGGGCGCGCGTTCATGTTGGGTGCCAGTAATCCGAAAGACATTCTGTTCTTTGCCGCTTTCCTGCCGCAGTTCTTGAGCGCCGAGCAACCGTTCCTTCCGCAGTTGCTGGTAATGATCGCGACCTGGACCGTGCTGGATCTGCTGTGCAAATTGGCTTACGGGCTCGGTGCGCATGGTGCGGCGCGGTATCTGCGCAGTGGCAAGGGGCAGAGCTGGTTTAACCGGGTGAGTGCGGGGTTGTTCAGTGGTGCAGGGGCTGCGTCGCTGTTGAGCCGTTAAAGACCAAAGCTCGCAGCCTCCTTGCACTCGACAGCTCCTACAAGAGGAATGCGTTTCCATGTAGGCACTGTCGAGTGCAAGGAGGCTGCGAGATTTTTTCTACAGGCAAAAAAAAGCCCGCAGTGTGAGCGGGCGAAAGACCAAAGAAGCTATATGCGCAGTCGCTTCTCGGAGGAGGCAGCTGCTTGGGGGATCAGCTGCCGCGGTACGTGGAATAGCTGTAGGGCGAAATCAGCAGCGGCACGTGATAGTGATCCTGCTCCGCAGAGATGCCGAAACGCAGCACCACCACATCCAGGAACGCAGGCGTAGGCAACTGAACGCCACGGGCGCGGTAGTAATCGCCCGCATGGAACTGAACCTGATAGACCCCGGTGCGATAGTCATCGCCCTGCAACAGCGGTGCATCGACACGGCCGTCGCTGTTGGTGATCGCGCTGGCGACCAATTCCAGTTGCGAGCCCTCAACGCGGTACAGCTCGACCTTGATCGAGCTGCCCGGGCAACCGTGTGCAGCGTCCAAAACGTGTGTAGTCAAACGTCCCATTGATTCTGCGCGCCTGCCTGCGTGGAGCAGTCAGACCTCGCGCCTCCTGAAGTCAGTTGAAAAGGAGACCGCACCGATTCGGAGCACGAAAAGCTGCGGCGAGCGACTGATTAAGACACTTTTCATAAAAATTGTACACAATAAAAACGACATTTTTCGCCTGACTACCGCCATTCCGGATTTGCCAGCGAATCCGCGGGTAAACCATGCGACCCGAGGACCTTCCATCCATTAGCTGACCAATCAGGCAGGTTTCTTGCAATAACCTGTGAAGATGACAGTTGATGAAAAATGCGAAAATTCAGGCTTACAAAGTGGATATAAAGTTGTATACAATCAGCCCATCGCTGTGACGCCAGCCTGACTTCCCACTTGCAGGCACGCCACACAAACTGTCAACGAACAAGAAGGAAGACTGCAGTGAGCGCTGACTACCCACGCGACCTGATCGGTTACGGCAGTAACCCTCCTCACCCACACTGGCCGGGCAATGCCCGCATCGCCCTGTCCTTCGTCCTGAATTACGAAGAAGGCGGCGAGCGCAACATCCTGCACGGCGATAAAGAATCCGAAGCCTTCCTGTCGGAGATGGTCTCGGCGCAGCCGCTGCAAGGCGAGCGCAACATGAGCATGGAATCCCTTTACGAGTATGGCAGCCGTGCCGGCGTGTGGCGGGTTCTGAAACTGTTCAAGGAATTCGACATTCCGCTGACCATCTTCGCCGTGGCCATGGCCGCCCAGCGTCACCCGGACGTGATCCGTGCGATGGTCGATGCCGGCCATGAAATCTGCAGCCACGGTTACCGCTGGATCGACTACCAGTACATGGACGAAGCGCAGGAACGCGAGCACATGCTCGAAGCGATCCGCGTCCTCACCGAAATCACCGGCGAACGCCCACTGGGCTGGTACACCGGTCGCACCGGGCCGAACACCCGTCGCCTGGTGATGGAAGAAGGCGGTTTCCTCTACGACAGCGACACCTACGACGATGACCTGCCCTACTGGGAACCGAACAACCCGACCGGCAAGCCGCACCTGGTGATCCCCTACACCCTGGACACCAACGACATGCGCTTCACCCAGGTCCAGGGGTTCAACAAGGGCGACGATTTCTTCGAATACCTGAAAGACGCGTTCGACGTGCTGTACGCCGAAGGCGCCGAAGCGCCGAAAATGCTCTCGATCGGTCTGCACTGCCGCCTGATCGGCCGTCCAGCCCGACTGGCCTCGCTCAAGCGCTTTATCGAATACGCTAAAAGTCATGAACAGGTGTGGTTCAGCCGCCGCGTCGACATCGCTCGCCACTGGCACGAAACCCACCCGTACCAAGGGGCTGCAAAATGAGCCAGTTCCAGACACTGAAACCCTCGACCCTGAGCCGCGACGCATTCGTCGCCGCTTTCGCCGACATCTACGAACATTCGCCATGGGTGGCCGAGAAGGCCTTCGACCTGGGCCAGGACGCCTCGATCGACGAGATCGAAACCCTGCACCAGCGCATGAGCGACATCCTGTTGAGCGCCGATCAGCAAAGCCAGCTGGCCCTGATCAACGCTCACCCGGACCTGGCCGGCAAAGCTGCCGTTCAGGGCCAACTCACCGAAGCCAGCACCAATGAACAGGCAGGCGCCGGTATTCACCAATGCACGGCCGAAGAGTTCCAGCGCTTCACCGAGCTGAACGACGCCTACAAGGCCAAGTTCAAGTTTCCCTTCATCATGGCGGTAAAAGGCAGCAACCGGCATCAGATCCTCGCGGCGTTCGAAACGCGCATTCACAACTCGGCAGATACCGAATTCAAATGCGCGCTGGCGGAGATCAACAAGATCGCCCTGTTCCGATTACTGACCCTATAGCGACCTTGGCCCGAGCGACACTGAACGCATACATCGCCCAGGGCCCTGAGAGCATCCCAAGCCAACTAATTAAAGGCAGACAAGAAGAATGAAAGCTTACGCCGTACCTTTCGAGAAGTTCGTCAACCTGGCCGACGCCCGCCTGGGCACCAAAATCATCTCGGTCACCGATGACTGGTTCGCAGACGCCAACCGTCTGTTCCAACCGACCCCGGCCGTGTGGAAGGAGGGCGTGTTCGATGACAACGGCAAGTGGATGGACGGCTGGGAGTCGCGCCGCAAGCGCTTCGAAGGCTACGACAGCGCCGTGATCCGCCTGGGCGTGCCCGGCTCGATCAAAGGCGTGGACATCGACACTTCATTCTTCACCGGCAACTTCCCGCCGTCGGCCTCCCTGGAAGCCTGCTTCCTCGCTTCGGGCGAACCGGACGAAAACACTCAGTGGACTGAAGTGCTGTCGGCCGTCGAGTTGCAAGGCAACAGCCATCACTATCACGAGATCAATAACGACCAGGCCTTCAGCCACCTGCGCTTCAACATCTATCCGGATGGTGGCGTGGCCCGGCTGCGTGTGTACGGCATTCCGTTCCGCGACTGGTCCGCTGTCGGCGACAACGAGCAGGTTGACCTGGCCGCAGCCCTGAACGGTGGCCGCGCCCTCGCCTGCTCCGACGAACACTTCGGCCGCATGAGCAACATCCTCAACCCGGGCCGTGGCATCAACATGGGCGACGGCTGGGAAACCGCACGTCGCCGTACGCCGGGCAATGACTGGGTGATCGTCGCGCTGGGTCATGCCGGCGAGATCGAAAAAGTCATCGTCGACACCCTGCACTTCAAGGGCAACTACCCGGACACGTGCTCGATCCAGGGCGCGTTCGTCAAGGGCGGCACCGACAGCCAGATCGAAACCCAATCGCTGTTCTGGCGTGAACTGCTGCCGGCGCAGAAACTGGAAATGCACGCCGAACACACCTTCGCCGAGCAGATCAAGGCACTGGGCCCGATCACCCATATCCGCCTGAACGTGTTCCCGGACGGCGGTGTGAGTCGCCTGCGCGTATTGGGCAAGGTCGCTAAATAAGCGCAAACCCATCGCCAGCAGGCTGGCTCCCACATTTGGAATGCGTTCCCCTGTGGGAGCCAGCCTGCTGGCGATAGCAACAGAACCAACAACACAGAATTCGGATAAAAACAGCATGCGCACACTGACGATTGAACCGCTGACCAAAGAAGCCTTCGCCCCTTTCGGTGACGTGATCGAAACCGACGGCAGCGATCACTTCATGATCAACAACGGTTCGACCATGCGCTTTCACAAACTGGCGACGGTGGAAACCGCCACGCCAGAGGACAAGGCGATCATCAGCATTTTCCGCGCCGACGCGCAGGACATGCCGTTGACCGTCTGCATGCTGGAGCGTCACCCGCTGGGCAGCCAGGCTTTCATTCCGCTGCTCGGCAACCCCTTTCTGATCGTGGTCGCGCCACTTGGCGATGAACCTGTATCAGGCTTGGTCCGCGCCTTCGTTACCAACGGCAGGCAGGGCATTAATTACCATCGCGGCGTTTGGCACCATCCGGTGCTGACGATCGAAAAGCGGGATGACTTCCTGGTGGTTGATCGCAGTGGCACAGGCAATAACTGCGATGAGCATTTTTTCAAAGAGGATGAGCGTTTGATCCTCGCCCCCCACCAATAAGAGAAGGTCCGATCACTCGACAACAGAGTGACGGGCGAGAGGTAAAGACTGTGGAAGCACATCTGTTGGAATGGCTGAACCTGAGCGTGCGCTGGGTTCACATGATTACTGGCGTGGCCTGGATCGGTGCGTCGTTCTACTTCGTCTGGCTGGAGAACAACCTCAACCGGGTCAACCCGAAAAGCGGTCTGGCCGGTGATTTGTGGGCGATCCACGGCGGCGGTATCTACCACCTGGAAAAATACAAACTGGCCCCACCGACCATGCCGGACAACCTGCACTGGTTCAAATGGGAGGCCTACTTCACCTGGCTGTCGGGGATCGCGCTGCTGTGCGTGGTGTTCTACTCCAACCCGACGCTATATCTCTTGGCACCAGGCAGCAGCCTGACCGGCCCTGAAGGTGTTGCCCTGGGCATCGCTTCGTTGTTCGTCGGCTGGTTCGTCTACTCCTTCCTCTGCGACTCGGCCCTGGGCAAACGCCCTGCCCTGCTCGGTTTCATCCTGTTCGTGCTGATCATTGGCGCCGCCTACGGCTTCAGCAAAGTGTTCAGCGGTCGTGGTGCGTATCTGCACGTCGGCGCGATCATCGGCACCATCATGGTCGGCAACGTGTTCCGCATCATCATGCCGGCGCAACGCGCACTGGTGGCGGCGATCGCCGAGAACCGCACGCCGGATCCGGCGCTGCCGGCCAAAGGCTTGCTGCGTTCACGGCACAACAACTACTTCACCTTGCCGGTGCTGTTCATCATGATCAGCAACCACTTCCCGAGCACCTACGGCAGCCAGTACAACTGGCTGATCCTGGCCGGGATCGCGGTGCTGGCAGTGTTGGTGCGTCACTACTTCAACACCCGTCATGACAGCCACAAGTTTGCCTGGACCCTGCCCGTCGCTGCCGTGGGCATGATCTGCCTGGCTTACGTCACCGGCCCGGCGCAGATGCCGAGCGCACCGGAAGTGGCGAAGGCTCCTGGCACCATCGAGTACCAGCCGTTGCCGGAAACCGCCGTCGGCGCGGGGGCCAAACCCGCAGTCGCGAAACCTGCTGAAGCACCGGTCCAGGCGTCAAACGCCGGCCCGAGTTTCGACAAGGTGCACAGCGTGATCCAGGAACGTTGCTCGGTCTGCCACTCGGCCAAACCGACCAGCCCGCTGTTCAGTGCAGCACCGGCCGGCGTGATGTTCGACACCCCCGAGCAGATCCGCCAGAACGCGGCGCGCATCCAGGCACAAGCCGTCACCAGCCAGATCATGCCACTGGGCAACATCACCCAGATGACCCAGCAGGAACGTGACCTGATCGGCGCGTGGATTGTTCAGGGAGCTCCGACCAACTAAGCGTTGAAAAGCTTCGCGGGCAAGTCGGATCGCCGCTCCGCTCGCTCCTACGGATATGCAGTGTCCCTGTAGGAGCGAGCGGTGCGGCGATCCGACTTGCCCGCGAATGACCGCGCCGCGGTCAACCCTGATGCACAAAATCACAAGAATAAAAAAGATCCGAGGTGTTGCATGTCCGAGCTATCCGAAGCGCGCATCCCCGACGCACCCGCCATTCAGCGTTTGCCCCTTTTGCAACTGATCCTGGTCGGTCTGCAACATGTTTTGCTGATGTACGGCGGCGCCATCGCGGTGCCGCTGATCATCGGGCAGGCCGCAGGCCTGAGTCGTGAAGAAATAGCCTTCCTGATCAATGCCGACCTGCTGGTGGCCGGCATCGCCACCATCGTGCAATCGCTGGGCATCGGCCCGATGGGCATTCGCATGCCGGTGATGATGGGCGCCAGTTTCGCCGCGGTCGGCAGCATGGTCGCCATGGCCGGCATGCCCGGCATCGGTCTGCAGGGGATCTTCGGCGCGACCATTGCCGCCGGCTTCTTCGGCATGATAATCGCGCCGTTCATGTCCAAAGTAGTGCGTTTCTTCCCGCCTCTGGTAACGGGCACCGTCATCACCTCGATCGGTTTGTCGCTGTTCCCCGTGGCCGTCAACTGGGCGGGCGGCGGTGCGAGTGCCGCGCAATTCGGCTCACCGATTTACCTGGCCATCGCCGCACTGGTGCTGGCCACCATCCTGTTGGTGCATCGTTTCATGCGCGGTTTCTGGGTCAATATTTCGGTGTTGATCGGCATGTGCCTCGGCTATGCGATCTGTGGTGTGATCGGCATGGTCGACCTCAGCGGCATGGCACAGGCGCCATGGGTGCAGATCGTCACACCGCTGCATTTCGGTATGCCGAAGTTTGAACTCGCACCGATCCTGTCGATGTGCCTGGTGGTGGTGATCATCTTCGTCGAGTCCACCGGGATGTTCCTCGCACTGGGCAAAATCACCGGCCAGGACGTCTGCCCACGGATGCTGCGTCGCGGCTTGTTGTGTGATGCCGGCGCGTCGTTTTTCGCCGGGTTCTTCAACACCTTCACCCACTCCTCGTTCGCGCAGAACATCGGCCTGGTGCAGATGACCGGCGTGCGCTGCCGCTCGGTGACCATCGTTGCCGGCGGCTTGCTGATCGTGCTGAGCCTGCTGCCCAAGGCAGCGTTCCTCGTGGCCTCGATTCCGCCAGCGGTATTGGGCGGTGCAGCCATTGCGATGTTCGGCATGGTCGCCGCCACCGGAATCAAGATTCTTCAGGAAGCCGACATCGGTGACCGTCGAAACCAGTTGCTGGTGGCGGTGAGCATCGGCATGGGATTGATTCCGGTGGTGCGTCCGGAGTTTTTTGCGCACCTGCCACTGTGGATGAGTCCGATCACTCACAGCGGCATCGCCATGGCGACGTTGAGCGCGCTGGCGCTGAACCTGCTGTTCAACATCCTCGGCGGCCGCGAACGCGCGGCGATCAACGACTGCCACGCGCACCCGCACTGATCGAACTCTGTGGCGAGGGGATTTATCCCCGCTGGGTCGCGAAGCGGCCCCAGCATTCTCTCAAGCAAACCGCATTCGCCTGTTTTACGGCTGCTTCGCAGCCGAACGGGGATAAATCCCCTCGCCACGAACAATAAAAACAAGAGGGAGCAACAGATGATTCGGACACAAAAAAACATGCTGTTGGCCGGCGGCCTGTTGGCCGCGAGCCAAGCCATGGCCGGCGATCTGCTGCTGTGGCAGACCAACAGCCTGAGCTATCTGTATGGCAAGGATTTCGCGGTCAACCCGTCGATCCAGCAGACGATAACTTTCGAACACGCCGACCGCTGGAAGTACGGCGACAACTTCCTGTTCGTCGACAGCACTTACTACAACGGCGAGAAAGACCGGAATAAAGGGGTGCACGCTTATTACGGCGAGTTCAGTCCACGCCTGTCTTTGGGCAAAATCCTCGACCGCCGTTTCGAATTCGGCCCGATCAAGGACGTGTTGCTGGCCATGACCTACGAGAATGGCGAAGACGACACCGAGGCCTATCTGATCGGCCCCGGTTTCGACCTCGCGGTACCGGGTTTCAACTATTTCACCTTAAACTTCTATAACCGCCAGACCGAAGGCTCGCGCCCCGGCGACGATGTCTGGCAGATCACGCCGGCCTGGTCCTACACCCTGCCAGTGGGCAATTCGAGCCTGTTGATCGACGGCTATATCGACTGGGTCGTGGATAACGACCAGAACCCACATGGCACCTACCACGCCAACCTGCACTTGAACCCACAGATCAAATATGACCTGGGGAAGTCCTTGGGCTGGCGGGAGAAACAAGTGTACGTCGGCGTCGAATACAGCTACTGGAAAGACAAATACGGCATCGAAAACAACGCCAACTTCGACACGAATGAGAACACCACCAGCCTGCTGGTGAAGGTGCACTTTTAAGATGACCCGCAACCGTGCTCAAAACCTGTCGTCGGTGCGCTGTTGCGGGGCACTTGAGACCTGGCCAAGGAGTCAGTATTCTCCGCGGCCGCCCGAATCCGCTTTAAAAAAAAGCCCGGATTTAATTCCTGACCAGAAAGCCAACTTATCCCGGCCCTGGACGGTAACAAGGCATTCCAACCCCCCTCTCAATCGACGGCTCTTGAGCCGCCGAACGGGAGTTTTTTTGCTTTTCGAAAGCCTTGGCGCAGCGCTTGCCAACAGCACTGAAGCTAACCGATTGGATGATTTTTTACCGCTACAGAAAAAGGCGCCACACCAGAGCGTCGATCTTAAAAAAACAACGTGGAACACCTACTTTTTGGGAGCAACCGAATGAAACGTACGTGCACTAGCCTGATGCTGGCCGGATCCTTGCTGGCCGGGGGCCAGGCCATGGCCGGCGACTTGCTGCAATGGCAGAACAACAGCCTGACCTACCTGTATGGCAAGGACTTCCAGGTCAACCCGCGCATTCAGCAGACCGTGACTTTCGAACACGCCGATGGATGGAAATACGGGGATAACTTCTTCTTCGTCGACAAGATCTTCTACAACGGCGAAAAGGATTTCAACGTCGGCCCGAACACCTATTACGGTGAGTTCAGCCCGCGTATTTCCCTGGGCAAGGTCCTGGACCAGAAGATAGGGTTCGGTCCGGTCAAAGACGTGCTGCTGGCCATGACCTACGAGTTCGGTGAAGGCGATACCGAGTCCTACCTGATCGGTCCGGGTTTCGACCTGGCCATCCCGGGCTTCGATTACTTCCAGCTGAACTTCTACAACCGTCAGACCGAAGGCCCACGCGCCGGGGATAACGTCTGGCAGATCACTCCAGTGTGGTCCTACACCATTCCTGTTGGCGATTCGAACATCCTGATCGACGGTTTCATGGACTGGGTCGTCGACAACGACTCCAACTCCAAAGGCGATTACCACGCCAACCTGCACTTTAATCCGCAGGTTAAGTACGACTTGGGTAAAGCACTGAACATTGGCGAGAAGCAGTTGTATGTGGGGGTGGAATACGACTACTGGAAAAACAAGTACGGAATTGAAGACAGCCAGTACTTCAAGACTGATCAGAGCACGACGAGTTTTTTGGTGAAGTTTCACTTCTGACATTTACCAGAAACCAACCTGCGCAAATGGGCAGGTTGGTTCATTTATGCGACTGATGCTCTACGGCCCGGCGTCACCTTTACCCAAGCGCCGCCTTCGTCGATATTTCGGCGATAACCACCAAAAAACATGCTGGACATATCACGTTCCTCCAACTGCTGACCTTCTGGCCGAGCAGCATTACCAAAGAACATGCCATTGGAAACCGCGTATTGGCTAGTATCAATCGCGGGGCCGTTTATCCGACCCTGGACAAATTCGGCAATCATCGCGGGCCCTGACATAAACAGCGTCAACTTGAGGCGATTGAACATTCCTTCTTCTGCTGAACTTCGTTTCTGACTCCATCCGAAATTTTCCCTTCCAAACCGAGCCGCAGACTCGTCAGAGTACTCGTAGAGAACCCTATCCAATAGCTGTGCTCCAATTGACGATTCCGGGGTGGCCGCAATAACCGCATTTGAAGTCATCGGCCCCTCTATATGCGCTAAAAAGCCATTTGCAGCATTCAGTGTCCCAATCGGTCCCGCAACAGCAATGTCTACATCCATGTAAACGCCACCTTTTACGTAGGTCGCCGCCAACTCCACAACGTCACTGGCTGCTGCGAGATTTTTGTAGGGGCCATTACTTTCACGCGAGTAAATCCCTTCGATATAGGC
The DNA here is from genome assembly GCF_000293885.2 of Pseudomonas fluorescens NCIMB 11764. Lineage (NCBI taxonomy): Bacteria > Pseudomonadati > Pseudomonadota > Gammaproteobacteria > Pseudomonadales > Pseudomonadaceae > Pseudomonas > Pseudomonas fluorescens. Next base: position 5,733,526 of record NZ_CP010945.1, read on the forward strand.
AGCGCTCGCATAAACTTCCGCCAAGTCTCTGAACAACTCCTGGGGTGAGGCTATATTTAGGGTATGCCCTTCGCGATAAGCCAATTCACGATCAACTGGATCCACACCCTCTTTCATATCAGCTAACGTATCAAAAATGTACGAGCTCTTATGCGCCCACACGTGCACCTGATATTCCGAGTTCAGATTTTTGAACATTAGTATATTACGTAGAAACAGGGACGGAATATTTCCGCCATCCCAATAGAAATGAGCGATCGTGGGGACTGCATTTTTGCCTAGCGAATCCATCCAATTAATCGGATTATTGAAGGTCATCATAAATACATTAAGACCATCAATAACTCCCGCAGGGTCTGGGCTTACCCACCGCTGCAACCACGGCGCATAATACCGATACCCATAATAATAAAGCCCCGTGGCATCCCGCTCTTTCCCCGAATAACGAATCGTCTTGCACTTGCCTTCAGTCTCGCTGGCACCCGCCCACAACGCCGTCCCGCCAAACGCGTAATAAACCTCCCGACTCAGTACACCGCCCTGGCCATCCAACTCCAGCGTGCTGGAATTCAGATGATTGCTCAGGCAAAAACGCAGTTGATCGTTGCGAACGTCACGAGGCAATTTCGTGACCCAGTGCAAGGCGCGCACCCGACTGCGCCCGGCCCCGACACTGATGACATGCAGCTCTTCGCCCGTCGCCGAATCACGATGAATTTCCAGCCCCGGCAAGTAGCGAACTTCCGCCCGCAACGTACGACTCGCAGCCTGGGTCAGTCGGACCTTTCGCAGTCGATGCCCGGGACTGTCGTAGCAATAACATTCTGTATCGTCAGGGCCGTCGCCACGCCTGACCAGCGTGACCCGGCTTAACTGATTGCGAATGTCCCAACCCATCTTTTGGCCGCGCAACAACGCCAGTTGATTGCCATTGGCGTCGAAGCCGTCGACCAGATTGGCTTTTTCCGCAACACTGCGATTGCTGTCTGGCGAGGTAAACATCTCGAAGGTTTCTGCACCGCTGTGATGGCGGGTTTGCAGATTACCTGCTGCGTCGTAGTTGAAGGTCTGGATGTAATTGCGCAACTGGCTGGGATCCAGCGGCGTGGTTTGCCACGACGGCAACGCTGGGCCGTAGCTCGGCTGACTGACTTCGCTGCCGGTGGCTTCGATCAGTTGGTGAAGGCTGTCGTAGGTGTAGCTACAGACCGGATCGATTCGCTGATTGTTGAAATGACGCGTCAGTTGAGCCTTGTCTTCGATGCTGGTGATGTTGCCCATCGGATCATATGCATAATTAAAATCCTGAAGCGGCTTGCCCTCGACATTGCAAGATTGCAATTGCAGGAGGCGCCCGTCTTCACCTGCGTAACGGGCGGTGGTGGTGACGCCATTTCCAGCGCATTCGCTGACGACCCCGCCCAAGGCGTCGTAGCGGATCTCACTGACCAGCAAACGCGGCTCTTCCAAGGGCCCTGCCAGCTTCAGTCGGGCCTCACGTAATTGCCCTGCCCGGTCGTAAGTGAACGATCTGACGTTATCCATGGCATCAGTCTGACTGCGCATCTCCCCCAAAGGACCGTACAGCTGCGTCGTCTCGAACACCTCGTCTTCCAGTCCGGCATCGGCGAACGCGGACGACCAATCCGGCGGCTCCAGATCGCGCAGGAAACGCATTCGCTCCGACAGCAGCAAACCACCCACACCGTATTCGCAGAGGCGCCGACTGCCGGCCGGGTGGTCATGGCAGATCAGTTGTCCGCATTGGTTATGAACGGCGAACTCGTCATCGGCAGCACCATAGGTGAACCGATCAGATACCCGCGGCAGCTCGTCTGCCATCTGCTCAGTAACAGTTATTGCACGCTGAAGCTGATCGAATTCAGTGTGACGTTGACCGCCGCGACCATCCCAGGACGAGCAAACCGCATCCGCCTGATTAAACAAACTCAGTCGCCAACCGGCATCGACGCTGTCCACCAACAATGGCCGGCCCTGCAAATCGAATCCGGATTGAAGATTGGGTTTGGGTGCTGTTAACCACAGCCGTGGGTCCCAGGCAGCGAATTGCCGCCCGGCAGGATCGAAGTGGTTACGGGTAATGCGCGTATCAATCGATGTGTTCAGCGGATGACGACAATAAGCGACATTTCGCACAGCCAACACGCGCGGGTCCGTCACCGTCACTGTTGGCGTGTGAGCATCGATCCATTGCGCAGCAGCCATCTTGCAACCCTCTGCCGGAGGGCTTCAATCTGATCGTAGAGGCAAGTAAATGTCTACTGTCACAACTGACAGCTCAAGCGACTTCAGGCACCGTTAGCCCAAGAAACCGACTCAACTCATCCCGCTTGGCCAATGCATCCCGCCGCCCCAGATCAATCAACTCGCTGCAATACCCCGCCTCGAACAGCAAGTAACTCAACACCCCCGCCCCGCTGGTCTTGGTCGCCCCCGGCCCGCGCAGGAACAGACGCAACGCCGCCGGTAACTCCTGACGGTGACGCGCAGCAATTTCATCAATCGGCTGGCTCGGCGAAATCACCAACACCTCCACCGGCGCTACGCCGAGCGCACGGGTCGGCGTGCCATCGGGCATCAGGTGACTGAACTGGTTCAGGCGCTGCAGCAACTCGATGTCGCTTTCCAGGCTGTCAATGAACGTACTGTTGAGCATGTGCCCGCCGATCTGCGCGAGCGTCGGTTGCTGGCCGGTGTAGGCGCGTTGCAGCGGTTGCTCGGGGTCAACGCCGCGTGGGTTGCCGCTGACGCCCACCACCAGCACGCGATTGGCGCCCAGGTGCAGGGCCGGGCTGATCGGCGCGGATTGGCGTACCGCGCCGTCGCCGAAATATTCTTCGCCGATTTTCACCGGGGCAAACAGTAATGGGATGGCGGAGCTGGCGAGCAAATGGTCGACGGTCAATTGCGTCGGCACGCCGATTCGCCGATGACGCAACCAGGCGTCGATGGTGCCCCCGCCCTCATAGAACGTCACGGCTTGTCCGGATTCATAGCCAAACGCGGTGACCGCGACGGCCTGCAACTGCTTGTGCGCGATGGCGTCGGCGATGCCGGTCATTTGCAGTTTGTCGTTGAGCAACCCGCGCAGCGGCGAGCTGTTGAGCAAGGCCACCGGCACCTGAGCGCCGATGCCGAGCAAACTGTGGCTGACAAACCGACTGGCCTGATGAATCACCCCCGGCCAATCGCTGCGCAACACCAGGTGACTGCGGAAACCCTGCCAGAAGGCTGTCAGACGCTCAATCGCGCCCCGGAAATCCATCGCGCCGCTGGCCAGACTGACGGCGTTGATCGCCCCGGCCGAGGTGCCGACGATTACCGGGAACGGATTGTCTGCCCCCAGCGGCAGCAGTTCGGCAATCGCCGCCAATACGCCGACCTGATAAGCCGCCCGAGCCCCGCCGCCGGAAAGAATCAACCCTGTAACCGGTTCAGCAGGACTCATCGCAACGCTCCATGGTGCTTGATGGGATAGGGGTTCAACCGCGTTTTGCGTACAGCTTGGGCTCGCCCGGCGGACGGCTCTTGAAGCGGCGATGGGCCCAGAGGTATTGCTCCGGGCAGTCGCGCAGCACGCCTTCGATCCATTGGTTGATCCGCAGGCAATCGGCTTCTTCGGTCTCGCCGGGGAAACCCTCGAGCGGCGCATGGATCACCAGTCGATAACCGCTGCCGTCCGCCAGACGCTCCTGGGTGAACGGCACCACCAGCGCCTTGCCCAGCCGCGCAAATTTGCTGGTGGCGGTGACGGTCGCCGCCTGAATGCCGAACAGTGGCACGAAGATGCTTTGCTTGGCGCCGTAGTCCTGATCCGGTGCGTACCAGATCGCACGGCCGGCCCGCAGCAACTTGAGCATGCCGCGCACGTCTTCGCGCTCCACGGCCAGCGAATCGAGGTTATGCCGTTCGCGGCCACAGCGCTGGATGTAATCGAACAACGGATTCTTGTGCTCGCGGTACATGCCATCGATGGTGTGCTGCTGACCGAGCAACGCCGCGCCGATTTCCAGCGTGGTGAAATGCACCGCCATCAGAATCACGCCCTTGCCGTCGCGCTGGGCTTTCTTCAGATGTTCCAGCCCTTCGACGTGGGCCAGCTTCGCCAGGCGCTCCCGGGACCACCACCAGCTCATGGCCATTTCAAAGAAAGCGATGCCGGTGGAGGCAAAGTTTTCCTTGAGCAGGCGTTTGCGCTCGGCAGCAGACTTTTCCGGGAAGCAAAGTTCCAGATTGCGCCTGGCAATGCGCCGTCGGTCGCCCGCCGCGCGATACATCAATGCGCCGAGGGCGCGGCCGATTGACAGCAACGCCGGATACGGCAATTGAACAATCAGCCACAACAGCCCCAGCCCACACCACAGCGGCCAGAAACGCGGCATAAGAAATGTTTTTCGAAAACGCGGGCGATCCATTAAAGCTTCCGGAAAGACGATGGCCGCGCATTCTACATCGTTCGACCCGGCTTGCGGCTGGCGAGCGTTCTCGTTATAAGTCTCGGCACTTTTAGTGACAAGCCGTTGTATGCCGACCATGAGCCAAACCGACCTGCTAGACCAAGATCCCGTGTTCCAGTTGAAGGGCAGCATGCTCGCCATTACGGTGCTGGAGCTGGCCCGCAACGACCTCGAGAGCCTCGATCGGCAACTGGCCGCCAAGGTCGCCCAGGCGCCTGGCTTCTTCAGCAACGCACCGTTGGTACTGGCGCTGGACAAGCTTCCGGCCAGCGAAGGCGCGGTCGATCTGCCAGGCCTGATGCGCGTCTGTCGCCAGCATGGTCTGCGTACGTTGGCGATCCGCGCCAGCCGCATCGAAGACATCGCTGCCGCCATCGCGGTCGACCTGCCGGTGCTGCCACCGTCCGGCGCCCGCGAGCGGCCGCTGGACCCGCTTGAAGGGGCCGTTGCGAAAAAACCGGAAAAACCGCCGGAACCGACGATCAAACCGACGAAAATCATCACTTCGCCCGTACGCGGCGGCCAGCAGATTTATGCACAGGGTTGCGACCTCGTCGTAATCTCGTCGGTCAGCCCGGGGGCGGAACTTCTCGCCGACGGGAACATCCATGTATACGGCCCGATGCGCGGTCGCGTACTGGCCGGGGTCAAAGGCGACACGAAAGCCAGGATTTTCTGTCAGCAAATGAGCGCTGAACTGGTCTCCATCGCAGGCCACTACAAGGTTTCGGAGGATCTGCGGCGCGACCCTTTATGGGGTGCCGGCGTACAGGTCAGCCTGTCGGGCGATGTGTTGAACATCATTCGGCTTTAACGGATACTGCCGCATTTTCCAAGCATCTCTAAAACGTAGCGAATACGGCTCAAACGAAGTAGGAAAAAGGCCAAAAGCAGTGTTTATCGAAGGTAAGCGCCGTTCTGGACCGGATTCCAGCCAAGGCTGTCCGACTGCAGTAGTTTTTCCAGAGATGTTTTTCAGGGGCTAAATGTCCTTTTTCCTTAGGGGTGAAACACCTTGGCCAAGATTCTCGTGGTTACATCCGGCAAGGGTGGTGTGGGTAAGACCACCACCAGTGCTGCTATCGGTACCGGCCTCGCACTGCGCGGTCACAAAACAGTTATCGTCGACTTCGACGTCGGTTTGCGTAACCTCGACCTGATCATGGGTTGCGAGCGTCGCGTCGTGTACGACTTCGTCAACGTGGTCAACGGCGAAGCCAACCTGCAACAGGCCCTGATCAAAGACAAACGCCTGGAAAACCTCTACGTACTGGCCGCCAGTCAGACCCGCGACAAAGACGCGCTGACCGTCGAAGGCGTGGAAAAAGTCCTGATGGCGTTGAAGGAAGACTTCGAATTCGTGGTCTGCGACTCCCCGGCCGGCATCGAGAAAGGTGCTCACCTGGCCATGTACTTCGCCGATGAAGCGATTGTCGTGACCAACCCGGAAGTCTCCTCGGTTCGTGACTCGGACCGCATGCTGGGCCTGTTGGCCAGCAAGTCGCGTCGCGCTGAAAACGGCGAAGAGCCGATCAAGGAACATTTGCTGCTGACCCGTTACAACCCGCAACGCGTCAGCGACGGCGAAATGCTCGGCGTCGAAGACGTCAAGGAAATTCTCGCCGTGACCCTGCTGGGTGTGATCCCTGAGTCCCAAGCGGTACTCAAGGCGTCCAACTCCGGCGTGCCGGTGATCCTCGACGACCAGAGCGACGCCGGTCAGGCGTACAGCGATGCCGTTGAACGCCTGCTGGGTAAAACCGTGGAGCATCGGTTTCTCGATGTGACGAAGAAAGGATTCTTTGAGCGTCTGTTTGGAGGCCGGTAATGAACATTTTTGACTTCTTTCGTGCTAACAAGAAGCCAAGTACCGCCTCGGTAGCGAAAGAGCGTCTACAGATCATCGTGGCGCATGAACGCGGCCAACGCAGTACGCCGGACTACCTGCCCGCCTTGCAGAAGGAATTGGTCGAGGTGATCCGCAAGTACGTCAATATCGGGTCCGATGACGTGCACGTCGCCTTGGAAAACCAGGGTAGCTGCTCGATTCTGGAACTCAATATCACCCTGCCAGATCGCTGAGTCGATCCGGCAGCAGCCACGGCGACTCAGGCCCCCTCTGCCAATGGAGGGGGCCTGAGTCGCCGTTGGCGTTTGTTACGAGGCTGTTTTAATGCCGCTGTCCAACATCCGTATCATCCATCAGGACGCCGCCGTACTGGTGGTGGATAAACCGACCCTGTTGCTGTCCGTCCCCGGCCGGGCCGATGACAACAAGGATTGCCTGATCACCCGCCTGCAAGAAAACGGCTACCCGGAAGCCCGCATCGTCCATCGCCTGGACTGGGAAACGTCCGGCATCATTCTGCTGGCCCGTGACCCGGACACCCATCGCGAACTGTCTCGGCAATTTCACGACCGCGAAACCGAGAAGGCCTACACAGCCCTGTGCTGGGGTCAACCGGAGCTGGACAGCGGTAGCATCGATCTGCCGTTGCGCTACGATCCGCCGACCAAACCGCGCCACGTGGTGGACCACGAGTTCGGCAAAAACGCCCTGACGTTCTGGCGCGTACTCGAACGTTGCGGCGACTGGTGCCGGGTCGAACTGACACCGATCACCGGCCGCTCCCATCAGTTGCGCGTGCACATGCTCTCAATCGGCCATCCGCTGCTGGGCGACGGCCTCTATGCCCATGAGCAGGCGCTGGCCGCCTGGCCACGGCTGTGCCTGCATGCGAGCATGCTCAGCTTTACTCACCCGCAGAGCGGCGAACGCTTGCGCTTCGAGTGCCCGGCACCGTTTTAAGCGCAGGCTGACAGGCAGTCGCCCGTTTTAGCAAAAGGATTTTATCCCGATGAGTTGTACTGTTTCCCCTGCAGCACCTGTCAAGAAAACCCGACATCAACTGCTTTATCTGATCTACGGCAATCAGGATGTTTACCGACGCGAAGCCAAATTCAGTATTTTGACTGCGCTGTCCCATTCGAAAAACGGCAAGCTTCCGAGCATCAGAATCCTCACCGACCGCCCCGAGGACTACGCCGGCTGGCCGGTTGAAACCGTCATGCTGACCCAGGAAACACTGACCCTGTGGCAGGGTGAAAACGGCTACCACCATCGCCGCAAGGCCTGCGCCATGGCGGAGGGCCTCAAGCTCGCGGAAAAAACCCTGTTCGTCGACACTGACACGCTGTTCACCAGCGACCCGAACCAGATCTTCAATCAGATCAAGCCCGGGCACTACCTGATGGATCGCCTCGAATATTGCTGGCGGGATGTCTGCAAACGCGACGAATACGTGAAGCTCGGCGAATGCCTGCGCACTCACGGCATCACCGCAGACGACGGTTTCAAGCTGTACAACAGCGGACTCTGCGGCCTGACCGACCGCGACGCGCCCCTGCTGGCAGCATCGATCGAATTCATCGACGAATGGACCCGCGACAGCTTCGATATTCACACGATCGAACAAATCGCCCTGTCGTTCGCGATGCGCGACAAGCCGGTGCGCGAAGCGAGAAAGTACATCTACCACTACTTCGCGGAAAAACGCTTTTTCCATGGGATGCAGGCGTTTTTCTTTGCACAGCATGGGGAGGCGTTCAGCCCCGAGCTGGTGGAGTGGTGCCGCGATGTACCACGGGTCAAGCCGTACCCGTCCGCCTGGCAGCGACTGAAAATCAAATGGAAGCTGCGCAACCATAAAGGTGCGCTGAAAAAGATCGGTCGCGACCTGCTATATGGAAGCGCTGCACCCGATCACCCCTACTACACGGCATGCCGACACGAATGGTGGGAATCCGCCTCGCGGGAAATTTTTCGCTGGGACGAAGCCCGTCGGGAGGCACTCTTGGGTACTCATCACAAGGGCTGGCCGAAACAATTGCCCAAACCGGACAAGCCTGAAGACGAGCAGATCATCATGTCCTACCTGAAAAAACGGGTCGCAGCAGCGGGTTGACGACTGTGGCGAACGTCACGCCCAAAGCCCCAAGCCAATACGTTAAACTGGCGCCATTGCTGTCTGGAGCTACTTATGCGCGAAGAGTTGAACCAAGGCCTGATCGATTTCCTCAAGGCCTCCCCTACCCCGTTCCATGCCACCGCCAGCCTTGTTCAGCGTCTGGAAGCGGCGGGTTATCAGCGTCTCGATGAACGCGAGCCCTGGTCCACCGAGGCCAACGGCCGTTACTACGTCACCCGCAATGACTCTTCGATCGTCGCCATCAAGATGGGCCGTCATTCAGCGCTGCACGGCGGCATTCGCCTGGTCGGCGCCCACACCGACAGCCCGTGCCTGCGGGTCAAACCCCAACCGGAACTGCAACGCCAGGGTTTCTGGCAACTGGGCGTCGAAGTCTACGGCGGCGCGCTGCTCGCCCCCTGGTTCGACCGCGACCTTTCCCTTGCCGGCCGCGTGACCTTCCGCCGCGACGGCAAGGTCGAGAGCCAGCTGATCGACTTCAAGGCACCGATTGCGATCATTCCGAACCTGGCCATTCACCTCAATCGTGAAGCCAACATGGGTTGGGCCATCAACGCCCAGACCGAGCTGCCGCCGATCCTTGCGCAGTTTGCCGGCGATGAGCGTGTGGACTTCCGCGCCGTGCTCACCAACCAGCTGGCGCTGGAGCATGGCTTGAACGCCGACGTGGTGCTCGATTACGAGCTGAGTTTCTATGACACCCAAAGCGCGGCGGTCATCGGCCTGCATGGCGATTTCATTGCCGGCGCGCGCCTGGACAACCTGCTGTCGTGCTACGCCGGCCTGCAGGCCTTGCTGACGGCTGAAACCGACGAAACCTGCGTGCTGGTCTGCAATGACCACGAAGAAGTCGGTTCCTGCTCCGCGTGCGGCGCCGACGGCCCGATGCTTGAGCAGACCCTGCGTCGCCTGCTGCCTGATGGTGATGAATTCGTACGCACCATTCAGAAGTCCCTGCTGGTCTCGGCCGACAACGCCCACGGCGTGCACCCCAACTACGCCGACAAGCACGACGCCAACCACGGCCCGAAACTCAACGCCGGCCCGGTGATCAAGGTCAACAGCAACCAGCGTTACGCCACCAACAGCGAAACCGCCGGGTTCTTCCGCCATCTGTGCATGGCCGAGGAAGTGCCGGTGCAAAGCTTCGTGGTACGCAGCGACATGGGCTGTGGCTCGACCATCGGTCCGATCACCGCCAGCCACCTGGGCGTGCGCACCGTGGACATCGGCTTGCCGACGTTCGCCATGCACTCGATCCGCGAGTTGTGCGGCAGCCACGACCTGGCGCACCTGGTGAAAGTGCTGAGCGCGTTTTACGCCTGCCAGGAATTGCCGTAATCACCAAGCAAAGGAAATCTGCAGAGAATCCTCTGTGGCGAGGGAGCTTGCTCCCGCTCGACTGCCAAGCAGTCGCAAAACCGACGAATGCGGTCTGCAAGGAAGAACGCGATGGCTGGTGTTGGGGCTGCTCCGCAGCCCAGCGGGAGCAAGCTCCCTCGCCACAATAATCCCGCGGTTCTCGCGGCTCATTCTGATACACATCACTACCGGCCACCCAAAACCCACCTAGACTTGAAATACCCCCTTAGACAAGGCAGTCGCCCATGATCTCGATGTCTTCATTCCACGCCATGCTGATCCCGATTCTTGCCGGGATGATCCTGCTGGCCATCGGCTTCAATTTCCGTGACAAGAATGTCGGCGTGTTCGCGATGTGGATCGGCATGCTGACCATCCTCGCCACCGTCGTCTTCAAGATCCTCGCCAAACTCAACGAATAAATCCTCGCCCCTCGCTCGCATTGATTTTGGCGGGCTCGTACACTCGGTCGATCTGCTCCTTTCAAGGTTGACCGCCTAGTGTTCGCTCGTCTTTTTGCCCTGCCCTGTCTTTTCCTCGTCTGCCTCATGACGCTGCTGCCGATCACGCCTGCCGAGGCCGCCGGTTTGCCGAGCCTGCTCAACGGCTCCGCGAAAACCCAGCCGGAGGCGCAAGAACCTCTGGGGCAATCACTCGACGAAGTCATCAAGTCGCTGGAGAACGATCAGCAACGCAGCAAGTTGCTGGCCGACCTGAAGAAGCTGCGTGACGCCACCAAAAAAGCCCAACCGACCAAAGAAGAAGGCGTGCTGGGCCTGATCGGCGGAACGCTGGCCAATTTCGAAAAACAGTTCTCCGGCGCCGACAGCCCGCTTACGCGCTGGTCCGAAGAATTCAATCTGGCCAAAGACGAACTGATAGCACTGGCGCTACCGGTCAATGAATGGCTGCCGATCATTTTTGCCTTCGCCATGATCCTGATGATCTGGAGCCTGCTGGCCGCCGCACTGATCTGGCTCGGGCACCGGGTGCGGATGCGCTTCGGCCTGACCGAGGAATTGCCGCAACACCCCAAGGCCCTCGACATGCTGCGGTTTGCCCTGCGCAAACTTGGCCCTTGGCTGATCGCCCTGGTCATCACGGTGTACATGAGTTACGCCTTACCCTCGTCATTGGGCAAAAGCCTGGCCATGGTGCTGGCCTATGCGTTGGTGGTCGGCACGTGTTTTTCGGCGATCTGCGTGATCGCTTTTTCCCTGCTCGACGGTCCGCATCGTCACCGCGCCTTGTACATCCTGCGGCATCAGGCCTTTCGGCCGTTGTGGCTGATCGGCAGTTTCGCCGCGTTCGGTGAAGCCCTGAGCGATCCGCGACTGGTGACCAGCCTGGGCAGCCACCTGGCGCACACCGCCGCCACCATCGCCAATGTGCTGGCCGCGCTGTCTACCGGCCTGTTCATCCTGCGCTTCCGTCGCCCCATCGCCCACCTGATCCGCAACCAGCCGCTGTCCCGGCGCCTGACCCGCCGCGCCCTGAGCGACACCATCGATATTCTCGGGACCTTCTGGTACGTGCCGGCGCTGGTACTGGTGGCCATCTCGCTGTTCGCCACCTTCGTCTCGGCCGGCGACACCAGTACCGCACTGCGTCAGTCGCTGATCTGCACCGTGCTGCTGGTGTTGTGCATGGTCATCAATGGGCTGGTGCGTCGCCATGCGCTGAAACCGCAACGTGGCGTGAAGCGTCATGCGCTGTATTCCGAACGCCTGAAAAGCTTCTTCTATACCCTTGCCCATTTGCTGGTGTGGCTGGCATTCATCGAACTGGGCCTGCGCGTCTGGGGCATGTCGCTGATTGCGTTCACCGAAGGTGAAGGCCATGAAGTCAGCGTGAAACTGTTCAGCCTCGGCGGCACGCTGATTTTTGCCTGGCTGATCTGGATTCTCAGCGACACCGCGGTGCACCACGCCCTCACCCGCTCGCGCAAAGGCCTGGCCAATGCCCGCGCGCAGACAATGATGCCGCTGATCCGCAATGTGCTGTTCGTGGCGATCTTCATCGTGGCGTTGATCGTCGCCCTGGCGAACATGGGCATGAACGTCACGCCACTGCTGGCCGGTGCCGGCGTCATCGGTCTGGCCATCGGTTTCGGTGCACAGTCACTGGTCGCCGACCTGATCACCGGGCTGTTTATCATCATCGAAGATTCCCTGGCCATCGACGACTACGTGGATGTCGGCGGCCACCTCGGCACTGTCGAAGGCCTGACCATTCGCACCGTTCGCCTGCGGGACATCGACGGCATCGTCCACACGATTCCGTTCAGCGAGATCAAAAGCATCAAGAATTACTCCCGGGAGTTCGGCTACGCGATCTTCCGCGTGGCGATCCCCTCGAACATGGACATCGATAACGCAATCAAACTGATGCGCGACGTCGGCCAGAAGATGCGCAACGATCCGCTGCAACGGCGCAACATCTGGTCGCCGTTGGAGATTCAAGGGGTCGAGAGTTTCGAGTCCGGCAACGCGATACTTCGGGCACGATTCAAGACCGCGCCGATCAAGCAGTGGGAAGTCTCCCGCGCCTTCAACCTGTCCCTGAAACGTCACCTGGACGAAGCCGGGCTCGACCTGGCGATGCCGCGCATGACCGTGCAAGTGGTGACGGCGGGTGGCGGCCCGGCAACAGAATAACCGCCGCGACCCGATCGCCTGTAGCAGCTGCCGAGCCTGCGAAGCAAACCTGTAGCGAGGGAGCTTGCTCCCTCACCACAGAGCTAATCTCAGGCATAAAAAATCCCCGAACCAGTCGGGGATTTTTTATGTTCGATCAATCAACCCGAAGGCGGATCAATCTTCGCGATAGCGACGCAGCTTCAACTGCTTACCGGCAACGCGAGTGTCCTTCAGCTTGGTCAGCAGACGCTCCAGACCATCTTCCGGCAGCTCGACGAGGCTGAAGCTGTCACGCACCTGGATGCGACCGATGGCTTCACGCGCCAGACCACCCTCGTTGAGGATGGCGCCCAGCAGGTTCTTGGCAGCGATACCGTCACGCGCACCCAGCGCGGTACGGCAACGGGCACGACCTTCGGCCAATGGAACCGGAGCGCGACGCTCACGATCACCACGGTCCGGACGATCACCGGTACGCTCTGGACGATCGCCGCGCGGTGCGTTGTTCGGCACCAGTGGACGTTCTTTCTCGATTGCAGCCAGGGTCAACGCCTGAGCATTGGTGGCCTTGCGCAGCAGAGCAGCGGCCAATGCACGCGGAGTGCAACCGATATCGGCAGTCAGGCGATCCAGCAGATCACCGTGAGTCGACTCGGCATCGCCAACCAGCGGCGACAGGCTGTTGGTCAGTTTCTTGATGCGCGCATCGAGAACTGCCTGAGCATCCGGCAGGCGGACTTCGGCAACTTTCTGACCGGTTACACGCTCGATCACTTGCAGCATGCGGCGCTCGCGCGGAGTCACCAGCAGCAGTGCACGACCTTCGCGACCGGCACGGCCGGTACGGCCGATACGGTGAACGTAGGACTCAGGGTCGTACGGCATGTCAACGTTGAATACGTGAGTGATGCGCGGAACGTCCAGGCCACGAGCAGCAACGTCGGTCGCCACAACGATGTCCAGACGGCCATCCTTGAGGGAATCGATGACGCGCTCACGTTGGTTCTGGGCAATGTCACCGTTCAGCGCAGCGGCTTTGTAGCCTTTGGCTTCCAGGGCGCTGGCCAGGTCCAGGGTCGCTTGCTTGGTGCGCACGAACATGATCAGGGCGTCGAAGTCTTCGACTTCCAGCAGGCTCAATACAGCCGAGGTCTTCTGGTCAGCGTGAACCAACAGGTGAGCCTGTTCGATCGCGGTAACGGTCTGAGTCTTGGTCTGGATCTTCACGTGTTGCGGATCGCGCAGGTGGCGTTCGGCAATGGCACGGATCGACTGTGGCAGGGTGGCCGAGAACAATACGGTCTGACGGGTCGCTGGCAGAGCCTTGAAGATGACTTCCAGGTCGTCCATGAAGCCCAGCTTGAGCATTTCGTCAGCTTCGTCCAGAACCAGGTGGTTCACGGTCGACAGGACTTTTTCGTCGCGACGCAGGTGGTCGCACAGACGGCCCGGGGTGGCGACAACGATCTGTGCGCCGTTACGGATTGCTTTCAGTTGTGGACCCATAGGCGCGCCGCCGTAAACGGCCACAACGGTTACGCCCGGCATTTGCTTGGCGTAGGTTTCGAAAGCGGTTGCTACTTGCAGCGCCAACTCACGGGTTGGCGCCAGGATCAGGGCTTGCGGCTCGCGCTTGGCAGGATCGATGCAATGCAGGATCGGCAGGGCGAACGCGGCGGTTTTACCCGTACCGGTTTGCGCCTGACCAATCATGTCGTGACCGGCCATGATGATCGGGATCGATTGCTGCTGAATAGCCGAAGGCTCTTCGTAGCCAGTCGCGATGACGGCTGCAAGAATATTCGGATTAAGATTAAAAGCGGCGAAGCCGCCGGTTTCCTGGGTCATGGGTCTGCCTCTAAGTGCATCCGCAAAGACCCATGCTCCAAAGCTGCGCATGCCGTGTAAGACTCAAGAGTCGCCCTGGCTGCTTTGTCGGCGGGGATTTGCGAAAACGAATGAATGAAAAAGATTCGTCAAGGGAGAGTCCGCTGTGCGGACGTGCAGCCGAAGCTGACTTCGGGGAATTGCGCTACCTAAACGCGGCCCGGTTAAAGGCCGGCGCGCACTATACCGGAATTCGCCCAAAAAGGGAGCATTATTTGTCGGAAATCTGACGCATACACCGTTATGTCACAGGCTTTGCAGATAATCGTGCAGCAGTCTATTTTTCAAAGGCCCGGCCCTGCTGGCGATGGCGCTAAAACGGTTCCCCCTTGTGACGCAGTCCTGCAGTCTCAAACCCCTTCCCGCTCGAGGAATTGCGTGATGAATCAACCCGTTACCAGCCGTGTGACCTGCGAACGGCACGGCCATGTCCTGTTGATCGGCCTGGATCGGGTGGCCAAGCGCAACGCCTTCGATCTCGACCTGCTCAATGCCCTCAGCCTGGCCTACGGCGAATTCGAGGCTGACAGCGAGGCGCGGGTGGCGGTGGTGTTCGGCCATGGCGAGCATTTCACTGCCGGGCTCGACCTGGTCAATGCCAGCGCAGCGCTGGCCGAAGGCTGGCAGGTGCCGCCCGGAGGGTGCGATCCGTGGGGGGTGTTTGCAGGTCCGCGCGTCAGCAAACCGGTGATCGTCGCCGCACAAGGTTATTGCCTGACCATCGGTATCGAGCTGATGCTGGCCGCCGATATCAACCTGTGTGCCAGCAACACCCGATTCGCCCAGAAAGAAGTCCAACGCGGGATCTTCCCGTTTGGCGGCGCGACGTTGCGCCTGCATCAGGTTGCAGGCTGGGGCAACGCCATGCGCTGGCTGCTGACCGGCGATGAGTTCGATGCCCATGATGCGCTGCACTTGGGCCTGGTGCAGGAAGTCATGGCCAGCGAGGATTTGTTGCCGCGGGCGATTGAACTGGCTGAGCGGATTGCCCGGCAGGCACCGTTGGGGGTTCAGGCGACGCTGATGTCGGCGCGGCAGGCACGTTATGAAGGGGAAACCGCGGCGGCGCAGGGATTACCGGCGCTGGTGAAGAAGCTGTTGGCGAGTGAGGATGCGAAGGAAGGTGTGCGGTCGATGATCGAGAAGCGGCCCGGCGTGTTCAAAGGCTGCTGACAAGACGGCTTTTGTGGCTAGGGAGCTTCTGTGGTGAGGGGATTTATCCCCGTTGGGCTGCGAAGCAGCCCCAAAACCAGCGCCATGGCCATTCAGGCAGACCACATTCGCCGACTTTGCGACCGCTTCGCGGTCGGACGGGGATAAATCCCCTCGCCACAAGTGATCACACCCGCATCAGCTCGCCGGGCGAATCGCCTTGATCAGCGACTGCAACGAATACCCCAACCGCGGCGCCAGCTCTTCGGTCCGCGCAACCAATCCGTCCATGTCCAGGTCCTGATCCAGTTCCGAAGGCACGATCAGAATCACATTGCCCTCCTTCACCGGCAGCTCCCAGTAATGCCGATGATAAAGCCCGCGCAACAACGCCGCGCCCAAGGGTTTGCCGTCGTCGGTGGCCCATTGATTGATCACCAGCCAACCGCCCGGATTCAGGCGTTTCTGACAGTTTTCCAGAAAACTCCAGGCCAGGTGCCCGACACCCGGCCCGACATCGGTATAGAGGTCGACGAAAATCAGGTCCGCCGGCTCTGCCGTCGCCAGCAATTCCAGTGCATCGCCAACCCGGATGTACAGTCGAGGATCGTCATCCAGCCCAAGGTATTCGATGGCCAGGCGCGGCACGTCGGGGCGCAGTTCGATGGCCTCGACATCTTCCAGCGGCAGGAATTTCAGGCAGGCCTGGGTCAACGTGCCGGCACCGAGGCCGAGGAACAGCGCGCTTTCCGGCTGCCCGTGACACAACGCACCAACAAGCATCGCCCGGGTGTAATCGTATTCGAGCCAGCTCGGGTCGGCGGTGAACACACAGCTCTGTTCGATGGCATCACCGAACTCGAGAAAACGGTAATCGGCCACTTCCAGCACACGAATCACACCGAACTCGTCCTGTACCTCGGCGAGCAGATGCTCGACGCGCTCCTCAGTCATTTCGTCTCCTGATCGTTACCAGGCCCGGCAACGTAGTACACCGCAACATGAGGCGGCAAAAGCGCGATTGTCCGCGAAGCGACGGGAACAGGTCACGCACTAATTTGCTGATAACATGAACACCCGAGCGTAAAACAACCGAGACCGTGATGAGCCAACCCTGGAGCCCTGACAGCTGGCGCGCCCTGCCGATCCAGCAACAACCTGTTTATCCCGACGCGGCGCATTTGCTGCACGTCGAGCAAACCCTGGCCAGCTATCCGCCGCTGGTGTTTGCCGGTGAAGCCCGGGAATTGCGCCGTCAGTTTGCCGAAGTGACACAGGGTCGCGCATTTCTGTTGCAGGGCGGCGACTGCGCCGAAAGCTTCGCCGAGTTCTCCGCCGCGAAAATCCGCGACACCTTCAAAGTGCTGCTGCAAATGGCGATCGTCATGACCTTCGCGGCCGGTTGCCCGGTGGTCAAGGTCGGGCGCATGGCCGGCCAGTTCGCCAAGCCGCGCTCGGCCAACGACGAAACCATCGACGGCGTGACCCTGCCGGCCTACCGGGGCGATATCGTCAACGGCATCGGTTTCGACGAAAAAAGCCGCGTTCCGGATCCGGAGCGGCTACTCCAGTCATACCACCAGTCCACCGCCACCCTGAACCTGCTGCGCGCCTTTGCCCAGGGCGGTTTTGCCGACCTGCATCAAGTTCACAAGTGGAACCTGGACTTCATCGCCAACTCGGCGCTGGCGGAAAAATACAGCCACCTCGCCGACCGCATCGATGAAACCCTGGCCTTCATGCGCGCCTGTGGCATGGACAGTTCGCCGCAATTGCGCGAAACCAGTTTCTTCACCGCCCACGAAGCGCTGCTGCTGAACTACGAAGAAGCCTTCGTGCGTCGCGACAGCCTGACCAACGATTACTACGACTGCTCGGCGCACATGCTGTGGATCGGCGACCGTACCCGCCAACTGGACGGTGCGCACGTCGAATTCCTGCGTGGAGTGAACAACCCGATCGGGGTCAAGGTCGGCCCGAGCATGAACCCGGAAGACCTGATCCGCCTGATCGACGTGCTCAACCCGGACAACGATCCAGGCCGCTTGAACCTGATCGCGCGAATGGGCGCAAACAAGGTCGGCGATCACTTGCCGGCACTGATCCGCGCAGTGCAACGTGAAGGCAAACAGGTGCTCTGGAGTTCCGACCCGATGCACGGCAACACCATCAAGGCCAGCAGCGGCTACAAGACCCGCGACTTTGCGCAGATTCTTGGCGAGGTGAAGCAGTTCTTCCAGGTTCACGAAGCGGAAGGCAGTTATGCCGGTGGCATCCATATCGAGATGACCGGGCAGAATGTCACCGAGTGCATTGGTGGTGCGCGGCCGATTACCGAGGACGGGTTGTCGGACCGGTATCACACCCATTGTGATCCGCGAATGAATGCTGATCAGTCACTGGAGCTGGCGTTTTTGATTGCCGAAACTTTGAAGCAGGTTCGACGGTAGTTTTTGATCGCCTGATGTACCGCTATCGCTAGCAGGCTAGCTCCCACATGGTTTTGTGTACGACACAGATCCATTGTGGGAGCCAGCCTGCTGGCGATTAGCCCAGATTAGTCACCCATCTATCTGTGCCAATGCCACCCGCAACCGCGCCGCACTCGCCCGCGGACAATTCAACTGAACCCGCTCCAACCCCAACCAATCCGCCATCTGCCGCAAATTGACCGCCAACGCCAGCATCCCCTCCTCGTCCAACCCCGCTTCTTCCTCATGCACGGCATGCACTGCGAGCCGCCCCAATGCCCGTTCCGCGCGCAAATCCACCCGTGCGGCAATCCGCTCGTTGTGTAAAAAAGGCAGCACGTAATAGCCGTAGACCCGCTTGTCCGGCGGCGTGTAGATCTCCAACCGATAGCGAAAATCGAACAAGCGCTCGGTGCGACTGCGCTCCCAGATGAGCGAGTCGAACGGTGAAAGCAAGGCGCTGGCTTCGACCTTGCGCGGCACTTTGGGCTCCGGCAGGCAAAATGCCGGTTGCCGCCAACCCTGAACCTCGCAAGTCAGCAATTGCCCCGTTTCCACCAATTCTGCCAAGCGTGGGCGCGCATCACCGGGGCTCAGGCGAAAGTAGTCGCGCAAGTCCTTCTCCGTCGCCACCCCCAAGGCATTCGCGGCATGCAGCAACAGCCCGCGCTGGGCCTCGTCCTCCGAGAGCAACGGCTGCTGCAGAATCGCGGAGGGAATGACCCGCTCCGGCAAATCATAAAGCCGCTCGAATCCACGTCGTCCAGCCACGGTCACCTCACCGGCGGCGAACAACCACTCCAGCGCATGCTTTTCCGCGCTCCAGTCCCACCAAGGTCCTGCCCGCTCCTGGCGCGTCGACAGACTCCCGGCACCCAGCGCGCCGAGCTCCTGAACCGAGGCCAGCACACGGCGAATGGTGTCCTGCTGCTCACGCCCGAATCGCGCCAGTTGCTGATAGATATCTTCACCCCGGGTCGCCCGCCGCATGCGCCAGCGCATCAACGGGTACATCGACAGGGGCAGCAACGAGGCTTCATGGCCCCAGTATTCGAACAACGTGCGTCGACGGCCCGAACTCCAGGCAGCCTGGTCGAGCAAGTCGGATGAGTAGTTGCCGAGGCGGGAAAACAAGGGAAGGTAGTGCGAACGCACCAACGCATTGACCGAATCGATCTGCAAAATGCCCAGCCGCTCGATCAGGCGATTGAGCTGGACCGCTTTGATCGTCGCCGGCGGCTGGCGCCCATTGAACCCTTGGGCGGCCAGCGCCAGGCGTCGAGCCTGTTTGATGGAAAAGGACAGCGTTGCGGGCATGAACATCTCCTTGTCTGCTCGCAACCTACCTTACCGGGAGACGGTTTGTGTAGTTGTGGGTTACTCATTTGTGCATCGGGTCATCCCAGAATGGGCGGATGGTTTCGTGCTCGACATCCGCGCGACTGAGCCCTATGTCCTTCAGTGCTTCGTCGCTCATGCCCGCCAACAACTCGCGTTCACGGTGCAATTCGTACCAGCGACTGATTTTGTGCAACAGATCTGTCACCACATGGATGGAATGTTTTTCTACTTCGACATAGCCTTTTTGACCTTTCATCTTGTTGCCCTCCGTTTGGGATGGCTCAAGTGTCGCGCCGGAGCTAAGATCAATCCAACGAATGTTTCTGATGCAATACATCTCGGAGATTGATCAATGTCCGCCTTCCCAAGTATCGATACCGAAGTGCTGCGCACCTTCGTTGCCATCGCCGATCAGGGCGGCTTTACCCGCGCCGGCGAGCTGGTGAATCGCACGCAGTCCGCCGTGAGTATGCAGATGAAACGGCTGGAAGAGGATGTGTTGCAGCGCCAGTTGTTTCAGCGCGACGGCCGTCAGGTGCGCCTCACCGCTGAAGGCCAGGTGTTGCTGGGCTACGCGCGGCGCATCCTCAAGCTGCACAGCGAAGTGTTCAACACGTTGCGCGAACCGCACATGGTCGGCATGGTACGCATCGGCACACCCGACGATTACGTGATGCGTTTTTTGCCGGGCATCCTGCGGCGATTTGCCCAGTCGTATCCGCTGATCCAGATCGAAGTCCACTGTGAATCATCAAAACAATTGCTGCTGCGCCAGGACCTGGACCTGTCCATCGTCACCCGTGAGCCGGGCAACGAGATCGGGCAACTGCTGCGCAAGGAACGTTTTGTCTGGGCCGAAGCGCAATGCTTCAGTGCCCATGAGCAAACGCCGCTGCCGCTGGCGATGTTCAACAGCGATTGCTTCTGCCGTTTATGGGCCTGCAATGCCCTCGATGCCATGGGCCGCGATTATCGCGTGGCCTACAACAGTTCAAGCCTGTCGGCGATCATGGCGGTGGTGAGTGCCGGCCTTGCCGTGACCGCACAACTGGAAAGCCTGATCACCCCCGACATGCGCATTCTCGGTGAAGCCGAAGATCTGCCGATTTTGCCCGAGGCGAGCATCATGCTGTTGCGCAACCTGCACAACCCGTCGCCGATTACCGAGTGCCTGGCCGAACACATCGTCGAAGGGTTCAAACTTTAAAGGCGAGCATCACCGCACACAGCACCAGGAAGCCACAGAACAGCGCGCGCAGCAGCCGCTCCGGTATGGTGTGGGCGATCTTCACGCCCCAACTGATGCTCAGCAGACCGCCGATGGCCAACGGCACACCGATCATCCAGTCCACTTGATGATGCACGGCATAAGTCACCAGCGTGACGCCCGTGCTGGGTAACGCCAGTGCCAGCGACAAGCCTTGGGCAACCACCTGGCTGGTGCCGAACAGGCTGGTCAGCACGGGCGTTGCCACTACCGCCCCACCCACACCGAACAATCCACCCATGGTCCCGGAAGCCGCGCCGAGCACGCCCAGCCATGGCCATGAGTAATTCATCTGCGAACTGACCGACACATTGGCGTAGAACATTCGCACCAGGTTGTAGGCCGACAGTGCGATCAGGAATGCGACAAATCCTACGCGCATGGTTTCCGCATCGATGCCCACCGCCCAGATCGACCCGATCCACGCAAAGCAAAAACCCATCGACGCCAGCGGCAGCGCGTGACGCAACTCGATTTTATTGCGCTGGTGATAGCGCCACAGCGCCAGCATCACATTCGGCACCACCATGACCAGCGCAGTGCCTTGGGCAATCTGCTGATCGAGCCCGAACAACACCCCCAGCAACGGAATGGCGATCAGCCCTCCGCCAATCCCAAACAACCCGCCCAGGGTTCCCAGGGCGGCACCGAATACCAGATACATCAAAAATTCAATCACGGCCAATGTCCTCTCATCTCAGGCGATCCATCCTACGCAGTCGGCGCTGGCGGGGAAACGCATAGCAACGCACAATGGCTGTGCCAACTTTGCATAAGCACTGACTACGCCATGAACCCCAATCAGTTAACCGAACAGCTGGGCCTGTTCCTCGATGTACTGGAAACCGGCAGTTTCTCCGGCGCATCCCGCCGTTATCCGCTGACACCGTCGGCCGTGGCGCGGCGCATCGACAGCCTGGAAAACGCCGTCGGCAGCCAGTTGTTTATCCGCAGTACCCATGCCGTGCGCGCGACGCCGGCCGGGTTGGCATTCGCCGAACGGGCGCGGCGGATTGTGGCCGAACTGCAACTGGCGCGGGCCGAAGCGGTGTCCCTGAGCAGTGCGCCGGAAGGCCTGATACGGATCGACGCCCCCGCCGCGTTCGGCCGGCGGCACCTGGCGCCGGTGATCGCTGATTTTCTGGTGCTCTACCCCGGTCTCGATGTGCAACTGCACTTGATCGACAGTTTTGTCGACATGCAGGGTTTGAACCTGGGCAAGGTTGATCTGGTGCTGCGTACCGGGCAAATGGCCGACACCCGACTGGTAGCCACACCGCTGGCGAGCATGGTGCGCATCGCCTGCGCCAGCCCCGACTATCTGAAGCGTCGCGGCGTACCGACCGACCCGGCGCAGTTGATTGAACACGACGGCCTCGACTGGGATGGCCTCGCCCCACCCTTCGCCTGGCGTTTCGAGCGGGATGGGCAAATGCAAACGCACCGCCCGTCGCGCATCCGCATGAGCGCCAACAATGCCGAGGCGCTGGCCTGCGGGGCATTGGCCGGGTTGGGTGTCGCGCATCTGCCGACCTGGCTGACCAGCGAATATTTGTTGCGTGGTGAGCTACTGCCCCTGTTTTGCGAAAATGGTCTGCCACCTTCGGACACCACCGGCATCTATGCCTTGCGCCTGGAGCAGCAGCCCAATTCCCGCAGTCGTTTGTTGCTGGAATACCTGAAAACCCGCTTCAGTCCGATTCCGCCATGGGACCTGGCGCTGCAAACCGACCTGGACCGGCACTAGTCCAGAATTGTCTGGCGCATTAAAGATTCGCCCGCTAGATTTATGACGATCACTGATCAAGGCTTCGAAATGAACACCGAGCGCAACACCTCCGATAACTGCGACGCCCTGCTGCTGGATAATCAGGCCTGCTTCGCCCTGCATTCCACCTCGCTGCTGATGACCAAGGTCTACAAGCCGCTGTTGCAAGCGCTGGGCCTGACCTATCCGCAATACCTGGCGATGATGGTGTTGTGGGAACAGGACGGTTTGACCGTAGGCGAAATCAGCACGCGCCTGCTGACCGATCCTGGCTCACTGACGCCACTGCTCAAACGCCTGGAAGCCGAAGGCTTGCTCAGCCGCACCCGCAGCCGCGAAGACGAGCGAGTTGTGATTGTCGAACTCACCGAACAGGGTCGCGCCTTGCGGGACAAGGCTCGCGGAGTTCCCCAGTGCATCCTCGGCGCCAGCGGGATGACGCTGGAGAGACTGCAGAAACTGCAGGCAGAGCTGCAAGTGCTGCGGAGCAATCTGCAAGACAGCCTGTAATCTTCAAACCATCACACATCCACTGTGGGAGCGGACTTGCTCGCGAATGCGGTGTGCCATTCAGCACATGTGTTGACTGACACACCGCATTCGCGAGCAAGCCCGCTCCCACATGTTTTTGTGGTGACCTCGGGACTCCGCTTCATCTGCCCCTCGCCTCGAAAAAATTTACTGCCCGAAAATCCTGCCTGAACCGCTCTAATTCCATAGTCTTGCCGGCAATCACTCCCGGGCCTCACCACGCTTGCCAAACTTTTTTCAAAATTTATCTTGCGCGCAAGATATTAGCGCGATACATTCATCTCGCACTTACTTAGCGCGCAAACATTTAGCGCAAACAAACAAATCCAAACGAGGCGTACACCATGCAAACTCTCTACACCGCAATCGCAACTTCCACTGGTGGCCGTGACGGTCGTGCGGTTTCCAGCGATAACATCCTCGACGTCAAACTCGCTACCCCGAAAGAACTCGGCGGTGCTGGCGGCGCAGCCACCAACCCTGAACAACTGTTCGCCGCCGGTTACTCGGCCTGCTTCATCGGCGCGCTGAAATTCGTCGCCAGCCAGACCAAACGCAGCATCCCGGCCGACGCATCGATCACCGCCCATGTCGGTATCGGCCAGATTCCTGGTGGTTTCGGTCTGGACATCGATCTGCACGTCAGCCTGCCAGGTCTTGAACAAGCCGATGCGCAATCCCTGGTCGATGCTGCCCACCAGGTCTGCCCGTACTCCAACGCCACCCGTGGCAACGTCGATGTGCGCCTGCACGTTACCGTCTAACTGCTGATTCCTAGACCGAACAGGAAACGAACATGAACACTTTCAGCAAAGTCTTGACCGGTACCCTTCTCGCCCTGTCCATCCACAGTGCATTCGCGGGCGACGGGGTTGAGCACAACACCCAGGCGTTCCTCGATGTTCTGAATGCCGGCACCGGCAAACCGATGGAACAGCTTTCCCCGAAAGATGCCCGGGCCATTTTGGTCGGCGCGCAAGCCGGGGTGAAATTGACGCTGCCAAAAGCGGATGTCAGCCAGAAGACCATTCAAGTCGACGGCCAACCCATCAGCCTGACCATCGTCCGTCCGGCCGGGGTCAAAGGCGAGCTGCCGGTGTTCATGTTCTTCCACGGCGGCGGCTGGGTGCTGGGGGATTTCCCGACCCACGAACGCCTGGTTCGGGATCTGGTCACGGGTTCGGGGGCGGCGGCGGTGTTCGTCAATTACACCCCTTCGCCGGAAGCGCATTACCCGGTGGCGATCAACCAGGCTTATGCCGCGACCCAGTGGGTGGCTGAGCACGGTAAAGAAATCAATGTCGACGGCAAGCGCCTGGCAGTGGCCGGCAACAGCGTCGGCGGCAACATGGCGGCCGTGGTTGCGCTGATGGCCAAAGACAAAGGCACCCCGGCGATCAGGTTCCAGGTGCTGCTGTGGCCGGTGACGGACGCAAACTTTGAAACGGCGTCTTACAACCAGTTTGCCGAGGGGCACTTCCTCACCAAGAACATGATGAAGTGGTTCTGGGACAACTACACCACTGACGCCAAGCAACGTAACGAGATCTACGCTTCGCCACTGCGCGCGACCACTGCCCAGCTCAAAGGCTTGCCACCTGCGCTGGTGCAAACAGCCGGCGCCGATGTGCTGCGCGATGAAGGTGAGGCCTACGCCCGCAAACTCGACGAGGCCGGCGTGCCGGTGACGGCGGTTCGCTACAACGGCATGATTCACGACTACGGCTTGTTGAATGTGGTGAGCCAGGTGCCTGCGGTGCGTTCGGCGATGTTGCAAGCGTCTGAAGAGCTCAAGCAACACCTGAAATAAAGCAAAAAGCAAAAGATCGCAGCCTCGTTTCACTCGGCAGCTCCTGCAAGGGAATACAAAACTCATGCAGGAGCTGCCGAAGGCTGCGATCGTTTGATCTTGATATTCGGCCACAAAAAAGCCCGACTCAATGGTCGGGCTTTTTCATTCCTGAAGCGGTGCTTATTTAGCACGGCCTTTGTAGGAACCGCCTTCGCGGGTATCGATCTCGATCATGTCGCCGATTTCGATGAAGTCAGCAACCGACAGCTCGGTACCGTTCTTCAGTTTGGCAGGCTTCATCACCTTGCCGGAAGTGTCGCCGCGAGCGGAACCTTCGGTGTAGTCAACCTGACGCACGATAGTGGTCGGCAGTTCTACGGAAACCAGACGCTCTTCGAAGAAGATCGCTTCGCAAACATCGGTCATGCCTTCTTCAACGAAAGGCAGAACGGCTTCGATGTCTTCAGCGTTCAGCTCGTACATGGTGTAGTCGGTGGTGTCCATGAACGTGTAGGTGTCGCCGCTGATGAAGGACAGGGTCGCTTCTTTGCGGTCGAGGATTACGTCGTCCAGTTTGTCGTCGGCGCTGTAAACGATCTCGGTCTTGTAACCGGTCAGCAGGTTTTTCAGCTTGGTCTTCATGATCGCGCTGTTACGACCAGACTTGGTGAATTCAGCTTTCTGAACCAGCCAAGGATCGTTTTCGAGACGGATCACGGTACCGGGTTTCAGTTCTTTACCAGTTTTCATTGCGAATATCCGAATTTGGATGGGATTTACAAAAATCTAGGCCGCGTATCATATCCAATTTAGGTAAAACTGTACCAGCGCCGCGGCAAGATCTGCCTGCAAGGCTTGTTCCAGACACCACGCTTCGGCATGTTTTTGCAGTTCCGGCCAGTGTTCACGGGTTGTCAGCCAGTGACCCGACATATCATGCCCGGCATTCCACGCACGCCAAAGACCGCTGATCGCCTCGCGGGCAGGCGCAGACAGGCCTTTTGTGTACAGCGTCAGGAACGCTTCGAGCTTGTCCAGGTGAATGTCTTCGTCCTGCCGATAGATGTGCCAGAGCAGTGGCCGGCCCGCCCACTGAGCGCGGACAAACGAATCTTCGCCGCGCACAGCATTGAAATCGCAGCACCAGAGCAGGTGATCGTATTGCTCCTGTCGGACGAACGGCAGCACTTGCACGGTCAAGGCCTCGCGCACATGCACGGCGCCCGCCGCCAATCCCTCGACACCGAGCCAACGCTCGACATCACCCAGAATCCGCCCTTCGGGCACCAACAGATGCGTCGGTGTCGAATCGGCAGCCATCACATCCAGCCAGCTCGCCAGGCCGCTATTCTCATAGGCGAACAGCGAGATCAGCTGTGCACCTGGCGCGCGATCAATCCCTAACCCTTGCAGGAATTTTCGCTGAGCCTCGGGGCTTTGCTGAAATTGCCAGCGTCGCTCGAGCAATCCGCTTTCACGCAGCAAGCCACCGGTGCCCTTCTGGAAACCCGGAAAGAAAAAGTACTTCTGCACACTTTTGTATTTTACCGACGGCAAACCGTGGCAGCCGATAACCCAGTCTTCAGCACTCAGGTAATCAAGGTTCATCCACAACGGCGGCTTTTCCCGCGCGGCCATGGCGTCCATGTAGCCGCTCGGCAGCTGGCAGGCGAATGCGGCGATCACCACATCGGCGGCGTCGGTGGGTAACCAGTCGGCTGGCCATTGCCGGACTTCGACACCGTCCTGCCATTGCTGCGCGACATGGATGTCGATCTGCGGACAGAGTCGCTCGAAGGCCCGCAAGTCGTCCACCCACAAACGCACCGCCAGCGAATGCTCGGTGACCAGTTGTCGGGCCAGGCGCCAGGTCACGCCGATGTCGCCAAAGTTGTCGACCACGGCGCAAAAAACATCCCAGCGGGTTTTCAATTGAGGCATTCCAGGCTCCCGTTGGCAAAGGCGCCGATTGTCCGCATAAATTACTCCGTGCAGAAGAGCCGACGGCGATTAATCTTCATGCGACAATCGCCACTCGCCCGCGACCACCCGCCAGGAGGCAGTCATGCCCTACCGCCCCAACCCGCGCCGCCGCTTGCCGATTCAGCTCAATGCCCTGCAACTGACCGGCAGCATTGCCCTCGGATTGTGGCTGGGATTCCTGGCTATTGCGCTGACCTGCTGGCTCGCTTCCCGACTGTTGTTCAACGAGCAATTGGCGCCGGTCGCGCAAGCGATAGAGCAACTGGCGAAACCACCTGTGGTCGCGCAACCGGTTCCGGACATTCCACCCCAGAGCCCGCTGTTCGACCAATACGAAGAGAACCTGCGCAAGAACGAACAGCAGCAACGACTGGATCAGGCCCGCAGCACCCGCCGCAATCTGGCCAATCCGAAATGCCAGTTCTGGCTGCAGCAGGACCAGACCGCGCCAAGCGAAAAAAGCCGCGCCAACGTTCTGCAATTCTGCGATTGACCATGAATAAACAAGCCGTCCACCAATTGATTCTCGACAAGCTGCGAGTCGATCTCGACATTGCCGAACGTGCCGCGCAAACCGCGTACGAAACGGCGACCCACGAAGAAAACATCGCCGAAAACAAGTACGACACCTTGGGACTGGAGGCGTCATACCTGGCGGCCGGGCAGGCGAAACGGGTCGAGGAAATCAGGCAATCGCTGGCGCTGTGCCAGAGCCTGACGCTACGGCCTTACGACGATCAACGCGGTATCGAAGTCGGCGCCCTGCTGGGTCTGGAAGACGAAAAGGGTCGTGAACAATGGCTGTTTCTGGCCCCCGACGCGGCAGGCTTGAAGGTCGATCTTGTCGGGCAATGGATTACCGTCATCACCCCTCGCTCACCGCTGGGCAAAAGCCTGCTGGGCAAGTTCGAAGGGGACGAGGTGGAGATTCTGGTGGCGGGCGCTCGGCAACAGTTTTCTGTCACCGAGGTGGTGTAAACCGTAGATTAATGAACGGGCAGTTCGACGCCGTCGAACAGCTCTTCCAGTTCCTGCTTGTTGTGGCACTGAATGGCTTTGGCCATGACTTCGCGGGTCAGGTGCGGGGCGAATTTCTCGATGAAGTCGCACATGAAGCCACGCAGGAAGGTACCGCGACGGAAACCGATTTTGGTGATGCTGGACTCGAACAGATCGCTGGCATCGAGCATCACCAGATCGCTGTCGAGCTTTGCATCAACCGCCATTTTCGCCACGATGCCCACACCCAGCCCCAGGCGAACGTAGGTCTTGATCACGTCGGCGTCGGCGGCGGTGAACACCACTTTCGGCGTCAGGCCGCGATGGCTGAAGGCTTCGTCGAGTTTCGAACGACCGGTGAAACCGAACACGTACGTCACGATCGGGTATTCGGCCAGTGCTTCAAGGGTCAGCTTCGACAGCTTGGTCAGCGGGTGGCCCTGAGGCACGACCACGCAACGGTTCCAGCGGTAGCACGGCATCATTACCAGGTCACCGAACAGCTCGAGGGCTTCGGTGGCGATGGCGAAATCGACGGTGCCGTCAGCGGCCATTTCGGCGATCTGCATCGGCGAACCCTGGTGCATGTGCAGCGCAACGTCCGGGTATTGCTTGATGAAATTGCTGATCACCGGCGGCAACGCGTAACGCGCCTGGGTGTGCGTGGTAGCGATCGACAGGGTGCCTTTCTTCTCGTTGGAGAACTCCTGGGCGATCTGCTTGATGCTTTCAACCTTGCGCAGGATCTCGCCGGCGGTGGTGATGATGCGCTCGCCGGCTGGGGTGACGCGGGTCAGGTGCTTGCCGCTGCGAGCAAAGACCTCGACGCCCAATTCGTCTTCCAGCAGACGGATCTGCTTGCTGATACCCGGTTGCGAGGTGTAAAGGCTTTGGGCTGTAGCGGAAACGTTGAGGTCGTGGTGCGCCACTTCCCAGATGTAGCGCAGTTGTTGAAGCTTCATATGAATCCCTCAAAGCAGGTAGACGCCACGGGCATCAGCGACGGTATATAACTATATTAATGGCTTGAAGAATAAATCTAGAACTTTTTTATCAGAACGCCACTATTCGTGTTCTGTGTCCTGTCTCGTAAATACGTTTCTCTTTTGACGAGTGGCTGTTGCTGCCAGGCAAGGCGCCGCGATGACTCATAGCCCGCTATGGCGAGGAGCGGCAACGCAGCATGGCAGAAACAGACGCCGTCAAAAAAGAAACAGTCTTTGCGAGGCAGGACACTAACGATCCCCTTGGCGACGGCGTTCCACCAGCGGCACCAGATAGACCGGGACCCGAGCCAACTGCAACACCCGCGCTGCGGTCCTGCCCAAAGGCGTTTCCGCGCCAGCACCATGGCTATGACTACCTACGATCAACAAATCCACGGAGAGTTTCTGCGCCTGGTCGAGAATCACCTGCGACGGATCGCCCTGAAGCACCCGCACCGCCTGAATCCGGTCCAGATCGTGCGCCCCCTCGTCCCCCAACTCCTCACGAAAACTGTCGAGCACCCGTTGCTCGATATTGGCAATGACGGTGTTCAGGCCCTGACTGTGAAACTCGTTCAACGCCTGTTCATCGAGGTAACTCTGAAGCACCGATTCGGCAAACAAACCCATCGGCTCAACCGCGTGCACCACATACAAGTCAGCATCGAATGTTCGAGCCAGCTCCAGGGCATGCTGCATCACTAAGGGCGCGTACAGGCCGAGGTCAGTGGCATACAGCATCGAACGAATCATATGACCTCCTCGAGTGCCAACATGGCGGAGATTGATTCAGCTTAGCAGTGCCTTGGCGAGTACGACGTCTCGCGTAACGCGTTGAACGGCGGGGTTAAACCTTTTGCTCGTTGCTTATGCCATGGGGCACATGGCCAGTAGCGACCACCTCACGAGCCAACTCGCAATGGCCGGCCTGATCGTCGAAAAACACGTCGGCGGCAAAGGCTTCGAGGAAAGCGGACTTGGTCAGGCCGCCGAGGAACAACGACTCATCCAGGCGAATGTCCCACTCGCGCAACGTGCGGATCACCCGCTCATGGGCCGGCGCCGAACGGGCGGTGACCAGCGCGGTGCGGATCGGACAGGCGTCCTCCGGGAACTCACGCTGCAACAGATTGAGCGCCGCGAGAAAGCCTTTGAACGGCCCACCGCGCAGTGGCTCGCGGGCACTTTCGCGCTCGCTGGCCTGAAACGCCTCCAGGCCGCCCGCCTGATAAACACGCTCCGACTCGTCGGAAAACAGCACCGCGTCACCGTCGAAGGCAATGCGCAATTCATCGCTCGCGGCACGGCTGGCACCGCCCGACAGAATGGTCGCCGCAGCGAAGCCGGCATCCAGCGCACTGCGCACGTCTTCGGCGTGGGTCGACAGAAACAGGTCGCAACCAAACGCTTTGAGATACGGGTACGGGCTGCGCCCACCGACAAATGCCGCACGGGAGATCGCCAGTCCGTAATGGTGAATAGAATTGAACACCCGCAGCCCGGTGTCGGCGCTGTTGCGCGACACCAGGATCACTTCGACCCTGGCGCGGCCGAGGCGGGTATTGAGGCTGAGGAGTTTTTCCACCAACGGGAAGGCATCACCGGGCTCGAGGATTTCGTCTTCGTGTTCGATCTGATATTGCCGATAGGCCTCGACACCGCTCGACAGGTAAACCTTGTGGCTTTCGCTCAGGTCGAACAACGCGCGCGAAGAAATCGCCAGCACCAGTTTGTCGTCAATCGTCTTTGCCATGCCCTTCCCCCTCGGGTTGATCGACTCAGGTATTCCGTCGATCGATAAAACTCAAACTGCGATACAACGCTTCTATTCGCGGCAGTTCGCAACCGGCGGCCTTGGCTGCCGCCAGTGGCCGGGCGTAAATGGCCGCCAGCTCCAACGGTCGCTTGTGCAGAAAATCGTGGTACATGCTCGGCCAGTAGTCCGGCATTTTTTCGGTCATCATGAACAGATAGTCCGCGTAACCCGCCGGCATGTCGTGACCACAGGCCTTGGCGCCCTGAACCACTTCGGCCATCAAGGCCTTGATCAGTTCCCGGCTGTCGGCATCGGTCATCAACGGTGTGGTGCCCGCGCCAAGCAGCACCGACAGGCCGTTGTAAGGGATATTCCAGACCAGTTTCTGCCAGCGCGCCTGATGCAGGTTCGGCATGGCCTGGGAGTCGATGCCGGCGCTGCGGAACAACCCGGCGCCTTCCTCGACAATTGCCATTCGCGCCTGTTCATCGGTGGCGGGGCCACTGTGGTAGCCGACGTTCACCGCGCCGAGGGCCTGATGAGTGATCGCACCCGGGCCCGTGCGATGGACGCAGATCAGGCAGAGTCCGCCGAGCAGGTGCAGGGAATCCGGGAGCAAGGCTCGCAGACTGTCTTCGACATCCAGGCCGTTTTGCAGCAACAGCACCCTGGCGTTCGGTGCCGCCGCTTGAATGATCGCCGGCGCCAGACCGGCATTGCTGGTGGTCTTCGCGCCCACCAGCAGCCAGTCGCAGGGCGGCATGTCTTCGGCCGACGAATAGGCCTGAACCGGATTCAAGGTCAGCGCACCGTGCACCGCGCTGTCGAGTTGCAACCCGCGTTCGGCCACCGCCGAGAATTCGCTGCGCAACAGAAAATGCACGTCGAAACCGGCACGCGCGAGCATCAACCCGTAGAAACCACCGATTGCACCGGTTCCGATAATACCGATGGTCGGCCTGGCAACTGCACCCGTCATGGCAACTCCTCTGCTGTTCTGGTCAGCGCCTGCCCCACGGCCGCATTGAGCTCGGTGCTGGTCAGGCGCGATTTTATTGCTCCGAAAAACTCACCGTCGCGCACCACAAACAGCGCCGGCAAATGAAAGACCTGATAACGCTCGACCACCCCGCCATTGTCCCCGGCATCGATCCAGCACAAACGATCGACCTGCAGATCGAGCCTTGGCAATTGCTCACGGGCAAAACGGCAGCTGGCACAGCCGACGCTGGTGAATATAACCAGCGACACCCCGCTCATCGCCAGCAACCGTTGGTCGGCGTCGAAATCGGTCAGTTCCGATTCGGCCACTATACTGGGGGAAACAATGTCAGATGGCCGACACATGGAGTCCGTGCTCATGGGACGTTTTATTCCTCATCCTGACGATGTGCCCGTCGAATTAACGTTGCTCAAACCTGAGTGTATTTCACGGCAACAGCTGCACACTATCAGCCTCGGGGGCATGGCTTGCAATTATCACCGCGCCTGGCGTCACGGCACGGCGCTGGAAGTTCGCATCCCGACCTTGAACCCCGATTTGCGTTTTCTGGGCTACGTCGCCTGGTGCCTGCGACGCAAACACGGTTATCTGGTGGGCATTGCCTTTGTTGACGAGCAGATGATGTTCAGTGCCCGAATGGGCGAACAGGTGTGCCAGATCGAACGTTACTGTCGCCTGCATGACGCCCACGACGACCTGCAGGAAACCCAGGCGCTGGCCCTCGAATGGGTCCAGCAGCACGCCGACGAGTTCTCCCACGATACGGTTCGCAAGGCATTTGCACAGGCGGTGATGGATTAAGGGACGTTATCAATTCGTTGCGAATGCCCCTAAAACCGCTGTCTGCCCATTGTCGAGCCACGGTGTAACGCGCTAAGGTTCCGCTCCCGACGCGCTTAATTTGCTGTGCTCCGCCGCGCGGGTTCGCTGGCGGCCGGCACCCGTGACCTGACGAGTAAACGATGGCTGATTTACCGATCAACGACCTAAACGTCGCCTCCAACGAGACGCTGATCACTCCCGATCAGCTCAAGCGTGATATCCCTCTGAGCGACGCTGCCCTGCGCACCGTCACCAAGGGTCGCGAAGTCATTCGCAACATCCTGGATGGCACCGACCACCGCCTGTTCGTCGTCATCGGGCCGTGCTCGATCCACGACATCAAGGCTGCCCACGAATACGCCGAGCGCCTGAAGGTATTGGCGGCGGAAGTGTCCGATACCTTGTATCTGGTCATGCGCGTGTATTTCGAGAAGCCACGCACCACCGTCGGCTGGAAAGGCTTGATCAACGACCCGTACCTGGACGACTCCTTCAAGATTCAGGACGGTTTGCACATCGGTCGTCAGCTGCTGCTGGACCTGGCCGAGATGGGCCTGCCGACCGCTACCGAAGCCCTCGACCCGATCTCCCCGCAGTACCTGCAGGACCTGATCAGCTGGTCGGCCATCGGAGCGCGCACCACCGAATCCCAGACTCACCGTGAAATGGCCTCCGGCCTGTCTTCGGCCGTCGGCTTCAAGAACGGCACCGACGGCGGCCTGACGGTGGCGATCAACGCCCTGCAATCGGTTTCCAGCCCGCACCGTTTCCTGGGCATCAACCAGGAAGGTGGCGTGTCGATCGTCACCACCAAGGGCAATGCCTATGGCCACGTGGTGCTGCGCGGCGGCAACGGCAAACCGAACTACGATTCGGTCAGCGTCGCACTGTGCGAGCAAGCGCTGAACAAAGCGAAGATCAAACCGAACATCATGGTCGACTGCAGCCACGCCAACTCCAACAAGGACCCGGCACTGCAACCGCTGGTGATGGAAAACGTCGCCAACCAGATCCTCGAAGGCAACCAGTCGATCATCGGGTTGATGGTCGAAAGTCACCTGAACTGGGGCTGCCAGGCCATCCCGAAAGACCTCGCCGACCTGCAATATGGCGTGTCGATCACCGATGCCTGCATCGACTGGTCCGCTACCGAAAACACCTTGCGCAGCATGCATGCCAAGCTCAAGGACGTGCTGCCGAAACGCGCCCGCACCTGATCACTTTTCAGCGCATAAAAAAACGCCGGGCTATAAACCCGGCGTTTTTTTATGCGTTCGTTTTACTGGCTCAGCTTGGCCGCATGCCGCTGGTGACGCTCCATGTAGCGCTCCACGTAGGAACACGAAGGAATGACGGTGTAGCCCATTTCCTCGGCGTATTCCAGCGCTTTCTCGGTCAAGGCTGCCGCAATACCGCGACCACGCAAGGCATTGGGCACGAACGTGCGATAGATATCCAGGGTCTGTTTCCCGAGATCCATATAGGTCAGGTAGGCACGATGACCGTCCACATTGGTCTCGAACTGATGACCAGCCTGGTCATGGTGGATGGACAACGCCTCACTCATCACTACTCCTCGCGGGTCTTTGATTCCGACCCCTACCTTACCGATGTTTTTCCGGCGAAGGAACATCTACGCCACCCCGTGCCTGAATGGACACCGAGAAGAACAGCACCGATCTCGCGCAACCGAGCACGTATCAAATAGTAGGCACCATTGGCAGAAAATGCTCAAGGTACGCTCGTCATCATGCAAGGTTGGGTCGGTGCTGCTCCGGGGTTACGCAGGGGCGTGCTCGACCGAAGATCCCGGGTGGTCGATCGCCTGAACATTGCCGGATGTTGAGACTTAAGACGAGCGCCCTTCTTTTAAGTCACCTCAACTAGGAGAAAGATATGAGAGGTGCACCGCAAATCCCGAACAAAAGTGTAGACGAATCCATGTAGACAGACTTTAGCCAAGACCGTGAAAACACTCGCGGCTGCTGGGAACTTTTTTGTGCCAACTCGCTCAGCGCGGGCTTTGCAGCTGGATATTTTTTAATCAAATGCAAGTAAAAGTTGCTCGAAAAAGAATCAACGCCTACAATTTTTTTTGCTTCTTGCTTTACGTCAGTTTACTTACGACAAGTAATGGGTAGTATGTACGCCGGCTATTTCCTCACTCTGAGGAGACAGCTACTTAATAGAAAGTCCTTGAAGGGGAACACGATGAACAACGTTCTGAAATTCTCTGCTCTGGCTCTGGCCGCAGTTCTGGCTACCGGTTGCAGCAGCGTATCGAAAGAAACCGAAGCACGTCTGACCGCTACTGAAGACGCAGCTGCTCGCTCCCAGGCTCGTGCAGACGAAGCTTACCGTAAAGCTGATGAAGCTCTGGCTGCTGCTCAAAAAGCACAACAGACTGCTGACGAAGCTAACGAGCGTGCTCTGCGCATGCTGGACAAAGCTAGCCGCAAGTAATAGTCCTTCGGGATTATTATCAAGCCGACCCATTTTTGGGTCGGCTTTTTTATGGCCGGTCGTTTTGTACCCGCCATAAAAAACCCGCCGACGCAGCCTGCATCGGCGGGTTCTGTTCAAGCCTTACTGCAGCGGGTCGAGCGGTGCACTCGTCACCATCGGCGCCGAGGTATTCGGCACTCCGATTTCCACCGGCAGACCATCTTCGGCAGCAACCACGTCGCGGACCACATCCCAGTTCATGCGCAGGTTGTTGGTGATGTCCTCACGCTTGAGCATCGCGTTGATCACCGCAGTGTGTTTGTCGACCACAGAAGGGTTGCCCTTGTCGTCCAGCGGCGTGTGCGCTTCCAGATAGACCTTGCCGCCACTGACACCGAACTTGTACGGGTCGCTGATAATGCGCACCGACGTACCGACCGGCACCATGCTCGCCATTTCCAGCACGTTGTTGTTGAACATGCGGAAGCAACCGTGGCTGGTGCGCATGCCAATCCCGAACTTCTTGTTCGAGCCGTGGATCAGGTAACCCGGCGTACCCAGGTTGAACTTGAACGGCCCCAGCGGGTTGTCCGGGCCGGCCGGCACGACGTTTGGCAACGGATCACCGTCTGCAAGGTGCTCGGCCTTGATCGAGGCTGGAGGCGTCCAGGTCGGGTTCGGCGTCTTGGCCGTGATGGTGGTGTGAGCGATCGGTGAACCCCAACCCTCGCGACCGATACCCAGCGGGAAGGTGTAGACCACATTCCGGCCTTTCGGATAGTAGTAGAGGCGATATTCAGCCAGGTTGATGACGATACCTTCACGCGGTCCTGGCGGCAGGATGAAACGCGTCGGCAACACGATTTCGGTACCGGCGCCCGGCAGCCATGCATCGACGCCAGGGTTGGCCGCGACCATTTCCGAATAACCCAGATCGTAAGTGGTGCCAAGGTCGGCGAAGGTGTCTTCGTATTTGGCCTTGATGACCTGAACCTGGCCGACGATGTCTTCACCGGGCGGTGGCAGGGGCAACTCCAATGCTGCTACGGGACCTGCCACACAAAGGGCGGCAAGAGACAGGCAGCGGGTGACGGCAGGAAAGCGCGGCAACATCCGTTAAATCCTTCGCAGGGTCAGGGGATAAAAACGGGATTGTACACCGGCGCCCGTAAATTCGGGGAGTCGGCCGATAGCACGCTATCTTTATTGCCTCAAAGCTCGAAGCGCAGCTCTGGCCAGATCGGCGAAGTGCCGCGTTTCTGCGATTCCAGGATCGCCCGGCACAGCGAGCACAGGCGCTGGTCCTGGAAAACGCGGCGGTCGACGCTCGACCAGCGCGGCTGCGCCGGAAGCAGACTGCCACACAGGGTTCGATCGGCCGAGCCACCCAGCTCCAGTTGACGGGTCACCAGATGTACCCGCACTTCCTGGCAGGCGAACAGATCCAGCTGTTCGTCAGGCTCGATCAGTTGGTAGGCAAAAAGTGACCAGGCGGGACGCGGCATCGGGGGCTCCAAATCGGGGGCGCCACCTTAGCCGAAACGCCGCCGCTAGAAAAGCGTCAAAGCAGCGGTTTCAGTGTCGGCCAGACATTTTCCAGCAACTTGTCCTGAGCCCCCGCAGCGGGGTGCAGGCCGTCGGCCTGCATCAGGTCTGGATGACCGCCCACGCCGTCGAGAAAAAATGGCACCAGCGGGATTTTTTTCTCGGTGGCGACGTTGCTGTATACCTCGGCGAAGGCCTTGGTGTAGCGCGCGCCGTAGTTGGGTGGCAGTTGCATGCCGAGCAGCAGCACCTTCGCCCCACTGGCGCGGGAGCTGTCGATCATCGCTGCAAGGTTTTGTTGCAATTGCGTTGGCAGCATTCCGCGCAGGCCGTCGTTGCCGCCCAACTCGAGGATTACCAGCTCCGGTTTATGCTCTGCAAGCAGCGCAGGCAGGCGCGCCTGGCCTCCGGCACTGGTGTCGCCGCTGATGGATGCGTTGACCACCTTATCATCGAAACCTTCGCGCTTGAGCCGTTGCTCAAGCAACGACACCCACCCAACGCGGGTATCCAGTCCGAAACCGGCGCTGATACTATCGCCAACGATCAGGACTGTACCCGCCGCTGCGTTCTGGGCCATGCACATCAGGGCCAGGCCAGCACTCAAAAACCACACACGCATCGGATTCTCCATGGGCGCAAGCATTCTCACCGCGAAGAACCTCAGCAAAGTGGTTCCCAGCGCGGAAGGTGAACTGACTATCCTGCACGAACTCAGCCTGGAACTGAACAAGGGCGACAGCCTGGCCATCGTCGGCGCGTCCGGTTCAGGCAAATCCACCCTTCTCGGCCTGCTCGCCGGCCTCGACCTGCCGAGCAGCGGCGAAGTCACCCTCGCCGGCCAAAGCCTGAGCAATCTCGATGAAGACCAGCGGGCGCGAATTCGCGCCGAACACGTGGGCTTTGTCTTTCAATCATTCCAGCTGCTCGACAGTCTCAACGCCCTGGAAAACGTCATGCTGCCACTGGAACTCGATGGCCGCAAAGACGCTCGCGAGCGCGCCACCGAATTGCTGCGAAGGGTTGGTCTCGGCCAGCGCCTGACCCACTCGCCACGCCAGCTCTCCGGTGGGGAACAGCAGCGCGTGGCGATTGCCCGTGCGTTTGCCGCCGAGCCCGATGTGTTGTTCGCCGACGAACCCACCGGCAACCTCGACAGCCATACCGGCGAGCGCATCAGCGACTTGCTGTTTGAATTGAACAAGGAGCGCGGCACGACCCTGGTGCTGGTGACTCACGATGAACGCCTGGCACATCGCTGCCGGCGCCTGATCCGACTTGAAGCCGGCCTGCTGGTCGCCCCTCTGGAGCCTTGATGGCACGCTTGCCGCTGTTGCGCCTGTTCAGTCTCGCCATTCGCCAATTGCTGCGCGACGCTCGCGCCGGCGAATTGCGGGTGTTGTTCTTCGCTTTGCTGGTGGCGGTGGCGGCGAGTACCGCCATCGGTTACTTCGGCGCTCGCCTGAATGGCGCCATGATGCTGCGTGCCACCGAATTCCTTGGCGCCGATCTGCTGCTTGAGGGCAGTTCACCGGCGCGGCCCGAACAGATCAGAAGCGGGACTGAGCTGGGCCTTGAACATGCGCAAGTGGTGGAGTTCTCCAGCGTCATCGCCACCGACAACGGCATTCAGCTGTCCAGCATCAAAGCCGCAGACGAGGTCTATCCCCTGCGCGGCGAACTGAAAAGCGCCCCCGCCCCCTTTGCTCCGGAAGAGACCGGGGGCGGACCGAAACCCGGCGAGGCCTGGGTCGAGGCACGATTGCTGACCGCCCTGGATCTGAAGATCGGCGACAGCATCGACGTCGGCATGCGCACTCTCAAACTCGCGCGAGTGCTGACTTACGAACCGGATCGCGCCGGCAATTTCTACAGCCTGACGCCGCGCGTGCTGATCAACCTCAGCGACCTCGCCGCCACCGGCGTGGTGCAACCCGGCAGCCGTGTCAGTTACCGCGAACTCTGGCGCGGCAAAGCCGAAGCGCTGGAAACCTATCGCCAACTGATCAAACCCGGCCTCGCTGCCAACCAGCGCATCCAGGATGCCCGCGATGGCAACCGGCAGATTGGCGGCGCGCTGGGTAAAGCCGAACGTTACTTGAACATGGCGAGCCTGGTGGCGGTCCTGCTGTCCGGGGTGGCGGTGGCGCTGTCGGCAACGCGTTTCGCCACCCGCCGCTTCGATGCGAGCGCGCTATTGCGCTGCCTGGGGCTGTCCCGCCGGGAAACCATGGTCCTGTTCAGTTTGCAGCTGACGGTGCTCGGACTGTTGGCCAGCATCAGCGGCGCGTTGATCGGCTGGCTGGCGCAGCTTGGCCTGTTCGCGCTGTTGCATGATTTGTTGCCCACCGACGTTCCACCGGGCGGCCTGTTTCCGGCCATCGCCGGGATCGGCACCGGGCTGGTGGCGCTGGCCGGTTTTGCCTTGCCGCCCCTCGCGGCGCTGGGCCGGGTTCCGCCATTGCGGGTATTGCGCCGCGACATGCTGCCGATTCCTTCCAGCACCTGGATGGTCTACGGCGTGGCCTTGGGCGCTCTCGGGCTGATCATGTGGCGCCTGAGCCTCGACCTGCTGCTAACCTTCGCCCTGCTCGGCGGTGGCGTGATTGCGGCGCTGGTATTGGGCGGCTTGCTGTTGCTGCTGCTGAAAAGCCTGCGCCGGATGCTCGCGCGTGCTTCGTTGCCGTGGCGTCTCGGGCTGGGCCAATTGCTGCGTCATCCACTGGCTGCCGCCGGACAATCCCTGGCCTTCGGTTTGATTCTGCTGTCCATGGCGTTGATCGCCTTGCTGCGCGGTGAGTTACTCGACACCTGGCAAAACCAGTTGCCGAAAAATGCGCCGAACTATTTCGCGCTGAACATCCTGCCGGCAGACAAACAGGCCTTCACCGATCGCCTGATCGAACTGTCAGCCCAATCGGCGCCGCTGTACCCGGTGGTGCCGGGACGGTTGATCAGCATCAACGGCGAGCCGGTGCAGGAGATCGTCAGCAAGGACTCGGCCGGAGATCGGGCAATCCAGCGCGACCTGAGCCTGACCTGGGCGGCGGACCTGCCGACGGGCAACAAGCTCACCGCGGGAAACTGGTGGAGCGAACAGCCTGCGGATGACATTCCCGGCGTGTCGGTAGAAGGCAAAGTGGCCGAAAGCCTGAAACTCAAGCTGGGCGATCACATGGTGTTCACCGTCGGTGGGGTCAATCGCGAAGCGAAAGTCACCAGCCTGCGGGAGATCAACTGGGACAACTTCCAGCCGAACTTCTTCATGATCTTCCAACCTGGGACATTGAAGGATTTACCAGCGACTTACTTGACCAGCTTCTATCTGGCAGCCGGTCATGACCAGCAGATTGTCGACCTGTCCCGCGCCTTTCCGGCGGTGACCATCCTGCAAGTCGAAGCGTTGCTTGCGCAACTGCGCAGCATCCTCGCCCAGGTCACTCTGGCGGTGGAATACGTGCTGTTGTTCGTGTTGGCGGCGGGGATGGCGGTGTTGTTCTCGGGCCTGCAAGCGACGCTGGATGAACGCATCCGTCAAGGCGCCTTGTTGCGAGCGCTGGGGGCTGAGCGACAGTTGCTGGTCAAGGCCCGGCGAATCGAGTTCGGCCTGCTCGGCGCGGTCAGCGGATTGCTGGCAGCGCTGGGTTCGGAACTGGTGAGCCTGGTGCTGTACCGTTACGCGTTCGACCTGCCCTGGCATCCGCATCCATGGCTGTTGGTACTGCCATTGATCGGTGCTGCGCTGATCGGCGGTGCCGGCGTGTTCGGTACCCGTCGAGCCTTGAACGCCAGCCCCCTGACAGTGTTGCGCGAGGGTTGATAGACTCAAGCCTCCTCAATCACAAGAAGTTGCCATGAGCCGTTATCGCCCTCCTCGCACAGCTGGCACCGCGCTGATCACCCCGGAAGGTGAAGCGCGGATGCGGGCCGAGTTCCATGAGCTCTGGCATGTGCGCCGACCGCAGGTCACGCAATCGGTCAGCGAGGCCGCAGCGCAGGGCGATCGCTCCGAAAATGCCGAATACACCTACGGCAAAAAGATGCTGCGCGAGATCGACAGCCGCGTGCGTTTTCTGACCAAACGCCTGGAAGCACTCAAGGTGGTCAGCGAAAAGCCCAGCGATCCGAACAAGGTTTACTTCGGCGCCTGGGTCACGATCGAGGACGAGGACGGCAAGGAGTCGCGTTATCGCATCGTCGGCCCGGATGAGCTGGACTTGAAACTGGGCCTGATCAGTATCGACTCGCCGTTGGCACGCGCCCTGATCGGCAAGGCACTGGACGCCGAAGTTCGAGTCCAGACGCCGACCGGTGAGCAATGCGTGTACATCGTGGCGATTGAATACCCCTAGGCCTCAGCGGCGGGTGATCAACCCTTGTCGGGCCACGCGGGTCAGTTGCTTGATCATTTCAGGCGCGTCTTCGAGACTGGGTGACTGAATCACCGCCAGGTCGAAGCTGTCGCTGGCAAATCGGGCCAGTGACTCACTGTCTTCGACAAACTGGATCAGGAACGCTGCAGGCCCGCCGGTGCGACGCGGCCAGCCATCCAGATAACGCAAGAGCGTCGGCTGATGTTTGCCGCCAAGCAGGATTTTTGGATTGCGCTGGGTAAGGTGTGCCGTGATCGGCGCGGGGCGTACAACGGGGTTTAGTGCATTCATCGTGTCGTGTCTCTGCCTCAAAAGTCTGCATGGCAGGTGAGAGGCAACACCGAACCAGCGCTTTAGCGGTATTTCGAAGCCTGTTTCAGGCTTCTATCGGCAACTGAATGAGTCACCTGGCGCCCCGCAAGTAGCTGTTTAAATCGGCGCATGAGCAGCATCCTAGAGAAGCTGACTGGACAGTGTCAAGAATGACGCACAACAAAAAGGCCCGCGCAATGCGGGCCTTTTTGTTGAGCCAGAGCGGTCAGCCAGCGATGGCGCGGTCGGCCGACAGTTTGCCGGCGCCTTCGATCAGCACGGCGATGCTGCCACCGAGCAGGGCCAGGGCGAATTCATAACCGTTGTTGGCCATGAACAAACCGTTAGGAAGGTGCACCGAGAAGATCGCCACCAGCGAGAGGAAAGCCAGGCCGAGGGCCGCTGGACGGACCAGCAAGCCGATGATCAAGGCAAGACCGCCGAAGAACTCAGTACCACCCGCCAGCGTCGCCATCAGGTAGCCCGGTGTCAGGCCGATACTCTCCATGTACTGCGCGGTGCCGGCCAGACCGTAACCACCGAACGCCCCAAAAAGCTTCTGCGCGCCGTGGGCTGCGAAGATGATGCCGACGAAGATCCGCAAAACAGTCAGGCCGTAGCCAGCGCGGGTAAACAGTACCTTGTTGATCAGTGAGCTCATGCTGTGTCATCCATTGTGAGTTTGTGTGTTGGTTGGCCGCCATATTAATCAATAAATCGAATGTTAAAAGCGCAATTTTTTCGTCATAACAATCAGTTTAGTCGATTATTTCCGTGAGGCCACTTTCTGCCCCTGGGGCTCCAACGACTCCCGTTCCCGATCGAACGCCAGGTAATACTTGTTCACGCTATTAACATAGCTGACGGGACCCATTCCCACCTGCTCCATGGCGATCCGCTCGACCTGGAAGAACCACTGATTGGGATTCAAACCACGCCGCCGCGCCTCGGCGCGCATGCCCTGAACCCGCTCCGGCCCGATGTTGTAGGCCGCCAGCACAAACGCCATGCGCTCACGCTCGTTGAGTTTGGGGCTGGCAAAAAACTTGCGGCGGATCATCGCCAGGTACTTGGCACCGGCCTGCACATTGGCATCGAGATTCTGAATGTTGCCGACCCCCACCCGCTGGGCCGCCGACGGGGTGATCTGCATCAGGCCGGTGGGGCCGCTACCGCTGCGGGCATTGGGTTGGAGCGCGGATTCCTTGAATGCCAGTGCCGCCAGGTTCAGCCAGTCCATGCCTTGAGCATCGGCGTGCTTCTGCAGTACCGGCCGGAGTTTTTCCAGGCGCTGGC
Source organism: Pseudomonas fluorescens NCIMB 11764 (assembly GCF_000293885.2). Taxonomy (NCBI): domain Bacteria; kingdom Pseudomonadati; phylum Pseudomonadota; class Gammaproteobacteria; order Pseudomonadales; family Pseudomonadaceae; genus Pseudomonas; species Pseudomonas fluorescens. The sequence goes on from NZ_CP010945.1 coordinate 5,775,723, forward strand.
GATCAGCCTTGGCCAATGGATAGTGCACTTGATACAAGCGACGATAGATCCTCAGGAAAGCCACATCCTGGTCCGATGGCTTTTTGTACCCAATGAGGAAGCGGTCGATGCTTGCCCGCAGCATCGACGCATCGCGGCGCACAAACCAGAACTCTTCCCCTGGCTCGCTGATCAGCACCTGCCGATCAAAGCGCAGCTTGGGCAGGATCTTGCCCCAGCGCTCGGCAATCGGTTGCTCGACAATGGTCAGGTGAAAGATGCCGCCCTGAACCATTTCAAGCACGTCTTCAACCGCCAGGCTCGGATCGACCCACTCGATTTTCACTGGCGCCAGCTTGTGCAGGGCGAGTTTTTGATTGATCTGACTGATCGCTTCCCCGGCGGCACTGCCGGTGGGCAATGCCAGGGTTTTACCGGAAAGTTGCTCAAGGTGGGTGTAGCGCTTCTCGCCTTTGATGCCGACCAGCACCAGCGGGATGTTGCTGGCAATAGGCTCACTGGCGCTGACGGCGTAACCCGGTTGCAGATCGAGCAATTCCCCCGGCGCAACCAGATCGCCCTCCCCGCGCTGTAATGCGCCAAGCAGTTGATCCTTGGCTTTGGGGATAATCTTGAGGGTGACTTCCTGACCGTCGCGGGCGTGGCCATTGAGGTATTGCTCGAAAGCACGCAACCGATGGTATTCGACGCCGATGGACTGGCCCTGGACTTCGCCGGAGCTGTTGCGGCTCTGGTTGACGAGCACCTTCAGCACCCGACTGCTGCGGATTTCCTGCAGATCGCGCACCTTGACCGCCGGCACGGCTTGCAGCGGGCCGGCCAGACGCGCAACCGCGGGCATCGGCAACAGCAGAGAACCACACAGCAGTATCAAAATCGAGGGACGTGTCATCCACTCTCCGGAAAGAATACTGGGCCGATTTCAAAAATCTCCATGAAACCGAACGACAGAAACAGAGCGCCTTGAGCGCTGGCAAAGTGCGAAAGACTGGCACAGTGATGGCACGCTGACCACCCCGGCTTGCCTCGCGGCATCAAAAGACAGCTTTAACTCGTTGTAGTTCTTGGTTTTCTTATAAATCTACAGCTCTGATATGCTTTCCAGCCTTTGGTCCGAGGTAGCACCATGCAACTCATCGATATCGGCGTCAACCTGACCAACCCCAGTTTTGCCGGCAAGCACCAGGCTGTACTCGACCGCGCGTATGCCGCCGGGGTCTGCCAATTGGTGCTCACCGGCACCAGTGTCGAGGGCAGTGAACAGGCGCTGGAGCTGTGCCAGCAACTGGATGACACGGCGCAACGGCTGTTCGCCACCGCCGGCATTCATCCGCACTCGGCCAGCGACTGGAACGCCGACAGCGCCCAGCGTCTGCGCAGTTTGCTCAAAGAGCCAAACGTGGTGGCCGTAGGTGAATGCGGCCTGGATTTCAATCGCGATTTCTCCCCGCGCCCGCAACAGGAAAAAGTCCTGGAACAACACCTGGAAATGGCGATCGAGCTTCAACTGCCAGTATTCCTCCACGAGCGCGACGCCAGTCAGCGTCTTCTGGAAATTCTTCGGGATTATCGAGATCAGTTGCCGGCCGCCGTGGTGCATTGCTTCACCGGCGAGAAGAAAGCGCTGTTCAGCTACCTCGACCTGGACTTGCACATCGGCATCACCGGCTGGATCTGCGACGAGCGTCGCGGCACGCATCTGCATCCGCTGGTGAAAGAAATCAAGCGCGGGCGGTTGATGCTGGAGAGTGATGCGCCGTATCTGTTGCCGCGCAGCTTGCGGCCCAAGCCGAAGAATGGCCGTAACGAACCGGCGTATCTGACTGAAGTGTTGCGGGAAGTGGCATTGCATCGCGGGGAAAGCGAGGAAGAACTGGCGGCTCACAGCACCGCGTGTGCGCGAGCCTTTTTCGGGCTGCCTTTAATAGCAGGATGACGTATCGCGGGCCTGAAGCAGGCCCGCGATACAGCGGTCTTAGTGACTGCTGCGCATCATTTCCTTTGGCACGTACTTGCCGATCTCGAACTTGCCGATCGCCGCGCGGTGCACTTCGTCCGGGCCGTCGGCCAGGCGCAGGGTGCGCTGCATCGCGTACATGTAGGCCAGCGGGAAATCGTTGGAAACCCCTGCCCCGCCATGGATCTGGATCGCCCGGTCGATAACGCGCAAAGCCACATTCGGTGCGACCACCTTGATCTGCGCGATTTCGCTCTTCGCCACTTTGTTGCCGACGGTGTCCATCATGTACGCCGCTTTCAGGGTCAGCAGGCGAGCCATGTCGATTTCCATCCGCGAGTCGGCGATCTTGTCGATGTTACCGCCCAGACGCGCCAACGGTTTGCCGAACGCGGTGCGGTTCACCGCGCGTTTGCACATCAGTTCCAGTGCACGCTCGGCCATGCCGATCGAACGCATGCAGTGGTGGATCCGGCCAGGGCCAAGGCGACCCTGTGCGATTTCAAAGCCGCGTCCTTCACCCAACAGAACGTTTTCGTACGGCACCCGGACGTTTTCGAACAGCACCTCGGCGTGGCCGTGTGGTGCATCGTCGTAACCGAACACCGGCAGCGGACGGACGATCTTCACGCCAGGGGCATCCACCGGCACCAGAATCATCGAATGCTGGGCGTGGCGCGGCGCGTCGGGATTGCTCAGGCCCATGAAAATAAGAATCTTGCAGCGTGGATCGCAGGCACCCGAGGTCCACCATTTCTTGCCGTTGATCACCCACTCGTCACCGTCACGCACGGCGCGGGCGGCCATGTTGGTGGCGTCGGAGGAAGCCACGTCCGGCTCGGTCATGGCGAACGCCGAGCGGATCTCACCGCGCAGCAACGGTTCGAGCCAGCGTTGCTTCTGTTCTTCGTTGGCGTAACGCACCAGCACTTCCATGTTGCCGGTGTCGGGTGCCGAGCAGTTGAACGGCTCGGGGCCCAGCAGCGAGCGGCCCATGATTTCTGCCAATGGCGCGTATTCGAGGTTGGTCAGGCCGGCGCCGAGTTCGGACTCAGGCAGAAACAAATTCCACAGGCCTTCGGCCTTGGCCTTGAGTTTGAGTTCTTCCATGATCGCAGTCGGCTGCCAACGGTCGCCCTCGGCAACCTGGCGTTCGAACACGGCTTCGGCGGGATAAACGTAGGTGTCCATGAACGCGGTCACGCGCTCACGCAGTTCTTGCACCTTGGGCGAATAAGCGAAATCCATGAGCAGCTACCTTCTTGAGGGAGGTTGTTTAGGTCATGCAATCGATGCTAGAACAGCTACGAAAATTTACCTAGCCTATTCTCGGCGTGTATTAACATTCATCACCGATATATGATCGGGTGATTGCCGAGGCCCACGGCCTCATCAAAACGCCCCAACAATAAGAGTGCAGCGCAATGAATCTGAGCAAGGTCGACCTCAACCTTTTCATCGTCTTCGACGCGATCTACACCGAAGCCAACCTGACCCGCGCCGGGCAGATTGTCGGCATTACTCAGCCTGCGGTCTCGAACGCTCTGGCCCGCTTGCGCGAGACGTTCAACGATCCGTTGTTCGTGCGTACGGCCCAAGGCATGGTGCCGACGCCGATGGCGCAAAACATCATTGGTCCGGTGCGCAACGCCCTCTCGCTGCTGCGGGTGTCGGTGCAGGAAAGCCGCATTTTCAACCCGTTGCAGGCAGTCAAGACGTACCGCATCAGCATGACCGACCTCACCGAAGCGGTGATCCTGCCGCCGCTGTTCCAGCGCCTTCGTCGCCTGGCGCCAACGGTCATCATCGAAAGCTTTCTGTCCAAGCGCCGTGAGACCACCAAGGAACTGGCGGCCGGGCGTCTCGACTTTGCGGTGGACGCGCCGCTCAACACCGACCCGCAGGTGCGTCACGTCAAGCTGATGGAAGATCGCTACGTGTGTGCCATGCGCAAGGGCCATCCGCTGGCGGGCAAGGAGAAATTCACCCTCGATGATTACCTGTCGCTGACCCACATCCATATTTCCAGCCGCCGCAGCGGTCTCGGCCATGTAGACCTCGCGCTCGGTAAAATGGGCATTCAGCGCAAGATCGCCTTGCGTTCCCAGCACTACCTGATGGCGTCGCAGGTGTTGCAGCAGACCGACATGGTCATGACCGTTCCGGAACGCTTCGCCCGTCGTCATGATTTGTATTCAGTGAACCTGCCGGTCAACGATGTACCACCAGTGGAAACCCACCTTTACTGGCACGAAAGCACCGACCAGGACCCGGCCAACCGCTGGATGCGCGAGCAGATGATCGAGCTGTGCCAGCAGGTGACGGCGCATGAGAAGAAGCTCGATAAGGTGTAAGGCAATGCACCGAGTTATCGCTAAATCGCAGGCAATTCGAAGAGGCCAGGGGTAACACCACAGAACCTCGCCCCTTGACGTATACGTCAACCTGCCTTTAGCTTAGCGCCATGACCTTTTTCGAGCGCTTCCATGAGCAGCCAGACCTACAGCATCTCCGACCTCGCCCGCGAACTCGACATCACCACGCGGGCCATTCGATTTTATGAAGAGCAAGGCCTGCTCAGCCCCGAGCGCCGTGGCCAGGAACGCATCTATTCGCCCCGGGACAAGGTCAGCCTGAAGCTGATTCTGAGGGGCAAGCGCATAGGCTTCTCCCTGGCCGAATGCCGTGAGCTGATCGAACTTTACGACCCCACCGGCGGCAACCAGAAGCAGCTGCAAACCATGCTCAACAAAATCGCCGAACGCCGCGAACAATTGGAACAGCAGATGCTCGACATCGAGCAGATGAAGCTGGAACTGGACACGGCGCAGGAGCGCTGCACCCAGGCTCTGGAAGAAACGATGAAAAGCCAGTCGGTGGTTCAGTAGGTCAACACATTCCTCTGTGGGAGCTAGCCTTTGTGGCGAGGGGATTTATCCCCGTTCGACTGCGAAGCAGGCGTCAACTTATTCATGCAGTTGGACTTTGAAGGGCGGGGCCGCTTCGCGACCCAACGGGGATAAATCCCCTCGCCACAAACCCGCTCCCACGGGTCAGTGCCAACATTCAGACAATCAGCACAGGTCGATTCCCATGTCTCTTCCAACCCACGTACGCCTGGTCGAAGTCGGCCCCCGCGACGGTCTGCAAAACGAAGCCCAACCGATCAGCGTTGCCGACAAGGTGCAACTGGTCGACGCGCTGACCGCTGCTGGCCTCAGCTATATAGAAGTCGGCAGTTTCGTCTCGCCCAAATGGGTGCCGCAGATGGCCGGCTCCGCCGACGTCTTCGCGCAGATCCAGCGCAAACCGGGCGTGACCTACGGCGCCCTCGCCCCCAACCTGCGCGGGTTCGAAGATGCGGTCGCCGCCGGGGTCAAGGAAGTCGCGGTGTTCGCCGCGGCCTCCGAAGCCTTCTCCCAGCGCAACATCAACTGCTCGATCAATGAAAGCCTGGAGCGCTTTGCGCCGATCATGGAGGCTGCCAAACAACACGGCGTCAGCGTGCGCGGCTACGTGTCGTGTGTGCTGGGTTGCCCGTATGAAGGTCACGTCGCACCGGAGCAGGTTGCCCGGGTCGCCCGCGAGCTCTACGCCATGGGCTGCTACGAAATCTCCCTGGGCGACACCATCGGCACCGGCACGGCAGGTGCGACGCGCAAGATGTTCGACGTGGTGTCCGCCGACGTGCCGCGGGAAAAACTCGCCGGGCACTTCCACGACACCTACGGCCAGGCCATGGCCAATATCTACGCCAGCCTGCTCGAAGGTATCGCGGTGTTCGACAGCTCGATCGCCGGTCTCGGCGGCTGCCCATACGCCAAGGGCGCCAGCGGTAACGTTGCCACCGAAGACGTGGTTTATCTGTTGAATGGCTTGGGCATCGACACCGGTATTGATCTGGACGCCTTGATTGTGGCTGGCCAGCAGATTTGTACAGTACTGGGCCGTCCGACCGGTTCACGCGTGGCCAAGGCTCGTAGCGCGCAATAAGTGCGCGGATGTGTCCAGGTGTTACCGCCATGTCGAAATGTGGGGGCTCAACCGAGTAACACGGAAACAAATTGTCGGGTTTTGACTGAGTGAAAAATCCGACAAAAACTTAAACCGTTGATTTTAAAGGTTTTTTAAAAGTTGGCACGGCTTCTGCTATCTCTATGGCATAACAAGAATAAAAAGCAGCAAACCAATAAAAATAAGACGAAACGACTCTGACATAACAAGAACAACACGGCAGAGACGCAGCTAACAGATTTTTTTGGAGAAGGTGTGCTTTTCAGGGTGCTTTTCGGAGTAACCCGCAACCGGGCAGAGAACAATAAAACTACCTTCAGGTAGCTCCCGAACTGGTTGGATCGCTCAGCGAAAAAGCAGATCAGCGCTCAAAAAAATACGTTTGCTCTTGATCCCGGATGGGGATCGATAAAAACAGCGGTAAAGGGTCACGGTTACCAAAAACAAAAACAGACCGCCCCTCAATAATAAAAAAAGAGCACACGCAACGAAAATTAAAGGGGAGCTTCGGCTCCCCTTTGTGCTTTCTGCGATTCAGGTTTTCCCCCAATCAAAATGTGGAGCGGGCTTGCTCGCGAATGCGATGCATCAGTCGACACATTCATTGACTGACACACCGCCTTCGCGAGCAAGCCCGCCCCCACATTGGTTTGTGATCAACCCTACTTGATGCGCAACTCCTCGATACTGATCTCGCGCATCCGGAATTTCTGGATCTTGCCAGTCACCGTCATCGGAAACTCCTCGACGAACTTGAAGTAACGCGGCGTCTTGAAGTGCGCGATGCGTTCCTTGCACCAGGCTTGCAGCTCCTGCTCCGTGGCGCTGTGGCCCGGGTGGAACTTGATCCAGGCGACAATCTCTTCGCCATAGCGCGAACACGGAATGCCGATCACTTGCACGTCCGCCACCGCCGGGTGGGTAAAGAAGAACTCTTCCAGCTCCCGCGGGTAAATATTCTCACCGCCGCGGATGATCATGTCCTTGTTGCGTCCGGCAATGCACACGTAGCCTTCTTCATTCATGCTCGCCAGATCACCGGTGTGCATCCAGCCGGCCTGATCGATGGCTTCGGCGGTACCTTGCGGGTTATTCCAGTAGCCGAGCATCACGCTGTAGCCACGGGTGCAGAGTTCGCCGATGGTGCCGCGCGGCACCAGGTTACCCGCCTCGTCGATGATTTTGCTTTCAAGCTGCGGCTGGGTGCGACCGACCGTGGTGACTCGCAATTCCAGCTCGTCTGAAGGACCGGTCTGCAAAGACACCGGACTTGTTTCCGTCATGCCGTAGGCAATTTGCACTTCGCTCATGTGCATTTCATTGATGACCCGGCGCATCACTTCGATCGGACAGGTCGCGCCGGCCATGATTCCGGTGCGCAGGGTCGACAGGTCGAACTCGGCTCGCTGCGGCTGATCGAGCATTGCGATAAACATGGTCGGCACGCCATAGAGTGCGGTGGCTTTCTCCTCGGCGACAGTGGTCAGGGTCAGCAACGGATCGAACGCATCATTGGGGTAGATCATGGTGCTGCCGTGGGTGATGCAGCCGAGGTTGCCCATGACCATGCCGAAGCAGTGATACAGCGGCACCGGGATCACCAGCCGATCCTGGTCGGTCAGGCCGAGGCTTTCGCCGACCATGTAACCGTTGTTGAGGATGTTGTAGTGGCTGAGGGTCGCGCCCTTGGGGAAACCGGTGGTGCCGGAGGTGTACTGGATGTTCACCGGTTGATCGAAGTGCAGGCTGTCCTGACGCTCGCGCAACTGTTCGGCGGACACGCTGGCCGCGAGATCGGCCAGTTGCGACCAGGGCAGGAAACCCGATGGCGGTTGCGCATCCAGGCTGATGACCCCGCGCAGGTCAGGCAGGCGTTCACTTCGTAACTGTCCGATGGATTGCTCAGCCAGCTCGGGCACCAGCCCTTGCAGCATGCCGTGATAGTTGGAGGTCTTGAAAGAGCCCGCACAGACCAGCCATTGGCAACCCGATTGCTTCAACACGTATTCGAGTTCAGAGCTGCGATACGCCGGGTTGATGTTGACCAGAATCACGCCGAGCTTCGCGCTGGCGAACTGGCTGATGCACCACTGCGCGCAATTCGGTGCCCAGATGCCGAGGCGATCTCCCGCTTGCAGGCCCAGCGCCAGCAATGCCCTGGCATGCAGGTCCACCGCGTCGGACAGTTGCTGCCAGGTGAAACGCAGCTGTTGATGACGCACGACCAGCGCCTCTCCAGCCGAGTACTTCGCGACGGTGCTATCGAACGCCTGACCGATGGTCATCGCCAGCAAGGCTTTGTCCTGAGCACCACGGGTGTAGCTGCGTTGCGGGCTTGCACTGGGTTGATCCATGACGACCCCTATTGTCTTTATTGTAGGAGCGAGGCTTGTGTGGCGAGGGAGCTTGCTCCCGTTCGGCTGCGCAGCAGTCGTGAAATCATCAGCCAGCGTGCTTTCTGCTACACCTGACTTGCCGATTTGCGACCGCTTCGCGCTCGGAAGGGAGCAAGCTCCCTCGCCACAGAATGCGACGCTGGTCTTTTCAGAACTGCCTCTACTCTCGCTCAAGTTGACGTTAACGTAAAGGGTGATTGACAGCCATTCGTCACAGGCTTACGTTAACGTAAAGGTGAGAGCTGCATCACGGCCCTCCCCGCCCTACAAAAAAGCCAAAAGGTGACCCATGAGCTACCCATCCCTGAACTTTGCCCTCGGTGAAACCATCGACATGCTGCGCGATCAGGTTCAGTCCTTCGTCGCCAAAGAGATCGCCCCGCGCGCCGCTCAGATCGACATCGACAACCTGTTCCCCGCCGACCTGTGGCGCAAATTCGGTGACATGGGCCTGCTCGGCGTTACCGTGCCGGAAGAGTACGGCGGTGCTGGCCTGGGGTACCTGGCCCACGTGGTCATCATGGAAGAAATCAGCCGGGGCTCGGCGTCGGTTGCCCTGTCCTACGGCGCGCACTCCAACCTCTGCGTCAACCAGATCAACCGCAACGGCAATCACGAACAGAAAAGCAAATACCTGCCGAAGCTCATCAGCGGCGAGCACATCGGCGCCCTGGCCATGAGCGAACCGAATGCCGGCTCCGACGTGGTGTCGATGAAACTGCGCGCCGACAAACGTGGCGATCACTACGTGCTCAACGGCAGCAAAACCTGGATCACCAACGGTCCGGACGCCAACACCTACGTGATCTACGCCAAGACCGACCTGGAAAAAGGTCCGCACGGTATCACCGCCTTCATCGTCGAACGCGACTGGAAAGGTTTCAGCCGCAGCAACAAATTCGACAAGCTGGGCATGCGCGGTTCGAACACCTGCGAACTGTTCTTCGATGACGTCGAGGTGCCGGAAGAAAACATTCTCGGCGTACTCAATGGCGGCGTGAAAGTGCTGATGAGCGGCCTCGATTACGAACGCGTTGTCCTTTCGGGCGGCCCGACCGGGATCATGCAGGCCTGCATGGACCTGATCGTGCCGTACATCCACGACCGCAAGCAGTTCGGCCAGAGCATCGGCGAATTCCAGCTGATCCAGGGCAAGGTCGCCGACATGTACACCCAGCTCAACGCCAGCCGCGCCTATCTGTATGCCGTCGCTCAAGCCTGCGAGCGTGGCGAAACCACCCGCAAGGACGCCGCAGGCGTGATCCTCTACAGCGCCGAACGCGCCACGCAAATGGCCCTCGACGCGATCCAGATTCTCGGCGGCAACGGCTACATCAACGAATTCCCGGCCGGTCGTCTGCTGCGTGACGCCAAGCTGTACGAAATCGGCGCTGGCACCAGTGAGATTCGTCGCATGCTGATCGGTCGCGAACTGTTCAACGAAACCCGCTGAGACGGAGCTGTCCATGGCTATCCTGCATACCCAGCTCAACCCCCGTTCGGCGGAGTTCGCGACCAACAGCGCGGCGATGCTCAAACAGGTCGACGCCCTGCACACCCTGCTCGCCCAAGTGCAGCAAGGTGGCGGCCCGAAAGCGCAAGAACGCCACACCTCGCGGGGCAAATTGCTGCCCCGTGAACGAATCAATCGCCTGCTCGATCCGGGCTCACCGTTTCTCGAGATCAGCCAACTGGCGGCTTACGAGGTGTATGGCGAAGACGTGCCGGCCGCTGGCGTGATCGCCGGGATCGGCCGTGTGGAAGGCGTCGAATGCATGATCGTGGCCAACGATGCCACCGTGAAAGGTGGCTCGTATTACCCGCTGACCGTGAAGAAGCACCTGCGCGCCCAGACCATCGCCCAGCAGAATCGCTTGCCGTGCATTTATCTGGTGGATTCGGGCGGCGCCAACTTGCCGCGCCAGGATGAAGTGTTCCCGGACCGCGAGCATTTCGGGCGGATCTTCTTCAACCAGGCCAACATGAGCGCCATGGGCATTCCGCAGATCGCGGTAGTCATGGGCTCGTGCACTGCCGGTGGTGCCTACGTGCCAGCAATGGCCGACGAAGCAATCATGGTTCGCGAGCAAGCGACGATCTTTCTTGCCGGTCCGCCGCTGGTAAAAGCCGCGACCGGTGAAGTGGTCAGCGCCGAGGATCTGGGCGGCGCCGATGTGCATTGCAAGATTTCCGGCGTCGCCGACCACTACGCCGAGAGCGATGAACACGCCCTGGCCATTGCCCGGCGCAGCATCGCCAACCTCAACTGGCGCAAGCTCGGTGAAGTCCAGCAACACACGCCCATCGCCCCGCTCTACAGCAGCGACGAGTTGTACGGCGTCGTGTCGGCGGACGCCAAGCAACCGTTCGACGTGCGCGAAGTGATTGCGCGACTGGTGGACGGCTCGGTGTTCGATGAATTCAAGGCACTGTTCGGGACTACGCTGGTGTGCGGTTTTGCCTACCTGCACGGTTATCCGATCGCGATCCTCGCCAACAACGGCATCCTGTTCGCTGAAGCGGCGCAGAAAGGCGCGCACTTCATCGAACTGGCCTGTCAGCGCGGCATTCCACTGCTGTTCCTGCAAAACATCACCGGCTTCATGGTCGGCCAGAAATACGAGGCCGGCGGCATCGCCAAGCACGGCGCGAAACTGGTGACCGCCGTGGCGTGCGCCAAGGTGCCGAAATTCACCGTGATCATCGGCGGCAGTTTCGGCGCCGGTAACTATGGCATGTGCGGGCGGGCCTACGATCCGCGCTTCCTGTGGATGTGGCCTAACGCACGCATCGGCGTGATGGGTGCCGAGCAAGCGGCGGGCGTTCTGGTGCAGGTCAAACGCGAGCAGGCAGAGCGCAGTGGCCAGGGTTTCAGCGCCGAGCAGGAAGCCGAGATCAAGCAACCGATCCTCGATCAATACGAGGAACAGGGTCACCCTTACTACTCCAGTGCACGGCTGTGGGATGACGGTGTCATTGACCCGGCACAAACCCGCGACGTGTTGGCCCTGGCCTTGTCCGCGTCGTTGAACGCGCCAATCGAACCGAGCCGCTTCGGCGTGTTCCGGATGTGATCGGGAGAACCTCATGAGCGACTTCAACACCCTCGAGCTGCAGATCGACCCGCGGGGTTTCGCCACCCTGTGGCTGAGCCGCGAAGAAAAGAACAACGCGTTCAACGCTGAAATGATCCGCGAACTGATCCTCGCCCTGGACAAGGTCTCGGGCGATGCCAGCCTGCGCTTCTTGCTGGTGCGTGGACGCGGCAAGCATTTCAGCGCTGGCGCCGACCTGGCGTGGATGCAGCAGTCAGCCGAGCTCGATTACCACACCAATCTCGACGACGCGCGGGAACTGGCGGAGTTGATGTACAACCTCGCCAAGCTGAAAGTCCCGACCCTGGCCGTGGTGCAAGGTGCGGCGTTCGGCGGCGCGCTGGGCCTGATCAGTTGCTGCGACATGGCGATCGGCGCCGACGACGCGCAATTCTGCCTGTCGGAAGTACGCATCGGCCTGGCGCCGGCGGTGATCAGCCCATTCGTGGTGCAAGCCATCGGCGAGCGCGCGGCACGCCGTTATGCGCTGACTGCCGAGCGCTTCGGCGGGCAGCGGGCGCGGGAAATCGGTTTGTTGTCGGAGAGCTATCCGATCAATGAGCTGGAACAGAAAGTCGATCAGTGGATCGACAATCTGCTGCTCAACAGCCCCGCGGCCATGCGCGTCAGCAAAGACTTGCTGCGTGAAGTCGGCAACGGCGCGCTGACGCCGGCGCTGCGCCGCTACACCGAAAATGCCATCGCGCGAATCCGCGTCAGCCCCGAAGGCCAGGAAGGTCTGCGGGCCTTTCTGCAAAAGCGTCCGCCGAGCTGGCAGGCCGAAACCACCCCCAAGGAGCCGCGTTGATGAGCGCACCTGTTATCACCTCTCTGCTGGTGGCCAACCGTGGCGAAATCGCTTGTCGGGTGATGCGCACCGCCAAGGCGTTGGGCCTGACCACCGTCGCCGTGCACAGCGCCACCGACCGTGAAGCCCGGCATAGCCGCGAAGCGGATATCCGCGTCGACCTCGGCGGCAGCAAGGCCGCCGACAGTTACCTGCAAATCGACAAACTGATCGCTGTCGCCAAGGCCAGCGGCGCTCAGGCCATTCATCCGGGCTACGGCTTTCTGTCCGAGAACGCCGGGTTCGCCCGTGCGATCGAAGCAGCGGGCCTGATTTTCCTCGGCCCGCCCGCCTCGGCCATCGATGCGATGGGCAGCAAGTCCGCCGCCAAGGCCTTGATGGAAACCGCTGGCGTGCCACTGGTGCCGGGTTATCACGGCGAAGCTCAAGACCTCGATACCTTCCGCGACGCCTGCGAACGCATCGGCTACCCGGTGCTGCTCAAGGCAACGGCGGGCGGTGGCGGCAAAGGCATGAAAGTGGTCGAGGACGTCAGCCAACTGGCCGAAGCCCTGGCCTCGGCCCAGCGTGAGGCGCAATCCTCGTTCGGCGATTCGCGGATGCTGGTCGAAAAATACCTGCTGAAACCCCGCCACGTGGAAATCCAGATTTTCGCCGACCGGCATGGCAACTGCCTGTACCTCAACGAACGGGATTGCTCGATTCAGCGTCGACACCAGAAAGTCGTCGAAGAAGCCCCCGCGCCAGGCCTCAGCCCGGAACTGCGTCGCGCCATGGGCGAAGCCGCTGTGCGTTCGGCGCAGGCCATCGGTTATGTCGGTGCCGGCACCGTGGAATTCTTGCTGGATGCGCGCGGTGAGTTCTTCTTCATGGAGATGAACACACGCCTGCAAGTGGAGCACCCGGTCACCGAAGCCATCACCGGCCTCGATCTGGTGGCCTGGCAGATTCGCGTGGCGCGCGGTGAAGCGCTGCCGATGACCCAGGATCAGGTGCCGTTGATCGGGCATGCGATTGAAGTGCGGCTGTATGCCGAAGATCCGGGCAATGATTTCCTGCCCGCCACCGGGCGTCTGGAGTTGTATCGAGAGTCGGCTGAAGGTCCGGGGCGTCGAGTCGACAGCGGTGTTGAAGAAGGCGATGAGATTTCGCCGTTCTACGACCCGATGCTGGGCAAGCTGATTGCCTGGGGCGAGGATCGTGAGCAGGCACGCCTGCGCTTGTTGAGCATGCTCGATGAGTTCGCGATTGGTGGGCTCAAGACCAACATCAACTTCCTGCGTCGAATCGTGGGTCATCCGGCGTTTGCGGCGGCCGAACTGGATACCGGGTTTATTCCGCGTTATCAGGAGCAACTGCTGCCGGAGCCCTCGGAACTCAGCGATGAATTCTGGCAAGCCGCGGCGCAGGCGTTCGCCCAGAGCCAGCCTCGTTCACCGCGCGTCGATGACCTGAGTTCGCCTTGGGCCAACAGCAACGGTTTTCGGTCCGGCCTGCCGACCGAAATCACCTTGCACCTGAGTTGTGAAGGTCAGGACCGCGCATTGACGTTGGGCGACCGCAATGCCCAATGCGCGCAACTCAAGGGCGAGCAACTGCTCACCGAACGCAACGGCGTGCGCCGCCAGCATCGGGCAATCCGCCGCGACGGCATTGTGTATCTGCAATGGGAAGGTGAATTGCGCCGCATCGAGGCCTACGACCCGATCAGCGCCGTCGAAGCCAGTCACAGCCATCACGGCGGACTGACCGCCCCCATGAACGGCAGCATCGTGCGGGTGCTGGTGGAGGCCGGGCAAACGGTCGAAGCCGGGGCGCAACTGGTGGTGCTGGAAGCGATGAAGATGGAACACAGCATTCGTGCGCCACACGCCGGGGTGATCAAGGCGTTGTATTGCCAGGAAGGCGAAATGGTCAGCGAAGGCAGTGCGTTGGTCGAGCTGGAAGAAGCCTGACATCAAGATCGGTCCTACGCCTCCCGAGGACCGATCTGATCAGAACCTGGCCGTTGCCTGAACCACTACGCCGATGATTCGGCAGGCTTCAGTGAAAAGGGCTTTCGGATATGTCGGATTGAGCGGGACCAGGTAACGCTGCCCGCCCTCTTCGATCAGCTTGCGAAAGGTCGCCTCGGTGCTGTCCGGCCATTGGGCAATCACCAGTTTTCCGGGCTCCGGCACAATGGCCGGGTCCACCAGGATCATCATGCCCTCGGCGATACTGACGCCAGTCGGTGCGGTCATCGCATCGCCCGTCACCCTCAACCAGAACGCCGCGCCCTGAGCGTGGTAATCGGTCAGCTCGAATCGCGCCTTGTCATACACCGTCGGCTCGCCGTCGCGCACCTCGCAGGATTCTCGCCAGTCACTGACCGGGTAACGGAAGTACGGGTTGTACTTTCGCACCAGATCCTGGCTGTCCTCCTTCGACGTGTCCGGCTCGCGGATAACCAGCGCCACTTCGAGAAATTCCATGCCCAGCGCGTGTAATACCCGGTTCATGTCATCGATGCCCGGCTGGCGGCGTTTGTTCAGCCAATGGCCTATGCCGCCCTGGGACATTCCGAGGCGCTCGGCGAGTATCTCTTGAGTGACGTTGAGTTCACTCATCTTGGCCTTGACCAATTCAATCCATTTATCCATGTGCGGCACGATACGTGGGCGCCTCTCCCCATCAAAACACAAATTGTAGTATTTAAATTCTCGTCACAAATACACTTCGTACTAGGATTGGATCACGGATCTGAATCTATCACGGAGCTTGCCATCGCCATGACTATCCCCAGCAACGACCTGCCCGATCTGCAAATCGACACCTCCCTCACCTCGCCAAAAGGCTCAGCTGCCGCACAACGGGCACTGGATTATTACTTGAAACCAGCTGTGTCCGAGGAGGTGGAAGAAGAGCGCTTTTTCGAGGTGAACCGCAACGTCAGCAGCGAGGAAGCGCTGGTGCGTGCTTCAGATCTGCTGTGCTGCGCCGCAGCCACGGCATCCGAATCAGCGAATAGTCTGCACGGTGTCCACCGGGCCCTGGCATTTTCGACGGTGCATATGATCGATATGGCCAAGGCGTTGCTGGATCGGTCCCTGGACGAGGATCATCACGCATAAGAAAGGAGGAGTAATTCGAGGGCGCGAAAAGAATTTTCCAATCGCGCAGATAAAATCATTTGACTTGCAAACGAGAATGATTATTATTGCATGCAGCTGGTCGCGAGATCAGTCGATTGTCCAAGTGACCTTAGGTCGGTCTCCTGGACTATCTCCTCATCAGGCTAATCACGGTTTTTGACCCGGCTTTTTGCCGGGTCTTTTTTTTTGCCAGTTATTCTGGCTTGACCTTCAGGCTAATGAAGTCTTTATGTGCTGCAAATTCGATGGCGCGGATAATATCAAAAGAATATCTGTTGGCAAGAGAAGCCCGGCAACATTGGCCCAAACTCGCGAAAAATAGCACTTGAGAATCAATCGCGCAGTCTCTAAGCTGCGTCTGCGTCAAGGAGGACGCCCCCCGCTACACCCCGCAATTTCCCCCGGTTTTTCCCTTCCCAGCGTGTAAAGTAGCAGCCATAAAAATCATATTCAGGAATCGACTATGACCGTGGCTAAATCCTCTTTCAGCATCAGTGCAAACTTCGACAGCGGCAATATTGAAGTGCTGGATATCAGCAATCCGTTGCAAGCGTTGCTGGCCATCAAGCCTGACACCCGCAGCCAGCATTTCCAGTGGTTTCACTTCAAGGCCAGCGGGTTGCACGTCGGTCAGGAGCACTGGTTTCGTCTGAGCAATGCCAGCAAATCCTCATACAACAAAGCCTGGGATGGTTATCAGGCGGTGGCGTCCTATGATCACGTCAACTGGTTCCGGGTGCCGACCATTTTCGAAGGCGACTGCCTGCGTTTTAGCCTCGAAGCCACGGCGACCCACGCCTGGTTTGCCTACTTCGAACCCTACAGCCGTGGCCGCCATGACTGGTTGATCGAGCAGGCGCTGACCAAGGCCGGCACCGAACTGCTGGCCACCGGCAAAAGCGTTGAAGGGCGTGACATTCAGTTGCTGCGCAAAGGCACCGGTGCCGAAGGCCAGCGCAAGGTCTGGATGATTGCCCAGCAACACCCCGGCGAGCACATGGCCGAATGGTTCATGGAAGGTGTGATCGAACGCCTGGAAAGGCACGACGATCCCGTCCTGAACACACTGCTGGCCAGCGCCGATTTGTACCTGGTGCCAAACATGAACCCGGATGGCGCCTTCCACGGTCATCTGCGCACCAACGCCATGGGCCAGGACCTCAACCGCGCCTGGCAGAGCGCCAGCCAGGAAGTCAGCCCGGAAGTCCTGTTCGTTCAGCAGCAGATGGAAAAATATGGTGTCGACCTGTTCCTCGACATCCACGGTGATGAAGAAATCCCTTACGTGTTCACCGCCGGTTGCGAAGGCAACCCTGGCTACACGCCGCGGATCGAAAAGCTGGAAACTCACTTTCGCGATCACTTGAAACATTTGACCAAAGACTTCCAGACCAAACACGGCTACACCCGCGACGAGCCGGGCAAAGCCAACATGACGCTGGCGTGCAACAGCATTGGCGAGAAATTCGACTGCCTGTCGCTGACCCTGGAAATGCCGTTCAAGGACAACGATGACGCACCGAACCCGCTGACGGGCTGGTCGGGCAAGCGGTCGAAGCAGTTGGGCAAGGATGTGTTGACGACTGTTGCGGATATGGTCGGCACCCTGCGCTAACCAAGATCTAAAGATCGCAGGCTTCGCCAGCTCCTACACGGTTCAATGCAGGAGTGGGCGAAACCTGCGATCTTTTGGTGTTTACTCTGCCGCGACCCGCACGCAATCCTCAGGTCCCAACAAGCGCCCATCCTCGGCGCGCAACTCCAGTGCCCGGACAGGTCGACCATTATCCCGGTCAACCACCCGCGAGTGCGCCTCCCCGTCCTCATAAAAGAACGCCTCGCCCCACTGCCGCAAACCAATGATCAGCGGAAACAACCCTTTGCCCTTCTCCGTCAACACATATTCCTGATAGGCGCTGCCGTCCGATGCCGGCACCAGATCGAAAATCCCGTGGGTCACCAGCGTGCGCAATCGCGCCGAGAGAATATTCTTCGCCATGCCCAGACTTCGCTGAAACTCACCGAACCGGCGAATGCCGTCGAATGCATCGCGCACGATCAACAACGACCACCAATCGCCAATGGCATCCAGTGAACGGGCGACCGGGCATTCGGCGCTTTGCATGCTTGTGCGTTTGGCCATGACTGAGCCCTCGAAAACAAACGTGGTTGCAATATAAAACCAGTTTGCTTACCGTACAACTGGTTTTATTTTGAAACCACCTTGGGAGCCCGGCATGAAGCCCACTCAAACAACACTCAGCACCGGCGTTGTACTGCTGTTCGCCGTAGCCTGCGGCCTGGCCGTCAGTAACGTGTATTACGCGCAGCCCTTGCTCGATGCCATGGCCGAGGCATTTGCCATGGACCCGGCCACCATCGGCATCGTCGTCACGCTCACCCAGGTAGGTTACGGCGTCGGATTGTTGTTGCTGGTGCCGCTTGGCGATCTGCTGAACCGTCGACGTTTGATCGTCACGCAAACCCTGCTGTCGGCGCTGACCTTGTTGATGATCGCCTTCGCGTCGAACAGTACCTGGTTGTTGATCGGGATGACGTTGACCGGGTTACTGGCGGTGGTGACACAAGTGTTGGTGGCCTACGCCGCGACATTGGCCATCCCGGCGCAGCGCGGGCGCGTGGTCGGCGTGGTCACCAGCGGCATTGTTGTTGGCATTCTGCTGGCCCGGACAGTCGCGGGTGGAATGGCTGATCTGGCAGGGTGGCGGTCGATTTATCTGTTGTCGGCGGGGTTGACGCTTGTGATGGCGTTGCTGCTGTTTCGCGTACTGCCGAAACATGAGAACACGCAACCCGCCAGTTCTTATGCGACGTTGCTCGGTTCGGTGTTCACATTGTTCAAGGAAGAACCGGTGCTGCGTCAACGGGCGGTTCTCGCGTTGCTGACCTTCGCCAGCGCCATGGTGCTGTGGACACCCATGGTGTTGCCGCTGAGCGCCCCGCCGCTGTCGTTGTCCCACACGCAAATCGGATTGTTCGGACTGGCCGGTGCCGCCGGTGCATTGGCGGCTGCACGTGCCGGGCATCTGGCCGATCGCGGTTTGGGTCAATGGACCAGCGGGTTGTCACTGTTATTGATGCTGGTTTCCTGGTTGCCGATCGCCCTGACCCAATCCTCCTTGTGGGCCTTGTTGCTGGGTGTGATTACCCTGGATCTTGGCTTGCAAGCCGTGCACGTGACCAGCCAAAGCATGATCTACAGCGTGCGCCCCGAAGCCCAAAGCCGTCTTACCGCGGGTTACATGCTGTTCTATTCGATTGGCAGCGCGTTGGGTTCGATCGGTTCGACGGCGATGTATGCGTGGGGCGGGTGGCTCGGCGTTTGCCTGCTGGGGGCAGGTATCAACGCCGTGGCATTGGTCTATTGGTGGCGGACGCTGCCCACGAAAGCACACGAAACCTGTGGCGAGGGGATTCATCCCCGTTCGGCTGCGAAGCAGTCGTAATTTCATCCACTGCGGTTTATCTGACAAACCGCATTGGGGCTGCTTCGCAGCCCAACGGGGATGAATCCCCTCGCCACAATGGATTTCGGCAGATCAAATCAGGTGCGATCCTTGCCCCGCAACATGCTGTCCAGCACCTCATCACGCCGCACCCAACCATGAAACAACGCCGCCGCCAGATGCAGCAGCACGGTCAGAAACAGCAGATACGCCAGATACCCGTGCGCCTTGCGCAGGAACGCAAACAGCTGCGCATTCGCTGGCACGATCGAGGGCAACTGCAGCGAACTGCTGAGCATCACCGGGTCGCCCGCCGCCGAAATCATTGCCCAGCCGAGCAGCGGCAGGATAAACATCAAGGCGTACAGCAAGACATGCGAGGCCTTGGCCGCCAGCGCCTGCCAGCCGGGCAAGTCCGCAGGAAGCGGTGGCTGTCGGGTAGAAAAGCGCACGCCGAGGCGCACGATCACCAGCAGCAGAATCGCAATGCCCAGCGGTTTGTGCAGATGGATCAGCCATTCATGACGCTCTGATACAGAAGCGACCATGCCCGCGCCGATGAACAGCATGGCAATGATCATCAACGCCATCAGCCAGTGCAGCAGTCGCGCCAGTGGCGCGAAGTGGTTCGGTTGGGCGCTCATTGTTGAGACTCCTGTTTAGCGGCGGGCAGTTGGCTGACTTCACTGGTGCGGCGCAAGTAGGAACTGGCGTAACCGGCAGAACGAGCGGCGAGCAACGGGTCGTCGGAACCTTCGATACCGGATGGCAAGACCAGCGGGTCATAGTTGATGTCCCGGCATTCGCCATTGAGTTGCGGCTGGGTGCTTTCGAGCACCAGCGTGCCAGCGTTCACCACTTTGCGACCTTCGGGCCAGGTTTTGCTGGCGTCGTTCACCGGATCAGCGGGGTCGGCCAGTGTGATCTGGAGCTTCCAACGCAACGGTCCTGCGGCGATCCGCTGAACCAGGTCTTTCTCGAGGAAGTCACCGCCCTCTGGGGCCGTGGCACCTGCTGCGTCCTGTGCCACCGGCACCATGCTCCAGCGCACCGCTTGCCGTTGCCCGGCGGCGTTGACCAGGTAAAACGCATTGACGCTGTTGTAGGTTTCCGTCACGTAACTGGCGGACGGCTTGGCGGTTTTGATCCAGGCCAGGAACGGCGCGGCTTCCGGGTGTGCACCGAAGAACGCCGGCACCGCTGCCGGGTTCGGTTTGCCGGTGGCCGGGTCTGGCGACTGGGCCTGCTGCAATTGGTAAAACGCTTCAGGCGTGCCCACCGGGAACACCGGCATGCTGTTCATCCCGGTACGCCACTGCTGGCCGTTGGCCTGGGTGAAACGCAGTGCGAGACTGCGGATCGGCACGCTGTTGTCCGGTGCGTAAGGATTGCCGGCCGGCAACGCGAAACGCCCCACAACCGGAGTCCGCGCGTCATTGAACACCTGAGCGCTGGAATAACTGCGCGCTTCACCGCTGCTCTCGAAGTGCCCGATCACGCATACCCCTTTGGAGTGATTACGCCGGAACCCCGGGTGCACGCCATTGTTGGTTTCCAACACGTTGATCAGTTTTTTCGGCGTCAGGCGCTGTGGGTCAAAGGTGCCGTTGACGTAGGCAAAAGCCCCGGCCACGACAGCGATCACCACGGCAATGCCGGCCAGGCGCAACGTCAGGCTCGCGGCACTCAACGGTGGCCGGGTGGGCGGTGATGAGCGATCTACCATGAAAGACTCCAGGGCCATGGGCCACAAGTGAGAAGGATCAAGCAGACGAACGCCATGCGGGTTTATTCCATCGCGCGGTATTTATTTTTTCGAGCGTGGAATAACCTCGAGTCCCGGGCGTCTCCCTAGTCCAGCGTAGTGACTAGTCAGAATGTGATGAACGATATCGACGAACAACTGAGTGAAATCATTCCCAGATTGCGCCGGTTTGCCGTGTCGTTGACGCGCAACCCCAGCAGCGCCGACGATCTGGTGCAGTCGTGCCTTGAGCGGGCGCTGTCGAGCTGGAGCGAAAAGCGTCCCGAGGGCGACTTGCGGGCCTGGCTGTTTTCGATTCTCTATCGGCAGTTTCTCGACGCTCACCGCCGCGCTCGGCGTTATGCGCGGATGCTCGAATTCTTTACCGGACGGGACGATTCCCAACCGTCGGTAGAACGCACCGTGATCGCCCAATCGACCTTGCAAGCCTTCGATCAGCTCAACACCGAGCAGCGCGCCTTGTTGCTCTGGGTATCGGTCGAAGGCCTGAGTTACAAGGAGGTCGCCGAGATTATCGACGTTCCCGTCGGCACCGTGATGTCGCGCCTGTCCCGCGCTCGCCAGGCCTTGCGCCAACTCAGCGACGGCGAAATCACCCGCCCTTCTCTGCGGAGACTCAAATGATCAGCATGCCCCCGAGCGAGCGTGACCTGCACGCGTATGTGGACCACCAACTCAATGATGACGACCGACGCCTGGTGGAGACTTTTCTGGCCGGTAACGTGGAAATGTCTGCACAGGTCCGCGCCTGGCAGCAGGACGCCCAGCAACTGCGCGCGGCCCTCAGCGGCGCATTGCAGCAACCGGCCAACCCGGACCTCGACCCGGCGCTGATTCGCCAACGCCTCAAGCGCCAATCACGCCGTCACCTGGCCAGCGCTGCGGTGTTGCTGATCGCTGTGAGCATCGGCGGGATCGGCGGCTGGCAGGCGCGGGAGATGACCCTCCTCAGCGCTGCGGCACCGATGGCCGATGCGATGCAGGCTTATCGGCTGTTTGCCCAGCAAGGCATGCTGCCGGCCGATTACAAGGTCAGCGACGACGGTGATATGCAGGGCTGGCTCGACCGTTATTTCACCCAGGCCCATCGCTTGCCGGACCTGTCCGGCGCAGGGTTCAAACCGGTCAGCGGGCGCTTGCTCAGCACCGAACAAGGGCCGGCGGCGATGGTGGTTTACGAGGATCGCAGCGGGCACAAAGTCAGCTTCTACGTGCGCCCGCCGGGACCGAGAAACTTCCTGCTGCCGAGGGGCAGTCGCAGTGACGGTGAATTACAGGCCGAGTATTGGTCGGGGAGCGGTTACAACTACGCGATGGTCAGCCCGACAGACACGCCTGCGGCGAAAATGCTCAAGCAAACCGTGCAGTTCTGAATACACCACCGTCCCCTGTGGGAGGATTGTTAACCGTATTCAACCCTGCCCGAAGACTTGAGATGGCCGGCGCAACAGCGGATCAAACGGATTGATCCGCGGCCCGATCAGCGCCGCTTCGCGCTTGAGCATGTCCACTACCGTGGGCAAACGATCCGGCCCGAGCCGATCACTCACGGTGGCAACACTCAACGCCGCCACCGCACGCCCTTCACGATCAAGAATCGGCACCGCCACACCAGCCATGCCCTGCAACACGCCGGTGTTGCGCCCAGCGTAACCGAGGGCACGCACGTTCTCGACTTCCGAGCGCAGGAACACCTCGTCATACAGGTGAAAATCCTTCAGCCGCGGCAAGTTGTAATGAATCACCGTGTCGCGTTCCTCTTCGGGCAGGAATGCCAGGATCGCCAGACTGCCCTGCCCCACACCCAGCGCCACCCGCCCGCCGATGTCGCCGGTAAACGTACGGATCGGAAACGGCCCTTCACTGCGGTCCAGGCAGATCGCATCAAACCCGCTGCGCGCCAGCAAAAACAACGAATCCCCCAACGAGGCCGAGAGCCGCAGCAACGACGGCCGCACCAGCTCGCGCAGGTTTCCGGTGTTGCCGGCACGCGCTGCCAGGGCAAAAAAATCCAGGCTCAGGCGATAGCGTTTACTGCGCACGTCCTGCTCGACCATACCCTCGTCCATCAGGCTGCGCAGCAGACGGTGCGTGGTCGGTTGCGACAAACCGATGCGCTGGGCCAGTTGCGTCACACTCTCGCCGCCCTCGACGGTGTCACCCAACGTGCGCAACACGGCAAACAGTCTTGAGACGGCACCGACGCCGACTTCATTTTTATTTTCATTCCGCTCAGTGGAATCAGTCATGTGATTTCTCGACGATTAATTTACTCACTGAATGAAACTAAAAATAACCATCGATTCAGTGAAATAGGCCATTGAGCCCATCCTAGTCTTCGTCCTAATCTGCGTCCACAGGGGCGATTCGAACAACAGCGGCAGCCGACTCAAGTCGAGCGCCAACGCACCCGGCAACACCTTTCGTATCTGCCCATACAAAAAAAGCGCGACCTCAGGCCGCGCATAACAATCTCAGGTGGAGCGCAGTTATGGCTTTTGTGCAACTTGAAGGACTCGGCAAACGCTACGGTGAGATCGACGCCGTCGTCGCCACCCACCTCTCGGTCGAGAAAGGTGAGTTCGTTTCCCTGCTCGGCCCCTCCGGCTGCGGCAAAACCACCACCCTGCAAATGATCGCCGGCTTCGTCGAAGTCACCAGCGGGCGCATTTTGCTCGACGGTCGCGACATCACCCACGCCAAACCTGCCAGCCGCGGTTTGGGTGTGGTGTTCCAGAGCTACGCACTGTTCCCGCACATGACCGTCAAAGACAACGTCGCCTTCGGCCTGCGCATGCGCAAGGTGCCCAACGGCGAGTTGCAGCAGCGTGTGGACCGGGTGCTGAAACTGGTGCGTCTGGACCAGCACGCCGAGCGTTACCCACGAGAACTGTCAGGCGGTCAGCGCCAGCGTGTTGCCCTGGCCCGAGCGCTGGTGATCGAGCCGCCGGTGCTGTTGCTGGACGAGCCGTTGTCCAACCTCGACGCCAACCTGCGCGAAGAGATGCAGTTCGAGATCCGCCGCATCCAGCGCGAAGTCGGAATCACCACGTTGATGGTCACCCACGACCAGTCCGAAGCGCTGTCCATCAGCGACCGCGTGGTGGTGATGCAGGCCGGGCGCATTACCCAGATCGATGCGCCCTACACCCTTTACGAACACCCGCGCACCGAATTCATTTCCGGCTTCGTCGGCAAGGCCAATCTGCTGCCCGGCGAGCGTGACAGTGCGGGTGTGGTTCAGGTGCGCAGCGGCGGTGAACTGACCCTCAGCCTGCGCCCGGAAAAAATCGATCTGCGGGAAAAAGATCACGGCCGTCTGCAAGGCCAGATCGTCAGCCGCTTCTTCCTCGGCAGCCAATGGCTCTACGGCGTCTCCACGCCCCTGGGCGAGCTCTGCGTGGTGCGCCGCAACGATGGCTCGGCGCCGATGAACGAAGGCACGGCCGTCGGCCTGGACTGGGACGCGGCGCTCCTGCGGGTGCTGAGTGTCGACGAGGTGTCGGCATGAGCACGCTCGTCGCCCTTCGCCAGGGACGCCAGGGTTACCTGTTGTCGGCACCGGCGCTGGCGTTGTACGTCTGCCTGCTGGTGATCCCGCTGCTGCTGACGCTGGTGTTGTCGTTCAACGTCTTCGACTACAGCTCGGGCATCAACGGTAACGCCTACACCGTCGACCATTACAGCAGCCTGCTGGGTGACCCGTACTTCTACGAAATTTTCCTGCGCACGTTCTGGATCAGCGCCCTGACCACCCTGCTGTGCGTGGTGATCGGCGTGCCCGAGGCCTACATCCTCAGCCGCATGGGCGCGCCCTGGCGCTCGATTTTCCTGATTCTGATCCTCACGCCGTTGCTGATTTCGGTGGTGGTGCGCGCCTTCGGCTGGAGCCTGTTGCTCGGCGCCGACGGCCTGGTCAACCAGACCCTGCAAGCCTTCGGTGGCTCACCGGTAAAGCTGCTCTACACACCGTTCGCGGTAGTGATCGCGCTGGTCCACGTCATGCTGCCGTTCATGATCATTCCGGTCTGGACCTCGCTGCAGAAACTCGACCCCGCCGCCGAACAAGCGGCGTTGTCCCTGGGCGCCAGCCATCTCACGGTGATGCGCAAAGTGGTGCTGCCACAGATCATGCCCGGCGTGCTCTCCGGCACATTGATCGTGTTCGGCCTCGCCGCCAGCTCCTTCGCCATTCCCGGCCTGCTCGGCGGGCGCCGCATCAAGATGGTCGCCACGCTGATCTACGACCAGTACCTGTCGGAACTCAACTGGCCGATGGGCGCGGCCATCGCCGTCGCGCTGCTGTTGCTCAACCTGCTGATCATGCTGTCGTGGAACCGGATGATCGAAGGCCGCTACAAGAAGTCATTGGGATAACTCGTCATGTCCAAGAACGGTCCTTTCGCCCTGCTGTTCCATACCCTGGTGGTCGTGTTCATGTTGGCGCCGCTGGTGGTGGTGTGCCTCGTCGCGTTCACCCCGGAAAACACATTGAGCCTGCCGACCACTGAGTTTTCCTTGCGCTGGTTCCGTGCGGTGTTCGAGCGCGCCGACTTTGTCGATTCGTTTTACAACAGCCTGATCCTGGCGTTCAGCGCCGCCAGTCTGGCGACGTTGATTGCAGTGCCGGCAGCGTTGGCGATCACTCGCTTCGAGTTCCCCGGCCGGGACTTTTTCAACGGCCTGTTCCTGTCGCCGATCATCATTCCGCACCTGGTGCTGGGGGTTGCCCTGCTGCGTCTGTTCGCGCTGATGGGCGTCAACGGCAGCTTCGCCTGGCTGATCTTTGCTCACGTGCTGGTGATCACACCGTATGTGCTGCGTCTGGTGCTGGCGTCGGCCATCGGCCTGGATCGCAGCGCCGAACACGCCGCGCAATCGCTGGGTGCCGGGCGCCTCACGCTGTTCCGCCAGATCACCTTGCCGATGATTTTGCCTGGGGTCGCCGGTGGCTGGCTGCTGGCGTTCATCAACAGTTTCGACGAGGTCACGCTGTCGATCTTCGTCACTTCGCCAGCCACGCAAACCTTGCCGGTGCGCATGTACGTGTACGCCACCGAATCCATCGATCCGATGATGGCGGCGGTATCGGCCCTGGTGATTGCGCTGACCGCGGCGACCATGATTCTGCTCGACCGGGTGTACGGCCTGGATCGGGTTCTGGTGGGTAAACAATGAGGGCGCCATGGCTCTGCTGAAACGACTGGCCGAAGGCGATCGCCCGGCCCTGGACTTTACCCTCGACGGCCAACCGGCCAGCGGGCTGCTCGGCGACACCGTGCTGACCGCGGTGCTGACGTGCAGCGAGCATTTGCGCGGCAGCGATTTCAGCGCCGAGCCTCGCGCCGGGTTTTGCTTGATGGGGGCGTGCCAGGACTGCTGGGTTCGGCTGGGCGATGGCCGGCGGGTGCGCGCGTGTTCGACGTTGCTCGAAGCCGGCCAACACATCAGCCGCGAACCGGGGCGTGCCCTATGAACCCACCTTTCAACTGCCTCTCCCCAATCCCCTGTGGGAGCGAGCCTGCTGGCGATGGCGGAGCATCAGCCTCTCTCATTTTTGAATGTGCCACCGTCATCGCCAGCAGGCTGGCTCCCACAGGGTTTCAGCGGTGGTCGGCTCAAGGGGGGTGGGTATGAAGTCCGTGGTGATCATCGGTGCCGGGCCGGCCGGGATTCGTGCGGCGCAGACTTTGGTTGCGCATGGCATACGCCCGATTCTGCTGGACGAAGCCGCACGCGGCGGCGGGCAGATTTATCGGCGTCAGCCGGCGAATTTCAAACGTTCGGCGGTCAAGCTGTATGGCTTCGAAGCCCGCAAGGCGCAGGCGTTGCATCAAACCATTGATGAGTTGCGCGACCAGCTCGATTACCGTCCCGACACCCTGGTGTGGAACGCCGAAGACGGTGCACTCGACACCTTGCACGAGGGCTGCGCGGCACGCCTGGAATTCTCTCGGGTGATCGTCGCCACCGGCGCCACCGACCGGGTTTTGCCGGTACAGGGCTGGACGCTGCCGGGTGTCTATAGCCTCGGCGCCGCGCAGATCGCCCTGAAATTCCAGGGCTGCGCCATCGGTGAACGAGTGGTGTTCGCCGGCAGCGGGCCGTTGCTGTATCTGGTGGCGTATCAATATGCCAAGGCCGGCGCCAAAGTGGTTGCGGTACTCGACAGCTCGCCGTTCAGCGCTCAGGCCCGTGCCCTGCCCGTCCTGCTGTCGCAACCGGGCACATTGGCCAAAGGCATCTATTACCGCAGCTGGTTGACCGCCCACGGCATCCCGGTGCATCAGGGCGCAACCTTGAAATGCATCAACGGCGAACAACGGGTGCAGTCGCTGAGCTGGTCCAACTCAAGCGGCGAGCATTCGCTGGACTGTGATGCCGTGGCCTTCGCCCACGGCCTGCGCAGCGAAACCCAACTGGCGGATCTGCTCGGCTGCGCATTCGCCTGGAACCCGCTCAACCGCGCCTGGCTGCCGCAACGCGACAGCGCCGGTCGCAGCAGTGTCGCCGAGGTTTACCTGGCCGGTGACGGCGCCGGCATCATGGGCGCCGACGCGGCGGAAATGGCCGGCGAACGCGCCGCCCTCGCCTTGCTCGAAGACAACGACTACCCGATCGCGCCGCAGCGTGGCAGGCAATTGGAGCAGGCACTTGGACGGATCGATACCTTCCGTCATGGCCTGGAACGCGCTTTCGTATTCCCCGAAAACTGGGCGGCCGATACCGCTGACGACGTAATGATCTGTCGCTGCGAAGAAGTGCGCGCCGGGGACATCCGCGAAGTGGTGCGCGAAGGCCATTGGGAAATCAATCGGGTCAAGGCCCATTGCCGGGTCGGCATGGGCCGCTGCCAGGGTCGGATGTGTGGTGCCGCGGCGGCGGAAATCATCGCCTGCGAAAGTCAGCGGGCGGTGTCCGGGATCGGTCGACTGCGAGCGCAGGCGCCGATCAAACCGTTGCCGTTTGGTCTGGAGATCGAACCATGATCGAAGTCGATGCAGTCATCATTGGCGGCGGCATTGTCGGGGCTTCCGCTGCGCTTTTCCTGAGCCAGGCGGGCCGTCGCGTGGTGCTGCTGGAACGGGATTTTTGCGGCTCGCATTCCAGCGGCGTGAACTACGGTGGCGTGCGCCGCCAGGGCCGACCGCTGTCGCAACTGCCGCTGTCGCAACGTGCCCACGAGATCTGGAGCCGGTTGCCGCAGTTGATCGGCATCGACGGCGAGTACCAGCGCAGCGGCCACTTGAAACTGGCGCGCAGCCTCGATGACCTGCGCGCGTTGCAGGACTATGCCGCCAGCAGTCAGGGCTTTGGCCTCGATTTGCAGGTGTTCGATCGCAGTGAATTGCGCGCGCGCTTTCCGTGGGTCGGCGAGGTGGCGGTCGGTGCCTCGTTTTGTCCGGATGACGGTCACGCCAACCCGCGCCTGGTATCGCCAGCGTTTGCCCGTGCAGCACGGCGCCACGGCGCGCAGGTCCATGAACAATGCGCGGTGGGCGCGGTGGAGCACGACGGCCAGCGCTTTCGCATCAGCACTCAAAACGGTCTCGAACTGCGGGCCCCCTGGGTGTTGAACTGCGCCGGCGCGTGGGCGGGAAAACTGGCCGAGCAATTCGGCGAAGCCGTGCCGATGCACGCCGGCCACCCGGCGATGCTGGTCACCGAGCCGCTGCCGTGGGTGATGAACGCCAGCACCGGTGTCGAGGGCGGCGGCATCTATGCGCGCCAGGTCGCGCGCGGCAATTGTGTGTTGGGCGGCGGTCAGGGCTTTGCCCTCGACGACGCCCGCGCCCGCCCCGGTCAACACGCGGTGATCGAGATCCTGCGCCAGGCGGTCGAGCTCTACCCGTTTCTTGAAGGCGCCCAGGCGATTCGTACCTGGAGCGGCACCGAAGGTTACCTGCCCGACCGCCAGCCGGTGATCGGCCACAGTGGCACTCAACCCGGTCTGTTGCACGCGTTCGGCTTTGCCGGCGCAGGTTTCCAGATCGGTCCTGCGGTGGGCCAGGCGCTCACCGAGATCATCTGCAGCGGCGCTTCAACCACGTCGCTGGATGCGTTTTCCATCACCCGGTTTCACTCCATCTCCGTTGCTTGATAGAGGAAGGTCGCGCCAATGAATAACGTCAAACGCACTGCACTGCTCGGTATGTCCTGCTTGGGCGCCTTGCTCACGGTCACCCAGGCCCAGGCCGAGCCGACGCTTTACCTCGGCATGAACGGCGGGACCATGGAGCGGCTCTACGCCGACAAGGTGCTGCCGGTGTTCGAGAAAGCCAATAACGTCAAAGTGGTGATTGTGCCCGGCACCTCCGCCGATATCCTGGCCAAGGTCCAGGCCAGCAAAGGCAACCCGCAGATGCACGTGATGTTCCTCGACGACGGCATCATGTACCGCGCCATCGCCATGGGCCTGTGCGACAAACTCGAGGACAGCCCGACCCTGGCGCAGATTCCGGCCAAGGGCCGTATCAAGGACCAGGCCGTGGCGGTCAGCCTCGGTGTCACGGGGTTGGCGTACAACACGCGATTGTTCAAGGAAAAAGGCTGGGCCGCGCCGACCTCGTGGATGGACATGGCCGACCCGCGTTTCAAGGACAAACTGGTATTCCAGTCGATGGCCTCGTCAACCTTCGGCCTGCACGGTTTCCTGATGTTCAACCGGATTCAGGGTGGCAGCGAAACCGACGTCGAACCCGGCTTCAAGGCGTGGCCGAACACTGTCGGGCGCAACGTGCTGGAATACATTCCGAGCTCGGCGAAGATTTCCGAAATGCTCCAGACCGACGAAGCGGCGCTGTTCCCGCTGACACCGACGCAAGTCACGGCGCTGAAACTCAAAGGCATGCCGATCGAGTACGCGCAACCGAAGGAAGGCGCGGTGGTGCTCAACGTTGCCGAATGCGCCATCGCCAACAACACCCAGCCGGAACTGGCACAGAAACTCGCCGCGTTTCTGCTGACGCCCGAGGCGCAAGCCGCTGCGCTTGAAGATGGCGATCAGATCCCGTCCAACCCGAATACCCCGACCACCGACAAGACTCGCGGCCAGGTCGAGGCGATGAAGCAGTACCTGACAACGGCGATTGCCATCGACTGGGATCAGGTCAACGAACAGCGCCCGGCGTGGAATGCGCGGTGGAATCGCAGTATCGAGCGGTAGGCAACTGACGCGGCACTGTCAGTAAAACAATGCAAAACCCTGTGGGAGCGGCGGTGCGACTTGCCCGCTCCCACTGGTCCGCGCCAAGTAACAAACTTCACCGCCAGCCCCCCCCGTTTTGCACCCCGCACTTGTCTACACAACTGGCAGCCAATTTCCCGTATTGGTTACACTACGCCGCCGCAGCTCGGTGAGCCTGCCTGACGATAACGGGGTGATATCAGTGGCCGTTCGACCGCCTGACCGTTCGCGATTCACACCACGCTGGCCTGCGCTGCGCCGCCTCTTCGGCAAGGCATCGACCGCCTCCGCCAGTCATTGCGCGACGGGACGCGCCGTCCATGACTACTTTCGCCACAAGGCTCATTCCCAGGGTTACACACTCAGCCACAGCCAACAGCGCGTGATCGACTGCATGGCGCAGCACGCCGCGGTACTGCTTGGTACTTCATCGAAACCATTGCCGGGGCTTTACCTGCATGGCGCCGTCGGTCGCGGAAAGAGCTGGTTGCTCGACGGTTTTTTCCAGGCCCTGCCCATCGCGGAAAAACAGCGCCTGCACTTTCATGAGTTTTTCGCCCGCCTGCACCAGGGCATGTTCAGTCATCGCGACCACCCTGATGCGCTGGCGACCACGCTGGACGAGCTGCTGAGCGATTGCCGGGTCCTGTGCTTCGACGAGTTTCACGTCCATGACATCGGCGATGCAATGCTCATTACGCGGTTGTTCAAGGCCCTGTTCCGCCGCGGCATCCTGCTGTTGGTCACGTCGAATTACCCACCCGAAGGTTTGCTGCCCAACCCGCTCTACCATGCGCGTTTCAAACCGGTGATCGACTTGATCAACGCCCGCATGCAAGTGATGGAAGTCGGCGGCCCTCACGATTACCGCAGTCAGGCGAGACATCACGCCCAGCAGCTGTTTACCCAAGGCCACTACATTTGGCCGGCCACCGTGGCACAGCGTCAGGCGTTCAACCTGCCCGAACCCGACGCGCCGGCCATTGCTCTGCCCGTCGGGGCTCGACATCTTCCAGCCCGGTATTGCGAAGGACGCACCATCGGATTCACCTTCGCCGACCTGTGCGACCACCCCACCGCGGTCATGGATTACCTGGAACTGTGCCGCCGTTTCGATCACTGGATCATCGACGGGCTGCCCAACCTCGCCGACTGCCCGATCGCCGCGCAGCAGCGCTTCATCAATCTGGTGGACGTTTTGTATGACCAGGACAAGCATTTGATCCTGCTGGGCCAGCGGTCGTTGCGCGAGAACCTGGGCGGCGATGCCATTGATCTGGCACGCACCCGCAGCCGGCTGGGGCAGTTGGTGGAGGTCAGGGAACCGGTCTGACCACAGGGCTTGCTCGCGCAGAGTTCCTGACCGTCACCGCATCTTTACCGCTATCATGTCGCCCTTTTTCAGGCCCCCGCGCCCTACCTTCGATCAATAGCGAATCTGTTCATGGATACCCTTGCGCAACTGCGCGCCGGCCTGCTGGCTGGCTCCACTCGCCTGGACCTGGCCGCCGGCCTGACGGAATTCCCCAGGGAAATCCTCGACCTCGCGGACTCGCTCGAGGTGCTCAACCTCAGTGGCAACGCCTTGAGCGCCCTGCCGGACGACTTTCACCGCCTGACCCGTTTGCGTGTGTTGTTCTGCGACCGCAACCATTTCAGCGAGTTGCCCGCCTGCCTTGGCCGGTGCGCCGCGCTGACCATGCTCGGGTTCAAGTCCAACCGCATCGAAACCGTACCGGGCGCTGCGCTGCCACCGCTGTTGCGCTGGCTGATCCTCACGGACAACCGCATCAGCGAACTGCCCGCCGAACTGGGTGAACGTCCCCACCTGCAAAAGCTGATGCTGGCCGGCAATCGATTGCAGCGCTTGCCCGAGAGCCTGAGCAATTGCCATCGCCTCGAGCTGACCCGCATCGCCGCCAACCAGTTGACCGAACTGCCCGAATGGCTGCTGACCCTGCCAAGCCTGACCTGGCTGGCTTACGCCGGTAATCCGTTGGAAACAGAGGCGGATGCGGCCGTGCTCGAGGCCACGCCGACGATTCCCTGGTCGCAGCTCAGTCTGGAACAACAATTGGGAGAAGGCGCCTCCGGGGTCATTCATCAGGCGTTGTGGAAACAGGCAACGCCGGTCGCGGTGAAACTCTACAAGGGTGAAATGACCAGCGATGGCTCGCCGCTGCACGAAATGAACGCCTGCATGACCGCCGGTCTTCACCCTAACCTGATCCGGGTCGAAGGACGGATCATCGATCACCCGCAGGCGCAGGCCGGGCTGGTCATGGAGCTGATCGAACCGAGTTATCGCAACCTCGCCGGGTTGCCGAGCCTGGCGTCCTGCAGCCGCGATGTCTACGCCAGCGACACCCGCTTCAGCGCTGGCGTGGCCCTGCGGATCGCCTGCGGCATCGCGTCGGTGGCCGAGCATCTGCACCGTCAGGGCATCACCCACGGCGACCTCTATGGCCACAACATTATGTGGAACGAACAGGGTGATTGCCTGTTAGGGGACTTTGGCGCAGCGTCTTTCCATTCGACGGAGGACAGCCTTGAAAGCCGTGCATTGCAACGGATCGAGGTGCGTGCGTTTGGGGTGCTGTTGGGGGAATTGCTGGAGCGGATCGATTCGGGGTTGAGCGATGAGGTGCATGAGCGGCTGGAAGATTTGCAGCAGCGTTGCAGTCAGCCGGATGTGCTGGCGCGGCCGGGGTTCAGCGAGATTGTGCGGGAGCTGGCCAGGTTGAACTGAAGGTAATACAAAACCTGTGGAGAGGGAGCTTGCTCCCGCTCGGTTGCGCAGCAGCCGCCGCTTTTGGGACGGCTTCGCCGTCCAGCGGGAGCAAGCTCCCTCGCCACACTTAGATCTCAGCGATGTGGTTTAACCGGCCAACCCGACAAACATGTCCTGCACGTCATCGTGGTTATCCAGGCCTTCCAGGAAAGCTTCAACTTCAGCCATCTGCTCGTCGCTCAAGCCGCTGACCGGGTTCTTCGGCTTGTAACCCAGCTTCGCCGACAACACGGTGAAACCCTGCTCGGGCAAGGCTTTCTGTACCGAATCCAGGTCGGTCGCTTCGGTGATGAACAAGGTTGCGCCGTCGTCGGCAGGCTCGAAATCCTGAGCGCCGGCTTCGATGGCAGCCATTTCCGGATCGGCATCCGGGCTGTCCGGGGACGCCTCGATCATGCCCACATGGTCGAAATCCCAGGCCACGGAACCGGACGCGCCCAATTGCCCCTTGCGGAACGCGACGCGGATTTCCGCGACGGTGCGGTTGATATTGTCAGTCACGCACTCAACGATCAGCGGCACCTGATGCGGAGCGAACCCTTCATACGTCACGCGATGGTATTGCACGGTTTCGCCGAGCTGGCCGGAGCCTTTCTTGATCGCACGTTCCAGGGTTTCGCGGGGCATCGAAGCCTTTTTCGCCTGTTCGACCACCAGACGCAGGTGTGCGTTGGTGGCGGTATCGGCACCGTTGCGCGCAGCGATGGTGATTTCCTTCACCAGTTTGCCGAAGATCTTGCCCTTGGCGTTGGCTGCCGCTTCTTTGTGTTTAACCTTCCACTGTGCGCCCATTACTCACTCTCTTATCTGTGGCGCCGAGACATCTATTGGCCGACGCTTTGTGCAAGTTTATACGGCCTAAAGTTGGCAATCGACCAAAAATTCCATCTCGTCGAATCGACATCTTCACCGCTGGTTGTAGGGCGATTCTGAAAATTCGATTTGCGGTGACTACAAGAGGCCACGGTTTCGTACCCTCTGCGCCCGTACTCCCTGGCAGAAGCGCGTTCGAATGCACAACGACAAGGAAAGTCCCTTCACCCTGACACTGCTGAACGATAACTTGAGTTTGCAGGCGTTGCAGTTCCATGGCCTTGAAACCCTCAACCAGCCTTACCGATTCGACATCGAAGTGATCGGCCTGGCGCCGGCCATGAGCCTGGATCGCCTGCTGCAACAACCGGTGTTCTTCAGCCTGGCGGAGGGCCGGGGCATTCACGGCATCATCCACTGCGCCACCCGCGAACATCGCGACCTGCACCGGGTCGGCTACAGGCTGGCGGTGGTGCCCTGGTTGCAAAACCTCGATCGGCAGCGTTGCCGCCGGGTATTTCATCAACTCGATGTGCCCGCCATCCTGCGCCAGTTGCTCGAAGAAAACGGCCTGCCTGAAGACAGCTACCGCTTTGAACTGCCGAACGGGCGCTATCCCGCCAGGCCCTTGTGCATTCAGTTCGATGAGACGGACCTGGCCTTCCTGCAACGACTCTGCGAAGAAGAAGGCATCCACTATCACTTCGAACATCAGCGGGACGGTCACGTGCTGGTGCTGGCAGACGACAGCCTGAGTTTCCCTCAAGAACCGTTGCTCCTGCCTTTTCACGGCGATGCGTCTCCTACTGTGAACGTGCCGGTGATCAGTGAATTGTTCCAGTGCCACACCTCGCACCCCCTCACCGCGCCCCTCGCCCCACATACGCTCGAACGCGACCAGCTCAGCCGCCGGACACTGGAACGCCTGCGCTGCCGGCATGGGCGGATGCAGGGCCAAAGCAACCAGAGCGCATTGCGCAGCGGACGAATCGTACAAGTGTCGGAACATCCGCTGCCGAACTTCAACGATCAATGGCTGCTGACCGAAATCCGGCATCAGGGCCGGCAGCCGTCGATTCTTGAGCGCAACGCAACCGACAGGGTGCGGCGTTACAGCAATCAGTTCACCGCCATTCCCTGGTCAACGGTATTCCGGCCCGCGCTCACACAGGCCAGACCCACCATTCCGGGTTTCCAGACGGCCCGGGTGCTGGGCCCAGTCGGCCAGCCAGCGGAGCTGGATGATCAAGGCCGGATAAAGGTCAGGTTATGGCCAACCCCGCAGACCAAGGAGGACGAGTCCAGCGGATTCTGGCTGCCCATGGTCGTCGTTGCGCCGGATGGCCGGATCGATCCGTCCAGGCTGCCGGTCGCCGGAACCGAGGTGCTCATCAGTTTTCTCGACGGTGATCCGGACCGCCCCGTGTTGTACGCCACCGCAAACAGCCCGCCTCGCCCCGTCCCGCACCCCAGGGGCGATGACCGCCTGCTGCTTGACTGGCTGGTCAACCGCAAAACCTGATCAGCCCTTGTCTGCCTTGCCGGCCGCCGCCGCGAATTTCGCCAGGCGCACATCCAGATGCCTTGGCCGGTGCCCGTGATCCTCGGCGCGCTCCTTGCGGCGGATGGCGTTGCGCACCATCAGCGAGCCCAGGTAGCGAATCGGCTCCGGCGGAAAAAAGCCCAAAGGACCGTTGACCAGCGGTGAACGGGTCCAGGCGTTGTCCAGCCCCTGGACCATCGAAGCGAGAATCTGCCCGCCCATATGGCACGGTCCGACTCCGCTGCCGGAATAACCAAAACCGTAAAACACATTGCCGTGGGCACTCATCTGACCGAAGAACGGCAGCCCTGTGACCGAGCGATCCGAAGGGCCGTTCCAGGTGGCCTCGACCTTGACCTCGGCAAACGCCGGAAAGAATTCGCTCAGGCTGTGCTTCAACACACCGGCATAGGGCGACGGCTGATCGAACACCGGCAGCATTCGCCCACCGTAGGCGAACGTGTTGCCGCCCTTGCCAAGCATGATCCGGCCGTCCGGGGTGTTGTGGTAGTAGTGCACGAAAATTCGCGAATCGAGCACCGTGACACCGCTGGTCAAACCGATTTCGTTGAGCAGATCCGGCCGTGGCTCGGTGATCAGCATGTCACTGGAGACAATCGCCACGCTGCGTTCGAACTGCGGGAACGCGCGGGCCATCCACGCGTTCATCGCCAGCACGACCCGGTCCGCGCGGACAGTGCCGTTCTTTGTTTGAATGCCTGCCGGCTTGCCCTCCTCCAGCCCGGTCATCGCAGTGTTTTCATGAATCCTCACACCCGACTGCAACGCAACCCGGCGCAAACCGCGCACGAGCTTGCCTGGCTGCACGCTCGCGGCGGCCGGAGAAAACCAGCCTTCCAGGTGTTTGCTCGACCCGGCCATGCGTTGTACATCCGCGACCGGCCGCTGAGTGAAGGAGTTGATGCCGTTGCGTTCGAGCGCTGCGATCACCGCGTCGGTCGAACCGCATTGAGCGCGGTTGGTCGCCGTGTAGAGCGTGCCGTCGAGGCGGTAATCGGCGTCCACGCCGTACTGTTCGCAGAAGGTGCCAATCGCGTAAATGCTGCGCTCGGACTCCTTGACCAGACGTACCGCCTCTTCGACGCCGAACAACCTTTCCAGGGTGAAATACTTGGCCGACCACGACAGTGCACAACCGCCGTTGCGTCCACTGGCGCCGGCACCGCAGATGTCCGCCTCGATCAGCAACACATCCAGTTCCGGGTTCTGCTCCTTGAGCATGATCGCGGTCCACAACCCGGTGTAGCCACCGCCGACGATGCACACATCGGCGCGGGTATCGCCCACCAAGGGTTCGCACGGCGCGCAGGACTCGGCCGCCAGCGCCTGTTCCAGCCAGAAAGGTCTCATCGGTATTTCCTCAGGTACGCAGGGGTTTGACACTCATCGGCCGGTTAGGCACGAACGCACTTTTGGCCTGCAGGCCCGCCGGGCGGCTGTTCCAGTAAGGGATCAGCACCAGCGCAGAGAACAACGCGCAACCGGCGAAGATAATGAACACAGTGACCGAGTCGAAGTAACCCGGCAGCAAGCCGCCCAGAATCGCTCCGACCGAACCGCAACCGTTGACGAAGCCTGCCGACGTTGCGCCAGCCTTGGCCGTGCCGAAATCGATGGCTGCCGCGCCGCTGATCATCGAGTCCGGCCCGTACAGGGTCAGGCCCATGACGAACAACAACGCCACCACCAGCATCACACTGCCGGTGTGCAGTGCCCCCATGAACAACGCCAGGGAAACGGTCAGCGCCAACAGACTGAGCACGCAGGCCGGCATGCGCCGGGCACCGAACAGCTTGTCCGAAGCCAGCCCCAGCAAGATCGGCCCAAGCAGCCCGGCCAGTTCGAACGCCGTCGGAATGATCGCCGCACCGACTTTACCCACCGTCGGCATCTGCTCGAAAACGATCACCGGGCCCCACAGCAGAATCGCGTAGCGCGCCGGTTTCAGCAGGAAATACGCGAGACCGAGAATCAGCACCGTGCGATTGCGCAGGATTTCCTTCAGCGGTTCCAGCACGCTGATCTTGCTTTGAGCATGCGCCTCCTCGGCGGTCAGCTCCGGCTCAGGCTCCACCGCCGGCAAGCCGACGTCTTCCGGTTTGTTGCGTTGGAAAATAAAAAACAGCACGGCGACCAGCCCAACCACCGCCGCACTGGAAATGAACGCCGCGTGCCAGCTGCCGATGAGCGTGTACGCCCACCAACCGGCAAACGGCGAAGCCACGAGCCCGCCAAAGGCGTAGCAGGAACTCCATAGACCGAGCACCCGCCCGCGCTGTTCGGCGGGAAAGAAACTGCCGATGTTCTTGCACAACCCTGACCATCCGGTGGACTGGGCCAGGCCTTGAATCAGCATGCAGGTGGCGAAAATCGGTAACGTGGCAAAACTGCCCATCACCAGCGCGGCGGCGGCGGAAATCAGCAAACCGCCGAGCACCACGACCCTCGGGCCAAAACGGTCGGCAAGGATGCCCCAGGTGAATTGCCCGATGGCATAAGCGGCGAGGTAGATGGCGTCGAGGTTGGCCATGGCCATTTTGTCGAGGGTGAACGTGGGGTCTTCGGCGATCCCCAGTTTGGCCACGGAAAACGCTTTGCGGGTGAAGTAGAAAGCGGCGTAGGCGAGCCAGGTGATCGCGAAGATCTGCACGCGCCAACGCTTGATGGTGCCGATGTGCTTGTTCATTGTGGTTCTGACCTCAGGGTGTGAGTGTGCCGGCAGAATTTGAGAAATAACGCCTGTGTTTTTATTGTTGAGCACTGCGATATCGCTGCGTCCCTGAGGCGATACCGGTCAGATGAGTTCTGCAATTACACGCGCAGGCTCATGGTCACGGAGGCTGTTCGACCAACCAGTCACCGCAACTGAGGCCGATAAAAACAATTACTGATTAATAAGTGAAATCGATTTATCGTATTTCCAATATAAGCTCAGCTTGTTACTGGAGGTTTCGATGTCGGTTTCCCACGCCCAGCTCAAAGCCTTCCACGCCGTGGCTGTTCACGGAAGCTTTACCAAAGCCGCCGAGCGGCTTTTCCTCACGCAACCGGCGATTTCCGACCAGGTGCGCAAACTCGAAGAACGCTTTGGCGTGTTGCTGTTCCACCGCAACAAACGCTCGGTGCGCCTGACCGATCTGGGCGAACGCTTGCTCGGAATCACCCAGCGACTGTTTGTGATTGAGGCCGAGGCGCAGGAGTTGCTGCAGGACTCCCAGGCGTTGCAGACCGGCAGCCTGATCCTGGCGGTGGATGCGCCGGTCCACGTCCTGCCGCAGATCGCGCGGTTCTGCGAGCGCTATCCCGGCATCAGCGTGAAAATCGAAACCGGCAACACCGATGAATCGCTGTTTCGGCTGTTCAACTATCAGGCCGACCTGGCGTTGCTCGGGCGGGAGGTCAGCGATGAACGATTGATCTCGGTCGCGCTGCGTAACGACCCGATGGTGGCGTTTGTTTCACGCAATCATCCGTGGGCCGACCGCGAGTCGATCTGCCTGGCCGACCTCGACGACACCCCGCTGGTGCTGCGGGAAATCGGCTCGGTGACGCGTCAGACGCTGGAGGAGGAAATGGCCCGGGCGGGGTTTCGCATTCGTCCGGCGATTCAGGTCGAAGGTCGGGAAGCGGCGCGTGAGGCAGTGGTCGTGGGGATTGGCGTGGGCGTGGTCTCGGCCGCGGAATTTGGCGCGGATTCGCGGGTGTGTGCGTTACCCATCACCGATTGCACACGGCGGCTGACGGAGACACTGGTGTGCTTGCGCGAGCAGAGTTCACGGCGGGTGGTGGCGACGTTTCTGGACATGGTTCGCGAGAGTTTGAAGTGAACGCACGGCGCCCTTGTAGGAGGTGGAAAAGGCTGCGATCTTTCGCACTTCAAGCGAGGCGCCAAGAAACGAATCCAATCCCTCATGGAAGCCGGAAAACAATGAAGACGACACAACGCATATCGATGCTTGCCGGGCTGCTCGCCCTCTCGTTTGGCGCTCAGGCAGAGCCATCGCATCTGGACAACATCATTCAGCAAGGCCAACTGCGCGTTTGCACCACCGGGGACTACAAACCCTATACCTTCAAAGCAGAGAACGGCGAATACTCGGGAATAGACATCGCCATGGCCCGCTCGCTGGCCGACAGCCTCGGCGTCAAGGTCGAGTGGGTGCAGACCACCTGGAAAACCCTGATGCCCGACTTGCTCGCGGGAAAATGCGACATCGGCATGGGCGGGATTTCGGTCACGCTGGAGCGGCAGAAAAAAGCGTTCTTCAGCACCACGCTGGACGTCGACGGCAAAATCCCCCTCGTGCGCTGCGAGGATCAGGCGCTGTACCAGACCGTCGAGCAAATCAACCAGCCTTCGGTTCGACTGGTCGAACCGGCCGGTGGCACCAATGAAGCCTTCGTTCACGCCTTCCTGCCCAAGGCGCAATTGAGCCTTCACGATAATGTGACCATCTTTCAGGAGCTCCTGGACAAGAAGGCCGACGTGATGATTACCGATGCGTCGGAAGCGCTGTATCAGCAGAAACTGAAACCTGGATTGTGCGCGGTGAATCCGGGGCAGTTCATGCAGTATGGCGAGAAGGCTTATTTGCTGCCGCGTGATGACATGACTTGGAAGTTGTATGTGGATCAGTGGTTGCATCTGGCCAAGGTGACGGGGAAGTACCAGAAGGTCTTGGGTGAATGGATTGCGACGCCTGAGAGCAAATAGCAGTCCACGCTGGCAACGCCTGCGTTCGACTGCGCAGTAGTGGCCCCCTCGGAGAACACGCAACGGCAGGAATACCGCGCCGTTGCGTCACACTCTAGTCGTCGTGCAACAACCCCGAGCTGTACTCGCCGAAGCTGTTACCGAGCGCACTGCCATGGAAATTCAACTGACTGTGATTATTGGTAGGGCCAGGGCCAAAGCCGGCAGATGGCTGGAGGTCTTCTGAATAATTGCGTTGGGTGCTTACCCCCGAACAGGCGCTCAACAGCAACGCACCACCGATCAGCAAGGTTTTGGCGAGGTTTGAGATCATTTTTCCGTTTCCTGTGGGCTGGGGCGTGGTGATGTGAGCTTTGCTCGTCATCGTAGGCCCGGAAGCCGCTGCGCATTATGAAACTTTGCAGGGCGACAGCATTGGTTCAGCTGCTGCGGTTTGTTGATGCTAAAAAAGCGCCTCCCCTTAAGAAACTGTCAAAAGAGCATCACCACGGACTCGGTGATTCTCAGCGACTTCGCAATGCTTTGCTGCATACCGTTGCGTGATGGCTGTGATGTTCTGGATGTCGTTGCGCGACGTATGGATGCCGAAAAGTCCTGACGTCACAAAGGGGCGCCCTCCCCGGACGCCCCTTCGAACTCATGGATCACCCGAGCACGCGCTCAGAAACAAGCACCGACGATCAGCACGACGTTGATGATCTTCAAGATCAACTTGCAGTTCTTTGCGGGTACATGAGGGAAAACGAACGAAGTCTCGGCCAAACATAATGGCTTGTGAAATTTCATACGCTGCCGGAAACTCCCCCCGCAACATTGGCCACTGGCCTGCAGCATGCAAAAAACGCGATACCAAGCACACGGAAAGAAAATCTGGTCGATACCTCGACCGAGCGCCACCCGAAAAAAGGACAGAACATGAGCAACACGGATGAATTGCAAACCGACAACGCCAGCCCAAAATGGAAAGAGCGTTTCGCTTTTTTCAATCAGAACGGCAGCCCCAAAAGTCCAAACTTCAGTTCGGCGCTCAAGCAACTACCGACCCGAAAGCGCATGCTGATCAATATAAACTTCATCGCTATTTTCTTCGGGCCGATTTATCTTTTCGTGCTAGGTCTGTGGAAAAAGAACCTGGCACTCATAGCGATCATCGTTGGCATCTCCTTCGGCCTGACGATCATCTTTGCAATCCTCGGCTATGAAATGCCCAAAGCCCTAGGCAGCGGCCTGAACGTCGTCTTTGCACTGATGTATGGGTTGAGCGCCAACTATGCCTACTACCTGAAACAGGTAAAAGGTTCGCAAGGCTGGAACCCTTTCGAAGGGTTGAAAATCGTCTAAACGAACTCTCGGGAGCGAAATGCCCCCTGCAGAGTTCAGTTGTTCCCTTACCTTGCATCAGCTTTTCGACTGCTCTGGACTAGCACCCCGTTATTGAAATGACGGGGTTTGGTTCTCTTAACCATGCAATCTCGTCGCCCTATCGTCGAATTCCTCTCATGCCGTTGTTCAGATACCAGCGCTTAGTCGACTTGGACCTATTGCGTCCCTCCTGCACGCTAGCAACTGGCCAGCGCATCACTATTCGCATGCCACACACAGCTGATCAAGCTTAGTCATACAACTCTGGCTCATCATCTCCCATCGCATGCCCAGACATGACTTCACGAACCATTTTTCAGAACAAGTCTGATACAGTCGTCCCCGTTAAATTCGTTGACAGGGAGTCAAGTATGGCAAAGCCAGCTGCACGTATCACCGACCCAACCAGTTGTCCCATCCCAGGGCACGGCTCCAAAGCTATCGCCTCCGGTTCTCCTGATGTGTTCTTCGACGGTCTTGCAGCCGCTCGCAAAGATGACACGTGTACCTGCGGTAGTGCGTTAGCCTCGGAAGTGTCCGGCACAGTGTTTATCAATGGCAAAAATGCCGCACTGGTCGGCACTGTCGGTACCCATGGCGACGTCGTGATCGGCGGTTCGGGTACAGTCATCATCGGAAGCGCCCATACCCCTGCCCCCTTTATTCCCCCTACGCCCATGGTCATTCACGGGAACTGGATTGGCTTTAAGATTCCCGCAGAAGAAAGCTATGAAGGATTTGCTTGCACGGCTCACTTTGACGATGGGTCTTCCATGCCCGGCGTCTTTGACGCAAACAACTCGGTCAAATTTTCCAACCCGACTGGAAGGGCATGCCATACCTTGGCATTTGCCCAACACGAGAACACCTGCACAACCACAGGTATCGACGGACTGCTGAACGACATTTTGGGATAAGGATATTCTCGTGACGGAACCGAACCTGGTAACCGGAAGTTATGTTGTCAAAAGCGAACATACGCTCGACCGGTCTCCCCTTGAGATGGCGGTTGCAGGCATGGAGGGGGCGGCCAGCCGTTTTTCCATCGATGCCATCAAGGACGAGCGCGTCCGTGCTAGCTACGAGGGAAATATTCGACGAATGTCGCAGCAGATATTCGCTGAGGTCAGAGCCGGCAATATCAGCGTTGAGGACGCGACAAAATTCAGCAATGAGATGCGCAACAAAATCATGTTCGAACACCGCAAGCTGACCTCTGCTCAGGGCCTGGCCATCGTGCAAAAAAAGAAGAAAACTGGGAAAACACACAGCGAAATCCTGAACGGAAAATCTCAAACTCAGTTCAACAAAAATTACGAACAACTTTCTAAGGCTCAACAGAAAGAAGTCTTGTACAAAGCTCTAGAGCGGTCTGGCAGTGCCAATGCCAAGTTCACTTCTGGCACCAAAATCATGTCCGTTATGGGCAAGGTTGGCATCATCATGACAGCGGTGCTTGCCACTTACCAAATACTGAACGCAGACGACAAGGCCAAAGAAACGGCCCGTCAAGCCACCATCCTGGGTGGTGGTGCGGCAGGGGGGGTTCTGGCGGGCTTGGGCATATCCGCTCTTTGTGGTCCTGGAGCTCCGGCCTGTGCCATAGCCGTTGTTCTCATTGGAAGCATTGCCGGTGGCATTGCTGGCGGGGTCGCGGCTGATACGTTCGACGCAGAGCTAGAGGAGCTGGCCCATTGGGACATATTTTGACTCCTGCGGAACGAGCGAACATCCAGATTGCGCTGGCAGAGGCCTTTGTAGACAGCGTTGTCGACTACGCCTCTATCGCAGAGCGAATCCGGGGCTATGACCCAAAGGTCGTTGAAGACATCTTGTACTCAGAGGTCGCGCCCGTGTGTTTCAGCAACCTTGAAACGCCCGTCCCTCCTGTTTGGACCGGTTTTCAGGATGAATGGTTACTGGATGAAATAGCCAAAGAACTCAAAGCGCGAGAAAGCAGTTGGCTACGACGTAGCTTCGACCGGTTAAAAGTTACATGGCTACGTTACAGCTACGGTTACATCTGGAAGGAGATCATGAAATTTCATCATTTTCAGTCATTGTAGCCCCCATAAGAATAGCCTCAGCCGGCGCAATAGAGCTTCTGAGATAGGGATTCGAACCCCGCGCTTGGACACCACCACCCTCCTTGCTCATTCGCCATTGAGCGAACTCCACCAGTTTTTGGCTGGTCAGCGCCGAGTCGCCGAGCTCGCCCAGCCAGGTGTCCTTGATAGCATTCAGCGTTGCGCTTTTGGTTTTGCCCAACGGACGGATCTTTTCGTACTCGTCCAGGTACTGCTCAATCATCTTCTTGACCGTCACACCCTTACGGTTAGCGCGTGCAATGGCACCAGGCTCGGCCAACTCCGTCTCGCGGCGCTTGATCCAAGCCTGGGCGACCTGCTTACGGTCGAACGTCTGGCTTTCCTGATAAACTGTCTTCCCGTCCCGATTGATCCGTATCTGCGCCGCGTAGGCCGTCGAATTGTCCTTGCGCTTGCGTGATGTGATCGTGCCCATTTCCAGTTGCTACATTGCCGAATTCGCTTGCTACATTTTAGCAACCGACTTCAGAAACAAGGAAAAATGGGTAAAAACCGCTGTATAAAAGATCAGTATCAATGAATTTCGAAAATCCTGAAGCCCCCGCAATCACTAGCCCTGCCCGCTCTGAACCGTCCCGTCGCTTCAGCGTTGCCCCGATGATGGATTGGACTGACAGACATTGCAGGTACTTCCTGCGCCTGCTTTCCAAGCACGCCCTCCTCTACACCGAAATGGTCACCACCGGCGCGCTGCTCAACGGCGATCACGACCGCTTCCTGCGTCACAACGAAGCCGAACACCCGCTCGCCCTGCAACTCGGCGGTAGCGTTCCGCTGGACCTGGCCGCTTG
This sequence comes from Pseudomonas fluorescens NCIMB 11764, assembly GCF_000293885.2. Classification (NCBI taxonomy): domain Bacteria; kingdom Pseudomonadati; phylum Pseudomonadota; class Gammaproteobacteria; order Pseudomonadales; family Pseudomonadaceae; genus Pseudomonas; species Pseudomonas fluorescens. Next base: position 5,819,689 of record NZ_CP010945.1, read on the forward strand.
CGCGCGCATGGCGCAGGAACACGGTTACGACGAGGTGAACCTGAATGTCGGCTGCCCGAGTGATCGGGTGCAGAACAATATGATCGGCGCGGTGTTGATGGGGCATCCGCAGTTGGTGGCGGATTGTGTGAAGGCGATGCGCGATGCGGTGTCGATTCCGGTGACGGTGAAGCATCGGATCGGGATCAACGGACGGGACAGTTACGAGGAGTTGTGTGATTTCGTCGGCACGGTTCGCGATGCCGGGTGCACGAGTTTTACCGTGCATGCGCGGATTGCGATTCTGGAGGGGTTGTCGCCGAAGGAGAACCGCGACATTCCGCCTCTGCGGTATGACGTGGCGGCGCAGTTGAAGAAGGATTTTCCGGAACTGGAGATTATTCTCAACGGCGGGATCAAGACGCTGGAGGCCTGTCACGAGCATTTGCAGACGTTTGATGGCGTGATGCTGGGGCGCGAGGCGTATCACAATCCTTATGTCATGGCCGAGGTGGATCAGCAACTGTTCGGCAGCACGGCGCCGGTGATCGGCCGGGCCGAGGCGCTGGCGCAATTGCGACCTTATATAGCGGCGCATATTGATGCGGGCGGTTCCATGCACCACATCACCCGGCATGTGCTGGGGCTGGGCACCGGGTTTCCGGGGGCGCGCAAGTTTCGGCAGTTGTTGTCGGTGGATATTCACAAGGCCAAGGAACCTTTGGTGTTGCTGGATCAGGCGGCGGAGTTGCTGGAAGGACGCTAAAGGTCACCCGGGTTGAACCTGCGCCCGGATTTGGCATCGTATTTACGGACACCGCGCCCCGCCATTCAAACAGCCGTTTTCAGGTTGTTGCCGCTGGGGCCTTCGATACGTACATGCGCCCTTGAGTGGCTGTCAGCGCTCGGGTAATGTCATTAGACCCATAGGACAGAGCACGCCCATGACTTCCAAGCTGGAACAACTCAAACAGATGACCACCGTGGTTGCCGACACCGGCGACTTCGAAGCGATTGCTCGCGTTAAACCGGTGGACGCTACCACCAACCCTTCCCTGCTGCTCAAAGCGGCGGCCATTCCCGCTTATGCCGAGTTGCTGAACGCTTGCGTCAACGACTGCAAGGGCGACGTGGGCCTGGCCAGCGACCGTTTTGGCGTTGCGGTAGGACAAGAGATTCTGAAGGTGATTCCGGGCCGTATTTCCACTGAGGTGGATGCGCGCCTGTCGTTCGACACTGACGCCGTATTGAAGCGTGCGCACCGTCTGATCGAGCTGTACGACAAGGCAGGCATCGGCCGTGACCGCGTGCTGATCAAGATCGCTTCCACCTGGGAAGGTATCCGCGCTGCCGAGATTCTGGAAAAAGAAGGCATCCAGACCAATCTGACGCTGCTGTTCTCGTTCGCCCAGGCGGCCGCGTGCGCCGATGCGGGTGTGTTCCTGATTTCGCCGTTCGTGGGCCGGATCTACGACTGGTACAAGAAGGCCAACGGCAACGACTACACCGGTGCGGATGATCCGGGCGTGCAGTCGGTGACGCGCATTTACAACTACTACAAGGCCAATGACTACAAGACCGTGGTCATGGGCGCGAGCTTCCGTAATCTGAATCAGATCGAGCAGTTGGCCGGGTGTGACCGTTTGACCATCAGCCCTGACTTGATCGACAAGCTGGCGGCGGACACAGGCAAACTGGAGCGCAAACTCGCTCCGGGTCATGCCGGCGAAGCGCGCTTGAACCTGAATGAAGCGCAGTTCCGTTGGTTGTCGAACGAAGATGCGATGGCAACCGAGAAACTGGCTGAGGGGATTCGTCAGTTTGCCCGTGATCAGGAGAAGCTTGAGTCGCTGTTGCAGGCCAAGTTGTGATGTAGTTTCGACGCCATGCAAAAAGGGCGAACCCATTGGGTTCGCCCTTTTTTTGTGCGGCTTTGAGGCAGATCAAGAACGGTGGCGAGGGAGCTTGCTCCCGCTCGGCTGCGCAGCAGTCGTAAAGCGATTAACCGGGATCTGGCTGACCCAACGAGGTGGATGTTTCAGGGCCGCTTCGCAGCCCTGCGGGAGCAAGCTCCCTCGCCACAGGGATCAGTGACGCTCTAGGGCATTCACCAGATCATGGAACGCTTCACGATTCGAATCGTTCAGCCCCATCAGGATCTTGTGTGCTTCAAGCACCTTGATCCGCACCACTTCCTCGGACTGATCCTGGTCTGGCAGGTCGGTCAGGCATTCAGGGCACGGGATCGGGCGGTCAACGATGTTGAACACCTGCTCGAAGCCCATGGACTGAAGCAGACGGGTGATGTCTTCGTGGGTGGTGACGACGGTCGGCAGCAGGCCGACCTTTTGCCGCGACAGGATCGACAGTTTGGCCAGCAGGCCAAGGGTAGTGCTGTCGATGCTGCGGGTTTCGGTCAGGTCGATCACGATCGCGTTGAAGTTCAACGCCGTGAAGATCCGCTCAATAGTCGCATCCAACGCCGAACACAGGGTCAGGCGAACTTCACCGACGAACTTCAGGACAAAGGTGCCGTCCTGCTCGGCGAACTGGATTCTACCGGTACTCATTGAAGATTCCTGCTCAACACCAACAGGGCGATATCATCCGGCATCTCCCCTAGCGTGGCCAATCCAAAAACCTGCCGCAGCCCATCCAGGGTGCCGCCCGCTGCCTTGACCCGCTGGGGCAAAGCCGCTTCTTTTTCTTTGAGTGTAGGCTCTGGCAAAAGGTCCAGAATGCCATCAGACATCAGCGTCAGGCTGAACGTCGGCGGCAGTTCCAGCACGTGGTCTTCGTAGGTGGCTTCATTGAAGAGGCCCACCGGCAGGCCACGCCCTTCCAGATAACGGACACTGTCTGGCGTGTACAACACAGGCAACGGCAAATGACCGCCGATGCTATAGGTCAACAAACCTGTCTCCTCGTCGATGACTCCACCGACCATTGTGACGTGTTTACCCAGCTTACAACTGATCAGGCCCCGGTTGATATGACCAAGGACCTCTGAAGGCTTGAATTCCGGCAATGTGCCGTTGCGCTTGGATTCGAACAGCAAGCGCGTGGTCATGAATTTCAGCAGCACGGTAACGAAGGCTGAAGAGGCGCCATGGCCGGAAACGTCCGCCAGGTAGAACGCTACCCGACGCTCGTCGACCCGAAAGTAGTCGACGAAATCACCCGACAGGTACAGCGACGGGATGATCTGGTGAGCAAACTGGAACTCGTCGATGGTCCACGGGCTGACCGGCAGCATGTTCATCTGCACCTGGCGACCGGCGTTCTGGTCTTCCTGGAGCAGGTTCAGGCTGGCTTCGAGCTCGCGATTGGCCTTTTCCAGCTTCTCGCGATAGCGCTGGTTTTCCAGCAGCAGGCGCGCGCGATCCAGGGCCCGGCGCACGGAGTGCTCGAGCACAGCCAGATCTTCGAGAGGCTTGATCAGGTAATCCGCTGCGCCCAGGCGCAAGGCCTCGACCGCGTCGTTCATCACGCCGGCACCCGACACCACAATCACAGGGGTTTGCGGTGACCGCTCGGTGACCTGGCGGATGAGTTCGAGTCCGCCCATCTGCGGCATGCGAAGATCGCAGATGACCAAGTCGGGCTTGTCTTGCTCGAATACCTGAAGACCCTGCTGGCCATTGCTGGCCTGCAAGACGCTGAAACCACTGTCTTCCAAATAGGCGGCGAGGCTCGCGCGCACTACTTCGTCATCATCGATTATCAGCAGCGTGGCACTGGTTTTTGGCATGTGGGCAAACGGCGCCAGAATTAGGTTGGCGTAGCAGGCTGGGCAATTGACCCCGCGCACACTACTGGATTCGCTTTCTAGCCTCTCTGTTGCACCGCTTTCGGGCATTCACCCTACTCGCAGGCACACCAGAGGTGCCCTTCTAAGGCGCAGACGGTACTCCCATCCGCGGGGCGTTTCAAGCTCACGCCGATGGTCGCTTGACGTCTTTACTTGTCAAATCACCGGGAGTTATAAGAACAGGCAAAACCGTAACCCAATGGAAGGACCAAGCCCATGAGTCAAACCGATCGGGACTACAGCGAAAAGCGTGATTTCATCCGCATGCGGGTGGATGCCGACGTTGCGCTGATTCATGAAGGAGACGAGGTTGCAGGCGTCTGTATCGACCTTTCCAGCAGTGGCATGCAGGTTGAGGCGCCTCGTTTGTTCAAGGCAGGTGATCGCCTTAGCGTACGGATCGATTCCGATCATGCGGCACTCAAAGGCCTCGAGGCCGACACCGAAGTGGTGTGGGTCAAAGAACAGGACGGCGGCAGTCAGAAACTCGGCCTTACAATCTTGAAGATGAAATAACCGGGATCCAAAACCAAAGAAGGCGGCCAACAGGCCGCCTTCTTCGTTTTACCGGTCGTGATCAGAAATCGTCTTCGACCTGACCGTCCTTGACTTTGAATTCGCGGTTCTGCAAGTACGCATTGCGGATGAAGGTGTACTTGTCGCCAGTGATGAGCTTCTCGGCGGACAGAAGGCTGGCGCGGGTATCGACAATGTTCAGACCGAAGATCGAGTTACGCACCGGCACATCGTGAATGTACGGGTATGGGCCGGTGTAGCCATCGACGTATTTCGCCGGCGCATCACGCAGAGTGCTTGGGCCGAGAAACGGCAGCATCACGTACGGACCGCTGCCTACGCCCCAGTAGCCCAACGTCTGACCGAAGTCTTCGTCGCTGCGATTCAGGCCCATTTTGGTGCCCACGTCGAAGAAGCCCAGCACGCCAAAGGTGGTGTTGAAGATCAAGCGCGCGGTATCGACCCCGGCGGCGGCCGGTTTGGCCTGCAAGATGTTGTTGGCAAGGTTGGTGACATCACCGACGTTGCGGAACATGTTGTGGATGCCGTCTTCGAGAAACTGCGGGGTGACGAACTGGTAGCCCTGCGCCAAAGGCTTCAGTGCATAGGTGTCGACCACGTCGTTGAATTTGTAGATGGGACGGTTGATGCTTTCCCAAGGGTCATCTTCCGTGGCTGCCTGGGCAACGAACGGAGCCAGTAAGGCACTGGCGCATACACAAAGCTGAGCTAGATGATTGCTCCAGCGCATAGAAAACTCCTTGGTTTGTACTGGCGCGGGCGTCTTGGCCCGGGCATTAAGCTGGCTAGTATAAGATGGAAAAGCCGCTTTAGGCAGTATCGTGCGTGATGGCCTTCGGATGATTCGCCCTGAGTGTAAGTGATTCACATCTATGTCATCCAACTGTCACCGGCCGCGCATAGCCTTGTCGCTATTTCAAGGACGTTGACATGCCGCACGCCGAAACCTTGCCCCTCGCCACGCCCAGCCTGACCGCCGTCTTGTTCGGCCTCAGCGGTTGCCTGGTGGATTTCGGCGCCCGGACGCGTCAGCACGGCGTCCACTGTGCCGAGCACGCTGAGGTCACCCCGGGCGCCCTGGATAGTTTGCACAGCTTGCAACGTCAGCAGATTCCCTGCGCCTGGCTCGACGAACTCACCCCTGCCCTTAGCCATTCCCTGGCCGCCGCTCTGCCGGAATGGATCAAACCTTCGCAACACCCCGCAACAATCAATCCCTGGCCCGCGCCGAATGCGTGCTGGCAAGCCTTGATGGCGTTGAATGTCGAGCGCCTGGATGGCTGCGTGCTGGTCAGCGGCGAACCGCGACTGCTGCAGTCGGGCCTGAATGCCGGGCTGTGGACGATTGGCCTGGCCTCCTGCGGCTCGCTCTGCGGGCTGGCGCCCAGCGAATGGCAGGCTTTGAGCCAGAAAGAACGCGAACACCTGCGCGGCAAGGCGACAGTGCAGTTGTTCGGTCTGGGCGTGCATTCGGTGATCGATCACCTGGGCGAACTCGACACTTGCCTGGCCGATATCAGCCTGCGTCGTCTCAAGGGTGAAAAGCCCTGACCGGGATCATGCAGGTTTCGCGCGAGTGGATTAATCTAAAGGTCAGCCATAGACCTTTGGCGCACTGCCGCGGTCTATGCCAGTGCCTATCGATAAAAGGAAGAACGCCATGCCTGCCCGCGAACTGCAACAACAGCTCAACACTCTGCGCGAGCAACTGGAACAGAATCCACCGCTGACCGAAGCCGAGCGCGAAGACCTGCATGCGCTGATGCAACAGATCGAACTTGAGCTTGAGCTGGAAACCAAAACCCAGGACACCAACCTCGCCGACAATGTGAATCTGGCCGTAGAACGCTTCGAAATTGAGCACCCTACCTTGGCCGGCACACTGCGCAACATCGTGCACGCCTTGGGCAGTATGGGGATCTGAACCCGCCGGATACAAAAAAGCCCCGCTATCGCTAGCGGGGCTTTTTCATATCTGCGATTTGTAACGCAATCCCTGTGGGAACGAGCCGGCTCGCGATTGCGGAGTGTCAGTCAACATCAATGCTGAACGAGCTGGACTCATGGCGAGCAAGCTCCCACATTGGTACTTTATTGACGGACCAGACGGTGGTTCGGCAATTGGATGTCTTCAGTGCTGCGATACGGATTGATGTCCAACCCGCCACGCCGTACGTAGCGCGCATACACCGTCAGCTTCTCCGGCTTCAGCAACCGTTGCAGGTCGAGGAATATCCGCTCCACGCATTGTTCATGAAAGTCCGAGTGCTGGCGAAAACTCACGATGTATTCCAGCAAACTCGCATGGTCCAGCGCCGCGCCACGGTATTCCACCGCCACGCTGCCCCAGTCCGGCTGGCTGGTGACCGGGCAATTGGACTTGAGCAAATGACTGTGCACGCTTTCCTCGACAATGCGCGACTCGTCGCAACGCAGCAGCTCCGGCCGCGGATGCTCGTAGTTGCTGACGCTGATCTCCAGGTCATCGATGCACACGCCCGGCAGCGCCACGACGCCTTCGGCTTCAACGTGTTTCAGGCTGCGAATCCGCACGCCAACCGGTTTACCCGCCGCAGCGGACAGGTCTTTCACCAGCGTCGCTTCAAGGCTCGCGGTGTCGACAAACGGCGTCTGGTTCAGCGAATTGAGGTACAGCTTGAACGACTTCGATTCGATGATGTTCGGCGAATCCGCCGGGATGCTGAATTCGCCGATCGCCACCACAGGCTTGCCGGACGGCAACAGCCACGACAGCTCGAAGCAGTTCCAGAAATCCACGCCCTTGTACGGCAGGGTTTCAGCCGTCAGACCCAGCTCTGCCCATTTCGCGGTGCGCGGGATCGGAAACAGCAAGGACGGCGTGTACGTGGCGATGTATTCGCTGGATTTGCCCAGCGGCGAGTGTTCGGCTGCGGGATGCATGGCGGAAACCTGACTGAAGAATCAGCGGATTCTACCAGCCTTTGTGCCCGCCTTTGAGTGCTTACTGACTGACAGTCAACTTGCCGACCATGCCTGCCTGATAATGGCCAGGGATATTGCAGGCAAATTCCAGGCTGGTGGCCTTGGTGAAGGTCCAGGTCAGCTCCGCGGTTTTGCCAGGTTCAACGAGGACGCTATTCGGGTCGTCGTGTTTCATCATTCCGTGATCCATGCCAGCCATCGAACCGTGGCCCATTTCCTTCATGCCTGTAGGCGTGAGCATGCCGCTCTGATGCATCTTCAACATTTCCTGCTGATGTTTTGCATGCATCGCCGCATCGCCGAGGTTGAATTCGTGCAGCAACTGGCCTTTATTGACCAGAACAAAGCGAACTGTCTCACCCGCCTTGAAATCGATGGCCTTGGGGGTGAACGACATGTCGCCCATCACCACTTCGACGCTTCGATCAGCCTTTGCAGCCGGGGCCGGTTGACCGAAGTCGTAGGTTTGCGCCGGCGCTGCCCACGCCGGTGAGCTCAGCGCCAGCAGACACGCGACCAGCATCAGAGGTTTGCGCAAAAACATAGTCGTACTCCAACAAGATAAGGTTCAGCCTGTGGAAAACTTTAAACTGCCGCCACTGCCCACAACCTGACAGCCAGATTACAACTTTGTCAGGTTGGCCTGTATTGACGCTGCCCACGGTATAAAGCGTTCGTTCCACTTGCCTCGAGTCGCCCATGAAACTGCTGATCGTCGAAGACCAACCGAAAACCGGCCACTACCTGCGCCAAGGCCTGGCCGAGGCCGGTTTCAACACGGAGCTGGCGGCTGACGGCAGCACCGGCCAGCAATTGGCGCTGAGCGGCGATTACGCGCTATTGATCCTCGATGTGATGCTGCCGGGGCGCGATGGCTGGCAGATCCTGCAAGCCGTGCGCAGCGCCGGCCTCGACACGCCGGTACTTTTTCTGACGGCACGAGATGCGGTGGAGGACCGGGTCCACGGCCTCGAACTCGGCGCCGACGATTACCTGGTCAAGCCGTTCGCCTTCTCCGAACTGCTGGCCCGGGTTCGCAGCCTGTTGCGCCGTGGCAGTGCCGCGCCTCAGGAAACCAACCTGCAACTGGCCGATTTGCGCCTGGATCTGATCCGCCGCCGCGTCGAGCGCAGCGGCCAACGCATCGACCTGACCGCCAAGGAATTCGCCCTGCTGGAAATGCTCCTGCGACGTCAGGGCGAAGTGCTGCCCAAGTCGCTGATCGCGTCCCAGGTCTGGGACATGAATTTCGACAGCGACACCAATGTCATCGAAGTCGCCATCCGCCGCTTGCGCCTGAAGATCGATGATGAGTTCCCGAACAAGTTGATCCACACCGTGCGCGGCATGGGTTATGTCCTTGAAGAGCGTCCTGCCTGATGCGCCGACTGTCCTTGAGCAGCCGCCTGGCGCTGCTGTTTGCCGCCTGCACCGCCGTGGTTTCATTGTTCGCCGGGGTGTTGTTCAGTCGCGCCAGCGAGGCGCACTTCGTTGAGCTGGACCAGCAATTGCTGAGCGGCAAGTTGATTGGTTTGCGTCGAGCGCTTCACGATCTTCAGTCCAGCGAAAGCGAAGTCAGGCTGGCGGAAGAATTGAACCGTCAGGCGGATCTTTCACTGAGGATTACCGGCAGCGACGGCCAGCGTTGGTATGACAGTTCGACGCGCTTGCCCGACAAGCTGCCGCACAAACCGGGCTTGTCGACCATCAATGACAACGACACCGACTACCGCGTCCTGAATGCGCCGTTGTTTGTGGACAAGCCTGACTCACCGCAATTGACCCTGCTGCTGGACATCACCCATCACCAGCATTTTCTGCAGCGCATGCAACACCTGATCTGGCTCACCGTGGGTTTGTCGGCCCTGGCCACGGCGCTGCTCGGTGCCTGGGCGGCGCGCAGCGGTTTGCGTCCATTGCGCCGCATGAGTGCGGTCGCACGCGGTGTTTCGGCGCAATCGCTCAACGCGCGCCTGCCCGAAGACGACATGCCGCCAGAACTCGCGGAAATGGCCCACCACTTCAACGCCATGCTCGGACGCCTCGACGACTCGTTTCAGCGGCTCTCGGCATTTTCTGCCGACATCGCCCATGAGCTGCGCACGCCGCTGTCGAACCTGCTGACGCACACCCAGGTCACCCTCACTCGCCCGCGCCCCATCGAGGATTACCGCGAAGCGCTGCACAGCAACCTCGAAGAAGTGCAATGGATGGCGCAACTGGTCAACGACATGTTGTACCTGGCCAAGGCTGACCATGGATTGTTGATGCCAAAACGTGAACAGCTGGAACTGGCGGAAGAAGCGGATGTGTTGCTGGAGTTTTTTGCACCGCTGGCCGAGGACGCCCAAGTGACGTTGAGCCGCGAAGGCACCGCGCGCCTGGTGGGAGACCGGAGTATGTTGCGCCGGGCGCTTTCGAATTTGCTGGATAACGCGCTGCGGTTCACGCCGGCCAAGGGTGAGGTCAGGGTGCGGATTGTTGAGCGACCAGAAGGTTTGAGCCTGACGGTTGAGAACAGCGGCGATGGGATAGACGGGGTGTTGCTACCGCGACTCTTCGATCGCTTCTACCGGGCGGATCCGGCTCGACAAGAAGGCAGCAGTGAACATGCGGGGTTGGGATTGGCGATTACCCAGTCGATCGTTCGTGCCCATGGCGGGCAGATTCGTTGCGAATCGGCCGATGGATGGACCAGGTTTGTGATCGAGTTGCCAAAGAGAGATTGAGGCAAGCAGTCTGGCCACATCGCGAGCAGGCTCGCCCCCACAGTAGATCGAGTTCAATCACACCGTAGTGCACGACTCATAACCCTGTGGGAGCGAGCCTGCTCGCGATGGCAGTACAACTGATTACGAATACCGCAACGCGTGAGCCGGCTCGATCTTCGCCGCACGCCACGCCGGGTATACCGTGGCAAGGAAGCTCAACACAAACCCCGCCGAGCAGATCAACAACACATCCCCGCCCTGCAACTCCGAAGGCAGGTTACTGACGAAATACACATCGGAACTGAAGATGTGTTGCCCGCTCACCCGCTCCATCCAGCCCACCAACTCACTCACGTTCAGTGCGGCGATCACGCCGAGCACGCCGCCGATCAAGGTGCCAACCACCCCGATCACCGTGCCCTGGACCATGAAGATCGCCATGATCTGTCGTGGCGTGGCGCCGATGGTGCGCAGGATCGCGATGTCCGCGCCTTTGTCGTTCACCACCATGATCAGGGTGGCGATGATGTTGAACGCCGCTACCGCAACGATCATCAGCAACAACAGGCCGATCATGGTTTTTTCCATTTTCATCGCGCTGAACAGGCTGCCCTGGGTGTGGGTCCAGTCGTCAGCCTTGTAAGCGGCGCCCAAGCCGCCAGCGATGTCGCTGGAAACCTGCGGCGCCGCGTACAAATCTTTCACCGCCAGGCGCACGCTCTGCACCTGATTCGGCTCCCAATGCTGCATCTGCGCGGCATCGGCGACGTGGATCAGCGCCATCGAGCCGTCCAGCTCGGCACCCACCTTAAACACGCCAACCACGTTCAGTCGCTGCATGCGCGGGGTAATTCCGCCCGGCGCGTTGCTGACTTCCGGCACGATCAGGGTGATCTTGTCGCCGACATTCAAGCGGAAGCGTCTTGCCGTAATCTCACCGATCACTACACCGAACTCACCCGGTTTCAAGGCATCGAGACGGCCCTGAACGATGTGCTGGGCAACGATCGAGACCTTGCCTTCCAGTGCCGGATCGACGCCGCTGACCTGAATCGGCTGCATCGTGCCTTTATAGGAGAGCATGCCTTCCATCTCGGTGAACGGCACGGCGGCGGTCACTTCCGGGTTTTTCATCGCGGCGGCGGCCACCGGCTGCCAATCGTCGATCGGCTTGACGCCGACGATGGTTGCGTGGGGCACCATGCCGAGGATGCGCGAGCTCATTTCGCGCTGGAAGCCGTTCATGACCGACAACACCACGATCATCGCCAGCACGCCGAGGGCGAGGCCGATCATCGAGGTCATCGAGATGAACGAAACAAAGCGATTGCGGCGCTTGGCGCGGGTATAGCGCGTGCCGATAAAGATCGATAACGGTCTGAACATTCGCTGGGGCACCGTATAAAAACAAAAAGACCCGACGTCTTTTCAGACATCGGGTTTCGACCAATCAGATAGGCGTCAGGCAACCTTCCTGCAAATGCAGGACGCGATCCATCTGGCGAGCCAGGTTCATGTCGTGGGTCACCACCAGGAACGCCGTGCGCATCGAGGTGCTGAGTTCCAGCATCAAATCCTGAATACCTTGGGCGGTGTGGGAGTCGAGGTTGCCGGTCGGCTCGTCGAGCATCACCAGGCCTGGCTTGTTGACCAGGGCGCGGGCGATGGCCACACGCTGACGTTCGCCACCGGACAATTCCGCCGGTTTGTGCTCGAGGCGATGGCCCAGCCCTACCCGCTCCAGCAACGCCGTCGCACGCTGGCGCGCTTCCGGGATCGCGGTCTTGCCGATCAGCAGCGGCATGCAGACGTTTTCCAGTGCGGTGAACTCCGGCAGCAAATGGTGGAACTGGTACACGAACCCGAGGGAACGGTTACGCAGCAGGCCACGATTCTTCTCGCTCAGAGCCGAAAGTTCTTGGCCGTCGAGCCAGACGCTGCCCTTGGTTGGCGTATCGAGGCCGCCCAGCAGGTTGAGCAAGGTACTTTTGCCCGACCCCGACGTGCCGACGATCGCTACGCGCTCACCCGGATGCAGCTCCAGTTGCAGACCGGCCAGAACCTCTACCGACTCCGGGCCTTCCTCGTAGGATTTGCCCAGGTTGCGGCAGCTCAAGATTGCTTTATCACTCATGCCCGACTCACTCATAACGTAGCGCCTCCGCAGGCTGGGTGCGCGCGGCACGCCAGGCTGGATACAGGGTGGCGAGGAAACTCAGGATCAACGCGGCGGCGCAGACCATCAACACATCCTGGCTCTGCACTTGCGACGGCAGGTAATCGATGAAGTACACGTCGGCGTTGAGGAACTTGTGGCCGATCAGGCCTTCGAGGGCCGAGATTGCGGCACTGACGTTCAGCGCGGCGAAGATACCAACCACGGCGCCGATCAGCGTGCCAACCACACCGATGACGGTGCCCTGCACCATGAAGATCGCCATGATCGAACCCGGCGTGGCGCCGAGGGTGCGCAGAATGGCGATGTCGCCCTTCTTGTCGTTCACCACCATCACCAGCGTGGAAATGATGTTGAACGCAGCCACGGCAACGATCAGCAGCAACAGCAAACCGATCATGGCTTTTTCCATGCGGATCGCCTGATACAGGTTGCCATGGGTGCGCGTCCAGTCGCGGGCGTAGAAATGGTCTTCACCGAGTTGCTGGGCGATGTTCCATGCGGTACGCGGGGCCTGGAACAGGTCGTCGAACTTCAGGCGGATGCCCTGCACCTGATCCGGTTTCCAGCGGTGCAGCTTCGCCAGGTCCTGCAGGTTGGTGACGCCCAGGTAACCGTCGATCTCGCCCGCGCCGACATGGAAGATGCCGACCACGGTGAAGCGTTTCATGCGCGGGAACATGCCGGCCGGGGTCACGGTGACTTCCGGCGCGACGAAGGTCAGCTTGTCGCCAATGGCCGCGCCGAGCTTGGCGGCCGCCTTGTCGCCGATGACGATGCCGAAACTGCCCGGTGCGAGGTCATCGAGTTTGCCCTGCAGCATGAACTTGTCGATGATCGACACCTGGCGTTCCAGCGCCGGGTCGATGGCATTGAGCAGCACTTTGGAGACTTTGCCGTTGTTGGTCAGCAACCCCTGCATCTGGGTGAACGGCGCCACGGCCGTCACTTGCGGGTTCTGCTTGACCTTGGCGGCGAGGTCTTGCCAGTCGCTGATCGGCTCGCCGGACTCGATGGTCGCGTGGGGCACCATGCCCAGCACGCGGGTGCGCATCTCATGATCGAAGCCGTTCATGACCGACAGCACCACGATCATCACGATCACGCCAAGGGCAAGACCGATCATCGAAGTCAGGGAAATGAACGACACAAAATGATTGCGACGCTTTGCACGGGTATAACGCGTGCCAATAAATACGAAGAGAGGTCTGAACATGTCGGGGCTTGTTCGGAGGGAAAAGGAACGTCCTTGTGGCGGGGGTCGATAACCAGCTTTACACTCAGACCACCGCCGCTACCATGGGTTCGCCATGTCGACATTAGATGAAGAAGATCGCCGCGAATACTACCGTATCGAGGACACGATCGCACTGGAAATTCGGCCCCTGTCCGCTCCCGAAGCCGCAGGCCAGGAAGTGTTGCAGGATGCTTCCCCACTCTTCAACCTGCTCAGCGAACTGCACCTGAGCGAATTCGAATCGCAACACCTGTTGCGCCAGATCAGCGAGCGCGACCGCAACCTCGCGGCGTTCCTGAAATCCCAGAACAAACGCATCGATCTGCTCAGCCAGGTGATCGCCATCACCGTGCTCGGACAGATCGGCGAGCCGCAGCCTGTGATCATCTCCGAGGGTGGCGTCGACTTCCAGCACCCCACACCGATTGCCGCGGGCACGCACCTGTCGGTGAAACTGGTGCTGATGCCGCAAGCCCTCGGCCTGTTGCTGCGGGCGCGCGTTACCCATTGCGATCGCAAGGGCGACGGCTACGACGTCGGCACCGAGTTCGAACGTCCGACCGATGCCCAGCGCCAACTGCTGGCCCGCTACATTTTGCAGAAGCAGGCCCAGGAACGACGCCTGGCCCGCGAAAACGAATCAGGCATTTAAATTAAGGAAGAACCGTGACCCTCATCTACGGCCATCGCGGCGCCAAGGGCGAAGCACCGGAAAACACCCTGACCGGCTTTCAGGAATGCCTCAAGCACGGCGTGCGCCGCTGCGAACTGGACCTGCACCTGTCCATGGACAACGAGTTGATGGTCATTCATGACCCGACCCTCAAGCGCACCACCGACCGCCGCGGCAAGGTGGTCGAGCACACCGCTGCCGAGCTGGTGACCTACGACGCACGCAAGGGTGGCCCGGGCTGGATCAAGCCGTGCCCGATCCCGACGCTGGAAGAACTGTTCGAGAAATGCGACTTCGAGCACTGGCAGCTGGAAGTCAAAAGCGCTTCACGCACCCGCGCCGCGACCACCGTGTTGGCAATTCGCGAAATGGCCCAGCGTTTTGGCATGCTCGACAAGGTCACCATCACCTCGAGTTCGCGAGAAGTGCTGAAAGCGGCTTTGGACCTGGTGCCGGACGTGTCCCGCGGACTGGTGGCCGAATACGCCTGGCTCGACCCGCTGAAGGTCGCGGCAAGCTATGGCTGTGAAATTCTGGCGCTGAACTGGACCCTGTGTACGCCGGAACGCCTGGAGAAGGCGCAGCGTCAGGGGTTGCATGTGTCGGTGTGGACAGTCAACGAGCCCGCGCTGATGCGCAGACTCGCCGACTTCGGCGTTGACAGCCTGATTACAGACTTTCCCGGTTTGGCCACTGCCACGCTCGAGAATTGCTGAAATCGGTCTCCCCGGCCGGCTCAGGCCACCGGCCGGAGCCACTCAAAAAAGCCGGTTGAGGCCATCGTACGCCGCTACCCGATAGGCTTCGGCCATGGTCGGGTAGTTGAACGTCGTGTTGACGAAGTACTTCAGCGTGTTCAATTCGCCCGGCTGGCTCATGATCGCCTGACCGATGTGCACGATCTCCGACGCCTGATAACCGAAGCAGTGAACGCCCAGCACTTCCAGCGTCTCGCGGTGGAACAGGATCTTCAGCATGCCCTGAGGCTCGCCGGCAATCTGCGCACGCGCCATGCTCTTGAAGAATGCCTTGCCGACTTCATACGGCACTTTGGCCTGCGTCAGCTCCTGCTCGTTCTTGCCGATCGAGCTGATTTCCGGAATGGTGTAGATGCCGGTCGGCACGTCATTCACGAAGCGCCAGCTGTTGTTGTCGACGATGCTGCCAGCGGCCGAACGGCCCTGGTCGTGCGCGGCACTGGCCAGGCTCGGCCAGCCGATCACGTCACCGGCACCGTAGATGTTCGGTACGCAGGTGCGGTAGGCCTCGTCGACTTCGATCTGGCCACGGCTGTTGACCTTGACGCCGATATTTTCCAGGCCCAGCTGATCGGTGTTACCGGTTCGGCCGTTGCACCAGAGCAAGGCGTCGGCCTTGATCTTCTTGCCGGACTTGAGGTGCAGGATCACGCCGTTGTCCACACCTTCGACGCGGTCGTAGTCTTCGTTATGGCGAACCGTGATGTTGTTGTTGCTGAAGTGGTAGCTCAGCGCCTGGGAAATTTCCGAGTCGAGAAAGCTCAGCAACTGACCACGGTTGTCCACCAGCTCGACCAGCACGCCCAGACCGCTGAAGATCGACGCGTATTCGCAACCGATTACCCCAGCGCCGTAAACGATGAGTTTGCGCGGGGTGTGGCCGAGGCTGAGGATGGTGTCGCTATCGTAGATACGCGGGTGATGGAAATCGATGTCCGCCGGGCGATAAGGACGCGAGCCGGTGGCGATGATGATGTGCTTGGCCACCAGTTTTTCGACCACGCCATTGGCGCAGACCACTTCGATGGTTTGCTCGTCGGCAAAGCTGCCGGTGCCGAAGAACACGTCGACGCGGTTACGGGCGTAGTAGCCAGTGCGCGAAGCGACTTGTTTGGAAATGACTTTCTCGGCGCTTTTCAGTACGTCCGGGAACGAAAACCAGCGCGGCTCACCAATGGCCCGGAACATCGGGTTGGTGTTGAACTGCATGATCTGCCGGACCGAGTGACGCAGTGCCTTGGACGGGATGGTACCCAGGTGGGTGCAGTTGCCGCCGACCTGGCGACGGCTGTCGACCATCGCCACCTTGCGCCCTGCTTTGGCGGCGTTCATTGCCGCGCCTTCTCCCGCCGGGCCGGAACCCAGCACCACCACGTCGTAGTTGTAGACAGCCATGCGTACTCCTCAGAACAGGCCGCGGCGCCCTCGGCTCCTGCGGCTAAATCACGCCGATCTGCGGCGTGAAGGAACAATTTGGGGCCAGTGCAGAACCCGGACACAGTCTATAGAAGCGTCAACGCCGCGCACATTAACCCTTGGTCGCGTCGTAGGCTACTTTTGCCTGCACTACAACGCCAGTCTTCAATGCGCGAATCGCCGCAATCATTCGGTTTTACCGCCACTGAGGCGTTCAAAAGCCTGATTGGTTCGTGTGACGAAACCTGTATCGGCACGAATCACAAAGAATGCACCGATATTGTGAGTTTCGGCATAGTCCCAACCCCGTTCAGGACCGAGAATCAGCAACAGCGTCGATAAGCCATCGGCCATCAACGCTGAAGGATGAATCACCGTGACCGACGCCAGGGCGTGTAAGACCGGCGCACCGGTGTGGGCATCAAGGGTGTGGGAATAACGTTTCCCATCCTGCTGAAAATAATTGCGGTAGTCCCCGGAAGTGGACACGCCATAGCCGTCCACATTGATGATGCGCTGAGCCACTTGCTGGTCATCGCGGGGCTCCTCCAACGCAATCTTCCAGGGCGAACCGTCGGGTTTCTTGCCCGCTGCCTTGAGTTCGCCAGTGACTTCGGCGAGGTAGTTGTGGATGTCCATGGCTTCGAGCCTTGCGGCAATGGTGTCGACCGCGTAGCCCGCCGCGATGCTATTGAAATCGACCTCGACGGCCGCGTCCTTGCACAGCTGATCACCCTCGATGCGCAAGTGGGTGTGGCCGACGCGTTGCTGCATCTCGGCAAGCGCTTCGGCGCTCGGGACTTTTTCTTCACGCGCCTGCGGACCGAATCCCCATAGGTTGAGCAGCGGTTCCACCGTCAAGTCGAAGGAGCCGTCGCTTTGGGACGACAACTGCTCGCCCACACGGATCAATTCGAGTACAGGGCCGGGCATGACCTGGCAGCGGCCGGCCGGCAATGCGTTGAAGCGAGCAGTGTCCGAGTCGCTGCGATAGGTCGAGAATTGGCGATCCACTTCAGCGAGGATATTTTCTACTTCGACCTGCACCGCTTTCGGCCCGGGCGCAGAGGAATGTCTTACGTATTGGATGGAATAACGACTGCCCATGGTCGGGCCGTCGAAGCGTTCCAGGCTGGCGCCGTTGCCACAACCGGACAAAACGCCGGCCAGCACCATAAGTCCACCCCACCGTCCAGTTAACAAATCTTCATCTCCCCTCAAAACCGCGCCCGCCATTATGGGGCTCAGAGCGCATGAGAGCGAGATCTGCCAGCGCCCGTGAGCCAGACGCAAAACCTGTGGCCGCGAGAGCGACTTGCCGATCTCGTTCCCACAAGCGCAGCGTTTCAAACAAGATTTACCAGCGCGAGTACCTACAAATGCCTTCCAATACGAGCAACGGCAAAGCGATTTTTCGCGTCGTCAGCGGAAACTTCCTGGAGATGTTCGACTTCATGGTCTACGGCTTTTACGCCACGGCCATTGCGAAAACTTTCTTCCCCACCGACAGTGCTTTCGCCTCCCTGATGTTATCGCTGGCCACGTTTGGCGCCGGCTTTCTCATGCGTCCGCTGGGTGCGATTTTCCTCGGTGCCTACATCGACCGGCATGGTCGTCGCAAAGGGTTGATCATCACCCTCGCGATGATGGCCGCGGGCACGGTGTTGATTGCCTGCGTGCCGGGTTACGCCACATTGGGCGTGGCCGCGCCGCTGCTCGTGCTGTTCGGTCGCCTGTTGCAGGGTTTCTCGGCGGGCGTGGAGCTGGGCGGTGTTTCGGTGTATCTGGCCGAGATTTCCACACCGGGACGCAAAGGCTTCTTCGTCAGTTGGCAGTCCGCCAGTCAGCAAGCGGCGGTGGTTTTCGCCGGCCTGTTGGGGGTTGTCTTGAACCACTGGCTCAGCCCGGAAGAAATGGGTGACTGGGGCTGGCGCGTGCCGTTCCTGATCGGCTGCATGATTGTGCCGGTGATCTTCGTGATTCGCCGTTCGCTGGAAGAAACCCCTGAGTTCCAGGCACGAAAACATCGCCCTACCCTGCGGGAAATCGTCCGCTCGATCGGTCAGAACTTTGGCATTGTCATCGCCGGCATGGCATTGGTGGTCATGACGACCGTGTCGTTTTACCTGATCACCGCCTACACCCCGACCTTTGGCAAAGCCGAACTGCATTTGTCGGACCTGGATGCGTTGCTGGTGACGGTGTGCATCGGCCTGTCGAACTTTTTCTGGCTGCCGGTGATGGGCGCTGTGTCCGACAAAATCGGGCGAAAACCGCTACTTCTCGCAGCAACTATTCTGGCGATTCTTACTGCCTACCCGGCCCTGTCGTGGCTGGTTGCAAACCCGAGCTTTAACCATTTGCTGATTGTCGAGTTGTGGCTGTCGTTCCTGTACGGCTCATACAACGGCGCCATGGTCGTAGCGCTGACCGAGATCATGCCAGTGGAAGTTCGTACGACCGGTTTCTCTTTGGCCTACAGCTTGGCGACCGCAACCTTCGGTGGGTTTACACCGGCAGCCTGTACGTACCTGATTCATGTGCTGGACAACAAGGCTGCGCCGGGGATCTGGCTCAGTGGCGCGGCGGTGCTTGGATTGATTGCGACGCTGGTGTTGTTTAAGGGCAATCGGCATGAACTGCGGACTGCGCAAGCAGCGGTGGTCGGCCACACCTGATAGATCGCCATCGCTAGCAGGCTAGCTGTGTAAACCCACCACGTTGTTCACGGATGCTATTCGGCTAATTGGTGGCAAATAACTCAGGCTGGCATGCGGGCGATGCCAGTTGTACTCGTGCAACCACGACGTCAGGTAGGTCGCACGTTGGTCTGAGCTTTCGTAACTTCTGGCGTAGGCCCATTCGCGCAGAGCGGTTTGGATAAATCGCTCTGCCTTGCCATTCGTTCGTGGTGTGTAAGGTTTGGTATAGATGTGTTTAAGCCCCAGCCGTCGACATAGACGCTTGAAACGTCCGGACTTGTAGCAAGGGCCGTTATCGGTCATTACCCGCTCGAAGCAAACGCCAAGGCTTGCGTAGTAGCGCAGGGCCCGGATCAGCGCGAGGCAGGCGCTACGCCCACTTTGGTCTGCGTACAAACCGCTGTGTGCCACTCGACTGTTATCGTCGATGGCAACATGGGCGTATTCCCAACCGACATGGTAAGAGCGGCCTTTTAGGCGGTCTCGTGTCACTCGATGACCTGGTTTGTTAAAACGCCCCAGCTTCTTGATGTCCAGGTGAAGCAGACCTCCGGGCTGAGAATATTCGTAGCGAATCACTGGCGGTGGCGGTTCCAGGTATGCCAAACGGTTGAGGCCGTTACGGCTCAATAACCTGCCCACAGTGCTGTGTCCCACCTTCAAGTCCTGGCTGATTTGGCGATAGGTTTTTCGCTGGCGACGTAGCTCAAGCACTTGTTCCTGGCGCATCTCAGGAAGCGCGTGCGGACAGAACTTGGGGCGGGACGAACGATCCTGCAGTCCTTCCTCGCCTTCAGCACGATAGCGATTAAGCCACTTGTAGGCAGTGCGAACACTGACTCCTTGAGACTGAGCTACCTCAACAGGTCTCAGGCCTTCCTTAAGGATTCGTTGAACAAGAAGGGCTCGACCGGAAACGGTTAATCGGGCATTTTTATGAACGTTCACTCGGGGCCTCCGGGTGCTTGGTTTGGTTCGCACCTCCAATTTCCCGGAAAAGTCCCGAGTGAACAACCTACAGAGAGATCACAGCTAGCTCCCACACTGGATCTGTGGCGTTCACAAGCCCCCTGTGGGAGCTAGCCTGCTAGCGATGAGGCCGGTGCCGGCAACAACGATCCAACAGACACACAAACAAAAACGCCCCGACCAAAGTCGGGGCGCTTTCATTTCCAGCTAAGGCTTAGCGCGGGAATGCTGGCGGGTTTACCCCGGCCATGTCTTCCATCACGCGAACCACCTGGCAGCTGTAACCGAATTCGTTGTCGTACCAAACGTACAGAACAACGCGGTTGTCTTGAGTGATGGTTGCTTCAGCGTCCACAACGCCTGCGTGGCGCGAGCCAACGAAGTCGGTGGAGACCACTTCCTGCGAATTGACGAAGTCGATTTGCTTGTGCAGATCGGAGTGCAGCGCCATGTAGCGCAGGTACTCGTTCATCTCTTCACGGGTGGCGGCTTTCTCAAGGTTCAGGTTGAGAATGGCCATCGACACGTTCGGCGTCGGAACACGGATCGCGTTACCGGTCAGCTTGCCGGCCAGCTCAGGCAGAGCCTTGGCAGCAGCGGTGGCAGCACCGGTCTCGGTGATCACCATGTTCAGCGCGGCGCTACGGCCACGGCGATCGCCCTTGTGGAAGTTGTCGATCAGGTTCTGGTCGTTGGTGTACGAGTGAACGGTTTCGACGTGACCATTGATGATGCCGAACTTGTCATTCACAGCCTTGAGCACCGGCACGATGGCGTTGGTGGTGCAGGAAGCGGCGGACACGATCTTGTCTTCAGCGGTGATTTCACTGTGGTTGATGCCGTGAACGATGTTCTTCAGCTTGCCTTTGCCAGGCGCGGTCAGAACAACGCGGTCGATACCCGGGCACGCCAGGTGTTGACCCAGGCCTTCAGCGTCACGCCATACGCCGGTGTTGTCCACCAGCAGCGCGTCTTTGATGCCGTACTGGGTGTAATCCACCTCGGTCGGGTTCTTCGCGTAGATCACCTGGATCAGGTTACCGTTGGCGGTAATGGTGTTGTTTTCTTCGTCGATGACGATGGTGCCGTTGAACGGACCGTGTACCGAATCGCGACGCAACAGGCTGGCGCGCTTGACCAGGTCGTTCTCGGCGCCTTTACGCACCACGATGGCACGCAGGCGCAGGCCGTCGCCGCCACCGGTTTTTTCGATCAGGATGCGCGCCAGCAGACGGCCGATGCGACCGAAGCCGTACAGGACCACGTCGGTGCCTTTGCGAGCGGTAGCGTTTTGCTGGCCAACCACATCCGCCAGTTCTTCACGGACGAACTGCTCGGCAGTGCGGCCTTTGCCTTCGACGCGGAATTTGAACGCCAACTTGCCCAAGTCTACCGAGGCCGCGCCGAGCTTGAGCTCGCTCATGGCTTTAAGCAGAGGGAATGTTTCGTGGACGGAGAGTTCGCTATCGTCGGAAGAACGATGGCGAGCAAAGCGGTGAGCTTTGAGAATCGCGATGACAGACTGGTTGATCAGGCTGCGGCCATAGATCGAGCTCACCACGTTGTTATTGCGGTAGAGCTGACCGATAAGCGGAATCATCGCTTCTGCGAGTGCTTCACGGTCGATCCATTCACCAAGACACTGGTCGGGCTTCTGAGTCACGGGAACCTTCCACATGTAGGGGCAGAAAAAAGGGGCTACATTATGCCGCCGAGTGCTCCCCGTAGCAATGCGCGCCTGTCGTGCGAGCCGTAACAAATTTCCGTTCAAAAAAATCACGCATTGCCGCAGCCCTGTAAAACCGCGGCTTTCAGCGCAGTCAATTTTTTGGAGACACCGCTGTCTTATCCGTAACCCTCCGTAACACTCGACCGTTTTGCCACTACATAATCCGTGATTTTCAGGAAAAAACGGGCGTTTTTTGTCTTTACCACTACATTTCGCCAAACCTGCGTAATAGACACAGTCAGCAACTGACAGGCGGCACCCGAGGCCGCTACAATTACCGACTTTGTCGCAACGCTTGGAGCTCAACCTTCCGTGCCCGTTCTGCGTCTACCGCTTCTCCCTGCCGCGGCAGGTAAACAGCACTGGGGCAACCTGCCCGGTGCCGCCCTGAGCCTGGCCATCGCCGAGGCCGCCAGCGCTGCCAAGCGCTTTACCCTGCTGCTGACTGCCGACAGCCAAAGTGCCGAACGGCTGGAACAGGAGCTGAGCTTCTTCGCCCCGGATTTGCCGGTGCTGCATTTCCCGGACTGGGAAACCCTGCCCTACGATCTGTTTTCGCCGCACCAGGACATCATTTCCCAGCGCATCGCGGCTTTATACAGGCTGCCGGAGCTGAGCCATGGCGTACTGGTGGTGCCGATCACCACAGCCCTGCATCGCCTGGCGCCGACCAAATTCCTGCTCGGCAGCAGCCTTGTTCTGGACGTCGGCCAGAAGCTCGATGTCGAGCAGATGCGCACCCGACTCGAGGCCAGCGGCTATCGCTACGTCGACACGGTGTACGAGCACGGTGAATTCACCGTGCGCGGCTCGCTGATCGATCTGTTCCCGATGGGCAGCAAACTGCCCTTCCGGATCGACCTGTTCGACGATGAAATCGAGACGCTGCGCACCTTCGATCCGGAAAACCAGCGTTCCATCGACAAGGTGGACACCGTTCGCCTGTTGCCGGCCCGCGAGTTTCCCCTGCAAAAAGACGCGGTCACCCGTTTCAAGGCGCGCTTCCGTGAGCGCTTCGATGTCGACTTCCGTCGCTGCCCGATCTTCCAGGACCTGAGCAGCGGGATTACACCGGCGGGTATCGAGTATTACCTGCCGTTGTTCTTCGACGAAACGTCCACGCTGTTCGATTACCTGCCCCAGGACACGCAAGTGTTTTCCCTGCCGGGCATTGAACAGGCGGCGGAAAACTTCTGGAACGATGTGCGCAATCGTTATGAAGAGCGCCGCGTCGACCCATCCCGTCCTTTATTACCGCCGGCCGAGTTGTTCCTGCCGGTGGAAGATTGCTTTGCCCGCCTCAAGAGCTGGCCGCGTGTGGTGGCCAGTCAACAGGATGTTGAAACCGGCGTCGGCCGCGAGCGCTTCCCGGCGCGGGAGTTGCCGAACCTGGCCATCGAGGCCAAGGCAACACAACCTCTGGCGGCGCTGGCCGGTTTCCTCGACGAGTTCCCGGGTCGCGTGCTGTTCACCGCCGAATCCGCGGGCCGTCGTGAAGTACTGCTGGAACTGCTCGAACGCCTGAAACTGCGACCGAAAACCGTCGACAGCTGGCCGGACTTTGTCGCGAGCAAGGATCGCCTGGCGATTACCATTGCGCCGCTCGACGAAGGCCTGGTGCTCGACGACCCGGCGCTGGCGCTGGTGGCTGAAAGCCCGTTATTCGGTCAGCGCGTCATGCAGCGCCGTCGCCGCGAAAAACGCGCAGACGCCAATAACGACGCTGTCATCAAAAACCTCACCGAGCTGCGCGAAGGCGCGCCGGTGGTGCACATCGATCACGGTGTAGGCCGCTATCTGGGCCTTGCAACACTGGAAATCGACGATCAGGCCGCCGAGTTCCTGACTCTGCAATACGCTGAAGGCGCCAAGCTTTACGTGCCGGTAGCCAACCTGCACCTGATCGCCCGGTATACCGGCAGCGACGATGCCCTGGCTCCGTTGCATCGCCTGGGTTCGGAAACCTGGCAGAAAGCCAAACGCAAGGCCGCCGAACAGGTGCGAGATGTGGCGGCCGAATTGCTCGACATTTATGCACGCCGCGCTGCTCGTGAAGGCTATGCCTTCGAAGATCCGAAAGCAGACTACGCCACCTTCAGCGCCGGTTTCCCGTTCGAAGAAACCCCGGACCAGCAAACCACCATCGACGCGGTGCGCGCCGACATGCTCGCGCCAAAACCGATGGACCGCCTGGTCTGCGGCGACGTCGGTTTCGGCAAGACCGAAGTGGCGATGCGCGCCGCGTTCATTGCGGTGCATGGTGGTCGCCAGGTCGCAATTCTGGTGCCGACCACCCTGCTCGCCCAGCAGCACTACAACAGTTTCCGCGACCGCTTCGCCGACTGGCCGGTGACTGTGGAAGTGATGAGCCGCTTCAAGTCGACCAAGGAAGTGAATGCCGCCGTGGCGGATCTCGCCGAAGGCAAGATCGACATCGTCATCGGCACGCACAAACTGCTGCAAGACGATGTGAAGATCAAAAACCTCGGGCTGGTGATCATCGACGAAGAGCACCGTTTCGGTGTCCGTCAGAAAGAACAGCTCAAGGCCCTGCGCAGCGAAGTCGACATCCTCACGCTGACTGCCACGCCGATTCCGCGCACGCTGAACATGGCGGTGTCGGGCATGCGCGACCTGTCGATCATCGCCACGCCGCCGGCCCGTCGCCTGTCGGTGCGGACCTTCGTCATGGAGCAGAACAAGAGCACGGTCAAAGAGGCCTTGCTGCGTGAGTTGCTGCGTGGCGGTCAGGTCTACTACCTGCACAACGACGTGAAGACCATCGAGAAATGCGCCGCAGACCTCGCCGAACTGGTGCCGGAAGCGCGTATCGGCATCGGCCACGGGCAGATGCGCGAACGCGAACTCGAACAGGTGATGAGCGACTTCTATCACAAGCGCTTCAACGTGCTGATCGCCTCGACCATCATCGAGACCGGCATCGACGTGCCGAGCGCCAACACCATCATCATCGAGCGTGCCGACAAATTCGGCCTGGCGCAGCTGCACCAGTTGCGCGGCCGCGTCGGTCGCAGTCACCACCAGGCCTACGCGTACCTGCTGACACCACCGCGCCAGCAAATCACCCCGGACGCAGAAAAGCGCCTGGAAGCGATCGCCAATACCCAGGATCTCGGCGCGGGCTTCGTGCTCGCCACCAACGACCTGGAAATCCGTGGCGCCGGTGAACTGCTGGGCGACGGTCAGAGCGGGCAGATCCAGGCCGTCGGTTTCACCCTGTATATGGAGATGCTCGAACGCGCGGTGAAGTCGATCCGCAAGGGTGAACAGCCGAATCTCGATCAGCCGCTGGGCGGTGGTCCGGAAGTCAATTTGCGTGTACCGGCGTTGATTCCCGAAGACTACTTGCCGGACGTGCATGCCCGACTGATTCTGTACAAACGCATTGCTTCGGCCACCGACGAGGAAGGCCTGAAAGACCTGCAAGTGGAGATGATCGATCGCTTCGGCCTGCTGCCGGAACCGACCAAGAACCTGATGCGCATTACGGCGCTGAAGTTGCAGGCCGAACTGTTGGGCATCAAGAAAGTCGACGGCGGCCCGCAAGGCGGTCGAATCGAGTTCGCGGCGCAGACGCCGGTCGACCCGCTGACACTGATCAAACTGATTCAGGGCCAGCCTAAACGCTACAAATTCGAAGGCGCCACGATGTTTAAATTCATGGTCCCGATGGAGCGCCCGGAAGAGCGCTTTAATACTGTAGAGGCACTGCTTGAATGCCTCATTCCGAAAACTGCTTGAAGGACGCCGCATGCGCCTGTTTCGCTCACTGACTTTGCTGATGACCCTGGCCGCCCCCACAGCGTTTGCCGATGACCTGTATCAGATTGAAATGATTCTGGTCCGGCAGAACGCTGTGCCTGCCATTGTCAGCAAAGCCGCGCCGGAAGACTGGGCTGCCGGTGCCCAACCCGTCAGCAAGGACAGCCTGCGCACGCCAAGCCTGAATAGCGAAGTGGGAAAACTCACCGCCAGCAAAGAATACACCGTGTTGCTGCACAAGGCCTGGCAGCAGAACCTCGGCGAAGAAGCCCGCAAAATTGCAATCAGCGATGGCAAGGAACAGTTCGGCCAGTACCCGATCGAGGGCACGCTGAACCTGAAACTGGGACGCTTCACTGATGTTGACGCCGACTTCTGGGTCAACCAGATCGACGCCAATGGCCTGGTCACTGCCAGTGAACGCCTGAAAACAGAAAGCCATACCAAAAACGGACAACTGAATTTCCTCGACGCCGGTCATCTTGGAATGCTGATCAAGATCACCTCACTGACAGCCCCCGCACCTCGGCCAGTCCCCGATGAAATTCCGGACTGATTGAAGTCCTTATGCCCCCGACCCTGAGTAAACCTCTGGCGCCTTCCTGGGTCAGCCGATTCAAGGAACAGAGCCTGGAACGTGGCCGACGCTACGCGCTGGAGAATCGTGTCAGGATCGTCGAGGTCGGAGACGCAACCATTACCGCCGCCTGCGAAGGCTCTGGCGGCAACGTTTATCGTCAGACCATTCGCCTGCGCGAGTCGGCTAAAGCCACCTTGCTGATGGTCGACGCCACTTGCACGTGCCCGGTTCGCAGCAACTGCAAACATTGCGCCGCGGTGCTGCTGAAGGTGCAGGAAACCCTCGCCTACCCCGCCGCCGCGCAAGACGCCGAACTGCTGGAAAAACTTCAGGCCGTACTGGAAAACCGCAGCCCGAAAGCGCCGCCGCAAGTGCTGGTGGACAACGTGCAACCGGTGCCACGCCTGTGGCTGGCGAGCATCGAGTTCAGCGCCTTCGAACCGCGCAACGGCAAGATGCAGCGCTACATTCAGCATCGTGCAGCGCTGTCCTTCAATTACCTGGATGAATACGTCAGCGGACAGAAAAACGCCGATGTCCTGATTCGCCAGGAAACGCAGACGCTGCGGATAAAACGCCACCCGGAAGTCGAACAGACCTACAGGGAACAACTGCGAATCCTCGGCTTCAAGGTCGCCACCCGTCAAAGCAAAGCCCTGCCGGAAAGCGCCGGCGAACTCTACGAGATGGTCAACGACAGCGCCTGGCTGACCTTCACCCTCAATGAGCTGCCGAAGCTGCGCACTCAAGGCTGGGAGTTGCAGATCGACGAGGATTTCGGTTTCGACCTGACCGCCGTGGACGACTGGTACGCCACCGTCGAACAGGCACCGGAGCGTGACTGGTTCGATCTTGAGCTGGGGATCATCGTCAATGGCGAGCGCCTGAGCTTGCTGCCCATCCTGCTGAACCTGATGCGCTCCCACACCGAAATCCTCAACCCGGAACGTCTCGCCCGACGTCGCGATGACGAGTTGATTTTGGTGAACATCCCCAATCGCCCGAATTCCGAACACGGGCCGCTGCAAGTCGCCCTGCCCTTTGGCCGCTTGAAACCGGTACTGGCGACCCTCGGCGAGTTCTACCTGCAAGAACCCGGCGAGACCACGCTGCGCTTGAGCAAGGCCGACGCCACGCGCCTGAATCCTTTGGAAGACTTGCCGCTGCTCTGGGAAGGTGGCGAGCAGATCCGCACGTTTGCCCAGCGCCTGCGGGACATCAAGGATTACACCGCGACTGCACCGGAAGGCTTGAACGCAACATTGCGCCCGTATCAGCTGGAAGGCTTGAGCTGGATGCAATCGCTGCGGCAACTGGAAGTCGGCGGGATTCTCGCGGACGACATGGGACTGGGTAAAACCCTGCAGACCCTGGCGCACGTTCTCAGCGAGAAAAACGCTGGACGCCTCGATCGACCCTGCATGGTGGTGATGCCCACCAGCCTGATCCCGAACTGGCTCGACGAAGCCGCACACTTCACGCCGCAACTCAAAGTGCTGGCGCTGTACGGCGCCAGTCGCAAGAAGCATTTCGACACGCTGGCCGATTACGACCTGATCCTGACCACCTATGCACTGCTGCCCAAAGACGTCGAACGCCTGGCCGCGCAGCCGTTGCACGTCCTGGTGCTGGACGAAGCACAGTACATCAAGAACCCCAACAGCAAGGCCGCCCAGGCTGCGCGCGAACTGAATGCGCGCCAGCGCCTGTGCCTGAGTGGCACGCCGCTGGAAAACCACCTGGGTGAACTGTGGTCGCTGTTTCATTTCTTGCTGCCCGGCTGGCTTGGCGATGTGAAAAGCTTCAACCGCGATTACCGCGTGCCGATTGAAAAGCGCGCCAGCGAGGTCAGGCTTCAGCACCTCAATGGCCGGATCAAACCGTTTCTGTTGCGCAGGACCAAAGAGCAAGTGGCGACGGAGTTGCCGCCGAAGACCGAGATCGTCCACTGGGTCGAACTCAACGAAGCGCAACGCGATGTCTACGAAACCATGCGCCTGGCCATGGACAAGAAAGTCCGCGACGAAATCACCCGCAAGGGCGTGGCGCGCAGCCAGATCATCATTCTTGAGGCGCTGCTGAAGCTGCGTCAGGTGTGCTGCGATTTGCGCCTGGTCAACGACGCTGCGCTGCCGGCTCGCGGAAGTACCTCGGGCAAACTCGATAGCCTCATGGAAATGCTGGAAGAATTGTTCGAGGAAGGTCGACGGATTCTGCTGTTTTCGCAGTTCACTTCGATGCTCGCGTTAATCGAGATCGAGTTGAAAAAACGCGGTGTTGAATATGCGTTGTTGACCGGGCAGACCCGTGACCGACGTTCTCCGGTGAAAGAATTCCAGAGCGGCAAGCGTCAGATCTTTCTGATCAGCTTGAAGGCAGGTGGTGTTGGCCTGAACCTGACCGAAGCGGACACGGTGATTCACTACGACCCGTGGTGGAACCCGGCGACGGAAAACCAGGCGACTGACCGTGCGTACCGCATTGGCCAGGAGAAACCGGTATTCGTCTACAAGATGATTGCCCGAGGCACGGTGGAAGAGAAGATTCAGCACCTGCAGAAAGAAAAATCCGACCTGGCGGCAGGCGTGCTGGATGGGCGCAAGACCGGGGACTGGAAGTTGCAGAGCGATGATATTGAGGCCTTGTTTGCGCCGTTGCCGGAAAAGCTGGAGAAACGCTGAGATGGGCGGCGCCTGGTGGATCGCCTTCCTCGGAACGCCGCCCGGACCAAGCCGGTGTTCCGAGGAAGGGGCCGACACAGCCGGAATGATCAGCTTCGGGCAAACTCCACCGCCTTCTGGAACTGCTCCTCCGTCGGGCGCACCCCGGTATAAAGCACAAACTGCTCCAGCGCCTGGATCGCGATCACTTCCAGCCCGGTAATCACTCGCTTGCCTTCGGCGCGACCGCGCACGATCAGCGGCGTTTCCGAGGGGATCGCCACCACGTCGAAGACAGTCTGCGCAGCCGCAATGACCTCCCCGTCAAAGGCCAGTTGATCGGCCTCAGGCCCGCCCGTCATACCGATCGGCGTCACGTTGATCAGCATCTGCGGGCGTCGGGTGCCCAACTCGGCTTGCCACTCATAACCCAGTGACTCAGCCAGGGCACGCCCGGTGCGTTCGTTACGGGCGACGATCAGGCCGTTCTTGTAACCGCCATCGCGCAAGGCACTGGCCACCGCCTTGGCCATGCCGCCGCTGCCGCGCAGGGCAAAGGTCGATTCCTTGGGCACCTGATGGGTGTCCAGCAATTGAGCGATGGCGATGTAATCGGTGTTGTAAGCCTTGAGGTGGCCATCGGTGTTGACGATGGTGTTGATCGACTGGATGGCGGCGGCGGACGTGTCCAGCTCATCGACCAGCGCAATACACGCTTCCTTGAACGGCATCGATACGCCACAACCGCGAATGCCCAGGGCGCGAATACCCGCGACGGCACCGGTCAGGTCCTGGCTGCGAAAGGCCTTGTAGTAGAAATTCAGACCCAGCTGTTCATACAAGTGATTGTGAAATCGCAGGCCAAAGTTCCCCGGGCGCCCCGACAGGGACATGCACAGCTGAGTGTCTTTGTTGGGGTTCATCTGCATGAAGAATCTCCTTCGGTAGCACTTTCAGATGGACGGGATTAGCCATTCCATCGAGATCTGATCGATCATATCGGCGTGCCTGCTCGTGGCAGCGCACGTGGGTAAGGAAGCCGGTACAGACCTTACACAAAATTTACCCAACGGCTGTGCTGATTTTCAAAAAAACGCTGTCTTAGAAGTATCCCCGCGACAATCCTTGGGTCTATTGCAGACGCAAGCGCCGGGTTGAAGAACCGAGGAATGATCATGATCCGTAAAATTCCCACAGTGGCCTTGCTGATCGGTGCTCTTGCTATCGCAGGGCAGGCAGAGGCTGGCGGCGGTCACGGTTGGCAAGGTCCAGCGGTATTTGGCGCGATCGTTGGCTCGGCCATCGTCGGTTCGGCCATCATCAACAGCAACCGGCCCGTTTATGTCCAGCAGCAACCGGTTTACTACCAGCCGCAACCGGTGTACGTGCAGCAACCGCCACCGGTTTACTACCAGCCGGCGCCGGTCTACGTGCAACAACCGGTCTATTACGCCCCGCCACCGGTCTACTACGGTCCGCCCCGTGGCTATTACGGCCCGCCACGCGGTTATTACGGCCATCCCCATGGTTACGGCCGCTGGTAACAGGCGCACAAGGCCCCGCTTTTATAGCGCAATGTCGTTCACTTAAGAGTGTCTTGAATCAAAGGAAACTTGTGGCGAGGGAGCTTGCTCCCGCTTGAGTGCGTAGCACTCACAAAACTCGGCAATAGTTGTCAGATTTTTGGGGCCGCTACGCAGCCCAGCGCGAGCAAGCTCGCTCGCCACAAAGGTATGCACGATTCAAGAGCGCGCTTAAGTGAACAGCATTGCTTTTATAGCGGGGCTTTTTTATGCCCGTTCGTCGGCGAAGGTCTGAAAAAATCTCGCCAAGGTCGCTATCGGGACAGTCCCGCCGGTTCAAGCGGGCAAGATTGACTCTTGAGCGCCCTTTCCCCGCGCAGGGGAACCGGTCATGTTTATGTCATGTCAGGTCCGCAAGCTTGGATCTGTCCGTCAACAACAGGTTGATAACAACAAGGACGACCTCATGCCCACGCAAAATCCGCACCGCGATATCAGCTTGTGCACTTCCAGCAAGGTGTACAACACCCTGACCGAACTCAAGCACCTGGAAGGCCATCGCAGCGCCAAGTTCTTATCGCTGCTGACCGAAAACCTGGTGCGCAAAGGCCTGCTTAACGAGCACGAAGTGGTCCACATGCTGGATTTGGTGGTCGACTGACGGACAGACGGTCGTTTGGGACCGCTAACGTCAATGACGACTATCGAAAGCGTTGATTTCTCGTTCAAGCGCAAGATCCGTAAGGTAGCTCCATAGATTGATGGAGGTACTTATGTCCCAGGTTCAGATCATGTCCGTTATCGGCAGCGCCGTTCCCGCCCCGCTCAGAGAGCTGGGATTGCTCGCCTGTTGGTATCTGGTGCAGGACGGCGAAGCGATCAGCGGTCCGCTCACCTCGCTTAACGCCGCCAAGGCCCTGTCGCAGAGCCTCGACACCGGTCGACTCAGCGCCTAAGGCAGCTGTACCCGCGGTTTGGTTTCGATGAAAATCGCCCAGCTCGACATGAACAGTGCCGCGATCAGGGGCCCGATGACAAAGCCGTTGAGCCCGAAAATCGCCAGGCCGCCCAAGGTCGAGATGAGAATCAGATAGTCCGGCATCTTGGTGTCCTTGCCCACCAGGATCGGTCGCAGCACATTGTCCACCAGGCCGATCACGAACACGCCGAACAGCCCCAGCACCACGCCCTGCCAGATCGCTCCGGAGAACAGGAAAAACGCCGCCACCGGCGCCCAGACAATCCCCGCGCCCACCGCTGGCAACAGCGATAGAAACGCCATCAACACCGCCCAGAGCAAAGCGCTCGGGATGTCGAGAAACCAGAAAATCAAACCGCCCAAGGCGCCCTGCGTAATGGCCACCAGCAGGTTGCCTTTCACCGTGGCGCGCACCACGCGGTTGAACTTGAGCTGCAAGCGGCGTTTCTGGTGTTCCTCCAGCGGCACGGCAGCGCGAACCTTGCGTGCAAGCTCTGCGCCGTCGCGCAAAAAGAAGAACAGCAAGTAGAGCATGATGAAAAAACCCACCACGAAATCAAACGTACCCTGCCCGAAACTGAACACCTGCGTGGCGACAAACTCGTTGCCCGTCACCGCACTCTTGATGATTTTTTCCCGCAGCCCGTCCAGCTCACCGACCCCGGCCCGATCGAGCAAGTGCTGAAAGTACGGCGGCAGGCTGTGTTTGAAATGCGTCACGTACCCTGCGATGTCCAGCTCGCCGCTTTCGATGCTTTTGTACAGCGTGGCCCCCTCTTGCACCAGCAGGATACTGAGGATGATCACCGGCAGAATAGCGATGATCAGGCAGATGCTCAGGGTGAGCAGCGACGTCACGTTGCGTTGCCAGCCAAACTTCAGTTGCAGGCGACGCTGCAGCGGTGCGAAGAGGATGCCGAGGATCACCGCCCAGAACACCGCGCCGTAGAACGGCAGCAGAATCCAGATAAACGCCGCCGTCACCAGCCCAAGCAGAATCACCAGTGATTTGTTTTTTACCGTCTCTTCGTTCATGTCCGATCCATGTCAGTCCGCAGGGACGCAATGTCGCGTCCTGATGCTTAGTCCGCCACGGTTCGCGCGAGTGCCATCCGCTTGTTCATCAAGCATAGATCCAGATCAATGAAACCTGTGGGCAAGCCGATTACCCTCGCGGTCTTTTGCGATCGACCCGCCCATGACCCTCGCCACGCCTGAACTGCTCGCCCCCGCCGGCACCCTGAAAAACATGCGATACGCCTTCGCCTATGGTGCCGATGCGGTGTACGCCGGCCAGCCGCGCTACAGCCTGCGGGTGCGCAACAACGAATTCGATCACGCCAACCTCGCGCTCGGCATTCGCGAAGCCCAGGCCCAGGGCAAGCGTTTCTACGTGGTGGTGAACATCGCCCCGCACAACGCCAAGCTCAAAACCTTTCTCAAGGACCTCCAACCGGTGATCGCCATGGCACCGGACGCGCTGATCATGTCCGACCCCGGCCTGATCATGCTGGTGCGCCGGCACTTCCCGCAGATGCCGATTCACCTGTCAGTGCAGGCCAACACGGTGAACTGGGCGAGCGTCGAGTTCTGGCAGCAACAAGGCTTGAGCCGGATCATCCTGTCGCGTGAGCTGTCTCTGGAAGAAATCGCCGAAATCCGCCAGCAAGTGCCCGCCATGGAACTCGAAGTGTTCGTTCACGGCGCACTGTGCATGGCCTATTCCGGACGCTGCCTGCTGTCGGGCTACATGAACAAACGCGATGCCAATCAGGGCAGTTGCACCAACGCCTGTCGCTGGAAGTACACCGCGCAAGAAGCCACGGAAAACCAGCTCGGCGAAATCGTGCAGACGTTCCAGCCCGAACCGACGCTGGGGATTGGCGCACCCACCGATCAGGTGTTCCTGTTGCAGGAAGCCAATCGTCCGGACGAACTGATGCCGGCGTTCGAGGACGAACACGGCACCTACATCATGAATGCCAAGGACCTGCGCGCCGTGCAGCATGTCGAGCGTCTGACGCAGATGGGCGTGCACTCATTGAAAATCGAAGGCCGGACCAAATCCCATTTCTATTGCGCGCGGACCACTCAGGTGTATCGCCGGGCAATCGACGATGCGGTGGCCGGTCGTGAGTTTGACCGCGGCCTGATGACCGATCTGGAATCCCTCGCCCAGCGCGGTTACACCGAAGGTTTTCTGCGTCGCCATGTGCATGACGAATACCAGAACTATCAGCATGGCAGCTCGGTGTCGGAACGGCAGCAGTTTGTCGGTGAGCTGACCGGCGAGCGGCGTGACCGCTTGGCGGAGGTCAAGGTGAAGAACCGGTTTGGCCTGGGCGACCACATGGAACTGATGACGCCCAAGGGCAACTTCCACTTCGATCTGCATCAGTTGCAGAACGTCAAAGGCGAGGCCATCGACGTGGCGCCGGGGGACGGGCACACGGTGTACCTGCCAATTCCGGATGCGGTGGATTTGCGGTTCGGGTTGTTGATGCGGGATGTAGGTATGAAGTAGCCCGGTAGTCCTGATAAAACCTGTGGCGAGGGCGCTTGCTCCCGCTCGAGCGCGAAGCGTTCGTCAAGGGTGATCAGTGTTCAACCTGAAGAAATCCATGTTCTGGTTTGGGGGTACTTCGCACCCAGCGGGAGCAAGCGCCCTCGCCACAAAGTCCCCTGTTTCACAATGTCGTCTACGCGAACTCCTCCCGCAACATCGCCACAAATGCCTCTCTCGCCGGGTGCACCCCGGCGTTTTCGTGCCAGTAAAACAGGTTGTCGATGGCCGTCAGCTCAGGGAATTCGTACCCCGCACATCCGGCGCCCTTGGCGTTCTGATCGAACACACCTTTAGGCACCAGCGCGACACCCGCCCCTGCGCTGACGCAACCGACAATCGCGCCATAACTGGCCAGGCTGACAATCGGCAGCGCCTGCCCCTGACGCAACAACCAATGCTCCAGCGCCGCGCGGTATGGGCAGCCCTGCGGCCACATGAACACGGTTTTGTCCTGCAAATCGGCAATGTCACGCACCGGCCCCAGGGACGTCGAGGCGATCAGCAGCAGCTCCTCGCGGTACATCGGCGTGCGTTTGAGGTGCGCACGCTCGACATCCACCGCGACGATCGCGCCGTCGAGCCGGTGGCTGACAGTGTCATCGAGCAATTGGCCCCAGGTGCCGGTGGTCAGTTCCAGCGCCACCGCCGGGTAGCGCTTGTGGAACTTGGCGAGCAAGCGCGGCAAGCGCCCGGTGGCCGAGGATTCGATGGCGCCGATGCGCAGCGGGCCAGAGGGCTCGGCCGCGGGATCGACCGCGCGTTTGGCCTCCGCCGTGAGCGCGAGAATCTTCGAGGCATAGGCCAGAAACGTCTGTCCCGACGGGCTGATGCGCAATCCCCGGCCTTCCCGTAGAAACAGCGCGACGCCCAATTCCGCCTCCAGCGCCTTGATCCGTGCCGTGATGTTCGACGGCACGCAATGCAGCAACTCGGCCGCACGGGCGATGCTGCCGACGTCGGCAACGGTCTTGAACATGCGAATCTGCGCGAGCTCCATACATCACCCAAAGTGAACAGTTTGCGCAGTATAAGTCAGTTGTGGCGAATGGTTGGAGTTCTGATACTCGATGCATCTGTCCACAGGTGCTCGACCATGCAAACGCAAACTCATCCTTCGCCCTTCAAAATCATTCTGGCCATGGCGTTTGTCGTGGCCTGCTGGGGTTATTCCCCGACCGGCATTCACATCGGCCTGCAAGCCTATGACCCAGGGCATCTGGCGCTGCTGCGGTTCCTGGTGGCGTCTGTGTTCATGGCGCTGGTCGCGCTGGTCAACGGCATCAGCCTGCCCAACCTGCGTGATTTGCCGCTGCTGTTCGGCCTCGGTTTTTTTGCCGTGAGCCTGCATCACGTGGCGATCAATTTCGGCCAGCAAGGTGTCAGCGCCGGCGCGTCCAGCGTGCTGGCGCAAACAACGCCACTGTTCAGCACGCTGCTGGCGCGCTTCGTGTTCAAGGACCACGTGAGCGCCTGGCGTTGGGGTTGTGTTTTTCTGGGGCTGGTCGGCGTAGTGATCGTGGTCGCCGGGGATCGCGGGGTGGGCAGCATCGACGCCCACGGCTTGTTGATCCTGCTGGCGGCGGTGTCCTGGAGCTTTTACTTCGCGTTGCAGAAACACCACTCCGGGCGCTACGACGGACTGACGCTGGTTTGCTACACGGTGTGGTCGGGAACGGCGTTGTTGCTGGTGTACCTGCCGGGGTTGGCGGCGCAAGTGGTCAACGCACCGATGCATGTACAACTGGCGGTGATGGCGCTGGGGGTGTTTCCAAGTGCGCTCGCGTACCTGGCCTGGGCGTTTGTGTTGGCTCACGTTGATTTGAGCCGGGCGACGATGACCTTGTATCTGGTGCCGCCGACGGCGATGGCGATGGCCTCGTTTGCGCTGGGCGAGCGGCCGACGTTGATGATTGTCGTGGGGGGCATCGTGGTGTTGGTGAGTGTGTTGGCGTTGAATCTGGAGCGGCGGTGGGTAGTGATTCGGGCGGCGGAGGTTTGATTGGGGATTTGTGGTGATGCGTCTGGCGTCATCGCGAGCAGGCTCGCTCCCACATTGACCTCACCAACACTGAAGATCCCCTGTGGGAGCGAGCCTGCTCGCGATGAACGATGACATGGCCAACCGGCCAGGCACAAAAAACCCGGCACACTGGCCGGGTTCTGTTCAGCGCCTGTCATCGGACAGCGGCGTGGGTTCATCCGGCGGAGGCACGTCCTCCTCCGCGGCGGGGTCCATCCAGTCTTCAGGTCGGTCAGGCTCTGCGGCGGCCGGGTCCCGCGCAGGGTCCATGCCAGGTGGAGCATCGTGATCCATTGGGTTAGCCATGGCGCACCTCATTGGTGAGGTCCAGCAAATCTGGGCCGTATTCGTTGGAAGCAAGCGCGCGAACGGCGTGCTATCGAATAGACAGACGGCTAGTCGCGATCCGCCAAAAACCGGTCCCGACTGTTGGTCAGGTGCAGCCACATGGCCGCCCGCGCCGCGTCCGCGTCCTGGCGTTTGATGGCGTTGAGAATCGCCTCGTGCTCAAGGTTGGCAAGGTGCCCGAGCTTGCTCAAATCCGCCGCGCCACGCTCGGCGGCATTGACCCGGGTCCGGGGAATCATGGCGCTGCCCAGGTGCTGCATGATTTCGGTGAAGCAGACGTTGCCGGTGGCTTCCGCGATCAGCAGGTGAAAACGCTTGTCGGCTTCGACGCAGCTGTCGTTGTTGGCGAGCAGGCTTTGATAGTCATCCAGCGCTTCGCGCATTTGCGCCAGTTGCTGATCCGTGCGACGCATGGCCGCCAACGCGGCGGCCTGGGTTTCGAGGCCCATGCGCAACTCCAGAATGCTGCGCACCCCCAGCGCCGTATCGACATTCAGTCGCAGCCCCTGCTCCGGCGCACGCTCGATCACGAACGTGCCGATGCCGTGCCGGGTTTCCACCAGGCCGGACGCCTGCAATTTCGAGATCGCCTCGCGTACCACCGTGCGACTGACGCCGTGCTCCAGAACGATCGTGTTCTCCGAGGGAAGTTTGTCCCCCGGCAACATCTGGCCCAGCAGAATGCTCTGGGTCAGTTTCGCGACCAGGTCGTGGGCCAGGTTGTGTGTGCGCTTGCGGGCAGGCGCGTCGAGGTCTTCTTGCATGGCGGTCATCCGAGAGCAGAGCTGACGGAATCGTAGCACCGCGATCAAGTGAAAGCCCCAAAAAATACCGCCCTACTTGTATGACAACACTCAACAACGGCAGCAAATCCAGCTCAAAAAGACCGACTCACAACCAGCCACCACCACAAAAATTTCGAGATAACAGCCATTTTATTGGACATTACAGCTTGCAGAATAAAAAAACGCAGTTGTATGATGTCTAGCAACAACGCAGCACCCGCAACACCCCGCATAAAAATAATCAGTGGGAGAAAACCAAGTGAATACATCCATCTCCGGGATGCACGACGGCGCCGATTCGGTCCTGAAATCCGCCATCTCGAAAGTGAAACGCCACGTTCTGCCGCTGTTCGTCATCATGTTCATCGTCAACTACATCGACCGCGTGAACATCGGCTTCGTCCGCGCCCACATGGAACACGACCTGGGCATCGGCGCTGCCGCCTACGGCCTCGGTGCCGGTCTGTTCTTCATCGGTTACGCGCTGTTCGAAGTCCCCTCCAACATCCTCCTGCAAAAAGTCGGCGCGCGAATCTGGCTGACCCGCATCATGCTGACCTGGGGCCTGGTGGCCGCATGCATGGCCTTCATCCAGAACGAAACCCACTTCTATATCCTGCGATTCCTGCTGGGTGTGGCTGAAGCCGGGTTCTTCCCGGGAGTGATTTATTACTTCACGCGCTGGTTGCCGGGGGTGGAACGCGGCAAGGCCATTGCGATTTTCCTTAGCGGCTCGGCGATCGCTTCGCTGATCTCCGGCCCGTTGTCCGGGTTGCTCCTGCAGATCAGCGGGTTCGGGATGCACGGCTGGCAATGGATGTATTTCATTGAAGGCATGTTCTCGGTCGGGCTGTGCGTGTTCGTCTGGTTCTGGCTCGACTCCAAACCCCACGACGCCAAATGGCTCAGCCGCGAAGAACAGGACGCACTGGTCAAGGCCATCGACGACGAACAACTGGCCCGAGAAGCCGCGACGCCGATCAAACCGTCGCTGGGCAAGTTGCTCAAGGATCGCCAGATCATCCTGTTCTGCCTGATCTATTTCTTCATTCAGCTGACCATCTACGCCGCGACCTTCTGGCTGCCAAGCATCATCAAGAAGATGGGCGACCTCAGCGACATTCAGGTCGGGCTGTTCAACTCGATCCCGTGGCTGCTGTCGATCGTCGGCATGTACGCCTTCGCGTCGCTGTCCGCGAAATGGAAACACCAGCAAGCCTGGGTGGCCGCTGCCCTGCTGATCGCGGCGGCCGGCATGTTCATGTCCACCACCGGCGGGCCGGTCTTTGCCTTCGTGGCGATCTGCTTCGCAGCACTGGGCTTCAAATCCGCTTCGTCACTGTTCTGGCCGATTCCCCAGGCGTACCTCGATGCACGGATCGCCGCAGGCGTCATCGCGCTGATCAATTCGGTGGGCAACCTCGGCGGCTTCGTTGCACCGACTACGTTCGGCCTGCTGGAAGAACACACCGGCTCGATTCAGGGCGGGCTGTATGGCCTGGCCGCCACCTCGATCATTGCCGCGATCATCGTCTTCTCCGCACGGAACACACCGAAAACCGTACCTGCCGTTGCCTTGGACGAAACCGCCCCCCACCGCGCCTGAACATTGCTTTTTAAGGACAAGAAAATGAATCCACAAGACACCGCAAAAGCCCCGATCATCACCAGCATGCAAGTGGTTCCGGTGGC
Source organism: Pseudomonas fluorescens NCIMB 11764 (assembly GCF_000293885.2). NCBI lineage: Bacteria > Pseudomonadati > Pseudomonadota > Gammaproteobacteria > Pseudomonadales > Pseudomonadaceae > Pseudomonas > Pseudomonas fluorescens. Next base: position 5,858,287 of record NZ_CP010945.1, read on the forward strand.
GGGTCACGACGGCATGCTGCTCAATCTGAGCGGCGCCCACGGTCCGTTTTTCACCCGCAATATCGTGATCCTCAAGGACAACGCCGGCCACACCGGCGTCGGCGAAGTGCCCGGTGGCGAGCGTATTCGCCAGACACTGGAAGATGCGCGCAGCCTGGTGGTCGGCAGCCCGATCGGCACGTACCAGAAGATCCTCAATCAGGTGCGCCAGACCTTCGCCGATCGCGATGCCGGTGGCCGCGGCTTGCAGACGTTCGACCTGCGCATCACCATCCATGCTGTCACCGGCCTGGAAGCGGCGTTGCTCGACTTGCTCGGTCAGCACCTGGACGTGCCGGTCGCCGCCCTGCTCGGCGAAGGCCAGCAGCGCGATGAAGTGAAGATGCTCGGCTATCTGTTTTATGTCGGTGATCGTCACCAGACTGACCTGGCCTATCGCAGCGAACCGGACGCGGACAACGACTGGTTCCGCGTACGTCACGAAAAAGCCATGACCGCCGACGCCGTAGTGCGCCTGGCCGAAGCCGCCCACGCCCGTTACGGCTTCAAGGATTTCAAACTCAAGGGCGGCGTGCTCAGTGGCGATGAAGAAATCGAAGCGGTCACCGCGCTGGCCGAACGCTTCCCCGAGGCGCGCATCACCCTCGATCCGAATGGCGCCTGGTCGCTGAAAGAAGCCATTCGCTTGTGCCGGGACCAGCATCATGTTCTGGCCTACGCCGAAGACCCGTGCGGTGCGGAAAACGGCTTTTCGGGCCGGGAAGTCATGGCTGAGTTCCGCCGCGCCACCGGCCTGAAAACCGCGACCAACATGATCGCCACCGACTGGCGGGAAATGGGTCACGCGATCCAGTTGCAATCGGTCGACATTCCGCTGGCCGACCCGCACTTCTGGACCATGCAAGGCTCTGTGCGCGTGGCGCAGATGTGCCACGAATGGGGCCTGACCTGGGGCTCGCATTCCAACAACCACTTCGATATTTCCCTGGCGATGTTCACGCATGTCGCGGCCGCCGCACCCGGCGACATCACCGCCATCGACACCCACTGGATCTGGCAGGACGGCCAACGCCTGACCAAAGCCCCGCTGCAAATCGTCGACGGTTGCGTGCAAGTGCCGAAGAAGCCGGGGCTCGGCGTCGAGCTGGACATGGACCAGTTGGCCAAGGCCCATGAACTGTACAAAGGCATGGGGCTGGGTGCGCGGGACGACAGCGTGGCGATGCAGTTCCTGATTCCGGGGTGGACATTTGATAACAAGCGGCCGTGCCTGGTGCGCTAGGCCCTTCGAAACCACCTCATTTTGTGGGGGCTGTGTTCACCCGTTTTGCTGCGCCGTTTGCAACAGCCAGCTCTTGAACGCCGCCATCGCCGACGTCTCGGCCCGCGACTGCAAGCGGGTCAGCCAGTAGCTGCCGGTGGTGATGCCGATGGCGAAGGGTTGCTCGATGGCGCCCGTTGCCAGCAGTCGGGCGAACATCAGCGGTGGTGCCAATGCCACGCCCATTCCTTGCAGTGCCGCCTCCATCATCGCCAGCGAGGAATCGAAGACGATGCTCCGGGGTGGCGCGGCATGGGCCGCAAGGCCGGTGGCCTGAAACCATTCGGGCCACTCATCCGTGCGATAGGAACGCAGCAGCGTTTGCTGCAACAGATCGGCCGGCGTGCGCAGTTGCCGGGCAATCTCGGGCACGCACAACACCGATAACGGCGCCTCGATCAAGCGCACCGCTTCAATCCCGTGCCACGCCCCCGCGCCAAAGCGAATCGCGTAATCCAGCCCTTCCGCCGCCACATCCACCCGATTGTTGTGGGTCGACAGGCGCACATCTATGAACGGATGTTTCGCCTGGAAGTCGGACAATCGCGGCAACAACCAGCCCACCGCAAACGTTCCCACCGCACCCACCGTCAGCACTTCGCGAAAATGCCCGCCCTCGAAGCGCTCGAGGGTTTCAGCGATGCGGTCAAAGGACTCGCGCAGCACCGGCAACAACGTCTCCCCTTCACTGGTCAGCATCAGGCCGCGGGGCAAGCGTTTGAACAGCGTAACGTTGAGCTGGGCTTCCAGGCTTTTGACCTGGTGGCTCACCGCAGCCTGCGTGACGCACAACTCTACCGCCGCCCGTGTGAAACTCAGGTGGCGTGCCGAAGCCTCGAAAGCGCGTAGTGCGTTAAGCGGTAATTGCGGCCGAATCATGCCAACCCCTAATTTTTCTAATGGCTCATCTGAAATAACGTCGTTTGTCGATGGCCGGCAAAGTGACTAGATTTGGCACGCTCATTCGGCGCACCACTGTGCAAACCGCTCGCTGTGTAGCGGGCACACCTCTTGAAAACTCATGGACAGCGGCACACACATGCAGAACTTCAGACTCAGCAAGGTCTTATCCTACAGTGCTTTCAGCCTTTTCCTCGGCGCGAGCTACTGCGTTGCCGCAACCCCCACGGACCCGCAGATCGAAACAGCGGTCAAAAACGCCGTCGTTCCGGTCATGCAGCAACAGCACATTGCGGGGATGGCGATCGCCATCACCGTCAACGGCAGACCGCATTACTTTAACTACGGCGTGGCCTCGAAGGAAACCGGAACGGTTGTCACCCAAGACACCCTGTTCGAGATCGGCTCGGTGAGCAAAACCTTCACCGCCACCCTCGCCGCCTACGCCCAGGCCAGTGGCAAACTGTCCCTGTCCGACAAGGCCAGTCACCTCCTGCCGGCTTTACGTGGCAGTGCGTTCGATAACATCAGCGTGCTGCAACTGGGCACCTACACCGCCGGTGGCCTGCCGCTGCAATTCCCGAGCGATGCCGATGCGCCGGACAAGATGCTCGGCTATTTCAAACAGTGGAAACCGGTCTACGCGGCTGGCAGCCATCGGCAGTATTCGAACCCGAGCCTGGGGCTGTTCGGTTATCTTGCGGCCCACAGCATGGGCCAGCCGTTTGAGGCGCTGATGGAAAAAACCTTGCTGCCGAAACTCGGGTTGCAGCACACCTTCCTGAAGGTGCCGCCCACGCAAATGGCGCTTTACGCCCAGGGCTACAGCAAGGATGACAAGCCTGTGAGGGTTGAACCAGGCGCACTGGACTCAGAGGCGTATGGCGTGAAAACCAGCGCCTCGGACTTGCTCCGATACGTCGAAGCGAACATGAAGCCAACGGGCCTGGAAGCGCCGATGCAGCAGGCAATCGCCGCGACGCATACCGGCTACTACACAGTTGGCGACATGACTCAGGGCCTGGGCTGGGAGCGTTACACCTACCCGATCGCCCTCGACAAACTGCTTGCCGGCAACTCGTCGCAGATGGCGATGGAGGCTCATAAAGTCCAGTGGTTGAACCCGCCGCAACCGCAACCGGCCAATGCGCTGTTCAATAAAACCGGCTCAACCGGTGGCTTCGGTGCCTACGTGGCGTATGTGCCTTCGAAGGACATTGGCATCGTGATTCTGGCCAACAAAAACTACCCGAACCCGGAGCGGATCAAAATCGCCCATTCGATATTGAGCACACTCAGCCAATAACACCCCGGAACGGGCGTAAACAAAATGGGCGACCCCTTGAGGTCGCCCATTTTCGTTGGTGCGTGTCCATTCCTGTGTTCAATCGTCAGGCATCTCAGGTGGCTTGGCGGGCTTCGCCGGCTTGCCCGGTTTCGTTCCTTTCGCACCTTTGGCCGGTTCGGCTTCGGTGACCGGCGGCGTGGGCGTGGGCACCGTGGCTTCTTTTTCGGTCGGCGGCAATTGGTCGACGGTACTGAAGATCGCCTTCAGATCAACCGCATCCGATTGCTCGAGTTTCTTTTCGCCGTCCTTGCCGACCAGAATCACTTTGGTCTTTGCACCAGCGCCCAGCTTGAGCGAACGGATCAGTGCCGCCGTGTCTTGTGGTCCCAGGTCTTTGCCTTCGCGCTGGCCCATCAGGTTGAGCACGGTGTACAGGACCATATTCCGGTCGGTGAATTCTTTGCGATTGGCCGGCTCATCCAGCGACTTTTTCAGGCTGACCCACGTCGGATCGACCGTGCTCGGAGCGATGACAATCAATGGCCGGGACCTGCCCTTGTCAATGTCCAGCGGTGAGTCGCCATCGGCGGCGAGCAAGGGGCCGGCAATCGCCAGCAGGGTTGTCAGGGTCAATGACCTGATGAGCATGCGCATCTCCTTTTGATATCCACGCTCTAATGATTGCGCATCGCGGCGTTCGTTCCGGGTGACGCACCGCAATTGTGTCTCGCCTTGACCCAAGCTTAGGTCAGGGCGGTCATTGCGCAACAGGCTGAGCTAATCTCATGACTCGATACGCACCTGAACCGCCGTGAGGATCACACCATGAGCGCTCAGTTGAATCACACCATCGTCTGGTGCCAGAACAAACACATATCCGCGACGTTTCTCGTCGAGATTCTCGGCTTGCCGCCCCCCGAGCCCTTCGGGCCGATGCTGATCGTGAAACTCGATAACGGCGTGTCGCTGGACTACTACGACAATGATCCGCCGATAGCCTCCCAGCACTATGCGTTCCTGATCGGCGACGACGATTTCGATGCGGCCTTCGCGCGCCTGCAAGCCAGAAAACAACCCTGGTGGGCTGATCCAGGCAAGCAGCGCCCAAAAGAAATCAATGATTTTGCGGGAGGACGGCGCGTGTATTTCGATGACCCGGACGGGCATCTGCTGGAGATTTTCACCCGTGAATGACTGACGCCCGGACAACCATCAGAACGCCAGTTTGTAGCCGATCAACACCAGCATCGTGGCCAGGCAAGGACGCAGCACTTCATCGGAGATGCGGCCCGTCAGGTGACTGCCCAGGTAAATGCCCGGCAGTGAACCGATCAACAAGAAGCCCAGTACATGCCAATCCATGTTGCCCATGCTGGCATGGCCAAGACCGGCGACCAGGGTCAGTGGCACGGCGTGGGCGATTTCCGTGCCGACCAGGCGGCGTGTCGGCAGCAGCGGATAGAGGATGAACAACGCCACGGTACCCAGCGCACCTGCGCCGATGGAGGTCAGGGCCACCATGGTGCCGAGGACGAGGCCGGTAATCACGGTCAGCACATTCAAGCGCTTGCCGCTTGGGTTGTACTCGCCGCCCGCGCGTTTGTGGGCGAAGTCGAGCAAGCGCTTCTTGAAGAAAATCGCCAGCGCCGTGGCAAACAGCACAAAGCCCAGCGCCTGTTTGATGACGGCGTTCATCGCGTCGGGGGAAGTTTGCAAACTGCTGAGGAACCACAGCGTCAGCGCCACCGCCGGCACACTGCCGAGGGTCAGCCAACCGGTAATCGCCCAGTCGATGTTCTTGTTCTTGCGGTGCACCAGCACACCACTGGACTTGGTGATCGCGGCGTACAAAAGGTCCGTGCCCACCGCGGTGGCAGGATTGATCCCGAACCACAGCAGGATCGGCGTCATCAACGAGCCGCCGCCCACGCCGGTCATGCCGACGATGAAGCCCACCACCAAACCTGCAACCACCAACCCGAAGTTAACGAATTCCATTAACACGCCCACTGAAAACGCACGAGAAATCTGGCCCGCAGCATAGCGATTTTTCTTATAACCACTTATATCGATAAGGACTATCGTTATGCCTTCCCCAATGGGTAGCGAGCCTTTGTGGCGAGGGAGCTTGCTCCCGCTGGGCTGCGTAGCGGCCCCTTTTGTGAGTGCTGCGCACTCAAGCGGAAGCAAGCTCCCTCGCCACAAAGGGGTTACACATCAGGATCACTGCACAGGCAGGAAATTGAGGAACAGCAGACTCTGCGCGTAATTCAGGCCGATCCGTCGGTAGCGTTCGTCCAGCATCTGGGTCAGCAGGTCCAGGCGCGCGACGATCTTGCCGAACTCCACGGCGAAACTCAGGTTGCTGCCCTCCTCCGAGATTTCGTTGGAGAACAGCAAGGGTTCGCCGTTTTTGTTCTGCCGCTGACTGAGGATCCAGGTGGCTTTCTCGATGTTACGCGCGGCGTTGTTGACGAAGGTCGGGTTGATCGCATCGGTCATGTAGAACTCCAGCCGGTTGCCGTGCGCGGTGACCAGCATGCTGCCGATGGCATAGATGAAGGCACCGACCCGGTCGCCGAGGAACTCCGGACTCATGGCGTAACTCAGCGCCGCCAGATCCTTCTTGCCCCCCAGGGTCGGCAGCGGCTGTTGTTGCTCAATGGCCATGCGCACCTGTTTGCCGGCGGTGCGGGCGTCGAGGAATCCGGACTTTTTCAGCTCCTGCGGGTTACGCAGGTAGAGCTTGCCCATCAGCAGGTAGAGGCTGTCGAGGTTGTCGCGCATCGCCAGGGTGGCCATGCGGTCGACGCTGGTCTGGAGGAATTCCTGGGGCCGGCCTTCGCGAAACTGGCTGACGATGTCGCGGCCCTGCTGCTGGCTGCAACCGGTCGTGATGAGCATCGACAACACGGCGAGCAGCAGACAATGGCGGCGGATGTGCTCAGCGGTGAGGGGTAAAACTCGGGCCATGGGCGCTTGAACTTGGCATGGGCCGGCGGAGGGGATCGCCGCGGGCTGACCAAAGATAGAGCCGTGGATGTCGAAAAAGTGCAGTGCCTGCAGTCCACAAACATGAGCGACAAGCCAATTAGTCTGACTTTATTCAGACGCGATCGCAAATATCGACTATAAATCCTTCCTGATCGATTTATTGATCAATAACTAGTATGACTACTTCATAAAAAACAAAAACAGGAAGGTCAACCATGCTTCTATCCCGGTACCCACTTTGCGGCCTCGGAGTGTCCCTGATGATCGCCACCCTCACCTCCCAGGCCGCCGGCCTGTCCAGCGAACACAAAGCCTTCGGCAAAACCAATGACGGTACGCCCGTCGAGCAATATGTGCTGCGCAACAGCCACGGCATGCAAGCCACTGTCATCACCTATGGCGCGACGCTGCAGGCGCTCGAGGTGGCGGATAAAAACGGCAAGTTCGAGGACGTGGTGCTCGGCTTCGACGATGTCCAGGGTTATCAGAAAGGCACCGCCTACTTTGGCGCGACCATCGGCCGCTTCGGCAATCGCCTGGCCAACGGCGCGTTCGAACTCGACGGCAAGCGCTTTCAGGTGCCGCTCAATGACGGCACGAATTCGCTGCACGGCGGGCCGCTGGGTTTTGACAAACATGTGTGGAAAGCCGAACCGGCCAAAGGCAAGGACTCGGTTGGCGTGACACTGACGTACCTGTCGGCGGACGGCGAGATGGGTTTCCCCGGCAACCTGAAAACCGAGGTCACTTACAGCCTCAATGACAAAAACGAGCTTCGCATCGAGTACAAGGCATCCACCGACAAACCCACGGTGTTGAACCTGACCAACCACAGCTACTTCAACCTGGCTGGCGCGGGTAATGGCGACGTGTTGCAACAGGTCGCGACGTTGTATGCGAGCCATTACACGCCGGTCAACGGCACGTTGATCCCTACCGGCGAAATCGCGCCAGTGGCTGGCACGCCGATGGACTTCACCCACCCCACTGCAATCGGCAAAAACATCAAGGCCGATCATCCGCAGTTGAAATTCGCTGAACCGAAACACGGTGGCTTTGATTTCAACTGGGTGCTGGACGCCAAGGGTGACCAGGGCAAACTTGCCGCCAACGTCAGCGATCCGCAGTCCGGGCGCCGCTTGCAGCTCTACACCACTGAGCCTGGCGTGCAATTCTATACCAGCAACTTTCTCGACGGTTCAGTCAAGGGCAAAGCCGGCAAGACGTATGCGCACTGGAGTGCATTTACCCTGGAGACCCAGCATTATCCGGATGCGCCGAATCAGCCGAACTTCCCCTCTACGCGGCTGGATCCGGGCAAGACGTATACCCAAAGCACTGTGTTGAAATTTTCAGCTCATTAAAATACCGAACGCCGGTTCAGTCGGGTTTGGTGTCGGAGCGTTTGGGGTATCTGCGTCTCGGCGGTAACGGCTGACAGGGGTTTCCACCCCTGCGGCGGGCTACGTGGAGAAACACAACGCCGCCCGGCACCCGGAAACCGGGTGCACCGGCAATTTTGGCGAACCCGGTGTTCGGGTATGACACCGGTCAACTGGAGCTGGCTTGCCGGCTCCTACAAGGGAAATACGTACGCCCCGCCGCAATTAAGGAGAACGCGGATAGCAAAAGAGCCAGGCCGGCCGGCAGGCCGTCTCGGCAACGAACGGAACCCATGGGCTATTCTGCTGCCAACCTAAGTATCCATCGAATACACAGGAGGTTTGCATGCGGACCCTGGAACTGGCCGGCATCCACGTACCCGTCATCGGCCAAGGCACCTGGCGCACGGGCGAGGATCCCGCTCGATACCGCGAAGAAGTCGCCGCGCTGCGCCTGGGCATCGAGTTGGGCATGACCCTGATCGACACCGCTGAAATGTATGCCGAAGGTGGCGCCGAAGAGGTGGTGGGCGAAGCGATTGCCGGCAGGCGCGACGAGGTGTTTCTCGTCAGCAAGGTCTATCCGCACAACGCCAGCCGCAAAGGCATTCCGCAGGCCTGCGAGCGTAGCCTGCGCCGCTTGAACACTGACTACATCGACTTGTACCTGTTGCACTGGCGCGGCCAGTATCCGCTTGAAGAAACCGTCGAAGCCTTCGAGCGCCTGCGCGAAGACGGCAAGATCGGTCGGTGGGGCGTGTCCAATTTCGATGTGGATGACCTTCAGGAACTGGCCTCCCCGGCGTGCGCCACCAATCAAGTGCTCTACAACCTGGAGGAACGAGGCATAGAATTTGATTTACTGCCGTGGTGTCAGCGGCATCGGCAGCCGTTGATGGCGTACTGCCCCATCGGCCAGGGCGGGAAGCTGCTGACCCACCCGACGCTCAATCAGGTGGCCGCTCGTCACAGTGTGGCGCCGGCACAGATAGCGCTGGCATGGATTCTGCGACAGGAGGGTGTGATCGCCATTCCCAAAGCGGTTCTGCCTGAACACGTGCATTTGAATGCGCAAGCCGCGCAATTACGGCTTGAGGCCGGGGATCTGGAGGCGCTGGACCAAGCGTTTCGCGCGCCACAACGCAAACAGCGACTGGCCATGGTCTGAGCCAGCGCGGTGTTGTCAGAGGGCTTCTCATGAGAAGCACCGATCAGCTCGACGCCTTCAACCTGCAGCGCTTTATCCAGGCGCAGGACCCGGTGTTCGAGCGAGTGAAAAAAGAACTCGGCACAGGACGAAAGCGCAGTCACTGGATGTGGTTCATCTTTCCGCAATTCGCCGGGCTGGGCGGCAGCAAGATGTCTCAGCACTTCGCAATCCGTTCAGGCGCAGAGGCAACGGCCTACCTGAACCATCCCCGGCTGGGTGCCCGCCTCCTTGACTGCACACAAAAGGTGCTGGATATCCCGGACGGCTCCATCAGCGAAATTTTCGGCCATCCGGACGACATTAAATTTCGTTCATCGATGACCCTGTTCGCGCAGTTCGCCCCGGATGACAGCCTGTTCCATCAGGCACTGGACCGCTATTTCCACGGTATTGCGGACGAGTGGACGTTAACCCTGCTGGACTCAAAACAAGCCCAGTTGCCCCCCAATCAGGGTTGAGAAATCGTCGTCCACGAACGGCAGGATCGCATCGGCCACCGGTTGCAGCTGCCGGGTGACGTAATGGTCGTAATCGATCGGCGCACTGCGGATCTCCAGCGGCTCGGGCCCGGCGACGGTGATCACGTAGCTGATCCAGCCGCCGTTCTGGTATTGCCGCGGCCGACCCTGCTGATCGTTGTAATCGTCGGCAGTCCGCGCCGCGCGCACATGCGGGGGGACGTTGCGTTCGTAGTCATCCAGGGTCCGGCGCAGGCGCTTGCGATAGATCAAGCGATCATCGAACTCGCCCGCCAGGGTTTTGCGCACGTACTCACGCACATAATCCTGATAAGGCTGGCGGTGGAAGATCCGCGTGTACAGCTCTTGCTGGAATTGCCGCGCCAGCAGCGACCAGTCGGTGCGTACGGTTTCCAGCCCCTTGTAGACCATCTCGTCAGTGCCGTCGTCACGTGTGATCAGCCCGGCATAACGCTTCTTGCTGCCCTCTTCGGCGCCACGAATGGTCGGCATCAGAAAGCGTTTGTAGTGGGTTTCGAACTGCAACTCCAGTGCGCTTTCCAGCCCGTATTCCTGTTGGACATGCTCGCGCCACCACTGGTTGACGTGGTCCACCAGCGCGCGGCCGATCTGCGCCGCTTCCTGCTGACCGTGGGCTCGGCGCAACCAGACAAATGTCGAGTCGGTGTCACCGTAGATCACCGTGTGCCCCTGGGCTTCGATCAGTTGCCGGGTGCGCAGCATGATTTCGTGGCCGCGTAACGTGATCGACGAGGCCAGACGTGTATCGAAGAAGCGGCAACCACTGGAACCGAGTACGCCGTAGAAGGCGTTCATGATGATCTTCAGCGCCTGGGACAACGGCGCGTTGTGTTCGCGCTTGGCGGTTTCGCGGCCTTCGGCGACCCGGGCGACGATGGCCGGCAGGCAATGCCGGGTCCTGGAAAAACGCGCACCGCGGAAACCGGGCACGGACTCGCTGTCATCGGGATGCTTGAGCCCTTCGATCAGGCCCACCGGGTCGATGAGGAAGGTGCGAATGATCGACGGATAGAGGCTTTTGTAGTCGAGTACCAGCACCGATTCGTACAGGCCCGGCTGCGAGTCCATGACAAACCCGCCGGGGCTGGCCTGCGCCGGTTTGGTTCCGAGGTTGGGCGCGACGAAACCCTGGCGGTGCATCAGCGGCATGTACAGGTGCGTGAAGGCCGCTACCGAACCACCACTGCGATCCGCCGGTAATCCGGTGACGCTGGCTCGCTCAAGCAGGAAAGTGAGCAATTGGGTCTTGGCGAAAATCCGCGTGACCAGTTCGCAGTCCTTGAGGTTGTAGGTGGCCAGGGCCGGTTTGTCCTCGGCGAACATGCGGTTGATTTCGTCCATGCGCTGGTACGGCGTACTGATCGCCTTGCCTTCGCCAAGCAAGGTTTGCGCGACGTTTTCCAGGCTGAACGAGGGGAAACTCCAGGTCGCCGAGCGCAGGGATTCGATGCCATCGATGATCAATCGCCCGGCGGCCGAAGCGAAGTAATGGTTGCGGCTGCCGTGTTCACGCCACTGCATTTCTTCGCCGCCCCGCCCCAGTTTCAGCGGCACCGCGAGCCGTCGTGCGTGTTCGTGCAGCACGCGCAGATCGAACTGCACAACGTTCCAGCCGATGATCGCGTCCGGGTCATGCCGGGCGAACCACTCGTTGAGTTTTTTCAGCAGCAGGGTTCGGGAGTCGCAATATTCGAGCTGGAAATCCACCTCGCTGTCGTCGCCATTCGGCGGGCCGAGCATGTAGACCTGGCGCTCGCCGCAGCCTTCCAGGGCAATGGAATACAGATCGCCTTGCGCGGTGGTTTCGATGTCCAGGGACACCAGCCGGAGCGTTGGCCGATAGTCGGGGTCGGGTTTCATCTGCGCGTCGAGCAGCAGGCCTTCGGCATTCGGTGTGCCACCGAAGATCACCGGCGCCGTGATGAAGCGCTCCATCATGTAGCGTTCCGGCGGGCGCACATCGCCCTCGAACAGCTCGACGCCAGCCCTGCGCAGCGCGGTGTCCAGGCGCATCAACTGACCGTGCTGCCGGCAATACAGGCCGAGCACCGGGCGATGTTCGAAATCCAGCAGAGCCAAGGGTTTGAGCTCGACGTTTTTTTCGTCGCGCAGCACTTGCTCCGCCTGTTCACGCTGCTCGGCCGGGATGAACGCCACCGATGGTTGATGCGGCAGGCGGATGCACCGGGGACCGGTGTCGGTCGCCAGCCAGAACTCGACTTCCGTACCGGCCGGGGTATCGCGCCAATGCCGGGTCAGGACGAAGCCCCGCTGTAAATCCACCACTGCAACCTCAAATCCGATTCAGGTGGCAATTCTACGCGTCATCGCAGGCGATAGCGCTCCTGAAGTGGGTGCCCGCAGTGGGTGCGCGTTTGCGCTTTTTTGAAGAAAAACCGCTGAATGACGTTTTTTGCGCGTTATCTGCCGCTTTCTGCCTTGCCCTCAGCGCTTGCGTCTACGATTCTTCAAGAACAACGACAACACCCGAGAAGCCACCATGAAAACCGTCGCCCAACTGCTCAAGTTGAAAGATCAGAAAAATCAGGAAGTGCATCAGATCAAGCCGGATCACATGGTGCTGGAAGCGCTGATGAAGATGGCCGAGAAGAACGTCGGTGCCTTGCTGGTGGTAGAGAATGAAGAAGTGCTGGGCATCATCAGTGAACGTGACTACGCGCGCAAACTGGTGCTGCATGGCCGTTCTTCGGTGGGCACGCCGGTGCGCGACATCATGGTGTCACCGGTGATCACCGTGGACACCCATCAAACCGTCGATACCTGCCTGGGCATCATGTCCGACAAACGCCTGCGCCACCTGCCGGTGGTGGAGAACGGCAAGCTGATCGGGTTGCTGTCGATCGGCGACCTGGTCAAGGAAGCCATCGCCGAACAGGCTGAACTGATTCGTCAGTTGGAGCAGTACATTCGCGGCGAATAAGTGCAGATCAAAAGATCGCAGCCTTCGGCAGCGCCTACATTGAGAGGGTGTTTACACTCTAGCGATCTTTTCAGGATGGCCAATGCCGCGCAAAGACCGGTGCCAGTGTCGGGTGCCGGTCGATTCGCTCCAGCCAGGCGAAAAACCCCGGTCGGGCGCTGCGCAAATGTTCCCGGCTGCCCGCCCAACGCGTAATTACCGCCGCCAACACATCAAGCGCCCCGGGCGACTCATCGCCCAGATACAACTCGCCCGAGAACTGATCGGCGAACACCTCCCAACTCCAGTGCAGTCGGTCGCGAGCGCCCGCCATGAGGTTGTCTCTGGAGGGCTTGTCCGCCACGGCCAGCCACCGTTCCGGATAGTCGATGATGCCGATCGCCGCATAACAATTGCTGACGATATACACCAGGCCACGGATCGCCTGGTCGCGTTCGACGGCGTTATCCGGCAGCAGGTTCGACTTGGGAAACGTGAGCCCGAGATGAATAAGGATCGCCGCACTTTCCGTGAGAACGCTGCCGTCGGGCAGCTGCAAGGTCGGAATCTGCTTGAGCGGGTTGAGTTTCTCCAGGGCGTGGGCCGCCTCCGTGGAGACCTCGACGTCGATGAAGCGGTAAGGAATCTCGCAGAGTTCCAGCGCGGCTTCGATGGCGGCGGCGCCGGAGTTCTGGTGTCCGTATAGCTGATACATATCGCGCTCCTGGCGAGACGAACAGATAGTCAGTAGACGAGCGGGTACAGGTCACGTTCCCTGCCATTTGGCGGATCGATGCAGGTAAGATGCGCGATCCCGGGGTTCTCTTTCAGTACCCCCGCAGCACTCTTCAAGGAAAGACCATGCGCCAACAGGATGGCCAGCGCGCCTCACTTTTTCGTACCTTCGGGTTCATTCTGGCCTGCCTGGCGATAAGTGCCTGCTCGCCGAGCGACCATTCGTCATCGGCCAGTCTAGCCGGTGAACAAGGGCGTGGCGGGGCCATGCTCGCCTATGAACACGAACTGCAGCTGTTGCTGCCCCAGGCACTCATCGCCCCGCGCTTGCAGGCCACACGTGAGGCGTGCGAAACCGCGCGTTTCGGCGCCTGCAACGTGTTACGCATCGAGCAAGGCGCAGGCCGTGCCGACATCACCTTGCGCATCGCACCGGCCGGCGTCGAACCGCTGGTGGCCATGGCCGCCGAGGGCGGAGAACTGGGTCAGCGGATCACCAGTGCCGAAGACCTGGCCGATGTCGTGGACGACACCCGCCGACGTCAGGAACGACTCAAGGCCCAACAGCAGCGTCTGGATGAACTGGCGACCCGCAAGGACATCAGCGTCACTGACCTGATCACCCTGAGCAAGGAACAGGCCGGGATCGAGAACGATCTGCAAGCCCTGGCGCAGATTGCCGCCGGGCACCAGCGGCGTCTGGACACCAATCGAGTCACGCTGTCGTTCCTGCCAACGGGCGCCAGCAGTCGCTCGTCGCACCTGAGCCAGGCGTTCAGCAATTTGCTCGACAACCTCGCCGACGGCGCCGCCGATGCGCTGGAAAAAACCAGCTACGCACTGCCCTTCCTGATCCTCGCGTTCCCGCTGTTCATGCTGTGGGTCTGGTTGTGGCGCAAATTTGTTCGGCGTCGGACCTGAGTCGGGCTGGCGCCAACGGCATTCAATTATTTTTTTTTGCCACTGCATCCAAATCGCTTTTCGCCGGGTAGTCCTTGTAGCAGCCCTTGTTGCTGCACAGCGGATGACTCATTAACGGAGAGAATGTCATGAACGCCAGACACCTGATTTGCCTTGCTGCTTTGTTCACCGCAGCGCCTGCGGCCTTTGCCCAGACCGGTCTGCCCGACACCATCAAGGTTCCGGACGGGCACAAGGTTGCCATGGAAACCACCGGCGTCGGTGAGATCACCTACGAATGCCGTGACAAGGCCAACATGGCCGGCCAGACAGAGTGGGTGTTTGTCGGGCCAAAGGCGGTGCTCAATGATCGCGCTGGCAAGCAAGTCGGCACCTACTTCGGCCCCCCGGCGACCTGGCAAGCGAAGGATGGCTCGAAAGTCACCGGCACCCAACTGGCCGTCGCACCGTCGAGCCCGGGCAATCTGCCCTATCAACTGGTCAAGGCCAATCCGGCCGAGGGCAAAGGTGCGATGAGCGGCGTCAGTTACATCCAGCGCGTGGCCCTCAAAGGGGGTGTCGCCCCGAGCGCCGAGTGCACGGCGGCTAACAAGGGCAAGCAGGAAGTGGTGAAGTATCAGGCGGATTACATTTTCTGGGCGGCCAGCTAACCCTCGGCCTGACGCAATCCTGTGCAGGAGCCGGCTTGCTGCGAGCGGTTCCTACAGGAATGGGGATTGTTTGCTAGATTGCATTTGGACTGCCCCACATTACGGCTGAGATCTGTGTCCTTGCCCGAACCCATTTTCGACTATGAAGCTCACCTCGCCGCGTGTGGTCGGGGCGAGCGTCAGGCCTTGCGCGATTTGTATGTGCAGGAGAGTCCGCGCCTGCTCGGCGTGGCCAGGCGCCTGGTGCGCGACACCGCGCTGGCCGAAGACATCGTCCACGATGCGTTCCTCAAGATCTGGGCCGGCGCTGCGGGTTTCGACCCGACGCGGGGGTCGGCACGGGGCTGGATGTTCAGCGTGACCCGGCATCTGGCGCTCAACTTCATCCGTGACAACAGCCGCGAAATCCAGGGCGATATCGACGTGCAGAACGACGCTGAAACCTTCGATGCCCAGGTGCACTCCTCGCGCATTCATCT
Organism: Pseudomonas fluorescens NCIMB 11764; assembly: GCF_000293885.2. Taxonomy (NCBI): domain Bacteria; kingdom Pseudomonadati; phylum Pseudomonadota; class Gammaproteobacteria; order Pseudomonadales; family Pseudomonadaceae; genus Pseudomonas; species Pseudomonas fluorescens. The sequence goes on from NZ_CP010945.1 coordinate 5,873,587, forward strand.
GTGCCTGGAGCAGTTGGACCCTGCGCGGCGCAGCTGCATCCTGCACGCCTACGTCGACGGTTATTCCCATGCACAAATTTCACGCAAACTCGGCACCCCGCTGGGCACTGTCAAAGCGTGGATCAAAAGGAGCCTGACGGCATTGCGGGAGTGCATGGGATGACGATCAGGCCTGTGGATGAGACCCCGGAGCAACTCGACGAACTGGCCAGCGAGTATGTGCTGGGTACGCTCTCGGACGAACGACGCCGCACGGTACAGCGACGCCTGCCCGACGATGCCGAACTGCGCCAGGCGGTCGACACCTGGGAGCGTCGCTTGTTGGGCCTGACTGACTTTGCCCAACCCGAGACGCCCTCGCCCGCGCTGTGGCAGCGCATCGAGCGCAGCGTCACCGCCCTGACCCGAGCGCCAAAGGTCGAACCGTCATCCTGGTGGAATCGGTTACCGCTGTGGCGCGGGCTCGCCGGTGCGGGGCTGGCGGCCACGTTGCTGCTCGGCACGCTGCTGCTCACGCAAACCACGGTCAAGCCGACTTACCTGGTGGTGCTGGTCGCGCCACAGGACAAATCACCGGGCTGGGTGATTTCTGCCAGCAATCCCAGGGAAATCCAGTTGATTCCGCTGGGGGTCGCGCAGGTTCCGGAAGACAAGGCGCTGGAGTTCTGGACCAAGGCCGAAGGCTGGCAAGGGCCGGTGTCGCTGGGCTTGGTCAAACCGGGGCAAACGCTGTCGGTGCCTGTGGATAAACTGCCGCCGCTGCAACCCGACCAATTGTTCGAACTGACCCTGGAAAACCGCACCGGCTCGCCGATCGGCAAGCCTACAGGGCCGATTCAGTTCATCGGGCGGGCGGTGAAGGTGATCTGAACGTCACGCGCCTGCCCCCGTGTAGAAGCGTCGGTCAACTGACCTTAGCCAGCCGACGAATGAACCATCACGCCCACGCACGGGGAGTTACCCGATCCATCATTGCCGTCGATGTTCACCATCACGTCAATGAAGTTCTCTTAAAAATTCTGCGGCGTAACATCGGCTCCATACCAAACAACTACACCCCGGAGCACACACTCATGAAACGCCAAATCCTCCTCAGCATCGCTTTCTCGGTTTTTGCAGTTAACGCTTTCGCCGCTTCTTCTGCTCACCCGGTTGTCGCTGAAGGCGGCTCGGATCGTCTGATTGAAAGCCGTGTGGCTGAGGGTGGTTCGGATCGTCTGATCGAAAACCGCGTCGCCGAAGGTGGCTCTGATCGTCTGATCGAAAACCGCGTTGCCGAAGGTGGCTCTGATCGTCTGATCGAAAACCGCGTCGCCGAAGGTGGTTCCGACCGCCTGATCGAAAACCGCGTCGCCGAAGGTGGTTCTGATCGTCTGATCGAAAACCGCGTCGCCGAAGGTGGTTCCGACCGCCTGATCGAAAACCGTGCGGTGTGAATGAATGACGTTACCGCAAGACTCGACAAAAAACCCGGCCTCATCAGCCGGGTTTTTTTACTCTTTTTTAAAACCGGTCACTTCCCTGCCCGCGCCATGCAGCGCTGATAACGTTCGTCGACCCGCTTGGCAAACCACGCTGTCGTGAGTTTGCGGGTTATTTTCGGGCTCTGCAGCACGATCCCCGGCAACACCGCACGCGGCAATGAACGGCCTTCGGCTTGTTCGGCCAGCTCGAAGACCCGCTGATACAACCGGGTGTCCTCGAATTCAAGGCTTTTGCCCTCCTCCAGTTGATCCCTGATGGTCGTGTTGCGCATGCCCAGGCGCTTGCCGAGGGTACGCACGGCCAGTTCCGTGGTGCCGGGCATGATCGAGTCGTAGCGCACCAGATCGCCGTCCAGCGCCAGAGGGATGCCCGAGGCACGGCTCACAGCATTCTGAAACGCGGCATTGCGGCTCGCGTACCAGCCAGCGTTGAAATCGGCGAAGCGGTACAGCGGCTGTTTGTAGCTCACCGGATAACCGAGCAGGTGAGCGATGCCGAAATACATGCCGCCGCGACGGCTGAACACTTCATGCCGAATCGTGCCGTCCACCGGGTAGGGGTAATTCCGTGCCTGTTGCTCGGCGAAGTCGATGCTGACCTGCATCGGGCCACCGGTGTGCACCGGGTTGAAGCCGCCGAACAGCGTCCGCCCCATGGGCACCATGCCGATGAAGTCATCGAAGATCGCGCTCAGCTCCTTTTCACTGCGCGCGGCATTCAAACGGTCGCTGTAGCTTTTGCCGTTGCTCGAACTCACCTGCAACGCCCCGCTCACCAGCAGGCCGGGAATGTGGACCTTCGCGGCACGCCGGTCGATTTCATCCCGGGCGATCTTGCCCAGGCCCGGCACCGACGGATCAACCTGAAAGGTCGATTCCTGCTCGGTGACGGCCAGAACGGAACACAGGTTTTGTGTGGATGGATAAATGTCCTGCGCGACAAAGGCGGCGTAAATATCCGTGGCCCAGCCTTGGCGGTCCGCGGTTTTGGCTGGCAGCAGGCGCACGATCTCTGCCTTGACTTCGGCAGATGGTCGGGCCGGGGCTTCCTGGCTGCGTTGCGTTCCGCAACCGGCCAGCACCAAGAGCGTCGCGACGCTCGTGATCAATCGATTGGCTTGCATGCTGCTCCATCAAATCCGTTGGGCCGGGGTAACCATACGATCAATCCCATGACGCAGGCTATGACTGTACTGACGACACACTGTTCCCTGCACAGGTTCAACCCTTGGATTCCACTCCACGGCTGTAGGGCCTTTTTCCGTTGGGCAGTCCGTCTGGCGGCCCTCCCCGCCTGAACCATACTTGAGCCAAACGCCCGGGGAGGACAGGCGCATGAACCGTAGCGATGTATTGATCATCGGCGCCGGTCCCACCGGGCTGGTGCTCGCACTGTGGCTGAGCAAACTGGGGATCCGCGTGCGGATTCTCGACAAAACATCGGCACCCGGCACCACATCCCGGGCGCTGGCGGTGCAGGCCCGGACGCTGGAGCTGTACCGCCAGCTCGACCTTGTCGACGCCGTGATACAGGGCGGTCATCGCGTGGCAGCGGCCAACTTCTGGGTCAAGGGCGAACCGGTAGCCCGCTTGCCGTTGAGCCGGGTGGGCGAAGGGTTGACGCCCTACGCGTTCCTCGAAATATTTCCTCAGGACGAGCACGAGCGTTTGCTGATCGAACGCCTGGAAGCCTTTGGTATCCGGGTCGAGCGCAATACCGAGCTGGAGGGTTTCGAGGAAACCGGCGACGGCATCACCGCACGCCTGCGCTTGCCGGATGGCCAACAGGAAACCTGTCAGGCCTGTTACCTCGCCGGATGCGACGGTGCCCGCTCGATCGTGCGCAAAACCCTGGACACCGGATTTCCCGGCGGGACATACCAGCAGATTTTCTATGTGGCCGACGTGCAGGCCCGCGGGCCGACGTTCAATGGCGAACTGCACGTGGATCTCGATGAGGCGGACTTTCTCGCGGTGTTTCCATTGGCCGGCGAAGGCCGCGCGCGGCTCATCGGAACGGTGCGCGACGAACGCGCCGAGCATGCGGAAACCCTGCAATTTGAAGACGTCAGCAGCCGGGCCATCGAGCATCTGAAGGTGCAGATCGAACAGGTGAACTGGTTCTCGACCTACCGCGTGCATCATCGGGTAGCTGACCACTTTCGCAGCGGCCGCGCGTTTCTATTGGGCGACGCGGCGCACGTCCACAGCCCCGCGGGCGGCCAGGGCATGAACACCGGGATTGGCGATGCCATCAACCTCGCGTGGAAACTCGCCGCCGTGTTGAGCGGCGGTGCCGCGCCGCATTTGCTCGACACCTATGAAACCGAACGCATTGCGTTTGCCCGCAAACTGGTTGCCACCACCGACCGGGTGTTCAGCTTCGTCACCGCCGAAGGACGCGTGGCCGATTTGCTGCGCACCCGTCTGGCACCGTTCCTGCTGCCGAAAATGACCGCGTTCGAGACCTCCCGCGAATTCCTGTTCCGCACGGTGTCGCAGATCACCCTCAATTATCGCGGGATGCCATTGAGCACCGGTGTTGCCGGACACGTGCATGGCGGCGACCGCCTGCCTTGGGCGCACGACGGTGAAGGGGATAATTTCAGGCCGCTGAAATGCCTGAGCTGGCAGGTGCATGTGTACGGCGACACCAGCGACGAAATGATCGCCTGGTGCAACGAACATCACTTGCCGTTGCATGTGTTCGACTGGCGGCCGGCGTTTGAAGCGGCAGGCCTGGGGCGTAACGGGTTTTACCTGTTGCGGCCGGATACCTATGTGGCGATTGCCGAGACGTGCTCGGACCCGAAAGTGATCGAGCGGTATTTCCGGGATCGCGGGATACGGCCGTTTTTTGGCCCTCTCTGATTCACACATTGGGTGTTGTGTATTTTTCAGATCCCGGCCAGGGCCAGGTCCATCGCAAAGTAGGTAAAGATCAAATCCGCCCCCGCCCGCTTGATCGCGCCAAGGCTCTCGCGTACCACGCGGTCTTCATCGATCGCCCCGGCCTGTGCGCCGAACTTGATCATCGCGTACTCGCCGCTCACCTGATACGCCGACAGCGGCAGGCGCGAGACTTCGCGGATGTCGCGGATGATGTCCAGGTACGCACCGGCCGGTTTGACCATCAGCGCGTCGGCGCCTTCCTGCTCGTCCATCAGCGACTCACGCACCGCTTCGCGGCGGTTCATCGGGTTCATCTGATAGCTTTTGCGGTCGCCCTTGAGCGCGCTGCCGCCGGCCTCACGGAACGGGCCGTAGAGCGCGGAGGCGAATTTGGTCGAATAGGCCATGATCGCGGTCTGGGTGAAACCGGCGTCGTCCAGCGCCCGGCGAATCGCCTGGACCTGCCCGTCCATGGCCGCCGACGGTGCAATCACATCGGCACCGGCACGGGCCGCCGCAACGGCTTGCCTGCCGAGGTTGATCAGGGTCTGGTCGTTGTCGACTTCGTGGTTGTGCAGCACGCCGCAATGACCGTGATTGGTGTACTCACAAAAGCAGGTGTCGGACATCACGATCATGTCCGGCACTGCGTCCTTGGCGATGCGCGACATGCGCGAGACCAGGCCATTGTCGTTCCAGGTGTCACTGCCGCTGCTGTCCAGGTGATGCGACACGCCGAAGGTCATCACCGACTTGATCCCGGCCCGGGCATAACGCTCGATCTCGCCGGCCAGTTTCGACTCCGGAATTCGCATCACGCCGGGCATGCTCTTGATCGGCACGAAGTCATCGATTTCTTCCTCGACGAAAATCGGCAGCACCAGGTCGTTCAGGGTGAATTCGGTTTCCTGGAACAGGCTGCGCAGGCTCGCATTGCGGCGCAGACGGCGTGGACGTGCTTCGGGGAACTGGCTGGACATGGGGGTTCCTGAAATCGGATGACGAGACGAAAGTCGTAAGGACCGGAAGCTTATGCCCTGTGTGCTATCAGTGACAAACCTCAGCGGAGTAAAAACCCTTACCGCTTCGGCAACAATTCTTGGTCCCACAGGTTTCAGAGGTTCAGCGTGCCGGTAATGCAGGTCACAACGGAACCGCCAATCCAGATCTCATCGCCGATCCGCTCGACCTGAATACGCCCCGCGCGCCCCATGGTCAGGCCCTGGCTGACCACGTAGGACGCCGGCGCCAGCCCCTCGCCGAGCAACCACTGGGCAATCCCGGCATTCAGGCTGCCGGTGGCAGGGTCTTCCGGCATGCCGTCGCCGGAGATGAATGCACGTACTTCGAACTGGGCATCATCGCCGTCACGCTCCGGACGCCACGGCGCGATCACGCCGACCGCGAGGCCAAGCATGTGCGTGTGATCCGGTTGCAGGTCCAGCACCTGCTGGCGATCCTCGACCATCACCGCCAGCCAGCCCGCACCGTTATCAACCCACTGCGCCCGCACAATGGCACCCGGTTGCAGCCTGAGCCCGCGACGGACGCGCTCCATGACATCGGCCTCCACCGGCCCGGTCCTGAGCAGTGGCGGCGCGAGAAAAGCCAGTTCCGCACCTTGTCGACGCACCCGCACCAGGCCGACGCCGCATTCCTGAATGATCTCCTCGCCCCTGGGCACGCCACCGGCTTCGAGCCAGGCATGACAAGTGCCCAGCGTCGGGTGCCCGGCGAACGGCAACTCGCTCTGCGTGGTGAAAATCCTCACCCGGTAATCGGCCCGGGGATCCTGCGGCGCGAGGATGAACGTGGTTTCACTGAGGTTGGTCCACGTGGCGAATGCCGCCATGCGCTCATCGCTGAGCTCGTCCGCGCCGAACACCACGGCCAACGGATTGCCCTTGAGGGCGACGCGACTGAAGACATCTACTTGCTTGAAATCGAATGAATGCATGGCCTGCCCTGGTCCTGATGAAATCGAAACGTCCTATTTGGGAATTTCCAGCCCGCGCATCACTGCTGGACGTGCGAGGAAGCGCTCCAGCACCCGCGTTACGTTCGGGAAATCCTTGATGCCCACCAGATCGCCCGCCTCATAGAAACCGATCAGGTTGCGCACCCACGGGAATGTCGCGATGTCGGCGATGGTGTAGCGCTCGCCCATGATCCAGTCGCGGCCTTGCAGGCGTCCATCAAGAACTTTTAACAAACGTTTACTTTCCTCGACATAGCGATCCCGAGGACGTTTGTCTTCGTAGTCCTTGCCGGCGAATTTGTTGAAAAAACCGAGCTGGCCAAACATCGGTCCGATACCCCCCATCTGAAACATCAGCCACTGGATCGTCTCGTAACGCGCCGCCGATTCCTGGGCCAGCAATTGCCCGCTCTTGTCCGCGAGGTAGATCAGAATCGCCCCGGATTCGAACAGCGGCAGCGGCTTGTCGTCCGGGCCATGGGGGTCGAGGATCGCCGGGATCTTGTTGTTGGGGTTCAGCGAAAGAAACTCGGGAGACAGCTGGTCGTTGGTATCGAAGCCCACACGATGCGGTTCGTAGGGCAGACCGATCTCTTCGAGCATGATCGACACCTTGACGCCGTTGGGGGTCGGCAAGGAGTAGAGCTGAATCCACTCGGGGTACTGGGCCGGCCATTTCCGGGTGATGGGGAACGCAGACAGATCGGTCATGGGAAGGATCCACGATGAGATTGAGGAAGACGATCATAGTGTGAGCAGCCGAAGGGTGCGATGTCTGGGTATCGATATTGATGATTAGCAAGATCAATGCAATGCAGCGCTCTGCGCGGCCATCCCCGTGTACCGTGTCCATAAATCCGCAACATCCTGCCGGTAACCTGTGTTCCAACCCGTTCAAGGTTGTCGGTGGATTGCTGCTTGCTCCGCCGGAATCGAACCAAACGGGCTTCAGTGGACTCTGAGTGTTGCCCTTTCGGAAACGGACCGGCTTAACGACATGGAAAACACCCGACGCTGGGAGCGCGGGGTGTAAAGGTTTGTCAGCCTTAACCGAATGCGCTGAAGACTCCCTATTTCCATGATGAACTTTCTGAAATTCGTCCAACGCTTCAAGCATCGCGCGTATGTCGTGCTGCCCTCCCTGTTGGCGGCCAGTGCGCTCTTCCTGTCACTGGAATCCAGCGAAAGCCGCGCCCAGCCGGTTGACGGGACCCAGACCCTGGTGTTCCTGCGTCACGCCGAGAAACCAGCCGGCGGCCTGGGCCAGCTCAACTGCCAGGGCCTGAACCGCGCCATCGACCTGGCGACCCTGCTCCCGGAAAAATTCGGCAAGGCCAATTACGTGTTTGCGGCCAACCCGACGCGCAATGTCGAGGAAGGCGAACTGGACAATTCCTACAGTTACATTCGCCCCCTGATGACCATCAGCCCCAGTGCGATCAAGCTCGGTTTGCCGGTAAACATCAATTTCTCGGCCAATGACACCAGCGACCTGGCCGATGAGCTGCTCCACGACAAGTACCACAACGCAGTGATCTACACCGCCTGGTCCCACGGCTACCTGCCCGAACTGATCAACAAGGTCGCTGGCGAAGCCGTCGGCAAGAAACAGAAGATCACTGAAGACTGGGAGTCCAGCGATTACGACTCGTTGTTCGTGCTGACCCTGACCTGGCACAACGGCAAGGCCAGTCTGCAGAGCCACAGTTACAAGCAAGGGCTGGATAACGGTCGGGAAACCTGTCCGACTTGAGGCTGATGGTTCAAATCTTGTAGCGGCTGTCAGGGCCCTATCGCGAGCAGGCTCGCTCCCACACTGGATCTTCAGTGGACATGAATTAAGTGTCCGACAGAAATCAAATGTGGGAGCGAGCCTGCTCGCGATGAGGCTGGAAAATCAACACATCACCCCGGGCGATGGCCACGCGCTTGCAGGTATTCGATAACCGCCCCCCGCTCCCCGGCAAACTCGATCCGCGCCCCTTTTTTCTCCCGCTGGAACGCATACATCGGGTCGTAATATTCACGCAGCAACCCTTCGATCCAGCCCCGGTGCAAATCCACCGCCCCGCTGCGCGCCTGCTCCGCCAGCGCATCCTCCATCAGGATCAGCATCCGCCGATGACGCTCGCCGCCCAGCCGCTTCTGTACGTTGTTCAGGCTCGCCAGCAAGCGTTCGGCAAACAGCCCGAAACCTTCCTCGCCATGCATGTCGCTGAACTCGGCACTCAAGTCCACCACGTAATCACGCAGGATCCGTTCGACCCGTCCTTCAAGGCTGTCTTCGAGCCAGACCATCGGAAATTGCTGCATGCCCTGATACAACGGCAACGGCAGCGCGCAACTGCCGATCGCGCGGCTTTCATCTTCCAGCACAAACTGCTCGATACCGCGGCTGCGTTTCTTCAGCACGTCCACGGCCAGGCGGTTTTCAAAATCGATGTTGGACGGCTGGCCCGTGGCGCGTTTGCCGAAACTGGAACCGCGATGGTTGGCATGGCCTTCAAGGTCCAGGCCGTTGCGCAGTTGCGTGAGCACTTCGGTCTTGCCGGTGCCCGTCATGCCGCCCAGCAGGACAAAATCACACTGAGCCATCGCCTGATCGATCGTCTCCAACAGGAAGCTACGCAGGGCCTTGTAGCCGCCGCCGACCCGCGGATAATCGATACCCGCCTCACTCTTCAGCCATTGCTGAACGATCTGCGAGCGCAAGCCACCGCGAAAACAATACAAAAGCCCTTCGGGATGAGCCCGGGCAAAATCGGCCCAGGCCTGAATTCGCGCGGCCTTGATCTCGCCTGACACCAACTGATGCCCCAACGTTATAGCCGCCTGCTGACCCTCTTGCTTGTAGCAGGTGCCGACCCGTTGCCGCTCGTTATCGTTCATCAGCGGCAGGTTGATCACACCGGGGAAGGAACCCTTGATGAATTCGACCGGCGCGCGCGCATCCATCATCGGCCGGTCATTGAGGAAAATGTCGCGGTAATCGGTGAATTCGCTTGCCATCAGAACACCTCGACCGCGTTCGTCTGTCGCTCGACCAGTTCACCGATCGGCGCCAGAGTCAGGCCCAGTTCGGCAGCGACGCTGAGGAATTGATCGTTGCCTTCGGGAGTGACCGCCACCAACAGACCGCCACTGGTTTGCGGATCGCAGAGCACGCGTTTGTGCATTTCCTGCAGTCGCCCGAGTTTGCTGGCGTAGCTGTCGAAGTTGCGCAGCGTCCCGCCCGGCACGCAACCCTGGTCGAGGTAATACTCGACGCCCGGCAGACGCGGCACGCGGTCATATTCGATGCGTGCTGTGAGGTTGCTGCCGTCGGCCATTTCCACCAGGTGCCCGAGCAGGCCGAAACCGGTGACATCGGTCATCGCGGTCACGCCGTCGAGCTTGCCGAAACGGCTGCCGGGCTTGTTGAGGGTGCACATCCAGTCGCGGGCCAGGCCGATGTCGGCGTGGCGCAACTTGCCCTTTTTCTCGGCGGTGGTGAGGATGCCGATGCCCAGGGGTTTGGTGAGATAGAGCAGGCAACCGGCAGTGGCCGTGTCGTTGCGCTTCATGTGGCGCTTTTCCACCAGCCCGGTGACAGCCAGGCCGAAGATCGGCTCCGGCGCATCGATGGAGTGCCCGCCCGCCAACGGGATCCCGGCTTCATCGCACACCGAGCGCCCGCCGCGAATCACTTCCCGGGCAATCTCCGGCGCCAGCACATTCACCGGCCAGCCAAGGATCGCGATGGCCATCAACGGATCGCCGCCCATGGCGTAGATGTCGCTGATGGCATTGGTGGCGGCGATGCGGCCGAAATCGAACGGGTCGTCGACGATGGGCATGAAGAAGTCGGTGGTCGAGACCACGCCGCGTTCTTCATCGATGGCATACACCGCCGCGTCATCGCGCGAGGCATTGCCGACCCAGAGTTTGGGGTCAAGGTTCTGCGCCCCGCTGCCGGCCAGAATCACTTCCAGCACCTGGGGGGAAATTTTGCAGCCACAGCCTGCGCCGTGGCTGTATTGGGTCAGACGAATCGGCTCGCTCATGGGGGCATCTCGTGAAGTCAGTGCCGATGAGTCTACAGCAAGGTTATTTTCAGGGGCTTTAACGAACAACACAAAACCTGTGGGAGCCAGCCTGCTGGCGATGGGGTGTCAGCCGCCATCAATGCAGCTGATACACCATCGCCAGCAGGCTAGCTTCCACAGTGGTCGGGTTACGGCAGCAGGATTACCTTGTCGCCACTGCCCTGATTCACCTCGGCATAGCGCTCCAGCCCCTCTGCCAAAGGCGACTCAAACAACCCTTGCGGCAATGGCAACAGGTCCTGATCGAAGAACCGGCCGAACTGATCGAGCATCGCCGCGCACGCCTGTACCCCGTACAGAAGCGAGTTGATCCCCACCACCGAACCGCCCTTTCGATACAACGCCAGGGCCGGCAATTGCACCAGACCATCCACCGGCGCGGCGATGATCGCGATGCGGCCGAACGGTGCCAACGCGGCGACCGAGGCCGGCAGCCAGAACCCGGTGGTGTCGAAAATCACGTCGGCGCCGCCGGCATAAACTCCGTTCACCTGTGCGCCCAGCTCTTCGGGTTTATCCAGTTGCAGGGTCTGATAACCCTGATCCTGCAAGTCCTTCACCTGCTCCGGCCGTCGCGCCGCCGCCAGCACCTGGGCGCCGCGCACCTTGGCCAGCGCCAGCGCCGCACTGCCGACTGCGCCGCCGCCGATCACCAGCAACCGTGTTTGCGCGGTCACCAGGCTGCGTTCCAGCGCATCCCACGCCGTGGTGTAAGGCACGCCGAGGCTGGCGGCCTGCGCGAAGCTCAAGTGGGTCGGCTTGAGTGCCACGCCGTTGGCCGGCAATTTGACGAACTGTGCATGGGAGCCGTCAGCGAAAAAACCCAGTTCCCGACCGGTGCCCCAGACCTCCTGACCGATCAATGCTTGCGGACCTTCAACCACGACCCCGGCGAAATCACGACCGGGAATCCGCGGCAGCGTGGTGTAGGGAAACCGCCCCAGCACGTTCTTCACATCGCTGGGGTTGAGGCCGGCGGCCTTGATCTGCACCAGCACTTCATCGGCGCCGGGAACGGGGGTCGGCACTTCGACGTAGCGCAGGGCCGAGAGGTCGCCGGTTTTATCGAACTGCAATGCTTTCATGGGAATGTCCATCGAACAGAGGGGAGAAATTCAGGAGATCCAGCCAGTGACCAGTTGTCGGCCCATCGGCCATAATTTTTCACCGGCGAGCATGCCCAGCAGGCCCACCAGCGCGATGGCCGGGGGTGCGGGGGAACGAAAATCCAGTGCGCCGTAGAGCAAACCGACGCCCAGACCGATGACCAGCGAGATGAGGTAGCTCATGGCAGACTCCGTGGGCAATTGAGGTATGCCTGAAGTCTAAAGGTGGGCAACGGCGAGCATCGGCCAAGTGCTTCTGAATTTCGGCCAAAGCACTTGATGTCGCCGCAACGCGAACCTGCGGCAGCGCCTACAGGCTCGCGGCAAATTGCGACGGCGCAACGCCCAGCTCGCGACGGAACATGTCGCTGAAGCTGCTCGGCGAATAGCCCAGTTCCCGGGCAATCGTGCTGACGGCGACGCCCTGTATCAACTCGGCCGCCGCCGTCGCCAGTTGCACTTGCCGTCGCCACTCGGCGAAGCCCATGCCCAGGCCGTCCTTGAACAGCCGCGCCAGGGTGCGCACGCTGGCGCCGGCGTTTTCGGCGTGTTGTTCGAAGGGAATGTCCAGCGACGGCGCGGCCATGACCGCCTGACACAGGTTCATCAGGCGCCGGTCGGAATCGTCCGGCAAGGGGATCTTCAGCAGCGAACGCCGGGCACGTTTGAGTTCCAGCAGCGCCAGCCCCACCAGCGCTTCGTAGTACTCCGGCGCGCCGTCGTCACCCTGTTCCACCAGGCCGATGATCAGCTCTCGCAGCAACCCGCCCACTTCGATCACTTGAACCGTCGCGTCCAGCGTTGCTGCCAGCGAGGGCCGCAGGTAGATGTTGCGCATCTGCAGGTCCGAGACCACTCGAATGCCGTGAGGCACGCCTGGCGGCAGCCACACCGCCCGTTGCGGCGGCACCACCAGCGCTTCGTGGGGCGTTTCGACCCACATCACCCCGCTCATCGCATATAACAACTGGCCCCAGACATGCTCGTGAGGCTCGATATACAACCCGCGCGGGTAAGTGCGCGCCAGCGGTTGCACGGGCACATCGGTGTCACTCAGGTCAGGGGGCGCGGCAAGGGCCATGGGCAGCAATCATTGGGGGTTTCAGGAAATGCATGGTAACCAGCCGCACGCCTTGTCGCCACTGGCGGCCGCCGTCTGACAATCCGACTGAATTTTCCGCAGCCGCGACGATCCCTCTAATACCACAGGGAGGAATACGGGCTTTATGAACAACGCAAAACTTTTCGTCATTGAATACACCCTTCATGGCGCCCCCAAGTCTTTCATTATCCGTCTGGACAAGATGGATAATGCGGAGGCCTGGCATTGGGCGAGCTGTGACGCCGGCGTGGGTCGCATCCCGCGGTTTGGTCGGGAAAAAGTGCAAAAGACCACTAAACCGATGGCAGAGAAGTTCGGTGTGGAAAACGTCACGTGGCGGCCAGCGAACTAACCGAAGGGCAGGATCTGGAGGGATCGGGCGCATGACAGCGACACAACTTACCAGCACGGCACACATCGACTACGGCCTCGATACGCTGTTCGGCCGAGTCACCAAAAGCGCCGAGTGTCAGGTCGGCCTCGAACAGGTCGAGCATGATCCGACCCGCTTCGCACTCCGCGTCCAGCCACCCTTGCCGCCCGATCTGGAGCAGGCGAAAACCCTATTGGTACGGGTGGAGGGACGGCGACTCAATGGCATCGTCCGCCATACCGAACGGCTGGAAGATCAAAGTCTGAAACTGGAAGTGGAGCCCGAATAGGCTCCACTTTTTTGCGCGTGGCTGATCTCAGCCATGGGCGCACTTGCAGCCCTTGCTTGTGCATTCTTCACCGTGTTCGTGGTGCTTGGCGCAGGCTTCGCAACAGTAGTGTTTGCCGTGGCGAGCAATCGGATGCTGGCCCAGTTTGCACGCGCATTTCGGGCAGTCGCATTTACTTTCACTGTCGATCATAAGTCTGACTCCATGGGTGGTGGTCGTCCGGACTCGCGAATACGATCCGTCTCACCAGTGTAGGAGCTGGCGTCAGGCCTGCCGCGTACTGCTGCGATACATGAACACCAAGGCCAACCCGAGCAACACCATCGCCAATACCCGGCTCCCGGACAGCTCGATCGCCGGGTTGCCCAGCCAGCCGAAGTTGTCGATCAGCATCCCCATGCCCAGTTGCCCGACGATCACCGCGACCGTCGCGACCGCCGTGCCAACCCGCGGCACCGCCCCCACCATGACCATCATGTACACCACGCCGAACAACGCGCCGCTGAGTTGCCATTTCGGCACGTCCAGCAGGCTCACGGCATGGGCCGGTTCGAAAAACAGGATCAGCAACCCGGTGCTCACCGCGCCCACCACGAACGTCAGCAAACTGCTGCGCAGCACACCGACCGTTTCGCCCAGACGTCCGTTGATCGCCGCCTGCACACTCAACACCGCACCGGCGGCCACGACCACCGCCAACAAAATAATCAGATTCATCATCAACCCCGAGCAATCAGAACAAGTGCCGCGACAATCAGCAGCAAGGCCAGCCAGCGTTCACCGTTGACCTTTTTGCGGGTGGTGCCGAACCAGCCGAAGTGGTCGATCAGCACGCTTTTGCCGACCTGCCCGGACAGAATCGCGATCATCGTCATCGCAATGCCGATGTGCGGCGTGGCCAGGGTCAGCACCACCACGTACATCGGCCCGAGGAAACCGCCGATCAACTGCCAGCGCGGCAATGCGTTCAAGGCCGGGCCACGTTGCGGGCCGCTGAACAACAGCAGCAGAAACAGAATCGCCGAGCCCACGCCGAAGATGCTCAGCGTCGCCCACAAGTGCCCGACCTGGACGCCGAGGGGGCCAAGCAGACCGGCCTCTACGGAAAGGCCCATGCCGGCGAGGATGACCAGGGGCAACAACAAGAGCCGTAACCCTGGTTTGGTGGTTGGCGTTGTGGCAACGCCCACGTCGATTGAAGAAGATTGCATGAATGAACACCTGCCATTTATCAGAAAAAACACCTTCCCTTGTGGGAGCGAGCCTGCTCGCGATAGCGATTTGTCAGTCACCTTGATGTTGGATGTCTGGCCGCTATCGCGAGCAGGCTCGCTTCCACATGGGTTTTGAGTAGTCAGTGGAACAGGCGCGCATTATCGGCGGGTGCTGCTTTGCGATAAACGGGATCATACTGACAACACTTTTGCGCAACTCGCACAGTAGGAACCGCCATGCACGGCCTCAACGAATTGGGATTCAAGGCGCTTCGGCTATTTGTCGCGGTGCTCGATCACGGCAGCTTTTCCGAGGTAGCCCGCCGCGAAGGCCTGGCGCCCTCCTCGATTTCCCGACAGATCCAGTTGATGGAACAAGCCCTGAGCCAGCAATTGCTCTACCGTCACACCCGCGCCGTCTCGCCCACCGAAGCAGGACGAATGCTCGGCCACCATGCGCGGCTGGTGCTGGTGCAACTGGAAGAAGCCGAACAAGCCCTGCAGGAACAGCAAAGCGAGCCCAGCGGGTTGGTACGGATCAATGCCCCCGTGGTGTTCGGGCAACGGCACCTGACACCGTGGCTCGGGCAGTTGTGCGAGCGCTATCCGAAACTGCAACTGGACATCCAACAGACCGACAGCTACATCGACCCGTTGCAGGAAGGCGCCGACCTGTTGTTCCGCATCGGCCCGCTGCACGATTCGAGCATGCAGGCGCGCATTCTGGCGCCCCACCGCTTTCAGGTCGCGGCAAGCCCGGCCTACCTTGAGCGCCATGGCATCCCGCAACATCCCCAGGACCTGGCGGCGCATCAATGCCTGGCCTACAAAGGTGTAACCGGCCAGCAGCGCTGGTTTTTCCGCCAGGGTCGGCAGGACTGGTCGCCCTATTCGGTGAAGGGACCGCTCACCGGCAACCACGCCGACACACTCACCCAGGCCGCCGAACAGGGCCTGGGGCTGGTGATGTTTCCGTCATGGCTGATTGGTGAGGCCGTGCGCAACGGCACGCTGGTGCCGGTGCTGGGGGACTATCAGGTGTCCAACAGCCTTGAGCCGCAGCAGATCGCCGTGCTCTGGCCCGGCAGCCGACGGTTATCCGTGAAGGTGCGCACGGTGATTGATTTCTTTGTCGAATGCTTTGGGCCGGTGCCGTATTGGGACAGGCCCTAGAACCTGAGTCGAACACGCGAGTGTGGCGAGGGAGCTTGCTCCCGCTTGAGTGCGCAGCGCTCACAAATTTTCAGGGCCGCTGCGCAGCCCGGCGCGAGCAAGCTCGCTCGCTCGCCACAAGAGCATCATCAAATCAGATACGGAACTGTCCGACCAGACTGCCCAGGCGCTGACCCAGATCCGCGAGGCTGCGGGAGGTCTGGGCGCCGAGCTGGGTTTCGTCAGCCACGTTGTCCACAGCCACCGCGATCTGATGCACGCTGCGGTTGATCTCTTCGGCCACGGCGGTCTGCTCTTCGGCGGCGCTGGCGATCTGTGCGTTCATCGAGTTGATGGTGCCGATCAGCTGGGCCATGGTGTCGAGGGACGCGCCCGCTTCGTTCGCCTGTGCGGACGTACCGTCGCCAGCCTCGCTGGAACGGCGCATCGCTTCCACCGCCGATTGAGTACCCGCCTGCAGGCGATCGATCATGCCCTGGATTTCCTGGGTGCTGATTTGCGTGCGGCTGGCCAGCGCGCGGACTTCGTCGGCCACCACCGCAAAACCGCGACCGGCCTCACCGGCACGGGCCGCTTCGATCGCAGCGTTAAGCGCCAACAGGTTGGTCTGTTCGGCAATCGAACGGATCACCCCAAGCACACTGACAATCGACGACACGTCCTTTTGCAGGCTGTCGAGGGACACGCCGCTGCTGCGAATATCGTCGACCAATGCATGAATCTTGACAATGCTGCCCGCCACCACACGCTTGGCGGTCTGGCCTTCTTCGTCGGTCTGTTGCGCGGCGACGGCGGCGTTCTGAGCACTTTTGGCAACTTCCTGCGCGGCGGCCGACATTTCGTTGATCGCCGTGGCGACCTGATCGGTCTCGTGACGCTGACGCTCCATCGCCTGATCCGAGCGCTGAGCCTGATCGGACACCTGATTCACCAGCCCGGTCAGTTGCGAGGTCATCTCAGTGATCTGGCGCACCAGGCCGTGGATCTTGTCGACAAAACGGTTGAACGAACCGGCGAGCTGGCCGAGTTCGTCCTGGCTGGTGATGGTCAGGCGCCGGGTCAGGTCGCCCTCGCCTGCCGCGATGTCATCGAGGTTGGCTTTCATCAGGTTCAGCGGACGCAGGATGGTGTTGGCCAGCAGCATGCCGGCGGCGGCGATCACCAACAGCACCACCACGGCGATGCCGATGATGCTCAGCAACACGCCTTCCATGCGCTCCTGAACCTTGGCCTCGACCACCGCCACCTGCGCTTCGATGCCGTCGAGGTTGACCGAGGTGCCGACGGCCATGTCCCACTTCGGCAGGTATTCGGTGTAGCCGAGTTTCGGCACCAGCACCTTGGTATTGCCGGGCAATGGCGAGCTGTATTGCAGGTAATGCGTACCGTCCTTGGCGACTTTCACCAGGTCGCGGTTGACGTAGACGCCGTTCGGATCACGGTTGTCCTTGAAGCTTTGGCCCACGCCTTCGGGGCTGTTGGCCTTGAACAGGCGCACGGTGTTGGAGTCGTAGCCGAAGAAGTAACCTTCCTTGCCGTAGCTGACGCTCGACAGCAATTTGATCACCTGGGCCCGCGCCGCGTCGTCACCCGGGGCTGCGGCGTCGTAGAGCGGTTTGATCGTAGTCATCGCCACGGCCACGTAACTTTGCAGGGTGGCCTTGGCATCGCTGAGCAGGCGTTGGCGCGTCTCCTCGACTTCCTTGCGGGCCTGCTCCTGCAGCACGAACAACGTGGTCAAACTGATGACCAGCGCAAAGAGCAACACCGGGAGTACGGCAAGGGACAGGACTTTAGCCTTCAGGCTCATGCGCATGACGGTTCACTCTTTTTGATTTTTGTTGGCGTGGTTAAAGGCTTTAACGGCACGCCGGATCAAAAGTTGAATGCTCAAAAAAGATCGCAGCCTTCGGCAGCGCCTACAGGGTGTGTGCCATTCCTTTGTAGGGCTGCCGAAGGCTGCGATCTTTTGATCCTGAATCAGAGCACCATCGCCGCCACCCAACCGAACGCCAGCAGCGGCAGGTTGTAATGCAGGAAGGTCGGCACCACGGTGTCCCAGATGTGGTGATGCTGGCCATCGATGTTCAGGCCGGAGGTCGGGCCCAGTGTCGAGTCCGAAGCCGGCGAACCGGCATCGCCCAACGCGCCGGCGGTGCCAACGATGCACACGATGGCGATCGGGCTGAAACCCAGTTGCACACACAGCGGCACGAAAATCGCCG
This sequence comes from Pseudomonas fluorescens NCIMB 11764, assembly GCF_000293885.2. Lineage (NCBI taxonomy): Bacteria > Pseudomonadati > Pseudomonadota > Gammaproteobacteria > Pseudomonadales > Pseudomonadaceae > Pseudomonas > Pseudomonas fluorescens. The sequence goes on from NZ_CP010945.1 coordinate 5,891,508, forward strand.
CCAGAATCGGCACGGTGGAAAACGATGAGCCGATGCCCATGGTCACCAGCAAGCCGACCAGCAACATCAACAGCGCGCCGATGCCCTTGCTGTGGCCGATCCACGACGCCGACGTTTCAACCAGCGTCTGCACCTGGCCGGTGGCTTTCATCACTTCGGCAAACCCCGAGGCGGCGATCATGATGAAGCCGATCATCGCCATCATCTTCATGCCTTCGGTGAACAGGTCGTCGGTGTCGCGCCACTTGACGATGCCCGACACCGAGAAGATCAGGAAACCCGCCAGCGCACCGATAATCATCGAATCCAGCAGTAGCTGAATGATGAACGCCGCCGCGATGGCCACACCCGCGACCATCAGGCTCAACGGGTTGTACTGGACCGCAACCTGTTCGACCTGCTCGATCTTTTCCAGGTTGTAGACGCGTTTCTTGCGGTAGCTGATGAACGCTGCCGCCAGCCCCACGACCATGCCCAGCGCCGGAATGCCCATGGCATGGGTAACGTTGATGCCGCTGATGTCCACGCCACTGCGGGCCACGTTGGCCAGGAGGATTTCATTGAGGAAGATGTTGCCGAAACCCACCGGCAGGAACATGTACGGCGTGATCAGGCCGAAGGTCATGACACAGGCGATCAAGCGGCGATCCAGTTGAAGCTTGGTCAGCACATACAACAGCGGCGGCACCAGCAACGGAATAAACGCGATATGTATCGGCAGAATATTCTGTGAAGCGATGGCCACCACCCAGAGCAAACCGATCAACAGCCACTTGACCGAGCCACCACCGTTGGCGTGCTGGCGATCGACCATGGCCAGGGCCTTGTCCGCCAGCGCATGGGCGAGGCCGGACTTGGCAATCGCCACCGCGAAGGCGCCGAGCAAGGCATAGGACAAGGCCACCGTGGCCCCGCCGCCGAGGCCGCTGTTGAACGCTTTCAGGGTGGCGTCGATGCCCAGGCCACCGGTCAGGCCGCCCACCAGCGCGCCGATAATCAGCGCGATCACAACGTGCACGCGGGACAGGCTGAGCACCAGCATGACGCCGACCGCGGCAATTACAGCATTAATCATCGTTACCTCAAGGCAAGCGAAATGGACCCGGCCGGCAGTCTGCGAAGAGACGCCAGCGGGACAAGGAATGGGTTTTATTAGACGGCGCGCACTGTGCCGCAGAGTGGGGCCGGTGTCAAAGCGAGTGGTGCCAACGAACATGTAACGGCCAGTGATACCCCTGTGGCGAGGGGATTTATCCCCGTTTGGCTGCGCAGCAGCCACAATCGATTCGTCTGGATAATTGCAGGGGCCGCTTCGCGACCCAACGGGGATAAATCCCCTCGCCACACGTCCCACTCCTCACCACAGATATATATCCCTTCTCCAGAGATAAACCTCTTGCCACAAAAGCTCCGCACACCGAATAAAGAAAGCGGATTCGCGGCCGTTACAGTGCAAAGTCTCAGATATTTATCGAATAAGGACGTCTCCATGTCGCTCAGACAACTTTCCATTCAATGGAAAATCACCCTGCTGGCCGGGCTTTGCCTGGCGGGTATCGTGACCTTGCTGGTAGGTCTTTCGCTGTACCGCATGGAGCACAGCTCCGAGCTGGTGAAAGCCTCGAGCATGGAGATGCTCACCGAAGCTGCCCAGGCCCGGATCGAGTCCCAGGGCGAAAACCAGGCGCTGGGGATTCGCCAGCAGTTCATGGACGCCTATCAATATGGCCACGGCTTTTCACGTCAGGTGTTGTTCCTGCGTGATCAGGCCGAAAAGCGCTTTCTCGATGCCTTCGACCTGCGCGAAGACCTGACCCGCCAGGTCAAGTCCGCGCTGCAAGCCAATCCAGAATTGCTCGGCCTGTCCCTCGTGTTCGAGCCCAATGCGCTGGACGGCAAGGACGAACTGTTCGCCGGCCAGTCGGAACTGGGCAGTAACGACAAGGGCCGTTTCGCGCTGTACTGGTCGCAACCGACACCCGGCAAGGTGACGTCGATGGCGCTGCCCGAAACGGACATGGCCGACACCCGCACCGGCCCCAGCGGCGAGCCCGCCAACGCTTGGTTCACCTGCCCGCGCACCTCGCTCAAACCTTGCGTGATCGAACCCTACTTCTACGTGATCGACGGCCAGAACGTGCTGATGACCAGCATCGTGTTCCCGCTGATGCTCAACGGCAAAGTCATCGCTTCGCTGTCGGTGGACATCAACCTCAACAGCCTGCAAGCGGTCAGTCAGGGCGCGAGCAAAAAGCTCTATGACGGCCAGACCCACGTCAGCATCATCAGCCCGGCCGGTTTGCTCGCCGGCTACAGCCCGGACGCCAGCAAACTCAGCCAGCGCCTGGATGCCGTGGATAAAACCAACGGCGCCGAGCTGATCCGCCTGCTCGCCAACAGCAGCAAAACCACCAGCCTGCACAGCGACCAGCAGTTGAAAGTGCTCTCGCCGTTCCAGCCGATCCCCGGTGGCAAGTCGTGGGGCGTGTTGCTCGACGTGCCGGAAAAAGTCCTGATCGGCCCGGCCGAGGCGCTGAAGAAACAACTCGACGACAGCAATACCGCCGGCACGCTGGTCGAACTCGGCCTCGGTGTGCTGGCGGCGTTGATCGGCCTGTTGCTGGTGTGGTTGATGGCGCGCAGCGTGACCAGGCCGATCCTTGGCGTCGCGCACATGCTCGAAGACATCGCCAGCGGTGAAGGCGACCTGACCCGGCGTCTGGCTTACGACAAAAAGGATGAACTGGGCCAACTGGCAGGCTGGTTCAACCGTTTCCTCGACAAGCTGCAACCGATCATCGCCGAAGTGAAACGCTCGGTGCAGGACGCGCGCAGCACGGCGGATCAGTCTTCCGCCATCGCCACGCAAACCAGTGCCGGCATGGAGCAGCAATACCGCCAGGTCGATCAGGTGGCCACCGCCTCCCACGAAATGAGCGCCACCGCCCAGGACGTCGCCCGCAGCGCTGCGCAAGCGGCACAGGCTGCAAAGGACGCGGACCAGGCGACTCGCCGCGGATTGACGGTGATCGACCAGACCACCAGCAGCATCGACAACCTCGCCGCCGACATGAGCGCGGCCATGGTGCAGGTCGAAGGCCTGGCGGCGAACAGCGAGAAGATCGGTTCAGTGCTGGAAGTGATTCGTGCCATCGCCGAGCAGACCAACCTGCTGGCCCTCAACGCAGCCATCGAAGCCGCCCGTGCCGGTGAAGCCGGCCGTGGTTTTGCCGTGGTGGCCGACGAAGTGCGCAACCTGGCGCGACGCACTCAGGAGTCTGTCGAAGAAACCCGTCTGGTGATCGAGCAATTGCAAAGCGGCACCCAGGATGTGGTGGGGTCGATGAACAACAGCCATCGTCAGGCCCAGGGCAGTGTCGAGCAGGTCAGCCAGGCGGTCACGGCGTTGCGGCAGATTGGCGACGCGGTCACGGTGATCAGCGACATGAACCTGCAGATCGCCAGCGCGGCGGAGGAGCAAAGCGCGGTGGCGGAAGAGATCAACAACAACGTGGCGACGATTCGGGACGTGACCGAGTCGTTGTCGGGGCAGGCGAATGAGTCGGCGCGGGTGAGCCAGTCGTTGAATAGCCTGGCGAATCAGCAGCAGAGTCTGATGGATCAGTTCCGGGTTTAACGCCAATCCAATGGGAGCGAGTTGTGGCGAGGGGAGTTATCCCCGTTGGACTGCGAAGCAGGCCCCAGTTTTTGGGGCGGCTGCGCCACCCAACGGGGATAAATCCCCTCGCCACACAAGCCTGCGCCCACAGGGTTATCGGTTGGCTTCGGATCGCTGTCAGCGCTTGGGGAGTTCGATGACAACGCTCAACCCACCCCACTCGCTCTCCTCCAGCCGCAGCCCCCCGCCCCACGTATCGACGATGTCGCGCACAATTCCCAGCCCCAACCCATGCCCATCCGTTTGTTCATCCAGCCGCGTCCCCCGGCTGAACACCTGATCGCGCTGGTCCTCGGGAATCCCCGGCCCATCATCTTCCACACTCAACTGAAATCCTTCAGCCGTCTCGACCACGCTCAACCGCACCTCGGCATCCGCCCATTTGCAGGCGTTGTCGAGCAGGTTGCCCAGCAGTTCCAGCAGGTCTTCGCGATCCCATGGCAACTGCAAACCGGCCGGTGCGCGATAGCTCAGGTCGAGGTGTTCGCCGTGGATCAGGTTCAACGTGGCGAGCAATCCCGGCAGTTCCGCATCGCAATCAAACAGCGCCCCCGGCAGCGCATCGCCGGACAGTCGGGCACGATTGAGTTCGCGGTTGAGTCGCTGCTGAACCTGTTCCAGTTGTGCCTTGAGGATCTTGCGCAGCTCGGGATGGGCGTCGAGTTTTTCGCTGGACGCCAGGCTCAACAACACCGCCAGCGGGGTTTTCAAGGCATGCCCGAGATTGCCCAGCGCATTGCGCGAACGCTTGAGGCTGTCTTCGGTGTGGGCGAGCAAATGGTTGATCTGCGCCACCAGCGGTTCAAGCTCCACCGGCACCTGATCATCCAGTTGCGAACGCTGCCCCTGCTGCAACTGGGCAATCTGCTCGCGAGCCCTTTCCAGTGGGCGCAAGGCGCGGCGCACGGTGATCCGCTGCAACAGCAGAATCAGCAACAGCCCCGCCAATCCCAGGCCCAGCCCCACTTGCTGCATGCGCTTGAAGCTGTCGCGCACCGGGGTGTAGTCCTGGGCGACACTGATGGAAATCGACTGGCCCAAACGGCGATAGTCCGAACGCAAAACCAGCAATTGCTGGCCTTCCGGCCCCAGTTGCAGGTTGCTGTGCAGGCCGGGATGGTCGAGACGCGGCAATTCCTGATCCCACAACGAACGCGAGCGCCAATGGCTGTCGGCAAAATCGATGCGAAAGTAATGCCCGGAAAACGGGCGCTGATAGGCCGGTGACAGGTGCCGCTCATCCAGTTGCAAGCCCTGTGGTCCGCGCACCAGCGCCACCAGCAAGTCTTCGCTGTCGTTGCGCAGCCCCGCCTCGAGGTAACGCTGCAAACCCACTTCGAACAGCCACAGACTGGTTTGCGCCAGCACCAGGCCGACGACCACCATCACGCTGATCAGTCCCAGGCTCAAGCGGCGCTGGATCGACCTCACTGCGCTTGACCGCCAAACAGATAACCCTGGCCGCGACGGGTTTCGATCACGCTGCGCCCAAGCTTGCGCCGCAGGTGATTGACGTGAACTTCCAGCACGTTGGAGTCGCGCTCGGTTTCGCCGTCGTAGAGGTGTTCGGCGAGGTGGCTTTTGGAGAGGATCTGCTCGGGGTGCAACATGAAATAACGCAGCAGGCGGAATTCCGCGGCGGTGAGCTGGATGTCGGCGCCATCGCGGGTCACGCATTGGCGCCCCTCGTCCAGGTGCAAGCCCGCCGATTGCAGCGTCGGTTGATTGACCTTGCCATGGGAGCGGCGCAACAGCGCCTGGATGCGCAGGTGCAGTTCTTCAGGATGGAAAGGTTTGGTCAGGTAATCATCGGCACCGGCCTTGAGGCCTTCGATCCGTTCGGCCCAGGAGCCGCGCGCCGTCAGGATCAGCACCGGCGTGGCGAGCCCGCCCGCGCGCCACTGCGCCAGCACGTCGAGCCCTGGCAAACCCGGCAAACCCAGGTCGAGGATAATCAGGTCATAGGGTTCGCTGCTGCCCTGATACACCGCGTCACGGCCGTCGGCCAGCCAGTCCACGGCGTAACCCTGACGGTTGAGGCCGGCGATCAGTTCGTCGGCCAGGGGCACATGGTCTTCCACCAGCAGCAATCGCATCGGTCAATCTTCCTTGTCTTTCAGTAACTGGCCTGTGATGGCGTCGACGTCCAGCTCACGGACCACGCCTTCGGTGGTCAGCAACTCGACTTCATAAATGTAGACGTCGTGTTTCTCTTCGAGCTCGGCTTCCAGCAGTTTCGACCCGGGATAGCGGTCCATTGCCTGCTTCAACAACTGTTCGAGCGGCATGATCACGCCCTGCTGACGCAGGCGCAGGGCTTCGTCCTGATCCAGGTCGCGGGCCATGACCACCGAGCAAAACGCCAGGAGCACCAGCGCCATGCGTGAAAATGAACACACCTTCATTACGTATCCTGATGATCCTTGAGAACCTGCCCGCTGACAGCGTCCAATTCCAGGTCCCATTCAATGCCTTGTGGGTCGCGCAGCTCCACCTGATAGATGTACTTGCCGTACTCTTCTTCCAGCTCGGTTTCGGTAATTGTCGAGCCAGGGTGTTTGGCCAGTGCCGTGGCGTTGAGCTTCTCGAAAGACACAATGGTACCAGCGTCGCGCAGCCGCAGAGCTTCGTCGGGACCCAGGTCACGGGCATGGGCGAGGCTGGCGGTCATGGCAATGAGGGAGGCGGTGATCAGGGCAGTCAGGGTTTTCATGGGGTGTCTCCGTATTTTTTATGTGTTGCGTACGGCAGTCACCTTAGCGATTCGAACTTAATTGAAACTGAATTGCCATCATCGATGATTGCAGCACGATATCACTGACGCCCCCCTCCTGCCGAAGGCTGCGATCTTTTGATTTTTGGCGGCTTCATAGGCGCCAACAAGCAAGATCAACAGATCGCAGCCTTCGGCAGCGCCTACATTGATTGATTGCGACACGCTTATAATCCCCCGCTTGCCAGACATCGAGACCGGTATGACCGCCATCCACATCAAGTTCCCTTCCCTGACCCTCAAGGCCGGTCCCCGCGCCTTCGCGCGCATCCGTGAACACGGTTTGAACGCCGCCGATGTCGGCACATTGCCGGGCGCTGCTGGCGGGCCCAAGGCGTTGGGAATTCAAGGCCTGGACCTGGCGCTGTTCGGCGAATGGCTGCCCGCCGCGCCACGCGAACGGTCGCTGATCGGCGCATCGGTCGGCTCCTGGCGCTTCGCCAGCGCCTGCCTGCCCGATGCCGCCGAAGGCATCCGCCGTCTCGGTCATCTCTACACCGAGCAGAATTTCGCCAAGGGCGTGACCATGGCGCAGATCAGCCAGAGCTCGCAGCGTATGCTCGATGACCTGCTCGACGGCCACGACGCCTCGATTCTGGACAACGCCCATTACCGACTGAACATCATGGTGGTCAAAAGCCACGGCCTGCTCGCGGATGATCATCGCGGTCGCCTCGGGCTGGGCCTGTCGTCGGTAATCGCCGACAACCTGCGCAGTCGCGCACGGCTATCGCGGCATTTCGAGCGGCTGATCCTCCACGACCCACGCCTGGCGCCACCGGTCGATGCGCTGAACGACTTCCCGTCACGCTTCGTCGCGCTGAATGTCGGCAACCTGCGTCAGGCCCTGCTCGCCTCGGGTTCGATCCCGATGGTGATGGAAGGCGTGCGTGACCTGCCCGGCGCTGGCGCCGGAACCTTCCGCGATGGCGGTCTGCTGGACTATCACCTCGACTTGCCCTACAGCGGCAACGACATCGTGCTGTACCCGCACTTCACCGACCGGGTGATCCCCGGCTGGTTCGACAAAACCCTGCCGTGGCGCCGCGCCTGCACCACGCGTTTGCAGGATGTCCTGTTGCTGGCACCGTCGAAGGAATACCTGGCGCGCCTGCCCTACGGCAAACTGCCGGACCGTAACGACTTCAAGCGTTTCATGGGCGATGCGCCGAGCCGGCAGAAATACTGGCGTGCGACGATGGATGAGAGTCGCAGGCTGGGCGATGAGTTTCTCGAACTGGCCGCCAACGGTCGACTTGGCGAACGCTTGCTGACCCTTTAGTCAGGACAAACTGTTAAACTCGCCGCCTGCCCACATCGCCGCGGCGATCGCCACCTGACAGAGCTGATACCACCTGTGGAAATTTTCAAAGAGTTCACCTTCGAATCCGCCCACCGCCTGCCCCACGTCCCGGAAGGCCACAAGTGCGGCCGCCTGCACGGTCACTCGTTCAAAGTGGCGATTCACTTGAGCGGCGATCTGGATCCGCATACCGGCTGGATTCGTGACTTCTCGGAGATCAAGGCGATCTTCAAGCCGCTGTATGAGCGCTTGGATCACAACTATTTGAATGACATTCCGGGGTTGGAGAATCCGACCAGTGAAGTGCTGGCGAAGTGGATCTGGGGTGAGTTGAAGCCGTTGCTGCCGGAGCTTAGTGCGATTCGGATTCATGAGACGTGCACCAGCGGCTGTATCTATCGCGGCGAGTAAGTGTTGGACTGATAAATGACTATCCAACAGGGTGGTTTTTCATAGCCAATAATTAACTGTGCTCGATTTCAGGACCACCTAATTACGAGTATGCGTCAGCATATGTCTTTTTAGATGGTCCCTACGCGAAAACTCTCGACCACAACCTTCTTGATTGCAGGAATGAAGCTTTTCGCTCATATGTGTTCGTTTATGCCTGGCGGCACTACTCGCATTCGAAAATAAACTTCCACACCCGGACCAATCGCACTTATAAGGACGCTCATCACTATGTGTTTGCCTGTGCACTTGCAAACCTCTCAGTTGAGTAAATTTTTTGTCACACACATCACAAGTGAATAGTTTTTCGTTGTTATGTGTTAACCGATGCTCTGTTAGTTTCTGATTATCAGCAAATTCTTTGCCACAGACAGTGCAACTAAAATGTTTCTCACCAACATGCATTTTCATATGCCGGGCACGATCACCAGAAACAGAAAATCTTTTTTTGCATGAGGGATCAAAGCAGCCGTATGGCTTTTCCTGGGTATGAATACGTACATGCCGAACAAGTGCAATAGAACTCGAAAGCACCTTGTTGCATGTCGGACAGGAAAAATGTTGGGAAGAGGTTTGCTTCGACGATGATCCTGAGGTGTTAACCGCCACCCCCCAATTTTTACGCAGTTCTGCCTCATCTTCAGGCCTCGGATGCGCGAGTATTTTATCCAGGTCCAATGACAGGAATGATGGGGTCCTCCCTGCTTTGGGGGAATCAAGCTCTTTTACCAACTCGTTTACTTTAGCCACCTCATCCGGATTTATTGACCTCGCTAGAATTTCATCTACATCCAGCGCTATAGCGTTTCGATCAACCGAAGTACCCACTCTCCCGTCTCGATCCACCCTCCCCACCGGCGAATTCCCCACAAAGCAATACACATTCAACCCATCCACCGCCCCCGCCGGATCGGGGTTGATCCAGCGACTCAGCCACGGCGCAAAGTACCGATATCCGTAGTAATACAACCCGGTCGCATCGCGTTCCTTGCCTGAATAACGAATGGTTTTGTACGCACCGCTCTGATCGCTGTGATCCTCCCAGGCTGTCCCCCCAAACGGGTAATACACTTCCCGGCTTTGCACCTTGGCCTGTTCACCGAGTTCCAGCGTCCCGGAACCGAGGTGGTCGGTCGGGTGGTAGCGCAACGAATGCTCCGGCACATCGGCGCCGTGCAACCAGTTCACCCGATTGCGTCCGGCCTCCAGGTCGAGCAATTCATGCTGCTTGCCGCCCGGACGATGATGGATCTCCAGCCCCGGCAGGTAGCGCACTTCGGCGATCACGGTGTGGGCGGCGGCCAGTGCGGTGCGGACCTTGCGCAGGCGTTTGCCCCCGCCGCCGTACACATAAATTTCAGTGTCATCGTCTTCGCCTTCGCGCACCACTGGCGATACGCGGGACAACTGGTTGCGCAGGTCCCAGGCCAGGGTTTGGCCACGCTGCAAAAACTGCAGGTTGCCGTTGGCGTCGAAATGACTGACGAAATCCGGTGGCTGATCGCCCTCAAGCAGGCTGCGGTTGCTGTTCGTGGCCACGGCCCATCGGCGGGTAAACGGTTGAGCACCGAGATGCCGCAGTTCGATCATGTTGCCCGTCGCGTCGTAGTCGTATTCTTCGCGGTAGTTGACCACGGCATCAGGGTTGGTCGAGGGGTGGTACGGCGCGAAGGGATAAAAGGATGACTTTTCGGCTTCCCAACCCGTAGCGTGGGTTAGCTGTCCCAGCGTGTCGTAGCCATAGGTGCATTGAGCGTCGATACGCTGGTTTTTGTAGTAACGGATTGGCAGTGCGTGATCGTCGATCTGGACAATGTTGCCACCCGGGTCGACGGTGTAGCGAAGGTCTTGCACTGGAGCGGCGTTCGGCAACCCGGCGCACAAGCGCAGCAGACGGCCATCATCGAGCGCGTACTGCGCCTCGGTGACCACGCCATTGCCAGCGGTTTCCCGCTCGACTTTGCCACCAGGGTTATAACGGATGTCGTGCACCAGGCATTGTCCGGGCGAGGCGGTGTTCGCCGGTTGCAACCAGCCGTCCTTGAGCTGGCCGGCCACGGTGTAGGTGAAGTGGCGACGATGGGCTTTGGCGTCGGTGAGGTTCAGCAGATCGCCGAGCGGATTGTAGGTCCAGCGGCTTTCGAAGCCGGGGGCGGGTTCAAGCAACCCATCGCGTACGGAGCTCTCCTGCGGCCAGTCCGGTGGATCGAGAGCGGCCAGAAAGTGGCTGATTTCATTCAGCGCCAGCCCCAGCAAATCGTACTCCGGCATATGCCGTGTACCGGCCGGGTCATCATGGCGGATCAACCGGCCGCATTGGTTTCCCGGATTCGCTTCGGGACCACAGGTTCCGTACTCGAAGCGCTCCACAACCCGTGCCTGCTCCATCACGACAAGAGGACGCAGCAACGTGTCGTACTCAGTCTCTTGCCGAGTACCCCGACCGTCCCACCCGCTCAACACCTGAGCGGCCTGCCCAAACAAAGCCACCCGCCAACCGGCATCGACACTGTCAGTCGCCACCACCCTGCCGGTCAGGCTGAAACAATGCCTCAATGCCGGTGCGGACAACCGCGCATCCCACTGCTCAACTCCACGCCCCGCCGCATCGAACCCCTGCCGCGTCACCCGCGCCTGCGGCGTTTGCCCGCTCTCCCCACGCCAGTACGTCACGCCGCGCACAGCGAGGCTGCGCGGGTCGATGACCGCCAGCTTCGGTGTTCCGTGATGCAGGCTGAAATTGTCCATGGACTCTGGATAGCATCTGCGCCCAAAAGCCGTCTACTGTCACAAATCACAGGTATTCATCCCGCTGATCCGACAGATCAAAAAAACTGCCGGGACTGGCTGTTTTTTTATGCCTATGCTTTTTGGCTGGTACCCGCCAAGAGGACGCACCCATGACTGACTGGCCGCTCGCTCAGACCTACCGCTTCAACGGGCACTCCGTTCGCTACGCCGTTCGGGGGGACGGCCCGCCGCTGGTGTTTGTGCATGGCACACCCTTCTCTTCGTATGTGTGGCACCGGATTGCGCCGCACTTCATCACGTCACACCGGGTGCATTACTTCGACCTGTTGGGTTATGGCCTGTCCGAGAAGGTCGAGGGTGATGTGTCCCTTGGTGTACAGAACGAGCTATTGGCGCAACTGCTGGAGCACTGGGGCCTGGACTGCCCGGATGTGGTGGCCCACGATTTCGGCGGCGCCACGGTGCTGCGCGCGCATCTGCTGAACGGCAAGAATTACCGCAGCCTGACGCTGATCGACCCGGTGGCGCTGTCGCCCTGGGGTTCGCCGTTTGTGCAGCATGTGCGCCAGCATGAGGCGGCGTTCAGCGGTCTGCCTGATTACATTCAGCGGGCGATCGTGCCGGCCTACATTCGTGGGGCGATCAAGCGGGAAATCCCCGCCGAGGAACTCGCCCATTACGTCCAGCCGTGGCTGGGCGATCCGGGACAAGCGGGGTTTTACCGGCAGATCGCGCAAATGGATGAGCGCTATACCCGCGAAGTTGAGGGACTGTACCCGACCATTCGCTGCCCGGTGCAGATTCTCTGGGGTGAAGATGACCAGTGGATTCCCATCGAGCGGGGGCAGGCGTTGCAGCAGATGATTCCGGGGGCGCAGTTTCACCCGATCCCCAATGCCGGGCATCTGGTTCAGGAGGATGCGCCTGAAGCCATCGTCGCGGCGTTGTTGCGGTTCTTGCCCTCTTTCTGAAAAAACGAATATCCCCCTGTGGGAGCAAGCTCGCTCCTACATGGTTCCTGTGTTCATTCAGCTGCACCGGTTTCGTGCCCTTCCCCCGCCCCAATCCTCTCCGCTCGTCTATACATAACGGCATCCACCCGCTTGGCACGACCACTGCAACCCCTCCGCGTCACCCACTCAGCAAGGAACGCCCCATGACGCAAAATGATCCCGGTAACGACTACCCCCTCAGCGAAGTGCCGATGCACGCCCGCAAAGGCCTGGCCTCCACGGCCATGGTGCTGCTGGGTTTCACCTTCTTCACGGCCACCATGTTTGCCGGCGGCAAGCTCGGTGTGGCGTTCAGTTTCGGCGAAATGATGGCGGTGATCATCGTCGGCAATCTGCTGCTGGGGATCTACGCCGCAGCGCTGGGCTACATCGCCTTCAAGAGCGGGCTCAACTCAGTGCTGATGGGGCGTTTCTGCTTCGGGGAAGTGGGCAGCAAACTCAGCGACCTGATCCTCGGTTTCACCCAGATCGGCTGGTACGCCTGGGGCACCGCCACGGCGGCCGTGGTGCTGGGCAAGTATTTCGAGTTGAGCGAAGGCACCGTGCTGGGTCTGATGGTGCTGTTCGGCCTCGCGTTTTGCGCCACGGCCTATGTCGGTTATCGCGGACTGGAAATCCTTTCATACATCGCAGTGCCGGCCATGATGTTGCTGCTGATGCTGTCGATGTGGGTCGCGACGGTGAAAGTCGGCGGGCTCGATGGTTTGCTGGCCGTCGTTCCGACCAGCACGCTGGACTGGTCCACCGCGATCACCCTGGTGTTTGGCACCTTCGTCAGCGGCGCCACGCAAGCCACCAACTGGACGCGTTTTTCCCGCTCGGCGCGGGTCGCGGTGCTGGCGAGCCTGATCGGTTTCTTCATCGGCAACGGACTGATGGTGCTGATCGGCGCCTACGGGGCCATCGTTTATCAGCAACCCGATGTCGTCGAAGTGTTGCTGTTGCAAGGCTTCGCCATGGCTGCGATGGCAATGTTGCTGCTCAACATCTGGAGCACCCAGGACAACACCATCTACAACTTCGCCGTCGCCGGCTGCAACCTGCTGCGCACCCGCCGTCGCAAGACCGTGACCCTGTCCGGCGCGGTGATCGGCACGCTGCTGGCATTGCTGGGCATGTACGATCTGTTGGTGCCGTACCTGATTCTGCTGGGCACCGTGATTCCGCCGATCGGTGGCGTGATCATGGCGGACTTTTTCTTTCGCTACCGTGGTCAATATCCTCGACTGGCCGATGCTCGGCTACCGGCATTCAACTGGCCGGGTCTGAGTGCTTATGCGGTCGGCACGGTTGCCGCGTTCGGTTCGCCATGGGTCGCGCCGCTGGTAGGGATTGCCGCTGCCGCGCTAACGTATGTGATATTGACTGGCGTACTCGGTGCCCGTGCCGCCAACGCACCACTACAAGATCTCTAAAAGGATTCACCTGATGCACATCATCAACGCCCGCCTGCGCAACCAAGAAGGCCTGCATGAATTGCACCTGGAAAACGGCCTGATCAGCAACATTGCCCGTCAGACCGAAGCGCCGACCCTGGGCCCCGATGACCTGGACGCCGGCGGCAACCTGGTGGTGCCGCCCTTCGTCGAACCGCACATCCACCTCGACGCCACGCTGACTGCCGGCGAACCGCGCTGGAACATGAGTGGCACGCTGTTCGAAGGCATCGAATGCTGGGGCGAGCGCAAGGTCACGATCACCGAAGAGGACACCAAGACCCGGGCCAAGAAAACCATCCAGACCCTCGCCGCCCACGGCATCCAGCATGTGCGCACCCACGTCGACGTGACCGACCCGCAGCTCACCGCGCTGAAGGCGATGCTCGAAGTGCGCGAGGAAAGTCGGCACTTGGTCGACATGCAAATCGTCGCGTTCCCGCAGGAAGGCATCGAGTCGTACCGCAACGGTCGCGAACTGATGGAAGAAGCGATCCGCATGGGCGCGGACGTGGTCGGCGGGATTCCGCATTTCGAATACACCCGCGACCAGGGCGTGAGCTCGGTGAAATTCCTCATGGACCTGGCTGAGCGCACAGGTTGCCTGGTGGATGTGCATTGCGATGAAACCGACGACCCGCATTCGCGCTTCCTCGAAGTGCTGGCAGAGGAAGCCCGCAGCCGCGACATGGGTTCGCGGGTCACGGCCAGCCACACCACGGCCATGGGTTCTTACGACAACGCTTACTGCGCCAAACTGTTTCGCCTGCTCGGGCATTCGGGGATCAGTTTTGTTTCCTGCCCGACCGAAAGCATTCACCTGCAAGGACGCTTCGACAACTTTCCGAAACGCCGCGGCGTGACCCGGGTGAACGAGTTGCTCGAAGCGGGGATGAACGTGTGTTTCGGCCAGGACTCGATCGTCGACCCCTGGTATCCGCTGGGCAACGGCAACATCCTTCGGGTGCTCGAAGCGGGTCTGCACATCTGTCACATGCTGGGGTATCGCAACCTGCAAAGCGCGCTGGACCTGGTGACCGACAACAGCGCCAAGGCCATGGCGTTGGGTGAGCGTTATGGACTGGAGCGCGGACGGCCGGCGAATTTGCTGATTTTATCGGCGGACAGCGATTACGAGGTGATCCGCAGTCAGGGATTGCCGCTGTATTCGGTTCGTGGCGGGAAGGTATTGATGAAGCGGCAGATGCCGGTGGTGGAGTTTTTTGGCGAGCAACCCTGAATTTTGCTTCGACAGTAATGGCGCCTTCGCGAGCAAGCCCGCTCTCACATTTGATCTTCAGTGGACATAAATTATGTGTCGGACAGAGATCTAATGTGTGTGGGCTTGCTCGCGAAGGCGACCCTGAGATCACCGCATCAACCGCGCCGTACCGAACAGGCTGACCCGACTCAATTCACCGCCCATTTCCTCCAGCAAAATCGGCGCCGTACCACCGGGCATCGCCACGCTCACCTCACCCGCCGCCACCCAGCCCACCCGCCACGCCGCACACGCTACTGCGCTCGCACTGGTGCCGGACGACGCGGTCGGGCCTTCCCCGCGTTCAAACACTCGAGCGACAACTCGCCCTTCTGACGCCCGCATCGCCCATTGCAAATTGATGCCCGCCGGGCACGGCCGCCCTGCTCCCGTCGGCATGGCGTAGGCAATTTGCGTCAAGCCTTCGGACAACCTCCCTTCGCGCATCTGCTCATTGGACGGCAATGCCTGCGCGTCCTCCACAAGCGTCACGCAGTGCGGATTGCCGACCCGCACGAACTGGCTGCGGGACCACGCCGGCTCCAGTGCCGACAGCGGTTGAACCTGGCTGAGTTCACGACCGTTCATTGTCACCCCTTCAACCCCGTGCGCACTGACCGCCTCAGGCCCGAACGCCGGTTTGCCCAGGTCCAGCCAGAAACCCTGAACACCCTCGACCTGCGCGGCGCTCACCGACGTTTCACCCGGTGAAGGCGTATCGGCCTTGTCGTGATGAACCCTGAGCACACAGGCTTCGCGGTCCGGAAAAAGCCCTTGGTCGCTGAGCGCCTGAGAGAAAATCGTCAACCCGTTGCCACTGCGCTCAGCCAATGTGCCGTCGGTGTTGACGATCAACAGATCGAACGGCGGCGCTGATTGAAACGGCCCCACCAGTAGCCCATCGCAGCGATGGTCCTTGCTGCCGGCCGGTTGCGTGCCCGGCGCCCAGGCGCAGAATGCCTCGATGGCCGACTTCGCCCATGCCGCGCGGGTTTGCGCCGCCAGACCGGCCTGTTCCGGTAAATCGATCCCTTCGCGACGCACCGCGTCAGGCGCCACTACCGCATAGATGTTGCCTCGAGCATCGTAGAACGGCGTCATGACGCCTCCCGTATAACCATCGCAGGCGTGCAACATATCGCGAAACCGAGACAAGCTGTGCAAGGATGTCACCCTGCCTGAACGCGTAACCGTCCGGACGCTGATCGAACCTCACCGGTGAGTCACTGTCCCTTGGGGACGCGACGTTTTTTGCCAAGGATCGATATGACCAACCTCAACACCCAGACCACCTTCGTGCCCGGACGCCTGGAACAAATGTCCACGCGCGTGGCTTTTTTCATCGCCGGGTTCGGGATTGCCGCGTGGGCGCCGCTGGTGCCTTACGCCAAGGCGCGGGCCGGGCTGGATGAAGGAACCCTCGGCCTGCTGTTGTTGTGCCTGGGGGTGGGCTCGATTCTGGCGATGCCGATGGCCGGGATTCTGGCCACGCGCTTCGGCTGCCGGCGGGTGGCGGTCGGTGGCACCCTGTTGATCTGTGCGGCGCTGCCGCTGCTGGCGACGGTGTCGTCGATTCCGGCGCTGATCGCCGCGTTGTTCATGTTCGGCGCGGGCCTGGGCACGGTGGATTCGACGGTGAACCTGCAAGCGGTGATCGTCGAACGGGCCAGCGGCAAGACCATGATGTCGGGTTTCCATGGGCTGTTCAGCCTGGGCGGGATTGTCGGTGCGGCGGGCGTCAGCGCCTTGCTCGGCTTCGGGGTTTCGCCGCTGGGGGCGATGCTGGTGGTGGTCGTGCTGCTGCTGATCGCGCTGTGCAAAGCCGCGCCGCACATGTTGCCGTATGGCAGTGAACGTTCGGGGCCGGCGTTTGCCGTTCCCCACGGCATCGTGCTGTTCATCGGCGGAATGTGCTTCATCGTGTTCCTCGCCGAAGGCGCGGCGCTCGACTGGAGCGCAGTATTCCTGACGCAGGAACGCGGGATCGACACGGCGTACGCAGGCTTGGGCTACGCCGCATTTGCGTTGACCATGACCGTGGGCCGGTTGACCGGAGACGCGATTGTCCACCGCCTTGGTGCGACACGGGTGATCGTGTTGGGTGGGCTGACGGCCGCCGGCGGCCTGTTTCTCGCGACATTCGCACCGAGCTGGGAGCTGGCGCTGGTGGGTTATGCACTGCTGGGGGCTGGCTGTTCGAACATCGTGCCAGTGCTGTACACCGCCGTGGGCAAACAGACGGTGATGCCGGAAAGCGTGGCCGTGCCGGCCATTACAACACTGGGTTATGCGGGGATTCTGGCAGGGCCTGCGGTGATCGGGTTCATCGCCCACGGCAGCAGCTTGAGTTTTGCCTTCGGGTTGATGGCGCTGTTGCTGGTGGCGGTCGCTATCGGCGGGAAAGTGTTGAAAGTCTGAAAAGCACTGCGATTAATTGTGGCGAGGGAGCTTGCTCCCGCCGGGGTGCGAAGCGGCCCCGAAAAATGGGACTGCTGCGCAGTCCAGCGGGAGCAAGCTCCCTCGCCACAGGTTAATCATCGCTCGTGCATTAAAAGCCGACGCTTGCCTGCACAAAGAACGTGCGTGGCGCGCCGACGTACATGCCCGAGTTGTTGTCGCTGGAGCGGGTGAAGTACTGCTTGTCGAAAATGTTTTTCACCCCGGCACCGACCTTCAGGTTCGACAGTTGCGCGCCAAAGTCATAACCGCCCCGCACGTTCCAGGTGACGTAACCCGGAATGTCGCCGTACTGGCCGTCGGCGGTGCCTTCGGTGATGTAGTTGTTGGTGAAGCTGCCATTGGCATTCACCGCTACGCCCGGCGAGCGCTGTCTGGACTGGGCAAACGCATCGAGGTTATAGGTCCAGCGGTCGATGTCGTAGCGCAGGCCGGCAGTCGCAACCTGACGCGAATAGAACGGCAGGTCGCGGCCCTTGAAGCCGGGAATCTCGCCTTCATAAACGGCGCGGGTGTAGGTGATCCCGGCGTTGGCGGTCAGGCCGTCGAGCCGTGGGTCCAGTGCCGCCATGTCGTAGTGAACCGAAGCCTCGATGCCCTGGTGCGTGGTTGCGCCGAGGTTGGTCCAGCCCGCGTCGTTGCTGATGTACTGCAACTCTTTATCGAAGTCGATGTAGAACAGCGTCACTTCGCCGCCCCACACGTCATCGTTGTAACGCGTGCCGACCTCGTAGGTCTTGGCCTTCTCCGGCTCCAGGCCATTGGCGGGTTCGTCACCCGTGCCGCCCTGGCCGAGCTGGAAATACTGCAGGCTGCCAAACGAGGTTTCGTAGTTGGCGAACAGCTTCCAGGCATCGGAGAGGTGATACATCACGCTCAAGGCCGGCAGCGGCTCGTTGCTTTCGATGCTGCGATTCTTTTCCTGCACGCGCTTGCCGGCGGTGTCGAGCACGGGGCGATCGTGCCAGTCGGTGCTGATGTGTTCGAAACGGATACCGGGCGTGATCGTCCAGTTGCCGACGTCGATTTTGTTATCGATGTACACCGAGTTGGCTTCAGTGCCGCCGGTGCGGTCCTGATAGACATGGCCGTCCGAGGCCTTGGTCACGACCGGCTCGTTGTTGACCAGCGCCAGACGACTGGCCTCTTCGTGCATGGCTTCCTTGAGGTAGCGATAACCGACGCTGACTTCCTGGGTGGTCGGGCCGACGTCGAACACATGGGACACCCGCGGTTCGATGCCGAGGGTGTAGTAAGTGCGCGGGAACGAGCCAAGGGTTTTCTGATCGCGGGCGGCGATGTTGCTGCCACGGAAGCTGTCGGAGTAGTAGGTCAACACTTCGGCCTGGGTGCGGTCATCGATCTGCCGCGTCCACTTGAAGGAAATGTCCTTGCGACGTCCGCTGAAGTTGTCGTTGTTGCGGTCGGACTGAAACGGATTGGCATCGTATTGCGCCTGGGTCAGGCCGCCGGGCATGTCGGCGCTGGCGTCGTAGTAATGCAGGTTGAGGCTGAAATCGTCGACATCGGTCGGTGCCCAATGGGTCTTGAGAATCACGTCGTCGATGTCGTTGCCCTGGTTGCGCTCACGGTAACCGTTGCCGTTCACGCCCGAGTACAACAGCGCCACGCCGATGCCGTTGTCCGCCGTTCCGCCGACGAACGCCGTATCGATGTGTTTCCAGCCACCGTGTCGGGAGGTTTCCAGGGTAGTGCCGATTTCGGCGGAAGCTTTTTCCGGGATGGCGCGGGTCACGAAGTTGATCACACCGCCGACGTTTTGCGGCCCGTAGCGCACGGAACCGGCGCCGCGAACCACGTCGATGCTTTCAAGGTTGCCCGAGGAGATCGGCGCCATGGACAGCTGCGGCTGGCCATAAGGGGCAAACGCTGCCGGCACGCCGTCGATCAGCACCGTGGAGCGTGGCGACAGGCGCGACGTCAGGCCCCGTACACCGACGTTCAGGGAAATGTCGCTGCCGCCGGTGCCGTTGGCTTCCTGCACTTGCACACCGGGCACACGCTTGAGCACGTCACCGACGTTCATCGCACCCTGCTCGACCATGGCTTCGCGGCGGATCACCGTACGCGCGCCGGGGTGGTTTTGCACCACGGCGGCATCGGCGTCGCCGAGCCAGTCGCCGACCACTTTGATGTCGGTCACGCCCAGTTCCAGCGGGCCGTTGGCGGCGGGAGTCGACGCCTGGGTCAGGGTCACCGCCCCCTCGTCGATCTGATACTCGAGGCCGCTGCCTTGCAACAACTGGCGCAAGGCCTGTTCCGGCGAGAGGTTGCCATCCACCGCCGGGGCTTGCTTACCGGCGACCAGTTCAGGACTGAAAAAAACCTGCAACGAGGTTTGCTGGCCGAGTTCACTGAGCGCCTGACCCAAGGGTTGCGCCGGAATGTGAATGGCATCGGCGGCAAAGGCCTGAGGCAGCGCAACGTTGACCGCCAGCGCAAGGGCCAGCGGCAACCAAGGACGTTTGTTGTTTCGAGCAGCGTTGTTTTTAGCGGTGTTTTTTTTCACGTCGAACCTAGCCCTGTGGATCGCAAGAGTATGCGTTTGTTAATGCAAACCAGTTGCAGTTAGGCTAGAAGACGATGAACTCGAAAAAAACCTGAATTTATTGTGAAATTATTTCCTGACTGCCGTCATCGAGGGTGCGCACGGCCACCGGCAGGATGTTCGGCAAGGCCTTGAGCAGCGCATCGGTGTTGTCGGACTTGAACACACTGGTCAGGCGCAGATTGCCGACTTTGTCGTTGCCGACGGTGAGGGGTTTCTCCCGATAGCGCGACACTTCCTCAGCCACTTCGGCAAGGCTGGCGTTGTTGAACACCAGTTTGCCGCTGCGCCAGGCGGTCAGTTCCGCCGGGTTAACGGCATACGCCGCCGCGACGGTGCCCTGGGCGTCGACACGTGTACCGAGGCCGGCAGTGAGGCTGATGAATTCGTTGTCGGGCGCACCGCGCCCCTGAACCTTGACCGTGCCTTGCTCCACCACGACCCGGGTGTCGCTGACGCCGCGACGCACATCGAAGCGGGTCCCGGTGACCGTGACTTTGCCGCTGCCCGCCTCGACCACGAACGGCCGATCGCTGTCGTGCGCGACGCTGAACATCGCCTCGCCTTCCATCAGCTCAATGTCTCGATGGCCTTTTTCATAGCGCACTTGAAGGCGGCTGCGGCTGTTCAGATCGATCACCGAACCGTCCGGCAACGCCACCTGGCGACGTTCGCCCAGGGCCGTCGAAAACTCGGCGGTGTAAGACGTGGGTTGATTCAAGCCGCTGAACAGTCCCAGGCCGAGCGCCACGGCCAGTACACTGGCCGCCACGGCATAACGCACCAGCGGATGACGTTTGCGGCGCACCGGCGGGGTTTCGCACAAGGCTTGCAGTCGCGCACGTGGCACCAGGTCTGCGGCGGTCCACAGGCCCTGAAGCAATTGAAATTCATCGCGGTGCTGAGAGTGCTCGTTCAGCCAAAGCTCAAAACGTCGACGCTCTTCGACGTCGACGGCCGGTTCCTGCAAACGCACAAACCACTGCGCCGCCTCATCGCGAACCGTTGTTTGCCCGCACGCACAATCACGAGTATCCATTATGGAAGTTCCTGTTTGGCTGGGGGTGAGAAGGTGCGGCGCCTTTGTTTCGTGCAGGAGCTGCCGAAGGCTGCGATCTTTTGGCGGTGTTGAAATCGCCGAACATCAAAGGATCGCAGGCTTCGCCAGCTCCTGCAAAAGCCAACGCACATCATGATTGCAGTCCGTCGAGGCGGTCGCGCAGATGCCGCAGGGTGCGGATCATATACTTTTCCACCATGTTCTTGGACAGTCCCAGGCGTTCGGCGATTTCGGCCTGGGTCAGGCCTTCGATCTTCTGCCAGACAAACACCTTGCGACAATTGACCGGCAGCTCGGCCAGCGCCCGTTCGATGCAATCAGCCAATTGGATCGCCTGCATGAAATGCTCCGGGTCGCCGGACGACGACACGCTGTGATCGATCGCCTCCGACTCCATGGCACCCCGCCGATCCTCACGCCGATAACCATCCACCGCGATATTGCGCGCAGTCTGGTGCAAATACGCCCGAGGCTGCGCCACCACCGCCGAATCCGACTCAAGCAACCGCACGAAGGTGTCGTGGGCCAGATCCTCGGCCTGCTGTCGATTTCTCAGGCGACGGGTCCAGGTGCCAACCAACTCTTCGTAATGCTCGAAAAAGCCGTGTCTGCGGGGCAGCTTGGGGGACATTGCGGTGTGCTGTGGAGATGGGGCGTGAATAGTAATGCTTCCTATTAACTGGAAGCAATGGATTCCAATCCGAGGCAGATCAACGGGAAAGTTGATTTAGGCACGGAGCCAAAGGATTCTGGCAGGCATCCAAAAGAAGCCAGTCACTGGCTGTAGCAAAGTGTGCTAATGCCAGTCATCGGCTTTCGTCCAGGAACCCCAGACATGCTCACCTCCTTTGCCTCACTGAAAAGAAAACCCCTCGCCCGCCTCGCGCTGGCCATCAGCCTTGCCACGCTCGGCCTGCCGTGTTGGGTCAACCAGGCCAGTGCCCACGGTGGCGCCGCTGAAATGGTGCCGTTGCAATCGGGTCTTGAAGAGTTTGGCGCAACCGTCAAATGGGACGACTACGCCGATCTGTTCGTGATTGCCAAGGACGGCGTTTATCTCAAGGTCAAGCCGGGCAGCAAAGTGGCGGTGCTCAACGGTAAACGGATGGAGCTGAGCGTGCCGGTGGTGTTCAAGGGCAAGACCGCCTTCATGTCCAAGGACTTTATAAATCAGGTGTTCCAGTCCGGTCTGGACAAGACGTTTGTCGTCGAGACACGCCCCAACCCGCTCAACCCGCTGAGCGCGGACGAGATCAAGACCGCTGTCGAGATCATCAGGCAATCGGAGCACTACAAACCCGGTTTCCGTTTCACCGAAGTCTCGGTCAACGAGCCGCCGAAGGAGCAGGTGTGGAATTTCGTCTACACCGGCGAGGACGTCGCCCAGCCGCGTCAGGCCAACATCGTGGTGCTCGACGGCAAGCATGTGATCGAGGGCCTGGTCGATCTCGACAGCAAGACGCTCAAGTCGTGGAAACCCGTCGAAGGCGCCCACGGCATGGTCCTGCTGGATGACTTCGCGACGGTGCAATCCGCCATCGAAGCGAGCCCCGACTATGCGCAGGCGCTGGCCAAACGCGGGATCACCGACGTGAAAAAGGTCGTGGCGACGCCGTTGACGGTCGGTTACTTCGACGGCAAGGACGGCCTGGCGCAGGACAAGCGGTTGCTGAAAATCGTCAGCTATCTGAATACCGGTGACGGTAACTACTGGGCGCACCCGATCGAGGGTCTGGTGGCGATTGTCGACCTGGAACAGAAGAAGCTGATCAAGATCGAAGACGACGCGGTCATTCCGGCGCCGATGAAACCCACGCCGTATGACGGGCGCGGGCGCAAGGGCACGTCGGTCAAGCCGCTGGAAATTACCGAGCCCGAGGGGAAAAACTACACCATCACCGGCAACAGCATTCACTGGCAGAACTGGGATTTCCACGTTCGCCTCGATTCCCGGGTCGGTCCGATCCTGTCCACGGTCACGTATGACGACAAGGGCAAGAAACGCAAAATCATGTACGAAGGTTCGCTCGGCGGCATGATCGTGCCCTACGGCGACCCCGATGGCGGGTGGTACTTCAAGGCCTATCTCGACTCGGGCGATTACGGCATGGGCACACTGACCTCGCCGATTGCGCGCGGCAAGGACGCGCCGGAAAACGCCGTGCTGCTGGACGCCACGATTGCCGACTACACCGGCGCACCCACCTCGATTCCCCGCGCCATGGCGGTGTTCGAGCGTTACGCCGGCCCGGAATACAAACACCAGGAAATGGGCCAGCCCAACCTCAGCACCGAACGGCGAGAACTGGTGGTGCGCTGGATCAGCACCGTCGGCAACTACGACTACATCTTCGACTGGGTTTTCCAGCAGAACGGCACCATCGGCATCGACGCCGGCGCCACCGGGATCGAAGCGGTCAAGGGTGTTAAATCGAAAACCATGCATGAAGCCACGGCCAAGGAAGACACGCGCTACGGCACGCTGCTGGACCACAACATCGTCGGCACCACGCACCAGCACATCTACAACTTCCGCCTCGACATGGACGTGGACGGTGAAAACAACTCACTGGTGGAAGTGAATCCGGTGGTGGCCCCGAACGACCGTGGCGGACCGCGGACCAGCACCATGCAGACCGAGCAACAAGTGGTCGGCACTGAACAGCAGGCCGCGCAGAAATTCGACCCCTCGACCGTTCGCCTGCTGACCAACTTCAGCAAGGAAAACAAAGTCGGCAACCCGGTTTCCTATCAGTTGATTCCGTATGCGGGCGGCACGCACCCGGTTGCCAAGGGTGCTAACTTCGGCAAGGATGAATGGCTCTATCACCGCCTGAGCTTCATGGACAAACAACTGTGGGTGACCCGCTACAACCCGGAAGAAAAGTACCCGGAAGGCAAATACCCGAACCGTTCGGACAAGGACGCGGGACTTGGGCAGTTCACCCACGACAATCAGTCCATCGAAAACGCCGATGATGTGGTCTGGTTGACCACCGGCACCACGCACATCGCCCGCGCGGAAGAATGGCCGATCATGCCGACCGAGTGGGTGCATGTGCTGTTGAAGCCGTGGAATTTCTTTGATGAGACGCCGACGTTGAACCTCAACGCGCCGAAGTAAGACACACACAACCCTGTGGGGGCGCGCTTGCTCGCTCCCACAGGAGTTAGGTGTTTATTCAATTGGATCTCAGGCGTGTTTTTTGCGGTATTCACCGGGCGAAATGCCGAACCGCGATTTGAACGCCGTGGAAAAGTAGCTCGAATCGGAAAAGCCCCACGAATACCCCAGCACCGACAACTTCTGCTCCGTACGCGATTGGCGCAGGGACTCCGCGCACAAATCCAGCCGACGATTCTTGATGTACCGCGCAACCACCAGGCCCTTCCTGGCGAACATCCGGTACAGCCCACGCGTCGACATGCCCACTTCTCGCGCCAGCCATTCGGGGCAAAGGTCTTCCGAGCGGATGTGCTCATCAATAAAGCCCAGGGTCTTGCGAAAGAGGCGCTCCTGCACATCCGTGCACGCTTCACTGTGGCTGATGGCCGGACGCAGCAGGCTGACAATCGCCTCCAGCGTCGCTTCGCTTTCTGCCCGGCTCAGGCATTGCTGGTGCGTGGCGTCCAGAATCAGACGGTGCGACAGCATCGCGATGGGCGATGTCGCGGCAATCCGGTGGCCGCACTTGACCTGACTGAAGCGCAGGGTTTGCTCGACCAGTTGCGAGGGAAGAATCAAGGACAACTGCCGCGAGTTTTCACTGTAGGTAAAGTCGCTGGGGCGCGAGGCGTCGATCAGCGTGATATCCCCGGCCGACAGCAACACCTTGCTGTCGCCCTGGGCCATACCGGCGGTGCCATCGAGCTGGAACACCGCAAAGTATTTGCCACCCTCGCCCGCCGCGACTTCCTGAGGCGTGCGGTACAGCCGAGCCTGGCGGGCATCGACAAAACTGAGCTTCAGCGCGCCGTCCTGGTGCTCGCGAATGTGTCCGGCAAACTCGTCACCCAGAGGCTGCGCGTTGAAGGCGCCACAGATCTGGTTGATCTGATGAATCCACTGATCGAAGCCATCACGGCGCTGTGCAATTGAAGAAATCATGTCGGGCCTCACGCAGGCTTGTTTTTATTATCTACGCCAATCCACGGGTTCTCCTGAACAGGGACGCTCCTTCGACAACAAGCGGGTTATTTAAGCCCGCCAAAACGCCGATAGAAGCTTTCGCCCACATCCGGCAACGGACCATCGGCGGTCTCCAGTGCGCTGTTCAACCATTCCTCGGCCTTGGCGTAGATCAGCCGGTAAATATTGCGGCACAACTGCCGGGCGGCGCGCCCTTCCCAATCGCCGGGCAACAATTCGTCCGGCAGCTGCGGGTCGCGCAACAGCAGTTTGCGGTACTCATGAATAAGCAGGACCCGTGCCAGGAAGCAGTCGGACGGCTGCAGGTTTTCCTGCTCGCGAAGCGCTTGCCAGAGCGGTCGGAACAGCTGGATGAACTCGCTGTAATGGGCCGCCAGCTCCTCGATGTTCCAGCTCTCGCGTACCTGCAGACGCAGGGCCTTGGAGGCCAGCACGTCTTGCGCGGTGGTTTCGAAAACGATGGTGTCTTCCTGGGCGCCAAGGTCGAGCAAGGTCGCGTTGACATCGGCCCGATCACTGCGCGGACAGGCCAGCACCGCCGGCGAGATCGCACCAAAACCTTGCCACTCCAGTTCTTCGCGCACTTGTTTGCGCTTGTCCTGGGTCAGTTGCGTGAGCATCACCAGGCACCACGAACCGTCCCATGCCGGAACGGTGGAGCTGTAGACGCGCTTGAAGGCCTTGTCGAAACGCCGGCGACCGGTGCCGGTCAGGCTGTAGTAGCTGCGACGCCCGACTTTCTCGGCGGTCAGCCAGCCTTCCTTGGTCAGGCGAAAAATCGAGGTGCGGATCAGCCGTTCGTTGATGCCGATGGGTTCGAGCAACTGAATCAGACTGCCCAGCCACACCGTGCCGCCGTGGGGTTCGATGGCATCCCCGTACAGCGTGATGATCAAGGAGCTGGCGCGGATCGGCGTCTGTTCCTGGAAGCGGGTAATCAGGTGGTTCAAGGGTGTCAGGGACGACATGGGCGTACCGAGCTGAAAAAAGAAAAGGAATATACCGAATGCGCCTCTCCCTGTGGGAGCGAGCCTGCTCGCGATTGCGCTGTGCCAGATAACAATGATGGTGACTGACACTCCGCAATCGCGAGCAGGCTCGCTCCCACAAGGGGATCAGCGTTCAAGAGACGCTGCCCTTGGGCCGCAGGCCGCTGTCGCTTATGCGCGGGCGGTCGGGTTCCGGTTCGGTCAGCGGCTCGCAGACGCGCATCTGCTCAAGGCAACGCCTGGCCAGTTGCTGATATTCGCGAGTACCCGCCTGTTTCCACGACACCTCTTCATCGCTGAGGCTGCGCTTGACACTGGCCGGCGCGCCCATGATCAGCGACTGCTCGGGGCATTCGAATCCCGCCTTGACGAACGCGGCCGCCGAGACGAATGAGCGAGCACCGATGCGCGCATTGTCCATCACCACCGCATTCATCCCCACCAGTGCATCTGCGCCAATCCGGCACCCGTGCAACACCGCGCCGTGACCAATGTGACCGTTGCGTTCGACCACGGTGTCGCTGTCCGGGAAACCGTGCATCACGCAGGTGTCCTGCAGATTGGCGCCCTCCTCCAGCACGATCCGGCCGAAGTCCCCGCGCAGGCTGGCCAGCGGCCCGACGTAGCACTGGGGACCGACAATCACATCACCGATCAAAACGGCTGACGGATGAACGTAAGCAGTGGGATCAACCACCGGGGTCAAGCCATCGAGGCTGTAGCAGGTCATGGGACGTTCCTTTTCATAAAGCGATGCAGATACTGGATCAGTTTGTATCACATCGCTTTTACCTTAACAAAGCACAAAAACCGTATCACTTATTAATCCCGCGATGCGAGGCGCTCCCGCACGCGCAAAAACCAAAGCTGAAGCCAATAAAAACGGCGACTTCAGCGAGTTTAGAATTTAATCAAAACCTTAACTGGCAAATCAAACCACCCCAAACAAGACACATTAATTAGACATTACTATTGCATTTGCGTATCACGTTGCGGGTATACTCGAGCAAAACCGGCCTACCGCGCCGATCCAATAATGAGCCGGCATTACAGCCGAGCGTGCACCGTGAGGGCATCCGCCATGCCTCTAACCCTTGCTGTCGAGATCATCGAGCCGGGCGTTCGCCTGATTACCCTGCTGCGTCCGCAAGCGCTGAATGCCCTGACCACCGAATTGCTCGGTGAACTGGCCGATGAACTGAGCACCGCCCAAGCCGATCCCGACACCCGCGTCGTGGTCCTGACCGGTAGCCGCAAGGCCTTCGCCGCTGGCGCCGACATCAAGGAAATGGCCGAGCGCGATCTGGTCGGCATCCTCGACGACCCGCGCCAGGCGTCGTGGCAAACCATCACCCGTTTCAACAAACCGCTGATCGCTGCCGTCAACGGCTTCGCCCTCGGCGGTGGCTGCGAACTGGCGATGCACGCCGACATCATCATTGCCGGTGAAGACGCCCGCTTCGGCCAGCCGGAAATCAACCTCGGAATCATGCCTGGCGCTGGCGGCACCCAACGCCTGTTGCGCGCCGTGGGCAAATCCATGGCCATGCAGATGGTCCTGACCGGCGAACCGATCGATGCCCGCCAGGCCCAACGCGCCGGTCTGATCAGCGAAGTGACGCAACCGGAATTCACTGTCGAACGCGCCCTGCAGGTCGCCCGCAGCATCGCCGCAAAAGCGCCGCTGGCCGTGCGCCTGGCCAAGGAGGCGTTGCTCAAGGCCATGGACACCGACCTCGCCAGCGGCCTGCGTTTCGAACGCCACGCCTTCACCGTGCTCGCCGGCACCCGTGACCGCGACGAAGGCATTCGGGCCTTTCAGGAAAAACGCACACCGACCTTCACCGGGCAGTAACCCGGTCAGCCAATGAATTCGAACGACCTCTCAGAGAGCGCCAAGACCATGAACTTCGAACACATCCTGTTTTCCATCGAGGCCGGCGTCGCCCTGCTCAGCCTCAATCGGCCGGACCAGCTCAACAGCTTCAATGCGCAGATGCATGGCGAAGTGAAAGAAGCGCTGAAACAGGTCCGGCAGAACCCGGACGTGCGCGTCTTGCTGCTGACCGGTGAAGGTCGCGGCTTCTGCGCCGGCCAAGACCTCAGCGACCGCAATGTCGCGCCGGGCAGTGCCGTGCCGGATCTTGGCGAGTCGATCGAGAAGTTCTACAACCCGCTGATCCGCCAGTTGCGTGACTTGCCGCTGCCGGTGATCTGCGCGGTCAACGGCGTGGCGGCCGGGGCTGGCGCGAACATTCCGCTGGCGTGCGACCTGGTAGTGGCGGCGCGTTCGGCGAGCTTCATCCAGGCTTTCTGCAAGATCGGCTTGATCCCCGATTCCGGCGGTACCTGGACCCTGCCACGCCTGGTCGGCATGGCCCGCGCCAAGGCACTGGCCCTGCTGGGCAATCGCCTGACGGCGGAGCAGGCCGAGCAATGGGGGCTGATCTATCGCGTGGTCGACGATGCCGACCTGCGCCATGAAGCCCTGACGCTTGCCCGCCATCTGGCCACGCAACCGACGTATGGGTTGGCGCTGATCAAGCGCAGCCTGAACGCCAGCCTGAGCAACACGTTCGACGAACAACTGGAGCTGGAAAAAGACCTGCAACGCTTGGCCGGGCGCAGCGAGGATTACCGTGAAGGCGTCAGCGCCTTCATGGAAAAACGCAGCCCAAGCTTCAAGGGGCGCTGAGTCATGACCGCACTGAACACCAACGCGCGCATCGCGGTGATCGGCGCCGGGGCCATGGGCGCAGGCATCGCTCAGGTCGCGGCACAGGCCGGTCATCCGGTGCTGTTGCTCGACAACCTTCCGGGCGCTGCCGCTCAGGCCATCGACGGCATTGACCGGCAACTGGTCAAGCGTGTCGAGAAAGGCAAGCTGTCGGACGAAGCACGGAAGGCAACGGTCTCGCGTTTAGAGGCGGTGGAAGCCATCGAAGCGCTGGCCGATTGCGAGCTGATCATCGAAGCCATCGTCGAAAACCTCGAGGTCAAGCGCGCCCTTTTTCGTCAGCTGGAAGGCATCTGCGGTGAGCACTGCATTCTGGCCAGCAACACTTCTTCGCTGTCGATCACCAGCATCGCTGCGCAGCTGAGTCATCCGCAACGCTTGCTAGGCCTGCACTTCTTCAACCCGGCGCCGGTCATGGCGCTGGTGGAAATTGTCTCGGGTCTGGCCAGCGACCCGGCGCTGGCCGAGTGTCTTTACGACACCGCCAACGCCTGGGGCAAGAAACCGGTACACACCCGCTCGACACCGGGCTTCATCGTCAACCGCGTCGCTCGCCCGTTCTACGCCGAAAGCCTGCGCCTGCTGCAGGAGGGCGTGGCCGATTGCGCGACGCTGGATGCGTTGATGCGCGAAGCCGGGGGCTTTGCGATGGGCGCGTTTGAACTGACTGATCTGATTGGCCATGACGTCAACTATGCCGTGACCTGTTCGGTGTTCGACGCCTATTACGGCGACACGCGATTCCTGCCGTCGTTGATTCAGAAGGAATTGGTGGAGGCCGGGCGTCTCGGTCGCAAAAGCGGTCATGGTTTCTACAACTATGCCGAAGGTGCGGAGCGTCCACTGCCGACATTCATCAGCAGCAAACAGACCGTCGCAACCTGCACGGCCGAAGGTGATCTGGGCATCGCCAACGCACTGATCCAGCGATTGCGCAAACACCGGATCGACGTCATTCAGCGCGATGGACAAGGCTTGCTGCGGGTCGGTGATGCCGTGCTCGCATTGAGCGACGGGCGCATGGCCGGTCAGCGCGCCAAAGAAGACGGCTTGCGCAATCTGATCCTGCTCGACCTCGTAGCCGACTTCGGCCAGTCGACTCGAATAGCGATCAGTTGCTCGGCCGGCATCAGCCCCGATGCGCTCGAACACGGCGTTGCGCTGCTGCAACAGGCCGGATTCACCGTCAGCTTACTCAGTGACAGTCCGGCACTCGCCGTCTTGCGCACCGTCGCGATGCTCGCCAACGAAGCCGCCGACGCCGTGCTGCAAGGCGTGGCCTCGGCCGCCGACATCGATCTGGCGATGCGCGCCGGGGTCAATTACCCGCAAGGCCCGCTGGCCTGGGCCGATGCCATCGGCCCTGCGCACATCCTCAACGTGCTGGAAAACCTGCAAGCCAGTTACGGCGAAGAACGCTATCGACCGTCGCTGCTGTTGCGCCGCCGCGTTGCCGAAGGGAGGACTTTCCATGACTAACCATGAAGCGATGAACCTGGCCAGCACCTGCGCGCAAACGCTGTTCAAGCGCGACACCGCCAGCCAGGCGATGGGCATGCGCCTGCTCTCGACCGCTCCGGGTTGCGCCCGCGTCGGCATGAGCGTGCGCGCCGACATGATTCAAGGCCACGGCACCTGCCACGGCGGCTACCTGTTCGCCCTCGCCGACTCGGCGTTCGCCTTTGCCTGCAACAGCTACAACGAAGCCACGGTGGCCATCGGTTGCAGCATCGACTACATCGCCCCGGCACGCCTGGGCGACACCTTGACCGCCGATTGCACCGAGCAAAGCCGCTCCGGTCGCACCGGCAACTACGACGTGCGCATTGAAAACCAACTGGGCCAGCTGATTGCCCTGTTCCATGGCAAATCCTACAAAGTGCGCGGCACAGTGCTCGCGCAGGAGACCCCGAATGAATGACGCCTTGATCATCGATGCGGTGCGGACCCCGATCGGCCGCTATGCCGGCGCCTTGAGCGGCGTGCGCGCCGACGACCTCGGCGCGGTGCCGTTGCGTGAATTGCTGCGCCGTCACCCGCAGGTCGACTGGAACGCGGTCGACGATGTGATCTACGGCTGCGCCAACCAGGCCGGCGAAGACAACCGCAACGTCGCGCGCATGTCGGCGCTGCTGGCCGGACTGCCGGTCAGCGTGCCGGGCACCACACTCAACCGTTTGTGCGGTTCCGGGCTGGATGCGATCGGCACGGCGGCGCGGGCGATTCGTTGCGGCGAGGCCGGGCTGATGCTGGTCGGCGGCGTCGAATCGATGTCCCGCGCACCGTTGGTGATGGGCAAGGCCGAGCAGGCGTTCTCCCGGGACGCGCAGCTCTACGACACCACCATTGGCTGGCGCTTCGTCAATCCGCTGATGAAAAAAGCCTACGGCATCGACTCGATGCCGGAGACCGCCGAGAACGTCGCCGAGCAGTTCAACATCTCCCGCGCCGACCAGGACGCTTTCGCCCTGCGCAGCCAGCAGCGTGCCAGCGCGGCACAGGCCAGCGGGCGTCTGGCCAGGGAAATCGTCGCAGTCGAGATCCCCCAGCGCAAAGGCCCGGCCAAAGTCGTCGAGCACGACGAACACCCGCGCGGCGACACCACGCTTGAGCAACTGCAGAAGCTCGGCACACCGTTTCGTGAAGGGGGCAGCGTCACTGCCGGCAACGCCTCCGGGGTCAATGACGGCGCCTGTGCACTGTTGCTCGCCAGTCCGGAAATCGCCAAACACCATGGTTTGAAAGCACGTGGCAGGGTCGTCGCCATGGCCACTGCCGGCGTCGAGCCGCGAATCATGGGCATCGGCCCGCTGCCGGCCACGCGCAAGGTGCTGGAACTGGCCAACCTGAGCCTGGCGGACATGGACGTGATCGAACTCAACGAAGCCTTCGCCGCGCAAGGCCTGGCGGTGCTGCGTGAGCTCGGCCTGAGCGACACCGATCCGCGGGTCAACCCGAACGGCGGCGCGATTGCCCTCGGCCATCCGTTGGGCATGAGCGGCGCACGCCTGGTGACCACCGCCCTGCACGAACTGGAAGAACGTCAAGGCCGCTACGCCTTGTGCACCATGTGCATCGGCGTCGGCCAGGGCATCGCGCTGATCATCGAGCGTCTGTCCGACTAAAGAATCGCGATTCCCGGGGAGCCGAGAGGTATCCTTGGGGCATGCACTCAAAGCCCGGCTGAGGCCGGGCTGGAACACAAAAATAATTCGAGTGAAGTTATGAACATGCCAATTGCCAAAGCCGTGCTTGATCCAGTGCTGGACCCGATTGAAACCGCCAGCATCGACGAACTCCGTCAGCTCCAGCTGGATCGCCTGCGCTGGAGCCTGAACCACGCCTACAACAATGTGCCGCTGTATCGGCAACGCTTCGATGCGCTGGGCGTACACCCGGATGACATCAAATGCCTGGAAGATCTGGCGAAGTTTCCGTTCACCACCAAATCCGACCTGCGCGACAACTACCCCTACGGCATGTTCGCCGTGCCGATGCACGACGTGGTGCGCCTGCACGCATCCAGCGGCACCACGGGCAAACCGACCGTCGTCGGTTATACCCAGAACGACATCGACACCTGGGCCAACGTAGTCGCTCGATCGATCCGCGCAGCGGGTGGCCGACGGGGCGACAAAGTGCATATTTCCTATGGCTACGGCCTGTTCACCGGCGGCCTCGGCGCGCACTACGGTGCCGAACGCCTGGGCTGCACGGTGATTCCGATGTCCGGTGGCCAGACTGAAAAGCAAGTGCAACTGATCAAGGATTTCCAGCCGGACATCATCATGGTCACCCCGTCCTACATGCTCAACATCGCCGATGAAATCGAGCGCCAGGGCATCGACCCGCACAAACTGGCCCTGCGCCTGGGCATCTTCGGCGCCGAACCCTGGACCGGCGAACTGCGCAGCGCCATCGAAAACCGTTTGGGCATTACCGCACTGGACATCTACGGCCTCTCGGAAATCATGGGGCCGGGTGTCGCCATGGAGTGCGCGGAATCCAAGGACGGGCCGACGATCTGGGAAGACCACTTCTACCCGGAAATCATCGACCCGGTCACCGGCGAAGTACTGCCGGACGGGCAGATGGGCGAGCTCGTGTTCACGTCGCTGAGCAAAGAAGCCCTGCCGATGATCCGCTATCGCACCCGCGACCTGACGCGCTTGCTGCCGGGGACTGCGCGGCCGATGCGGCGGATCGACAAGATCACCGGGCGCAGCGATGACATGTTGATCATTCGCGGGGTGAACGTGTTCCCGACGCAGATCGAAGAGCAGGTGCTGAAAATCAAACAGCTTTCAGAGTGTTACGAGATTCACCTGTATCGCAATGGGAACCTGGACAGCGTTGATGTGCATGTCGAGCTCAAGGCTGAACACCAGCACCTGAACGATGAACAGCAGAAGGCTGTTTGTGGCGAGTTGAGTCGGCATATCAAGACGTATATCGGGATCAGTTCGCGGATCGTCTTGCAGCCGATGCATTCGATCAAGCGCTCTGAGGGCAAGGCTTGTCACGTGATGGACAAGCGCCCGAAGGCATGACTGCTGCACCCTTTTTGGCCCCGCTTTTGCGGGGCTTTTTTTTGGGTGTACTCGGGCTCTGTGGGAGCTGGCTTGCCAGCGATGACGGCCTGATAGCCGGCCTGCAGCTCTTCAGAATCATCGGCGGTGAACGCCCATGTCATGCCCGCCAACAATCCCTGTGGGAGCTAGCCTGCTAGCGATGGAGGGCCAGACACTGCGTTCATTCAGACAGCACGCGTTTTCGTTGGCGGCCATCGCTAGCAGGCTAGCTGTGTAAACCCACCACGTTGTTCACGGATGCTATTCGGCTAATTGGTGGCAAATAACTCAGGCTGGCATGCGGGCGATGCCAGTTGTACTCGTGCAACCACGACGTCAGGTAGGTCGCACGTTGGTCTGAGCTTTCGTAACTTCTGGCGTAGGCCCATTCGCGCAGAGCGGTTTGGATAAATCGCTCTGCCTTGCCATTCGTTCGTGGTGTGTAAGGTTTGGTATAGATGTGTTTAAGCCCCAGCCGTCGACATAGACGCTTGAAACGTCCGGACTTGTAGCAAGGGCCGTTATCGGTCATTACCCGCTCGAAGCAAACGCCAAGGCTTGCGTAGTAGCGCAGGGCCCGGATCAGCGCGAGGCAGGCGCTACGCCCACTTTGGTCTGCGTACAAACCGCTGTGTGCCACTCGACTGTTATCGTCGATGGCAACATGGGCGTATTCCCAACCGACATGGTAAGAGCGGCCTTTTAGGCGGTCTCGTGTCACTCGATGACCTGGTTTGTTAAAACGCCCCAGCTTCTTGATGTCCAGGTGAAGCAGACCTCCGGGCTGAGAATATTCGTAGCGAATCACTGGCGGTGGCGGTTCCAGGTATGCCAAACGGTTGAGGCCGTTACGGCTCAATAACCTGCCCACAGTGCTGTGTCCCACCTTCAAGTCCTGGCTGATTTGGCGATAGGTTTTTCGCTGGCGACGTAGCTCAAGCACTTGTTCCTGGCGCATCTCAGGAAGCGCGTGCGGACAGAACTTGGGGCGGGACGAACGATCCTGCAGTCCTTCCTCGCCTTCAGCACGATAGCGATTAAGCCACTTGTAGGCAGTGCGAACACTGACTCCTTGAGACTGAGCTACCTCAACAGGTCTCAGGCCTTCCTTAAGGATTCGTTGAACAAGAAGGGCTCGACCGGAAACGGTTAATCGGGCATTTTTATGAACGTTCACTCGGGGCCTCCGGGTGCTTGGTTTGGTTCGCACCTCCAATTTCCCGGAAAAGTCCCGAGTGAACAACCTACAGAGAGATCACAGCTAGCTCCCACAGGGAATGTACACATCCGAAGAGCCTGGCCGGCCGGGAGGCCGCCTCGGTTGCATGGGCGGCGGGCCCACGGAGCAGGACCGGAGCGAGGGCACCTTGAGCCTGGGCGAAGGGCCGAACGAAAGGGGCAAAAGCGCTTGGTTACTTGGCGCTTCTCCAAGTGACTCGCCGTAAGGGCGAAACCAATAGCCGCCGTTACCGAAGAAACGGATATGTACACCCACCCCCTCCCCCCCAAAGCGATACAAAAAACAATACGACACTATATTTTCTGTTTGATATTAAATTCTGTATCGCTTATAAAGTTCTCCATGCCCTCGATTCAGATTCAAGGCGGGAGACCCCCATGTACGCACAGCTCGTAGAAACCGGCGTAAAGCGCATCAAAGACCTCTCGGAGATGTCCGAACAGGAACGTGCCTTCCAGGAAAAAATCGATTCAGAAATCAAGATCGAAGCGAAAAACTGGATGCCTGATGCCTATCGCCAGACCCTGATCCGCCAGATCTCCCAGCACGCCCACTCCGAAATCGTCGGCATGCTGCCCGAAGGCAACTGGGTCACCCGCGCGCCATCGCTCAAACGCAAACTGCAACTGATGGCCAAGATTCAGGACGAAGCGGGCCACGGCCTGTACCTGTACAGCGCCATGGAAACCCTCGGCGCCGACCGTGACGAGGAAATCGCCAAGCTGCACAGCGGCAAGGCCAAGTACTCGAGCATCTTCAACTACCCGACCTTGAACTGGGCCGACATGGGCGCTGTGGGCTGGCTGGTGGATGGCGCAGCGATCGTCAACCAGGTCGTATTGCAGCGCACCTCGTATGGCCCCTACTCCCGGGCCATGGTGCGCATCTGCAAGGAAGAAAGTTTCCACCAGCGCCAGGGCTACGAAATCCTCCTGACCATGATGCGCCACGGCAATCAGGCACAAAAAGACATGGTCCAGGACGCGATCAACCGCCTGTGGTGGCCGTCACTGATGATGTTCGGTCCAAGCGACGAACACTCCCCCAACAGCGCCCAGTCCATGGCCTGGAAAATCAAGCGCCAGAGCAACGACGAACTGCGCCAGCGCTTTATCGACCAGACCATCCCGCAACTCGAATTGCTCGGTTGCACCTGCCCCGACCCGGACCTGAAGTGGAACGCCGAGCGCGGTCACTACGACTTCGGCGAAATTCAGTGGAGCGAGTTCTACGAAGTGCTCAAGGGCAACGGCCCGTGCAACCAGGAACGCGTCGCCACCCGCCGCAAGGCGATCGAAGACGGCGCCTGGGTCCGTGAAGCCGCGGTCGCACACGCTCGCAAAAAACACAACAAGAACGCCGCCTGATTCGGCCACCTGATCTGGAGACACCGCCATGTCCGAATGGACCCTTTTCGAAGTCTTCGTGCGCAGCAAGCACGGCCTCAACCACAAGCATGTGGGCAGCGTGCACGCCGCCGACACCACCATGGCCATCGAAAACGCGCGCGAGTTGTACACCCGTCGCAGCGAAGGCGTGAGCCTGTGGGTGGTGCCATCGGCGCTGATCACCGCCTCATCGCCGGATGAAAAAGACCCGCTGTTCGACCCCTCGGACGACAAGGTCTACCGCCACGCCAGCTTCTACGAGCTGCCGGCCGAAGTCGGGCACATGTGAGGTCGACCATGAACACCAAGACTGATCTGATCGAATACCTGTTGCGCCTCGGCGACAGCGCCCTGATCCAGGGCCAGCGCCTGTGCCAATGGTGCGGCAAGGCCCCGGCGCTTGAAGAAGAACTGGCGCTGATGAATGTCGGCCTCGACCTCGTCGGCCAGGCACGCAACTGGCTCGAATACGCCGCCGAACTGCTGGACGACGGCCGCGATGCCGATCACCTGGCATTCCGCCGCGATGAGCGCGCCTATCGCAATCTGCTGCTGGTGGAACAACCCAACGGCGATTACGCGGTGACTATCCTCAAGCAGTTCCTGTATGACGCCTGGCACCTGCAAGTGCTCAGAGGCCTGAGCCAGTCCAGCGACGAGCGTATCGCCGGGATCGCCGCCAAAGCGGTGAAGGAAGTGACCTATCACCTGCGCCGGTCCGGCGAGTGGGTCGAGCGTCTGGGCGACGGCACCGAGGAAAGCCACCAACGCATGCTCGCGGCGATCCCTGAGGTCTGGCGCTTCACCGTTGAACTGACCAGTGCCGATGACAGCGAACAGCGTTTGCACGCAGCCGGCATTACCCCGGACGCTGCCCAGGTCGCTGCGGCCTGGCAAGCCAAGGTCAACGAGATTTTCGCCAGCGCCACCCTGCCCGTGCCGGCCGCGCCGAACTATTTCTATCTGAATGCACGCAAGGGCCTGCACACCGAACACCTGGGCATTCTGTTGGCCGAGATGCAATTCCTGCCACGAGCGTACCCCGATGCGACCTGGTGACCTGATCGCCAGCGACCTCGGCGCCCGGCCGGCACAACCGACCGACCTGGCCGCCGCGTGGGCGACTCTGGCGCAAGTCATGGACCCGGAAGTGCCGGTGGTCAGCGTCGTAGACCTGGGCATCGTGCGCGACCTCGACTGGCAAGCCGGGCATCTGCATGTGGTGGTCACACCGACCTACTCCGGCTGCCCCGCCACCGAAGTGATCGAAAGCGATATCCGCGATGCGCTGGAGCTCGCCGGTTTTCGGGCGCCGCAGCTGGAACGCAAATTGACCCCGGCCTGGACCACCGACTGGATCACCGACAGCGGCCGCGAACGCCTGCGTGCCTACGGCATTGCACCGCCCGACGGCAGCACCAGCAAGCGCAGCCTGCTCGGTGAAAGCCCGGTGATCGTCTGCCCGCAATGCGGCAGCGCGCACACCGAAGTGCTCAGCGAGTTCGGCTCCACCGCGTGCAAGGCGTTGTACCGCTGCGTCGATTGCCGGGAACCGTTCGACTATTTCAAGTGCATCTGAGCGGCGATCGGCCGTCCCAGCTGGAGAACAATAATGAGTAAATTTCACAGCCTGACCATCAAGGACGTTCGCGCCGAGACCCGTGACGCGGTGTCCATCGCCTTCGAGATTCCGCAGCACCTGCAAGACAGCTTTCACTTCACCCAGGGCCAGCACCTGGTGATGCGTACGCAAATGGACGGCGAAGAAGTGCGTCGTTCGTATTCGATCTGCACCGGCGTCAACGACGGTGAATTGCGCATCGCCATCAAGCGCGTCGCGGGCGGGCGTTTTTCAGCGTTTGCCAACGAACAACTGAAGGCCGGACACAGTCTGGAAGTGATGCCGCCGGCCGGGCATTTTCATGTCGAGCTCGATCCGGCTCGCCATGGCAACTACCTCGCGGTTGCAGCAGGCAGCGGCATCACGCCGATCCTGTCGATCATCAAGACCACCCTGCAAACCGAACCGCACAGCCGCGTCACGCTGCTGTATGGCAACCGTTCAAGTTCCGGCGCGCTGTTTCGCGAACAGCTCGAAGACCTGAAAAACCGCTACTTGCAGCGCCTGAACCTGATCTTCGTCTTCAGCCGCGAACAGCAGGATGTCGACCTGTACAACGGCCGGATCAACGCCGAGAAATGCGAGCAACTGTTCACTCGCTGGCTCGACGTCAAAGCCCTCGACGCGGCGTTCATCTGCGGCCCGCAGGAAATGACCGAAACCGTACGCGACAGCCTGAAAGCCAACGGCATGCCGGCTGAGCGTATCCACTTCGAACTGTTTGCCGCCGCCGGCAGCCAGCAAAAACGCGAAGCGCGGGAAGCCGCACGGCAGGTGGATGCCGCGGTCAGCCAGATCACCGTCATCAGCGACGGCCGCGCCCTCGCCTTCGATCTGCCGCGCAACACCCAGAGCATCCTCGACGCCGGCAACGCCCAAGGCGCCGAACTGCCCTACTCGTGCAAGGCCGGCGTGTGCTCGACCTGCAAATGCAAGGTCATCGAAGGCGAAGTGGAAATGGACAGCAACCACGCCCTGGAAGATTACGAAGTGGCTGCCGGTTATGTGCTGTCGTGCCAGGCCTTTCCGGTCAGCGACAAAGTCGTCCTGGATTTCGATCAGCTCTAAGACGCAACGCAAAACACCTGTGGGAGCGAGCCTGCTCGCGATGAAGGAAGTCCATCCAGCATCAATGGAGGCTGACCCACCGCTATTGCGAGCAGGCTCGCTCCCACAGGGGCCAGTGAACGACCGGAATACACCGTTTCACCCCACAACAAAAACAACAACCGAGAGCGCGCCATGACACCCAAAGACGTAGAACTCATCCGCCAACACCCCGACTTCATCCAGTTGGTCCGCCGCAAACAGAACCTCTACTGGTCGCTGTCGCTGATCATGCTGGTGATCTATTTCGGCTTCGTCCTGCTGGTGGCGTTTTCCCCCGCCACCCTCGGCCAATCCCTGAGCGGTGGCGTGACCTCCGTGGGCATGCTGGTCGGCGTGGTCATTGTGGTGCTGGCCTTCGCGTTGACCGGCTTCTACGTCTATCGCGCCAACAACGTCATTGACCCACTCAACGAAAAACTGAAACAGGAGTGCGCCCGATGAGCCGTCTTCTCGCGTTGTTCCTGCTGCCTCTGGCTTTCATTGCTGACTTTGCGGCAGCCGCCGACGGCGTGTCCCGCCCGCTGAACTGGAACGCCATCGGCATGTTCCTGGTGTTTGTGCTGTTTACCCTTGGCGTCACCCGCTGGGCTGCGTTGCGCACCCGCTCAGCCAGCGATTTCTACACCGCGGGCGGCGGCATGACCGGTTTCCAGAACGGTCTGGCGATTGCCGGCGACATGATTTCCGCGGCGTCCTTCCTCGGCATCTCGGCGATGATGTTTCTCAATGGCTACGACGGCTTGCTCTACGCATTGGGCGTGTTGGCGGGCTGGCCGATCATTCTGTTTCTGATCGCCGAACGCCTGCGCAACCTCGGCAAATACACCTTCGCCGACGTAGTGTCCTATCGCCTCGAACAAACCCCGGTGCGCTTGACCTCGGCGTTCGGCACGCTGACCGTCGCGTTGATGTACCTGGTGGCGCAGATGGTCGGCGCCGGCAAACTGATCGAGTTGCTGTTCGGCATCGACTACCTCTACGCGGTGATGCTGGTCGGTGTGTTGATGGTGTTCTACGTGACCTTCGGCGGCATGCTCGCCACCACCTGGGTGCAGATCATCAAGGCCGTGATGCTGCTGTTCGGCACCACGTTCATGGCGTTCATGGTGCTCAAGCATTTCGGTTTCAGCACCGAGGCGATGTTCGCCGGCGCCACCGCCGTCCATGCCAAGGGCAACGCGATCATGGCCCCGGGCGGTTTGCTGTCGAACCCGATCGATGCGATCTCGCTGGGGCTGGGCATGATGTTCGGCACGGCCGGCCTGCCGCATATCCTGATGCGTTTCTTCACCGTCAGTGATGCCAAGGAAGCGCGTAAAAGTGTGTTCTACGCCACCGGCTTTATCGGCTACTTCTACCTGCTGCTGATCATTGTCGGCTTCGGCGCCATCGTGATGGTCGGCACCGATCCAGCGTTCCGCGATGCCAACGGCGCGATTATCGGCGGCGGCAACATGATCGCTGTGCATCTGGCGCAAGCCGTGGGTGGCAACCTGTTTCTCGGCTTCATCTCGGCAGTTGCCTTCGCCACCATTCTGGCGGTGGTCGCCGGTCTGGCGTTGTCCGGCGCCTCGGCGGTGTCCCACGATTTGTACGCCTGTGTGATGCGCAAAGGGCAGGCTACCGAGCAGCAGGAAATTCGCGTCTCGCGAATCGCCACGCTGTGCATCGGCGTGCTGGCGATCATCCTCGGCTTGCTGTTCGAGTCGCAGAACATTGCCTTCCTCTCCGGCCTGGTGCTCGCCATCGCGGCGTCGGTGAATTTCCCGGTGCTGTTCCTTTCGATGTACTGGAAAGGCCTGACCACTCGCGGCGCGGTCACCGGCAGCCTGACGGGGCTGATCTCGGCGATTGTCCTGCTGGTGCTGAGCCCGGCGGTGTGGGTCAACGTGCTGCATCACGACAAGGCGCTGTTCCCCTACTCCAACCCGGCACTGTTTTCCATGAGCCTGGCGTTCTTCAGTGCCTGGCTGTTTTCGGTCACCGACACCTCGCCGCGAGCGGCCCTTGAGCGCGGCCGTTACCTGGCGCAGTTCATCCGTTCGATGACCGGCATCGGTGCTTCCGGCGCCAGCAAGCACTAACAACGACCGACTGATGGCAGGGAATAAAAACAATGAAGCCCGCACGTTCTACACCTTACGAATCACTGTTTTCACTGGCCGCCGCATTGAGTCTGCCCATGGTCGCCCCCAGCGCCATGGCCGACTTCATCGACGACAGCAAGGCCCGTATTGAAATGCGCAACCACTACATCAATCGCGATTTCCGTCAGGACAACGCGCCTCAATCCAAGGCTGAAGAATGGGCGCAAGGGTTCACCGCGCGCATCGAGTCCGGGTTCACCGATGGTACCTTCGGCTTCGGTCTCGACGCGCTGGGGGAGCTGGGGTTGAAACTCGACTCCAGCCCGGATCGCCGGGGCACCGGTCTGCTGCCCTTCGGCCCGAACAGCCATGAACCGGCGGACGAGTTCAGCGAACTGGGGCTCACCGGCAAGCTGCGGGTATCCAAGAGCGTGTTGAAGCTCGGCACCCTGCAACCCTTGCTGCCGGTGGTGACCTACAACGACACCCGTCTGCTGGGCTCGACCTTTCAGGGCGGTTTGCTGACCAGCCAGGAGATCACCGGCCTGACCGTGAATACCGGGCGCCTCACCAAGGCGAACCTGCGGGATTCCTCCAGCAACGATGACATCGGTTACGGCGCCGCCAGCAGCGATCATTTCGACTTTGCCGGCGGCAGCTACGCGTTCAGTCCTCAACTGAACCTGAGCTACTACTACGGCAAGCTTGAGCAGATTTATCGCCAGCAGTTCGTCGGGCTGGTGCATACCCAGCCGCTGGGCAATGGTTTCAACCTGCGCAGTGACCTGCGCTATTTCGACAGCCGCGGCGACGGCGCCGAGCGCGCCGGGCGTATCGACAACCGTAATTTCAACAGCATGTTCACCGTGTCCCACGGTGCCCACAAAGTCAGTGCCACG
Organism: Pseudomonas fluorescens NCIMB 11764; assembly: GCF_000293885.2. Classification (NCBI taxonomy): domain Bacteria; kingdom Pseudomonadati; phylum Pseudomonadota; class Gammaproteobacteria; order Pseudomonadales; family Pseudomonadaceae; genus Pseudomonas; species Pseudomonas fluorescens. Next base: position 5,933,052 of record NZ_CP010945.1, read on the forward strand.
TACCAGCAGTTGTCCGGCGACAGTGCCTTTCCGTTCCTCAACGGCGGCGATCCGTACGTGGTCAACCTGGTGACCTACAACACCTACACCCGCGCCGACGAAGACTCCTGGCAGCTGCGTTACGACTATGACTTCGCCGCGCAAGGCATCCCCGGCCTGACCTTCATGACCCGCTACACCGACGGCCGCCAAGTCAAGGCCGGTGCCGTCGACAACGGCCGCGAACGCGAGCGCGACACCGACATCAGTTACGTCATCCAGAGCGGCCCGTTCAAGGACGTCAGCCTGCGCTGGCGCAACGTGACCTTCCGTTCCGGCAATGGCTTGAGCACCGCCCTCGATGAAAACCGGCTGATCGTCGGCTACACCGTGGCGCTTTGGTAATGCCTGAAAGGGCGCGGTCACGGCTGCGCCAGACTTTTTCTTAACCCGGAGGAATCGTGATGCCTCACGCCCCTACCCTGCAAAGTTTCATCGCCGGTCGCTGGATCGGCCAACACGGTGCCCAGGTGCTGCGCAGTGCCATCGACGGCCACGAGATCGCACGCACCCACGAAGAGCGTCCGGACTTCGCCGAAGCCATCGAGCACGGTCGGCGCCAGGGCGTCAGCGGGTTGATGGCGCTGGATTTCCAGCAACGCGCCCAGCGTCTCAAGGCATTGGCCTTGTACCTGAGCGAACGCAAGGAACAGCTTTACGCGATCTCCCACCACAGCGGCGCCACCCGCGCCGACAGCTGGATCGACATCGAAGGCGGCAACAGCACGCTGTTCACCTACGCCAGCCTCGGTTCGCGGGAACTGCCGTCGGGCAACATCGTCCACGAAGGCCCGGCGCTGCAACTCAGCAAACTGGGCACCTTCGCCGGCACGCATATTCTGGTGCCACGTGGCGGCCTGGCGGTGCACATCAATGCCTTCAACTTCCCGATCTGGGGCATGCTGGAAAAGTTCGCGCCGAGTTTTCTCGCCGGCATGCCGTGCATCGTCAAGCCGGCCAGCGCCACCAGCTACCTGACCGAAGCCGTTGTGCGCCTGATGGACGAATCGGGTTTGCTGCCGGCCGGCAGCCTGCAATTGATCATCGGCGGCACCGGTGATCTGCTCGACCGCCTGCAAGGCCAGGACGTGGTGACCTTCACCGGTTCGGCCGACACCGCGGCCAAGCTGCGGGTCAACCCGAACCTGATCCGCAACTCGGTGCCGTTCAACGCCGAAGCCGACTCGCTGAACTGCGCGATCCTCGCCCCGGACGTCACCCCGGACGATGAAGAATTCGAATTGTTCATCAAGGAAGTCGCCCGGGAAATGACCACCAAGGCCGGGCAGAAATGCACCGCCATCCGCCGTGCGATTGTGCCCGCCAGACACATCGATGCAGTCGCCAGCCGTTTGCGCGATCGCCTGAAGAAAGTCGTGGTCGGCGACCCGTCGGTGGAAGGCGTGCGCATGGGTGCGCTGGCCTCTCACGATCAGCAAAAAGACGTCGCCGAACGCCTGGAAAGCTTGCTGCAAAGCAGCGATATGCTGTTCGGCGCCCGCGACGGTTTCGAACCGCGTGGCGAAAACGTCAGCCAGGGCGCGTTCTTCGCACCGACCCTGTTGCAGGCCCGCGATCCGCACGCCGAGGGTGGCGCCCACGACATCGAAGCGTTCGGCCCGGTCAGCACCTTGATGGCCTATGACGATCTGGATGAAGCACTGGTTTTGGCCGCTCGCGGCAAAGGCAGCCTGGTGGCCAGCTTGATCACCAAGGACCCGAAGATTGCCGCCAAAGCCATCCCGGTCGCGGCCGCCTGGCACGGGCGCTTGCTGGTGCTGGATCGCGAATCCGCCGCCGAATCCACCGGCCACGGCTCGCCCCTGCCGCAACTCAAACATGGCGGCCCGGGCCGTGCCGGCGGCGGTGAAGAGCTCGGTGGCCTGCGCGCGGTGAAACACTACTTGCAACGCGCCGCGGTGCAAGGCTCGCCGACCATGCTCGCTGCGGTCACCGGCGAATACGTGCGTGGCGCCAAGGTCATCGAAACCGACGTGCATCCGTTCCGCCGGTTCTTCCAGGATTTGCAGATTGGCGAGTCGCTGCTGACCCACCGCCGTACCGTGACCGAGGCCGATCTGGTGAACTTCGGTTGCCTGTCCGGCGATCATTTCTACATGCACTTCGACGAGATCGCAGCCAAGGAATCGCAATTCGGTAAACGCATCGCTCATGGTTACTTTGTGCTGTCAGCGGCGGCCGGGCTGTTCGTATCGCCGGCGCCGGGGCCGGTATTGGCCAACTATGGTCTGGATACGTTGCGTTTCATCAACCCGGTGGGGATTGGCGACACGATCCAGGCGCGCCTGACGTGCAAGCGCAAAATCGATCAGGGGAAAAAGAGCCCTCAGGGCATTCCGCAGGGTGTGGTGGCGTGGGACGTGGAAGTCACCAACCAACTGGGTGAACTGGTCGCCAGTTACGACATCCTCACCTTGGTCGTCAAGCGCGAGGATTGACGCAACCCTGTAGCTGGCTTGCCGGCGATGACGACCTGAGGATCAATGCAAATCCAAAGGCCGCATCGCCGGCAAGCCCGCTCCAACAGTGGCTTTCAGTGAATGCCCGTTTCACGCGGTACATCGATCAATGACTGTAACCGAACCACTGCGCGCTCAAGCCCAAGCGCTGGAACACGAAAGGACCGAGGTTCTGGTCGCTGAACAGGGCGCTATTGTTCATTGCCTTCTTCACGGACATGCCCGCCCCCTTCCTCGTAAATAAGTACCTGACGGTCGGTATCAAAAATAAATTGCCGCGAAATATTACATACGTCATATTACGAGCATAATTAAACGCCGATTTCCACAGGTAATCCTCCATGACCAGCATGCCCAGCCTTGAACCCGACGTCGCTGTTGCGGTGAACACGCACAAGCCTCCCCTGCTCAAGCGCCTGATCCTGCTGACGCTGGCCATTGCTGTCCTGGTATTTGCAGGCCTTTACGCCGCCCACTGGTGGACCGCCGGGCGTTTCATCGAAGAAACCGACGATGCCTACATTGGCGGCGACGTGACCGTGATCGGGCCGAAGGTCGCGGGTTACATCGAAGAAGTGCTGGTCACCGACAACCAGAAAGTGCAGGCCGGCGACGTGCTGATCCGCCTCGATTCCCGTGACTACCGCGCCCACCTGGCCAAGGCCGAAGGCGCGGTTGCCGCCGAAGAAGCCTTGCTCGCCAACCTCGACGCCACCGAACAACTGCAACAGGCGGTGATCGGCCAGGCCCGCGCCGGGATTGCTGCCACGGGCGCCGAAACGGCCCGCTCCCGGGATGACGACGCGCGCTACAAAAAACTGGTCGGCAGCAACGCTGTCTCGGTAGAAAGCGCCCAACGCGCCAACGCCACCTTCAAGACCGCCCAGGCACTCAGTGCCCGGGCCCAGGCCGAACTTCTGGCCGCGCAACGCCAACTGAATGTAATCGCCACGCAGAAACAACAAGCCCGTGCCGCGCTGATGCAGGCCCGCGCCGAGCGTGACCTGGCGCAGTTGAATGTCGGTTACACCGAACTGCGCGCGCCCATCGACGGCGTGATCGGCAACCGCCGGGCGCGGGTCGGCGCGTATGCACAGGCCGGTTCGCAACAGTTGTCGGTGGTGCCGGCGAGCGGGCTGTGGGTCGATGCCAACTTCAAGGAAGACCAACTGGCACACATGACGCCGGGTCAACGGGTGGTCATTCATGCCGATGTGCTCTCGGGTCAGGTATTCCACGGTCATCTGGACAGTCTCGCGCCAGCCAGTGGCTCGCAATTCAGTGTGTTGCCTCCGGAAAACGCCACCGGCAACTTCACCAAGATCGTGCAACGGGTGCCGGTGCGGATCGTGCTCGACCCGGCCGATGGCGTGCTCGGTCATCTGCGTCCGGGCCTGTCGGTCACTGCTGAAGTGGACACGCGCAAGGAGCCTGAAACCCCTGCCGTGGCCCGCGCACCATGAGCCGCGCCCTCGCCGCCCCTGCGCAACCGTTCAACGCCGCCAGCATGGCGACGGCAACCAAGGTGTTGGCCTTCGCCAGCATGTGCATTGGCATGTTCATTGCGCTGCTGGATATCCAGATCGTCTCCGCGTCATTGCGCGATATCGGCGGCGGACTGTCGGCGGGCACCGACGAAACGGCGTGGGTGCAGACCAGTTACCTGATCGCCGAAATCATCGTGATTCCACTGTCCGGCTGGCTCTCGCGCGTGTTCTCGACACGCTGGCTGTTCTGCGCTTCCGCGGTGGGTTTCACCCTGGCCAGCCTGCTCTGCGGCGCGGCCTGGAATATCCAGAGCATGATCGCCTTCCGCGCGTTGCAAGGTTTTCTGGGCGGCTCGATGATCCCGCTGGTGTTTACCACGGCGTTCTTTTTCTTCACTGGCAAACAACGGGTGATCGCCGCCGCGACCATCGGTGCGGTGGCGTCATTGGCGCCGACATTGGGCCCGGTGATCGGCGGCTGGATCACCGACATTTCGTCCTGGCACTGGCTGTTCTACATCAACCTGGTGCCGGGGATTTTCGTCGCGGTGGCGGTGCCGATGCTGGTGAAGATCGATCAGCCGGAACTGTCGCTGCTCAAGGGCGCCGACTATCTGAGCATGGTGTTCCTGGCGCTGTTCCTTGGTTGCCTTGAATACACCCTCGAAGAAGGCCCGCGCTGGAACTGGTTCAGTGACCGCACGATTCTGACCACCGCATGGATCAGTGGCCTGGCCGGTCTGGCGTTCATTGGTCGAACCTTGCACGTGGCCAATCCGATCGTCGATTTACGCGCCCTCAAAGACCGTAACTTTGCCCTCGGCTGCTTCTTCTCATTCGTCACCGGGATCGGCCTGTTCGCCACGATTTACCTGACGCCGCTGTTTCTCGGCCGGGTGCGTGGCTACGGCGCGCTGGACATTGGTCTGGCGGTTTTCTCCACCGGGGTGTTCCAGATCATGGCGATTCCGCTGTACGCCTTTCTGGCCAACCGCATCGATCTGCGCTGGATCATGATGACCGGCCTCGGGTTGTTTGCGTTATCGATGTGGGACTTCAGCCCGATCACCCATGACTGGGGGGCGAAAGAATTGATGTTGCCGCAAGCCCTGCGCGGGATTGCCCAGCAACTGGCAGTACCGCCCGCAGTCACCCTGACACTCGGTGGACTGGCGCCGGCCCGGCTCAAACACGCTTCAGGACTGTTCAACCTGATGCGCAACCTCGGCGGCGCCATTGGCATCGCCGCGTGTGCAACCATCCTCAATGACCGGACCAACCTGCATTTCACCCGCCTGGCGGAAAACCTCAACAGCACCAACGAGGCACTGAATCAGTGGCTGTCCCAGGTCGGCAACAACTTCGCCACCCTCGGCCAGAACGGTGACGTGGGTGTCACCGCCAGCCTGCACCAGTTATGGCAGCTGACCTACCGCGAAGCGCAGACGCAAACCTACGGCGACGCGTTCCTGATGATCGGCGCTTGCTTCGTCATCGCCACGGCGATGGTGCCCTTGATGCGCAAGGTGCAACCACCGGCCGCGCCGTCAGCGGACGCTCATTGATCAGGCTTGAGGCGTCTTGCGGAAACCGACAGCCAGGCGATTCCAGCTGTTGATGGTGGAAATCGCCACGGTCAGGTCGACCATTTCCTTGGGGCTGAACTGCGACGCAACCACTTCGTAATCTTCGTCCGGGGCGTGGGTCAGGCTCAGTTGGGTCAAGGATTCGGTCCAGAGCAGCGCCGCGCGTTCGCGATCGGTGAAGAACGGCGCCTCGCGCCAGGCCGTCACGGCGAACAGGCGACGTGGGGTTTCCCCGCCCTTGATCGCATCGGCGGTGTGCATGTCGATGCAGAAGGCGCAGCCGTTGATCTGCGACGCACGCAGCTTGACCAGTTCGATCAGGTTCTTTTCCAACGGCAGCTTCGATACAGCGGTTTCCAGGGCAATCATGGCTTTCAGTGCATCAGGGGAAGCGGTGTAGAAATCGGTACGAGCTTTCATGTCGGGCTCCAGGAGCAAGTGAGGGTGGAGCTACGTTAATCCCGCAGGCCGCCTGCTCAAATAGCCAATATTCCAGAAGTCGAGGAGGCCACCGGCCTGGCCACCGCAGGCTGCGCCTACAAATAAGCAGCGTTCGCTCAACTCCCATAAAAAATAAAGTCTGTCAGGCTGATTGCCAGCACTCGGTCCACGCCACTAGAATGCGATCAATTCTTAATTGCAATCAGGCCCGGACGCCCGAAACGAGTATCTGCCCCCCATGTCGTCAGCCGACCAGCCTTCGAACCAGCACATCCACACCCTCTACAGCGAACACCACGGTTGGCTTCAGGGATGGCTGCATCGAAAACTCGGTAACCGCTGCGACGCGGCCGACCTGGCCCACGATACCTTCCTGCGCCTGTTGACCCGACAAGCCGTCAAACCCTTTGGGAGCGAGCCTCGTGCCTTGCTGACGCACATCGCCAAGGGACTGGTGATTGACCGCTGGCGACGCCAGGACATCGAGCGCGCCTATCTGGAAACCATCGCTCAACTGCCGGTTGCCGAAGTGCCGTCGCCGGAAACCCGCCTGCTGATTCTCGAAACCCTGATGCGCATCGAAGCGCTGTTGCGCGAATTGCCGGCGATCACTCGCGAGACCTTTATGCTGTCGCAGATCGAGGGGTTGACCTATGTGCAGATCGCCTCACGCCTGAGTGTGTCGCTGATCACCGTCAAACGGCACATGCGTGCCGCGTTCATTGCCTGCCTGAGTGTCGCCTGATGAATTCGACGATGATCAACCCGCAGATTCTCGGCGAAGCCGCCGACTGGCTGGTGCAGTTGCATTCAGGGACCGCAACGCCGTCCGACCATCAGGCCATTGCCCATTGGCGCAGCCGCAGTGCCGAGCATGCCCAGGCCTGGCTGCGGGCCGAAGCGCTGCTCGGCGAGTTTCGCAACGTTCCGGCCAATCTCGCCATCCAGACCCTGCAACGGGCTTCACGCAAAGAAGGCCTCAGCCGTCGCCAGACCCTCACGCGCGTGGGCTTGTTCCTGATGGCCGGCCCCTTGGGCTTCGCCTCGCAACATATGCCCTGGCAGCAATGGACGGCCGATCAGCGGACCGCCGTGGGCGAACAGAAACGCCTGCAATTGCCTGACGGCAGCGAGGTGCTGCTCAACACGGAAAGTGCCGTCAACATTGCCTTCAACGGGCTTGAGCGGCGCGTCATGTTGCTGGATGGCGAAGCGTTGATCAGCGCCGCGAGGGATTCAGGTGCACGGCCGTTTATCGTGGAAACCCCGCAATGCATAACCCGCGCGTCGGGTGCCCGGTTTTGCGTGCGGATCCATGGTTCGCGCAGCCAGGTGTCCGTGCTCGAAGGGCTCGTGGAGGTCACGCCGCTGTTGGTTTCACAGAGCGCCACCCTCAAGGCTGGTGAACGCCAGAGCTTCAGGCTCGACCGGTTCGACCCGGTGGAACGTTTCGACACCAGCGCCCTGGCCTGGGACAAGGGCATGTTGCTGGCGAACAATATGCGCCTGGATGAATTGCTTGGTGAGTTGAGTCGCTACCGTCCCGGCGTGTTGCGCTGCCATGCGGATGTCGCCGGGCTGCGGGTGTCGGGCGCGTTCTCCCTGCGTGACACTGACGCCAGCCTGCGTCTGCTCAGCGATACGCTGCCGCTGAAAATCAGCAGCCTGACCCACTATTGGTTGTCGGTCGAACCGCGGGTCTGAAGGCACCGCCATTTTCTTTCACTGCTCCCTGATACCTTTCCGCGTTTCGTTCGGTGTGTGGATAGACCCTTTCAATTCCACGCGCTCGACAGGAACGCCGAATGACTTCAACGCCATTGCACCGCCCCGCCGATTTCCCGCTCAAGGCCCTGAGCCTGAGCATTGCCCTGGCCTTTAGCGCGTTGATGCCCGTGTCCAGCCAGGCCGCCGACGCCATCCATGAAAATACCAGCCGCAACGTCAACATCGGACCGGGGTTGCTCAGTCAGACGCTGGCGCAATTCGCCGTGGCGACCGGGGTGCCGCTGTCGTTCGATCCGGCACAACTGGGCGATCGCCAGAGTCCGGGATTGCAGGGCAACTACAGCGTGCAATCGGGCTTCGCGCAATTGCTTGAGGGCAGTGGTTTCGAGCTGATCAGCACGGGCGGGAACGGTTACACCGTGGCGCCGCGAATCGCCATCGACGGCGCGCTGGAACTGGGCGCTACCAACGTCAGCGCCATGAGCGACGACAACGCTGACACCTACGGCGGCGGCCAGGTCGCCAGGGTGGCGCAGGTCGGCATGCTCGGTAATCAGGCCGTGAAAGACTTGCCCTTCAGCGTCACCAGTTACACCGCCAGGACCATCGCCGACCAGCAAGCGCAGACCGTGGGCGATGTGTTGCTCAATGATGCCTCGGTGCGCCAGTCCGCCGGGTTTGGCAACTTCTCCCAGGTGTTCATGATCCGCGGTTTGCCGCTGCTGTCCGATGACATTTCCTATAACGGTCTTTACGGCATCTTGCCCCGGCAGATCATCGCCACCGAAGCCCTTGAACGGGTCGAGTTGTTCAAAGGACCGAATGCTTTCGTGAATGGTGTCACGCCCAGCGGCAGCGGGATTGGCGGTGGCGTCAACCTGCAACCCAAACGCGCCAGCGATGTGCCGACCCGCAGCGTCACCCTCGATTACAGTGACGATGGCCGAGTGGGTGGGCATCTGGACCTGGGCCGGCGCTTTGGCGAAGACAACCGCTTCGGAGCCCGGGTCAACCTGCTGCAACGCGAAGGCGCCACCGCCGTCGATGACGAAGACCGTCGCTCGTCGCTGATCAGCGTCGGCCTGGACTATCGCGGCGATCGCCTGCGTGTGTCCACGGACCTGGGCTACCAGAAACAGGTGATCAATCAAGGTCGTTCGGTGGTGTACGTCGACTCGTCCTTGCAGAAAGCGCCCAAGGTACCGGACGCCAACGCCGGTTATGCGCAGAGCTGGAGCTATTCGCAACTGGAGGACACCTTCGGCATGGCCCGCGCCGAATACGACCTCAGCGACAGCTGGACAGCCTACGTCTCCGGTGGCGCCAAACACACCCGGGAAAACGGCGTGTATTCATCGCTGACCGTCACCGACCTCAACGGCAATGCCCGGGGCGGCATGCTGTACTCGCCACACGACGAGGACAACAAAAGCCTGATGACCGGCCTCAACGGCCACTTGTACACGGGGTCGATCAGTCATCAATTGAACCTGGGCCTCGCGGGTATCTGGGGCCAGCAACGCTCGGCGTTCGAAACCATAGGTGCCGCCAGGCGCTACAGCACCAACCTCTACGACGTCACCGATAAACCGCGCCCAAGCCCCACATCGTTCGCCAGCGACATTCACGATCCGCGCATCGTCGGAAAGAACACCCTGCGCAGCGCGGCGGTGTCCGACACCCTGGGCTTCATCGACGATCGCGTCTTGCTCACCCTAGGCCTACGGCGCCAGACACTGAACGTCGACGGCTGGAACACCACCACCGGCGCGCGCACTTCAAGCTATGAAGAGTCGATCACCACGCCGGTCTATGGGCTGGTGATCAAGCCGTGGGAACACGTTTCGTTTTATGCCAACCGCATCGAAGGCCTGGCCAAGGGCCCGACGCCGCCGACCACCGCACTCAACCGCGACGAAACCTTCGCCCCGGTGCGCAGCAAGCAAATCGAAGCCGGCGTGCGCCTGGACATGGACACTTATGGCGCGAGCCTGGGCGTGTACCGCATCGAACAGCCCTCGAGCTACACCCAGAACGGCCTCTTTCGGGTCGACGGCCAGCAGCAAAACAAAGGCGTGGAATTGAACATATACGGCGAACCGCTCGACGGTCTGCGCCTGCTGAGCGGTGCGACGCTGATGAAGACCGTGATCGAAGGCAGCACCAACGGTATCAACGACGGCAACCGCGCGGTCGGCGTGCCACGCTTTCAACTCAACGTCGGGGCCGACTGGGACGTGCCGGGAATCGAAGGCGCGGCGCTCAGTGCACGGATGTTGCGCACGGGTGGGCAATACCTGAATGCTGCCAACACTCAGAGCATTCCAGCGTGGAACCGCTTTGATGTCGGGTCGCGGTATGCGTTCAGGCTAGATGAGAAGGAAATCACCTTGCGCGCCAACCTGGAGAACGTGGCGAACAAGGCGTATTGGGCGTCGGCAAACGGTGGGTATCTGACGCAGGGGACACCCAGGACGTTGAAGGTGTCGGCGACGGTGGATTTCTGATCTGAGTCAGGCGGTGAACCTGCCGCCGCCATCGCGAGCAGGCTCCCACAGTTGATCTCCAGTGAACCGAAAATTTGCGTTCGACACAGATCCATTGTGGGAGCTGGCTTGTCGGCGATCCGCGCAGCGCGCCATCCAGCACAGATCACTAGGCCCGACTGCGCAACCACTGCAAAAACCCCTTCTTCGCCACCACCTTCGGTGCTTCCTGGGTCAACGTCTGCGCCTTGTGCAAACGGAAATCCAGCAGCGCCTTCATCGCTTCGCCGATGTCATGCCGCGCGTCCAGGCACGGTTTGAGGTAGTCCTTCTCGATCCGGTACAGGCTGCAAGCGGTCTTGGCACTGAAGTCCGCCGGCAGCGCCGTATCCGACAGGATCCCGCCCTCGCCGATCACTTCGCCCGGTCCCATGCGCCCGGATTCGAACTTGACCCCGGCACGGCTCAGCGTCACCGAGACCACGCCGGATTCGATGATGAACAAATGATCGCTGACCTCCCCCGCCGGCAGGATCACCTCCCCCGGACGGAAGGTTTGCAGGGTCATGTGTTGTGCGAAAGTTTCTTTCTCTTCCTGACGCAACGTCGAGAATATCGCCGAGCTTTCCAGCAACGCCCGTGGCCGTGACAGCCCCGCCGGCGCATTCGATTCGACGCTGGACAAAAGGCTCACGCCCGATGCCTGCAAATGCCGGAACGCGAGGTCGAACAGCAGATTGCGCACCATGCGCTTCTGGTCCATCGAGACCACGAAGCCACTGATTTCGTACTCCACGCCGGTGGCGCTCGAGCCTTTGAGGGCCACGCACGGCGCCGGTTTGGCCAGCAGATATCGGCACCCCTCCATCGCCCGTTCCAGCGCATCGATCACTGTTTGCGGCCGCTCATGCGGGCTGAGTTGCAGACTGATCGATACACCGAAAATGTCACTCGGCCGGCTGAAGTTGATGATCTTGGCCTTGGCCGCCAGCGAGTTGGGAATCACCGCCATGCTGCCCTGGGCGGTTTGCAGGCGCGTGGCACGCCAATCGATGTCGGTGACCCGACCTTCGGTGCCGTCGATGGAGATCCAGTCATCCAGTTGATAGGGTTTGGTGGTGTTGAGGACGATCCCCGAGAACACGTCGCTGAGGGTGCTTTGCAACGCCAGGCCGACGATGATCGCCAACGCACCGGAGGTCGCCAGCACGCCTTTGACCGGCAGGTCGAGCACGTAGGCCAGGGCCGCGATGATCGCGATCAGGAAAATCACCGCGCCGAGCAAATCCTGGAGCAAGCGCCCGGTGTGCCCGACGCGCTGCATCATCACCGCGCCAATCAACACCGTCAGGGTGCGCGCGCCGAACAGCCACCAGCCAATCTGCAAACCGGTCGCCGCCAGGTGCAGCGGCACATTGTCAGCCCAGGGCGCTGGCTCCAGCGGATTCAAACCCTCGTTGAACAGCAGCATGCTGAACAACGCGAAAATCACCAGCCGCACCACCAGTTTCCAGTTGCTGCCGCCGGCACTGATCAGGCGCCACAATCCCAGGTCGATCAGGATCAGGATCAGGGCGCTGATCAACGGGTGATTGGTGAGCAGTGACAGCATCAAACGACTCCAGGCATGTACGGATGGGCACAGTGTAGGAGCAAACGCGGGCCAGTGAACAATACAAAAACCTGTGGGAGATTCTATGTTTGGGGGGAACACCCAAACATAGAATTTGGCTTGTATTCGGTTTGGTTTTTCATCAGGGCAAACATCACTCTGGCCAGCTTGCGTGCCAGGATAACCAAGGCCTGAGTGCCTTTTAGACCTCTGGCCAGATAGCGTTCGTAGTACGGCTTCCAGGTCGGCGAACGGCTGGCAGCCATAGCGCTATTGTGAAACAAGCGCCGGAACTCCGAGTCCCCTCGTTTAGAGAGTCGGCGCTTTTGATCCTTTTGTCCTGACTGCCTCACACGCGGATCCATGCCGAGGAAGGCGACGTACTCGTCGCTGTTGGCAAATTCCCCACGCATAAAAGCAGTGGCCGCTGCGGTGGCCGTCAGGAGCCCTACGCCCTCGATGGCCTGGCAACGCTTCACCTGATCATCAATCCCACCTTCCTCAGCAATTTCCTTGAGCGTTTTCTGAATCATCTTTTCGAACTGGGCAATGGCGGCCAGAAGCTGGTTGAAGTGCTCTTTCAGCAAGGATTCGTTTTTCCAGCTCTGCTTGAGTGCAACACAGGCCCGGACCAACTGAGCCCGACGGCGAAGCAGGCTTTTCATTTGTGTGTAAGCCTTCGGTGGCGGATTCCAGATCCTCAATCTGTCGGATTCGCGGCTCAAGTAACGGGCCAGCAGCTCGGCATCCAACGTATCTGTTTTCGCCCTCATGCCTATTCCATCGCGGTATTTGTTGAGGCGACTGCCATCGATGACGTAAACGTCATGGCCCATTTCATGGGCCATTTCCGTTGTATCAAGGTGATAGATATTGGTCGCTTCTAGCGCGATAGCGCTGTGCGCTGGCAGCGTCTTGAGCCATTGCTTCAAGGTTGATCGCTTGTTCGCGATATTTAGGGTCTTTTCCAGGTCGGATCGATAGATAACGATCTCGTCCTTCGCCACATCCACACCGACGACCACCTGCGAATCCAGGATTGTCATGGCACACCCTCCGAGCTAGGGTTTAGATACTTGACGGGGTTCACCGTTGCGCTGGCTTGTTTCTATCGTCGGTCCGAGCCGATGCATTCCTTATCGGCGCATTAGGTGAAGGGGTGGGACGAAGTCTCCCACGGTCTGTACTGGTCAGAGTCAGATGACGAGCTTTAGTCCCACCCACCCCTTCAAGTCTAAACATACAAGCGAGCCTGCTCGCGATGGCGGTTGAACAGACACATTTGCAGTGACTGATCGACCGCTATCGCGAGCAGGCTCGCTCCCACAGGTTATGGGTGTTGCCAGATTTATTTGCTGTTGGTCACCGTGTTGTAGCTGGTCATCAGATTGCGGTAGTCCGGGATGTGGTTGGAGAACAGGGTCGCCAGGCCTTCCACATCGTTACGCCAGTCGCGGTGCAGCTCACACGCCAGGCCGAACCAGGTCATCAGTTGCGCGCCGGAAGACGACATGCGGTCCCAGGCCGATTGGCGGGTCAGCTCGTTGAACGTGCCGGAAGCGTCGGTCACCACGAACACTTCAAAGCCTTCCGCCAGGGCCGACAGCGCCGGGAATGCCACGCACACCTCGGTCACCACGCCGGCGATGATCAGTTGCTTCTTGCCGGTGGCCTTGATCGCCTTGACGAAATCTTCGTTGTCCCAGGCGTTGATCTGGCCAGGACGGGCAATGTACGGCGCATCCGGGAACAGCTCCTTGAGTTCAGGCACCAGCGGACCGTTGGGGCCGGTTTCGAAACTGGTGGTGAGGATGGTCGGCAATTTGAAGTACTTGGCCAGGTCGGCCAGGGCCAGCACGTTGTTCTTGAAACGGTCTGGATCGATGTCCCGCACCAGTGACAGCAGGCCCGCCTGATGATCCACCAACAGAACGGCGGCGTTATCCTTGTCGAGACGTTTGTAAGAAGTAGTCATGGGGTAATCCTCGCTTTTATATCGATGCCGAACGGGCCGGCGACTGGGTTTGGTGATTTCGTTTCAATCTGTTCAACCGCTCATCCGCCCAAACCGACCCGACTGAAAGTCGGCAAAGGCCTGGTGGATCTCCTGCTCGCTGTTCATCACGAACGGGCCATGGCCGACGATCGGTTCGTCGATCGGCTCGCCGCTGAGCAGCAACACCACTGCATCGTTATTGGCTTCCAGACTGATCTGGTTGCCATTGCGTTCGAACAACGCCAACTGTCCTTCGCGCACCAGCTCCAGGCCGTTGACCTGAACCGTGCCGCGCAGCACCACCAACGCGGTGTTGCGGCCTTCATGCAGGTCGAGGGCCAGCAACTTGCCGCCGTTGAGGCGCAGGTCCCAGACGTCGACCGGGGTGAATGTCCGCGCAGGACCGGTGTGGCCGTCGAACTCGCCGGCGATCAGACGCAGGCTGCCGGCCTTGTCCTTGAGCGGGATTCTCGGGATGTCGCCATCGAGAATCGTCTGGTAACCGGCGTCGGCCATTTTGTCCTTGGCCGGCAGGTTGACCCACAGCTGGACCATTTCCAGGGTGCCGCCGGTTTTGGCAAAGCCTTCGGAGTGGAATTCTTCGTGAAGAATTCCCGAGGCGGCGGTCATCCATTGCACATCGCCCGGGCCGATCTTGCCGCCGCTGCCGGTGGAGTCGCGGTGCTCCAGTTCGCCCTTGTAAACGATAGTCACGGTTTCGAAACCGCGGTGCGGATGCTGACCAACGCCACGACGCTCGGTGGTCGGGGTGAATTCAGCGGGACCGGCGTGATCCAGCAGCAAAAACGGGCTGATGTGTTTGCCCAGGTTGTCGTAGGAAAACAGCGTACGAACCGGAAAACCGTCGCCGACCCAATGGGTCCGTGGGCTGGTGTAAATGCCGATGATGTTTTTCATGCTGCCTCCAAATCTGTGGTTTGACGCGATGAACAAAGCTTAAAACCGAACCCTTTGGTGCGCTAGACTGCAAAAATCAGCCTTAGCGTTCTATATGGAGAACGATGGTGGAAGACCTCAACACCCTCTACTACTTCACCCAAGTGGTGGAACATCAGGGTTTCGCCGCGGCAGGGCGGGCGCTGGACATGCCCAAATCGAAGCTCAGCCGGCGCATCGCCGAGCTCGAAGAGCGCCTCGGCGTGCGCCTGTTGCATCGCACCAGCCGGCATTGTTCGCTGACGGAAATCGGCCAGGCCTATTACCAGCGCTGCCTGGCCATGCGCGTAGAAGCGGAAAGCGCCGCCGAACTGATCGAACGCAACCGTTCCGAGCCCCAGGGCCTGGTGCGCATCAGTTGCCCGACCGCGCTGCTCAATTCCTGGGTCGGGCCGATGCTGACCCGCTACATGCTCAAGTACCCGCTGGTGGAGTTGTTCATCGAGAGCACCAACCGCCGGGTCGACCTGATCCACGAGGGCTTCGACATTGCCCTGCGCGTACGTTTTCCGCCGCTGGAAAACACCGACATGGTGATGAAGGTGCTGGGCAACAGCACCCAATGCCTGGTGGGTAGCCCGGCGTTTGCCGAGCGCTTGTCGACGCCCGCCTCCCCGGCCGATCTCAGCGGTTTGCCCAGCGTGCATTGGGGCGCGGCGCAGCGTGAATACCAGTGGGAGTTGTTCGGCGCGGACGGCGCCAGTGCGCTGATTCGGCACGCGCCACGCATGGTCACCGATGACCTGCTGGCGTTGCGTCACGCGGTGCTCGCGGGCATTGGCGTCGCGCACCTGCCTTGCGTGGTGGTGCGCGATGACATCGCCGCCGGACGCCTGGTCGAACTGGTGCCGGGCTGGGCGCCCAAGTGCGGGATTGTCCACGCGATCTTTCCCTCTCGCCGTGGACTGCTGCCGTCGGTGCGGGCGTTGATCGACTTTCTGGGGGAGGAATTCAGTCACAGCGATATTGCGTGAGGGATTCGACACGCGGGGCTGGCGGAGATTTTATTTCGGACATAATATCAGCGCAGATTACAACCATAATATCAGCGCCCGTCCGAGGACATGATCATGCAGAGCCCCAACCGAGAAGCCACCCTCGCCCAATGGATTGCCCAGGAAGACGCCATGCGCGCACGTCTGGCCGCCCCCGGCAGTCTGTCGATGGCCGAGGTCAGCGCGCTGTCGCCCAGCGAATTCTTCGACGGCATCGGCAACGGTGAACTGCCCTCTCCGCCCATTGGCACGCTGATGGATTTCATCCCCATCGAATGGTCGGCCGGGCTGTTCATTTTTCAGGGCACACCGGATTCGCGGCATTACAACCCGCTAGGCAGCGTGCATGGCGGCTATGCGGCAACCTTGCTGGACTCGTGCATGGGCTGCGCCATTCACACGCAGCTGAAAAAGGGCCAGGGGTATACGACGCTGGATCTGCGCATCAGCTATGTTCGTGCGTTGACTGGCGCCAGTGGGCCGGTGCGGGCCGAGGGCAAGATCGTCCATCTGGGACGTTCGACGGCGCTGGCCGAGGGGCGGATTTATGATGTGGATGGGCGGTTGTATGCGACGGGTTCGACGACTTGCATGATTCTTGAGGCGCGGGGGTAGCCTTTAAGATCAAAAGATTCATGACTTGCGGTAAACATTGCTTTGCCCCACCAGCGGTTTTTCTCAAGGATACGCACGCGGATACTCGTGCCCATTCCCACTGCAAACCCTGGAGTCATTGATGTCTATTCCCGCATTCGGTCTTGGTACGTTTCGCTTGCAAGGCCAGGTGGTCATTGATTCGGTGAGCACTGGCCTGGAACTGGGCTACCGCGCCATCGATACCGCGCAGATCTACGAGAACGAAGCCGAAGTCGGCGAGGCCATCGCGGCCAGCGGCGTCGCCCGTGAGGCGCTGTTCATCACCAGCAAGATCTGGGTGGCCAACTTCGCCAAGGAGCGCTTGATCGACAGCCTCAAGGAAAGCCTGCAAAAACTGCAAACCGACTACCTGGACCTGACCCTGATTCACTGGCCTTCGCCGGAAGACCAGGTGCCGGTCGAAGAATTCATGAGTGCCCTGCTCGAAGCCAAAAAACTCGGCCTGACCCGGCAGATTGGCGTCTCCAACTTCACCGTCGACCTGATGAAACAGGCGATTGCCGCCATCGGTGCCGAGCACATCGCCACCAACCAGATCGAGCTGCACCCGTACCTGCAAAACCGCAAGGTCGTCGAGTTCGCGCAGAGCCAGGGCATCCAGATCACTTCCTACATGACCCTGGCGTACGGCGAAGTGCTGAAAGACCCGGTCATCCGGCAAATTGCCGATAGCTTGCAAGCAACGCCTGCGCAAGTGACGCTGGCCTGGGCGATGCAATCGGGTTACGCGGTGATTCCTTCGTCGACTAAACGCGCCAACCTGCAAAGCAATCTGAAAGCCTGCGACCTGACCCTGAGTGACGCCGACATGGCGCTGATCGCCGGTCTTGAGCGCGGCCACCGCCTGACCAGCCCCAAAGGCATCGCGCCGAACTGGGATTAACCCTCAACCCTGCGCCAGGCGTTGGTCCAGCCGTGTCATGGCCTGCTGCAGCAGATCAACCGCGAGGTCAATCTGCGCAGCATGGCCCTCCCTGCAGGCACGCTCCAGCGTCTCGCAACACTCGATCAGACCGACCGCTCGAATCATCAACGCCCCACCCTTGATACGGTGCGCAAGCGTACGAAGCACTTGCTGCTGGCCGCTCGCATGCGCCTCGAGCAGTTCATCCCGATCAGTGCGATTGGTCATGACCACGTCGTGCAGCAATTGCGTGATCAACTCCTGGTCGCCACCGACGTATTGCAGCAAGCCGCTCAGATCGATCTCGGCGTTTGCAGATGCTTCGGTGGTCGACTCCTGCCCGTCGATAAATTTCGAGGCCAGCCAGGCACTCAGTTCCGGCAGGCCGATCGGTTTGAACAGGCAATCGTCCATGCCCGCCTCCAGGCAACGAGCCTTCTCATCAGGCTGAGCATTGGCGGTCAACCCCAGGATCAGCGTTGGCGGCAATCCCTGTGCACGCTCTTCATCGCGTATCGCCCCCGTCAATTCATAACCGTTGCACACCGGCATGTTGCAATCGGTCACGACCACATCAAACTGAAATTCGCGCCACATCTCGAATCCTTTCCGCCCCTCCTCGGCGACCATCACGCTGTGCCCCAGATAGCCCAACTGCCGGGACATCAACAGACGGTTGGCCGGGTAATCATCAACCACCAGAATCGTCAGCGGACGCGTCTGCTCCAACCCTTCGTCTTCGGGCACAGCGCAGGAGGGCAGCGCAAGCAACGCGGGCAGTTCAAGGCAGACATCGATCCGCGTACCCCGTCCAAGCGTGCTGTCTAGGAGCAATCGGCCGCCCATCATTTCGCACAACGTCCGGCTGATTACCAACCCCAGCCCGGAACCTTGCCGGCCTGAATGCGGATTGTTGCCGGCCTGCACGAACGAACTGAACAGTCGCTGCTGATCGAGTGCGCTGATGCCGATGCCGGTGTCTGCAATACGCAGGCTCACCGCTCGACGCCCCGCTACGCCAGGTTCGACCTGCAATGTCAGGCTCACTTCGCCTTCGCGGGTAAACTTGATCGCATTGCTCAGCAGATTGGACAGCACCTGCTTGAAACGCGTGGGATCGATCAACACATCGCAATCGCTTTGATCGCCCAGTTCGACGCGCCAATCCAGATTCTTCTGCCGTGCCAGCCCCTCGAAGACCCGGCACACCGACTCGACCAGCGAGCGCAAATTGGCCCGTTCCGGTGCAAGGGACAAATGCCCGGACTCGATACGCGCGATGTCCAGAATGTCGCCAATCAACGCCAGCAATTGTTGGCCGGCACTGGATGCCACTTCGATGGCCGGACGGTCGATAACGCCTTTATCCGCCTGCTTCAGAGCCAGTTCGAGCATGCCAAGCAACGCATTCATCGGCGTGCGGATTTCATGGCTCATGGTGGCCAGAAACGTGGTTTTCGCACGGTTGGCATCGTCCGCGGCGTCCTTGGCGTCCTGCAACTGACTGAGCAATTGCTGACGCAGTCGAATCTGCCGACGCTGCCAGGCGATCCAGACCAGCGCCAGCAACAACAAGGCGCCGGCGGCGGCAAAGGCCTGGAGAATGTCCTGACGGTGACCCAGCCAGAAACTTGGCTCGACCATCAGGTCATTTCTCCAGTTGCTCGTCATTGCATCGATTTCTTCGAGTGGAATGCTGAGCAGCGCCTTGTCCAGAATCGAATGCAGCACCACCGCCTCGCGACCGGTTGCCAGGGTGCTGCGAGCAGGGTCGGTGCCGACGGTGCTGGTCACTTGCAGCCGGTCCCGATACTGCCGTGAAATCATGACCCTGGCACCGATCAGCGAGTTGATGCCGCCATCCGCGCTGCCTTGGGCAACCATTTCCATCGCTTGCGCCGTTAATGGCGCATTGACCAGTTTGATCTGCGGAAAGTGCTGACGAATGAACTCACCGGTGCTGTTGCCCTGGGTCAGGGCCAATGTTTTACCGGCCATTTCATCCAGTGTCCGGGGACTGCCCGGCGCGATACGCGTCACCAGCACATTGGGACTGGTCAAAAACGGTCGGGTGAAACGCAATTCGGTTTCACGTTCGACGCTGGGGCTGATCCCGGCGACCAGATCGACCTTTCCGGTCCTGATCCACTCCAGCATTTGCGCCACTGACCGGGTCGGTTGAATGTCGAACTTCAAACCTGTGCGCAGGCTGATTTTCGCCAGTACATCAATGCTGATGCCCCGATACTTGCCCTCAGGGTCGATGAAGGAAATCGGCATGAGGTTTTCGTTGATCGCTACTCGGACGCGCGGGTGGTCGTCGAGCCAGCGTTGTTCGATCACGCTGAAGAGCGGGGCCTGAGTGCCTGCGATGGAGGTCCCGCTGCCGCCCCATCGGCGCAGGATGTTCATCCGTTCATTGGTCGGGATAGCAGCCAGCGCCCGGTTGACGATGCGTTGCAGCTGATGATTGTCGTTGCTCATCGCGAAGGCGAAACGACCGGACTCCAGAAGCGCAAAATCGGCCAGTTGAACATTGTTGAGGTAGTTTTTGCTGATCAGGTAGTTGGCGCTGATGGCATCGCTGAGGACAGCATCCGCCTGACGGAACGCTACGGCCCCCACCGCCTCAAGCGTCGAGGGATACAGTTCGACATTCGCCTTGGGATAAAACGCCCGCACTTGCTGCTCGGGCAAATAGTGGTAGAGCATCGCCAGCCGTTTATTGGCGAGATCGGGGTCAAGCGGCGCCGTCGAATCCGTACGGGTCAGCACGACGGGTTGATCGTCAGCATAGGCAGCGGACATCCGCAACTGTGGGTCCTCGACCTCGTAACGATTGGCTGTTCCCAGCAAATCAGCCTTGCCTTCCTTGATCGCCCGCACCGCCTCGTCTCGCGATGCATAGCGACGAACATCGATTTCCACCTGCAATAACTGCTTGAGCAACCCGGCATAGTCAGCCGTCAATCCTTCGTAATCGGTGCCGGTGGTGGTGATGTCGAAGGGTGGATAATCCGGCGCCGAGATGGCCAGCACCAACCGGCCCTTTTGCCGCAGCAACCGCGAATCGGCATCCGCCAGTTTGACGTCGTAGCCGTCGACAGTGGAGCGTCCCAGCAATTTCAGGGTTTGCGGTTGTGCGTCGACGCGGGATATCCATAGACAGCCCAGCAGCGCGAGGAATAGCAGGCAACGCAAACGCCGGAAGGTCTTCATTCAGATCAATTCATGGCGTCTGGCGAAATGACTCAGGTGTACATTGGATTCAACGTTGAGTTTTTCTTTCAGTCGGGTCTTGTAGGTGCTGGTGGTCTTGGGACTCAGGTTCATGAGTTCAGCGATTTCCTTGTTGCCCAATCCCTTGGCCAGGTACACCAGGATTGTCAGTTCGCGGTCGGAAAGCCTGTGGATCATCTCCTTCTCGTTGCATTGCAGCGTGCTCAGCGCCACCGAACTCGACGGCAGCTTGGCGAAATAGGTGTAACCGGCCATCACTGCATGCACTGCCTCGTGCAGATGCTGCAAATCGTTGGACTTGGAAACGTACGCCACGGCACCGGCACGCATGCAACGGTCCTGATAAAACCGAGGGTCCTGGCCGGTGAAAACCAGTACTCGACATCGCTCATCACTGGCCTGGATGCGGGCCAGTACTTCCAGCCCGCCGAGACGGGGCATCATCAGATCCAGCACCACCAGATCAGGTTGATGCTCACGAATCGCCGAAAAGACCTCGTTGCCGCTGGATACCTCGTGAATCGGATGAAACCCTTCCTGTTTAAGCAGTATTTTGACGGCTGCGCGAACCACCGGATGGTCGTCCGCAACCACCGCTGATCTCGCTGGCTTCATGGCAACTCCTGTGCAAAGGCACGACAATTGAGCAATCAATACCCATGGGCCAGGCCCGGGCAGTACGTAGGGCTGCGCGAAGACTCTTGCATGGAAATCCGCGCCAGACTACCTGACAGAAATGACAGTGCCGACGAACGGTAATCGTGGATCAACTGTTGCCATCAACCGCTGAATGCATGCCAGATCAGGCAGCGCGGCGAGGCTCACCTGTACCTTCTGCTGCACGCACGCAGGGATCGACGGCAACTTCACCTGCTCGCCGTCATAGATCAATGCGTGGCGAACCTGTGGGTTATCGAGGACAAAACCAGGCAGGTCGAACGCTTCACCCGCCAGCGAGGCATTGATGACCACCAGATCAAAAGGCTCGCTCCCGTATTCGACCAGCGTCAGCAATTCCGCCAGGTCTCGCACCGGCGCCACGCGGTAGTAATCGAGCCGGTTGAACAGGCGCTCGATTCTCATCCGCTGGAAATGCTGCTCGTCGGCAATCAGGATACGTAACGCTTTGTTAGGCAACCGGGGCCCCCAGGAGGGTTTCAGATTCGTGAGGCCGCAAGGCTACGGAAGAGCCAAGGAGTTTTCTGTAGGACTATTCCTAAATAACGGGCGCCACATCCGGTAGTGGGAAATAAAGTCGGGCTTCAGAACGCCTATTGACGATCGGCGGCAGTAAAATGTTGGCCAGGTTGATGTTGTTGAGTGCTTGGATCAGAAAATCCTTGAGTCACATGGCCCCCCCTGTGGCGAGGGAGCTTGCTCCCGCTCGACTGCGCAGCAGTCGTAAAACCGGTTGCTGCGATCTTTCAGCGCTGCCGGTTTTTTGGGGCCGCTTCGCAGCCCAGCGGGAGCAAGCTCCCTCGCCACAGGGTTTTGTCGTGTTTACTGCCAGCCAAACCGGCGGATATAGAACCCCTTCACCGCCTGGGTCAGCGCCATGTACGCCAGCAGGATCACCGGCAGGAACACGAAGTACAGCGACGGCAGCGCCTGCAATTTGAAGTAGTGCGCCAAAGGCCCCATCGGCAGGAAGATGCCCACGGCCATGATGATCCCGGTCATCACCATCAGCGGCATGGCCGCGCGGCTTTGCAGGAACGGGATCTTCGGCGTGCGGATCATGTGCACGATCAGCGTCTGCGTCAGCAACCCGACCACGAACCAGCCGGACTGGAACAGGGTTTGATGGTCCGGGGTATTGGCGTCGAACACGTACCACATCAAGGCAAACGTGGTGATGTCGAAGATCGAACTGATCGGCCCGAAGAACAACATGAAACGCCCGACATCCGCCGGTTGCCAGCGCTGGGGTTGCTTGAGCATTTCTTCATCGACGTTATCGAACGGGATGGCGATCTGCGAAATGTCGTAGAGCAGGTTTTGCACCAGCAGGTGCATCGGCAGCATCGGCAGGAACGGGATGAACGCGCTGGCCACCAACACCGAGAACACGTTGCCGAAATTCGAGCTCGCCGTCATTTTGATGTACTTGAGCATGTTGGCGAAGGTGCGGCGTCCTTCCAGCACGCCCTCCTCCAGCACCATCAGGCTTTTCTCCAGCAGGATGATGTCGGCCGCTTCCTTGGCGATGTCCACGGCGCTGTCCACCGAGATACCGATGTCGGCGGTGCGCAAGGCCGGCGCGTCATTGATGCCGTCGCCCATGAACCCGACCACATGGCCGTTGCCTTTGAGCAGACGGACGATGCGTTCCTTGTGCGTTGGCGTCAGTTTGGCGAAGACGTTGGTGGTCTCCACCGCCACGGCCAGTTCGGCGTCCGTCATGCGCTCGATGTCGTTGCCCATCAGCAGGCCTTGCTGTTCCAGGCCGACTTCGCGGCAGATCTTCGCGGTGACCAGTTCGTTGTCGCCAGTCAGCACTTTCACCGCCACGCCATGCGCCGCCAATGCTTTCAGGGCCGGCGCGGTGCTTTCCTTCGGTGGGTCGAGAAACGCCACGTAGCCGATCAGCGTCAGGGCCTGCTCATCCGCCAGGCTGTAGGTGTCGCGCCCCTCGATCATTGGCCGCGCGGCGACCGCCACCACCCGCAGTCCTTCGGCGTTGAATGCAGCGGTGACCTGACGAATCCGCGCCAACAGGTCATCGGTCAGCGCTTCATCGACCTCGCCGTGCCGCACTCGGGTGCACACCGCCAGCACCTCTTCCACCGCCCCTTTGCAGATCAGCAGGTGCGATTGATCGCGCTCGGCGACCACCACCGACATGCGCCGGCGGGTGAAGTCGAACGGGATCTCGTCGACCTTGCGAAACGCCGTCCCGACTTTCAGTTCACGGTGGACCTCGACGTGTTCGAGCACCGCCACGTCCAGCAGGTTTTTCAGGCCGGTCTGGTAGTAGCTGTTGAGGTAGGCCATTTCCAGCACGTCATCGGAATCGTTACCCCAGACATCGACGTTGCGCGCCAGAAAAATTTTGTCCTGGGTCAGGGTGCCGGTTTTGTCAGTGCACAACACATCCATGGCGCCGAAGTTCTGGATCGCGTCGAGGCGTTTGACGATGACTTTTTTGCGCGACAGGAATACCGCGCCTTTGGCCAGGGTCGAGGTGACGATCATCGGCAGCATTTCCGGGGTCAGGCCCACGGCAATCGACAGCGCGAACAGCAGCGCTTCGGTCCAGTCGCCCTTGGTGAAACCGTTGATGAACAACACCAGCGGCGCCATGACGAACATGAAGCGGATCAGCAGCCAGCTGACTTTGTTGACCCCGGTCTGGAACGACGTCGGCACGCGGTCGGTGGCACCGACCCGCTGGGCCAGTGCACCGAAATAGGTGCTGTTGCCGGTGGTCAGAATCACCGCCATCGCGGTGCCGGACACCACGTTAGTGCCCATGAACAGGATGTTGTCGAGGTCCAGCGGGTTGCTCGTGTCGCTGTCCTGCTGGCGTGGGAATTTTTCCACCGGCATCGATTCGCCGGTCATGGCCGCCTGGCTGACGAACAGGTCCTTGGCGTTGAGCACGCGGCAATCGGCGGGAATCATGTCGCCGGCCGAGAGTACAATCAGATCCCCCGGCACCAGCAGTTTGATCGGCACTTCGGTGCGCAATGCATCCCGACGCATCACCGTGGCCGTGTTGCTGACCATCGCCTTGAGTGCGTCGGCCGCCTGGTTGGATTTGGTTTCCTGCCAGAAGCGCAGAAAGGTCGAGAGCACCACCATCGAGAAAATCACGACGGCGGCTTTCATGTCCTCGGTCAGCCAGGAGATGACCGCGAGCAATGTCAGCAGCAGGTTGAACGGGTTTTTGTAGCAGTGCCACAGGTGAACCCACCACGGCAGCGGTTGTTCGTGCTCGACTTCGTTGAGGCCGAATTGCACGCGCAGTGCATCGGCCTCGGCTTCGCTCAGGCCGTCGCTGTGGCTGTTGAGGTTGTCCAGCAGTTGCCCGGTGTCGCTGTTGGCGGCGCTCACCAGGGTTTGCGCCAGGGTCGGCGGCATCTCGCGGCTGACCGTGGTGTCGGTGAAATTTTCCAGCAGCGCCAGGCGACGGAAGTGTCGGGCGATGTGGCGGGTGCGCAGGAATCCGGCGAAGAATTCCTTGAGCAGGGTCAGGTTCATGGCAGTTCCCCCAGGGTCAGCCGGGAAACCTTCCAGCAGGCGTGTCGGTGCGCCGCGATGACGACAACAAGTCGAACATCACGCACGGTTCAGCGTCGATGAGAGGACGTCGGGACACGGACCAGGACTGGCCGCGATCGGGATGCCGCTGCTCGCTTTGTCGGCGAGACAACGGCACAAAAAGTGGCGCGTTATCTTGCCGAGGATCTGCCGGTTATTGGAACCGGCCGACTACTGTCACTCGAACAAGTACCCACTGTGGGTCTCCGTTATTGATGAAAACGCGCGAAGCTTACGCCCCGTTTTTTGGAGAGTAAACGAAGGATTGGCCAGTAGTGGGGGGAATTGCGGGGTTCTTCAGGGAGGGTTCAGGATTCAAGATATGTGATGCCTTTGAGGACGCCATCGCGAGCAGGCTCGCTCCCACGGTGGATCTTCAGTGAACACAAAATTTGTGTAAGACAGAGATCAAATGTGGGAGCGAGCCTGCTCGCGATGGCGTCCTCAAAAGCGCCGAAAATCTTAGCTGGCAGTCGCCAATAACAAATCCATCACCGACCGCCCCTGCCCACGGCTCTTGCCATGTTCATACAACGACCCGGCAATCTCATCCGCCCGGATCGGCAGGATCGACAGCAAGGTGTCGCTCAACCCGTGGCTCGCCTGACAGAAGCCCTGCATGTAGATACCGGCCTTGCAGCGCTCGTCGGTGATCAGTTTGTAGTTGCGATCCACTTCGAAATCCCCCAGGTATTCTTCCAGCGGCGCCAGCAGTTTGCGGTGCATCTGACGCTCATACCCGGTGGCCAGAACCACAGCGTCGTAATGACGGACCGTGACTTCGCCGGTCGCGTTGTTACGCACGGCCAGTTCAATGCCGCGCTCGGTGGCGGTGGCTTTTTCGATAGTGGTCAGGGTGCGGAAGGCATGACGGGCAATGCCCGAGACTTTCTGGCGATAGAAGATGCCGTAGATGCGTTCGATCAGGTCGATGTCCACCACCGAATAGTTGGTGTTGTGGTACTCGTTGACCAGCCGCTCACGCTCGCTGCTCGCCTGCTGGAACACCAGGTCGGTGAACTCCGGCGAGAACACTTCGTTGACGAACGGGCTGTCGTCCGCCGGCTTCAGCGCCGAGCCGCGCAGGATCATGTCCACCTGCACCGACGGGAAGCTGTCGTTCAGATCGATGAAGGCTTCCGCCGCGCTCTGCCCGCCGCCGATGATCGCGATGCTCATCGGCTGATTGTTCACGCACGGTTGCCTGGCCATCTGCGCCAGGTACTGCGAGTGATGGAACACCCGACCGTCATCCTTCAACGCCTTGAACGCTTCGGGAATACGCGGTGTGCCACCGGCGCTCACCACCACCGAACGGGTGGTGCGCACGTGTTGCTGACCCTGGGTATCGCGGGAGATCACCCGCAACGCTTCGACCTGCTGGTTGTGCAACACCGGCTCGATGGTCAGCACTTCTTCGCCGTAGCGGCTCTGTTCGGCAAATTGCCCGGCGACCCAGCACAGGTAGTCGTTGTACTCCATGCGGCACGGATAGAAGGTGCCTAGGTTGATGAAGTCCACCAGACGACCGTGGTGCTTGAGGTAGTTGACGAAGGAATAGGGGCTGGTCGGGTTGCGCAGGGTCACCAGGTCCTTGAGGAAGGAAATCTGCAACTCGCTCTGGGTCACCAGGGTATTGCCGTGCCAGCGATAGTCCGCCTGCTTGTCGAGAAACAGAACATCCAGTTCGCCCTGACTCGGCCCGCGCTCTTGCAGAGCGATGGCCAGCGCCAGGTTCGAAGGGCCGAAACCGACGCCGATCAGGTCGTGAACGATGGGCGATGCAATTGCCTGTGTCATTTCCAGTGTCCTCTGGATGAACCCCTCAACACGGGGAGGAAGCCTAAGTGACCTGGCTATCCTTGGGAGCACAGCAGGTCGTCTGTTGAGTAGGAACGAGGACAATGAAATAAAATTTAACAACAAACGCTCAGTGGGCGTCCCATTGCCGCATCCGCACCCGGCAATGCTTCATTGCATTGACGATGTGCTTTTCCACCAACGCGCGGGAAATGCCGAGGTGTTCGGCGATTTCCGGGTGCGACAAGCCATCGATCTTGCGCAGCAGGAAACTCTCGCGGCACAGCCGTGGCAATTCCGCCAACGCACGCTGGAGCATCTCCAGGCGCTGGCCATGATCAAGGCAGTTGTGGGGGGACGGGGTGAAGTAGCGCTCTTCATTGTCGAGCACCTCCAGCGACTCGACCTGACGCAAGGCATTGCGCCGATGGTCGTCGATCACCAGATTGAGCGCGGTGCGATACAGGAATGCCCGGGGCTGCTCGATCGGCGTGTCGCTGGAACGTTCCAGAACCCGCACATAAGCGTCATGCACCACATCTTCGGCCACCTGACGGTTGCCCAGCTTGGCGTTCAGAAAGCACACCAGCTCGCGATAGTAGTTTTCCAACCATGACTCCCGGCCGCATGGGTGCGGTTTCTATCCTTGAGCCACCGCATCGACCGCCGAAAATGGGCAGTGGCACGATAGTGGCAATTCGAGTGTGTAATTTATAGTAATTCTCATATAGATTTAAAGTATTGCTTCAGCTTGCCCGACAAATAGTCTTGGTCTTATGGGAGAGAGCCTGTGTGGCGAGGGGATTTATCCCCGTTGGGCTGCGGAGCGGCCCCGGCATTTCAAAGTTAAAATGCATTAACGACTGCTTCGCAGCCGAACGGGGATAAATCCCCTCGCCACATGCCCTCAATGTGTTTGTGTCGGCTTGTGTCGAGGCCTAAATTCCCCGCCCCTTTTCTCGTTTAACGGACAGCTCCCCGTCTCTGTCGGCCTCCCGACAGCGTTCACCTGTTGCCACATTTCGTGCGCAGGCTGAGCGAAGGGCCTATTTCCATTGCCGGAACCCTGCATGAAACGTCCCCGACAGACCCGACGCGCCCTGCTTGTAGCACTTTGTCTGATCCCCGTTATCGCCGTGGCTGCCTGGCAGGTCATCCCGCCCGGCCGAGACAAATTCGCCACGGTGCAAGTCAGCCGCGGCGACATCGAAAGCAGTGTCACGGCCCTCGGCACCCTGCAACCTCGACGCTACGTCGACGTCGGTGCACAGGCGTCCGGGCAGATCCAGAAGATCCACGTGGAAGTCGGTGACGTGATCAAGGAAGGCCAGCTGCTGGTGGAAATCGACCCGTCCACGCAGCAGGCCAAACTCGACGCCGGGCGTTTCTCGATTGAAAACCTCAAGGCGCAACTCGAGGAACAACGGGCGCAACACGCACTGGCCCGGCAAAAATTCCAGCGCCAGCAGAGCCTCAAGGCCGGCGGTGCCACCCGCGAAGAAGACGTGCAAACCGCCCAGGCTGAACTGCGCGCCACCCAGGCACGCATCGACATGTTCCAGGCGCAGATTCGCCAGGCCCAGGCCAGCTTGCGCAGTGATCAGGCCGAACTCGGCTACACGCGCATTTACGCACCGATGTCCGGCACCGTGGTCGCACTCGATGCCCGTGCAGGTCAGACCCTCAACGCACAACAGCAAACGCCGCTGATTCTGCGCATCGCCAGGTTGTCACCGATGACGGTCTGGGCTGAAGTCTCGGAAGCCGACATCGGTCACGTCAAACCCGGCATGTCCGCCTGGTTCACCACCCTCAGCGGCGGCAAGCGTCGCTGGAGCAGCACCGTGCGGCAGATTCTGCCGGTGCCGCCCAAGCCTCTGGACCAGACCAGCCAGGGCGGCGGCAGCCCGGCCAGTTCGAGCAAAAGCGGCAGCGCTCGCGTGGTGCTGTACACCGTACTGCTCGATGTCGACAACGCCGATAATGCGCTGATGGCGGAAATGACCACCCAGGTATTCTTCGTTTCCAACCAGGCGAAAGACGTGCTCACCGCCCCCATCGCCGCGCTGCAAGGCGGCACGCAGCCGGACCTCCAGACCGCCCGGGTCGTCGCCAAGAACGGCCGCATCGAGCAACGTGACGTGCGCACCGGCATCAGCGATCGCCTGCGGGTGCAAATCCTCGACGGCTTGCAGGAAGGCGATCACCTGTTGATCGGACCGGCCGACGGGAGTGGCGGCTGAATGCAGACGCCCCTGATCGACCTGCAGGACATCCGCAAATCCTACGGCGGCGGCGATTCACCGCAGGTTCACGTGTTGCGCGGCATCGACCTGTCGATCCATGCCGGTGAATTCGTCGCGATTGTCGGCGCGTCCGGCTCCGGCAAGTCGACGCTGATGAACATCCTCGGCTGCCTCGACCGCCCGACTTCGGGCGAATACCGCTTCGCCGGGGAAAACGTCGCCGCACTCGACAGCGACGAACTGGCCTGGTTGCGTCGCGAAGCCTTTGGCTTTGTGTTCCAGGGCTACCACCTGATCCCGTCCGGCTCGGCCCAGGAAAACGTCGAGATGCCAGCGATCTACGCAGGCACCCCGGCCGCCGAACGCCATGCCCGCGCCGCCGCCCTGCTCGACCGCCTCGGCCTCGCCTCGCGTACCGGCAACCGCCCGCATCAACTCTCCGGCGGCCAACAGCAACGCGTCTCCATCGCCCGCGCCTTGATGAACGGCGGGCACATCATCCTCGCCGACGAACCCACCGGCGCCCTCGACAGCCACAGCGGCGCCGAGGTCATGACGCTGCTTGATGAACTGGCGAGCCAGGGCCACGTGGTCATCCTCATCACCCACGACCGCGAAGTCGCGGCCCGGGCCAAACGCATCATCGAAATCCGCGACGGGCTGATCATCAGCGACAGCGCGCACGACAACCCCGACGTACAAACCTCCGCCAACCCCGGCGCCCTGCAAGCGGTCGATCTGCGCAAGCGCCTGAGCGAAGGCGCTGAAGCCACCGGTGCCTGGAAAGGCGAATTGGTGGACGCGGTGCACGCCGCGTGGCGGGTGATGTGGATCAACAGGTTTCGCACCGCCCTGACGCTGCTCGGGATCATCATCGGCGTCGCGTCGGTGGTGGTGATGCTGGCCGTCGGTGAAGGCAGCAAGCGTCAGGTGATGGCGCAAATGGGCGCGTTCGGCTCGAACATCATTTACCTCAGCGGCTCGGCCCCGAACCCGCGAACGCCGCCGGGCATCATCACCCTCGATGACGTCGCGGCGGTGGGCAGCCTGCCGCAGGTGACGCGCATCATGCCGGTCAACGGCGAGGAAGCCGGGGTGCGTTTCGGCAACCTCGATCACTTGAGCTACGTTGGCGGCAACGACACCCACTTTCCGGCGATCTTCAACTGGCCCGTGGTGGAAGGCAGTTATTTCACCCAGGAAGATGAACGCAACGCAGCGGCTGTCGCGGTGATCGGCCACAAGGTGCGGACCAAATTGCTCAAGGACGTGGCCAACCCGATCGGCCAATACATCCTGATCGAAAACGTGCCGTTCCAGGTGGTCGGCGTGCTTGCGGAAAAAGGCGCCAGCTCCGGCGACACCGACAGCGACGACCGCATCGCCATCCCGTATTCCGCCGCCAGCGTCCGGTTGTTCGGCACTCACAATCCGGAATACGTGGCCATCGCGGCAGCTGATGCACGCAAGGTCAACGAAACAGAAATGGCCATCGAGCAGCTGATGTTGCGTCTGCACAACGGCAAAAAGGATTTCGAGCTGACCAACAACGCGGCGATGATCCAGGCCGAAGCACGTACACAAAATACCCTGTCGCTGATGCTCGGTTCGATCGCCGCGATTTCGCTGTTGGTGGGCGGGATTGGCGTGATGAACATCATGCTCATGACCGTGCGCGAACGTACCCGCGAGATCGGCATCCGCATGGCCACCGGCGCCCGGCAACGCGACATCCTGCGGCAGTTCCTCACCGAAGCGGTGATGCTCTCGGTGGTTGGCGGCCTCGCCGGGATTGCCCTGGCGCTGATCGTCGGTGGTGTGCTGATCCTCAGCGAAGTCGCGGTCGCGTTCTCCTTGATAGCGGTACTCGGTGCCTTCGGCTGCGCCCTGGTCACCGGTGTTGTCTTCGGCTTCATGCCGGCCCGCAAAGCTGCCCGGCTCGACCCGGTCACGGCCCTTACCAGTGAATGATCGATCTATGAAAGCGCCACTCAGCCTGTTGACCCTCTGCGTGTTGCTCAGCGCGTGCGCCAGCCCGGACCCGCGTCAGGACAGTGGCCTGCAGGCGCCGCCCGCCTGGCAGTCGGCGCACCGTGAAAACGCTGTGTTGAGCAACGCCCGGTGGTGGACGCACTTTGGCAGCCCGCAGCTCGATCAACTGATCGAACAGGCCCGCGTCGGCAGCTATGACCTGGCGGCGGCACTGGCGCGGGTTCGTCAGGCCCGGGCGACGACGGTGATTGCGGGCGGCTCGCTGCTGCCGGAAGTGAAGGGAGCGATGAACGCCAATCGCCAGAAGCTGATGCGCGGCAACGGCTATAGCCAACTGGATGCCGACGACAGTAACAAGGCGGTGGATTACTTCGACGCCAGCCTCAGCGCCAGTTATGAAATCGATTTCTGGGGCGGCCAGCGCGCCTCCCGCGACAGTGCGCAATTCGGCCTGCGGGCCAGTGAGTTCGATCGCGACACGGTGGAATTGACGCTGCTCAGCGCGGTCGCCAGCACCTATGCGCAAGCCCTGTCGCTGCAAGAGCAGCACCGTATCGCGCAGCTCAATCTGGCGAATGCGCAAAAGGTGTTGAGCCTGGTACAAACCCGCTTCGACTCAGGCTCGGCCACCGCCCTGGAGCTGGCCCAGCAAAAGAGCCTGGTGGCCGCGCAACAACGGCAGTTGCCGCTGGTTCAGCAACAAGCCGACGAAGCGCGGATCACCCTCGCTGCCCTCCTCGGCCGTCCGGTTCAGGAGTTGAAGCTCGACGATCAGCGCTTCGAACAGCTCTGTTGGCCGGCCATCGGCGCGGGCGTGCCCAGCGACTTGCTCAATCGGCGCCCGGACATTGCCCGTGCCGAGGCGCAGTTGGCGGCGGCCCGGGCCGACGTGACCGTGGCCCGGGCGAAAATGCTGCCCACGGTGACATTGAGCGCCCAGATCGGCTCTGGCGCCGACACCTTCAACGATGTGCTGCGCAGCCCGTTCTACAACCTCACCGCCGGATTGGTCGCGCCGATTTTCAACAATGGCCGCCTCGGCGCCGAACGCGACAAAGCCACGGCGCGCCAGGAAGAACTGCTGGAAACCTACCGCGGTGCAATCATCAACGGCTTTGCCGACGTGGAAAAAGCCCTGACCGGTATCCGCGGACTGGATGCCCAGCGCCAATGGCAAAGTGAAGAGTTGAGCCAGGCACAAACGGCGTTCGACATTGCGCAAAGCCGCTATCAGGCCGGGGCCGAGGATTTGCTGACGGTGCTGGAGACGCAGCGCACGTTGTATGCGGCGCAGGATTTGAATGTGCAACTGCGGTTGTCGAGGTTGCAGGCGAGTATTGCGTTGTACAAGGCGCTTGGGGGTGGGTGGCAGGTTTTGTGAATTGCAGCGCCAGTGAGTCCGCCATCGCGAGCAGGCTCGCTCCCACAGGTTATGTGCCATGCCCCAATCATGCGGCACATCGAAATCCTGCGGGAGCGAGCCTGCTCGCGATTGAACGATAACGCGGTATCTCTGGCTTAACTGGTCATCGGCTTGGCCTTCAGGTTTCGCGCATACCACGGCCGTTGCGGCACCTTTCTAAACAGATCCTCCAGCTTCTTCTCGTCTTCGCCAAAGGTAATCCGCAGCGCCAGCTTCATGGTTTCCGGGTCCATTTCCACCGACTTGCCCGCCTGCAACCCCGGCGTGGTGTTGCAACCGTGGGTGCTCGGGCCAAGCCACGGATCGTCGATTTCGACCCAGCGACCGGGGGCGAACCACGCCACACCATTGACCTCCAGCCGACTGACCTCCCCCGGATGAAAGCGCTCATGCGCCCGGAACCAGTCCTCGAGACGGTCGTCGATCCAGCCGTGGAAATGCCAGAACACCGGGTTCACATGGGAGGAAAACGGGTCGCCAAGAAAGTCGTTTTCCGCCGCGAACCAACGGGCGGAAAAGTCTGCGGTGTCCCGCGCGAACGGCACAGGCTGGCCGTTGGACGGGTCGCGAGGCACCGATGCCCAGCGCATGTGCAGCCAGTCATGCAGGCCCAGTTCGACCTCGGAACCGAACTGCCCCAAGGTCAGTTTCGACAAGTAACGCGGGTCACGGTAGCGCGATTCCCAGACCTGAAAATTGCTGTGATAGGTCTCGGCGGTCTTGAGATCGGCGACCCACTGCGAGTATTCATCATCGTCGTCGGCGCGCCAGGCCGGTGGCAGCGCGGTGCCGTCGTGGTTGTCGAAGTAACGGGCAAAACCCTGGCGATCACGCACCAACTCCGGTTGCGGCAACGGAAACTGCTGCCAGGATGGCAGGTCCTGCAAGGAGCGCGCGGTGCCGAGCATATGCCGGTGCATGAAGAAAAAGTCGATGCCCGAGCCATTGCGGTCCTTGCGCGGCCCCCGCGCATCGCGCTCCTTGTCCCGCCGCCCCGGCTGCCAGCCGATACCACGCAAGGCGTTGCGTTTGTCCTCGGGCAAGGTGTGCCATTTGTCTCGCGAAGCGTGCCAGAGCTGGTGAAACAAGCGGTGCTCGGGCGAAATCAGCCACCCCAGCAACGCCGGACCCAGGCCTGTGCGTTCGCGCGCCTCAGGGAACACTTGTTTGACCGCGACGAAGCGATTGTCCTGAGCGGTCAAGGCCAGCGGACGATCCAGACGCAGCACGCGCCCACTCAATGTGCCGCTGCCGGCATTGCCGAACGCGGCCCAGACTTCGTCCAGCGTGAAGGTGAATTCATAGTCCGGCGTCCCCGTCGGGGATCGGCTATCGATCAGGCGCCAGCTCAACTCGGTGGTGTTCGGGCCGGCCAGATCGCCGAGGACGCGATAGCGCGGTGTCGGTTCGCCGCGCAGCGCATCAAAGGTATCGAGAAAGCCATTGAGCCCACGGCCCTTGTGGCCGATATCGAGCAACACCTGCAGCCCCTCGCGAGGCAACCCATCGAGGCCGGCGTCACGGCCTTCGAAACGAATGTTCCAGACACCCTGCAGCGAGTTGGCCAACCGCTGCCCGGCCACATCCGCGACGTCGAATGACGCTTCGCCGGGGGTAATCGTCGGGTCCGGTTTTGTCAGTTCGCGATGCCCGTAATACGCCGCAGGCACGGCGGCGCCGGTCAGTGCCAGACCCGCCAGGAACCATCGTCGAGAAATCGTCATTGCCCTACCTGTGTCAGCCATGGAGCAGGCTTTATCCAAGCTAGAACGTTTGTTGACTCGACAAATTTAGAAGCATCGCGAGCTGCCTCGCTCCCACAGGTGATCTTGCGTTCACTCAATCAGTGTGGGAGCGAGCCTGCTCGCGATGACGCTCGCACAAACGACTAAATTCTGGCCTTGGCCACTCGTTCTTCCCAGATAGCAAAGGCTCCGCGCCTGCACCCTCGACGGCGAACCTGACTGAGATGGCAATGACAAAACCTCGTTCGAAAAAGGCTCTTTTCATTGGCCTGCCCCTGGCGCTGGCCATCGCCGGCGCGGCAGGATTTGCGGCCTGGGACTATTGGCTCAACGACAACCCCGGCTACCCGGTCGCGGTAATGAAACAGGCCGATGAACTGCAAGAGCGCATCCTCTCGTTCGACAGCCACATCACCGTCCCGATGGATTTCGGCACCGCCGAAAACGAGGCCGACAAGGACGGCAGCGGCCAGTTCGACCTGGTCAAGGCCGCACGCGGTCGCCTGTCAGGCGCGGCGCTGACCATTTTCGGCTGGCCGGAAATCTGGAACGGCGATAACGCCCCGCATCGTCCAACGGCCGGGTTCATCGACGAAGCCCGTCACGAGCAGGAAACCCGCTACAAAATCATCAACACCCTGGTGCGCGACTTCCCCAATCAGGTCGCCATCGCCTACACCCCGGACGATTTCCGGCGCCTGCACGGCGAGGGCAAGTTCGCCGTGTTCATCAGCATGCTCAACGCCTACCCGCTGGGTAACGACGTCAACGCGCTGGACAAGTGGGCCGCCCGCGGGATGCGCATGTTCGGCTTCAGTTACGTGGGCAATAACGCCTGGGCCGATTCGTCCCGGCCGCTGCCGTTTTTCAATGATTCCCGTGACGCCCTGGGCGGTTTGTCGGCGCTGGGCAAGCAAGCGGTGCATCGCCTGAACGACCTCGGCGTGATCATTGACGTGTCGCAAATGTCGACCAAAGCGCTTGAGCAAGTCAGTCAATTGAGCCGCGCGCCGATGGTCGCCTCGCACTCGGCGCCACGGGCGCTGGTGGACATCCCGCGCAACCTCAGCGACCAGGAAATGCAGCTGATCAAGAACAGCGGCGGCGTGGTGCAGATCGTCGGCTTCCCGACCTACATCAAGCCGTTGAGCCAAGACACTCAAGACAAACTCAACGCCCTGCGCGCCCGTTTCGACCTGCAACCGCTGCAAGGCCTGGAGATGGCGCTGATGCCGGGCGACCCGGTGATCACCGTGTGGTCGGAACAGCGTTTCGGCGAATACGCCAGTCAGCTCTACGGCATCATCGATGAAGAACCCAAGGCCACGCTCAAGGATTACGGCGACGCCATCGACTATGCGGTAAAGAAAATCGGCATCGATCACGTCGGCATCAGCTCCGACTTCAACGACGGTGGCGGCCTGAACGGCTGGAAAGACGTAAGCGAGGCACGCAACGTGACCGCCGAGTTGATCAGTCGCGGCTACAGCGAGGCCGACATTGCCAAGCTCTGGGGCGGCAATTTCCTGCGGGTCTGGGACCAGGTGCAGAAGTCTTCCCGGCCTGTCGCCAAACACTGACATTCACCTTTGCCAAGCGAACCGAATTCATGACCAACCGTCGTACCTTCCTCAAGCAGGCTGGCGTTATCGCGGCCGGCATCCCCCTGAGCTCCGCCGTCAGCCTGCCCGCGCTGGCCGCCATGCCGGCGCCGCTGCCCAAAGACAAATGGGCGCAGTTCCGTCAGCTGTTCGACCAGGACCCCGATTACCTGCACTTCGCCAACTTTCTGGTGACCTCACACCCCCGGCCGGTGCGCGAGGCGATCGAGATGCACCGCGCCAACCTCGACCGTAACCCGGGCCTGGCGATGGACTGGCATCGCGGCGAGACCGAACGCCGCGAAGAAGAAGTCCGCGTGTGGGCCGGCCGTTACCTGAAAGCCAAGCCGTCGCAGATCGCCCTGACCGGCAGCACCACCGAAGGTCTGGCAATGATTTACGCCGGCATCCATGTGCGCCCGGATCAGGAAATCCTGACCAGCGAACATGAGCACTACGCCGCCAACAGCGTGTTTGAATTCCGCACACAAAAGGACGGCACCCAGGTTCGCAAAATCAAATTGTTCGAAGACCCGTCCAAGGTTTCGACCGACGAAATATTGGCTTCGATTGCCCGCAACATCCGCCCCGAAACCCGCGTGCTCGGCATGACCTGGGTGCACTCCGGCAGCGGTGTGAAGCTGCCCATCGGCGAGATCGGCAAACTGGTCGCCGAGAAAAACCGCGACCGTGAGGAAAAGGATCGCATCCTTTATGTGGTCGATGGCGTCCACGGTTTCGGCGTGGAAAACCTCGACTTCCCGGACATGCATTGCGACTACTTCATCGCCGGCACCCACAAATGGATGTTCGGCCCACGGGGCACCGGGATCATTTGCGCGCGCTCGGACGAGATGAAGGACATCACGCCGACCATTCCGACGTTCTCCGAAGCCACCACGTTTTCGACCGTGATGACCTACGGCGGCTATCACTCGTTTGAACACCGCTGGGCGCTGACCGAAGCGTTCAAATTGCATCTGGACCTGGGCAAGGCCGAGGTTCAGGCGCGCATTCACGAGATCAACAGCTACCTGAAAAGGCGCTTGCAGGAACATTCGTCGGTGGAGCTCGTCACGCCGCTGTCGCCCGAGTATTCCGCCGGCTTCACGTTCTTCCGGATCAAGAACCGCGACTGCGAGGAAGTCGCCAACTTCCTGATGGACCAGCGCGTGGTCTGTGATGCCGTCGACCGCGATGTCGGCCCGATCATTCGTCTGTCCCCAGGTCTGCTCAACACCGAGGCGCACATCGATCGCGTCATGGCGCTGTTGGGCAGCACACTCTGAAACGCAGATTTCCTTTAGCGAGAATGCTCATGAAAAACATCCTGCACAGACTCGGAGCGCCGAACCCGCAATGGCGGGCGCTGACCCTGCTGGCATTGCTCGGCCCCGCGTTGCCCGGCGCAGCCCTGGCTTCCACTGCGCCGCTGCCGGGCACAGTGTTCAAGGACTGCCGCAACTGCCCGGAAATGGTGGTGCTGCCCGCCGGCACCTTCACCATGGGCACGCCGGAAGGTGAAGTCGGTCGCGAGCCCGATGAAGGCCCGATGCACGAAGTGACGTTCGCCAAGCCGTTCGCCATGAGCCGTTACCAGATCACCGCCGGTGAATGGGACCAATACATGAAGGAAACCGGGATCACCCTTCCCGATGGCGACACCCGCCCCGGTCGCGAGTGCATCAACAGCAAGCCACGTTATCCACAGGGCCCGCGTCAGCCGGCGGTGTGCATGAACTTCGCCGAGGTCAGCGCGTATGTCGCGTGGCTGTCGCTCAAGACCGGCCAGCATTACCACATCGTCAGCGAGGCCCAGCGCGAGTACGCCGCCCGCGCCGGTTCAACGGGGCCGTTCCCGTTCCCGTTCGACGAAGGCACCGAGTACAGCATCGCCACCCATGCCAATACTTACGGGCCAACCGACGGCTACAGCTACACCTCCCCGGCCGGCAGCTTCCCACCCAACGCCTTCGGCCTGTACGACATGCACGGCAACGTCTACGAGTGGATCGCCGACTGCGAACACAGCGATTACGTCGGCGCCCCCACCGATGGCAGCGCGTGGGTCGAACCCAACTGCGAAGCCCTGCAGATTCGCGGCAACGACTGGGGCGAAGCGCCGGTGTTCTCGCGTTCCGGCAACCGCAACAACATCTACCCGCAAACCCGTGGCGACTGGATCGGTTTCCGTGTGGTGCGCGAGCTGCCGTCCAAAGGCTGAGCCCCTCCCCCTACGGCCGCCGCCAGTCGGCGGCCGTCTAAATTAAACGCCCGACCACACGTTCTACTGGGTATGCCTCACGACCCAAGGGACCGTCCTCAAATGCATTTCCTCAAGACCCAGCCTGCGCGCGGTGCAATTCATGAATTGTTCACCCTCCTGAAACCGTTCCGGCTGGTGGTCAGCCTGTCGATCATTCTGGGCATGGTGGGCGGTCTGAGCGTGACGGTGCTGCTGGCCACGATCAACAACGCGCTGCATTCGCAAAGCGGCCTGACCCAAGGCGTGGTTGCGCTGTTCGGCGGCCTCTGCCTGTTGGCGCTGGCAAGTTCGATCTGCTCGGACATCGGCACCAACTATGTCGGCCAGCACATCATTGCCAAGCTGCGCAAAGAGCTGGGGGAAAAGGTTCTATCGGCCCCCATCGAACAGATCGAACGCTATCGCAGCCACCGCTTGATCCCGGTGCTGACCCATGACGTCGACACCATCAGCGACTTCGCCTTCGCCTTCGCGCCGCTGGCCATTTCCCTGACCGTAACCCTCGGTTGCATGGGCTACCTTGCGCTGCTGTCGTGGCCGATGTTCCTGATGATGGTGCTGGCGATTGCCATCGGCACCGGCATCCAGTTCTACGCACAGGCCAAGGGCATCAAAGGCTTCATGGCCGCCCGCGACGCCGAAGACGAATTGCAAAAGCACTACAACGCCATCGCCGGCGGCGCCAAGGAACTGCGCATTCACCGTCCGCGCCGCCAGCGCATGTTCACCTCGGGTATCCAGGGCACGGCCGACTTCATCTGCAACACCCAAGTGCGCTCGATCAATACCTTCGTGATCGCCAAGACCCTGGGGTCGATGCTGTTCTTCGTGGTCATCGGCCTGGCGCTGGCCCTGCAATCGTTCTGGCCGAGCGCCGACAAGTCGGTGATGAGCGGCTTCGTACTGGTGCTGCTGTACATGAAAGGCCCGATCGAGCATCTGGTGGGCACCTTGCCGGTGGTCAGCCGGGCGCGGATTGCCTTCCGCCGCATCGCCGAACTGTCGAACCAGTTCTCTTCGCCCGAACCGCACCTGCTGCTCAACGATACCGGCAAGAAACCTGCCGTGGTCAACAGCCTGCAACTGGACAACGTCAGCTATGCCTTCCCCGCCGCACCAGGCAGCGAAGCGTTCCGCCTCGGGCCGGTGAACCTGACCATCGAACAGGGCGACATCATTTTCATCGTCGGCGAAAACGGCTGCGGCAAGACCACGCTGATCAAATTGCTGCTCGGCCTGTATGCGCCGCAACAGGGCGCCATCCTGCTCAACGGCGACAGCATCGACGCGCAGAACCGTGACGACTACCGCCAATTGTTCACCACGATTTTTGCCGACTACTACCTGTTCGATGACGTGGTGCAGGGCGACCAGCACATCCCCGAAGACGCCAACACCTACCTGCAACGCCTGGAAATCGCGCACAAGGTCAGCGTCAAGGACGGCAGTTTCACCACCACCGACCTGTCCACCGGCCAGCGTAAACGCCTGGCGCTGGTGAATGCCTGGCTGGAGGAACGGCCGGTGCTGGTGTTCGACGAATGGGCGGCCGACCAGGACCCGACCTTCCGCCGGATCTTCTACACAGAGCTGCTTCCGGACCTCAAGCGCCTGGGCAAAACCATCATCGTCATCTCCCACGACGATCGCTATTTCGACATGGCCGATCAGCTGGTGCGCATGGAGTCGGGCCGCGTGGTGACGGAGCGGGCAACCGCCTGAGTTCGGCTGAAATCGCATCGCCCGACGATTTTTCGGAGTTTGTTTTCCGGTTTCACCGCGGCGACGCGTCTAATAATAATTATCATTAACTAAAATAACTGCACACCTCAGGAGCGATTTGAGCAATGCAAAGCCCTACCCTGTCCCGCGCGCCGTTGGCAATGGCCATCGCGTCGCAAAAGAAATTCCGAACAGTCGTACCGGGTGCGTTGCTGACCCTGTTGCTGCTGGGCACGTCTGAAGTCCAGGCAGCGCCGGTGAACGTCAACGTTCCTTCGCAGTCGCTGGCCAGCGCCCTGCAGCAACTGGGTCAACAGACCGACCTGCAAATCCTGTACAGCCAGGACATGGTCAACGGCCTCAAATCGACAGCGGTCTCCGGCAATCTGGAGCCGGAACAGGCATTGAACACATTGCTGCTGGGGAGCGGCATTACGTTTCAACTGACTGGCAACACTGTCTCGCTGGTTCCAATTGCGGGAAACTCCAGCGCGCTGCAACTGGGCGCGACCGCGATTTCCGGCGTGGCACCGGGGCCGACGACTGAAGGCACGCATTCCTACACGTCCGATGAAGTCAGCATCGGCAAGGGCAATATCAAGCTCAAGGACATTCCGCAGTCGGTGTCCGTCGTCACGCGCCAGCGCATGGACGACCAGAACATGAACAGCCTGCAAGACGCGATGCGCCAGGTCACCGGTGTCACCATCAAGACGTACAACTCCGGTTCCAGCCTGAACGACGTCTACATGCGCGGCTTCCTCGTCGACCAGGTGCAGGTTGACGGCGTGTCGCAACCGACCGGCCAGGGCGACATGGGCACCAGCTTCGACCTCGCCATGTACGACCGCGTCGAAGTGCTGCGTGGCCCATCGGGCCTGTATCAAGGCGCTGGCGAACCCGGCGGCACCATCAACGTGGTGCGCAAGCGCGCCCTGAACAAATTCGCCCTCGGCGGCGAACTGGGCGCAGGTTCCTATGACCACTACCGCTCCATGGTGGACGTCACCGGCCCGTTGAACGATCAGGGCACCGTGCGCGGTCGCTTCATCACCGCTTACGAGAACAACAAATCCTTCGTCGACTCCGCCCAGAACGAACGCCCGATGGTCTATGGTCGCCTGGAATTCGACCTCGACCCGTCCACTACCCTGTCGGTCGGCGGCGCCTACCAGCAAAACCACTCCACGCCAGCGTTCGGTTTGCCAGCCTTTGCCGACGGCAAGTTGCTGGACGTGTCGCGCTCGACCTTCGTCGATGCCAAGTGGAACACCCTGAACGAGAAAGTCTGGGAATCCTTCGCCGAGGTCGATCACGCGCTGGACAACGGCGGTCAGTTCAAGACCACCGTCACCTACCGCGACGCTGAAACGCCGCAGCGAAACTTCACCTGGGCCGACGGTACGGTCGATCCGGCTACGGGTGATAGCTCGGCCGTGGCGTACGACTACTACACCCACATCAAGACCATCGGCGTCGACAGCTTCGTGACCACGCCATTCGAGTTTGCTGATCGCCAGCACGAGTTCACCGTGGGCGCCGAGTATCAGCACTTGGACAAAGACTTCGAATACGGTGGCGGCGAGTACTTCCCGATCAACGTCTACAACCCGGGCAGTATCGATATTCCCAAGAACGACTATGAGCGGGTCAACGGTAACTGGTCCAAATCCGACCAGTACGGCCTCTACACCCGCGCCAAGTTCAACGTCACCGACTGGCTCGACGTGATCGGTGGCAGCCGCGTGACCTGGTACGAAAGCGACGCCAAGAACGCCAACGCCTTCTTCAACAATTTCGGCGAGGCCCACACCAGCATCAACCGCAAGGTCGTGCCGTACGGCGCCATCATCGCCAAGCTGACCCCGGAACTGTCGGCCTACGCCAGCTACACCGGTGTGTTCAAGCCACAAAGCGAACTCGGCAGCGACAACACGCCCATCGGACCGCGCAAAGGCAAGCAATATGAAATCGGCCTCAAGCGCGAATTCTACGACGGCCGCCTGAACGCCAGCATCGCGATGTTCCGCATCTACGATGAAAACCGCGCCGAGTTCAACGCCGATACAGGTGGAAACGAAGCACAAGGCAAGGCACGCAGCCAGGGCTGGGAAACCGAGTTGAGCGGTAACCTGACCGACAACTGGAGCATCGTCACCGGCTACGCCTTCACCAGCACCAAATTGGTGAAATCTGACGACGCCACCGAAGGCAACACCTTCAGCACCATCACGCCTAAACACAACTTCAACCTGTGGACCAAATACGACTTCACCGATGGCGCGCTCAAAGACTTCAGCGTCGGCGGCGGCGTGCGCGTGGTCAGCAAGACCTGGTACCAGCGTGATGTGCGCTTCGAACAAAGCGGCTACGGCATCGCCACCGCGCAGGTGGGCTACAAGTTCAACGAGAACCTGTCGGCGACACTGACTGGCAACAACCTGTTTGATCGCAAGTACTATGATCGCGTGGATGGGTCGTGGGGGACTAACTTCTATGGGGATCCGCGGAATTTGACGTTGACGTTGCGGGCTCAGTACTGAGTTTCGGGATCGTCAAAAACCTACATACCACCGGGCCGCAAGCGGCCCGGTGGTATTTTCGGGGCTGGTTGATCAAGTCGAATAACGTTCGTCGATTCAGCCTCGCTCACTTCACCGTACTGTCAGGTTGCCTACTTGGTCCTTGAACTTCAGGTACAGCGTTACTCCCCCTAGAACAGCCGTGGCTAACATCCCAATCACACCGATTGCCGCGCCCCTAGAGAGTTGGACTGTTGGCGTCGGGAATCAACACTCAAAGTGTCGGCATCGACAACCGATCCAGAGCACAGCCGTTGGTCATTTGTGATGGCTTGGCCTGAATAACTCGAGCACCGGAAGCCATATCAAAGATGCTGAGTTTGCAGCCGCCGATTTCATCGGGGCCGTCGGCGATGCCGCCCTTGATCACATAGCGGGCACCCGGGGTGAACTCGGTGACGAAATCGACGGTGCAGCGGCGGTTGCCGCTCGCCCAGCCCTGCAGCACCAGGTGGAGCGGTTTGCCCGCTTCGACGGCGCGAAAACCTTCGGGGCTGGTTGCCTTGTTATCGACCGAGAACAGTTGACGACCCGGTGTCACCGCCACCGACCTCCCGAACTTGCAATCCATGGCCGGTGCCACCGTAAGACTCGCGCCGTTACGGCGGTTGTTCGTTACGTCCATCTCACTGCGGATCTGCGCTTGGGGAGCGTTGGCTGGGACGGTGTATTGCGGAGTCTGCGCGCAACCTGCAATCAGCAACAGAAGGGAGCCAGCATAAAGCGCTTTCATGATCGTCCTTGTTCGTTCGGCTTCTATGCACCACTGGGCCGCTTGCAGCCCAGTGGTGTTCTATTGTGGGTGCTTCAGCAGATCTGCTTCAGCTTTCCCCCAAGAAATACTTACAAGCGGAAATAGGATGTGTACGGCAGGAAAGGCGAACGCTTGACTTCAATGGTGTTCATATCAAACACCTCAAACAAGGCTTGTGTTTCGCCCGGAAAGTGCGGGCAATTCAATTCATCAAATACCACGATCGAGCCTTTTGACAATCTTGGCTTGATCGCTTCCAGAACATCCTTTGTCGGTTTGTAAACATCCATATCAAAAATGGCCATTGATATGATTGAGTGAGGATTATCTTCAAGCCATTGTTTCGAAGTCACTGAAGCGTCTCCCTTGATCAGGGAAAATTTCTTCAAGTGATTATTAGGGCTTAATGACTCTTGAGCCAGCAGAAGCCGTTCTAATAGTTTCTCGTAGCCATCGTCTATATGAAAGTCACCCGACTTCACCATTCCGCCATCTTTTTCGTCAACCCCGGCAAACCCGCTGAAGGTATCGAACCCGAAAATGTGCCGGGAGTAGTTGTAGGGTTCCTTGATGGCTCTAAGGTTGAGTAACGTTGCTAGGCTACTGCCGTAATGAACGCCAAACTCGCAGATTGAACCTGCGACTGGCAGCATTTCATCGTAGAGAAAATTAAGGTTCAGGATTCGTGCCAGTGACGGTCTGGTCAGCGTCGCAACCGAAGGCCAATTCCAATATTCCCCTGCAATGTCATGAATTTCGCCATGAATATCCCGCAGTTCTTTATAAGCATCTGCCTGATTGGGAGGGGTGAAAAACAGCTGACCGTCTTGAGTTCTCATTTGCTTTCCATTAAAAAGTTAAGACCGTTCGAATTGAATTTGCTTTGAATCAGATAGGCCAGCTTGGAAACCTTGGCGTGGATGCTCGATATATTGTGATCCGGCCGGTGTATAAGCCCCATGCCGCCAATGATAATGGCTTCCAGCGTCA
Organism: Pseudomonas fluorescens NCIMB 11764; assembly: GCF_000293885.2. Classification (NCBI taxonomy): domain Bacteria; kingdom Pseudomonadati; phylum Pseudomonadota; class Gammaproteobacteria; order Pseudomonadales; family Pseudomonadaceae; genus Pseudomonas; species Pseudomonas fluorescens. The sequence goes on from NZ_CP010945.1 coordinate 5,977,044, forward strand.
GCTCGGCATTAAATATCCGCGACCACACCTGTCGCGAAGCTTCATAACCGACGGAACCACTTTCATATTGATTGGAAGAAGTCATCAACTTGACCGGGGTTGGACCGCCAATTGCCTTATTTAAAAATTGCTCAAGTCTCCCCAGCAGAAAATCAAACAGCTCATCGCTTGAGACGTCATAAGGCTGGCTGGTTTTTACGTCGATTCCTGCGGCACATTGAACGAACGGCCCCGGATGTCTGCGCAAAAAATCTTGCGCCATATCATAGAGTGATCCGTTGTCCCAAGAAGCGGGATATTGATACAGCGATTGGTTCGCGTAGTAGTACCCTTTTTCAAGCCCCAGGTGTTTAAGGTTTGCAGTGGTTGCATCCTGATAAGACTTGAAGCGAGATTCGATCATCTCGTTTGCGCTTTGACTATCGAAGGACGGGTAATTAACCGGAAAACAGTCCGCAATACCAAACTGAATAAAAAAGTATCGATTTTCAACAGGGACAACACTCAAGCATTTATTAAGTGCGTCTGTCAGGGCCGCAGGGTATTCATGCCAGTTGTCATTTGCATGAACGACCGCGTCCGTTTCAGAAATAACGGTGACCACCGAATCATATTCGGTAAATTCCGGATTGATGAAGCATCGCAACTCTACCCCATCGACGTAATAAGCTTCATCCGTCAGTTCGACCGGGTAACGCCCTGTGAGCCGCTCAATACGCTTGGACAGTCCATTGGTCTTGAACTTCGGAACATAGAACGTGGCGTCCGCCAAGTGTTGGCGAATGAAAAAATCATCCAGGTGATCGTCGTGACCATGGGAGATAATGACATTAAGCTTGCTCGCAGGGATAGAGAGTAACTTCTCAATCACTTCAGTCTTGGGCGAGGGGTTTTGAATCCAGCCACCGAACGCAGGTGAAACATACCAGGGATCAGTAAGGAAATAACTTTCGTTCTCTTTCAGCAATAATGAGGCGTGATTAACAAATTCTATATCCACCGGCCGGATCCTTCGCACTCATTAATTAAATCAATAAAAACACGCGTAAAACAAACACTACATAATATCTCATTTTTATTTTGCGAGCAATCGCCCATAAAACAAAACAAAAAGAACACTTCACCCGACCAAGTAAACACCTATTAAAATATAAAACCCTTTAGCATCAGACTTTTGCAAAACTTGCTTAACACATACAAAAATCCGCTACATATCAGTTTAAATTTGTTAATTATCTTATAAACACTAATGACACTAACCTGATTAAAATACGCCCAAAATATATATTGTACCCCGATTAACCTCAAAGCCGACGACAGTCTTTCAGATGCGCAATAAGGCGCTATTTCCCCAACTTCAGCTCCATGATGATCGTGCGTTCCGCTCCGTGAAATTCATCTCGGACTTTTCTGAAGCCAAGTGATGCGTAAAAGCCTTCTGCCGTGATTGAGGAAGGGACCCGCAACAGACTGACCCCATCGCTGAGGGCACTTGACCGAATCATCGTCATCAACTGCCGTCCTATGCCCTTCCCTTGTTGGGTCGGGTCGACGAATACGCTTCTGACCACGCCATGATCAAGGCTGGCGGTTGCAACAATATGATGGCCGATCGTCGCGACGTAGACACGACGTTGAGTCAGCAAGCGAAGGATGACTTGGCTGATGGCGGTTGCATCTTCACTTGTGGCGATTCGGATCAGGCAGTCCATTTGAGTGCGTCTTTCCTTGTGGTTGGCTGATCGTAAAGTAAGGCGACTTGTTGGCCCCAGTCTGTCGGCACATTTTCTGAACGACAAATTGCACGACCGCAAGTCGAACCGACATTCAACCCTGATCGTGCTTGTGGCGCTTTGATTCGATCAGCGCTCGCATCTCAGTCATCACCTGTGCGGGGACGTTCAAGCGTGGATCATCGAGCGAAGCTTGCACCCTGGCACGGAACCGACGGTTATAGCTGACGGCTTGCTCTTTGGTTTCGAACGCTGAAACGATGGGGGAAAAGTCGGCGCTAATAGTCACCTCCGGTGAGACGAAGTACACCTCTACCCGCGAATAGGGGAGCCACCACGCTACACGCCGAACTTCCGACCGCCAAGCCTAAAAACATGTCGGAAATTTCCCCGATATTTACGCGATTTACCTTGGGTGTGGGAACCGTGCAGCCGCTTATTAATGCTGTTCGGCATAGTTTGTTTAAGCGGCCTACAGGTTACTTCGTGAAAGCTACATCACCTTGCGTCGTTGCCTACAGGTACGCCAGAATCCGCCGGCTTGTGCGTCATGGGTCCTCTCTATAACTTTATTCCTGTCACTGCCCATCAGTGATCGGGTTTAGTAGCCCGAGGCTTAATCTAAGACGTACAACGCGCTATCAATCAGGTTTACTCCTGCATTTTGATGGTAGCTGTACGCAGGGTGCCCTCGGGCACGCCGGCTTCTTAGATTCCCCGGTCTACTAACCTGCGTACAGCTGCCACCCCTTCTTTTAGTAGAGAAGAGGTTCCGGCCCACAACAGGAATCTAAATATGCCCAAGGTCACACCAAACCCGCCGGAAACCGATCCGGCCTCCCCCAAAGAAAACCTCGACTCACCCACCGCCCCCACTCCTGATTTCCAACCCTCAATCGCCGACATCAAACCCACCCCGCGCACACTCAGCACAATGTTCATCGTCAATCCGGAATTCGATATCGAAACCCTGCTGGGTTATGCGTGTGAATCGCTGGCCTCGGCCGAGGTGATGGCCAATGATCTGGCTGATCATATGACGGGGTCGTCGCGCAATTCACTGCTGGGCATTTCGCAGGTGATCATGCTGGCGGAGTTGACGGTGAATCGGGCATTGGACCATCTGGATCCGATAGAGGACACGCATTAGTCCGGTGACATGATCGTTCCCACCAGAGCGTGGGAACGATTCCTGCCCCTCAACCCAGACTTTCAGTAATCTGCCCCGCCAGTTGCTCCAGCATCCCCGGCACTTCCTGAACCATCTCCCCCATCCGCGCAAAGTCATGGGTCATTCCCGCCTTCACGTCCAGCACCACAGGCTGCCCCGCCGCACGCAATTTTTCGGCCCAGGCCAGGCCTTCGTCGAGCAGCGGGTCGTATTCGGCCAGCCACAACACCGTCGGCGTCAGACCTTGCAAGGTCTCGGCAAACAACGGTGAAAAGCGCCAGTCGCGGCGATCATCGGCGTTGCGTTGATACTGCTGGTAGAACCATTCCAGCGTGGTTGCTTCCAGCAGATAGCCTTCGGCAAAACGTGCGAGGGACGGGCGTTTTTCCACGGCGTCGATCACCGGGTACAACAACGCTTGCAGCCGTGGCGTCAGCGGCCAGGCTTGTGGATTCTGCGCGATGGCGATCGACAATGAGGCCACCAGGCTGCCACCGACGCTGTCCCCCGCCAATGCGATGCGCGTGGCGTCCAGCCCCAAAGCACTGGCGCCGGTAGTCGCAAGCCAGCGTGTCACGTCCTCGGCATCGTGGTAAGCGGTAGGGAAACGGTGTTCCGGGGCCAGTCGATAATCCGCCGACAGCACTGCAAAACCACCCGCCAATGCCAGGCGCCGGCACAGGGTGTCATGGGAATCGAGGCTGCCGACCACGTATCCGCCGCCATGGAAATACAGCAGCACCGGGCGCTCTTGAGTACCCAGCGACGGGCGAGCGTAGAGGCGCGCGTTGAGCAGATGGCCGTCGCGGGCCGGAATGCTCACCGCAGTCACGGTCAGCGCGCCCATCGGTGCAGCATCGAGCAGCTGCGAGGTTTGCTCGAACTGCTGGCGCGCGTCGGTCGGACTCAGCTCGTGCATGGGCAGGCTTTTTCCGGTGAGGCGGCCGAACTCGGCCAGTTCAAGAAACCCTTCGATGTCCGGGTGCAGTGCCATGGGCGGTCGTCTCCAAAAAATAAAAAGCTCGCCCTATAAACGAACGGTGAAGGCCGTTCATTAGGGCACACAAGCGCAATGCTCTTCTGTGGCGAGGGAGCTTGCTCCCGCTGGGCTGCGCAGCAGTCCTTTTTTGGGGCCGCTTCGCGACCCAGCGGGAGCAAGCTCCCTCGCCACATGTTTTTTGCATGCCTCGATATTTTTCTTGAGCGTTACGGCTGTGACACCACCTCCCGATCAAGTACCGCGACCACGGCGCTCAGGCATTCCTCCCGTTGCAGGATATCGAAGTGGCTGGCGGTGACGGTTTGCACCTTGCGCAGCCGCGGTTGCTGACGTTCCAGCGTCGCCTGTTCGGCGGTCGGGTTGCCATCGGCCCACCAGCAGCACAGTTCGGCGTGCGGCAGCGGCAAGCTCTCGACCTGCCGTGACAACGCCTTCAAGCGGGCGCTGACCATGAACGTCTGCGCCAGCTCATCGGCACCGAGCAACGCGTAGCCGCTGGCCTGCTCGCCCTCGGTGTCGATCACGGTGCGAATAATCCGCGCAACCGCGTCCTGATCACCCGCAGTTTCGACACTCAATGCCCGGGCTACGACATCACTGTCCATGTTCAAGGTTGCGCCGAGGAACTCGCTCAGGTCCGCGCGCCACTCATCGACACTGGCGACGGCGTTGGCCTGGGTCGGCACAAAACTGTCCACCAGACCGACGAACGCCACCCGCTGGCCCTGCTGCTCAAGCAAGTTGCCGACCAGCAACGCCAGCGCCCCGCCCAACGACCAGCCCAGCAAGTGATACGGGCCTTGTGCCTGTTTGCGGCGGATTGCTCCGACGTAGTCCGCGGCCATCTGATGCAGCGAGGTGTCGTGCCACTGGCGGTCGAGCAGCATGCGGCATTGCACGCCGTACACCGTGCGCTGGCCTTCGAGTCGACGGGCCAAAGGCTCGTAGTCGAACACCGTGCCGAAACCGGCGTGCAGGCAGAACAGCGCCGGCAAACCTTCCACAGGCTGGTTCAACAGCAACAGCGGTTCAGGGCTCTGTTTGACCGTTTGCTCATCGACACCGGACAACCCGGCGATGGTCGGCTTGGCCATCATGTCGCGCAGTTTCAGCTGGAAGCCCGGCTCATTCAGCGCCCGCACCTTCGAGATCACCTTGAGGGTGCGCAGCGAATCGCCGCCCAACTCAAAGAAATTGTCAGTGATGCCGACTTTGTCGACGCCGAGCACTTGCTGCCAAATTTCGGCCAGCGCCCATTCCAGCGGCGTGCGCGGGGCCACGTAGTCGCGGCCTTCGAAGGTCGGATCGGGCAATGCCTTGCGGTCGAGTTTGCCGTTGGGTGTCAGCGGGAAGCGCGGCAACACCACGATCTGCGTCGGCACCATGTAATCCGGCAGGCTTTCACGCAAGGCTGCCTGGCAGCGCAGGCCCAGACCGTCGTCTTCGGCCGCAACCACATAACCCACCAGTTGCGGACCCAGGCCGCTGTCACGCACCACCACCAGTGCGTCATTGACCCCGACCTGCTCGCGCAGACGGGCTTCGATTTCACCCAGTTCGATACGGAAGCCGCGCACTTTGACCTGATGGTCGATGCGCCCCACGTAATCGAACACGCCATCCTCGCGGCGGCGCACCAGGTCACCGGTGCGATACAGGCGACCACCGTCGCGACTGAACGGGTCGGCGACGAAACGCTCGGCGGTTTGCCACGGGTGACGGTGGTAGCCACGCGCAACGCCACGACCGCCGATGTACAACTCGCCGACCATGCCCGCCGGCAATGGGTTGAGGTCCATGTCCAGCACGTGCAGGCTGCGGGTGCCGACGCGGCGACCAATCGGTGCATACATCGCCTCGCAGTGGCCGTCGGCAGCGATTTTCCACAGCAACGGCGTGACCACGGTTTCCGTCGGGCCGTAGCCGTTTACCAGGAATTGCGGTTTGAGCCTGTGCTTGACCCGCTCGAACGTGGCGTCCGGCACCGCATCGCCACCGAAGCAGTAGATTCGCACCGGCGGCGGATCACCGCCCTGCAACTCGGCGTGTTCGGCCAGTTGCAACAGGTACGCCGGCGGGAAGCAGGCGACGCTGATGCGTTGACGGTGCAACACCGCCAGGGTCTGCTCGGCGGTCCACAGCGTGTTGTCACGGACCACCAGGGTCGAGCCGCTGATCAGCGCGGTGATCCAGCGTTCATGGGCGCCGTCGAAGGCGAACGACATGAAATGCAGTTCGCGATTGTCCGGGTCCATTTCGTACAGTTCGGCAATCGCCTGCACGTGCATGCTCAACGGCCCGTGGGCCACGGCGACGCTTTTCGGTTTCCCGGTGGAGCCCGAGGTGTAAATCAGGTAGGCCAGTTGCTCGGCGTGGACGTTGCTAGGCGGTGCCGACACTTCGACGTCGAGGTTCAAGCGATCCACGGCGACCATCGGCGTGCCCGGATTGAGTTGCGCGGTGTCACGCAAACGCTCCTGGGTCAGCAGTAAACGCATGTCACTGTCGGCCATCATGTAGCGCAGGCGTTCCTGCGGGTATTGCGGGTCCAGCGGCACGTAAGCGGCGCCGCACTTCATCACCGCCAACAGCGACACCACCAATTCCAGCGAGCGTTCCATGAACACGCCGATCACGTCTTCGGCCTGCACGCCCTGCTCCAGCAGGTGCACCGCGAGTGCGTCGGAACGACGATCCAGCTCGGCATAACTCAAGCGTTCAGCGTCGTGGTCGGCGTAGCTGAGCACCAATGCGGTGTGCTCCGGTTGCAGGCGCGCCCGCTCGCGGATCAGTTCGTGCACCGGCCGTTCGTGGTCGTCGGCCAGCGTCGGCAGTTCGCCGTCCAGTTGCCGGCCTTCGTCCAGCGTCAGCAAGCCCAACTCGCCCACTGCGCGCTCGGCGTTGTCGCACAGACGCTGCATCAGGCTTTCCATGTGACTGCGCAAAACCTCCACGGTGGCCAGGTCGAACTGATCGCGCGGGTGCATGTACTCGATGCGCAGCCCTTCATCGAGGCTGACCATCAAGTCCATGGCGAAGCTGGTCAGGCCGAAGTCGGAGACGTCTTCGAAGCGCAGCGAATCGCCGTTCCACTCACGCAACGTGCGGTCCACCGGCTGGTTTTCGAAGACGATGATGCTGTCGAACAGCGACTGCCCGCCCTGCCCGGCCCAGCGTTGAATATCGCTGAGCGGGGTTTGCTGGAAGTCACGGATGTCGAGGTTGTAGGCCTGGATTTCGCGCAGCCAGTCACCGACGCTCGCATCGGTCGGCACGCTGTTGACCACCGGCAAGGTGTTGATGAACAGCCCCAACATGTTCTCCGAACCGTTGAGGGTTTCCGGGCGACCCGACACCGTGGCGCCGAACGTCACCGTGCGTTGACCGGTGTAGCGCTGCAACAGCAGCAGCCACGCGCCTTGCACCAGGGTGTTGAGCGTCACTTGCTGCTGCTGGGCAAACGCCTGCAACCGCGAGGTCTGCTGCGCATTCAGGTGCGTATAGATCGCGTGATAACCCGCTTGCGGCGCCTTCACCGGCAATGCGCGGGCCAGGTGCGTGGCGCCTTCGAGCGCGGTGAGTTTGCCTTTCCAGAACGCCTCGCTGGCCTCGGCCACTTGTTGGCCGAGCCAGTCGATGTAGTCGCGATACGCGGCCACCGGTTCCTGCGCGTCGCCGCTGTAATGCCGCAGCACTTCACCGATCAGGCGCGATACGCTCCAGCCATCCATGAGGATGTGATGGTAGGTCCAGATCAGCCGATAGCGGTCGTCTTCCAGGCGTACCAGCAGCAAACGCAACAACGGCGCACGGTTCAGCGAGAAGCCACGTTCACGTTCATCGCTGGCCAATTGGCGCATACGTTCGACCTGGTTATCCACACCGCGCCAGTCCAGCTCGGTCAGCAGCGCCGGCGCCTGGCGCAGCACCACTTGCAGCGGCTCCTTGTCGCCCTCCCAGAGGAACGCGGTACGCAGGATCGCGTGGCGCTGCGCGGCGTCGGCCCAGGCTTCGCGGAAGCGCGGACCGTCAACGCCACGCACGCCCACTTCGATCTGGTTGACGTACAGCTCCGAATCACCGTCCTGCACCGAGTGGAACAGCATGCCCTGCTGCATCGGCGACAGGGGATAAACGTCGTCCACTTCGTCTGCCGTCAATTCCAGCGCCTGATATTGCGCTTGGCTCAGTTCGAGTTTCAGCGCTGGAGCAACCACCACCAGCGCCGCTTCAACGGCGTCGACAGCCTGGGCAACCGTCGCCAGTTCAGCGATGGTCGGGTGGCTGAACACGTGTTTCGGCGAAATGCTCAGGCCGGCCTTGCGTGCACGGCTGACCGCCTGGATCGATACGATGGAATCGCCGCCCAGTTCGAAGAAGTTGTCCTGAATGCCGACCGGCACTTCGAACAACGCCTGCCACACGTCCTGCAGCGTCGCCTCCACGGCATTGCGCGGCGCGACGTATTCGCGCACCTGCTGATCGGGTTGCGGCAAGGCGCGGCGATCAAGCTTGCCGTTCGGCGTCACCGGCAATTGCTCAAGCATCAGCAGATGACTCGGTTGCATGTGCTCGGGCAACGCGTTGCGCAGGTGCTGCTTCAACGTATCGAGCACCAACGACTGGCCCACCACGTAAGCCACCAGCTGTTTGGATTTACCCACATCCAGCGCGATCACCACCGCCTCGCGCACCTGTGGATGTTCCAGCAGGCAGGCTTCGATTTCGCCCAGTTCGATGCGCAAGCCGCGGATCTTCACTTGATGGTCGATGCGGCCGACGTACTCGATCACGCCGTCCTCGCGATAACGCGCCAGGTCGCCGGTGCGGTACAGGCGCTCGCCCTTTCCGCCGAACGGGCTGGCGACGAAACGCTCGGCCGTCAAGTCCGGACGACGGTGGTAACCCCGCGCCAGGCCGATACCGCCCAAATACAGTTCACCGACACAACCCGGCACTTGCGGTTGCAGGCTGTCGTCGAGGATGTAGGTCACCAGGTTGGCGATCGGGTAACCGATCGGCACGCTGATCGAACCGTCATCGACACACGTCCAGTGAGTCACGTCGATGGCGGCTTCAGTCGGCCCGTACAGGTTGTACAAACCGACGCCGGGCAGCACGCGGAACAGGCTGTTCTGCAAATCCGCCGACAGCGCTTCACCGCTGCACAGGATCTGCCGCAGGCTGGCGCAACGTTCGAAGCCTTCGCCCTGGACAAATGCCTGCAACATCGACGGCACGAAATGCAGGGTGCTGACCTGATACTGCTCGATCAGACGCACCAGTTGCGCCGGGTCGCGATGGGCGCCGGGTTCGGCGACTGCAAGGCGTGCACCGACCATCAGCGGCCAGAAGAACTCCCACACCGACACGTCAAAACTGAACGGCGTCTTTTGCAGCACGGTGTCGCGTCCGTCCAGCGGGTACGCGCCCTGCATCCACTCGATGCGGTTGTACAACGCATCGTGACGGTTGGCCGCGCCCTTGGGTTTGCCGGTGGAGCCGGAGGTGTAAATCATGTACGCCAGCGATTGCAACTCGACCACGCACGGCAGGTTTTCGTCGCTCAAGCCTTCGACCAGTTGGGCACTGTCGTCCAGGCAGATTGCCATGGTGCCGGCCGGAATCGGCAATTGCGCCAGCAGATGACGCTGGGTCAACAGCACGCGCACGCCGCTGTCTTCGAACATGTGCTCCAGGCGCTCGCGCGGATAATCCGGGTCCAGCGGCACATAGGCACCGCCGGCCTTCATGATCGCCAGCAAACCGATCACCAGTTCCAGCGAACGCTCAGCGGCAATCCCCACCAGCACTTCGACGCCGACGCCTTGGGCACGCAGGTAGTGCGCGAGGCGGTTGGCCTGTTGGTTGAGTTCGCCATACGTCAGGGTCTGACCGGCGAACACCAACGCCGCAGCGTCCGGAGTTTTCAGCACCTGGGCCTCGAAGCACTGGTTGACCGGGCGTACGTCGGGCCAGGTCACGGCGGTGTCGTTGAAGCCTTGCACTTGCTGCTCGGTCTGCGTGGCGTCGAGCAGGCTCAGACGGCCCAGGGCTTGTTGCGGCTCACGAACCATCGCATCGAGCAACGCCACCAGACGAGTGCTCAGGCCGTCGATGGCCTCGGCGGTAAACAGTGTGGTGTCGTAATTGAAGCGCAGGTCCAGGCACTCGCCCAGCTCGGCGGCGATGGCCAACGGGAAACTGGTCTGATCGTGATGGCTGATACCCGAGAACTTCAGCGCACTCGGATTTCCGCCCTCCAGCGCCTCGGCGACCGGGTAGTTTTCGAACACCAGCAGCGTGTCGAACAGCGCCTCGCCGGAATGCCCGGCCCAGCGCTGCACATCCGCCAGCGGCGTGTATTCGACATCGCGCAATTTGAGGTTGAGCGCCTGCACCTCGTCCACCCATTGGCTGACCGTGCGCTCGGGGTGCGGCGTGGCGATCACCGGCAAGGTGTTGATGAACAGACCGACTTGCTGCTCGATGCCCTGCAACTCGCTCGGACGCCCCGACACCGTGGCGCCGAACGCCACCGTGCGCTGGCCGGTGTAGCGCTGCAACAGCAATAGCCACGCCGCTTGCAGCAAGGTGTTCGGCGTGACGCGGGCCTGCCGGGCAAACCCGCTCAGGCGCCCGGTGGCTGCCCGGTCCAGGCTCAGGTGAACGGTGCGATGACCGTCCCCCTGCCCTGCGACCGGTCCCGGCATCGCGCCGGCCAATCGCGTCGGTTCGTTGAACGCTTGCAACTGCTCCAGCCAGAACGCTTCGCACGCGGCGCGATCACGCCCGCCCAGCCACGTCATGTAATCGCGATAACGACCGCCACTCGCCACTGGCATCACACCGGAATAACGCTGCAGCACTTCGCCGAACAACTGCGAGGTGCTCCAGCCATCCAGCAGAATGTGGTGGTTGGTGAAGATCAGGTGATGGGTGTCGTTCGCGGTCTGCACCAGGGTCAGGCGCAGCAAAGGTGCCGCCGTCAGGTCGAAACCGCGCAGGCGATCGTCTTCGGCCAGACGTTCCAGGGCCTGCCTCTGATCCGCTTCACTGCGCCAGTCGAGCACGGTCAACGGCAACGTGGCGTGGGCCAGAATCACTTGCAGCGGTCGCGAGCCATTGCTCTCGCTGAAGAACGCGGCGCGCAGCACTTCATGGTTTTCCAGCGTCTGCTGCCAGGCGCTGCGGAACGCCTCGACCTCAATGCCCTGCACATCCACGCGCATTTGCGGAATGTAAGCGTCGGCATCCGGGGCGAACAGACTGTGGAACAGCATGCCTTCCTGCATCGGCGACAGCGGGAAGATGTTTTCGATTTCACGCGTCGCCAGCGGCAGTGCATCGAGCTGTGCCTGATCGACACTGACCAGCGGCACATCACTCGGCGTCAGGCCGCCGGCACCGCTGAGACAGTGTTCGATCAGCTGTTGCAGCTCGGCGGCATAGGCCTCGGCCAGACGCTGCACGGTGTGCTCGGCGAAGACTTCGCGGCTGAAGGTCCAGCTCAGGCGCAGTTGCCCCGCGTAGACCTGACCGTTGATGCTCAGGCCACGGTCCAGCGAGGCGGAAGCACCTTGCTCGGCGCCACCGTGTTCCCGGGCCGGACGCCACGGTGCCTGCTCATCGAAGCTGGCATCGAACTGGCCCATGTAGTTGAAGGTGATTTGCGGCTGCGGCAACGCCTCAAGACCGGCCTGAGCCAGATAGCGCAGGATGCCAAAACCGATGCCTTTGTCCGGCACCGCGCGCAGCTGTTCCTTGACCGCCTTGATGCTCCCGGCCAGATCGCCGGCCGGGGTCAACTTGACCGGGAAGATCGAGGTGAACCAGCCCACGGTGCGGGTCAGGTCGATGTCGTCGAACAGGTCTTCGCGGCCGTGGCCTTCCAGTTTGACCAGGGTTGATGGCTGGCCAGTCCAGGCCCCCAGGACCCGCGACAACGCCGTCAGCAACAGGTCGTTGACCTGCGTGCGATACGCCGCCGGAGCGTCTTGCAGCAGTTGGCGAGTGAAAGTGCTGTCGAGCACGGTTTCCACGCTCACGGCATGTAGGCTGGCCAGGCTGCCCTGTGGATTATCGGCGGGCAGGTCCACCACCACGTCGTGGTATTGGCGCTGCCAGTAAGCCGCTTGGCGCGCCAGCTCGGGACTTTGCGCATGGGTTTGCAAACGCGCCGCCCAGGCCTGATAGGCGCTGGATTTGGCCGGCAGGCGCAGGGGTTGCGCCTGACGCGCCTGGTCGTAGGCTGTTTGCAAATCTTCGAGTAGCAGACGCCAGGACACGCCGTCCACCGCCAGGTGATGCACCACCAACAGCAAGCGTTGACCGTCCGCGGCCATGTCCACCAGCAAGGCGCGCAACAGTGGGCCGTCGTGCAAACTCAGGCTGGCTTGTGCGGCGTTGCAGTGATCAAGCAGCTCATCGGCGTTCGTGGCCTGCCGCTGCCACAACAGTTCGGCGCTGTTCCAGTGCTCGGCCTGGGCCTGCTGCCACACGCCATCCACCTGATGCAAACGCAGGCGCAACGCGTCGTGATGCTCCAGCAGCGCGGTCAATGCCTGTTGCAGGCAGGCGCTGTCCAGAGGCTCGCGAAGCTCCAGCAGCACCGACTGGTTCCAGTGGTCCCGGGTTTCGATGGTCTGCTCGAAAAACCAGTGCTGGATCGGTGTCAGCAGCACATCGCCGCGCACCGGGCCCTGGTCGATGACCAAACCGGCGCTGCGCTGGGCGACCTTCGCCAGACTTTCCACGGTCTGGTGTTGAAACAGATCACGCGGGGTGATGCGGATCCCGGCCTGACGCGCACGACTGACCACCTGAATCGAGATGATCGAGTCGCCACCCAGTTCGAAGAAATTGTCGTCGATGCCCACGCGTTCAAGCTTGAGCACGTCTTGCCAGATCGCCGCCAACGCGGTTTGCATCTCGTCCGCTGGCGCCGTGTAAACCTGCTGCGCCAGCGTGGCGTCAGGCTTGGGCAACGCGTTGCGATCAAGCTTGCCGTTGCTGGTCAGCGGCCAGTGATCGAGCTTGAGCAAATGCGCCGGCACCATGTAATCCGGCAGGCCCGCTTGCAAGTGCTCGCGCAACGCCTGGCGCAAATCGGCGACGTCCTGGGTGACGGTAAACCACGCGACCAATTGCTGGCTGCCATTGATCTCGGGCGCTAGCACCAGCGCTTGCTCGATGGCCGGATGGCTTTGCAGGCGGTCCTGGATTTCTCCCAGTTCGATGCGGAAGCCACGAATCTTCACTTGATGGTCGATGCGTCCGGCGTACTCGATGCTGCCGTCGGTGCAATAGCGCGCCAGATCGCCGGTGCGATACAGGCGCGCCCCCGCCTCGCTGGCAAACAGGTCCGGGACAAACCGCGTGGCGGTCAAATCGGCGCGCTGGTGATAACCCCGCGCCAGGCCGGCACCGCCGACGTAGAGCTCACCGACGCAACCCTTGGCCACCGGGTTCAGGCGCGGATCGAGCACGTACCAGCGCAGGTCGGCAATCGGCTCGCCCAACGGCGAACTGTTGACGCCGTCAAGGTCGGCGCGGGACAACGGCCGGTACGTCACGTGCACGGTGGTTTCGGTGATGCCGTACATGTTGATCAGCAACGTCTTTCGGTCGTCGAACACGTCGTACCACGGACGCAGGCTCGCGACGTCCAGTGCCTCGCCGCCAAACACCACGTAACGCAGGGCCATGCCCTGGGCATTGGCGCAGGCAAATGGCATCAGCTGGCGGAACGCCGACGGTGTCTGGTTGAGCACCGTAACCTGTTCATCGCACAGCAGGCGGGCGAAATCTTCCGGGGATCGGCTGATGGCGTGCGGCACCACCACCAGCTTGCCGCCGTAGAACAGCGCGCCAAAGATTTCCCACACGGAGAAGTCGAAGGCATAGGAATGGAACAGGCTCCAGACATCGTCCGCGTTGAAACCGAACCCGTGTTCGGTGGCGCTGAACAGGCGGGTCAGGTTGCTGTGGGGCAGCAGCGTGCCCTTGGGTTTACCGGTGGAGCCGGAGGTGTAGATGACGTACGCGAGGTTTTCCGGGAGGGTCAGGTTCGGCAGGTTTTCGGCAGATACTTCGTTGAACCAGTCATTGGCGTGATCCAGGCAAATCACCTCGATGCCTTCGGACAACGGCAGTCGCGGCAACAACGCGGAGTCAGTCAGCAACAGGCGCGTGCCGCTGTCGGCCAACATGTAGGCCAGACGGTCCTGCGGGTATTCCGGGTCCAGCGGCACATAAGCGCCACCCGCCTTGAGGATCGCCAGCACGCTGACGATCATCTCCAGCGAGCGCTCCAGCGCGATCCCCACCAACACGTCCGGACCAACACCGCGTTCGCGCAGACGCTGGGCGATGCGGTTGGCCTGTTGGTTCAGTTGCGCGTAGCTGAGGGTCACGCCGTCGCAGGTCACCGCGACGGTGTGGGGATGCGCGGCAGCTTGGGCTTCGATCAGTTGATGCGCGCACAGCGTGTGCGATTGGCCGGCCGCGTTTGCCGGGGCGCTGCGGTTCCAGTCCAGCAAAGTCGCTTGTTGTTCGGTTGGGGCGAGCATGCGCAGGTCGGCCAACGCGACCGAGCCGTCGGCGCAAATCGCTTGCAACAGGTTCAGCCAATGCCGCCCCAGACGCTCGATGGTCGCGGCGTCGAACAATTCGGTGGCATAGACAAACGAGGCGCGGATGCCGTCGTCGCTCTCCACGGTGTCGAGCATCAGGTCGAACTTGGTGGTCTTTTCATCCCAGATCAGCGGTTCGACGCTCAGGCCCGGCAAGTCCCAGCGCTGCTGGCCACCGGCATCGCGCTGGTGGTTGAACATCACCTGGAACAGCGGCGTGTGACTCAGGCTGCGTTCGACATCGAGCCCGTCGACCAGTTGCTCGAAAGGCAGATCCTGATGCGCCTGCGCACCCAGTGCCGCGGTTTTGACCTCGGCCAGCAATTGCAGGAATGGCTGATCGGCATGGGGCTGGGTACGCAGCACTTGGGTGTTGACGAAAAAGCCCAGCAGGTTCTCCACGTCCTGACGGGTACGGTTGGCAATCGGCACGCCGACGCGAATGTCCTGTTCACCGCTGTAGCGATGCAACAGGGTTTGCAACGAAGCCATCAGCACCATGAACAGCGTGCAGCCTTCGCGACGAGCGAGATCCTTCAGGTTGATCGCTAGCTCGGCCGGCACCTCCAGTTCGACGCTCGCGCCCTGCTGGCTCGGGATCGCCGGGCGACGACGGTCCGCCGGCAGGTTCAGCGGCGGATGCTCACGGCCCAGTTGTTCACGCCAGTACGCCAGCTGACGTTCGGCTTCGCCGGCCTCCAGCCACAGGCGCTGCCAACGGGCGAAATCGGCGTATTGAATCCCCTGCTCCGGCAGTTGCGGCGACTGCCCCGCGCTCAGTTGCGCATAGCGTTGAGTGAATTCCTGCAACAGGATTGGCAGCGAACCGCCGTCAGTGACGATGTGATGGAACGTCAGCACCAGCACATGCTGCTGCGCGTCGAGGCGGATCAACCGGCAGCGCATCAACGGACCGTGCTGCAAGTCGAACGGCTGCTCGGCGTTGAGACCGACCTGACGTTGCAGTTCGGTTTCGTCAGCGGCGTTGGCCTCGACCAGCGGTGCGTCCATCTGCGGATGGATTTTTTGCAGCACCTGCTGCTCGTCGAAGACGAAGGTGGTGCGCAACACTTCGTGGCGCTGCACCAGCGCGGCGAGGGTTTGTGCCAGCGCTGCACGGTTCAGCTCACCGTTCAGGCGAAAGGCACCGGTCAGGTTGTACGCGGTCGCCTGCGGCTGCATCTGCCACAGAAACCACAAGCGCTGCTGCGCGTACGACGCCGGTAACGTGTCCACCGCCGGGTCCCTGGGCGGGATCGGCAGCAGTTCCAGGGTCAGGCCCTGGGCGTGCATCTTTTCTTGCAAGGCACGCCGCGCCTCCAGGCTCAAGCCGCAGAAACGCTGGGCCAGGGTCATCATTCTGTCCGGTGCAGCACTCATCGCGTGTGTTCCTCATCCACTTCGTCGAACAACGCTTCCAGCGCGTCTACATCGTTTTCTTTGTGTTCACTGTGCTGACGGAACCGCTCGATTTCCGCCGCCAGGCGCTCCAGCGTGTCGCCCTCGAAGAACAGCTTCAGCGGGATCGCCAGGTTCAGTTCTTCCTGAATCCGCGCGCGAATCCGCGTGGCCAGCAGCGAGTGGCCGCCCAGCTCGAAGAAGCTGTCGTGCACGCCGACCCGCTCCACGTGCAGCGCTTCGGCCCAGATCGCCGCCAGGACTTTTTCCAGGTCGGTGCGCGGGGCTACGAAGGCACTGCGGCGTACGTCGAGGTCGAGTAAGGCCTGGCGATTGAGTTTGCCGTTGGGCATCAGCGGGAAGCGTTCCAGCACCTGCAAGCGAACGGGCTGCATATGCTCGGGCAGTGCTTCGCCGAGATGGCTACGCAATTCGTTGAGGCGGATGTCGGCGGTGTCGGCCGGGGAAATCACGAAGCCCAGCAGTTGCGGGCCGGTCGGCGTTTCACGGGCGATGACCGCGGCGTCTTCGATGCCGGGGGCACTGCGCATGGCGGATTCGATCTCGCCCAGCTCGATGCGGAAACCGCGGATTTTCACTTGATGATCGACCCGCCCCAAATACTCCAACACACCATCGGCGCGGTAGCGTGCGAGGTCGCCGGTGCGGTACAGGCGTTGGCCGGCCTGCTTCGCAAACAGATCGGGGATGAAGCGTTCGGCCGTCAATGTGGCGCGCTTGAGGTAGCCGCGGGCGATGCCGGCGCCGCCGACGTACAGTTCGCCTTCGACGCCCACGGCCACCGGCATCAGGTCCGGGCCGAGCACGTGAATGCGCATGCCCGGAATCGGCTGGCCAATCGGGATGGTGTCGTCATCCTGACCCAGCGGCAGTTCCCACGCCGAACACCAGACCGTGCCTTCCGTCGGGCCGTATTCGTTGACCAGCGCCACCTGCGGCAAGGCCTCGCGATGGCGTGCGACCAAGGCATTGCTGCACGCTTCGCCGGCGACGATCACACAGGCCAGGGCATGGCTGTCGAGGTGCTCCAGAATCTGCGCGTGGTAGGACGGCAAAGTCAGGTAATGGGAAACTTCTTCACGCTGGATCAGCGCCGCCAGCAGCGCCGGATCCTTGTAGCTGTCTTCGTCCGGCAGGCACAGGGTCGCGCCCTGCCCCAACGCCCAGAAAACCCCGGCCACGGAGCTGTCGAACGAGAACGATGAGAGCATCAGGAAGGCGCGCAACGGCTGACGATAGAACGCGCTGCGTGCGAGGGTCGAGGCCACCGCGTTGGCGTGACTGATCATCACGCCCTTGGGTTTGCCGGTGGAACCGGAGGTGTAAATGACGTAGGCCAGATGGGCGCTGTCGCCCAGCGGACATGGCTGCTCTTGTGACGCGGACCAGACCTCGGCCAGCGGCATCAGCGAAATCATCCGCTCGCTGTGCAACGCTTCCGGCAGCGGCTGGCAGGCCAGCACCTGACGCGCAGCGGCGTCCTGCAACATGAACGCCAGACGCTCGATCGGGTAGTTCGGATCGAGCGGCAGGTAAGCGGCGCCGGCCTTGAGCGTGCCGAGCAATGCAATGACGATTTCCAGCGAACGCTGACCGTAGACCGCAACGATTTCGTCCGGCGCCACACCTTGGGCGCGCAAGGTATTGGCCACCTGGTTGGAGCGTGCATCCAGCTCGGCATACGTCAGACGCTGGCCATTGACGCTCACAGCGATACGCTGCGGATGCAGGCGTGCCTGTTCGGTGAACAGGTCTTGCAGGTAGCGGCACGGCAATGCCTGCTCGGCGGACAGCGGGTTGAAGTCCTCGATCAAACGGGTCATTTGCACCGCGTTGACCTGAGTGGCCTGGCCCAGCGTCAGCTCCGGCGAAGTCAGCAACTGGCGGCTGAATTCGACAAACTGCTCCAGCCAGGCGGCGAGCATCGACTCAGGCACCGCGCCGGCCAGGCACGACAGCTGCAATTTCTCACCCTGAACCCGCAGGCGCAGGACTTCCGGGTTGGCGTCGTCCACTTCGATGTTCGTGTTCGCATCGGCCTGAAACACCAGGCCATAACGCAGTGGCGCCGTGCCTTCGGCGCTCAGCTCGAACTCGTTGAGGCAGTCGAGCCAGGACAGCGATTGCTCGACGCTGGCCGCAAACGAGGCCAGCGCTTGCGCCAGGGTCTCGTCGCGGCGGTTGTAGAAGGCCACCGGCAGACGACGGGCGAAACGTCCCAGGGTCGCTTCGGTCTGCTCGTTGCGCCCCGCCACTTCCCAGCCCATCAGCAACTTTTCCTGGTTGCCGATGCGCGCCACGAACGCACTCCACAGCAACAACGCCACGCGCTGCGCTTCGACACCCTGAGCGGCGGCCACGCGCTGCACATCGGCCAGCCATGCCGCGTCGTCGAGCGTGGCCTGATGGCGAGCCAGCGTCACTTCAACAGTTTTTTCAAACGGCAGATGATGGGCCAGCGCGAACTGCTGTTGCAGGTTGCGCCAGAAAGCGGCGCCTTGATGGCCGATGTCTTCTTCGCGCAGTTCTTCCTGCCATGCGGTGTAATCCAGGTACTGCAGATCTTCCTGATTGTCGGCCAGTGTTTCGCCGCGCAACAGGCTCGCCAGCTCCGCCGACAGCACCCGCAGCGATACTTCATCAAGACTGCTGGCCGGCGCCAGCAGTGTGACGAAATGCTGACCTTCTGCGGTTTGTACGGGCGTCACCACCAACACTCGAGCCGGATCGTCAGCCAGGGTTTCACGGCCGCGGCGCAGGGCTTCGGCCACCGAAGACACGCTGCCCGACAACGTCACCGGCAGCTCATCGCACAGGCTTTGCACAGGCCACTTCATGCCCGGCAATCGGCGATAGACCGTGCGCAGGGTTTCATGGCGCTGACCCAGTTCGTCCAGTGCAAGGCGCAAGGCCTGCGCCTCCACAGCCTGGGCGACCGGAACGGTCAGGGCGGCGAACAAGCTCTGTCCGCCCAGCTCCTGAGCGCGCAAATAGAAGGCTTGCTGGGCCGAAGTCTGGAAAACGTCTACCGAAGGTTCGAGGGCGGTGGTGTTCATGTCGAGTGTCCTTATTCCTGATCCAGGTCGGCGCTTTTCTGCGCGATGGCCATGGCCGTGAGGATTTTTCTGTAGCCAGTGAATTCATTGCGCGCATGCACGCTGAGGATGTTGTCCAGCAGGACCACGTCGCCCTTCTCCCAGGCGAACTCGACCATCACGTCGCGATAGATGCCTTGCAGGTGACGGATGACGTCGTCGGGAATGGCCGTGCCGTCACCGAAGAAGGTGTTTTGCGGCAGGTCCAACGGGCCGAATTCACGCAGCAGGTTGTCGCGGATGCTGTCTGGCAGGGTCAGCGCGTTGAAGAAGGTGCCGTGGTTGAACCAGATGCGTTCGCCGGTCAGCGGATGGCGCACGATCGCCGGGCCGTTTTGCCGGGTGCGCAGGCGATTGCCCGACTTCCACTCCGTTTGAATGCCGATTCTGGCGCAGTAGGCTTCGACTTCTGCGCGGTCCTCGCTCTGGAACACGGTCTGCCACGGCAGCCCCATGCCGTCGCCGTAGTTGCGCACGTACATGATGCGTTTACGCTGAAACTCCTCGCGCACGGCCGGGTCGATTCGCGCGAGGATTTCGCGGGTATCGCCGAACGGGGTTTCGCCGCCGGTGGTCGAGGGCGTGTCACAGTAGAAGTACAGGTGACGCGGGAACACCGGCGAATAGGAATGCTCGTTGTGCGGGAAGATTTTCTCTGCTGCCGGGTAGTCGGTGGAGCTGTAGATCTTGAACTGGCCGGTGATCTGGGTCCGTGGCGAAGCGCGAAACAGGTACTCCAGGGCCCCGTCGGAAATCGCCGCCACGCAGCGGTTGAACTCGGCAATGTCGGCCACCTGGAAGCCACGGAAAAGAATTACCGCGTGGGCCAGCAGCTTGCTTTCGATCAGCGCGCGATTCTCCGTCGCCCACTCCACCAGGCTGACGCCGGGCACCGCCGGGCGGCACACCAGGGGCATGCTGGCACCGTCGAACATCGGCGCAAAACTCACCAGCCGGGTCGGGTCGGTGGACAGGCTCTTGCGTGCACCGCGACCGATTTTGGGAATGGACTTGGTGGTTGAAACAGTCATAAACCCCTCCAGAAAATGATGACGGCGGCGCCCGATTGGCGCCGCCGCAATGAATCAGTCCGCCGTGCTTTGCGTTGCCGGCGTGCCGCGACGGCGCTTGATCGCCATGCGCCCGCCCAGCAACGCCTTGCGCTGTTCGTTCAGGCGCGCATCGGCGCGGCGCTGCACATCGGTGGCCAGGTCCAGCAATTGGCTGACCGTCAGCTCGTCGGCGCGCAACAACGCTTGCAGTACCGCCTCGATTTGTTCGAACAGGCTTTGCAGCGTGCTCGGCAAGTACTGCCCGGCGGGTGTTTCGAAACTCAGGTGAATGTGTTCGGCCTCGTTGTAGAACGCAGCGACCATGCCGATCTCGGCGGCTTGCCGGCCCGACGGGAAATCCTCGACCAGCAGGCCGTCCATGGACGGCAATCGACCGACGCCTTCCTGGTAGATCAACTTGATGTCGAACAACGGCGACCGCCCGGCCCGACGCGGCAAACGCAACGCTTCCACCAGTCGCTCGAACGGCAGGTCCTGATGGTCCGAAGCCTCCAGAACCGCGCGGCGACAGGCTTGCAGCAGTTGCCCGGCAGCCTCGTCAGCGTTCACCTCCACTTGCAGCACTAATTGGTTAACGAAGAAGCCGACCATTTGTTCAAGCTCAACTTGATTTCGGTTGGCGATATCGGTGCCGATGCGCACGCGACTGACCTCGGTGCGCTGACGCAACACCAGGGTGAAGCCGGCCAATAGCACCATGAACAGCGACAATCCACGCTGTTGAGCGAAGTCGCGCAACTGCTGACTCAAGGTCGCGTTCAAGGTGAAATGGTGGCTGGCACCTTCCTGCGCCTGACGCTGATCGCCGTCGCCCGGCAACTCCAGCACGGCTTGCGGCTGGCCAAGGCGCGCCTGCCAGTAATCGAGCTGACGCTGCAGCTCGCCGCCCTGCTCCAGCCACTGGCGCTGCCATCTGGAGAAGTCGGCGTATTGCACGACCTGTTCCGGCAACGGCGCGACGCCGCCCCGGTTGAGGGTCGGATACAGCGTCACGAACTCATTGATCAGAATCCGGAACGACCAGTCATCTGCCGCGATGTGGTGCACCGTAAGCAGCAACACATGCTCCTGATCCGCGACCTGCAACACCCGCACCCGCAGCAACGGGCCATGGCGCAAATCGAACGGCCGGGCGACTTCTTCTCGGGCCAGTTGCGCGGCTTCGGCGTCCGGGTCTGGCAAATGCCGCAGGTCGCTGGCAACGAAACTCAACGGCAGATCGGTGTGCACCCGCTGCCAGGCGTGACCGTCTTCCTCATGGAACGTGGTGCGTAACACGGCGTGGCGTTGCACCAGGGTTTCAAAGGTTTGCTGCAACGCCGACAGGTTCAACTCGCCGCGCAACCGCAAGGCGCCGGGCATGTTGTACATCGAACTGTCGGGCTCAAGGTTCCAGAGGAACCACAACCGCTGCTGGGCAAAGGACAACGGCTGGCGTTCGCCGGAAGGCTCCGCCACCAGTGCCGGGCGTTCGCAGACATTGGCGTCGTGCCGCAGGCCTTGCACCTGAGCGGCGAAATCCTGCAGGCGCGGGTGTTCGAACAGGCTGCGCAAACTCACCGACAGGCCCAGGCGCTGGCGAATCTGCGAGACGATCTGCGTGGCCAGCAACGAATGCCCGCCCAGCTCGAAGAAGCTGTTTTCGCGATCGACACGGGTGACGTGCAACACCTGCTGCCAGATCTGCGCCAGCTCGATTTCCAGCTCGCCTTGCGGTGCGGTGCCGGCCACCGTTTCCCAGACCTCAGGCGCAGGGAGCGCGGCGCGGTCGAGTTTGCCGTTGCGGTTGAGCGGCAGTGCGCTCATCACCACCAGTTGCGCCGGCAGCATGTAGTCCGGCAGACGCTCGCCCAAAGCCTGGCGCACGGTTTCGGTGAGCTGACGCGAGTCGGCGTCCGACAACGTTGGCACGACGTAGCCGATCAACTGCTTGCCACCGACGCCTTCCTGCACCAGCACCACCGCTTCGCTGATCATCGGCAAGCCTTGCAGGTGCGCTTCCAGTTCACCGAGCTCGACGCGGAAACCGCGAATTTTCACTTGGTGATCGATGCGCCCCAGGTATTCCAGCGCGCCGTCTTCGCGATACCGCGCCAGATCGCCGCTGCGGTACAAGCGTGCGCCGGGCGTGGTGGAAAACGGATCGGCGATGAAACGCTCGGCACTCAGTCCCGGACGCTGGTGATAGTGCTGGGCAATGCCGGCGTCACCGCCGATGCACAACTCGCCCACGCAACCGGTGGGCAGCAGATGGCCCTCGGTGTCCAGCACGTACAAGGCCCGACCGGGCAACGCGCGGCCAATCGGCACGCCGATCAGGTTTTGCGTGTCGGCCAAGGTGCACAGGTGCGTGCTGGAGACCACGGAGGCCTCGGTCGGCCCGTAGGTGTTGAGCAGGCGCACATCACCAAGACCGGCGGCATGCCAGAGCTTCAGGCCTTCCAGCGACATGGCTTCGCCACCGACGTGGACCTGACGCAGCCGACCTTTGTCGCGCTGAGGCTGCGCCGCCCATTCCTGGGCCAGCAAGTACCAATAGGCTGCAGGCAAGTCCGCCAGGGTCACGCCCTGTTCGATGATTTGCCGGTACAAGGTGTCGGTATCCCACAGTTCATCACCGCGCAACACCAGCGCCGCACCCACGCACAACGGCGGGTAGCACTGTTCGACAAAGCCGTCGAAGCTGAACGTGGCGAATTGCAGCACGCGGTCATCGGCGCTGAGTTGCGAATAGTCCGCCGCAATCACGCAGAATTCGCGCAACGCGGCGTGGGCCAGGCACACACCTTTCGGCCGGCCGGTGGAGCCGGAGGTGTAAATCAGGTACGCGAGGTCTTCGGCGCAGGCGAGGTTGACCGGGTTGCTCGTGGAGTAGCCGGCCAGCGACGCCGCCGTCAGCGCCAGACGCGGCAGGCCTTCGGGCAATGCGACATCCACCAGCAGTTCCGGTTGCGCCAGCAGCAGGTCCATCCCGCTGTCTTCGATCATGTAGGCCAGGCGTTCGGCCGGGTAGTCCGGGTCCAGCGGTACATAACCGGCGCCGGACTTGAGGATCGCCATGAGGCTGACGATCATCTGCGCATTACGCCGCACCGACAGGCCGACCCGCTGCCCCGGCGCCACACCGTGCTCGCGCAGGCGATGGGCAAGCTGGTTGGCCTGAGCGTTGAGCTGTGCATAAGTCAGTCGCTCTTCACCGACGATCACGGCCAATGCGTCGGGGGTGCGTGCGGCTTGTTGCTCGAAGCGTTGATGCGCCAGCAATGGACTGTCCAGCAGCGGCGCGGCGGGACGCGAGCCGAGCAACACCTGGGCTTTTTGCTTGGCATCCAGAAGGCTCACGGCCCCCAGAACCTGTTGCGGCTGTGCGACGAATTGCTCCAGCACCTGCAGCAGGTTCGCGCCCAGCCGCTCGATCTGCACGGCGCTGAACAAGGCCTGATCGAAACTGAATTCCAGGCGCAGGCTGGCGCCGACTTCGATGCCGAGGGTCAGCGGGTAGCTGGTGATTTCGTGATTGCGCAATGCGCCGAAGGTCAGTCCCGCCGGCGCGCCTTGCTTCAGCGCTTCGGCCACCGGGAAGTTTTCAAACACCAGCAGACTGTCGAACAGCGCGCTGCCCTGCTGTCCGGCCCAGCCCTGGATGTCGTAGAGCGGCACATGCTCGAACTCACGCAGGCTCAGGTTCAGGGCTTGCAGCTCGCTGAGCCATTGGCTGACCGGCTGCGTCGAGTACGGCGTAGCAATGATCGGCAAGGTGTTGATGAACAGGCCCAACTGTTGTTCGATGCCCGGCAACGGCGCGGATCGCCCGGCAATCGTCGCGCCGAACGCCACGCACGCTTGACCGCTGTAGCGCTGCAACAGCAGACCCCACGCGCCCTGCAACAAGGTGTTGAGAGTGATCTTCTGCTGCCGGGCAAACTCGGTCAGACGCTGCATGGCGGCGCTTTCGAGCGTCAGGTGATGCTCGCCCATGCCGCGCCCCTCGACCGGCGTCGGCAAGGCTTGCGCCAGCAGCGTCGGCGTCTCGAGGGCAGCCAGCGCCTGCTTCCAGAACTGTTCGCCCGCCGCCAGTGGCTGTTGCTGAATCCAGCCCAGGTAGTCGCGGTATTGCCCCAGGGGTTTGGCCAGTGCCTGCCCGGCGTAATGCTGAATCACTTCGCCGAGCAACTGCGCGTTGCTCCAGCCGTCCATGAGGATGTGATGACTGGTGTAGATCAGGTGCCACGCGTCGCCGCCCTGACGCACCAGCATCAGGCGCAGCAGCGGCGCGGCGCTGAGTTCGAAACCACGGCTACGCTGTTCGGCGGCCAGCGCATCGAGGTCGATATCGGCGGCCTCGATCACCTGCAATTGCAGGTCGATCTGGCGATGAATCACCTGATGCGCAGACTCCAGACCCAACCAATGGAAGCTGCTGCGCAAAATGTCGTGGCGGTTGATCGCCGCTTGCCATGCCCGACCGAACGCCGCCAGGTCCAGCCCCTGAATATCGAGGCGCAGTTGATTGATATAGGCCTCGGCCTGTGGCTCATACACGGTGTGGAACAGCATGCCCTGCTGCATCGGTGTTAGCGGATACATGTCCTCGATGGCCGGGGCCGCGACAGGCAACGCGTCCAGCTGCGCCTGGTTGATCCGTGCCAGCGGGAAGTCCGATGGCGTGACCTGCCCCGTCGGGGTTGCACAGCAATGTTCGATCAGCGCGGTGAGTTCTTCGGTGTAGGCATCGGTCAGTTGCTGAACGGTGCTGTCGGCAAACATGTCGCGACTGAAGCCCCATTGCAACGAGAGTTGACCGCCATAGACCTGGCTTTCCAGGGTCAGCCAGTTGGCCAGCGGCGCGTCGTCACCCTGGGCATGACCGCCGCTTTCCAGCGCCGGTTCAAACAGCGCGTCCTCATCGAACTGACGGTCGAACTGGCCGAGGTAGTTGAAGGTGATCCGTGGTGCCGGCAATCCTTGCAAGGACTGACGCTGAGCCGGCTCGCCGAGGTAGCGCAGCAAGCCGTAGCCGAGACCTTTATCGGGGATCGCGCGCAGTTGTTCCTTGATCGTCTTGATCGCGTTCGCCGTTTCCGCGTGAGGTTGCAGGCGTACCGGGAACAAACTGGTGAACCAGCCTACGGTGCGCGTCAGGTCGAGGGCGTCGAACAGGTCTTCACGGCCATGACCTTCGAGCTGGATCAGCGTCGAGTGATGCCCGGTCCAACGGCAAATCACCCGCGCCAGCGCCGTCAGCAGCAAGTCATTGACCTGGGTGCGATAGACCGCCGGGGCTGTTTGCAGCAGCTGCCGCGTCAACCCGGCGTCGAGCTTCGATTCGATCTTGTGGCCGTGGCGTTGTTGCACGCTACCCAGCGGGTTTTCACAGGGCAGGTCGCGGGCATCGGCGTGTTGTGCCTGCCAGTACGGCAGCTGCTGATCCAGGGTGCTGGCATGCGCTTGCAGGTGTCCGGCCCAGTGTTGATAGGCGCTGGTTTTCTCGGGCAACGTCGCGGCGCTGCCAGCGGCCAATTGGGCGTAGGCCTGCTGGAGGTCTTCGAGCAGCACCCGCCACGACACGCCGTCCACCGCCAAATGGTGGATCGCCAGCAACAAGCGTTGCGTGCCGTCCTCGAGGCTGACCAGCAACGGGCGCAGCAACGGCCCATCGGCCAGATCAAGGCTGCGTTGCGCTTCGTCGCACAGCGCCGACAACGCCTCGCTCGAGGACGCCTGCCGCTGCCACAGTCCCGCCGTTTCGACGGGCGATCCGTGGCACTGCTGCCAGCCATCGACACCCTGGGTGAAACGCAGGCGCAAGGCATCGTGATGGTTGATCACCGCGACCAGCGCGGCTTCAAGGGCTTGAGGGTTCAGCGCCTCGCGCGGCGTCAGCAGCAAGGACTGGTTCCAGTGTTGCGGCTGCGCGATGGCTTGCTCGAAAAAGTAATGTTGCGCCGGGGTCAGCAGCACCTCGCCGCTGACCGGCCCTTGATCGATGGAACTGCGATTGTCGAACGCCGCCACCAGCGCCAGGCTGCGCACGGTCTGGTACTGAAACAGGTCGCGTGGGTTGAGACGGATGCCGGCCTGACGGGCGCGGCTGACCACCTGAATGGAGATGATCGAGTCACCGCCCAGCTCGAAGAAGTTGTCTTCGAGGCCCACGCGTTCCAGACCCAACACGTCCTGCCAGATCTGCGCCAGCGCCGTTTGCATGGCGTCTTGCGGCGCGACGAACACTTGTTGCGGCGCCGCATCCGGTTGCGGCAAGGCCTTGCGGTCCAGTTTGCCGTTGGCGGTCACTGGCAAGGCATCCAATGGCATCAGGTAGGTCGGCACCATGTATTCCGGCAAGCTGCTCAGCAGCCAGGCCTTGAGGGTTTCCGGCCACTGCGCCTCGGCGTTTTCCAGCACCAGGTACGCCACCAGATGCTTGCCGCCCTGCACCAGCACGACGGCTTCGCGCACCAGCGGATGCTGCATCAGGCGGGTTTCGATTTCCCCCAACTCGATACGCAGCCCGCGCAGTTTCACTTGATGGTCGAGACGGCCGAGGTATTCGATCACCCCATCGGCACGCTGGCGTACGCGGTCGCCGGTTCGGTACAGACGCGCACCGTCATGGAACGGGCATGGCACAAAACGCTCGGCCGTCAGGCCCGGCCGGCGGTGATAACTGCGCGCAAGACCCGCGCCGCCCAGGTACAACTCCCCCGCTACACCCGCCGGCACCGGCAGCAACTGTGCGTCCAGAACATGGGTGCGCAGGTTGGCAATCGGCCGGCCGATCGGCACGCTGTCGGCGCCTTCATCAACGCAGGTCCAGTGGGTCACGTCGATGGCCGCTTCGGTCGGTCCGTACAGGTTGTACAACCCGGCGCCTGGCAACTTGGCGAACACCTGAAGTTGAGCGTCCAGTGGCAAGGCTTCACCGCTGCAGGCGATGCGTTTGAGGCTGGCACAGGCTTCAACGCCCGGCTCGTGGATAAACGCCTGAAGCATCGACGGCACAAAGTGCAAGGTGCTGATGCCGAACTCGCCGATGAGGCGGATCAGCCGCGCCGGTTCGCGGTGCGCGCCCGGCGGCGCTACCACCAGACGGGCGCCAGTCATCAGCGGCCAGAAGAACTCCCAGACCGACACGTCGAAACTGAACGGGGTTTTCTGCAACACCGAGTCGCTGCCGTCCAGCCCGTACGCCTGTTGCATCCAGCACAAACGATTGACCAGCGCCGCATGGCTGTTGCCGGCGCCCTTGGGCTTGCCGGTTGAGCCGGAGGTGTAAATCACGTAGGCCAGGTTCAAAGGATGCACCGACCCCGACGGGCAGGTTTCGCGGTAACCGTCCAGCCAAGCCTCGTCCTGATCCAGTGCAATGACCTTGATGCCCTCGGTCGGCAGCGTGTCAACCAGAGCGCTTTGGGTCAGCAACACGCCAATCGCACTGTCTTCGATCATGTAGGCCAGGCGCTCCGCCGGGTATTCCGGATCGAGCGGCACATAGGCGCCGCCGGCCTTGAGAATCGCCAACAGGCCGATGACCATTTCCAGCGAACGCTCGACGGCGATCCCCACCAGCACATCGGGACCGACACCCTGCTCGCGCAGGTAGTGGGCCAATTGATTGGTGCGCGCATTGAGCTGTGCATAAGTCAGCCGGCGATTGCCAAACACCAGCGCGGGCGCCTCGGGCGTGCGCGAGGCCTGGGCGTGGATCAACTCATGAACGCATTGCTCGACGGGATAAGTTTCGGCGGTGCGGTTCCAGTCATGCACCAGCACCTGCTGTTCCTCCGCCGCCAACATCGGCAGCTCGCCGACCCGCTGATTCGAATCGACCACCATCGCCTGCAACAGGCGCGTCCAGTGCTGCGCCATGCGCGCGATGGTCGGTGCGTCGAACAAGTCGCTGGCGTAGGTCAGTGCGGCGTGCAGCTTGCCGCTCTTTTCATAGGTGTCGAGGGTCAGGTCGAACTGCGTGGTGCGCCCTTCCCACTCGATTGCGCCCAACACCAGACCGGAGGCGGTGCTGATGCTGGACATGTCCGCGACTTGCGGCTGGTGGTTGTACATCACCTGGAACAGCGGCGTGTGGCTGAGGCTGCGTTCCAGTTTCAGCGCTTCGACCAGACGCTCGAACGGCAGGTCCTGATGGGCCTGGGCGCCGAGGGCGGTCTCCTTGATGGCGCGCAACAAATCGTCGACGCGGGTCTGGCCGTCAAGCTGTGTGCGCAGCACCTGAGTGTTGACGAAGAAGCCGATCAGGCCTTCGATTTCCGCTCGGTTGCGGTTGGCAATCGGCACGCCGACACGGAGATCGGTTTGCCCGGTGTAGCGATGCAGCAGCACGTTGAACGCACCGAGCAACAGCATGAACAGGGTGATGTTGTGTTTCTGCGCGGTGGCGCGCAGTTGCTCGGCCAGTTGCGGGTCGACAGCGAACTCGTAACGAGTGCCGCGATAGCTCGGCATCGCCGGGCGCGAGTGATCGGTGGGCAGTTCCAGCACCGGGTGTTCGTCGCCGAGTTGCGCCTGCCAGTAATCCAGTTGACGCGCCTGTTCACCCGCCTCCAGCCAGCGGCGTTGCCACAAGGCGTAGTCGCTGTACTGGATCGGCAACGGCGCGAGTTGCGGTTGTGCACCGGCCTCGAAGGCGTCGTAGCAGCGGATGAACTCATCAATCAGCACGTTCATCGACCAACCATCAGAAACGATGTGGTGCAGGGTCAGCAGCAGGACATGTTCCTGTTCGGCGAGTTTGAGCAAGG
Source organism: Pseudomonas fluorescens NCIMB 11764 (assembly GCF_000293885.2). Lineage (NCBI taxonomy): Bacteria > Pseudomonadati > Pseudomonadota > Gammaproteobacteria > Pseudomonadales > Pseudomonadaceae > Pseudomonas > Pseudomonas fluorescens. The sequence goes on from NZ_CP010945.1 coordinate 6,005,928, forward strand.
TCACGCGCAGCAACGGACCGACCGAAAGATCGAAGGGCAACACCGATTGCTGCTCCGCCGCCTGGGCGACGGCACGTTCGCGCTCAGTGGCCGGCAATGCGCTGAAATCCACCTGCTTGATGACCAGCGGCGCGCTGGCCGGCACTTGCAGCAAGGAGTCGTCGGCCTGACGCTGGAACACCGTGCGCAGGGTTTCGTGACGCTCCACAAGACTGGCAAAGGCCTGTTCCAGCGCAGGCAGGTTCAACCGCCCGGTCAGACGCACCGCGCCCGGCAGGTTGTAGGCGCCACTTTGCGCGTCCAGTTGCCAGAGAAACCACATGCGTTGCTGGGCGTACGACAACGCCTGGCGATCCTCGGCCTCGACGCCGGCAGGAATCGGGAACCGGGCGAAATCAATGCCTTCCTTTTGCAAGGCCGCAAGGAACATCTGGCGCTTTTCCAGGGGCAACCCGATAAACCGGCGAGCAAGTTTCAAGGAGTCTTCAGCATTCATTTCTAAGCATCCGGATCAGTGGCGGGAAGCACAAAGGCACGTCGTCCCTATAAAACGAATGCAGACCGGAAAAATTAGCGAATGAGAACAAGTATCAGCGGAGGCGGATCGCGGGATGTCAGGTTGCGGCAAATCAAATGTAGGAGCGGGTTTGCTCGCGAAAGCGTCGGGTCAGCCAACATCAATGTTGAATGATGAACCGCTTTCGCGAGCAAGCCCGCTCCCAAATCTGGCCGTGTCAGGCAGTGGCAGCCATGGCGTGCCGGCGATGGTGAACATCGAGCTGGTCCTTGATCACCCGCAACACCTTGGCTTCGTGCTCATGGATGAAGAAGTGACCACCGGCCAGCATGTCCACGGAGAAGCTGCCGTGGGTTTCCCTGCTCCAGCCGATCAGCTGTTCGGTGGTCGCGCGATCAGCCTTGCCGCCAAGCACGTGCACCGGGCATTTCAGCAACGGACGCTGGATCGGCTCGAAGCGTCCGCACAGCAGGAAGTCTGCACGCAGGATCGGCAGCGTCAGGCTCATCAGCTCTTCATTGGCCAACACTTCTTCACTGGTGCCATTGAGGGTGCGCAGTTGCTCGATCAGCTCGGCATCGGTTTTCGGATCGGCAAAACCCTGGTCGTAGTCGGCCCGCATCGTCGGCGCGGCGGTGCCTGAAGCGAACAGCGCCACCGGCTCAGGGCAACCCAGCGAGCGAAAGGCGTGGGCCATTTCGCAGGCCAGCAAAGCGCCGAGACTGTGGCCGAACAGGGCGTACGGCGCCTTGAGCGTGGCTTTCTGTTCCTGGGCGAGTTGCAGCGCCAGGTGCCGCATGTCGGTGTGCAAGGGCTCGCCGAACCGCGCGCCGCGCCCCGGCAGTTCCACCGGTTGCAGCTTGAGCCACTCCGGCAGTTTGCGCCGCCAGCGGCTGTAGACCATGGCGCTCGCGCCTGAATAGGGCAGGCACAGCAATGTCAGCTGGGTCACCGGGCTTACCTCGAAAAGTTGTCTGTAAAGAGAACGGATGAGCGCCGCGGGGAATTAGGTGGATACTGAATTGTGGCGAGGGAGCTTGCTCCCGCTGGGCTGCGAAGCGGCCCCAGAACCAGCCGCCTCTGTATGTCAGGTAACACTTGGCTGAGGGATTTACGACGGCTTCGCCGCCGAGCGGGAGCAAGCTCCCTCGCCACAGAATGGGTGAATGAATTACTTGAGGTGACGGAAACTTTGGATTGCGGAACCGAGGACGACAGCCCCCGCCACGATTGCCACCCAGAACCCGCTGCGCGCACCGAACGCATCCACCAGCCACCCTGAACTGGCCGCGCCAATCGCCACGCCAATGCTCAACCCGGTGACCAGCCAGGTCAGCCCTTCGGTGAGTTTGGCCGGCGGCACGATGCGCTCCACCAAGGCCATCGCCACAATCAGCGTCGGGGCAAAAAACAGCCCGGAAACGAATACCGCCAGCGACAACCCGAGAATATTGCTCGCCAGCAACAACGGCAACGTAGTCACCGCCGTCGCCACCCCGCCATACAGAAACAATCGCGGCAACGGCACTTTCGAGCGCAACGCCCCGAACGCCAGCCCGGCCAGGCACGAGCCGATGGCATACACCGACAACACAATGCTCGCCGCCGCCGGTTGGCCCTGTTGCTGGGCGAACGCCACGCTGACCACATCGACCACGCCGACAATGGTGCCCATGGCAACCATCAACAGCATCAGCAATTGAATCTCGGCGGAACGAATGATCGAGCCCTGATGGTGTTCTTCATGGGGATGAATCGCCGGCTCCGTGTCCCGTTGCAGGACAAACGCCGTGACGCCAATCGCCAGCATCAGCAACGCCGCCAACGGCCCCGCTTCGGGGAACGCCACCACGCACAGGCCCACTGACAGTGGCGGTCCGACAATGAAGCAGACTTCGTCGAGCACCGATTCCAGGGCGTACGCGGTCTGCAATTGTGGCTGGCCGCGATAGACCTCGGTCCAGCGCGCCCGCACCATCGCCGACATGCTCGGCATGCAACCGGCCAGCGCGGCGAACAAAAACAACGTCCAGTTCGGCGCCTGCAAACGCGTGCACAGCAACACCAGCAGCAATGCCCCGCCACCGATCAGCGCTGACACCGGCAAGATCCGGCGTTGCCCGAAACGGTCCACCAGACGCGAAACCTGTGGCGCGCAAAACGCCGTCGCGAGGGCAAACGTCGCCGCCACCGCACCGGCCAGCCCGTAACCACCTTGCAACTGGGAGAGCATGGTGATCAGGCCGATACCGGTCATGGAAATCGGCATGCGCGCGATCATCCCGGCCAGCACGAAAGCCCGGCTGCCTGGAGCTTTGAACAGTTCGCGGTAGGGGTTGGCCATGGTTCGGCTCTCGATAAGGGCCTGCAAGTTGCCATAAGGCTGAGCGAGGGGAAAGCGGGGAATTGTTGGTTGAATGTGAAGGCCTTGAAGATCAAAAGATCGCAGCCTTCGGCAGCTTCGACAGGAGATCGCATTCCAATGCAGGAGCTGCCGAAGGCTGCGATCTTTTGATCTTGCTGCTGAACTCTCCACCACCCAGACCAGTCTGCTGATTAAGCCCACATCTCAAGGCGCTAACCTTCCGGAGGCATGAGCCTTGATCCGGAGTTTCGCAGCAATGGCTGATCATCATCCCGAACGACAAAGCGCTATCGACGCCCACGGCATCATTGGCGACATGCGCAGCGCGGCATTGGTCAACGAAAAGGGCAGCGTGGATTTTTTCTGCTGGCCGGAATTCGACAGCCCGTCGATCTTCTGCTCGTTGCTGGACACGCCCGAGGCCGGCATTTTCCAACTGGCACCTTACCTGGCCGATGCCCGCCGCGAGCAGATCTACCTGCCCGACACCAACGTGCTGCAAACCCGCTGGCTCAGCGACAGCGCGGTGGTCGAAGTCACTGACCTGCTGCCCATCGGCGATAGCGAAGATGATCTGCCGGTGCTGATGCGCCGGGTTCGGGTGGTCAGCGGCCAGGCGACGTTTTACATGCGCTGCGCCGTGAGGCATGACTATGCTCGCGCCAAAACCCGCGCGCACCTGGACGAAAAGGACGTGGTATTCGAGGCAGCCGATCAACCGTCCATGCGCCTGTCTTCGGATCAGGTGTTGCGTATCGACGGCAACACGGCGGTGGCCGAATTCACGCTGGAACAGGGCCAGGGTGCGCAATTCCTGCTGGGCGGCGTCGACGATCCCCGCTTCAAGGACGGGGCCGCAGACTTGTGCATGGAGCGCACACTGAAGTTCTGGCGCGACTGGGCCGGCCAGTCCAACTACCGCGGTCGCTGGCGGGAAATGGTCAACCGCTCAGCCCTCGCGCTGAAGCTTTTGACCTCACGCAAACACGGCGCAATCCTCGCCGCCGCCACGTTCGGCCTGCCGGAAACGCCGGGCGGTGAACGCAACTGGGATTACCGTTACACCTGGATCCGCGACGCCTCGTTCACGGTCTATGCCTTCATGCGCCTGGGGTTTGTCCAGGAGGCCAACGATTACATGCGCTGGCTGCGCGGGCGGGTCAGCGACTGCCACGGAAAACCGATGAAACTCAACATTCTCTACGCCATCGATGGCCGTCAGGAACTGCCGGAAACCGAACTCTCGCACCTCAGCGGCCATGGCGGGGCCACGCCGGTTCGCATCGGCAATCAGGCTTACGACCAGATCCAGCTCGACATCTTCGGCGAGCTGATGGATGCGGTGTACCTGGTCAACAAGTACGGCGACGCCATCTCCCATGAAGGCTGGAAACACGCGGTGGACGTGGTCGATCAGGTCTGCGAAACCTGGCAGCAAAAAGACGTCGGCATCTGGGAAATGCGCGGCGAGCAGCATCATTTCCTGCACTCTCGATTGATGTGCTGGGTCGCGCTGGACCGGGCGATCCGCCTCGCCTCGAAACGCTCCCTGCCCGCCCCGTTTGCCCGCTGGGACCAGACCCGTCAGGCGATCTACGTCGACATCTGGGAAAATTTCTGGAACGAAGAGCGCGGGCATTTCGTCCAGCACATCGGCGGCACCGCGTTGGATGGTTCGATGTTGCTGATGCCGCTGGTGCGCTTTGTCAGCGCGAAAGATCCGCGTTGGTTATCGACCCTCGAAGCCATCCAGAAAACCCTGGTACGCGACGGCATGGTCTATCGCTACCGCAACGAAGACAGTCAGATCGACGGCCTCACCGGCACCGAAGGCGCCTTCGCTGCGTGTTCGTTCTGGTATGTCGAATGCCTGGCCCGGGCCGGCCAGGTGGAAAAGGCGCACCTGGAGTTTGAACAATTGCTGCGGTACGCCAATCCGCTGGGGTTGTACGCCGAAGAGTTCGACAGCCATGCGCGGCATCTGGGCAATACACCACAAGCGCTGACGCACCTGGCGCTGATCAGCGCGGCGAGTTTTCTGGACCGGAAACTGAGTGGGGAAAAAAACTACTGGCAACCGTGAGACCGAGACGCTTTGCTGATCCCACCCATCATCTGTGGCGAGGGAGCTTGCTCCCGTTGGGCGGCGAAGCAGCCCCAAAACCATCCCACTCGGTACATCAGGTGAAACGTAACCACAGGGTTTACGACAACTTCGTCGCCCCACGGGAGCAAGCTCCCTCGCCACAGGTTTCGTAAAGGGCAAAGTCCTACGCTTCATAAACAAGACCCGCTGCCAACCTCCCGAAATACCTTGTTGCCAGCCGCTACATCCCCACCTACCATCGACCGTCAACGGGCACAGCGGAGCTGTCCAACAAAACCCGAATTCAAGGAACCCGAATGACCCAGCGTATCCACCGCAGCATCGACACCCCACTCCGATCCGGCCTGAACCGCGACGAACTGTGGGAAGGCCCGGACAAAGGCCTGATCAAATGCTGGGAAATCGGCCGCCAACGCGCCGCCCGCTTCCCCGAACTCGCCCAACAATGCCGCGCCGGCGAACTGCCGGTGCTGGGCTGGAAAGGTGGTGTCAGCCGCAGTCTGAAGAAACTCGAAAAGTACGGCTCCCTCAAATACCTTGCTCAATGGCAGGGTTTGCGCGGGGAAGATCTGGAGGTTGACCTGGATGAAGAACGAGCATTGACGTGCTCGCGGACCGGGATGGTGGTGACGTTTACGCCGGATCGGGCGAAATATATCAATCAGGTGGCGGAAGCCGAAACTTGAGCCTCCACTGTGTGGCGAGGGAGCTTGCTCCCGTTCGACTGCGCAGCAGTCGCAAAGATTGGCGCGAAAACGCCAGGCGCAACGATCAGAGCGTCACCGAATCTACTTCAGAACTCACCGAAAACCGCTCGCGATAGGCTTGCGGCGTCACGCCCATGGCGCGCAGAAAACTGCGGCGCAGCGTCTCTTCGCTACCAAACCCGCACTGCACGGCGACCCGTTTTATCGGCACACCGGTATCACTGAGTAACCGCCGCGCCGTCTCGACCCGAATCAGTTCGATGGCCCGCGCAGGCGTCTGGCCGGTGTCGGCGCGGTAGTGGCGGACGAAGCTGCGTTCGCTCATGCCGGCCTGTAGCGCCAGGGTGGGGATGCCCAGATCCATGGTGAGGTGTTCGCTGATCCAGGCGTGAAGGTCGTCGAATCGGCTGCCTTCTTTTTGCAATGACAGGGTCACGCTGAACTGCGACTGACCGCCCGGACGTTTAAGGAAAACCACCAACTGCTGCGCCACTTCCAGCGCCATGTTACGACCCAGGTCTTCTTCGACCATGGCCAGTGCGAGGTCGATGCCAGCCGTGACCCCGGCCGAAGTCCACACCGGGCCGTCATTGATGAAAATCGGATTGGGCTCGACCCGCAGCCGTGGATGCCTCTGCGCCAGCTGATCGCAACGGGTCCAGTGCGTGACCACCCGACGGCCATCGAGCCAGCCACTGGCCGCCAGTAAAAACGCCCCGGTGCACACCGATGCCACCCGACGGCATCTCGCCGCATGCTCATGCACCCAGGCCACCAGTGCCGCATCCTCCGCTGCCGCGTATACGCCCCAGCCGCCGGCAATGATCAAGGTATCGCTGCCTTGTGCGGGCAACGGGTCGGCCAACAACGCCAGCCCCGCCGACGACATCACCGCCCCGCCGCCGCTGGCAATTACTGTCGGTGCATAAGGCGGCGGCAAACCTTTCTGGCGGGCAATATCGTTGGCAGAGGCGAACACCTGCAGTGGCCCGGTAACGTCGAGCAGTTGCACATTGGCGAACGCGAGCACATGAATGGTCTTGGGCATGTTTGGCGTAATTCGTGGGGTAATTGGCGTATGCGCCAAATCCTACGAGCCTAGAGTGAAGCCGTCCACCCACTTCACGAGAAAAACACCATGACGCTGCAGATCGGTTTTCTGTTGTTCCCGCAGGTTCAGCAACTGGACCTGACCGGCCCTTATGACGTGCTGGCCTCGTTGCCGGACGTGAAGGTGCATTTGATCTGGAAGGACTTGATGCCAGTCACCGCCAGCACCGGCCTGGTGCTGAAACCCACCGTCACCTTCGACGATTGCCCGGCACTGGATGTGATCTGCATTCCCGGCGGCAGCGGTGTCGGGCCGTTGATGGAAGATGAAAAAACATTGGCATTCATCAAGGCTCAGGCGGCCCATGCCCGGTATGTCACTTCGGTGTGCACGGGAGCGTTGGTGCTGGGTGCTGCGGGCCTGCTCAAGGGTAAACACGCGACCACTCATTGGGCGTATCACCAATTGCTCGCGCCATTGGGTGCGATTCCGGTGAAGGATCGGGTGGTGCGCGATGGCAATCTGTTGACCGGTGGCGGGATCACCGCGGGCATCGATTTCGCGCTGACATTGGCCGCTGAATTATTCGATAAGGACACGGCGCAGCTGGTGCAGTTGCAGCTGGAATATGCTCCGGCGCCGCCATTTGCTTCGGGCTGTCCTGAGACCGCTCCGGTCAGCGTGCTGGAGGAGGCGCGGAAACGGGCTGCCGGGTCGTTGAAATTGCGCTCGGAAATCACCGAGCGTGTTGCGGCGAAGCTCGATCAGGTGTCAGTACGCTGATCCATTCCTCGGTGCAGCCAGCGTCCGGCTCCACCGAGGACTTTCCATCGCCCACAAAAAAACCCGCCTAAGCGGGTTTCTCAAGACCATTTCGACATCCTGTCAGCAGCCATCCAGGCTTATGGTCGATCATCCGTGATCCTGAGTGCATCCTGCGACTCAGTTGATGGATCCAGATTAACGACATTGTTGAAGCGTAAACAGACGACATACCCGCGCTCTGGTGTAAGCCATTGACCATTCAGGACCCGAGTCCGCACAGTGTGGCGCGGGGGACTGTGTGGCGAGGGAGCTTGCTCCCGCTGGGTCGCGAAGCGAGCCCAAAAGCTTTGCGACTGCTTCGCAGGCGAGCGGGAGCACGCTCCCTCGCCACACAGGCTCGCTCGCACAAAGACATGGTCATCTTTTCAGCAGGCGAAAAAAAACCCGCCGAAGCGGGTTTTTCCCAAGACCATGTCGACTCCCTGTCGATAGCGTTCCTTGCTGATGGCCGATCATCCTTGATCCCGAAGCACTTCCTGTGTTCCGGTTGATGAGGCTAGATTACGCATCGGATCCAATCTGCAACAGGCGACATCGTTGCCACTGCGTGTAAGACATTCGCCATACCGCCCCTTCCGTAAACCCTTAGACGCCTCAGGCGTCGAGCCTGAAAGCCTTGAATTCAGGGGCCCGCGGGCCATTACTCTGGCTGATGCTCGCGAGCCTTGGTGTTGATCTTCAGAAATTCTTCGATGTTGTTCATCTGCTCATCCCAACCACGGCTGTCCATACGGAACGCCTTGAGCCGCCGCGACTGGGGAATGTGATCGAAGCCGGACTCGGTGACCTTGAGCAAGGTGCCGTTATCCATGTCTTCAAGCTCGAAGAGCACCAGGGTGGTGGGCTCCTGGGAGTAGTCGACTTCGGGCTTCACGGCATACGGGTGCCAGCGAAACGAAAACACGCGTTCCGGCTCGACTCGCTCCACCAGGACATTCCACAGCAAATGCTCATAACCGGGGTAGGTAATCTGTCCCTGAGTCCATTCGCCGGCGACAAAACGCTTGCCTTCCAGTGCCACGCCAAACCACTGCCCGAACGCTTCGGCGTTGGCCAGCACGCGCCAGACTTGCGAACGCGGCACTTTAAGCAGGATCTTCCTTTCGATGCGATCTGATGCTGGGTTCATAAGTCACCTCCTGTACTTAACAGTAGGCCTGTAAGACCACAAGACCAACCTTAAAGTTGTATCAATCGGGTTTCTCAATCAACCCTGCCTGAAATATTCAGGCCGCACATCCGCACCAGAGTTCGGGGTTGAGAACGACAGAAGTGATACAGGCGCAAGGACATCCAAGCGTGCGCAGATCACTTACTAAGGGCTCCAGCGCCACCGCAAGCGAATGAGGCTTCGCTACACTGCACCTCACTTTTCCAGTCACAGCGAGAATCCCCATGCACCCACGCTTGCTTCTGGCGCTGACGCCATTGCTGTTCACCACCATTGCCCATGCCGTCGATTGCGACAACGCCACCGACCAGGCCACGATGAATCAATGTGCGGCGCAGCAGAACAAGGCGGCGGACAAGGAGTTGAATGCGCTTTACCGGCAGATCACCGAGCGCTTGAAGGACCATCCCGACAGCAAGAAGCTGTTGGTAGGCGCGCAGCGGGCATGGATCGGGTTTCGGGATGCCGAGTGCAAGTTTTCGGCGTCCGGGGTTGAGGGCGGGAGTGTCTATCCGTTGATTTACAGCAATTGCATCACGGACCTGACCAAGGCGCGGGTTGAGGCTTTCAAGATTTACTTGAAGTGTCAGGAGGGGGATCTGAGTTGTCCGGTGCCTGGGGTTTGAGGATCTGGTGCCTGTCAGGGCCTCATTGCGGACACGTCGGATCGCGATGAAGCCCTGACAGGCGCCGCAATTACCGGACAAATATCTGCGCCGTGGTAATCGCCATATCCCCACCCGGCAACTTGATGCTGCCCACCTGTTTCAGGCTGTCGGCATCAAAAATCGCCACATCGTTAAACGTCCCCGCCAGGTAAATCTTGCTGCCGTCCTTGTTGAAGGAAATGCAGTAGTAGGAATGATCCAGCGTCGCCGCCTGCAGCATTTTCTTTTCCTTGATGTCGTACTTCGCCAGGCGATTGAGCACGCCGAACATCAGGTTCGGGTCCTTCGGCGAGCGCATGCCGCTGAAGTAGATTTCCGTCAGAGGGCCGAAGTCGGTGGTTTCGGTCTTGCCGGTTTTCAGGTCAATGCTGAACAACCCGTAGAGGTACTCGGCGGTAGCGGGATCCTGCTTCTTGTCCTTGAACTTCGCCGCGGTGTAGAGCAGCGAAAAGTCGTGACGATAGGTCTGCTGGTTCCACACGTAGAGCACGTCCGGTGCGCTGTAATTCGCCCGCTTCCAGTGACGGCTGGGGATCAGCACGTCGAACTTGCCGGTTTTCACATCGACCTTGTAGACGTCCGCCCCCGCGACATAAAGCGTGCCGTCGTCGCCACTCTGCATGATGGTCAGCTGCCGTGGTGCCGGGAAGCTGCGCACCGGTTTGGCGTCCATACCGGCGTCGGTGGCGTAGACGTCCAGCCGAGGCTGCTGCACTTCGTAGCGGTCATTGAGCATCAACGTCGGGTTGGCGATGGCGAACAGTTCCTTGCCGTCATGGCTGAGGGTGAAGGCGAACATCGATTTCGCTTTCTCCCCCGGTTTCTGGGTGATGCTGGCGTGGAACACCTGCTTGCAGCTGTCCAGTTCGACGCCGTAGACATCCGCGTAGTGATTGTTCAGCACATAAGCGGTCTTGCGATCCGGCGACAACTGAACCGTGCCCGGGCCGAAGGCGTCCGGCATCTTGCAGGTCTTGAACAGCGTGTCCGTGGCCAGGTCGATCACGTGCAGGTTGTTCGGGTAATTGGTGGTCACCATGTACTCGTGACCGTCTTGTAGAGCGGAGTTTTCATCGGCCAGAACGTTGAACGAACAGACGCTCAGGACGGCAAACGCGGCCAGGCCGCAGGCTTTGATGCTGTGCATGCTGGAATCCTTCTTTTGTCCGATCACTTGTCTTTTGGAAAGACAGTGCCAAGGTTGCGCCAGTTGTCGTTGGACGCCTGGGCATCCTTGTTCCAGTCCGGGTAGGTGCTCATCATGTCGGGCACCTGGGCCGGCCACCAGCAAGGGTCGGAGCAGCCATAAAGGTCGGCTTCCATCGGCTGGCACAACGACGACACACCGCCAAACGCATCGATTTCCCAACCCGGGTCGGTGGTCGACGCACAGCCCGCGACAGAACTCATCGCCACCACTTCTTCGATGCGGTTTTCGGACGCGGCCTCATCGAGTTTCAACGCTTTATTATTGATTGCCTTGAGATGTTTCATATCAGTGAGCCTTGCGCGGAGTGATGTAGCTGCTGATAAACGCAGGGTTGTGGGCCATGATCCGGGTATAGACCTCGATGCCGAAATCGACCCAGTCACGCATCAGTTCGCAGTAGTGATAGGTCGGGTGGGTCGGGTCGCCGTAACGGGCGTAGCTCTCGTGGTAGCAACCGCCGGAGCAGAGATTGCGGATCTGGCAGTCCTCGCAACCGGTGTTGGTACGGTCAAGGCGCTGGGACAGGAAGTCGTTCAGCTCGACCTGTTTCACACCGCTGTGCACGTTGCCGAAGGTCGGCAGCGATGAGCCGGTAAAGCGGTGGCACAGGTTCAGTTCACCCTTGTGATCCACCGCCAGCATCTTCAGGCCCGCGCCGCAGGGCAGGGCTTTTTTGTGGCCTTCGTGGATGTCGGTGATCAACTGGTGCAGGTTGGAGAAGCCGATGTTGCGGTGCTCCAGCGCCGCGTCCAGGTAACGCCGACCGAGGCGTTTCATACTGGCGAAGACCTCGATCAGTTCGTCACTGGTGAGGTTGAAGGTGCTGATGTCGCCGGAGGTCACCGGGGCAAAGCCGACTTCGGCAAACCCCAGTTCATTGAACAGGTGATCCCAGATGGTTTCGACGTCGGTGACGCCGGTGGTCAGGGTTACGCGGGCACCGACCGGACGACTGTTGTAGCGCGACAGCAGCATCTCGGCCTTGCGCCGCACCACGTCGTAAGTGCCCTGCCCGCCCACGGTGATGCGGTTGCGGTCGTGCACGGTTTTCGGCCCGTCGATACTGACTGACAGGCCGAAACGGTGGGCGTTGAGGTAGTCCACGGTGTCTTCGGTGAGCAGCGTCGCGTTGGTGGTCATGACGAACTCGACGAACTTGCCGGCCTCGCGGAAACGCTTCTCGCAATAGTCGACCATGTATTCGATCAGCTTGCGATTGCTCAGCGGCTCACCGCCGAAAAACACCACGGTAAAACGCTCTTCGTCCGGGGATTCACGCAGCAGCATTTCCACTGATGCAATAGCCGTTTCGACGTCCATTTTCTTGCCGGCCGACGGCTTGTCGAGGTCTTCCTTGTAGCAGTAGGTGCAGCTCAGGTTGCAGCCGGTGTTGACGTTGAGCACTACGGTATTGATCGCGGTGCGCTCGACCCGTTTGGTGCCGATGTCCGGGGTCAGCGGCGAGCCGTCGCTGACCAGCTCCAGGGACATCAGCTCACGCAGGGTCTCGGTGATTTCGTCGCCGTTGAAGCGAGAAGACAAACGCTGGATCAGGTCGTCCGACGAACAGCCGGGACCGCGCAACGTATCAATGATGGTGCCCGTCAGCTCGTCGCTGGCGAACAGTGAACTGCTGGGAATGTGAAACAGCATGCGGTCGGCATCGACGTGCACTTCGTGCAGGTTCCGCTCAACCAGATTCAAAATAGCGCCCATTGCAACCTCCTGTGCAAACCCCGTTCTGCGGGGCCTGCGGTCATTCCGAAAAAAGTGTCTGAAGACTTGGGTTTCAGCCAACTCACGGAATGGGTGGATTGTTCCAGCGTTGCACGGTGACGATCATGTGGCCTTCGCCGGTCAGGGATTTCCCTGCGTCGTCGACGGCGGCGATCACCTTGAGGTTGCCGGCATTGTTGGTGGACATTTTGCGTTGCGGGTTCGGCCCGGCATCGCCCGGGGTGAACACGCCGGTGTCGGCTTGCATGGTGCCGGCGAACTTGACGTCTTCGTCTTCCTTGGCGCGGTCGTCGAAGGCTTCGACCGACCACTGCGCCGGGAACACGCCGATGCGATACGGCTTGCCGTCAGCGCCCTTGCCCCACGCTTCAGCATCAAAACGCCCCTGGACTTTCGGCGTCGAACCACCGCCATCGCCGATCCGCGCCACCGAGAACTCGGGCACGACTTTGACTTCGGCAATTTTGCTGTAGACCGACAGGGTCGGGCCTTTCAGCGTGCCGACGGTGACGTTGCGCAGGCCCGGCTGGGCATTGGCGGCGGCTTTGAGTCTGACCTTGATACGATCTGCGTTTTGCTCGACAACCTCGACCACTTCCACGCCTTTGCCGAAGTTCGGTTTGCCGCTAAGACCGCTGCCGATCAGGGTCACTTCGGTCTCGACGCCAGCCTTCAGATAACCCGGCTGCACCGCCAGCAAACGACTGCTGCCCTGCTTGGCCGCGACGAAGTCCAGGCCGCGTTCATCGTGCTCGGCCTCGAACATCCGGCCCTGCATGGCATTGCCCTGGGCGGCGAACACCTGACGCATGGTCACGCCGTCGATGGTCACGTTGCCACGCCATTCATAGCCGGTGTAGAGAATCGCGCTGCCGTCGCCATTGAACGGGGAGCCATCGGCGTATTGGCCTTTGACGCTGACCTTGAACGTGTCGTCGCCATCGGCGCTCACGCTCATCACCCCGGCCAGTTCACCTTTGCCTGGCAAGTGGCCGCTGAAGCTCCAGTCGCCCACCAGCGCCTCGGCTTTCGGCGCCGTGGCCTGCCATTTTTTCCAGGCCGGGTTGTCCAGCGGATAACGCTTGGCCAACAACGGCACCATGTCTTTTCGTGCCAGATCGAACCAGTCGCGGTCGCGAGACAGGGCCTGGTATTCCAGCGACGGCCACTGGCCGAGGTGGAAATTCACCAGACGCTCCCATTCCTGGGCCGGACGCCGTTGCAGGGCGACCCGCGCCCCGGAGTGGCAGCGGCCGCACATCTGGCTGGTCTGGTCGTCGAATTTCTCGACAGTATTGAGTCGCCGCTCCAGCGCATACCGAACGCCATCGGTCTCACTCGGCGCCAGGCCCTGAGTGTCGGCCAGGTACTTGACCAACGTGCGGCGGTCGTCATCGCTGATCTGCAAACCGTGCATGGTCTGCATCCGGGCGATGCTCATCAGCCAGCCTTCCGGCGTTTTGCGCTGGTGACTGATGCGGCTCAGGGCATTATCGGCTTCAGGGGTGTGACAGCCCTGACAGGTTTCCTTGAGGATGGTCTGGGCGTCGCGGGCTGCCAGGCTATAAGGCGAATGCAGCGCCACACAGGCGGCCACGGCCAGCAGACTGACGCTCAGGCCTGATCGGAGTTTTCTCTTCATCAACGTCGAACCTCGCACGGTGCTTTCTTATTTTTGTGGCTTATCGTTTTTATGGTTTCTGCCGCCGGCGGCGCACCGCAGACGGAGGCAAGAGAAACGTCTGCGATGACCAATACACGGAGCGTGCCAGCTTGCCGATTAGCTTTTTAATCAAGCGGTTGCGTGAAGTTGACTGCGGTTGAGCCTGCCTGAGCCTGAGCACTTGCGTCTAATATCGCGACAGGTGTTGCAGTCTGAGACAAGCATAGTTGCCGTGGCGGCAACAGCTCATCGCCCGACGATTGACGGCAATCCCCTGCGGGGGCGAAATAAGTGTTCATCCATTGCCAGTCGGGGGTCCCAACATGGCAAGCGTCACTGTCCTGGCGGGGGACTTTCTGCAGGGTGACGGAGAGTACACAGACGGCGTTTTCACCCTGAGAACGTCGCTCCACCCGTGGCCCGGCATCACCCTGCCACTTTCCTCGTTCAAAAGCGTGGAAGTCGCCAACGAGGATTCGATCAATAACATCAAGGACGCCATCGGTTTCGGCGTCGCCGGCGCCATGCTGCTCGGCCCCATCGGCGCCATTGCCGGTTTCATGCTGGCCGGAAAGGAAACCGAAGTGACGTTCCTGGCCACGCTCAAGGACGACAGGAAATTACTGGTTGCCGTAGATGGCAACACGTTCGACGATATTTTTCGGAGAATCGCCGCCTGATTACTCAGCGCGAGCCGCACCGGTTACACGGTGCGGCTTGTCGCTGGTTCAGATCGAATAGGTGGGATGAATGCTTTTGTGCGCCTCGATTTCCTGACGCATGTCCGCCACCAGTGTGGCGATGGCATGGGGACTGTCCAGTGTCCACACCGGAACGTGGGTGGCGATCAGGTCCACTTTGCCAGTCATGCAGTCACAGACCCGGATCGTCAGGGACTGGTCCGCTTCCATGTTGCAGGTGCAGACGGCGGGCAGAAAGCTGTGTTCGATGATGCTTTGGATTTCCAGGGTTGAAAGGAACATCGCAACCTCCCTTACACCAGATGTGTGCCGGGTAAATGCTCCGTCATTTCACCCACCGAGCCTGAAAATTCTATTCTCCAAAAGTGGGGGGCTCAAGAGCGCAACCCGGTTGCTCGTCGTCTCGGCGTTCAAGCTTTCGCGCTACCCGTCGATAACCTGCTACACCAAACGTTAAGGGAATGACGACATGGCAATTTCTTTAAACTCAGCCTCGATCCAGCCATCGGCCGCTCAGCTCAGCCAGTCCAGCCAACCACTGACAGCGAAAACGCTGAGTGAAGAGCAGCAGAAAACGACGGTAAACATCAATCCCGCGGCGATTTATCATCCAAGCGATGAGGCGCCTGCCACCAGTCTGACCATCGAATCGATCGAGACCTGGATCGGCCGCAGCCAGTCGCCTGATTTCCCGCAGGTTGCCGAGCGGCACCAAAACGCCCATCAATCGCTGAAATCCTCTTTTGAAGAGTTCCAGTCTGCGTTGGCCCACGCCTACCCGGACCTCGCCGACAAAAAATTCGGCTTCACCATTCAAGCGGATGGAAGCCTCAAGGCCCTCAACACTTCTGGCGCGCTCAGTTCTTCCGACATGAATCGGCTGAACAATTTGCTGAATGCATCCAGTTCGCTCAAATCGGCAGCGAGCAGTTACCGCGACGCCTCCATCGAGCTGGTGGCCGCCGACTCCGTCTGGGGGGGCAGCTACGTGGGCGGGTACAACCTGAACAAGGAGAACTTCGCCAACACCATCGATCTGGGCGCCCTGTTCTTGAAGAAAGGCTCGGCGCCAAACGCTGAAACCCTGAACGGCTTCTTCTCCTCTCAGTTGTGGAGCAAAGGCGAGCGGATGACGCAGGAGATGGAAGTGCAGATGCTGACCGAGCGCGACGCCAAGAAGATCGACGAGACGGTCTGATTGCAGACAGCGCAGCGTATCGCCCGAATCAGCCCGGACATTCCATAGGTCTGGGCTGAAAAACCGTCTCTTGAATCTCAGGCACCGTCGCGATTTGCGACAACACGGCAGAACCCGGCGGTCCCGGATCTCATCCAACGCCCGCCGCCAAAGGGCTCTCCGACCCTTGCGGACACTTGGCACAGCCATTGCGAAAGCCTCGTTCTCACGAACAACAAGAGGCCTCGCCATGACGCTCCCCTACCTGCTTCCCGCCACCTCGGCGTTCATCCAGCGCGCCCCGCGCATGCTTATCGGCGGCGACTGGGTCGAGGCCGCCGACGGCCAGACCATGCCCCTGCACAACCCGGCCACCGGCGAGGTGCTGTGCGTGGTGCCGCGGGCCACGCCGGAAGACGTTGACCGGGCTGTGCTCGCGGCGCGTCAGGCGTTCGATGATTCCGCCTGGACCCGTACCCGTCCTCGCGAGCGGCAAAACCTGCTGTGGAAACTCGCCGACCTGATGCAGCGCGACGCCGAATTGCTGGCGCAGCTGGAATGCCTGAACAACGGCAAGAGCGCGGCGGTGGCCCAAGTGATGGACGTGCAACTGTCCATCGACTTTCTGCGTTACATGGCCGGTTGGGCGACCAAGATCGAAGGCTCCAGCGTAGAAGTATCGTTGCCGTTGATGCCCAACGATCAGTTCCACAGTTTCATTCGTCGCGAAGCGGTGGGCGTGGTCGGAGCCATCGTCGCCTGGAACTTCCCGCTGTTGCTGGCCTGCTGGAAACTCGGCCCGGCCCTGGCCACCGGCTGCACCGTGGTGCTCAAGCCCGCCGACGAAACGCCGCTGACCGCACTGAAACTCGCGGAGCTGGTACTGGAAGCCGGTTATCCGCAAGGTGTGTTCAACGTGGTCACCGGCACCGGCATCACCGCTGGTTCAGCCCTCACGCACAACCCGCTGGTGGACAAGCTGACCTTCACCGGTTCCACCGCCGTGGGCAAGCAGATCGGCAAGATCGCCATGGATTCCATGACCCGCGTCACCCTGGAGCTGGGTGGAAAATCGCCGACCATTGTCATGGCCGATGCCGACCTGAAGACCGCCGCTGCGGGCGCCGCCAGTGCGATCTTCTTCAATCAGGGCCAGGTGTGCTGTGCCGGTTCGCGCCTGTATGTGCAGCGCAAGCATTTCGACAATGTGGTGGCGGACATCGCCGACATTGCCAACGCCATGAAGCTCGGCAACGGGCTGGACCCGAGCGTGGAGATGGGGCCGCTGATTTCTGCGCGGCAGCAGGAACGGGTTTACGGGTACATCGAAAAGGGCCGGGAAAGCGGCGCGACCATCGCCTGCGGCGGTGAGCAGTTCGGGCCGGGATTCTTCGTCAAGCCGACGGTAATCGTCGATGTCGATCAGAAGCATTCGCTGGTGCAGGAAGAGATCTTCGGGCCGGTGCTGGTGGCGATTCCGTTCGATGATGAGGCCGATGCGTTGCGCATGGCCAATGACAGTCCCTACGGGCTTGGCGCGAGCATCTGGTCGAATGATCTGGCGGCGGTGCACCGGATGATTCCGCGGATCAAGTCGGGTTCGGTCTGGGTCAATTGCCACAGCGCCCTGGACCCGGCATTGCCGTTTGGCGGGTACAAGATGTCGGGGGTTGGGCGTGAGATGGGGTATGCGGCGATCGAGCATTACACCGAATTGAAGTCGGTGTTGATCAAGCTGTGATCTTCATCGTTCTTTAGGCCGCCTTCGCGGGCAAGCCCGCTCCCTCAGTGATTTGTGTGTGCCGCAGATTGCAGGTTCACCACAAAAACCTGTGGGAGCGGGCCTGCCCGCGAAGAGGCCGGCCCTGGCAACCGAGATTTCAGGGTTTGAATCCCTGCCCCAACAACCAACTGCGAACCATCCTGCCCTGCTCCATCGTCAACCCGGCTAAAGCCTGTTCCGCCGGTTCAGTGCGCAAACGACGCACCAAAGGCGCCAGTTCAACCCCCTGAACATGCCAGATCCCCAACGGCTGATCCGCCGTGATCACCACCTCGGCCTCATCCACAAACCCCTCTTTCAACACCGGCGCTCGCTCGATTTTCAACGAAGAAAAATCAGCCTCGGCATGCGCGACCTGCGCATCCGGCCACTGCCGTCGCGCCTGCCAGAACGGCTGATCCGGCCAACGCTGCTCATCGGCATAAAAATCCCGCCCGATCCGCGCAAACCGCAAAAACAACTGCTCCACCCGTTGCTGATGAAAACGCTGGGCCAACGCCGCCCGCTCCGGTTTTCGCAACAGCGTGTTGATCACCGTTGGCGCCTGCAACGCCGAGGACAAGGACTGAAAGATGCCGTTGCCCGACAGCGGATCCACCGCCATCGCCGCATCGCCGACTCGAATCCAGTTTTCGCCGCACACCTGTGGGCTCAGGATCGCGGTGCTGCTGCGGGCATGCAACTGTAGATCGACCTCAGGCTCGCCACCGAAAAACGCCTGCGCCAACATAGAATCCCGACGCCGCTGGCGACAGTAATCAAGCAACCGCGGCTTGCCTGGCAAGTGCGCGCTGGCCACGTCCACTGTCCACTGCCAATAACACTGACCGTCCGCCCGCCGTGCCATCCACGCCCAGCCGTCCTCAAGGCTTTCCACGGCGCTGGCGGTGTCGCCCGGTGCGGCTTGCCAGCGATTGAGCAAGCTGACCGTCTCCGGGCCGCGCAGGCCTTTGCCGAGCGCCGGCGCCTGGCGTCCACGTGCCTCCACCAGAAAATCGGCGACCAGCGCTTCGCGTCCCTCAATCTCGACCCGATGCCCCGCAGCCCAGGTCTGAACGCTCAGCACTCGACCTTCGACCAACTCGACGCCCGCCAGGCGCAGGTCTTCACGAAGACCTCGATCAAAGTTCGGGCGGTCCAGCAGAAATTCGATGTTTTGCGCATGCTGTTGGCCGTTCCACGACACCTGCCGTTGAGACGGTAACGCCGCATCCGCCAACGCTTGATGCAGACCGGCACCGCGCAGGGCCTCCAGCACCCGGATCGAAACGCCCTCCAGTGCGGCAAACCGTCGCCACTCGCTGACCAGCGTCACGGCGTAACCGAGCCGGCGCAAGCCCAGGGCCACTGCCGCGCCCGCCGGCCCGGCGCCAAGAATCACAATCATGCGCCGAAGCGCCGTTCAGGCCCGCGATACCGCGCGTTTTCCCGCAGCCAGTCGATGACCTGCTCGTTGCTCGCCTCGGGATGCGCAACCAGGAAACCCGCAATGTGCCCGCTCAACGCCGCGCAGCCCAGACTGGCGCCAGACTGACCCGGGTACGTGCCGTGCACGCACGCCGCAAAATCCGCCTGGGCGCTGTTGAGCCACGACCACTCCTGTTCGGCGCAGCGTGCATCGCCGGTGACGCGCAGCACCAGTGGATAATTCGCCGGGAACACACCCTCGCCCTGGGCCGGGCTGGACGCACACAGCAAAATGCCCCGGGCAACCGCCGCTGCACACGCCTCGCGCAACAGGCTGCGATCCTGCCGCAAGCCGAGGCTCAGATTGATCAGCCGCACGTCCTGCGCCACCAGCCAGTCGATGGCCGTGGCAATCTGCAAGGCACTGGTGACGCCACGCTGATCGAACACCTGAGCCACGCAGAACACCGCAGAAGGGGCCCGATGACTGATGGCTTCGATCACCGCGCTGCCGTGACCGAGCGGGTCGTCGCGCAAGTCACTTTCGGCCAGGCCGTCCGCCAGTAACGAGAACCGCCGTCCGGCGATCACCTGCACCCGCTGCGCCGCCGAATGACCGCTGTCGACGACCCCGACTCGCAGTTCAGACTTCATGCTGCACCGTTTTTGAAGTCAGCACGCCGTCGAGCAATTCGAAGCGCAGATCGGCGTCGGCCAGGGTTGAAGGGCGATGGCTGATGAGGATGCGCGTGCGCCCGGCAAACAGACGGTCGATGGCCTCGATCACTTCGCGCTCGGTGGCTTCATCCACCGCCGAGGTCGCTTCGTCCAGCACCAGAATCAACGGGTCCTGCAGCAGCGCCCGGGCAATTGCGATGCGTTGCTTCTGGCCGCCCGACAACTGCTGACCGCGCTCGCCCAGCGGGCTGTCGAGGCCTTCGGGCAATGAGGCGATCAGGCTGTCGAGTTGTGCCAGCCGCGCCACTTCGGCAATCGCTTCGCGGCTGGCGTCAGGCACGGCGTAGGCCAGGTTGTCGGCGAGGCTACCGCGAAACAAAACAATGTCCTGACTGACCACGGCAATCCGCCGGCGCAACTGGAACAGGTCCAGTTCGCGCAGGTCGACCTCGCCCAGCAACACCCGGCCGGACTGTGGATCGTGGTGCCGTTGCAGCAAATCGATCAGCGTCGATTTGCCGACTCCGGAGCCGCCACTCAGGGCCACTTTCAAACCGTAGGGAATCCGCGCTTCGATGCCGCGCAAGGTGGTCGGGCGACCGGGATGGCTGAAGTGCACGTCGTCGAAACGCAGTTCGCCGCAGGTCGGCATCGGCTTGGGTTCAACGGGTGTCAAAACCGTCGGTTGTTCACCGCGCAATTCCATCACGCGCCCGAGACTGACGGTCATCCGCTGAATCGCGACATAGAGCCCGAGCAGGCTTTGAACCGGTCCTACGGCCATCCCCAGATAGGTGGAAAACGCGATCAACGCGCCCAGTTGCCACGTTCCTTGCACCACCCAGTAACCGCCAATCAAAAATGCACAGGCGCGGGACAGTGAGGTCAACGTGCCCGGCACCGCCTGAGTGAAAAACTCGGTGACTTGCAGGCGCAGCAACTGACTCATATAGCCCTGCCCCAGAGCCTCCAGCCGCCGCGACTCACGCTGCTGCTGGCCGGCCGACTGAATGAATTTCATCACCGGCAACGTCTCGACCATGAACGACGACATGTCCGCAGAACGCTCGCGCAACTGGCGGACATCGCGCTCGACCTTGCGCCGCATCCAGCGCAGCCAGAGCACATCGAGCGGAATCAGCACCAACGCCAGCAACGAAAGCTTCCACGACAAGGTCAGCAACATCGCCACCGCGACCACCAGACCGATCACACTCGACACCGCCGAGAACAGAGAGTCCACGGCGAAGCGCTGAATTTCGGCGACATCGCCATCGAGGCGCGACATCAGATCACCGATGCGCCGCTGACCGTAGAAGCTTGGCGACAAGGTTTGCAAATGCCGATAAAGGTCGTCGCGCAGTGAAAACAGAATCCGCCCGGACAACCGTGTATGCAGGTAACGATTGATCCCCGACAGCGCCGTCCCCAGCAACCCGGCGACGATCATCAGCCCGGCGATCAGTACCAGCATGGGGAAGTTGCGCGCCAGCAAGCCATCGTCGATCAACAGCTTGGTCAGCCAGGGTTGCACCAGCACCAGCGACGATGCGCAGACCGACAACCCCAGCAACCCGGCAATCGCCAGACGATGCGGCCGCACAAAGCTGTATAGCCAGCGCAACGCCGCTTGCAGGGCCTCGGGGTTCTGGCTGTCGATCAGCCGAACGATCAGGCGCTGCATCACGAACGCAACTGTTTGAGCTTGCGATACAGAGTCGCGCGGCTGATGCCCAGGGCGTCGGCGGCGGCCGAGACGTTGCCCTGATGGCTGTCCAGGGACTGGCGAATCAGCTCCAGTTCGTTCTCACGAATACTCCCGGACGGAGGGCGCTCGCTGGCATTCAATTCGTCGAGCATGCTGTCGGGCAAGTGGTCGAGGGTAAGCACCGTGTCCCCCGGCTCGCGCATGGCCAGCGCGGTGCGCAAGACCATTTCCAGTTGGCGGATGTTGCCGGGCCAGTGATAGCCCGCCAGCAGGCGGTTCAGGTCGTCATGCAGGACCATGGTCGGTGCGTCAAGTTTTGCCAGCAGGCGACTGACCAACCCGCTGAAATCGTCGCGCTCGCGCAGCGCCGGCAGCATCACGCTGATGCCGTTGACCCGGTAGAACAGGTCTTCGCGGAAGTGTTTTTCTTCGACTAGGCGTTTGAGGTCGCGGTGGGTGGCACAGATCAGGGCGACGTCGATGTCCTGTTCTTCGCCGGCGCCGAGCGGTGCGACTTTACGGTCCTGTAGAACGCGCAGCAGTCGCGCCTGCAGGGCCAGCGGCATGTCGCCGATTTCGTCGAGGAACAGCGTGCCGCCGTGGGCCTGTTGCAATCGACCGACCATGCCACCTCGACGGGAACCGGTGAACGCGCCTTCGCGGTAGCCGAACAGTTCCGACTCGATCAGGCCTTCGGGAATCGCCGCGCAGTTCACCGCGACAAAGGGTTTGTCGCAACGACTGCCGGCCATGTGCAAGGCGCGGGCAATGACTTCCTTGCCGGTGCCGGTTTCGCCGAGCAGCAACACCGGCAATTCGTTGGCCAGCCCTTGGCGTGCCATGCGCAAGGCGCGGGCATAACGGACATTGTTGCCGGCCAGGGCATCTAGATCGGGTTGCGGTTTAGTGGTTTTGGCGGTGCTGCGCGGCGGCGTGCTGACGTTGATCGACCGCTGCGGCGCGCGCAGGGTTTTGTAGAAGAACTCGCCTTTGGCGGTCTGCAGACTGCCGACGCCGCCCTGATGCAAACGCGACAGCAGTTGCAGGCCATCGACGCCGAGAAACTCTTCGCAACGGCGGCCGACCAGCGCCGAGCGTTCGGCGTGGAGCAACTGACAGGCCTGGGCACTGACCGCGAGAATCTGCCCGCCGAGGCTCACCGCCAGCAGGCCTTGCCAAGGGGATTCCAGGTATTGCCGACGGCTGTGGAAGGCCAGGACGATCTGGTCGGGGAAACTGGCGTTGAACACCCGGCTTTCGATCTGGCTGACGGCCATGGCCAGCAACGCGGTGCTGTCGTGAACGCGGCCGAGCGGACCTTCACGGGTCAGGTCGAGGACGCCGAGGATGTCGCCTTGCGGGCAATAAATCGGCACCGAGGTGCAGGAGAAATCGGTCAGGCTATCGAGGTAATGCTCGCCGCAATCGATCATCGTCGGCCGGGCTTCCACCAGTGCGGTGCCCAGCGCGTTGGTGCCGCGAGCGGCTTCGCTCCAGCAGGCGCCGAGGGTGATGTCTTGCAGGCCGCTGCCCTTGAGGCGATCGGCCCGGCCTTCGACGGCAAGGATGGTGGCGTCGGAATTGGCGAGGATGATCAGCCCTTCCTTGCCCTGGCGCTCGGCCAGGTAATCGATGGCCGGCAACGCCGCGTCGATCAGCAGACGATTGCTCGACAACAGCACATCGAGGCTCGCGCTCGATTCCAGTGTCAGTTCATGTTTGCCGTTGAAATGCACGCCATGGCTGAGGCTGCGCCGCCACGATGCATCGATTTCTGCGCGCAACACGCCATCGGGGACTTCGCCCTCGAGGTGGAGTTTTTCCCGGGCCAGCCGGGCTTCGCGGTGCAGCTTGGGGGAAGTTGTTTTTATCAGCGTCATCAAGCGCTCCGGATCGGTCCGCCCTGCGCTCTTTTAAGTTCAGCGCCCTGCCGCAATCTTTACGTTAACGTCAGGGCGATGGCAAGTGCCTTACGGCGTTTGGGATTCATCCGTTGCACCGAGTTATCGTTCTTCGCGAGCAAGCCCGCTTCCACAGGTTCAGCGTCAATCACACATAGGCGGTTCGACTCGAACACTGTGGGAGCGGGCTTGCCCGCGAAAGCGGCCTGTCAGGCACCACCCAACTCAGATCTGCCACACCTCTGGCCCGACAAAAAACGCCCGCGCATTATCCTCAAGACTCTCCAGGTGATACCCCCCTTCCTGCACAATCAGACACGGCAAACCCAGGCTGCGAACCCGCTCACCCAGCCGCTTGAACCCTTCGCGCGTCACCGCCACTTTACTCTGCGGGTCCAGCTCGAAAATATCGAAGCCCAACGACAGCACCAGCACTTGCGCAGCAAAATCCTTCACCGCTGCCAGCGCCACGTCCAGTTGCCCGAGAAAGTCCGCCTCACTCGCACCATGGGCCATCGGCAAGTTGAGGTTGAATCCCTCACCCACCCCGACACCGCGCTCGTCCCCAAACCCGGCAACCCCCGGATAGAAATTGGTCGGATCGCCATGGACCGAAACATACAGCACATCATCGCGGTCGTAGAAAATCTCCTGAATTCCTTGTCCATGGTGCATGTCGGTATCGAGCACCGCGACGCGATCAAACCCGCCGCGCAACACCTGCGCCGCCACCGCCGCGTTGTTCAAATAACAGAAACCACCCGCCGCCTCCGCTCGAGCGTGATGCCCCGGTGGACGGCACACGGCGTACGCCGCCGGCTCGCCATCGAGCAACGCCTGTGCCCCGGCCACTGCGCTTTGCGCCGACCAATAAGCCGAGCGCCAGGTCTGTTCGCCCACCGGGCAACTGCCGTCCGCGAGATACCGGGCAGCCTGAGCCAGAATTCCGCGCAGGGCGTTGGGCTCGCGGACGAAGATGTTTGACATCACTTCGTCGCCCCAATCTTCAGGCACTTCCTTCCAGCGCTGATGCGCTTCCTGCAAAAACGCCAGGTAGGGCGCGCCGTGCACCGCCAGCAGCGGCTCAAGTCCGGCATCGGCCGGTTGCTCGACTTTGAAGCCCAATGAGTGAGACGCCTGCAGCAGGCGCTGCGCACGCTCCGGCACTTCCTGCGGCGTGCGCATCTGCCCACGGGAGTAGTAACTGCGTGGATGATGAAGCAATTGTTCAGGATGAAAAAAACTGCGCATGGGTGAATACCTAATCTTGGGCCTAGACGAATGCCCTGTGGCGAGCGAGCTTGCTCGCGCTGGGCTGCGTAGCGGCCCCGAAACTCAGGCAGGCCTCGCAGTTGATGTGAGTGCTGCGCACTCAAGCGCGAACAAGCTCGCTCGCCACAGGTGTTGTGTTTGCAGCCTGTTTATTAATTTGCAATGCCGGCGCGGGACAACACCGCGTTGAGCAACACATCCGTACCCTGCCGCACATCGTCAGGCAGCACATCTTCCGCTTCGTTATGACTCAAGCCACCCACGCACGGTATAAACACCATCGCCGTCGGACAGAACCGCGCCAGATGAATCGCGTCATGCCCGGCACCGCTGACTATCGATTGCTGAGCGTAGCCCAGCGCATCCACCGCTTGCTGCACCGCCGCCACGCACTCCGCATCGAACGGCGTCGCCGGGCTGATCCAGTGCGGGGTGACCGTCAGCTTCAGACCGCGCCCATCGGCAATCGCCTGAAGCCGCGCGCGCACCTGCTGCTCCATCGCCTCGATGGCTTCGTCGCGATGGTGACGCAGATCGACGGTGAAATTCACCAGCCCCGGAATGGTATTGCGCGACGACTTGTTGATGCTCAATTCACCGACGGTGGTCAGGCCTTCCGGCGCGAAATCGGCCGCCAGACCTTCAATCGCCTGAATCATCCGCGCCACGCCGTACAAGGCGTCCTTGCGCAGTGGCATGGGCGTGGTGCCCGCGTGGGCGGCCATGCCTTCGACCCGTACGTCGAGCCAGCGAATCGCCTGGCCGCCGCTGACCACGCCAATGCTTTTGGCGTTGTCCTCGAGAATCGGGCCCTGTTCGATGTGCGCTTCAAAATACGCATCCACCGCACCACCCAACGGACGCTCCCCGGCGTAACCGGTGCGCTGCAATGCATCGGCGACGCTGACGCCATCAATGTCTTGCACCGCCAGCGCCGCGTCCAGTTGCATGATCCCGGTGAACACCGCCGAACCGAACATCGCCGGGGTGAAGCGCGCGCCTTCTTCATTGGTCCACACCGCCACTTCCAGCGGTTTGCGGGTCTGGATGCCGAGGTCGTTGAGGCAACGCACCACTTCCAGGCCGGCAAGTACGCCGTACACGCCGTCGAAGCGTCCGCCTTCAGGCTGGGTGTCGAGGTGGCTGCCCATCATCACCGGCGCGGCGTCCGGATCAGTGCCGGCGCGGCGGGCGAACAGGTTGCCGATGGCGTCCACGCTCAGGGTCATGCCGGCTTCACGGCACCAGTGGGCAAACAGTTCGCGACCGGCCTTGTCTTCATCGCTCAGGGCCAGACGGCAACTGCCGCCGCGTGCGGTGGCGCCGATTTCGGCCATCGCCATCAGACTCGCCCACAGGCGTTCGCCATTGATTTTCAACATAAGTAACTCCTGGAAAAACGGTGATTAAGCACTGGCCAGCTCAACGTGTTCAGCGCTGGCATGGCGACGGGAAAGGGACTGACGGCCTAGACACGCAACACCTGCGCGACCGGCTCGCCAGCGCGCAAACGTTCGAGCAAACGTGGCTCGGCGTGATCGGACGCCAGCGCCTGTTCGATCACGCTGGCCGCCGTTGACCAGTCGAGAAACAGCACACCGTTGTCGTCCCCCAGCACCAGATCGCCCGGCTGTACCGTGACACCTGCGCACTGAATCGGCTGATTGATTTCGCTGTCGCCCCGGCCATGCAACTTGGTGGTCAGCAGGCTGGTGCCGCGAGCGAAGACGGGTAACCCGCCTTCGCGCAGTTCCAGCAGATCAGTGACCGCGCCGTCCACCACGATTCCTGCCGCACCGGCGCAACTCGCGGCGCAACTGGTGACCGCGCCGACCGGGGCGTGCTGCCAGTCGCCGCCCGTGTCGATCACCAGCACATCACCCGGTTTTATCAGCA
The DNA here is from genome assembly GCF_000293885.2 of Pseudomonas fluorescens NCIMB 11764. NCBI lineage: Bacteria > Pseudomonadati > Pseudomonadota > Gammaproteobacteria > Pseudomonadales > Pseudomonadaceae > Pseudomonas > Pseudomonas fluorescens. The sequence goes on from NZ_CP010945.1 coordinate 6,032,472, forward strand.
CCAACGCCTGGTTGACGGCAATGGCGTCGGCGCCCACCAGTTTCAGCGTCAACGCCCGGCCGACCAGTTTCACATTGGGCACCATGGCCCGCAGCTGCGAGTCGGCAAAGCCCTCCTCGAGAAAATGCCCGAGGGTGGGAAAGCTCACCGCTTTGAACTGCTCGATCAGCTGCGACTTATCCACGTGGCGACTCCTTCGTGATCAACTCGGCCACACAATCGATCTCCAGTGACACGCCCCACAGCGCCACACACACCGTGGTTCGCGCCGGAGGCGCATGGCCGAGAAGCTCGCGGTACACCGCGTTGAACGGCTCCAGTTGCGCGGGATCGGTCAGGTACGCGTTGACCTTGATCACATGGCTGAAATCGGAGCCCGCCTCGATCAGGATCGCCTCGAGATTGCGCAAGGTTTGCCGCACTTGCTCGGTGAAATCGACGGGCTGGTCGTCGAGCCCGCTTTGCGCCGGAATCTGCCCGGCGGTGAACACCAGATGGCCGCTGACCACCGCTTGAGAGTAAGGCCCGACCGGGCCGATGAAACCCGGGGCCGACTGGATTCTGCGCATGCTGTTGAACTCCATGGATCAGGCCGCAGCCGATTTGAAAGGTTTGCGAGCGGGTTGGTCGTCGGCAGTCGCCCCCGCCGGAATTTCGCTGATGTCGCGCTTGAAGGTCTCGGTCAGCAGCAACAGCGCCAACAGGGAAATCAGTGCCGCGCCGATCATGTACCAGGCCACCGACGAGCCTTTGCCAGTGGCTGCGAGCAACGCGGTGGTGACGATAGGCGTCGCTGCGCTGCCGAGCAGCCCGGACAACATGTAGCTGATCGACAGCCCCGAATAGCGCACCCGCGTGCCGAACAACTCCGCCAGGAAAGTCGCAATCGGCCCGTAGTTGGCGGCGAAGGCAGTCATCAACAGCAAGTAGCCGAAGATCACCAACGACAGCTCTTTGGTGTCCATCAACCAGAACATCGGGAACGCCACCAACGCCTCGGCAACGATGCCGGCGACGATGATCGGCTTGCGTCCGTAACGGTCCGACAGCGCACCAAATACCGGCAACATGACGATGCACCAGGCGCAGGACAGCAGCACTACACCGAGCATCACGCTGCGACTGAAGCCCAGATTCTGCGTGCCGTACGTCAGGCCGAACGCGACGATGATGTTGAACGACGCGCCGGTCGACATCGTCGCAATACCGCCAAGCACCACTTGTTTCCAGTACTTGCGAAAGACTTCGGCCAACGGCATTTTCACCTGCTCTTCGGCTTCCTTGACCTTGTTGAACGCCGGGGTTTCAGCGATGTTCAGGCGAATGTACAAGCCCACGGCGATCAGCAAAACGCTGGCCAGGAACGGAATGCGCCAGCCCCAGGCCAGCAGGTCCTCAGGCGACAGCCACGCCGCGATCACCAGGAACGCCAGGTTGGCAATCATGGTCCCGGCGGGCACGCCGATCTGCACCCAGGAACCGTACAAGCCGCGCTTGTTGGCCGGCGCATGCTCCACCGCCATCAGCACCGCCCCGCCCCACTCGCCGCCCAGTGCCAGGCCTTGAATGACCCTGAGCAATAACAACAGGATGGGCGCCCAGATACCGATGGCCGCATAGTTGGGCAACAGGCCGATGGCGAATGTGGCGGCGCCCATGGTCAGCAGCGAAATCAACAACATCGACTTCCGCCCCAGCTTGTCGCCGAAGTGCCCGAACAATGCCGCGCCGACGATCCTCGCCAGATAGGCCGAAGCGAACGTGCCGAACGCCAGTAAGGTGCCGATCAACGGCACGAAATCCGGGAAGAACACTTTGTTGAACACCAGCGCTGACGCGGTGGCGAAAACAAACAAGTCGTACCATTCCACGGTGGTGCCGATGACACTGGCCACGGCGACTTTTTTCATGCTGATTGCAACTTCCGGTGGTGCGCCGGACTTTTCTGCGGACGATAGATCGCTCATCACTGACTCCAGGAATTTGTTTAATTGTTTTGACTGGCAGTAAAACGTTCGAGGTGAGGGATTGTTGTTATGTCTCGCCCAACTTGGCGGGCGAGTTAGTCAGTCTCAATAACCGAGTGTTCGGTCGGCGCAATTCAATAGTGGTTCATCGGCGTTTAAACGGCGAAAGTTCTCTGCCACTTGTTCGGCAATGCAATCGTGGGACGCGGCCGAGGCCATGTGTGGCGTGATCGCGACGCCCGGCATGGTCCAGAGGCGATGATGGGGCGGAAGCGGTTCTTGTTCGAAAACATCCAGCAAGGCGCCGCGCAGTTTTCCTGCTTTCAGGGCACGTTCGAGGTCGTCGATGTTGAGGTGACCGCCGCGACCGCAATTAACCAGTGCGGCGCCATTGGCCAGATGTTCGAAGGTTGAATTACCGAGGATGCCGCGCGTCTCGCGGGTCAGTGGAAGCAAGTTGATCAACAGCTCCACGCCCTCAAGAAACGGGTTCAGTTGTTCGGCACCGGCGAAGATCTGGACACCGTTCAGATCCTTGCTACGACGGGCCCAGCCTCGAACGTCATAACCGGCGGCAGCCAGATCCTGAGCAATGGCGCTACCCAACGATCCCAGCCCCATCACACCGACCTTGAATTGCCCCGCCGCCCGTTGCAGCGGTCGCTCCCAGTGTTGATTGCGTTGTTGTTCCAGCACCTGATCAAAGCCACGGTGATAGTGAATCACCGCCCAGCGCACGTACTCGGTCATGCCTTGGCGGTGGCCGGGATCAACCACCCGGCATACCGGCAGATCCGGGCACGACGGGTCATGTTCGAGGTGATCGATGCCGGCCGCCACTGAGTGGAGGACCTGTAGGTTCGGCAACGCGGCCAGGCTGCCCGGCAAAGGAAACCAGCAGGCGGCAATCTGCGCGTGTTCAGCCAGCGGATCATCCGCCAGCACGGTGGTGAGCTGCGGCGCGCTACGGGCAAACGCCGCCTGCAATTGCTGGAGCAGCAAGGTGTCGCGGGACAGCAAAACCACGGTGTTCATGACAGATAGGACTCACGCTGGGATTCGATCAGGGTCAGTGCGGCCTCCCAGGCCAGGTCGATGATGTTGTCCTGTTCATCGCGGTCAAACTGTTCAGCGGTGTGTGCACAGACTTCCGGGGACGGGTAATGCAATTCGCAACCACCGGCCAGCGCGGCGACCTGCGCCTGACAGGCACGCTCAAGGAAGTGAATTTCCTGAAACGCCTGAGCCACGCCCGACCCACCGACCAGCAAGCCGTGGTTACGCAGGATCATCGCCCGGTGCGGCCCCAGGTCGTCGATCAAACGCCCGCGCTCATCCAGCGACAGCGCGATACCTTCGTAGGTGTGGTACGCCAGCTTGCCGTAGAACTTCAGCGCATGCTGACTGATCGGCAGCAAACCTTGCTTCTGCGCGGCAACGGCCATGCCGGCGGCGGTGTGGGTGTGAATCACGCAGTTGAGATCCGGTCGGGCCATGTGGATCGCCGAATGAATGACGAAGCCGGCGGCGTTGACCCGATGACCTTCGTAGGCCGGGTCGACGATGCACCCGTCCTGATCGATACGCACCAGATCCGAGGCGCGCATGCGGTCGAAAATCACCCCGTAGCGGTTGATCAGAAAGTGATGCTCAGGCCCCGGAATCCGCAGGGTGATGTGGGTGTCGATCAAGTCGGTCATGCGAAAGTGCGCGACCAGCCGATACAGCGCCGCCAGCTCGCAACGGGCCTTCCATTCAACCGGGCCGATGTGTTCAAGTTGACTCACGAATACACCTCTTTAGCAGCGTGGGTGACGATCGGGTTGGCGCGCAGGCGGGCCAGCCCGCAAACACCGATCAGGGACAGGGCCGAGAGCAAGGTGAAGAACACCGCCAGCGGCAGCCATTGTCCGGAAAACTTGCTCGCCAGCAGCGTGCCGATCAGCGGCGTGGTGCCCCCGGCCAGCGCGCAACTCAACTGGTAAGCGATGGAAATGCCTGAGTAGCGAAGATGCACCGGGAACGCCTGGGTCATGTAACCGGCGATCACCGCGTACAGCGCCGACAGGATCACCACCGCCAGGGCGATGCCGAGGGTCATCAACAGAATGTTTTGCGTACCCACCAGCACAAACATCGGGTACGGCGTGACCATGCACAGCAGTGCGACGAGCTTGAGGAAGCGCCCCTCGCCGATACGCTCGGCGAGCAACGCGGAAAGCGGTTGCGAAAGCAGCTGAATAACAGTCACCAAAAACAGACAATCGAGAATCGTCGAGCGCGCGATGCCCTGATACTGGGTGACGTAGGTGATCATGAATGTGTTGGTGAAGAAAAACCCGGCGGAGCCAATGGTCACCGCCGCAGCGGCAAACAGGATCTGCCGCCAGCAGGTACGGATCACGTCTTTCACCGGGTATCTGGCGGTTTCGTTGTTGTCTCGGGCCTTGGCGAATTCCGGCGACTCGTGCACGCCGGAACGGATCATCAGGCCGACCATCATCAGCACACCGCTGGCGAGAAACGGCAGACGCCAACCCCAGGACAAGAAGTCTTCTGGCTCAAGGGACGTCACCAGGCGAAAGGCGATCAGGGCCAGCAACAAACCCGCTGGACTGCCGAGCTGGGCAAACGAGGCGTAGAACGTTTTGCGCTTGGCCGGCGCGTGCTCGCTGGCCATCAACACCGCACCGCCCCACTCGCCCCCCACCGAAATGCCCTGGATCAGGCGCAGTACGATGAGACCGACCGGCGCCCAGATGCCGACACTGGCGTAGCTCGGCAGCAGGCCGATCCCGGCAGTCGCCAGGCCCATCAGCGCCATGGTCACCAGCAGCATTTTCTTGCGGCCCAGACGATCGCCCAAGTGACCGAACACCATGCCGGCCATGGGGCGAGCGATGAAGCCAACGGCGAAACTACCGAAGGCGGCCAGGGTGCTCATCACCGGGTCGCTGCTGGGAAAGAACACTTGCCCAAGCACCAGCGCCGCCGCGGTGGCGTAAATGTAAAAGTCGTAGAACTCGATGGTCGTGCCAATGAAGGCGGCGGCCGCGGCTCGTCGCGGTTGTGCGGTGGTGTGCATGCAAGGACCCTGTGTATTTATAGTTTTGGGCAGGTACTGAAGGCTGTTTACGGTTGCGCTCTGTGGCGCTTGTGGGCTTTATCGCTTCCGTGCCAGGATTAGTCAATTTTCATATTCTTATCTTTACTATTAGCACGGCTACTACATGGAATTGTCATGACCTCCACTAACCCTTGGGTGGGCCGACGTTTTCTCAACGATCGCCTGGACTGGAACCTGTTGCGCACCTACCTGGTGATCGGCCAGGAAGGCAGCATGAGCCGCGCTGCAGCGCGGCTGCACATCACGCAGTCGGCGGTCAGCCAAGCGCTAAAACGGCTGGAAGAACAACTGGAATGTGTGCTGATTGCCCGCAGCGGGCGACGGTTCGACCTGACGGAAACCGGGGAAGAAGTCCTGCGCATTGCGGCGGATATCTACGGCGATATCTCGCGATTGGGTACGGTCGTGGAGAGTCGTCACGATGACGTGGTGGGCAAGATCCGTATCCTCACCGTCAGTGGCGTGCAGGCGCGACACTACGATGACTTCCTCGCCGACTTCCATGAAACCCACCCGAAAGTCGAACTGGAAGTCGAGGTCATGGGCAGCTCGAACATCATCAGTTCGTTACTGCAAAAGACCGCGACCATTGGCGTCGGACTGTGTCGTTTACCGCAACCGCGGCTGGAGCAGCGGGTACTGTTTCGCGAGCGCTATGCGTACTTTTGTGGCCAGCGTCATCGACTCTTCGGGCAAGAAAACCTGACGCTGGAACAACTCGCGGCGGAGAACTTCGTCAGCTTCACCAGCGACCAGCTCGGCGGCAACCTTTCGCCGCTGACACTGTTCCGTGACGAGCAAGGCTTCACCGGCAAGATCGTCGCCTCATCGACGAGTTTCGAAGAGATTTACCGCTTGATTTACGCAGGCTACGGAATTGGCTGCTTGCCGACGCACCTGGTGCGAAGGGATGTCGAGCAAGGTTTGCTCTGGCGTTTGCCGCCGGAAGACGGGGTGGTGGATTTCGATATCCAGCTGCTGTGGAATCGCGAGCAGAAGATGAGTCAGGCCGAAACCGTGTTCCTCGAAAGCTTCCAGCACATGCTCAGCATCCGTGAGCCTGTGCTGTGAAGCCTTGAACACTTAAACGTGAGGATCGCCCGGCGCTTTACTCGGCGTGGCGTATTGCGGCTTCAGATGTCCGTCCTGATCCAGTAGCCAGGCGTCCATGATCTGCCGCACCACAGGGCCGGCGACGCGACCGCCGGCCTCGCCGTTCTCGATCATCACCGAAATCACAATCTTCGGATGCTCGGCCGGAGCGAAACCGACAAACAAGGCGTTGTCGCGATTACGCTCCAGGGTTTTCGCCCGGTTGTAGCGCTCACCCTGTTTGATCGCGACCACTTGCGCCGTACCACTCTTGCCGGCGATCCGGTACTGAGCACCCTGCGCCGCCGCTCGGGCAATTCCGCGTGCGTCGTGCATCACCATTTGCATGCCGTGGTTGACCTGCTCCCAGTCTCGTGGGTCCTTCAACAGGATGTTTGGCATCGGATGCTCATCCACTGGCGCAACGCCGTCCACGGTCTTGGCCAGGTGCGGTCGGTTCCAGACACCTTTGTTGGCGATCAGCGCAGTCGCTTGAGCCAGCTGCAGCGGCGTGACCTGCATGTAGCCCTGACCGATGCCGAGAATCACGGTCTCTCCGGGGAACCATGGCTGACGACGCGTGGCACGCTTCCAGGCCTGGGACGGCATCAGGCCGGCAGACTCTTCGAACATGTCCAGCGAGACCTTCTCGCCGAGGCCGAACATCGCCATGTAGTCGTGCAGGCGATCAATGCCCAACTTGTGCGCCAAGTCATAGAAGTAGGTGTCATTGGAGCGCATGATCGCCGTGTCCATGTCCACCCAGCCATCGCCGCTGTGGTTCCAGTTACGGTATTTATGATCAAAGTCGGGAAGTTGGTAGTAACCGGGGTCGAAGACGCGTGTCTGCGGGGTTACCACGCCGGCGTCAAGACCGGCGATGGCCACTTCCGGCTTGATAGTCGAGCCCGGAGCGTAGAGGCCGCGCAGCACACGGTTGAACAGCGGCCGGTCGATGGAATCGTGCAGCGCCGCATATTCCTTGAAGCTGATCCCGGTCACGAACAGATTCGGGTCGAAGCTTGGCTTGCTGACCATGGCCAGCACTTCGCCGGTCGATGGATCGAGCGCGACCACTGAACCACGACGATCACCCAAGGCTTCTTCGGCGGCTTCCTGAAGTTTGACGTCCAGGCTCAGGACGATGTTTTTGCCGGGGATCGGATCGGTGTGTTTGAGCACCCGCAAAACGCGGCCCTGAGCGTTGGTTTCGACTTCTTCGTAACCGACCTGGCCGTGTAATTCCGACTCGTAGAACTTTTCAATCCCGGTCTTGCCGATGGATTGAGTGCCTCGATACTCGACCGTATCCAGGGCTTTGGATTCTTTCTCGTTGATCCGACCGACGTAGCCAATCGAATGCGCGAAGTGTGCGCCCATTGGGTAGTGACGAACGAATTGTGGCTCGACATCGATTCCGGGCAGACGGAATTCGTTGACGGCGAGTACGGCGATTTGCTCTTCGCTGAGTTCATAGAACAGGGTGACGGGCTCGAATGGATGACGCGCCTGCTTCATCGCCTTGTCGAACAGCGTCCGGTCCTCAGCGGGCAGGTGCAAGAGGTTGACCACCTCGTCCAGTTCTTCTTTGACGTCGGAGGCGCGTTCGCGGGTGATGGTCAGGTTGAAGCTGGGACGATTGTCGGCGAGGACCACGCCGTTGCGGTCGTAGATCAACCCGCGCGCCGGGGCAATCGGCAATACGTGGACACGATTGTTCTCGGAGATGGTCGAGTGATAGTCAAACTCGACCACCTGCAGCACGTACATGCGCACCACCAGTGCGCAGGTGATCGAGACGACGAGCAAGGCGCAGGCCATCAATCTTTTGTTGACCAGGCGCGTCTCTTTTTCGTGATCCTTGATCGGTATGGGTTCGGGCATTTCTGTAGCTGCTCTTTGACAAAAATGGAGCGCCGATCCTTAGGCTTGAAATCAGTCCGTTAAAAACGAGCTGCACCATACCAAAAACCGTACGGTCGCTTTAGTGCGATTTTCTCTAATGGTTGTCCTTGAGGGCCAAAACGACAGTTGGTTTATCGTGTGGATTCGTGCGGTTTGCTCAAGATTGATATTCCCATTCGTGCATTTTTCTTGCCGATAGGTCTGTGGATACTGAGTGCATGTCATTCCATTTTGTCTGGGAGTCTTTTCATGCATTCACGATTTAAACGATTACTGGGCTCCAACGGGTTTTCGATTGGCCTGGAGCTGCCGCTGGATAATGATTGGTCCAGTGATGGCCAGCGGCGGCGGATTGCTGAGGAACGGCCCTTCGGTGTTCCAGATCTGAAGCAACATGCGGCGATGGCGCGTCTGGCCGACAAGGCTGGTTTCCGCGCGCTGTGGGTTCGTGATGTACCGGTTTATGATCCGAATTTCGGAGACGCCGCACAGGTCTTCGAAACCTTTTCCTACCTTGGCTATCTCGCCGGAATCACCGACAACATCATGTTGGGTACCGCGGCGGTTGTACTGCCATTGCGTCAGCCCTGGCTCACCCTGAAGGGCGCAAACAGTATTGATGAATTGAGCGACGGACGTTTACTGCTCGGCGTCGCCAGCGGCGACCGCCCGATGGAGTATCCGTTGTTTGGTGTGGATTACGATCAGCGCGCAGAGATCTTCCGCAATACGGTGGAGTTGCTGCGCGACCAGGGTGCAGGCCGCTTGCCTGATGGTGCGCAATTGCTTCCGCAGCGGGACCAAGCAGTGCCATTGCTGGTGGCAGGTCTTGGTCAGCAGTCACCTGCCTGGATTGGCGAACATATGGATGGCTGGCTCGCCTATCCCGGCACGCCGGACGAACATCGTCGTCGGGTGGGGCTGTGGAGGGAAGTAGGTGGGGATAAGCCTTACATCAGCTTCGTCCACCTGGATCTGGCAGCCGATCCTCATGCTCCGATGCGACGTGTACGGTTCGGCGGTATTTGTGGGCGGTTGGCGTTGATTGATGAACTTCAGGCATTGCGTGAAGCCGGTGTGCAGCATGTTGGTCTGCATGTGCGTCGTAGCGAAAGGCCGGTTGCCGACGTTATCGAAGAGATCGCTGAATACGTTCTGCCAAAGTTTCACTAACTGTGCCGATGAGATCAGGGGCAGCCGATGAGGCTGCCCATTTTTTTGCGCCACTTTCCTGCGGGCAAAACAAAACCCCAACTGCTTTCGCAATTGGGGTTTCGGAATTTAATCTTGACGATGACCTACTCTCACATGGGGAAACCCCACACTACCATCGGCGATGCATCGTTTCACTGCTGAGTTCGGGATGGGATCAGGTGGTTCCAATGCTCTATGGTCGTCAAGAAATTCGGTAGCCAGGTCGTGGGCCTTTGCAGGTTCACGCTCCAGCGAATGGGTATGCGATAGTTTGTGTGTTTGTTTTCGAACTTTCGGTTCGTTTCGTCTTCACACACCGCAATCTGGTGCCTTTTCAGGTCAGCAAATTGCTTGGGTGTTATATGGTCAAGCCTCACGGGCAATTAGTATTGGTTAGCTCAACGCCTCACAGCGCTTACACACCCAACCTATCAACGTCGTAGTCTTCGACGGCCCTTCAGGGGACTCAAGGTCCCAGTGAGATCTCATCTTGAGGCTAGTTTCCCGCTTAGATGCTTTCAGCGGTTATCTATTCCGAACATAGCTACCCGGCAATGCCACTGGCGTGACAACCGGAACACCAGAGGTTCGTCCACTCCGGTCCTCTCGTACTAGGAGCAGCCCCTCTCAAATCTCAAACGTCCACGGCAGATAGGGACCGAACTGTCTCACGACGTTCTAAACCCAGCTCGCGTACCACTTTAAATGGCGAACAGCCATACCCTTGGGACCGGCTTCAGCCCCAGGATGTGATGAGCCGACATCGAGGTGCCAAACACCGCCGTCGATATGAACTCTTGGGCGGTATCAGCCTGTTATCCCCGGAGTACCTTTTATCCGTTGAGCGATGGCCCTTCCATACAGAACCACCGGATCACTAAGACCTACTTTCGTACCTGCTCGACGTGTCTGTCTCGCAGTCAAGCGCGCTTTTGCCTTTATACTCTACGACCGATTTCCGACCGGTCTGAGCGCACCTTCGTACTCCTCCGTTACTCTTTAGGAGGAGACCGCCCCAGTCAAACTACCCACCATACACTGTCCTCGATCCGGATAACGGACCTGAGTTAGAACCTCAAAGTTGCCAGGGTGGTATTTCAAGGTTGGCTCCACGCGAACTGGCGTCCACGCTTCAAAGCCTCCCACCTATCCTACACAAGCAAATTCAAAGTCCAGTGCAAAGCTATAGTAAAGGTTCACGGGGTCTTTCCGTCTAGCCGCGGATACACTGCATCTTCACAGCGATTTCAATTTCACTGAGTCTCGGGTGGAGACAGCGCCGCCATCGTTACGCCATTCGTGCAGGTCGGAACTTACCCGACAAGGAATTTCGCTACCTTAGGACCGTTATAGTTACGGCCGCCGTTTACCGGGGCTTCGATCAAGAGCTTCGCGTTAGCTAACCCCATCAATTAACCTTCCGGCACCGGGCAGGCGTCACACCCTATACGTCCACTTTCGTGTTTGCAGAGTGCTGTGTTTTTAATAAACAGTCGCAGCGGCCTGGTATCTTCGACCGGCATGAGCTTACGGAGCAAGTCCTTCACCCTCACCGGCGCACCTTCTCCCGAAGTTACGGTGCCATTTTGCCTAGTTCCTTCACCCGAGTTCTCTCAAGCGCCTTGGTATTCTCTACCCAACCACCTGTGTCGGTTTGGGGTACGGTTCCTGGTTACCTGAAGCTTAGAAGCTTTTCTTGGAAGCATGGCATCAACCACTTCGTGTTCTAAAAGAACACTCGTCATCAGCTCTCGGCCTTAGAATCCCGGATTTACCTAAGATTCCAGCCTACCACCTTAAACTTGGACAACCAACGCCAAGCTGGCCTAGCCTTCTCCGTCCCTCCATCGCAATAACCAGAAGTACAGGAATATTAACCTGTTTTCCATCGACTACGCTTTTCAGCCTCGCCTTAGGGACCGACTAACCCTGCGTCGATTAACGTTGCGCAGGAAACCTTGGTCTTTCGGCGTGGGTGTTTTTCACACCCATTGTCGTTACTCATGTCAGCATTCGCACTTCTGATACCTCCAGCAAGCTTCTCAACTCACCTTCACAGGCTTACAGAACGCTCCTCTACCGCATCACCTAAGTGATACCCGTAGCTTCGGTGTATGGTTTGAGCCCCGTTACATCTTCCGCGCAGGCCGACTCGACTAGTGAGCTATTACGCTTTCTTTAAAGGGTGGCTGCTTCTAAGCCAACCTCCTAGCTGTCTAAGCCTTCCCACATCGTTTCCCACTTAACCATAACTTTGGGACCTTAGCTGACGGTCTGGGTTGTTTCCCTTTTCACGACGGACGTTAGCACCCGCCGTGTGTCTCCCATGCTCGGCACTTGTAGGTATTCGGAGTTTGCATCGGTTTGGTAAGTCGGGATGACCCCCTAGCCGAAACAGTGCTCTACCCCCTACAGTGATACATGAGGCGCTACCTAAATAGCTTTCGAGGAGAACCAGCTATCTCCGAGCTTGATTAGCCTTTCACTCCGATCCACAGGTCATCCGCTAACTTTTCAACGGTAGTCGGTTCGGTCCTCCAGTTAGTGTTACCCAACCTTCAACCTGCCCATGGATAGATCGCCCGGTTTCGGGTCTATTCCCAGCGACTAGACGCCCTATTAAGACTCGCTTTCGCTACGCCTCCCCTATTCGGTTAAGCTCGCCACTGAAAATAAGTCGCTGACCCATTATACAAAAGGTACGCAGTCACCCAACAAAGTGGGCTCCCACTGCTTGTACGCATACGGTTTCAGGATCTATTTCACTCCCCTCTCCGGGGTTCTTTTCGCCTTTCCCTCACGGTACTAGTTCACTATCGGTCAGTCAGTAGTATTTAGCCTTGGAGGATGGTCCCCCCATATTCAGACAAAGTTTCTCGTGCTCCGTCCTACTCGATTTCATGACTAAGAGATTTTCGCGTACAGGGCTATCACCCACTATGGCCGTACTTTCCAGAACGTTCCGCTAATCTCAAAGCCACTTAAGGGCTAGTCCCCGTTCGCTCGCCACTACTAAGGGAATCTCGGTTGATTTCTTTTCCTCAGGGTACTTAGATGTTTCAGTTCCCCTGGTTCGCTTCTTAAGCCTATGTATTCAGCTTAAGATACCTAACTTATGTTAGGTGGGTTCCCCCATTCAGACATCTCCGGATCAAAGTCTGTTTGCCGACTCCCCGAAGCTTTTCGCAGGCTACCACGTCTTTCATCGCCTCTGACTGCCAAGGCATCCACCGTATGCGCTTCTTCACTTGACCATATAACCCCAAGCAATCTGGTTATACTGTGAAGACGACATTCGCCGAAAATTCGCGATTAAACTCACAAATTTTACCTTAGCCTGATCCGTTACCAGTGAAAGTAACGTTCAGTCTATCTTTCTATCACATACCCAAATTTTTAAAGAACGATCTAGCCAAAGACTAGAAATCAACATTCACCACCATCACGATGGAATGCTCATTTCTAAGCTTTATACAATCAGAAGCAGTAGTGGTGGAGCCAAACGGGATCGAACCGTTGACCTCCTGCGTGCAAGGCAGGCGCTCTCCCAGCTGAGCTATGGCCCCGTATTGCTACAGGATCCCACACAAAAATTGGTGGGTCTGGGCAGATTCGAACTGCCGACCTCACCCTTATCAGGGGTGCGCTCTAACCAACTGAGCTACAGACCCAATTTCGGGCTGCTTCTTATCGTCTTCTTCAATGAATCAAGCAATTCGTGTGGGAACTTATGGAGCAGCTGATGTCGTCGATTAAGGAGGTGATCCAGCCGCAGGTTCCCCTACGGCTACCTTGTTACGACTTCACCCCAGTCATGAATCACACCGTGGTAACCGTCCTCCCGAAGGTTAGACTAGCTACTTCTGGTGCAACCCACTCCCATGGTGTGACGGGCGGTGTGTACAAGGCCCGGGAACGTATTCACCGCGACATTCTGATTCGCGATTACTAGCGATTCCGACTTCACGCAGTCGAGTTGCAGACTGCGATCCGGACTACGATCGGTTTTGTGGGATTAGCTCCACCTCGCGGCTTGGCAACCCTCTGTACCGACCATTGTAGCACGTGTGTAGCCCAGGCCGTAAGGGCCATGATGACTTGACGTCATCCCCACCTTCCTCCGGTTTGTCACCGGCAGTCTCCTTAGAGTGCCCACCATAACGTGCTGGTAACTAAGGACAAGGGTTGCGCTCGTTACGGGACTTAACCCAACATCTCACGACACGAGCTGACGACAGCCATGCAGCACCTGTCTCAATGTTCCCGAAGGCACCAATCCATCTCTGGAAAGTTCATTGGATGTCAAGGCCTGGTAAGGTTCTTCGCGTTGCTTCGAATTAAACCACATGCTCCACCGCTTGTGCGGGCCCCCGTCAATTCATTTGAGTTTTAACCTTGCGGCCGTACTCCCCAGGCGGTCAACTTAATGCGTTAGCTGCGCCACTAAGAGCTCAAGGCTCCCAACGGCTAGTTGACATCGTTTACGGCGTGGACTACCAGGGTATCTAATCCTGTTTGCTCCCCACGCTTTCGCACCTCAGTGTCAGTATCAGTCCAGGTGGTCGCCTTCGCCACTGGTGTTCCTTCCTATATCTACGCATTTCACCGCTACACAGGAAATTCCACCACCCTCTACCATACTCTAGCTCGTCAGTTTTGAATGCAGTTCCCAGGTTGAGCCCGGGGATTTCACATCCAACTTAACGAACCACCTACGCGCGCTTTACGCCCAGTAATTCCGATTAACGCTTGCACCCTCTGTATTACCGCGGCTGCTGGCACAGAGTTAGCCGGTGCTTATTCTGTCGGTAACGTCAAGACACCAACGTATTAGGTTAATGCCCTTCCTCCCAACTTAAAGTGCTTTACAATCCGAAGACCTTCTTCACACACGCGGCATGGCTGGATCAGGCTTTCGCCCATTGTCCAATATTCCCCACTGCTGCCTCCCGTAGGAGTCTGGACCGTGTCTCAGTTCCAGTGTGACTGATCATCCTCTCAGACCAGTTACGGATCGTCGCCTTGGTGAGCCATTACCTCACCAACTAGCTAATCCGACCTAGGCTCATCTGATAGCGCAAGGCCCGAAGGTCCCCTGCTTTCTCCCGTAGGACGTATGCGGTATTAGCGTCCGTTTCCGAGCGTTATCCCCCACTACCAGGCAGATTCCTAGGCATTACTCACCCGTCCGCCGCTCTCAAGAGAAGCAAGCTTCTCTCTACCGCTCGACTTGCATGTGTTAGGCCTGCCGCCAGCGTTCAATCTGAGCCATGATCAAACTCTTCAGTTCAAACATCTTTGGGTTTTTAAGAAACCCTAAACTTGGCTCAGCAATCGTTGGTTACATCTTTGATTTCTCGCGGAGTAACTTGTGATGCTGATAATCTTGTTGACTATCAGTCTGACTCCACAAGCACCCACACGAATTGCTTGATTCAGTTGTTAAAGAGCGGTTGGTTAAGATCTTTAGTCTCAACCGAGGCGCGCATTCTACAGCGCCCTCTGTATCTGTCAAGCGGTTATTTTCAGAAGTTTTCAAAGTTTCCTTTGCAACTTCAACCACTTGCGCTTCCGATCTCTCGTTAGCGGGAGGCGAATTCTACAGCGTTGTTCGCTGCTGTCAACACCTCTTTTTCTCCGCTTTCGACCGAGAAGATCGAACCGTCAATCAAGCGACAACACACTGCCTGACCAACTCCTTCTGGGCTTCGATGAACTGAAGCAACTCGCTGTCGAAAATTGCATAACTCTTTGTTTACCAAGGAGTTTTCCGTTTCGACTGCGCCGGAAGTGGGGCGAATTATAGACTTCCAGAATCTGCCGTCAACCCCTGATTTGGCTTTTCTATCACGATGTTCAAAATCACCGCTTATATATAGACGCGGCCGCCTTGAATGCGCAGTATATTGCCCAATACACGATACAACTCTTTCGCTCCCTGCCTTGGACGATGCCACGCAATGAATGACCAGCCTCGCAGCCTTGCCTCGACCCTGTTCTCGGTGGGCCTGCTATTAATAGCAATGGCGTCGATCCAGTCCGGAGCTTCCCTGGCCAAAAGCATGTTCCCTGTTATCGGCGCTCAAGGAACGACTACCCTGCGATTGATCTTCGCCAGCCTGATCATGATCGTGCTTCTGCGTCCGTGGCGAGCGAAGCTCACCACAAAATCCCTGCGTACCGTCATCGTTTACGGAATGGCGCTGGGCGGCATGAACTTCCTCTTCTATATGTCCTTGCGCACCGTTCCTCTGGGCATTGCGGTAGCGCTGGAGTTCACCGGCCCCTTGGCGGTCGCCATCTATGCCTCGCGTCGAGCGATCGACTTTCTGTGGATCGCCTTGGCCGCCGTCGGATTGCTGCTGTTGATACCGACAGGAGCAACCAGTGCCAGTCTTGATCTCCTCGGAGCGGGCTATGCCCTGGGCGCCGGTGTCTGCTGGGCGCTATATATACTCTTCGGCCAGAAGGCCGGTGCCGATAACGGCGTGCAGACTGCTGCACTGGGGGTGATGATCGCCGCGCTGTTCGTCGCGCCTATCGGCATTGTTCATGCGGGTGCCGCGCTGTTGACGCCGTCGTTGATTCCTGTGGCCATCGGCGTTGCCATCCTTTCCACTGCCCTGCCCTATACGCTGGAGATGGTCGCCCTGACCCGAATGCCGGCCCGCACGTTCGGTACGCTGATGAGTATTGAACCTGCGTTCGGCGCATTGTCAGGCTTGCTGTTCCTTCATGAGTTCCTCTCACTGTCACAGTGGATGGCTATTCTGTGCATCATTCTGGCTTCCGTCGGCGCGACCATGACCATGGGAAGCGCCGCCAAGCCCGCCGTCGCGGCGGATTGATACAGGATTTGACGAAACTCTGGTATTTACCGCGCATTTAGGCCATGTTTAGGCCCGCAACCCAATGTCGGACATGGACTTTTCAGGATAGGGATATCAGAAACGCTTCGAACGAAAGCGAGTGCAGCCAGACCCGGGCACAAAGATCCGGGGACGCTTTAAGGACAGCAATGAAACGAATTTTGATACTCATCGCCGTACTTGCAGTTGCGGGCTGCGCGGCGACTTCGGAAACCCATATCAAACGTGGCAAGAAAGGGTTGCATGTCAACTGCTCCGGACTGTCGTCATCCTGGGACAAGTGCTACACCAGCGCCGCCAATTCGTGTGCGCCGAAAGGCTACAAAGTCATCGCCAAGTCAGGGGATGGCGTGGAAGAACCAGGCGACTATCCGTTTGGCCTCAATCCTGCCGGCTATACAAGCCGCAGCATGATCGTGATCTGCAAATAGGTTGATGCCGTCGCTTCAGGTTCGTGGGCCTGCGATCTGACGGCCAATCTCATCGTAACTGGACTTCAACACCGTGCGCTGGATCTCTGGAGTGGCCAACATTCGCGCCACCACCAATGCTCCAATGCATTGCGACAGAATGGCCCAGGCCAGGCTGTCGCTCTCCAGTATCTGTGCCCAACTCTCCTGAAGCCGACAAATCCATTTCTCCGCCTGCTGGCGAATCATCACGTCTGAACGGGCAATTTCCGCGCCCAGTGCCGGTAACGCACAACCGGATTCCGGATGTTCGACATGGGACATGCTCAGGTAGTGCTTCAGGCAGCGTTCGAGCCTGTCACGGTCCTGATCGGCCCCCAGGCGTTCCAGGCTTTGACCCAGCTCCTTCTCGACGATTGAAGCGAACAGTTCATCCTTCGACGAAAAATGGCTGTAGAACGCTCCGCCACTCAAGCCAATAGCTTTCATCAGGGCATCGACGCCGACCGTAGAGAAACCGGACTTCTTCGCCGACACCGCACTGCTTTCCAGCAGCTTCTCCCTGGTTTCCAGTTTATGACTGGCCGAGTAACGCATTGCCTTCCCCTCAGGATTGATCGTCTTGACGCCTGCCCGATCGTAGCATAACGTTCGTTTAGTTAACGATCGTTTAGCAAAGGGAACTACCCATGAATAACAAGAAGGTCGTACTGGTAGTCGGCGCGGGTGATGCCACGGGTGGCGCTATCGCCAAACGTTTTGCGCAAGAAGGTTTTGTCGCGTGCGTTACCCGGCGCAGTGCAGAAAAACTCCAGCCGCTGGTGGACGCCATCAACGCTGTTGGCGGTGAAGCCCATGGTTTTGCCTGCGATGCACGCAAGGAAGAGGACGTGATCGCGCTGGTCGAACAGATTGAAAGCCAGATCGGTCCCATCGAGGCTTTTGTGTTCAATATCGGCGCCAACGTGCCGTGCAGCATTCTCGAAGAAACGGCGCGCAAGTATTTCAAGATCTGGGAAATGGCCTGTTTCTCAGGCTTTCTCAACGCCCGTGAAGTGGCCAAGCGCATGGCCAAGCGTCAACGGGGCACGATCCTGTTCACCGGTGCTACCGCCGGCATGCGTGGCGCGGCAGGTTTCGCGGCGTTCGCCGGCGCCAAGCATGGCATTCGCGCGCTGGCCCAGAGCATGGCCCGCGAACTGGGGCCGATGAACATTCACGTTGCTCACGTCGTCGTCGACGGCGCCATCGATACCGATTTCATTCGCGATGCTTTTCCCGAGAAGTATGCGACCAAGGATCAGGACGGCATCCTCAACCCTGAACACATTGCCGAGAATTACTGGTACCTGCACAGTCAGCCTCGTGACGCCTGGACCTTCGAGCTGGACCTGCGCCCCTGGAACGAACGCTGGTAAGCCCTCCCCTACAACAATAATCAGAGCATCGACCATGAGCAAAACCGTGGAGTTCTATTTCGACCTAGGCAGCCCCGCCACCTACCTGGCTTACACCCAACTGCCGAAAATCTGTGCGCAGACCGACAGTCAGCTGATCTATATTCCGATCCTGCTGGGCGGGGTCTTCAAGGCAACAGGCAACGCCTCACCCGCGACCATTCCGGCCAAGGGCGCCTATATGTTTCAGGACCTTGATCGTTACGCCAGACGCTACGGCGTGCCGCTGAAGTTCAATCCGAACTTTCCCATCAATACACTCATGCTGATGCGCGCAGTCACAGGCATGCAACTGCGCCATCCGGAACGCTTCCAGGCTTTTATCGACTGCCTGTTCCAGGCGATTTGGGTTGAAGGACGCAACCTCGATGACCTGGCGACCGTCGCCACCGTGCTGACGCAAAATGGTTTTGATCCGACCGAAGTGCTGGCTTTGACGGCTGACGAAGAGGTCAAAACCGCGCTCAAGAACAACACCGAGAAAGCCGTGCAACGCGGTGTGTTCGGCGCACCCAGCATGTTTGTCGATAACCAGCTGTTCTTCGGCCAGGATCGACTGGACTTCGTCCTTGAAGCCCTGGCTTAAATCTCGATGACCAACCGCCCCTGAGCCCCTCCCGAGACGAGCAACTCATGGGCGGCCTCGGCCGTTTCCAGTGTGAACGTCCGAGGATCCATCAAGGGCATCAGCTTGCCCGCCTCTATCAACCGCGCCGTTTCTCGAAGAATCTCCCCGTGATGCTCGCACCCGACACCGGTGAGCAAGGGCAACAACGTGAACACGCCAGAGTACGTTGCCCCGCGAAACGAAAGAGGCGCCAGACTGTGCTGCCCCCAGCCAAGGCAGCTCAACACATGACCGTGATAAATCCGCGATGCCTTGAAGGAAGCATCCAGGGTTTCGCCGCCTACCGTGTCATAGACGATATCGAAGCCCTCCCCATCCGTATGCTGCGCTACATATTCCTCAACCGAAGAGCGGCGGTAATCGATAAACGTCGCACCGTAACCTTCGATGATTGCCTGATGCCTTGCAGAACCGGTCGCAAACACCTGAGCACCGAAGGCCCGGGCAATCTGTATCGCAACATGACCTACACCACCCGCCCCGCCGTGAATCAGCACCTTCTGGCCCTCCCGCACCCGCGCCCGATCCACCAGTCCTTCCCACGCAGTGATCAGCACCAGCGGCAACCCCGCCGCCTCACGCATGCTCAAATTGCCTGGCTTGCGCGCCAACAACCGGGCATCGACCGCTGCGTATTCCGCCAAAGAACCCTGCGCACCGCCAATGCCGGTGGCCATGGCATACACCTCATCGCCCGGCTGCCATCCGGTAACACCTGTCCCCACACCTTCAACGATTCCCGCCAGATCAATACCCACTGTCGCCGGCAACGGCTGACGCGCATGAGCCGCCAGGCCTGCACGGATTTTCCCGTCCAGCGGGTTCACCCCGCTGGCTTTGATGCGGACCAGCACCTGCCCCGCTTCGGGCACCGGCCGTTGAATGGAAGCCAAGCGTAGCGGCGCATTAGCCGAGTCGACAATCAGAGCGCGCATTTCAGTTATGTCTGTCATTTCGCATATTCCCGTCAGAGGTGGCAGTGGGATAAATCCTCCTCCATCTCACTCATGCTGATAAGACGCTATATAGCTATAGTGATCATGCCTATTTAGCATCAATGAGAAACCCTGTGGATAAACTCACTGCAATGGCGATCTTCGTCCGGGTCGTCGAACGCGGCAGCTTTTCTGCCGTTGCCCGAGAGATGCAGACCAGCCAGCCCACCATCAGCAAAGTCTTGAAAGCGCTGGAAACCGAACTGGGTGGAAAACTGATTGCCCGCAGCACCCGTCAGCTTTCCCTGACCGATGAAGGTCAGCGTTACTACAACGAATGTCGACAAATCCTCGCGGCCGTCGATGCGGCGGAACACAGCTTCCAGTCCGGCAGAGAGCGCATCGCCGGTCACCTGCGCATCGGTTCCTCGGTGAGTTTCGGGCGCTTGCAGATTGCCCCGCGCCTGGCGGAATTTCTGAAACACCATCCCGGCATCGACATTGACCTGCAACTGAGTGATCAAAACCAGGACCTGGTCCGCGAAGGGCTGGATGTCACGTTCAGAATCGGCGAACTGCACGACAGCGGCCTGATCGCCCGCCACGTCGGCACCACGTATCGAGTGACCGTCGCAGCGCCGGACTACCTCAAGCAGCACGGCGAACCGCGATCACCGGAAGAACTGAGCGGGCACAACTGCCTGCAGTTCAACCTGCTGAACAGCCAGAACCTGTGGGTTTATGAGAAAGATGCCCAGCGCCACGAAGTGCGGATCAAAGGCAACGCACAAAGCAACAACTCGGAGGCTATCCGCGAGATGGTGTTGGGGGGACTGGGGATTGCACTGTCGCCGGTGTGGTTGTTCAGCGAGGATCTGAAAACCGGGCGAGTGACGGCGATTCTGCCGAACTACGTTGCGCAGTCGCTGCCGATCCATGCCGTGTCCCCGGCGAATCGTCGCCAATCCGCCAGGGTCAAAGCCTTTGTCGACTATATGAGTCAAGCGCTGGAAGCAGCGCCTGAACTCAGGCCGATCAGATAGCGGCGGTTCGAGTGTTCAACCACTCAAGCGCTGCGCCGTCGAGCAACGGGCTCAAGCGCTCGCGCACTTCGGCGTGATACGCGTTGAACCATTGTTTTTCGTCCGCCGTCAGCAGCGCCGGCTCGAGGCAACGGGTGTCGATCGGGCACAGGGTCAGGGTTTCGAATTTCAGGAACTCACCGAACTCGCTCTTGCCCGCTTCACGGTTCAACACCAGGTTCTCGATCCGCACACCCCAGCGGCCCGGACGGTAAGTGCCCGGTTCGATGGAGGTGATCATGCCCGGCTGCATCGCGGTTTGCGGTGCCGCCGCAGCTTGATAGGCAATGACTTGCGGGCCTTCGTGAACGTTGAGGAAGTAGCCCACGCCGTGCCCGGTGCCGTGACCGTAATCGACGCTTTCCGCCCAGATCGGCGCACGGGCGATGGAATCCAGCAACGGCGACAAGATACCCCGAGGGAATTGCGCACGGGACAATGCAATCACACCTTTCAACACGCGGGTGCAATCGCGCTTCTGCTCATCCGTCGGCGTACCGACCGGTACCATCCGCGTGATGTCGGTGGTGCCGCCCAGGTATTGGCCGCCGGAGTCGATCAGCAACAGACCGTCGCCTTCGATCACCGCATGCTCTTCTTCGGTTGCGTGGTAATGCGGCATCGCACCATTGGCGTTGAACGCGGCAATGGTGTTGAAACTCAGCGACACATAGTCCGGACGACGGGTACGCGCAGCGGTCAGGTGTTCGTCGATGGTCAGCTCGGTGATGCGCTCGCGGCCCCACGCCGACTCCAGCCAGGCGAAGAATTCGCACAGCGCCGCACCATCCTGTTCCATGGCCTTGCGGATGTGCTCGGCATCGGCCAGGCTTTTCTGCGATTTGGCCAGTGTCGTCGGGTTCAGGCCTTCAACCAGTTTTACACCGCTGTCCAGGTTGTCCAGCAGGCCAGCCGTGACACGCGCCGGATCGACTTGCAGGCTCGCGCCGCTCGGTACCGCGCGCAACGCGTCGGCCACTTCACTGTAGTCGCGCAGGGTTACGCCGTCCTGTTCGAGGATCGCGCGTAGCTCGGCGCTGACTTTGCCCAGCGCCACGAACAGGGTGGCCTGTTGCTGGCTGATCAGCGCAAATGAAACGAATACCGGATTGAACGACACATCGCCGCCGCGCAGGTTGAACAGCCAGGCGATGTCGTCGAGGGTGGCGATGAAATGCCAATCGGCGCCCCGCTCTTTCAACACCTCGCGCAGGTTGGCGAGTTTTTCGCCACGGCTGACCGTCGCCTGAGGCGGCAGGTGCTGATAGATCGGCTCGTTCGGCAGCGTCGGACGATCGCTCCAGACTTGGCTCAACAGATCGATGTCGGTACGCAGTCGGGCGCCGCGCTCTTCGAGTTTGCCCCCCAGCGTACGCGCCGAAGCCACGGCCATCACCGCACCGTCCACCGCGACGACACCGCCTTCAGGGGTTTGCTCGGCCAGCCAGTCCAGCGGGCCTGGTTGCCCCGGTTGCAGCTTGACCAGCTCAATGCCGCTGCCCTTGAGCTCTTTGGTCGCTTGCTCCCAATAACGGCTGTCCGCCCAGACGCCGGCGAAATCCGGCGTCACGATCAGCGTGCCGACCGAGCCGTGAAAACCCGACAACCATTGCCGCCCTTGCCAGTAACCGGGCAGATATTCAGACAGGTGCGGATCGGCCGACGGCACCAGCAGGGCATGGATACCCTCCCGGCTCATCAGCTCGCGGGTGTGCGCCAGGCGCTCGGGCACCGATCCATTGATCGAAGGCTGCGTACTCATCGTGTCTCCTGCTAATCACTTCATCATTATTGTTGAGTGCCGATCTCAGTCGGCGCGTAAAAGCGCTACTGCCAGAATGCCGGAGCACTGGTGCAGGCGGCTGTGATCAGATGTACCGCCTGGTCGATATCCTGTTCGGTGGTAAACCGGCCCAGGCTCAGGCGAATGGTGCGACTTGCCGAACGAGCGTCATGCCCCAGGGCCAGCAGCACGTGGGATGGCGCATTACTGGCGGAGTTGCAGGCCGAAGTCGCGGAAAAGGCGATCGAGGCGCTCAATGCCGCCGGGTTGAAATCGCCTTCGTTGAAGGTCAGGCTCAGGGTATGGGGAATGCGCTGGGTGGCGCTGCCGTTGAGGCGAACGCCGGGAATGGTCAGCAACGGTTCCAGCAGGCGTTCACGCAGACGCGCGATCCTGGTTTTCTCTTCATCGAACAGTTGCGCCGCCAACGCGAAGGCCTCGCCCATGGCGGCAATCTGATGAGTCGCCAACGTACCGGAGCGCAAACCGCCCTCGTGGCCGCCGCCGTGAATCTGCGCCTGTAAACGCGGCTGCGCGCGAGGACCGACATACAACGCGCCGATGCCTTTGGGGCCGTAGATCTTGTGCGCCGAAAACGACATCAGGTCCACCGGCAACCGCGTCAGGTCAATCGCCACTTTCCCTGCGCCCTGAGCGGCGTCGACATGGAACAACGCATCGCGGGCACGCACCACTTCGCCGATCGCCGCGATGTCATTGACCGTGCCCAGCTCGTTGTTGACCAGCATCAGCGACACCAGAAAGGTGTCCTCGCGCATCGCCTCGCTGACGGCTTGCGCGGTGATCAGACCTTCCTCGTCCGGCACCAGATACGTCACTGCGACGCCCGCGTCCTGCAACTGCTTCGCCGTGTCGAGAATCGCCTTGTGTTCAATCTGGCTGGTGATGACATGGCCACCGGATACGCCCCGGGCCTGGGCCACGCCCTTGAGGGCGAGGTTGTTCGATTCGGTGGCGCCGGAGGTCCAGACGATCTGATTTGCTTGCGCGCCGACCAGTTCGGCCACCTGCTGCCGCGCCTGCTCGACCGTTTGCCGGGCCTGCTGGCCGAACGCGTGGGAGCTGGACGCCGGGTTGCCGAAGTTGCCGGAAAAACCCAGACATTCGACCATGACCAGGATGACCCGCTCATCCACCGGCGTGGTGGCGGCGTAGTCGAAATACAACGGACGTTTATTCATAAAAGACTCGCAGAGCTTGTTCCGGGATCAGTGCTGGGAACCAGTCAACCAGCAATACCTGATCGGATGCGTAATAGAAGTACGACTTCATTGAAAAGTGCGTAGGAACGCTCCTGAAGTCGAGCTTAACAGGCATCGGGCAACCGGATGAAGCAATGCGTCAGCTAAAGCTTTCGAGCAACAACGGATACAGCGAAACCACCAGCAGCGCGGCCATGCCCCAGTTGAACAGGCGCAACCAGCGACGGTCCTTGAGCACGTTGCGCAACAACGTGCCGCACGCCGCCCAGACACCGACGCTCGGCAGGTTGATCAGGGCAAAGACCGCTGCAATCACAAGCACATTGGTGAAATAGCCCTGCATCGGCGTGTAGGTGCTGATCGCACCGATGGCCATGATCCACGCCTTGGGATTGACCCACTGGAAAGCTGCGGCGCCGAGGTAACTGATGGGTTTGCTCTCCCCATGCCCGCCGTCGGACACCGGCCCGGAATGCGCGATTTTCCACGCCAGGTACAACAAATACGCGGCTCCAACGTAACGCAAAACGGTATAGAACAACGGATAGGTTTGAAACACTGCGCCCAGGCCGAAACCGACTGCCACGACGAGCACGAAGAAGCCGCAGGTAATCCCAAGCATATGGGGAATGGTGCGGTTAAAGCCGAAGTTCACGCCCGATGCCAGCAACATGGTGTTGTTCGGGCCGGGAGTGATGGAGGTGACGAGGGCAAACAGGGCAAAACCCAGCAGCAGGTCGAGCGAGAGCGTCATGAGCGGCAGTCCATCAGGGTCAGTCAGGTATTGACCCTATCGCACACCCTGAAGGAAACCCATGGACAGTTGGGTGAAACTTCGAGCGGTACAGTCGCTCAGCTTGGACGACCGTGAAGCTGAACGGCACGCTCGGCGTTCATCTCGCCTTGCTTGTCAAAACTGAAGGTCTTCTGCGGTTCGCCGAGCAATTCGGCCTTTTTCGCGTGGTATTCGTCGAAGGACAAACCGCGACGATTCAACGCCTCCAGCGCCAGTTCCCTGCTTTCTTCAGCAGTGTAGGGCCGCAATTCCGGGGAAACATGGCTGGCACATCCGGTGAGAACGGAGACCGCAAGCAGCAAGAAAGTGGTGAGTAGGGTTTTCATGATGTGGCGTCCTGGCATCTGGGTTCGGGTCAATGAACACAGGCTACCCCCGCCTCTCGATGGGCAGAAATCAACGCTTTCGATAGTGGCTATCGACTTTGCCTGATGACCTTCCGTCCAGGCCGAAGTTACCGACGAATTCCTGAAGATCTGGCGCCGCGTGCTGCAAGGCGAAGCCGTGGATTTCGAAGGCAAACACTCGCAAGTGAAGAACGCCAATGCGTTATTCCGTTGTTGCCTGAACCGTACGCCAGCCTGGCGGGCCGCGGTGTCACCAACCTCACCGGCTGTTTGGCGAATCGATCGCCAATGACGTGCTGCCCGCCAAAGCCACGGCCTGAAACGATGTGGCGAGGGAGCTTGCTCCCGCTGGGCTGCGGTGCAGTCCCATAACAGGCCCGCACGTTTTTTCTGAAAGACCGCGTCAACCTGTTTACGACTGCTGCGCAGCCGAGCGGGAGCAAGCTCCCTCGCCACAAAGGCCGCCCCAAGAGGTTTGTGTTGAGTTAACTGAGGAACCCCGCGTGACAGCTTGAGCCGTAACGTGACGCGCATGCGACTGATCAAGATCGGCGAACTGGCGGCGAACAAGCGCCGACCGACCGAAAACGTGCAGGACGAGCGTCTGATGCACTTGTCGATTCAACCCACCAGATTGCAGTGCAACGCGTCATCGTGGCTACGTTCCAGACTGTGCAGCACCTGGAACGAGCCGAAGGTCACGGTTTTCGCCTGATGGGCGCGAATCAGCTGCCAGAAATCCTGCTCGCCGCTTTCAAAACTTTGAAACGCCGCTTCCCCCGCCTCGCGAGATTGCCATTGCAGGTAGTTGAGCACCCGCCGGCCATCGTCGCTGGCCTGGATACTGGCGCTCAGAAATCCGCTGTAGCCTTGGGCCAGACGTTCGGTCTGCTTCGATAACGCCGACACCAATGCAGGTTGCTGATGGGGTTCGATCTCGAATTCGATCAACTGGGTGAAGCTGCGATTTTTCTCTGGCGCTTGCATGAAAAGTCCCCACTGACGTGTAAGACGGATCTTGCGATCCGAAGGCCTGCAGGGTAAAACCTCGAGTTAACTAGAGGTCAAGAGGCATTTTTCAAATGATCACCTCGGAAAACCTGCATAAGGAACTTACCGTCGGCCAATTGGCCGCCCGTAGCGGCGTGGCGGTCACGGCGCTGCATTTCTATGAAGCCAGGGGGCTGATCAAAAGCAATCGCAATCAGGGCAACCAGCGGCGCTATCCACGGGAAGTGTTGCGGCGGGTGGCGTTGATCAAGGTGGCGCAGCGGTTGGGGATTCCGTTGGCAGAGATTGGTGAGGCATTGAAAACCCTGCCGGATAACCGGGCGCCGACGGCGGCGGACTGGAAGGTGTTGTCGGCGCAGTGGAGTCGGGAGCTCGATGAGCGGATCAATCAACTGACCTTGCTGCGGGACAAGCTCAACGGTTGTATCGGCTGTGGGTGTTTATCGATGGAGGCGTGTCCGTTGCGTAATTTTGGGGATGTGCTTGGGGAACAGGGACCGGGGGCGCAGCTGTTGGAATCGGGGGTTGATCCTGAATAGCGGCGCGGCTATCGCGGGCTTGCCCGCGATGGCGATCCGAGCATTCTGTTGCTTCACTGTTGAAGGCTGAACAGTGGCGTTGTTATGCCCTGCACCGGTAGGAGCTGCCGCAGGCTGCGATCTTTTGATCTTGGTGTGGGCGCGACCGACGAAGGGTCAGGATCAAAAGATCGCAGCCTGCGGCAGCTCCTACTATCTTTGTAGGCTCGCGACAGCTTTATCCCATAACGAAATCAGGGAGACTGATCATGAGCGTCAAACCCATTCCAGAGGGTTATCACAGCATCACCCCGTATCTGGGGATCCAGAAAGCGGCGGAAGCCATCGAGTTCTACAAGAAAGCCTTCGGCGCCACTGAAGTCATGCGCCTGTCCATGCCCGATGGCGGCATCGGTCACGCCGAACTGCGCATCGGCGATTGCCCGATCATGCTCGGCACGCCGTGCGATCAGGGGCCGTTGAGCAATCCGGACAAGTCACCGTCCGTGGGCTTGCACCTGTATGTGAACGATGTGGACGCGTCTTACAAACAGGCGATTGCAGCGGGCGGCACGGTGGTGTCCGAGGTCAAGGATCAGTTTTATGGCGACCGTTCGGGGACCTTGAAGGATCCTTATGGGCATCTGTGGTTTCTGGCCACGCGCAAGGAGGATCTGACCCAGGAGCAGATCGAGCAGCGGGCGAAGGAGATGTTTCAGCAGGGTTGAGCGCTTTGGTGCCTGCCCCGGCCTCATCGCGGGCCAGCTCGCTGCCACAGGGTCCTGTGTCGTAGGAAAAAATGGCGAACGACACAACACCGGTGGGAGCGTGGCTCGCCCGCGATGAGGCCATCAGCCACACCACACCTCCCTCGAACACACTTCATGAACAAGCCCACCACGCTTTGCGCCTTGCCCTCCCCGCCCAACACTTTCAGGATGCAGGCAACTACAACAAGGAGCCCTCCATGTTCGCCGGATTCCTCAAAGACCAGCGCCACGTCAACGGTGTCGACATTGCCTACCGCGTCGGCGGCAGCGGGCCGGGCCTGCTGCTGCTGCACGGCCACCCGCAGACTCACGTCATCTGGCACAAGGTCGCCGAACAACTGGCCGAGCACTTCACCGTAGTCGCCGCCGACCTGCGCGGTTACGGCGACAGTGCCAGACCGCCGGCCGACGATCACCATACCCCTTACTCCAAACGCGAGATGGCCAAGGATGCCGTGGCGCTGATGAACGCCATGGGCTTCGATCGGTTTTCGGTCCTGGCCCACGACCGCGGCGCCCGCGTGGCCCATCGCCTGGCGCTGGATCATCCGGACGCGGTGCAACGCATGGTGCTGCTCGACATCGCCCCCACGCTGTCGATGTACACACAAACCAACGAAGCCTTTGCCCGCGCCTACTGGCACTGGTTCTTCCTGATCCGCCCGGCGCCGTTGCCGGAAACCCTGCTTGAAGCAGACCCCGAAGCCTATTTGCGCAGCGTGATGGGCAGACGCAGCGCCGGACTCAAACCCTTCACCGCCGAAGCCTTTGGCGAATACCTGCGTTGCCTGAAACTGCCGGGCTCGGCGCGCGGGATCTGCGAGGATTACCGTGCCAGTGCCAGCATCGACCTGGAGCATGACCGCGCCGACCTCGACGCCGGCCATCATCTGAACCTGCCGTTGCTGGTGTTGTGGGGCGCCGAAGGCACGGTCGGGCGCTGTTTCGAACCGCTCAAGGAATGGCAACTCGTCGCCACCGATGTGCGCGGCAAAGCGCTGCCCGCCGGTCATTACATCGCCGAAGAAGCGCCGGAACTGTTGCTCGCCGAAGTGCTGGGTTTCCTGCGCTGACACCCGCGTCGCGCTGCTATGCTGGCGGCTCATGCCGCCAGTGCCCGTTCTGTCATGACCACCAAGAAAGACACCGTGCCCCTTCCCGAAGACCTGCGTGTATTCCTCACCGTCGTGCGCAAAAGCGGTTTCGCCGCGGCCGCCGATGAGCTGGGCCTGTCGCCCGCCTACGTCAGCAAGCGCATCCAGATTCTCGAAACCACCCTAGGCACGCGCCTGCTGCACCGCACCAGTCGCCGCATTGCCCTGACCGAGGACGGCGAGCGCGTGCAGCGCTGGGCGTTGCGCATTCTCGATGACTTCCAGCAACTGCACGACGAACTCTCCGACGCCCACGACAGCCCTCGCGGGCGTTTGCATCTGTGCAGCAGTTTCGGTTTCGGCCGTCACCACGTGGCGCCGGCCGTGTCGTTGCTGGCCGAGCGATATCCGGACCTGGAGATTCGCCTCGACCTGTTCGACCGGGTAGTGGACATCGTCAGTGAAGGCTTCGATCTGGAGATTCGTGTCGGCGACGACATTCCCGGTCAGCACATCGGCCGGCGCCTGGTGAGCAATCGGCGGGTGGTGTGTGCGGCCCCCGATTATCTGCAGCGCCAGGGTGTACCGCAGACGTTAGGCGAACTGGAGCAGCATCATTGCCTGGTGATCAAGGAGCGCGACAACGCGTTCGGCATCTGGAACCTGGAACGCAACGGGGTGCAAGAAAGCGTGCGGGTCAGCGGACCGTTGTCGTCCAATAACGGCGAGATTGTCTTGCAGTGGGCACTGGACGGGCGCGGCGTGGTGCTGCGGTCATTGTGGGATGTGAAACCCTTGCTGGATCAAGGGAGGTTGGTGCAGTTGCTGCCCGAGTACAGTCAGAGCGCCAACGTCTGGGCGGTGTACCCGACGCGACTGGCATACTCGGGAAAGTTGCGGGCGTGCGTGGAGTTTTTACAGGCGCATTTCGAGGGGTTGTCGGTGTAGCCGAGCCAACACAATTCTAATGTGGGAGCGGGTTTGCCCGCTCCCACATTTTGATCTGCGTTTAGCTTAACCAGGGATTGGCGGCCAGGTGTTTTAGTTCGAAGGCTTTGATCTGCTCGCTGCGCTGCAAGGTGCTGCCGATGGCGTCGAGGCCGAGCAACAGCGCGGTTTTACGCAGAGTGTCGATGTCGAACAGAATGACCTCGCCGTCGTGGAGGCGAATCTCCTGCGCCTGCAGATCAACACTGATCTGCGCCCCCTCAGGCTGACTGACAACCCGGCCGAGCCGCTGCAACACCGACTCATCGAGGGTAATCAACAACACGCCGTTGCGCTGACAGTTGTCATAAAAGATCCCGGCAAAACTGCTGCCGATCAGCGCGCGGATGCCCATCTGCTTCAAGCCCCAGACGGCATGTTCCCGGCTCGACCCACAACCGAAGTTCGGCCCGACCACCATGAAACTCGCGCCCTGCCACGCCGGTTGATTGAGCACGAACTCGGGGTTGGGTTGACCATCCGGCAAAAACCGCAAATCAAAAAACAACCCTCGATCCAGCCCGGCGCGGTCGATGCCCTTGAGAAACTGCTTGGGCATGATTACGTCGGTGTCGATATTGGCCGCCAGCATCGGCGCAGCCTTGCCGCTGACGTGGGTGAACGGTTGCAGGCTCATGCGCGGTCTCCAAAGTGGCGGATGTCGGTCAGGCGGCCGGTAATCGCGGCAGCGGCGACCATCGCCGGGCTCATCAAATGCGTGCGGGCGCCAGCGCCCTGGCGGCCTTCGAAATTGCGGTTGGTGCTGGACGCGCAGCGGTCGCCCGGCGCCAGCACGTCGTCGTTCATGGCCAGGCACATCGAGCAGCCGGACTGACGCCACTCGAACCCGGCCTCGATGAAGATCGCCGCCAGGCCTTCGGCTTCAGCCTGATTACGCACTTCGGTGGAGCCCGGCACGATCATCGCCCGCACATGCCCGGCGACGCGTTTGCCACGCACCACGCTGGCGGCATCGCGCAGGTCTTCGATGCGCGCATTGGTGCAGGAACCGATGAAGGCGTGGCTGATGACAATGTCGCTCAGCGCCATCCCGGCTTCCAGGCCCATGTAATTCAGGGCGCGGCGCATGTCCTGGCGCAGGATCAGGTCGCTGACGTCTTGCGGGTCCGGCACGCGGGCGCCGATCGGTGATGCCTGGTCCGGGCTGGTGCCCCAGGTGACCATCGGCTCCAGCGCGCTGGCGTCGAGAAACACTTCACGGTCGAACTGCGCATCGGCGTCGCTGTGCAGGACGCGCCATTGCTCAACCGCCTGGTCCCACAACGCACCTTTGGGCGCACGGGGTTTGTCCTTGAGGTAAGCGAAGACTTTTTCATCTGGCGCCATGAATGCGCCACGCGCCCCGGCCTCCACCGCCATGTTGCAGATGGTCATGCGCGCCTCGACGCTCAGCGCATCGATGGTCGAACCGCAAAACTCGATGGCATAGCCGGTGGCCCCGGAAGCGCCGATCTGGCCGATCAGCGCCATGATCACGTCCTTGGACGTCAGCCCCGGTGCCAGTTCACCGTCCACCGTCACGCGCAAGCTTTTCAGCCGTTTGTAGACCAGGGTCTGGGACGCCAGCAGGTGTTCGATTTCCGAAGTGCCGATGCCGAAACCGAACGCGCCGAGGGCGCCGTACGTGGAGGTGTGGCTGTCGCCCGCGGCAATCACCATGCCCGGCAGGATGAATCCCTGCTCCGGGGCAATGACGTGTTCGATGCCCTGGCGCTTGTCGAGGATGTCGAGCAATTCGATGCCGAAGTCCCGGCAGTTTTCCGCCAGGTACGACACCTGCCGCGCCCCACCGGCGTCCGGCATGGCGGCCACGCGATTCGGTGCCGTGGGGTTGACGTGATCGACCACCGCCAGCGCGGTGCCGGCACGCCAGACTCCGCGCCTGGCCTCGCGCAGACCGCTGAATGCCTGGGGACTGGTGTATTCGTTGATGACCTGGCGATCGATGTACAGCAGGACATGGCCCTGGTCATCGAGACGACACACCGTGTGGGAATCGATGTGTTTGTCGTAAAGGGTTCTTGCTGAAGTCATGGGATTGTTCGCTCAGGCTCGCGGGTTTCAGGCGTCTGCGCCCCATCTTAGGCAGTCGCCCCGCCCCATCAATGGCCGGAGAGTGATCCCGTGAACCATGTTTCGTGTTGGATCAAGGCAGCACAGCAATCTGAAATGAATGCAACGCCCCTGTGGGTTATGCGTTTTCAGCAATAGGAAACATTTACTTTCATATCCCGCTTCGGGATTTCTGATTCTCATTCGTCTTATATAGATGCAGTCGGTTCGCGTAGGCAAAAGCCACGACCGTACTTTTCATGGACCCCACGCTGGGAAGCCCGCAGCCAAGGCCCTCTCATCACTACAAGACCTTGATCATGTCGAAGAAGTCCCGCTCAAAACTCTGGTTTCTGGTCCATAGCTGGCTGGCACTGCCCATCTGGTTTTTTGTGCTGATCGTCTGTGTGACCGGCACGCTGGCGGTGATCAGCCAGGAAATCGTCTGGCTGGCCAACCCGCAGATGCGCGCCACCCAACCCGAAGGAGATGCGCCGCTGCTGAGCTACGATCAGATCATCGCGGCGATCAAACAGGCCGAGCCGCAGATCCTGGTCGAAAGCATCAGCCGCCCCGACGAATCGCATTTCGCCCTGGACGTGGAAGTCACCTACCCCGACGGCCGTTCGGTGGTGGTTTACGTCAACCCGTACAGCGGCGTGATCCAGGGCACCGCCCCGCAATTCAACTTCAGGGCGTTCACCCGAGCCTTGCATGGCTGGTGGCTGGTGCCCTTCACCAACGGCTACAGCTGGGGCTGGTACCTGGTGTCGTTTCTCAGCCTGCCGCTGCTGGCTTCGCTGATTACCGGGCTGGTGGTCTACAAGCGCTTCTGGAAAGGTTTTCTGCGACCGACCCTGCGCATTCGGCACGGTGCGCGGATTTTCTGGGGCGACTTTCACCGCCTCAGCGGTATCTGGTCGATCTGGTTCATTGCGGTGATTTCCGTGACCAGCACCTGGTTCCTGATCGAAGCGTTCATGTTCGATAACCAGATCACGATTTCCACCGCCCCGGTGGCGCCCGTGGTTCCGCGGGAAAGCGTGCCCCTCACCGCCGATGGTTCGCCGGCACCGATGATCAGCCTGGAAACCGCGATTCGCGAAGCGAAGGAACGCATTCCCGGCCTTGAAGACAGCTTCGTCAGCCTGCCCGCCAATGCCTACAGTTACCTCTCGGTGGGCGGCCGCAGCTGGTATCCGCTGATGTTCCAGACCGCCGAGATCAACCCGTACACCGGCGACGTGGCCGTCACCCGCCTGCTCTCGGACCGCTCGGGGCTGGAGCTGGTGACCGAATCGATGCGTCCGTTGCACACCGGTGATTTCGGCGGGATCTGGATCAAGCTGATCTGGTTCTTCTTCGGTCTGCTCCTGAGCATGATGGTGCTCAGCGGCCTGCTGATCTGGACCAAGCGCACTGCCCTGGCCACCGCCAATGCCCTCAAGCGCAGCAACAGACGTCCTCGCGCAGCAGAGGCCGCTCAAGTGACGAGCCGCGACACCACGGAGGTCAGCCAATGAGCCTGTTCACCGCCGAAAAACCGGGGTCGAAACTGAGTCGCTTCTGGCACAAATGGCGCTTCCACATCAACGTTCTGCTGTTGCTGGTGCCACTGGGCTTCATGCCTAAATACTTCGCCGATGCCGCGCTGCTTCGCGGGGACACGGGCCTGGGTGAGCGGGAAATCGGGGAAGTTCAGGTCGGGCCCTGGAGCCTGCGCCTGGCGGAATTGCGCAACGAAGCACCGCGCCTCGATGGCCCGGCCGGGCACATGAAGAGCTTCAATGCGGCGTTGTGCGACAGCTGCCGCGAGCAGGTCAAGGCGACGTACCTGCGCATTGGCAAACCCCGCAGCCTGCGCGCCGCCGGGGTGATTTTCTTTGGCACGCCTTACCGCATGGGCGCCATGTTGCCGATTCCGGAAAAGACCAAGGCCGACGCCGAGCTGTGGATCACCATGGAAGGCTGGGACGGCGCGATGCATCAAGCGTCCATTCCGCTGAGCCAGGCATCCCCCGCCACCCTTGAGTGGCTGAACAAACAAGGAGGCAAACCATGAGCAACGCCTTTCGCCCTCTCCACGCTGTTTTGCTGATGCTGTGCGCCGGTTTCAGCACCAGCGCCCTGGCCCACAACCCGATGTGCGAGTGCAAGGCCATCGACGCCGAGCAGATCCAGTGCACCGGCGGTTTCTCCGACGGCAGCGGCGCACCGGGGGTGACCCTCGATGTGATCGGCTACGACGAAACCATTCTGGTGCCGGGCAAGCTCGGTGCCGATTCCACAGTGACCTTCAAAAAGCCCAGCGCCGAGTTTTATGTGCTGTTCGACGCCGGCCCCGGCCACGTCGTCGAGATCGACCAAGCGGACATCGAGGCCCCATGAGTACGCCTACTACGCAGGTCGTCCGCCCGGCCGGTGCCGGCCATGAAACCCTCTATGTGCTGCTGTTGTGCCTGATGATCCTGGCGGTCGCCGGCTCGGTGGTCGCCTGGCGCCATGAGTCCCAGGAAACCAGCAACGTCAGCAGCCATCAACTGGATGCCCGCCGCGACCTGAGCGCTTCCGAGCAGGGCATCTACGCCGATTTGCGGGTGACGCTGGACGAGATTCACCTGCTGCGCCAGGAACAGCAAACCCTGCCGACACCCGAAGCGCTTGCCGACGAGGGTTTTGCGCCGTTTGCCCAGGACGCCAGTTCCGTCAGCCGTGGCGCTCATGCCTGGCAATTGCTCGACGCCAAGGCGTATTTCGGTCAGAGCCAGGCGCCCGCCGTGGCCGGTTCATTTCTGATGCGCCTGACCGCTGACGATGAGGCGCCAGACATCTGGCTCAACCGTGCCGCCGACCTCAAGGCCCCGACCGACCTCACCGACGCCGCGCTGGAAAGCGCTGGCTGGCGGCAGATCGTCGCGCAATTCGATGCCGGCGTGACCCGCCAGCACCGGCACTGAACCCTCGCCTTCACCCGAGAGAAGACCGCTTTCCCATGCCTATTTCATCTCAACGTTCATTCCTGCGCCCGCTGCTGGTCGGCCTGCTCGCCTGCCTGCTGATGCCCGTGGCCAGCGCCGACGAAGCCAAGCGCCTGCGCATCGGCATCACCCTGCACCCTTATTACAGCTACGTGGCCAACATCGTCGGCGACAAGGCCGAGGTGGTGCCGCTGATTCCAGCCGGTTTCAACCCCCATGCCTACGAACCCCGCGCCGAAGACATCAAGCGCATCAGCGGGCTGGACGTGGTCGTGCTCAACGGCGTCGGTCATGACGACTTCGCCGACCGCATGATCGCGGCCAGCGAAACGCCGAACGTGCCAGTGATCGAAGCCAACGAAAATGTGCCGCTGCTGGCCGCCACCGGTGTCGCCGCTCGCGGTGCCGGCAAGGTCGTGAACCCGCACACCTTCCTCTCGATCAGCGCGTCCATCGCCCAGGTCAACAACATCGCCCGCGAGCTGGGCAAGCTCGACCCGGACAACGCCAAGACCTACACCCAGAATGCCCGCGCCTACGGCAAACGCCTGCGGCAGATGCGCGCCGACGCCCTGGCGAAACTGACCCAGGCGCCGAACGCCGAGTTGCGGGTGGCCACGGTTCACGCGGCTTACGACTACCTGCTGCGCGAATTCGGCCTGGAAGTGACCGCGGTGGTCGAGCCCGCGCACGGCATCGAACCGAGCCCGAGCCAGTTGAAAAAGACCATTGATCAACTGCGCGAACTGGACGTGAAAGTGATCTTCTCGGAGATGGATTTCCCGTCCACCTACGTCGAGACCATCCAGCGTGAATCCGGGGTGAAGCTGTACCCGCTGTCGCACATTTCCTACGGTGAATACACCGCCGACAAGTATGAAAAGGAAATGACCGGCAACCTCAACACCGTGGTCCGGGCGATTCAGGAGTCTGGCGCATGACGGCTAAAGAAACGCTCAGCGAATCCCCTGTGGGAGCGAGCCTGCTCGCGAAAGCGTCAGGTCAGTCCGCACATTCGTTAAATGACACACCGCTTTCGCTGGCAAGCCAGCTCCCACAGGTTTCGGGACCAACCCTCGACTTTGCGGAAGTCAGCCTGACGCTGGGCCGCACGACGATCCTCGACAAGGTGACCTTCCAGGTCCAGCCCGGCAGCGTGCATGCGCTGGTCGGCCCCAACGGTGGCGGCAAGAGTTCGTTGATCAAGACCCTGCTCGGGCAAATGCCGCATCAGGGCCGCCTGAGCCTGCAGTGGCCGGGCGATCCCGGCACCATCGGCTACGTGCCGCAGGCGCTGGAATTCGATCGCGGGCTGCCGATGACCGTCGACGATTTCATGGCCGCCATGTGTCAGCGGCGCCCGGCGTTTCTCGGGTTGAGCAAGCATTACGCGACGGCGATCGGTGAGGCGTTGGAGCGGGTCGGCATGCAGGACAAACGCAAGCGGCGCATGGGCGCCTTGTCCGGTGGCGAGCGTCAGCGCGTGTTGCTGGCGCAGGGGCTGATCCCGGCACCGCAGTTGCTGGTGCTCGATGAACCGATGTCGGCCCTTGATGAGGCGGGCATTCAGGTGTTTGAACGGTTACTCGGCGACTGGCGCAAGAGCGGGATTACCGTGCTGTGGATCGAGCACGATCTGGAAGCAGTCGGGCGTCTGGCGGATCGCGTCACCGGGCTCAATCGCCGGGTCTTGTTTGATTCCACACCGAAGCAGGCACTGACCCCTGAAACATTGTTGACGCTGTTTTCAACCCATCCACGGAGCGCTGCCTGATGAGTTACGAAGCCTTTCGTTTGATGGTCCAGGGCTGGGCGTCTTCGGGTTATCTGCCTGAAGCGCTGGCCTACGGATTCGTGGTCAACGCCCTGCTCGCCGGTTTGCTGATCGGCCCGGTGCTTGGTGGTTTGGGTACGCTGGTGGTGGTCAAGCGCTTCGCGTTTTTTTCTGAAGCGGTGGGTCACGCCGCACTGACCGGTGTCGCCATCGGCATTCTGCTCGGCGAGCCCTACACCGGGCCTTATGGCAGCCTGTTCGGTTACTGCCTGTTGTTCGGCATTTTGCTCAACTACCTGCGCAACCGTACGGGTCTGGCGCCGGATACCTTGATCGGCGTGTTCCTGTCGGTGTCGTTGGCGCTGGGTGCGAGTCTGCTGCTGATCCTGGCGGGCAAGATCAATGTGCACATTCTGGAAAACGTCTTGTTCGGCTCGGTGCTGACGGTCAACGGCAATGATTTGCTGGTGTTGGCCATCGTCGGTTCGCTGGTCATGGCACTGGCGTTGCCGCTGTACAACCGCATCATGCTCGCCAGTTTCAACCCGCAACTGGCGGCGGTGCGCGGCGTGGCGGTGAAGACCCTGGATTACCTGTTCGTGATTCTGGTGACGCTGATCACCGTGGCGGCGGTGAAAGTCATCGGTGCGATTCTGGTCGGTGCCCTGTTGGTGATTCCAGCAGCGGCGGCGCG
The DNA here is from genome assembly GCF_000293885.2 of Pseudomonas fluorescens NCIMB 11764. Lineage (NCBI taxonomy): Bacteria > Pseudomonadati > Pseudomonadota > Gammaproteobacteria > Pseudomonadales > Pseudomonadaceae > Pseudomonas > Pseudomonas fluorescens. The sequence goes on from NZ_CP010945.1 coordinate 6,069,186, forward strand.
GTTGCTCAGCCAGTCGCTGAAGGGGTTCTTTTGGTGCTCGGTCGTGATCGCTACGGTCAGTACGTTGTGCGGGATTCTTGCGCCGATTGTCTTCGACCTGCCTATCCCGTCCGGCGCCGCGATCATTCTGGTAGCCGGTATCGCCTTCGCCCTCGCCGCCATTGCGCGCGGTGTTGTCCCCAGTCTGAAAGGGAACCTTGGATAAATGTCATTTTCTCTGCGTCAACTGACCCTGGCCGTCGCCCTCTGCGGGCTGGTTAACACTTCGTTTGCGGCAGACAGCGCCAGGCCGCTGCATGTGCTGGCGTCCTTGCCGATCACTTACGGACTGGGCGAAGTGCTGCTCAAGGGCACCAACGTCAAGCTTGAACGTGCGGCGCCGGCGAACCTGCCCGGCAGCCGTCAGACCGCTTATTTCACCGGGCGTGGCGCGCCGGCGCTAGCGAAACTGGCGACGGACGCCGATGCAGTGATTGGTCTGCGTTCGTTGTGGGCGGATGACCCGCTGTACCCGATCTCACGGCGCAGCAACATTCGTATCGTCGAAGTCGATGCCGCACGCCCGGTGGACGGCGCCCTCCCCGGCATCGCCGTGCAGCCGGGCAACAAGGTCGATGGCTTGAACAGTCAGCCGTGGTTTTCCAGCAACAATATGGGACGCATGGCGGATGTGATGGCGGCGGATCTGGTGCGCCTGGCGCCGGAGGCCAAGCCGAAAATCGAGGAGAACCTGGCGGCGCTCAAGCAACGCTTGCTCAAGTTCAGTGCCGATAGCGAAGCGCGGCTGGCCAGTGCCGACAACCTGAGTGTGATGTCCCTGAGCGATCATTTTGGCTATCTGATTGGTGGGCTCAACCTGGAGTTGATTGGGCTCGATGCGCGGCCGGATGCTGAGTGGACGCCCGAAGCGCTGAAGCAATTGGGCGAGACGCTGAAGGACAATGAGGTGGCGGTGGTGCTGCATCATCGGCAGCCTTCGGAGGCGGTGAAAGCGGTGATTGATGAGGCCGGCAGCCGGTTGGTGGTGTTGAGTGTGGATGCGGCGGATCCGGTGGGTGAGCTGGAGGGGAATGTGGATTTGGTGATCAGGGCGTTGAGTGGGGTGTAGCCGGCGGTTTGCTAAGGCTCGCCATGCCCTCCTCCCGGTCCTGCCTGTCATTTGAAGCGTATGCGTTCCCCCTGTGGGAGCTAGCCTGCTAGCGATGGACGCTCACGATAACGCGTATTGTCTGAATGAACGCGTTGCCTGGACATCCATCGCTAGCAGGCTGGCTCCCACAGGGGAACGCGTTCTGCTTTGGCTTTGGCTTTTGATCTGGTTTTTGATCTTGATCTGCCCCGTCGGAAGGCCGAGAGCAGGTTCTGCGTAGTGGGCCCACGGAGCAGGACCGGAGCGAGGCAAATCAAGGCTTGCTCACGAAACACACCTCCAGACAACACAAACTCCAAAGCAAAAAAAAGCCCGCTGACCTTACCGGTCCAGCGGGCTTCTCTTTGCGTGAAATCTAGTGAGCCAGAGCCTGTTCTTCCATCTTCTTGCGCAAGCTCAAGGGACGCATGTCCGTCCAGGTTTCTTCGATGTAAGCCAGGCATTCCTTCTTCAGCCCGCTCTTGCCCACGGTGCGCCAGCCTTCAGGCACAGCTTTGTAGTCGGGCCAGATCGAGTACTGCTCTTCGTGGTTGACCACGACCTGAAAGAGGATGTCCTCGCGGTCGAATACTGACGTCATGGTGTCTCTCCATCGCTGTAAGGTGAGCTGCACTGCGTGCGCAGCCGTTATGTAGAAAGAACGTTCCGGGGCCCGGAAAATTTAGAGGCTGGCGGTGGCAGCAGCCATGGCTCGACCAAAAATCTCCGCGACCCGATCGATTTCCGCGGCGGTAATCACCAGTGGCGGCAGGAAACGCACCACGCCGCCATGACGGCCCCCCAGCTCAAGAATCAGCCCGCGCTTGAGGCATTCACGCTGCACCAGCGGCGCCAGACGAGCAAAAATCGGTGGATGCCCCTGACCATCCGGCGCGCCTGTCGGGTCGACCAGTTCGACGCCAAGCATCAGGCCGCGACCGCGAATATCGCCCAATTGCGGAAAGTCCCGCTGAAGAATGCGCAGGTGCTCGCTCAAGCGTTCACCCATGGCCGCAGCGTGTTCGCAGACCTTGTGCTCAACCAGATAACGCATCACCGCAGAGCCCGCGGCCATCGCCATTTGATTGCCACGGAAGGTCCCGGCATGCGCGCCCGGCAACCAGGTGTCGAGCCAGTCGCGATACACCACCACCGCCAGCGGCAGGCTGCCGCCGATGGCCTTGGACATCACCACCACGTCCGGAATGATCCCGGCGTGCTCGAAGGCGAACATCTTGCCGGTACGGGCAAAACCGCTCTGGATTTCGTCGACGATCAGCGCCACGCCCGCCTTCTCGGTGATGCGCCGCACGCCGCGCAACCAGTCGAGGTCGGCCGGGATCACCCCACCTTCGCCCTGGACGACTTCCACAATCACGGCAGCCGGCAATTGCACGCCGGCCTCGGGATCGTTCAGCAAATTATCGAGATAGTTGAGGTTGACCTGCACGCCTTGGGCGCCACCGAGGCCGAACGGGCAACGGTAATCGTAGGGATACGGCATGAACTGCACGCCGCTGCTGAGCAATGCGCCCAAGGGCTTTTTCGGACCCAGGCTGCCCATCAGGCTCAACGCGCCCTGGCTCATGCCGTGATAAGCGCCCTGGAAAGACAACACGGTGCTGCGCCCGGTGGCGGTGCGCACCAGTTTCAGCGCGGCTTCCACCGCGTCGGTTCCGGTCGGGCCGCAGAACTGGATCCTTGCTTCAGCGGCGAGCGCCGGCGGCAGCAGTCCGAACAGGTCCTGGACGAACTGGTCCTTGACCGGCGTGGTCAGGTCGAGGGTGTGCAGCGGCAGTTCATCGGCCAGCACTTGCTGGATCGCTTCGATCACCACCGGGTGGTTATGCCCCAGGGCCAGTGTCCCGGCGCCGGCCAGGCAGTCAATGAAACGGCGGCCTTCAACGTCTTCGACATAAATGCCCTTGGCACGCTTGAGGGCCAGGGGAATGCGTCGCGGATAGCTACGGGCATTCGATTCCTGCTGACTCTGGCGTGCCAGCAACGGCGATTCGTTGAACTGATACAGCGTCTCGGCCGGCGCCGGAGTGATCCGGGCCGACTGATCTTCCATAAGGCTGGTAGCGACTGACATCTCTCGACCCCTCAATAGGTTTTCCTGTTCTGGAAACGCATCAGCGCGCCGAGGATTTAGACCCTTGATCAGCTTTTATGAAGGTGGCGTCAGCGCCTTGTACATGGGGATGGCGTGGAGCCCGGCGACGGTGAAGGTTTCGGCGCAGGGCTGATAACCCAGATGACGGTAAAAGGCTTCGCTGGTTCGGGTGCTGTTGAGTCGGGCCTGGGCCACACCGCGTTCAATCAGCCAGCGTTCGAGGTCGTGGACCAGTGCCTGCCCGGCACCGCGTCGAAACCATTCCGGCTGCACGTAACAGAACGCAACCTTGCCGCTGAACGCCGCCATCGCGGCGCCTACCGGTTTGTCCTGCAACAGGGCGATATTCAGGTACAACCGTTGGTCGGTCAGCCACGTTTGAATGCGTTCAGTGGTTTTGCTGTGAGTCCAGGTGGCGACGGTTCGCGGGTCGTTGCGGTGGTCGAGCGCACAGCCGATGCGGATCGAACGCTCGACGATCCGGCTGATGATGCCGGCGTCGGCGGGGGTTGCCTTGCAGACGTGCAGGGATGCATCCATGGCACTGTGACCTCAATCCATTGAGAAAAAGCCGTCGGGGACGATAGCCCCGCAGGTGCCAGCAATGCCAATGGAGAGAGGTTACATTTGATGTGCACCACAGAATCCTGTGGGAGCGGCGGTGCGACGTGCCCGCTCCCACAGGGTTTTGTGGTGTGTTCAGACCGGTTGCAACGGCATGGTCAACTCAACCCGCAAGCCATCCGGCCGGCTGTCGAAACGCAGCGTGCAGCCACATCGCTGAACAATGGCCTGGACAATCGCCAGCCCCAAGCCACAGCCGGTGCTCTGGCCGTTGCGCCAGAAGCGCTGGGTCAGGTGTTGCAGATCGTCTTCGGCAATGCCCGGGCCATGGTCGCGTACTACGAACTGTACGCGGCTGCCGGTAGTCTCCAGGCTCAGTTCCACCGGTCCGTCATTCGGGGTATGGCGTAGCGCGTTGTCCAGCAGGTTGCGCAGCGCGGCAATCGACAGCACGGCGGGCATTTGCACGGGTGCGTGAGAGATCTTCGGCGGCAACTTGAATGTGATCCGCTGACGATCACCGCTGGCGGCATCCTGAATCGCCAGTTTTGCCACTTGCTCGGCGCTGCATTGCACACCGTCGTCGAACGACAGGCTGCCCTCGACCCGTGCCAGCAACAACAGTTGCTCAAGGGTCCGGTGCAGGCGGTCGGCGCCCTCCTCGGCCCGGGCCAGGGATTGATCCCGCGCCGCGCCGTCGGTCATGCGTGCCACTTGCAGGTGCGTCTTGATCGCCGTCAGCGGGCTGCGCAGTTCATGCGCCGCATCACCGGTCAGGCGGCGTTCGCGCTCGATGGTCTTGCCGATGCGCTGGAACAACTGGTTCTGGGTATCCAGCAACGGTTGCAATTCGCTGGGCAGCGGCTGGATCTGCAAAGGTTCCAGCGAGTCGGCGCTGCGGCGCATCAAGGCATCGCGCATGCGGTTCAACGGCGCCAATCCCTGGCCGATGCCCAGCCAGAGCAGGCACAGGCAACCGAGCAATGCCACGCCCACCGGCACCGAGGCGGCCAGCAGAATCGACATGTTCAGCGCTTCACGCTCGATCTGCCGATCAGCGGTGGTGATGCGCAAATCGCCACGAGCCAGGGTGAAGCTGCGCCACGGTGCGCCGTCGATCATCTGATCGTGGAAGCCCATTTTCTCGGCTTCCAGGGTTTGTTGCGGATCGGTGTGACTGCGGGCCAGGATTTCCCCGCGCAAGGAGCTGACCTGACACGCCATGCCACCCGGGATGTTCAGTTGTTCCGCGCTGAAATGGGTGCCCTCGCCCTTGGTCGGCAAGGCGGGCAATTGCTCCATCAGGCCGGCGACCATGCGCGCCGACGCCACCAGCCGCTGGTCGAGGGAAAACATCATCTGGTTGCGCAGGTCGCTGAGCATCCAGGCTGCCGCCAGGGCCCAGATCAGCGCAAACGCGGCGCCGAGTGTCAGGCTCAGGCGCAAACGCAGGCTCATCACTTTTTCAGTTCCTCTGCACCATCGGCCGGCCCAAGGCGATAGCCCAGGCCGCGCACGGTCTCAACAATGCCGTTACCCAGCTTGCGCCGCAGGTGATGGATATGCACGTTGAGGGCGTTGCTTTCCAGCTCGTCGTTGAAGCCGTAGACGCTGTCCTTCAACTGCTCGGTGGACAGCACCCGGCCACGGTTGTGCAGCAGAGCTTGCAACAGCGACTGTTCGCGACGGGAAAGGTCCACCGGTTGTCCGGCGAGCGTGGTTTCGCGGCTGCTCGGGTCATAGGTCAGGGCGCCGTGCTCGATCAGGTTGACGCTGCGCCCCGCGACCCGCCGCAACAACGTGTGCAGGCGTGCGGCGAGTTCACGCAGGTCGAATGGCTTGAGCAGGTAATCGTCGGCACCGGCCTGCAAACCGTCGACGCGGTCAGTGACCGAATCCCGCGCGGTGAGAATCAGCACCGGGATTTCCAGACCGTTGTGACGCAACTGCTGCAACAGCTTCAGACCGTCCTCGTCGGGCAGGCCGAGGTCGAGCACCATGACGTCGAACTCGGCGACCTTGAGCATGGCGCGCGCAGCCGAGGCCGTCGCCACGTGCTCGACCGTCAGGCCTTGAGCGGTGAGACCGGCGACAATGCCGCTGGCGATCAGCTCGTCGTCTTCGCAAACCAGTACGTGCATGGTCAACCCTGTTGAAAAAAGCTGATTAGGCCGGTGGCCGATTAAGCGGACATTATGCCGCAAGCGCCACGTCCACAAGGTTATCGCGGTTAATCATCGGTTAATCGCCGCCTCCCATTGTGCACCTCACTTGCAAAGGGATAAGGCTTACCCATGCGTCGACTGTTTTTGTTTTTTCTTCTCTTGATCTCGGGTGTGGCCCAGGCAGGGACCAATCCGTTCGAAACCAAACCTGAATTCCTGCCGGTGGAAAAGGCGTTTGTCTTCACCTCCGAGCGCCTCGACTCAGGTGAAACACAGCTCTATTGGCAGGTCTCCGACGGTTACTACCTTTATCAGAAACGCCTGAAGTTCGATGGGTTACCCGCCGAGCTGCATCCTGTGCTACCCGAAGGCGAGTCTCACAGTGATGAATTCTTCGGCGAACAGCCGGTTTATCGCCAGGGCCTGGAACTGAAGATTCCGGCCGGTGCGACGGGCACGATCAAGGTTGGCTTCCAGGGGTGTGCCGATGCCGGTTTGTGTTATCCACCGCAAACCCAGGTGGTGGATCTGGGCGGCAGCGCTGCCACTTCCACGACGACCGAAGCCCCGGATCAAGCCCTGGCCAGCAGCCTGCAACAACGGGCGCTGGGCTGGAGCCTGCTGGTGTTCTTCGGTCTAGGCCTGCTGCTGGCCTTCACCCCTTGCTCACTGCCGATGCTGCCGATTCTGGCCGGTTTGATCGTGGGCAGTGGCGCCACGCCCAAACGTGGTTTTGCGCTGGCGACCAGTTATGTCGTGAGCATGGCGCTGGTGTATGCGGCGATGGGCGTTCTAGCCGCGTCGCTGGGTGCGAACCTTCAGGCGCTGCTGCAAAACCCTTGGCTGCTGGGCAGTTTCGCTGCGGTGTTCGTGTTGCTGGCACTGCCGATGTTCGGGTTCTTCGAACTGCAACTGCCGCTGGCCGTGCGTGATCGGCTGGAAAACGTGTCGCGCAATCAGCGTGGTGGCAGCCTGCTCGGCGCGGGCGTACTGGGCGCGTTGTCCGGTTTGCTGGTCGGCCCGTGCATGACCGCTCCACTGGCGGGCGCCCTGCTCTACATCGCGCAAAGCGGCAATGCGCTGCACGGCGGGTTGATTCTGTTCGCCATGGGCATCGGCATCGGTGTGCCGCTGCTGTTGCTGGTGACGGTCGGCAATCGCTTCCTGCCCAAACCCGGCGCCTGGATGAACCTGCTCAAAGGCGTATTCGGCTTCCTGTTTCTCGCCACCGCGTTGCTGATGCTACGGCCGGTGCTGGATCAATCGTTGTGGGTCGGTCTGTGCGGTGCGCTGTTGCTGATCGCCGCCTACAGTGCCTGGAAACAGTCGGAAGGTTTCGGACGCGTCGCGCATCTGTTCGGTGCCAGCTCATTGTTGCTCGGCGTCTGGGGCAGTCTGTTGATGATCGGTGCGGCGGGCGGCAGTGATGACCTGTTGAAACCGCTACAGGTCTTTAGCACCGCCAATGCGAGCAATGTCACCCGCCCGGTCGGCCACGACGCCTTCACCACGATCAAGGACCCGGCCGTGCTGCAACGGGAACTCGACGCGGCTCAGGCTCAGGGCCAGTGGGTGCTGCTGGACTACTACGCCGACTGGTGCGTGTCGTGCAAAGTCATGGAAAAACAGGTTTTCGGCCAAACCCGCGTCCTCGACGCCTTGAGCGATGTGCGCTTGCTACGGCTGGACGTCACCGCCGACAATGCCGCCAGCCGCGAACTGCTAGGCCGTTATAAAGTGCCGGGGCCGCCGAGTTTTCTGTGGATCGGCGCCGACGGCATCGAGCGTCGCAGCCAGCGCATCACCGGCGAGGTCGATGCCGACACCTTCCTGCAACGCTGGACCACCACCCGAGACGCCCGTTAATGCTGACTTTTACCCTCGGCACCTTTGCCATCGCGCTTAACCACCTGCTGCTGATCAGTGCCCTGGCGCTGGCGACGCTTGTCGGCTGGCGGGCGGCCAAACGTGGCGGCGAGAACCCCGAGTCGGTGCTGTTCAGCCTGTTCCTGATCGGCATGCTGGCCGCCCGGATCAGCTTCGTGGCGCTCTACTGGGCGCACTATCGCAATGATCCGTGGCAAGTCATCGACTTGCGCGACGGCGGTTTTCTCGCGCTGCCCGGGGTGATCGTGCTGTTGCTCGCCGCGTTGTATCGCGGCTGGCGTCGGCCGGGCTTGCGCCGCCCGTTGGGCTTCGGCGTGGCCAGCGGCCTGGCGTTCTGGGTGCTGGCCACCTTCTCGCTGACAATTTACGAACAGGGCACGCGCCTGCCGGACATTACCCTGCGCAATGCCGCCGGTGAAACCGTGCAACTGGCGGACTACAAGGGCGGGCCGCTGGTGATCAATCTCTGGGCCACCTGGTGCCCGCCGTGCCGTCGGGAAATGCCGGTCCTGGAAAATGCCCAGCAACACCGCCCGGACCTGACTTTCCTGTTCGTCAATCAGGCCGAAAGCATGCAAAGCGTCAGCACGTTCCTGGAAACCCAGGGCCTGAGCCTGTCCAACGTGCTGTTCGACGGCAGTGGCCGATTGGGCCAGGCCGTCGGCTCGATGGCGTTGCCGACTACGCTGTTCTATAGCCCTGACGGTCGTCTGTTGGGCAGCCACCTGGGCGAACTGTCGGAAGCCAGCCTGGCTCGCGCCCTGGAAAACTTCGATACCCCGAATCCCGCCGTACCGGCCACCTCTTCAAGGAAACTGCCATGCCCCGCCTCCGCCACCTGTTGACGCTGACCCTGGGCGCCGCCCTGCTGCACTTGCCGTCGGTGCAGGCCGCTGAAGAACTGCCCGAAGCGATCAAGAAGATCGAAGCCAAGGGCGCCAAAATCGTTGGCCAGTTCGACGCACCCGACGGCCTGCGCGGTTATGCCGCGCAGTACCAGAACCGCGGCATGGCGCTGTACCTGACGCCCGATGGCAAACATGTGTTGCTGGGCAGTTTGTACGACGCCGAGGGCAACGACCTGAGCAGCGCGCCCTTGCAGAAGCTGGTTTACGCGCCGATGGCCAAGGAAATCTGGGGCAAGCTGGAAACCAGCAACTGGATCGGTGACGGCAACAAGGACGCACCCCGCGTGGTGTACCTGTTCAGCGACCCGAACTGCCCTTACTGCAACATGTTCTGGGAACAGGCGCGGCCGTGGGTGAAGGCCGGCAAGGTGCAATTGCGGCACATCATGGTCGGCATCATTCGTGAGGACAGTCCGGGCAAATCCGCGGCGCTGCTCGCGGCCAAGGACCCGCAAAAAGCCCTGCAAGACCACGAAGGTGCCGGCAAGGCCAGTTCGCTCAAGGCCCTGAAAGACGTACCGCCGGCGATTCAGGCGAAACTGGCGGCGAACATGCAGTTGATGGAAGACCTGGAGTTGCAGGCGACACCGGCGATTTTCTACATGGACGACAAGGGTGAACTGCAACAACAGCAAGGCGCGCCGTCACCGGACAAGCTGGTGAAGATTCTCGGGCCTAAGTAAGGGCCGTTTGATTCGTGGTGGCAGCAGTAACGTCATCGCGGGCTCGCCCGCGATGACGTCAGTACGATCGACTAATTTCTCTCAGCCAGAAACTTCAGCAAGGCCTCGGTCACAAACGACGGATTCTCCAGATTGGAGATATGCCCCGCCTCCGGTACCAGCACACACGGGCAACCGATCAACTCGGCCATTTCCTTCGCCTCCGACGGCGGTCGCGGCTTGTCCTGATCGCCACACATCACCAGCGTGGCGCCAGCATTCAACTCGCCCAGACGCGGCAACAGATCATCCCGACCAAACGTAATCCGGCCCATCGGCACGATGCTTTGACGCAGGCGCTCCGGCGGCAGCGCAGCCAGTTTCGCGCGAAAATCCTGATACAGCGCCGACTGCGGATCGATACCCGGACGGAAGAAGATCGGCACGACGATGTCGAGCAATTGCGGTGCAATCACCCCGCTGTCTTCGATCTGCTTGAACAGCGAGAAATAGTACTGGCGGGTCGGTTCCGGTTCGACACCGACGTAGGTGTCCATCAGCACCAGGCCGTTGATTCGTTGCGGGGCTGACAGTGCCAGGCGTACGCCCCACATGCCGCCTACCGACAGACCGACCAGCGTGACACGGTCGATGTCCAGATGATCGAGCAACCCCCGTGCCTGACGGGCAATGTCATCCAGCGATTGCGTGCCGTCCGGTAGCGGGCCTGATTCACCGTGACCCCACAGGTCCAGGGCGATGACCCGGTATTGCCGCGACAGCGCGGCGATCTGCGGCGCCCACATGGCCTGGTCCCAGAGGTAGCTGCCAGCGAGCAGCACTGCGGGGCCGGTGCCTTGATCGATGTAGTGAAGGGGTTGTCCGTCAATCGTAACGAAGGGCATTGACTGTTTCCTCTGCCGAAAAGGGAAGAGGCAGACTGCGACGGGTCGGATCTACAGTCAACGCACAAATCGTGTCGAAAATGACCACGCCATCGCTAGCAGGCTAGCTCCCACAGGTCAGCATTGACCCTGTGGGCAGCTAGCCTGCTAGCGATGAGGCCTCACAGACGCTAGAGAATTACAGCCCCTCCAACTCCGCCATCAGATCATTCAACCGATCCACCTTCTCCTCGGTAATATCGCTCGCCGCCAACCCGTCGATGTACTCCGCCAGCTCCTCGACCGTGCTGCACTCGAACATCGCCCGCAGCGGCACATCCCGTTGCAGCGATTTCTGCACCCGCGAGGCAATCTGCGTCGCCAGCAGCGAATGCCCGCCCAGCTCGAAGAAGTTGTCGCGCACACCGACCTTCTCGACCTTCAATACCTCGGCCCAGATGCCCGCCAATGTCTGCTCCAGTTCATTGCGCGGTGCCTGGTAATCCTGGCTCTGCAACTGGCCGATCTCCAGCGCCGGTAGTGCCTTGCGATCCAGTTTGCCATTGGCGTTGAGCGGCATCCGCTCCAGCCACAACCAGTGCAGCGGCACCATGTATTCCGGCAGTTCGGCGCGCAGGCGTTGCTTGATGCGCTCCAGGCGTTCGCCTGGATTGAGCGCCGATTCGGCCGCCACAAGGTAACCGACCAGATGCTTTCCATTGACGCCTTCCTGCACCCCGACCGCCGCTTCGCGCACTTCCGGTTGTTCGTGCAGACGCGCTTCGATTTCACCCAGTTCGATGCGGTAACCGCGAATCTTCACCTGATGATCGATGCGCCCGACGTATTCCAGCACGCCGTCACTGCGACGCCGGGCCAGGTCGCCGGTGCGATACAGACGATCCCCCGGCTCGCCAAACGGGTTCGGCACAAACACCTGCGCCGTGCGCAACGGATCGCTGACATAACCGCGCCCGACACCGGTGCCGGCCACGCACAACTCGCCCACCGCCCCCAGCGGCACCAGGTCCAGTGCGCCGCCGAGCAGGTACAAACGGTTGTTGTCGGTCGGCGTACCGATCGGCAAATAGCTGCCGCGAGTCGAGGCCATGTCGACGCGGAAGAACGCCACGTCGTCGGAGCATTCCGCCGGTCCGTAAGCATTCACCAGACCGATGTCCGGGTAGCGCAGCAACCATTGATGCGCCAGTTCCGGCGGCATCGCTTCGCCCGTCGGCAACATCCAGCGCAGGCCGTCCAGGCGCCTGCGTTCCTGGGCGAGCATGCCCTGAATCAGCGACGGCACGCTTTCAAGCACGGTGATGCCCTGGGCCGACACGTGCGCCAGCAAGCCCTGCGGATCGTGGGCGATGGTGTTCGGCACGATGTCCACCCGCGCGCCAAACAACGGCGCGGCAAGGAACTGCCAGACCGAAATGTCGAAGCTTTGCGAAGCGGTCTGGGCGATCACATCAGTGTCACTGAGATTGAGGTACGGGACCTTGCTCAACTGATTGTTGAGCATGCCGCGCTGTTCGACCATCACACCTTTGGGCAGACCGGTGGAACCCGAGGTGTAGATCACATAAGCGAGGTTGTCCGGACCGCTGTAGAGGCCCGGATTCGCCACCGAAACATCGCTCGCCTGAACCTCTTCCCACACCAGCAACCGTGGCCGATTGGCGCAACCGAATGCCTCCAGCAGCGCGACAGCCTGTTCACGGCAGGCCTGCGTGCAGACCAGCAACGGCGTACGGCTCAGGTCGATGATGCGGCTCAGACGCTGACTCGGCAGCCCCGGGTCCAGCGGCAGATAACCGGCGCCCGCCTTGAAGCTGCCGATGATCATCCCGAGCAGGTCGAGGTTACGTTCGGCCAGCAACGCCACCGGTTGATCCAGCCCGACACCCGCCGCGATCAACCCATGGCCGAGGCGGTTACTGCGCTGGTTCAGCTCAGCGTAAGTGTGTTGCCGGTCGAGGCAACTGGCGGCGATCCGTTGTGGATGCCGCGCGACCTGCGCTTCGAACAACGCGACGTAGCTCTGCTCCAGCGGGTAATCGTGTTCGCTCTGGTTGCAGCCATGGATCAGGAAATCCTGTTCCTCGGCCCCCAGCAGCGGCAAGTCCGCCATGTCGCCATGGAAACCGTCGACCAGCGCCAGCAACAAACGCTTGAACTCACCCAGCATGCGCTCGACGGTCGACTCGTCGAAATAGCGCTGGTCGTAAGACAGGTGCAAGCCCAGGTCATCACCCGGATAACACACAGCCGTCAGCGGGAAGTTGGTGTGGGTGCGGCCCGAATCCGAGGTCGCGTTGAGGCTCTGCGCGCGGTCCAGTACCGAGACGTCCACCGGGGCGTTTTCGAACACGAACAGGCTGTCGAACAGCGGCTGGCCTTTGGGCAACTCGCTGTTTTCCTGAATGCTCACCAACGGCAGGTATTCGTACTCGCGCAGTTGCATGTTGCTGTCGAGCAAGCCGCTGAGCCACTGGCGAACACTGCAACGCTGATCGTCCTCGGGCATTTTCACCCGCAGCGCGATGCTGTTGATGAACAGCCCGACGGTGCGTTGCATCTCGGGCATGTCCACCGGACGGCCGGCCACGGTGACGCCGAACAGCACATCGCGATCACCGCTCAAACGCCGCAGCACCAGGGCCCACGCCGCTTGTGCGAAAGTGTTGATGGTCAGCTGATGGGCCTGCGCCAGTTCACGGAGGTGTGCACCGTCACGGGCATCGAGACGGGTGTAGCGGTCGCCGACGATCATGCCGCCGCTGTCGCCCGCATGTTCACGCAGGAACGGCCGGTCACTCGGGATCGGCGTGGTGCGTTCGAAGCCTTGCAGGTTGGTTTTCCACCACTGCCGCGCTTGCGCCAGGCTCTGCCGTTGCAGCCAGCCGATGTAGTCGCGATAACGTGGCGGCACGGCCAGTTTGGCTTCGCGTCCGTCACCCAGCGCGGTATAGATCTCAAAGAAATCCGCCATCAGCAACGACCGGCACCAGGCATCGATGAGGATGTGGTGGTTGCTCATCATGAACCAGTAGCGTGCTTCGCCAACCTTGATCAAACGCAGGTGGAACGGTGCCTGGTTGAGCAGATCGAAGCCGGCTTCGCGCTCGCTTTTCAGCAAGGCTTGCAGTTTCGGTTCTTGCTCCGCCTCGGCGATGGCGCTCCAGTCGAGGTACTCGATCGGCGTGCTGCCCGGCTTGTGGATAACTTGCAGCATGTCTTCGCCGATGTTCCAGCAGAACGACGCACGCAAGGCTTCGTGCCGGGCGATCACCGCTTGCCAGGCCGCGGCGAAACGTTGCGGATCGAGTTCGCTGTTGATGCGATAACGGTCCTGCATGTAGTAGAGGCCGGTGCCCGGTTCCAGCAAGGTGTGCAGCAACATGCCTTCCTGCATCGGGGTCAGCGGGTAAACGTCTTCGATGGCAGCGGCCGGGATCGGCAGTGCGTCGAGTTGCGCCTGGGTCAGCTTCGCCAGCGGGAAGTCCGACGGCGTCAGGCCGCCCGCCTCGTCACGCAGGCAATGGTCGATCAGGCTCTGCAATTCACCGAGGTAGGCGTCCGCCAGTTCGCAGATGGTTTGCGCGTCGTGGCGTTCGGCACTGAAGGTCCAGCGCAGCACCAACTCACCACCATAGACCTGACTGTCGACGCTCAGCTGGTTGGGTAGCGGTGCTTTCGGATCGTGGGCGGCGCCGACGGCTTCATCGAGCGGACGGAACAACGCGTCCGCGCCGAAGCTCTGGTCGAACTGGCCGAGGTAGTTGAAGGTGACCGGCGCCACTGGCAACGCAGCCATGGCCTCACGGCTCGGTTCATCGGCGAGGTAGCGCAGCACGCCAAAACCCAGTCCTTTGTGCGGTACGCCACGCAGTTGTTCCTTGATCGCCTTGATCGAAGCGCCCTGCCCGGCGGCCTCTTCAATGTTCAGCGGTGTCAGGCGCAACGGATAAGCGCTGGTGAACCAGCCAACGGTACGGGTCAGGTCGATCTCGTCGAACAGCGTCTCGCGACCGTGGCCTTCGAGTTGAATCAACGCCGACTCATGACCGCTCCAGCGGCACAGCACCCGGGCCAGCGCCGTCAGCAACAGGTCGTTGACCTGGGTGCGATAGGCGCTCGGTGCCTGTTGCAACAGTTGCCGGGTGTACTCGCTATCGAGGCGCACGCTGACGGTGTCGGCGTGACGATTCTGCCGGCCGCCTTCAGGCCGGTCGCACGGCAATTCGACGCTCGGCCCGGCCAGTTGCGACTGCCACCAGCTCAGCTCTTCACGCAGGGATTCGCTGCCGGCATACGCCTGCAAACGTGCAGCCCAATCCTTGAAGGCGCTGGTTTTCGCCGGCAGTTTGACCGACTGTTCAGCCGACAGTTGGCGATACACCGTTTGCAGATCGTCGAGCAATACGCGCCAGGAAACGCCGTCCACCACCAAGTGATGGATCGCGAAGAACAGCCGTTGCCGGCCTTCGGGACCATCGACCAGCAGCGCACGCATCAACGGCCCCTGTTCAAGGTCGAGGCTGCGCTGGGCATCGGCGAACAGTGCCGCGCATTCATCCATCGCCGAGACACGCACCTGCCACAGCACCGGCGCGCCGCCCACCTTCTGGTGCGCCGCCGTCCATTCGCCCGCCGTTTCAGTGAAACGCAGGCGCAAGGCATCGTGCTGTTCGATCACCGCCAGCAACGCTTGCTCGAGACGATGAGGTTCCAGCGCAACGGTCGGTTCCAGCAGCAACGCCTGGTTCCAGTGCTGACGCTCGGGCATGTCGGTGTCGAAGAACCAGTGCTGGATCGGCGTCAGACGCGATTCGCCGGCGAGCAAACCTTGCTCGGCCGTGACCTGTTCGGTGCGGCTCGCCACAGCGGCGAGTGTCTGTACGGTCTGGTGCTGGAACAGGTCACGCGGGCTGAAGTGAATGCCCTGCTGCCGTGCACGGCTGACCACCTGGATCGACAGGATCGAGTCGCCGCCCAGTTCGAAGAAGTTGTCGTTGAGACCGACCTGCGCCACGTTCAGCACGTCGCACCAGATCTGCGCCAGCGTCAGCTCCAGTTCATTGCTCGGCGCCACATAGTCCTGACGATTCAGCTCAGGGTCCGGCGCCGGCAATGCACGACGGTCGAGTTTGCCGTTGGCGGTCAGCGGCATGCTGGCCAGCAGGATCAGGTGCGGGGGCACCATGTAGTCCGGCAGTTGCGATTTCAGATGAGCCTTGAGGGCGTCGCGCAGTTCGGTTTGTTGCGCGTCGTCCCGATCGGCGACCTCCGTCACCAGATAGCCAACCAGTTGTTTGCCGCTCGGCGCATCCAGCGCCAGCACCACGGCTTCGCGGATAGATTCATGTTCCAGAAGACGGGTTTCGATTTCGCCCAGCTCGATGCGGAAACCGCGAATTTTCACTTGATGGTCGATGCGCCCAAGGTATTCCACCAGCCCGTCGGCGCGCTGACGCACCAGGTCGCCGGTTCGATAGATCCGCCCGCCATCGGCCACGAACGGGTTGGCCACGAATCGCTCCGCGGTGATGCCCGGACGGTCGTGATAACCCTGCGCCAGGCCGGCACCGCCGACGTACAACTCGCCGGTCGCGCCCTGCGGCACCAACGCCAGATCGGCATCGAGAATGTACGCCACGCGAGCACCGATCACGCTGCCGATCGGCACGCTGCCCATGCCCTCTTCAAGCTGCTCGGGCGCGAGACTGGCCAACGGCATGACCACGGTTTCCGTCGGGCCGTAGGCGTTGAAGAACAGACTCGGCTTGAACGCTGCGCGAATCCGCTGCAGATGTTCGCCGGTCAGCGCTTCACCGCCGGTGATGCACATGCGCACCGGCAGGGTTTCGCCTTGTGTCGCCAGCCACTGCGCCAGTTGGCTGCCGTAGCTCGGGGTGAAACCGAGGATGTTGATGTGATGGCGACGGATCAACCCGCAGATCTCTTCCGCGTCCCACTGACCCTGAGCACGCAAAACCACTTGAGCACCGCTCAGCAACGGCACCAGCAAACGCTCGGTCGCGGCGTCGAAGTTGATCGAATAGAAGTGCAGCTCGCAGTCGTCCGGGCGCATGCCGAAACGCTCGATCACGGCGCGGCAGTGCATGGCGATTTCACCGTGGGACACCACCACGCCTTTGGGCTTGCCGGTGGAGCCCGAGGTGTAAATCAGGTACGCCTGGTGTTGCGGCAGGCTGATGAACGGCAGTTCGGTGGTCGGGTAATTGGCCAGCTCCCCAGCATCGTCCTCCAGGCACCAACGGGCGACGGTGGATGGCAGCTCGCCGAGGGCGTTGAACATCGCCGCATCGCTGAGCAGCAAACCGACGCCGCTGTCTTCGATCATGTAATGCAGGCGATCGAGCGGGTATTCCGGGTCCAGTGGCACATAAGCGCCGCCCGCCTTGAGGATCGCCAGCAGGCCAATGACCATTTCCAGCGACCGCTCAAGTGCAAGCCCGACGCGAACCTGCGGCCCGACACCCCGCTCGCGAAGCATCCAGGCCAGGCGATTGGCGCGGCTGTCGAGTTCGGCGTAACTCAAGGTCTCGCCGGCGAACGTCAGCGCCGGCGCATCCTTGCGCGCCAGGGCCTGCTCGCTGAACAGGTGATGGATGCACTGGTCCAGTCGGTGTTCGCCCGGCTCGACGCCAAGGCTGTCGAGCAGGTTTTGCTGTTCCGTGGCTTCGAGCAACGGCAGCTCACTGAGACGCTGTCGCGGATCGGCCAGCAGCGCTTCCAGCAGATTGCGCCAGTGCCCGGCCATGCGCGCAATGCGTGGTTCATCGAACAAATCAGTGCTGTAGGTCAGGCAGCAACCGAGACGATGATCGAGGTCGGTGACTTCCAGGTTGAGGTCGAACTTGGTCGCCCGCGCATCGTTGGCCAGGTACTCGACGGTCATGCCGGCGAGCGTGCGGCTTTGCTGGAATTCCCAGCGCTGCACGTTGCACATCACCTGGAACAGCGGGTTATACGCAGCGCTGCGCGGTGGCTGCAACGCCTCCACCAGATGATCGAACGGCAGGTCCTGATGGGACTGGCCTTCGATCACGGTATGACGCACCTGCTCGAACAATTCGCCGACCGACATCTGCCCGTCGAGCTGACAACGCAGCACCTGGGTGTTGAGGAACGCACCGATCAACCCTTCGCTTTCGGGGCGAATACGGTTGGCCACCGGCGCGCCGATGCGCAGGTCTGCCTGGCCGCTGTAGCGGTAAAGCAGCACCGCCAGCGCGGCGGTCATGGTCATGAACAGGGTCAGACCGTTTTGCGCATTGAACGCACGAACCCGTGCGGCGAGGTCGTCGCTCAGGTCGAAACGGAACAGCTCGCCCCGATGGCTTTGCACGGCTGGACGCGGGCGGTCGGCGGGCAGTTCCAGCAGTGGATGTTCGCGGCCCAGTTGGGCCATCCAGTAGTCGAGCTGACGCTGACGTTCGCCGGACTCCAGCCACTGACGCTGCCACACGCTGTAATCGAGGTATTGCACCGGCAGCGGCGCCAGGGGCGACTCGCGATCATCGACGAACGCTTCGTAAAGCGCACTGAGTTCCCGGGCAAAAATGTCCATCGCCCAACCTTCGGTGACGATGTGGTGCAGCGTCAGCACCAGGTAATGTTCCTGTTCAGCGGTCTTGACCAGACAGGCGCGCAGCAGCGGCCCGGTTTCCAGATCGAAGGGTTTATGCGCCTCGTCGTCGGCGAGTTGCTGCACCGCCAATTCCCGGCCGTCGGCTTCCAGCGCGGAGAAATCTGTCCAGTCCATGCGCATCCCGGTTTCCCGGTGCACCCGTTGCTGGGCCACGCCGTCAACGCTCGGGAACGTGGTGCGCAAGGTTTCGTGACGCATGATCAGCGCTTGCAACGCCATCTCGAAGCGCCCGACATCCAGCACCCCGCGCAACCGCGCCATGCCACCGACGTTGTAGGCCGGGCTGTCCGGCTCCATCTGCCAGAGGAACCACATGCGCTGCTGAGAATAGGCCAGCGGCACCGGTTGGCTGCGGTCGACTTTCTCGATCGGTGGTTGCTTGTTGGTATTGCCGCTGGCCTGGATCTGTCGGACCTGCCCGGCGAATGCGCCCAGTTCACTGTTTTCGAACAAGGCTCGCAGCGGCAACTCGACGTCGCACGCCTGACGGGTGCGGGAGATGATTTGCGTGGCCAGCAGCGAGTGGCCGCCGAGGGCGAAGAAGTCATCGCGCAGACCGATCTGCTTCAAGCCCAGCACTTCACGCCAGATCGCGGCGATCTGCTGTTCAAGCTCAGTGACCGGCTCAACGTGTTCGCGCACTTGCCACCGGGGTTCGGGCAAGGCGCGACGGTCGAGCTTGCCGCTGGGGCTGAGGGGCATTTCGCCCAGGCGCATCAGTTGCGCCGGGACCATGTATTCCGGCAGCTCGACCGCCAGCGCAGTTTTCAGGCGTGCGGTTTGCGTGTCTTCGGCTTCGCTGTTTGCAGTGGCGGTGTAGTAACCGATCAGTTGAGCCCCGGCCGCTGTTTCGCGCACCAGCACCACCGCTTGGGCGACGCCGTTCTGAGCCAGCAGACGCGCTTCGATTTCTTCCGGCTCAACGCGAAAGCCGCGCACTTTGACCTGCTGGTCGAGACGGCCGAGGTACTCGATCACGCCCTCGGCGGTCCAGCGTGCACGGTCGCCGGTGCGGTACAAACGTGCGCCCTGCTCGCTCAACGGATCGACGACAAAGCGTTCGGCAGTCAGGCCCGGACGGCCCAGATAACCTCGGGCCAGGCCAATGCCGCTGATGCACAGTTCACCCGGCACACCGGCCGGCACCGGGTTGAGGTCGCTGTCGAGCACCCGGCAGATCACGTTGCCCAACGGACGGCCAATCGGCGAGCGCTCACCATCGGCCGCGCTGCATTGCCAATGGGTGACGTTGATCGCGGTTTCGGTCGGGCCATAGCGGTTGTGCAGTTGTACCGCCGGCAGCTGTTCCAAAACGCGGTTGCGCAGTTCCGCCGGCAAGGCTTCACCACCAGAGAACACACGGCGAAGGCTGGTGCATTCGGCGGTGAGCGGCTCGTCGATGAACAACGAAAGCAGTGGCGGCACAAAGTGCAGCGTGGTCACGCCGTATTGCTGAACAAGCTGCGCGATGCGGTGCGGATCGCGGTGTTCACCGGGACCGGCGATCAGCAAGCGTGCACCGGTGATCAGCGGCCAGAAGCATTCCCACACCGACACGTCGAAACTGATCGGCGCTTTTTGCATCAGCACATCGGTATCGTTCAGGCGATAGGTGTTCTGCATCCATTGCAGGCGTTCGGCAAGGGCCGTGTGGGTGTTGCCGACGCCCTTCGGTTGGCCGGTGGAACCGGAGGTGTAAATCACGTAAGCGAGGTTGTCGCCGTGCAGATGCAGACCCGGTGCCTGGCTCGGCCAGTTCTCCAGGTGCAGCGCATCCATGGCAATCACGCTGACGCCATCGGTGGCCGGCAAGCGATCAAGCAATTGGGTTTGCGTCAGCAGCAATTCCACGCCGCTGTCCCTGAGCATGTAGGCCAGGCGTTCGGCGGGGTAATCCGGGTCCAGCGGCACGTAGGCACCGCCGGCCTTGATGATCGCCAGCAGGCCGATCAGCAACTGCGGCGAGCGCTCGGCAGCGATGGCCACGCACACGTCCGGGCCGACGCCTTTGTCGCGCAGGTAATGCGCGAGGCGGTTGGCCTGGGCGTGCAGTTCAGCGAAGTCCAGGCTGCCGCCGTCCCACATCAGCGCGGTACGCTCCGGGGTCAGGCGGGCCTGTTCGCCGAGCAGTTCCGGCAGCCATTGGCTGGCCGGTGTGCACGGTGCGGCGCTCCAGTTTTCCTGCTGATCGTGTTCGCTGGGCGCCAACAATTGCAGGTCGCCGATGGCGGTTTTCGGTTGATCGCAGATGGCGCGCAGCAGGTTGCTGAAATGCTCGGCCAGTCGCTCGATGGTGGTGGCGTCGAACAGTTCGCTGGCGTAGTCGAAGGACAGGCTCAGGCGACCGTTACGGTCTTCTTCGCTGTGCAGTTGCAAGTCGAACTTGGCTTCGCGGCTGTGCCACGGCAGTTCGTCGGCGAGCAGGCCGGGCAAGCGACGCAGTGCGCTCAGGTCCCGTTGCTGGTGGTTGAACATCACCTGGAACAAGCCCTGTTCGCGGGCCTGCGGGAAGGCTTCGAGCAGTTGTTCGAACGGCACGTCCTGATGCGCTTGTGCGCCCAACGCGCTCTGTCGGGTTTGCGCCAGCAACTCAACAAACGGCAACCGTGAATCCACCTCGGCGCGCAGCACCTGGGTGTTGATGAAGAATCCGATCAGGCCCTGGGTTTCCAGGCGTGGACGGTTGCCGTTTGGCACGCCGACGCGGATGTCGGTCTGGCCGCTGTAGCGATGCAGCAGGCTCTGGAACGCCGCGAGCAACAGCATGAATGGGGTGGAATCGTGGGCCTGGGCGGTCTGGCGAATCGCATCGCAGAGGGTCGCGCTCAACCGGACGGTGTGGCGCGCGGCGCTGTGCAGGTGTTGCGCCGAACGCGGGTGATCGGTGGCCAGGCTCAGGGGCGGATGCTCCTCGCCCAACTGCGTTTTCCAGTAGGCCAGTTGCCGCTCGCCCTCACCTTGCGCCAGCCATTGACGCTGCCAACTGCCGTAGTCGGCGTACTGCGTCGGCAATGGCGCGAGCGTTGCCGTTTGCCCTTGGGACGCAGCGGCATACAGGCGCGAGAATTCGTCGATCAGCACGTTCAGCGACCAGCCGTCGGCGATGATGTGATGCAGCGTCACCAGCAACTGGTGATCTTCATCATCGAGGCGCACCAGCGTCACCCACAGCAACGGACCTTTTTCCAGATCGAACCGGGTGCGTGCTTCGTCCTCGCGGATTTGTTGCGCACGGGCTTCACGCTCGGCGACGGGCAAATCGCTGATGTCGATCCGTTGCAGGTTGAATTCGACAGCGGCATCGACCTGCTGCAGCGCCACACCGTCACGCTCGAAGAAACGTGTGCGCAGGGATTCGTGGCGTTCGATCAGTTGCTGGAAACTGGCGCGCAAGGCGTCTTCGTCCAGCTCACCGCGCAAACGCAAGGCGCCGGGAATGTTGTAGGCGCTGCTGTGCGGGTCGAGCTGCCAGGTGATCCACAGACGGTTTTGCGCCAGGGATTGCGGCAGCGCTTCGCTGCGCGACAGCGTGCTGATCACGCCTTGGGCCAGGCCGCCGTCCTGTTGTTGCTGCGCGACCGCGACGGTGAATGCGCCGAGGGTCGGCGCTTCGAACAGCAAGCGCAGGTTCAGCTCCAGACCGAGCGCTTCGCGCAGGCGCGCCACCACTTGAGTGGCGGCGATGGAGTTGCCGCCGAGCAGGAAGAAGTGGTCATCGGCATTGACCTGCTTGACCTGCAATTGCTCGGACCAGATCTGGCCGATCAGGGTTTGCAGCTCGGAATCCGACTCGATTGTGGCCTCGTTTTCAGTGCTCGCCGACGGGAACACCGCGTAGCTGTCGAGGCTGCCCTCCGCCAGGCGATTGCGGCACGCCGAGCGTTGCAGTTTGCCGCTGGAGGTCTTGGGCAAGGCGCCCGGATTGAGCAACACCACCACGCTCGGTGCTTCCTGATACGCCTCGGCCACCGCCTGGCGAATGGCTTTGATCAGCGCTTCGGGCGGGAGGATTTTCTGCACGCTGCGGCTGATTTCCGCAGCGATGCCGATACCTTCCTGACCGTCGATGTTCACCGCGAACGCGGCGACGCGACCTTTACGCACCACTTCCACTTCACGCTCGACGGTCTGCTCGAGGTCTTGCGGGTACAGGTTGTGCCCACGAACGATCAGCATGTCCTTCAGGCGCCCGGTGATGAACAATTCACCGTCGCGCATGAAACCCAGGTCACCGGTGCGCAGCCAGGTTTTTCCGGCAAGCTGGACGAAGGTCTTGGCGCTGGCCTCGGGGTTGCGCCAGTAGCCATGGGCGATGCTCGGCCCGGTGGCCCAGACTTCGCCGATCGCGTTGTCGGCCAGTTCGTTGAGCGCCAATGGCTCGACAATCAGTACCGCGTGATCTGGCTGGCTGCTGCCGCAACTCATGATCGCGCTGCCTTCGCCCGGTTCGGCACGGTTTTGTGCCAACGCCTGATCGTCCACCCGCAGATTGCCGATGCCTTCGCCACGCGCTGTGCCAGCGACGAACAAGGTGGCTTCGGCCAATCCATAGGACGCCATGAAACTGTCCGGGGTGAAACCGCAACTCGCGAACTTCTCGGCGAAACGGTCCAGGGTGTCGAGACGAATCGGCTCGGAACCGGAATACGCCACGCGCCAGCCGCTCAGGTCGAGGCGTTCCAGCGCCGATTCGCTGACCCGCTCGCTGCACAGTCGATAGGCAAAATCCGGCCCGCCGCTGATGGTGCCGCCGTATTCGCTGATCGCTTCCAGCCAGCGCAACGGCCGGCCGAGGAAGTACGCCGGCGACATCAACACACACGGCACGCCACTGAAAACCGGTTGCAACAGACCGCCGATCAAGCCCATGTCGTGGTACAGCGGCAGCCAGCTGACAATCACGTCATCCGGGTTCAGGTCGATGCCGAAACCCTGGCGAATCAGCAATTCATTGGCCACCAGATTGCCGTGACTGACTTGCACACCTTTAGGCAACGCGGTGGAGCCGGAGGTGTATTGCAGGAACGCGATGTGATCGCCGTCAAGGTTCGGCTCGGCCCAACGCTGCGCCAGTGCGACATCAAGGGTGTCGACGCACAGCAGCGGCGGCGCGCCATCGATGTGCTGCAACGCTTGGCGCAGGTCGGCACTGGTCAACAGCAGGCGCGGTTCGGCGTCGCTGATGATCGACAGCAGGCGTTCCTGATGATGACGCTTGGCCGACTCCGGTGGATAAGCCGGCACCGCAATCACACCCGCATACAAGCAACCAAAAAACGCCGCGACGTAATCCGGCCCGCTGGGAAACAACAGTACCGCGCGATCACCGAAATCCGTCTCGGCCTGCAACGCACCGGCAATGGTGCGCGCCCGTTGATCCAGCTCGCGATAACTGAGCACTACGGCCTGATCCGGGGTTTCGGCGAGAAAACGCAAGGCCACCCGATCCGGCGTCAGGGCCGCGCGGCGCTGAAGGGCTTGGACCAGTGTGCCAGGTATTTCGAACGCGTCGGTCATGAGGTTTCCTGCCTGAATTCGGCTTGCAAATGGAATCGGTTTTCTGACGTCACGCCCCTTCAGGGGCATGCAGGACGCGGTCTTCGCCGACCGCGCAAGGCATTGGGAATGCTGTTTTGGCCGGGGCGTACGCCCGGAGCCATTCACCAATGAGAACGGATGGCGTCTTGAAATAATTAGTCCGCAGGTTTGATCGTCAACGGGGGCGCGGCTGCCGCAAGCGGGCACGACACGTGTCGCAGTTCTCACTGTGCACCTTTGAAGAGCATTACTTCTCTTTCTCAATTGACAATCATTATCATTCAGAATAATTTGTCGCTCGATGTGTAGGACGGCTCCGATTCCCTTGCTGTCCCACGACCCTATTTGCAGCAAGGTGATTTCCATGACGGAACAAGTATCCACAAGCAGGTGCGATTCACCGCTACTTCAGGCATTCGTCGACAATCGACTGATTCTGGTCAAGATTGCTGCCCGTATCACCGGCTGCCGGTCACGTGCCGAAGATGTGGTTCAGGATGCGTTCTTCCGCCTGCAATCGGCGCCGCAGATCACCTCCTCGATCAAGGCTCAGCTCAGTTACCTGTTCCAGATCGTGCGCAACCTGGCGATCGATCACTACCGCAAACAGGCGCTGGAACAGAAGTATTCGGGGCCTGAAGAGGAAGGGCTGAACGTGGTGATCCAAGGTGCTTCGCCGGAAACCTCGCACATCAACTTCTCGACCCTGGAAAACATCGCCGACGCGTTGACGGAGCTGCCGAGCCGCACCCGCTACGCCTTCGAGATGTATCGCCTGCACGGCGTGCCGCAAAAGGACATCGCCAAGGAACTCGGCGTGTCGCCGACCCTGGTGAACTTCATGATTCGCGATGCGTTGGTGCATTGCCGCAAGGTGTCGGGCAGTCGCGCGGATACGTTTGCCCGTCGTTGACTGGCAACGTCAGATCAAAAGATCGCAGCCTTCGGCAGCTCCTACATGGAATGCATAACCCTGCAGGAGCTGCCGAAGGCTGCGATCTTTCAGGTTTAACGCTAAATCAGGCCAACACACACCGCTCAAAAAACCACTCCCGCCCCAACACCATCAACGCTGCACGCTTGTGCGGGAAGTCGAACTCTTTCTCGCAGTGAAAACGCTGACCCTGCATATACCCGATCATCTTCGCGTTATCGGCGCGCGGCTCGGCGACCACCCGTTGGGTGCGTGGATCGTCGAGAAACAGGTAATGCGTCAACGCCGATAACCAGCTCGCCACCTTGTGTGGGCCGCGATGATTTTCTTCGCCGACCAGCATGTGAATGCCACGGTCGTAATCACCCGCCTCATAAAACGGCGCGATGCGGTCTTCCTTGGCCCAGTAGGCTTCGAAATAGGCAAACGGCTGGTCATCGAAACAGCCGATCAGCGTCACGGTGTGTGGATCGGCTTCGAGTTTGCCCAGGTACTCGCGATGCTGTTCAAGGCTGCCCTCTTCCTGCCAGAAACTCGCCACCCGCGCACTGTTCTGCCAGCGGTTGAACCGCGCAAGATCCAGGTCGATATCCACCGTTCGCAGGGAAATCCATGCCCCCAGCCGTGCATCGAAACGCCGATAGACCTCACCGCGAGGCTTCACTGGCCGCAACGGATGACGCTTGCCGTCGCTGATCACCATTTGCTGTGGGTAGCTGTTGGTCTGCGAGGTGCACAACCAAGGTTGCGGCAATTGCCAGAAGAGTGTGCGCTCGCAGCGATACTGGCCGGCGATCCCGGTCGGGATCAGCAGTCCAGTGAGCAAGGCTTCAGCGGGGGCTTCATCGAGGTGCCAGGTCAGGTGCTGACACACGGGATCACGGGCAAACAACCAATAACAGGCGGCCCACAATGCCTGAATGTCGGGATGCGCCTCGACTTTCACCTGCAATTCGGGCTCGCGTGCCAGGCGCAAGGTAATCAGCGGTTGCGCGTCCTGACTAAGACTCAGTCGGTTTTCACTTTCTTCAGCGACAAGACGACTGCCCGTCGGCAAGGCCAGGGCAGTCAGATTATTCAGATTGGACATGGGTCGGGCTCACGGTAATCGTCGACAGTTCAACGATGTGACGTCAGCCAGCGGGGAAAATTTAAGCGACTCAGGCAAACACGCGACGGTTGACGCGTATTCAATTGCCCGGAACCGGCACCACCGCGATCTTGTACGGATCGAAAATCTTCAGCATCTGGCCGTTGTCGCGCAATCCTTGCAGCAACTTGCCAAATGCCTCGCCGCTGATGGGCGCTGAAGGACGAAGAATGGCGTAGTGGTGATAGACCTGATCGATGCGCTCGGACACCAGCAACTGATCGGCGACCTTCTCGTTGCGCAGCAGGTAATCGCTCAGGTAAGAGCGCGTCACCAGGGCAACGTCGGCACGCCCACGCAGTACCATCAGCAGGTTGCTGTCGTGGGAATAAGTCAGCGTGGCGTTGTAGTTTTGCGCGAGGACTTTCGGGTCGGCATTGAAGTTGGCGAACTCGTAGTGATAACCGCTGAACAGCGCCAGACGCTTGCCGGCGAGATCGGAAAAGTAGTTCTGCTGACGATTCGGTATTCGTTGCGCGACAAAAATCTCCGCGTCCTCCAGTCCCATGTCGACGCTGGTGTGGGGGATGTCCTTCCAGCCCCAGCCCGGGTTCTCGAAAATCGCCATGTCCACCCGGCCCTGCTTGAAGTCACCGAAGCGTCGCGGAATGGACGTCGGCACCAGCACGAACTGATAGTCGCTTTGTACTGCATTGAGCGCTTCGACCAACTGTGGCAACAGACCGGTGTCGGCACCGGATTCCGGGCGCACGGTATAAGGCGGAAAATGCGCTGCACCGACCCGCACTAGTTGTGCAGCCGGGGACGGCAATACCCACAACGCCGCAAGCGCCGCCAGCAAAAGCCGCGAGGCCGTCCGAATTGGCGAAGACATCAAAACTTCCCACTCCCCAAAAAATACGCATCAATCCATTCAAGCTAGGCGGTTTCGGCCACTTAGCCAGTTTCCTGCGGCCCTGAACGAAATTATTGTTGTTCTTTCAACACCAGTATCAACGCTTCATCGGCCAATTGATCGAGGTTCATGCTGCCACCCGCGCGATACCAGGTCGTGGTCCAGGACAGCGCGCCGGTCAGGAAACGGCGGGTGATGAACACGTCCCCACGGATGAAACCCGCGTTTTTGGCCTCACCCAGCACTTGCAGCCAGAGGTCCTCATAGATGTCACGCAGCGCCAGGACCTTCGCCTGGCCGTCTTCGGACAGCGAACGCCATTCATACACCAACACCGCCATGGCCTCGCCGCTGCCGCCCATGATCGACTGCAATTCGCAGCGAATCAGCGCCAGCACCCGCTCGCGCACGTTGTCGGCTTCAGCGATCGCGGCATGCATCAACGCGGTGTTGTAGCGAATGGTTTCCTCCATCACCGCCCGCAGGATCTCGTCCTTGCTTTTGAAGTGATGAAAAATACTCCCCGACTGAATGCCCACGGCACCGGCCAGATCGCGCACCGTGGTGCGTTCAAAGCCTTTATTGCGGAACAGGTGAGCCGCCACTTGCAGCAGTTTGCCACGGGCGCTGTCCGGGTCGGTCAACTGGCCGCTGTCGACCAGTTCGCGCATGACCCTCAGGGCTTTTTGCTCGTCCACCCGTTCTCTCCTACAGTCGTATTCACCGCTAAAACAGCGGGGTTGCGCGGGCAATTTAAGCTGACGCAGGCAACCAAGCAAGCGCTCGGCCCTAAGATATTTCAGTCGTTTACAAACCAAGCGCTTGCTTGGTAGTCTCGATTCACGATTGTCGGAGGTGGCTATGGAAAGGGCTGTGCCTGAAACGATACGCATCGGTTGCGCCAGCGCCTTCTGGGGCGACACCTCGACCGCCGCCGCGCAACTGGTGGAAGGCGGGCGCCTGGACTATCTGGTGTTCGATTATCTGGCCGAGATCACAATGTCGATCATGGCCGGTGCGCGGATGAAAGATCCACAGGCCGGCTACGCCAGTGACTTCATCGAAGTCCTCAGCCCTCTGCTGGGGCCACTCGCCGAACAGAAAATCCGCGTCATCAGCAACGCCGGCGGCGTCAATCCACACGCCTGCGCGGCTGCGTTGCAAGCGGCCTGCGACAAGGCTGGCGTGGCGCTGAAAATCGCGGTGCTGCTGGGGGATGACCTGCAACCGCAGTTCAAACAGCTGAGCAGCCGCGGCCTCCATGAAATGTTCAGCGGCGCCCCCTTGCCACCGATGTGCGTTTCCACCAACGCCTACCTCGGCGCGCCGGGCATTGTCGAAGCCTTGCGTCTGGGCGCGGACATCGTGATCACCGGGCGTGTGGTCGACAGTGCCGTGGTCAGCGCGGCGCTGGTGCATGAATTCGGCTGGTCCTGGCACGACTACGACAAACTCGCCCAAGCCGCCCTCGCCGGCCACATCATCGAATGCGGCGCCCAGTGCACCGGCGGCAACTTCACCGATTGGCGCGACGTGCCCGATTACGAACACATCGGTTTCCCCATCGTCGAAGTCAGCGCCGACAGCCAGTTCATTGTCAGCAAACCCGAAGGCTCCGGCGGCCTGGTGACGCCCCTTACCGTCGGCGAGCAAATGCTCTATGAAATCGGCAACCCGCAGGCTTATCTCTTGCCCGATGTAGTCTGCGATTTCACCCAGGTCAAACTTCAGCAACAAGGCAAAAATGCGGTTCAGGTGCATGGTGCAAAGGGTTTGCCTCCAACGGACCAATACAAGGTCAGCGCGACGTATCCGGATGGTTTCCGCTGCACTGCCAGTTGCCTGATTGCCGGCATCGATGCAGTGGACAAGGCCCGGCGTGTCAGCGAAGCGATCATCAACAAGACCTCGGAAATCTTCAGCCAGCGCGGCTGGGCGCCCTACAGCGAAGTGAACATCGAGCTCCTGGGCAGCGAAGCGACCTACGGCCCCCATGGCCAGCGACAGGACAGCCGCGAAGTGGTGATCAAACTCGCCGTGCGTCACCCGAGCAAACAGGCGTTGATCGTGTTCTCCCGGGAAATTGCCCAGGCTGCCACCGGCATGGCGCCGGGGCTGACCGGGATTGTCGGCGGGCGGCCGACGGTGTATCCGCTGATCCGGCTGTTCTCGTTCCTCATCGACAAAAGCGCCTGCACGCTGGACATTGATCTCAACGGTCAGCGTCACCCGTGTGCCCTGCCCGCTCTCGACGTGCTCACCACCGCGGACCTGCCGGTGCCGTTCGAACCACCGAAGCCCACGGGTCGCGCCGATGCCAGCGTGGCGCTGATCAAGCTTGCGGTCGCACGTTCCGGCGACAAGGGCAATCACAGCAACATCGGCGTCATGGCCCGCGAGCCGGAATACCTGCCCTGGATTGCCGAAGCCTTGACCCCGGCCGTGATCGTCGACTGGATGAGCCACGTGCTCGACCCGGTTCACGGGCGTGTCGAGCGCTGGTACCTGCCCGCGACCCACAGCCTTAACTTTCTACTGGAGAACGCGTTGGGCGGGGGCGGCGTGGCCAGCCTGCGGATCGATCCCCAAGGCAAAGCCTTCGCCCAACAACTGCTGGACATCCAGATTCCGGTGCCTCAGCGCATCGCCGACCAGGTCAACTAGAGGACTGCCGCCGTGGCCTACGATTCGATTTTCAAAGCCGATCTGTTTGCCGGCCAAAACATCATCGTCACCGGTGGCGGCAGCGGCATCGGCCGCTGCACCGCTCATGAACTGGCGGCGCTCGGTGCCCATGTGCTGTTGATCGGGCGCAATGCCGACAAACTGAAATCCGTGACCGCCGAAATTATCGAGGATGGCGGCAAGGCTGACTGGCAGACCTGCGATATTCGCGAGGAAGAAGCGGTCAAGCATCTGGTCAGCGAACTGATCCGCAAGCACGGGCCGATCCACGGACTGGTCAACAATGCCGGAGGCCAGTTCCCTTCGCCGCTGGCCTCGATCAATCAGAAGGGCTTCGAAACCGTGATGCGCACTAACCTGGTGGGCGGTTTCCTGATGGCCCGGGAAGTGTTCAATCAATCCATGAGCAAACACGGCGGCGCCATCGTCAACATGCTCGCCGACATGTGGGGCGGCATGCCCGGCATGGGCCACTCGGGCGCGGCGCGCTCGGGCATGGACAACCTGACCAAGACCGCTGCGTTCGAATGGGGTTACGCCGGGGTCCGGGTCAACGCGGTGGCGCCGGGCTGGATCGCCTCCAGCGGCATGGACACTTACGAAGGCGCGTTCAAAGCGGTGATTCCGACCTTGCGCGAACACGTGCCGCTGAAACGCATCGGCACCGAATCGGAAGTCAGTGCGGCGATCGTATTCCTGCTCAGCCCGGCCGCGGCGTTCGTCAGTGGCAGCACCTTGCGTATCGACGGCGCCGCGAGCCTGGGCGGCCGGGCGTGGCCGATTCACAAGGCGACCAACAGCAAGTCGTACAACGGTTTCCACCGCGCGTACTTACCAGAAGTGCTCAAGAACAAGGAATAAGTCATGCCGGTGATTCAGTCGCAAATCGACCCGAACAGCGAACAGTTCGCCCGGAACCGTGCCGCGATGCTGGCAGGTATCGAGCAGGTCCGTCAGCTCGAACAAAACCTGCTGAACAAAGCAGCCGAAGCCAAACCGAAGTTCGACAAGCGCGGGCAATTGCTGCCCCGTGAGCGCCTCAACCTGTTGCTCGACCCCGGTGCGCCGTTCCTCGAACTGGCAAGCCTGGCCGGTTACAAGTTGCATGACGACAAGGACGGCAGCTCGGCGGGCGGCGGCTTGATCGCCGGGATCGGCTACGTGTCGGGTGTTCGTGTTTTGGTCGTGGCGAACAACAGCGCGATCAAGGGCGGAACCATCTCCCCCAGCGGTTTGAAAAAATCCCTGCGCCTGCAACAGATCGCCATGGAAAACAAATTGCCGGTGATCACCCTCGCCGAAAGCGGCGGCGCCAACCTTAATTACGCTGCGGAGATTTTCGTCGAAGGCGCGCGCAGCTTTGCCAACCAGGCGCGGATGTCGGCCATGGGGTTGCCGCAGATCACGGTGGTCCATGGCTCCGCCACGGCAGGCGGCGCATATCAGCCGGGGCTGTCGGATTACGTGGTGGTGGTGCGCGGCAAAGCCAAGCTGTTTCTCGCCGGACCGCCCCTGCTCAAGGCGGCCACCGGCGAAGTCGCCACCGATGAAGAGCTGGGCGGCGCCGAGATGCACGCGCAAACCGCCGGCACCGCTGAATACCTGGCCGAGAACGATGCCGATGGCGTACGTCAGGTCCGGGAGATTGTCAGCCTGCTGTCGTGGAACGATCAATTGCAATGGGTCCCCGAACGTCACTACCAGCAACCGCTCTACCCCATCGACGAACTGCTCGGGCTGATCCCCGACGACCCGAAAAAACCCTATGACGTGCGCGAAATCGTCGCGCGAATCGCCGACGGTTCGAACTTCCTCGAGTTCAAGGGTGAGTTCGATCAACAGACCGTCTGCGGTCATCTGCAGATTCAGGGTCGCGCCTGCGGCTTCATCGGCAACAACGGCCCGATCACGCCCAAAGGCGCGAGCAAGGCTGCGCAGTTCATTCAGCTGTGCGATCAGAGCCGCACGCCGCTACTGTTCTTCCACAACACCACCGGGTTCATGGTCGGCACCGAGTCCGAGCAACAAGGCGTGATCAAGCACGGCGCCAAAATGATCCAGGCAGTGGCCAACGCCCGGGTGTCAAAACTGACGATCGTTGTCGGTGGCTCCTATGGCGCTGGCAACTATGCAATGTGCGGCCGCGGCCTCGACCCGCGCTTCATCTTCGCCTGGCCCAACAGCCGCACGGCGGTGATGGGCGGTGCTCAGGCCGGCAAGGTCCTGCGGATCGTCACCGAGGCCAAACAGCTCAAGGACGGTCTGGTGCCTGACCCGAAGATGCTCGACATGCTGGAGCAGGTCACCGCGCAGAAACTCGACAGCCAGTCCACCGCGCTGTACGGCAGTGCCAACCTGTGGGACGACGGGCTGATTGATCCCCGGGATACCCGCACGTTGCTCGGCTATTTGCTGGACATCTGCCATGAGGCCGACCTGCGGCCGCTGCAAACCAACAGTTTTGGCGTCGCCCGGTTCTGAACCGGCCAGAGGAGAACAATAAAAATGATCTTCACCCAGGAACACGAAGCACTGCGCCGCACCGTTCGCCAATTCGTCGAGCACGAAATCAACCCGCACGTCGATGAGTGGGAAAAAGCCGGGCGTTTTCCGATCCACGACATTTTTCGCAAGGCGGGTGAGCTCGGCCTGCTGGGGATTTCCAAACCGGAAAAATTCGGCGGCATGGGGCTCGACTACAGCTATTCGATCGTCGCCGCCGAAGAGTTCGGCACCATCCATTGCGGCGGGATCCCGATGTCCATCGGCGTTCAGACCGACATGTGCACGCCGGCGCTGGCACGCTTCGGCTCCGATGAACTGCGTGAAGAGTTCCTGCGGCCGGCGATTACCGGCGAACAGGTCGGTTGCATTGGCGTGTCGGAAGTCGGTGCCGGCTCCGACGTGGCCGGCTTGAAAACCACCGCTCGCAAAGACAGTGACGACTACGTGATCAACGGCAGCAAGATGTGGATCACCAACTCGCCGAGCGCCGATTTCATTTGCCTGCTGGCCAACACCTCGGACGACAAGCCGCACATCAACAAATCGCTGATCATGGTGCCGATGAACACCCCAGGCATCAGCCTCAGTTCGCACCTGGACAAGCTCGGCATGCGCAGCTCGGAAACCGCCCAGGTGTTTTTCGACAACGTGCGCGTACCGCAACGCAACCGCATCGGGCATGAAGGTGCGGGATTCATGATGCAGATGCTGCAATTCCAGGAGGAACGTCTGTTCGGCGCCGCGAACATGATCAAGGGCCTGGAATACTGCATCGACAGCACCATCGAGTACTGCAAGGAACGCAAAACCTTCGGCAATGCGTTGATCGACAATCAGGTCATCCACTTCCGCCTCGCCGAGCTGCAAACCGAAGTCGAATGCCTGCGCGCGCTGGTCTATCAGGCCACCGAGCAATACATCAAAGGTCAGGACGTCACACGCCTGGCGTCGATGGCCAAACTCAAGGCCGGGCGACTGGGCCGCGAAGTCAGCGACAGTTGCCTGCAATACTGGGGCGGCATGGGCTTCATGTGGGACAACCCGGTGGCCCGCGCCTACCGCGACGTGCGGCTGGTATCGATTGGCGGCGGCGCCGACGAAATCATGCTGGGGATCATCTGCAAACTCATGGGCATCCTGCCGGGGAAAAAGAAATGAGCACCCTGCCGGTTTGCCAGACGTTATTGCTCGAATTGCATAACGGTGTGCTGCACATCACCCTCAACCGCCCGGAAAGCCGCAATGCCATGAGCTTGCTGATGGTCACCGAGTTACGTTCGGTGCTGTCGGCAGTGCGCGATGATCGCGAGATTCGGGCCCTGGTGATCGGCGGTGCCGGCGGGCACTTCTGCGCCGGTGGCGACATCAAGGACATGGCCAATGCCCGTGCTCAGGGACCATCGGCGTACCGCGATTTGAACCGGGCGTTTGGCGCGCTGCTGCAGGAAGTGCAACACGCGCCACAAGTGGTGATCACGGTGCTGCAAGGCGCGGTGCTCGGCGGTGGTCTGGGGCTGGCATGCGTCAGCGATGTCGCCCTGGCGGATCATCAGGCGCAATTCGGTTTGCCGGAAACCAGCCTCGGCTTGCTGCCCGCGCAGATTGCACCGTTCGTGGTGCAGCGTATCGGTTTGACCCAGGCTCGACGGTTGGCACTGACTGCAGCGCGATTTGATGGGACCCACGCCCGCCGCATGGGGCTGGTGCATTTTGTCGAGCATGACGCGCAAGCGCTGGCCGAGCGTCTCGATGAAGTCCTGGCCCATGTGCTGTGCTGCGCGCCGGGGGCGAATGCAACGACCAAAAAGCTGTTGCTGGCGAGTGCCGGACAGCCTTCGGATGCGCTGCTGGATGAAGCGGCTGATTGGTTCAGCGAAGCGGTGACCGGGGCTGAAGGGGTCGAAGGGACCATGGCTTTCGTGCAGAAGCGTAAACCGGGGTGGGCCCTTTAAAAGCATCGCGGGCAAGCTCGCGATAAGGCCATCACATTCACCGCAAAAACAAGAGAACATCCCATGCCCGGACTCAGCAAAATCCTGATCGCCAACCGCGGTGAGATCGCCTGTCGCATCCAGCGCACCGCCCAGGCCCTGGGCTACCGCACCGTCGCCGTATTCAGCGACGCAGATGCAGACGCGCTGCACGTACAGATCGCCGACGAAGCCATTAACATCGGCGCGGCCCCGGTGCAGCAATCCTATCTGAACATCCCGGCCATTCTCGATGCCGCCCGCCGCACCGGCGCCGACGCGATCCACCCCGGCTACGGTTTCCTCTCGGAAAACGCCGGGTTCGCCCGCGCCTGCCGAGACGCAGGCATGACCTTCATCGGCCCCAGCCCCGAAGCCATCGAACTGATGGGTAGCAAGCGCCTGTCGAAACTCGCCATGCTCGACGCCGGTGTGCCGTGTATCAAAGGCTATCAGGGCGCCGAGCAGGATGATGCGACGCTGAGCCGCGAAGCCGAACGCATCGGTTTTCCGTTGATGATCAAGGCCAGTGCAGGGGGTGGCGGGCGGGGCATGCGCCTGGTGCACGAGGCCGGCGAGTTGCTGGCGCAGATCCGCACCGCGCGCTCCGAAGCGCTGCATGGGTTTGGCAGCGACGAGCTGATTCTCGAACAAGCGTTGATCGACCCGCGTCACGTCGAGGTTCAACTGTTCGGCGACCAGCAAGGCAACCTGATCTACCTCGGCGAGCGCGACTGTTCGATCCAGCGTCGCCACCAGAAAGTCATCGAGGAAGCGCCCTGCCCGGTCATGACCGCCGAGCTGCGTCAGGCCATGGGCGAAGCAGCGCTCAAGGCCGGGCGCGCGGTGAATTACGTCGGCGCTGGCACCGTGGAGTTTTTGCTGGATGCGCGCGGACAGTTTTATTTTCTGGAAATGAATACCCGGTTGCAGGTGGAACACCCGGTAACGGAACTGATCACTGGCCTGGATCTGGTGGCCTGGCAACTGCACGTCGCCGAAGGGCTGCCGTTACCGTTGCGCCAGGAGCAGGTGCAACTCAGCGGCCATGCCATCGAAGTGCGCTTGTACGCCGAAGACCCGACCCAGACGTTTCTGCCGCAAACCGGGCGGATCGCCGCCTGGGAACCGGCATCGCAGGGCGGCGTACGGATCGATCATGGTCTGATCGAGGGTCAGCAGGTCAGCCCGTTCTACGACCCGCTGCTGGGCAAAATCATCGCCCACGGCGCTACTCGCGAGGAAGCCCGGCGCAAGTTGCTGCGGGCAGTGCAGGACAGCGTGCTGCTCGGTCTTGCCAGTAATCAGCGCCTGCTTGCCAGCCTGTTGGAACATTCGCAATTCATCAGTGGCGAGTTCAGCACCGGGTTCATCCCGACGTATTTTTCCGATCATCCCTGCCTGCATCCTTATGTGCCCGGCGCCGAAGAACTGGCGATTGCCGCTGCGCTGTTCTATCAGGCTTCAGCCCAGGCTCATCCCGCCGTGCTGGCCGGTTGGCGCAATAACGCCAGTGTGCCGCTGCACTATCGCATCGGTCTGGAGGATCAGGATTGGCCGGTGCAATTGAACGCGGTACCGGGCGAACCCTATCGGATTCAAGCCGCCGGACAGGCCTTCGAACTGAGTGTCATCCAGTGCGACGGGCGCTGGGCCAGCCTGGAACTCGATGGCATCCGCCGGCGTCATGCCTACCGTCTCGACGCCGGGCAACTCTGGCTTTTCACCCGTCCCGGGAGTCTGCGGCTGATGGATTGCACACAGGCGCTGGTCAGTAGCGAGGCCAGCGCCAGCTCCGGCACGCTCAAGGCTCCGATGGACGGCGCCATCGTCGATGTGCTGGTCACTGAAGGCAGCATGGTCAGCAAAGGCCAGCTGCTGGTGGTGCTGGAAGCCATGAAAATGGAGCACCCGTTGAAATCAGGCATCGACGGCGTGCTCAAGCGGCTGCAGGTCAGGGTCGGCGACCAGGTGAAAAATCGTCAGATTTTGTTGGAGGTCGAATAACCCGCTAGGCGGATCCGCCGGGTTTGGCTACGCTCAAATCCTATCAGGATGCGGATACCAGGAACCCTGCAATGCCTCACTGGCTGGTCATTGATCTGGAAGCCACCACCGATGAAGGGGGTTGGCCGGTTACGGAAATGGAAATCATCGAAATCGGTGCCACGCTGGTGGACCGCCAGGGTCGGGAGCTGGATCATTTCCAGCGTTTCGTGCGCCCGTTGCGCCGGCCCCTGCTCACGCCGTTTTGCCGCGAGCTGACCCGCATCACCCAGGCCAGTATCGACAGCGCACAACCGCTGACCGAGGTCTGGCCAGCCTTCGAGCGCTGGCTCGGCCAACATCATTCGCGCCTGGAAGGCTGGGCGAGTTGGGGCGATTACGATCGCAAGCAACTGCTGCAGGAATGGCAGACGCTGCAACTCGACAGCGAACTCAGCCGAGTACCGCACATGAACCTCAAACAGCGCTTTGCCAAGGCCCGACGCCTGGATCGTCCATTGGGGCTCAACGGTGCGCTGCAACTGGCGGGCATGCAGTTCACCGGCCAGCAGCACCGGGCGCTGGAGGATGCGCGCAATACAGCGCGTCTGTTACCGCTGATTCTGCCCCTCTAGAGAGGTGACGCCGCCAAAGGCCTTGTGCATACTGGCCGGCCCTTTTTAGCCCTTTTCGAGGAATCGCCCATGTTTAAAGTCAACGAGTACTTCGACGGCACCGTCAAGTCGATCGCCTTTGGCACCGCTGAAGGTCCTGCGACCATCGGCGTCATGGCTCCGGGCGAATACGAATTCGGCACCAGCCAGCGTGAAATCATGCACGTAGTGACCGGCGCCCTGACCGTCAAACTGCCGGATAGCACCGACTGGGAAACCTTCGAAGCCGGCAGCCAGTTCAACGTGCCAGCCAACAGCAAGTTCCAGCTGAAAGTGGCCGTCGACACCGCTTACCTGTGCGAATACCGCGGCTAACCCCCCAGGTTTTCACCGTACGAAAAAATGCCCGTGTCACTGGACACGGGCATTTTTCATTCAGGGTCGTTTATTCCAGCACCGTGACCGGCATGCCGACTTCGAGCTGGCCATTGCCATCGTTGACCAGATTCTGGCCGAACATCGCGCCCTCTTCCTGAGCACGGTATTTCTGCAAGGTCGCGAGCGGTTCCCGATCATCGCTGCGCAATCCGGTTTGCGGATCGATGGTGGTCAGAATGCAGCGTGAACACGGTTTGACGACGCGGAACTCGACATCGCCGATGCGGATACGCTTCCAGCCATCCTCGGCGTACGCCTCGCTGCCCTCGATGACCAGATTCGGTCGAAAGCGCAGCATTTCCAGGGGGCGGCCGACTTTCTGCGACAAGTCTTCCAACGACGCTTGCCCGATCAGCAACAACGGGAAACCATCGGCGAAAGCCACCTGATCGTCATCCTTGCCGTAACCTGCCTGAGTGGTGCGCGCACGATCAAGAGGGATTTGCACCAGTCGAGTAGGTTTGCCAATGAATTCGCTGACCCAGGCACCCGCCTCATCACCGGCATCAGGCACGCGCAAACTGTCTTTGAAGATGGTCACGCCGCGCAGTTCAGCGTCGCCGGCAGGCAAGGCGATATTGATTGGCATGTGGCCTGGGGCGCTCAGGGTCAAGCCACCTTCAGCATTCCACAACGCCGACAGCTGGCTCATCTGCCCGACGACACGCTGGGTCAGGAAGCGCCCGCTGGCCTCGTCCACCAGCATCCAGCGACGATCCCCGTCCAGTCCCAGTCTGTCGAGGCCGACCTGTTGCAAGGGCTCGGCCTTGCAGGATTTCAACGGATAACGATAAAGCGCGCTCAGACGCAGCATGGCCAGCTCCCTGGTGGGCAAAAAATGCCACCCTATACGAGCTTTCTCATTGAATCAAAGGCTGAACGTTGCCCACCCCACAGGTCGGTTGTTTGCAGCCTTTGACGCAGTATCAGGCAGGCACTTCGTCGAGCATCAGACGCTGGCGCACCACGTCGACCAGTTTGTCCGGCTGGAATTTGGAGAGGAAGTTGTCGCAGCCGACCTTCTTCACCATCGAGTCGTTGAAGCTGCCGGACAGCGACGTGTGCAGCACCACGTAGAGGCCACGCAGGCGCGGGTCGTTACGGATTTCGGTGGTCAGGCGATAGCCGTCCATTTCCGGCATTTCCGCGTCGGTGAAGACCATCAGCAGTTTGTCGGTCATGTTCACGCCCGTATCGGCCCAGCCCTTGAGCATGTTCAGCGCTTTCAAGCCGTCGCTGGCAATGTGCATCTTCACGCCCAACTGGCCAAGGGTGTCGCGCAATTGCGAGAGCGCCACGTTGGAGTCGTCTACCAGCAGCACTTCACGGCCACGGGCGCGTTCCAGGACCGGATCGTCGAGCTTCTCGCGGGACACCTTGGCGTTGTACGGGACGATTTCGGCGAGAACTTTCTCGACGTCAATGATTTCCACCAACTGATCGTCGACCTTGCTGATGGCGGTCAGGTAATGCTG
The DNA here is from genome assembly GCF_000293885.2 of Pseudomonas fluorescens NCIMB 11764. Taxonomy (NCBI): domain Bacteria; kingdom Pseudomonadati; phylum Pseudomonadota; class Gammaproteobacteria; order Pseudomonadales; family Pseudomonadaceae; genus Pseudomonas; species Pseudomonas fluorescens. The sequence continues at coordinate 6,107,333 of NZ_CP010945.1, forward strand.
GCGGCCGGCGCTGGTCGGTGGTGGCAGAATGGCTTCCCAGTTCATGTTGACAATGCGGTCCACGCCGCCAACCAGGAACGCCTGCACCGAGCGGTTGTACTCGGTGACGATGATCGTACTGGTCGGACTTGGCACCAGCGGACGCATACCGATGGCCTGGGACAGGTCAATCACCGGCAGCGTCTGGCCACGCAGGTTCACCACACCGCAGACAAACGGATGGCGCTGCGGCATGAGGGTCAGCTTCGGCAGCTGCAACACTTCCTGCACCTTGAAAACGTTGATCGCGAACAATTGTCGCCCAGCCAGCCGGAACATGAGAATTTCCAGGCGATTCTCACCCACCAGTTGCGTGCGTTGGTCTACCGTGTCGAGAATGCCGGCCATCAATGACTCCTGAGCTTGTTCCGATGAATTCACTAAAGAAGGTTATCGGCTGTTTTTGCCGGACCTTGACCCCCATACAAAATGCCACGCCCAGGCATTGATGTCACATTAACATCATGCTTTACTGAGCCCCTCAATTCATCTGCTTCAATCCCGGCGGCGCGACAACAGTTCGCACGTTAGGTTCCCCTGCGTAAGGGATTCCCCTAGTAACAATCAGGCCCAACCTGATATTCGCAATATCCAATAGCCATTAATGTGACGCCATTCTCATTGCATGAACGGAGTCAGGCTTTTGTGTGCGATCGCAGGTCAGTGGCCATCCACCCTCACGAATCCCCCCGCCTGCATCCGCGCCGGCCGGAGCGCGATCTCACAACGGCACTGCAACGCCGGGCCCCTGATGGTCCTGGCCGACACACACGACATTCCCTCATTTGACATGACGTTGTGGAGATAAGCATGCCGAACCGTAAAGAGTGGGCCCAACGGCTTCCGGTGTTTCTGGTCGAGGCTGAAACGCTCCTGGCCAAATCCGAGGAATGTCTGAGTCATTTGCAACTGATCAGTAATGACAAGGATGCCATCGAATGCATGATGAGCACCCTCCTCAAACTGGCCAGCAAGGCCGATGCCCTCGCGTTGGTCGCGGTTTCGGAGTTTTCGCTGCACATTCATGGCCTGCTGAATCATGCCCAGAATCATGTAGACCTGCATGACCAGGCATTGAGCGCGCTGAAAGACTGTTTCACATTGATGGCGTGGCAGCTTGAACTGATCGATCAGAAAACCGGCCAGCTCAGCCTGGATGACAGCGAACAGGCATCGCTGATCGAGGCCTTTGCCTTCCAGGTCGGACAAAGCCAGTTTCAGCCACCCGCTCATTCAAAACCGTTCACGCTCGTTTCTTTCTCGGAACGCCAGGCTTAACTCTCCCGATAACTACGCGATCACACGTATTCTTATTGTCATGCGGCCACTCTGTAACTTGCGCACGCTCATGTCGCAATTGAATACTTCATATCTGTCAACGACAGCTCATTACAAATATCCTTCCCTGCCGGCAAACTTTTTCCATTGTGGAACTCAAGTCCAGACTCTTTATTTCCTGACTGTACGGACATATATACAAACGCGACCAACGGTATCTTAAGTGGTATTATGCCGACCATTAGTTGACGTCAATTAATGGCAGAGTGACTCAGACAGAGACCCGTCAGTCAACATGACCGGTCTGCCCGCAGCGAACATCCATTGGCTCCATCCGCTATGTACGCCAGCCTCAAGTCAATCACCACGTGGCCACCCTCCCGAGAAAACGCGCGCCGGTTCACGCTATTGCTGTGTACCTGCTCGGCGCTCGGCAGTCTGGCGATCTATAGCCTGTCCACTCGCCTGCCACTCAGTCTGCTGCTGCTGAATATGGCGGCGCTGGCTTGCGTCCTGGCGCAGCATTGCCTCTCGCGCAAGTCTATAAAGTTCGAACCACAAGAGCTGGCCGACCGATTATTGAAGGTTCAGGAAAACGAACGGCACCGACTCAGTCGGGAACTGCATGACGATATCGGCCAGTTACTGACTGCGGCAAAACTTCAAAGTGAATGGCTGAAACGTCGAATGCCCGAAGAGCTGCAAGATCAATGCTCAACGCTCTGCGACACGCTGGAAGAAACCCTGACCAAAGTTCGTGACGTGTCGGCCATTCTCAATCCCAGGCAGCTGACCAGCCTTGGGCTGGAAGCCAGTCTGCGTGCACATTTGCTCAAGACACTGGCTAATACGCAGGTGCACTGGAGCCTGGAATGCCACTCACGATTGACCGGCATCCCGGAAGAAATGGCCGTCGCCGCCTTTCGAATCACCCAGGAAGCGGTGACCAATATATTGCGCCACGCCGAAGCGAAAAATCTGTTGGTTCGCCTGCAACGCCAGCCTCAAGGCCTGACGCTGTTGATCAGCGATGACGGCCTGGGTTTCGCGCCGGCGACAGATCCCGGCCGTGAGGGACAACGTGGAATGGCCGGGATGTCGGAACGGATCGACCAGTTGGGCGGTACGCTGTGCGTGACCAGCGAGCCGGGCAAAGGCACTCAAATCGAAGCTCTCTTCCCGTGGGCGCCACGTGCGCTGGAACGGGCCAGTACGAATAAGGTTTTGCATTGACTTGTAACTTACTTTTGGTGGATGACCACTCGCTGATCAGAGCTGGCGTGCGCGCTCTGGTGCTGGATATTCCCGGCTACGCGGTAATCGGCGAGGCCAATGACGGCTCGCAGTTGCTCGAGATGGTCGAGCGACTGTCCCCGGACATCGTGCTGCTGGATATTTCCATGAAGGAAACCGGAGGCCTTGAAGCTTTGCAGCGACTCAAGCGAGTACACCCGCAAAGCAAAGTGTTGATCCTGTCGATGCACACTGACCCGGCGCTCATCATGCAGGCACTGGAATCTGGCGCTCACGGCTACCTGCTCAAGGACACAACGGCCACCGAACTCGAACATGCGCTGGATGCCCTGCGCAACAACGAGCGCTACCTGAGCCCGGCCATTGCCCATACCGTCATCAACCAGGCGCTGACCCGCAACCAGAAACACCAGCCGGAACCCGCCGACTCGCACAACCTGACCGCGCGCCAGCTGGAAATCCTGCGACTGATCGTTCGCGGAAAATCCACCCGGGAAATCGCCAACGGCCTGGGCCTGAGCATCAAGACGGTTGAAACCCATCGCTCGCAGATCATGAAGCGCTTGCAGATCTACGATGTGGCGGGCCTGGTCCTCTTCGCCGTGCGTGAGCAAATCATCAGCCTGGACGATTGATCGCTGCCGGGACACTCAGCAGTGGCGAATGCTCGGGCAAATGCACCCGCAGTGCCGCCGGGCGCGCCGAGAAGCGCAGGCTTTCGCCTTCCAGCGGTTCGCCATCAAGGTTGATGTAGAGGCCCTCCGAGACCTTGATCTCGACCCATGGCAAGCGCGCGCGCACAAACATGTTGTCGATACCGAAACCATCGGCAAGCAAGCTTTTCAATGTTCCGACCACTTCCTGCGGTGCAGGCAGAATGCTGATATCCAGCAGACCGTCGTCTGCCAGTGCGTGCGGGCACAGCATATGACCGCCGCCCGCCTGACGGCCATTGCCGATGCCCAACGCCAGCAACTCGCCACTCCACTGAAAATCCGGGCCATGCAGCTCACCATAGGCCGCATGCAATTCACTGAAGCGTGATAAACCGGTGAACAGATAAGCCGCGCCGCCCAGTACTTTTTTCAAGTCTTCAGAGGTGTTCGCCGTGACCTGGCTACCGAAGCCGCCCGTGGCCATGTTCAGGAACACCTGACCGCCGACCTCGCCCAAATCGATGGCACGGGGTTCAGCGTCCAGAAGTTTCAAGGCTTGATCAGGTTCCAGCGGCACACCCGCGGCGCGGGCGAAATCGTTGGCGGTTCCCAATGGCATCAGCACCAGACTGGCCTGCGTCGAATGCGCGGCCATCGCCTCGGCAATATCGCGCAACGTCCCGTCGCCACCGCCGGCGATGAGCTGCTTGTAGCCCGCCGCCAGCGCTTCGTCTACCAACCGCTGTGCGTCGCCGGCCTCCCAGGTCAGTCGGACAGCCAATTCCCAGCCTTGTGAGCGCTTTTCTTCGACGGCTGCCCGGACCTCCTCGTTGAGCGCCTGCTTGCCGTGCAGAATCAACAGTGCCTTGCGTTCGCCCATTGTGGTCACTCCCATGATTGAATTCCGTATGGGAAATGTGACCTCACTGCGCCCCATAAAAGTCGCAAAAAAATGAATTATTTCAAGTCGAACCGTATTGAGGTCCTACAAGGTGGGATTTTTTCTTACAAAACCTGAGGAATCGGCTCAATTGACCCTCAACCCTGATTGGTACAACTTGGCGGTACGGTTTATCCGTCATCAGCAGGAACTACAGGGACGTATCATGCAAAGCCATGACATCAGGATGCCGGTTACTCCGGTCACACCGCTCGCAGAAAGGCGGGCCAGCTATCAAGCTGAACTCAATAAGTGCGCCAAAACCACTGGAGAAGTTGAAATGGAACCTCGAGTCGTTGAACTGGAAACACACCTCGAATACATCCGCAGAGACATGGAAGAAGTCCGGGGTGACGTCAGGTCCATCAAACACAGGCTCGCCTATTCGGCCGGCGGAACAGCCGTGGTTCTCGGGCTTCTGGGGTGGATCGCCAACAGTCGGTTCGACCAGTTGGTGGCACTTCTAGCTCGATAAGAGGACGCCATGAACGCAAAACCCGGTTCGATGAACCGGGTTTGTATGACAGATGCGGCAGGTATCAGCCCAGGACTTCGCTCAGCGGAATGAAGCCTACGCTGTCACCTTCCACCAATGTGCGATCTTCTCGCACTTCGACCAGACCATCGGCCCACGCTGCGCTGCGCAACACACCCGAACTCTGATTCTTGTAAATGATTGCCCGGCCGTTCTCCAGACGTCCTCGCAAATACTCGCGTCGATTGCCTGCCTTGGGCCATACAAATCCTGCAGGCACCTGCACCTTCAAGGGGTCAACGTCTTTTACACCCTGACGGCGCAAGAGATAGGGCCTCGCCAACAAGGCAAAGGTCACCAGAGTCGACGCTGGGTTACCGGGTAGCCCGATCACCGGAACCCCACGAAAATGCCCGAACGTCAGTGGCTTGCCCGGTTTGATCGCGAGCTTCCACAACGTGAGCTCGCCCTCTTCCCGCAGGGCAATGCCCAGAAAATCGGCTTCACCTACCGATACGCCACCGGTCGACAGTATCAGGTCGACATCCTTCAACTCGCCAAGGCGAGCACGCGTCGTCTCAAGGTTATCCGCAAGAATACCGGCGTCGATCACTTCACAGCCCAAGCGCTGCAACCAGCTGCAGAGCAACACTCGGTTACTGTTGTAGATCTGGCCCGGCCCAAGCGCCTGACCCGGTTCAATCAGTTCATCGCCGGTGGAGAGTACCGCAACGCGGACCTTGCGAATCACATCCAGCTCGGCGCATCCCAGTGATGCAGCGAGCCCCTGCTCGATCGGGCCAAGGCGTGTGCCCGCAGCCAGAATCAACTCACCGACGGTGGTTTCCTGGCCTTTCGGGCGGATGTTTTGTCCTGACGTGAGGACCTCGAGGAAACGTACTCGCTCATCCGCCAGTACCTCGGCGTTTTCCTGCATCTCGACGCAGTCTGCACCCGCAGGAACAGGCGCACCGGTGAAAATTCGTGCGCAGGTGCCGGGCTTCAATGGTTCCGGAGCGTTACCTGCAAAAATCTTCTGGCTGACGGACAACGGCTCTCCCGTCCAGTCGGCCATGCGCAACGCGTATCCGTCCATCGCACTGTTGGGCCACGGCGGCAGATCAAGTGTCGAGACCAGGTCAGCGGCCAACACACGACCTTGAACCTGCGCCAACGGCAAGCGTTCACGCGCGGCAATCGGCGTGGCTTCGGCCATTTCCAGCAAGCGCGCCAGCGCCACCTCGACAGCCATCAGGCTGCCTGTCTTGCCTGGCTTACCCGCGGGATTCACAGGGTGCCGCCTGTTTCAGATGAGCAACGAAATTGCACGGGCGGTGCCGGGAGTCCAGTTGTTCGGCAAGAATGCCATCCCAGCCGGTGCGCACGGCGTTGGTCGAGCCCGGCAAGCAGCACACCAACGTGCCGTTGGCGAGACCGGCCAGGGCACGGGATTGCACAGTGGAGGTGCCAATATCCGCCACCGATATCTGGCGGAACAGCTCACCAAAGCCGTCGACCTGCTTGTCGAGCAGGCAGCTGACCGCTTCGGGGGTGCTGTCTCGCCCCGTGAAGCCAGTGCCGCCGGTGATCAACACGACCTGCACGACATCGTCGGCAATCCAGTTGGCAACTTGCGCGCGAATTTTGTAGAGATCATCTTTGAGCAAAACCCGGAAGGCCAGGTTATGGCCGGCAGCGCTCAAGCGGTCAACAAAGACCTGGCCTGACGTGTCGGTTTCCAGGGTACGGGTGTCGCTGACCGTCAGCACCGCGATGTTGAGCGGCGCGAAAGGTACATCAGCCTTGGCTTTCATAGGCTCGTCCAGTTGTAGGAGAAACAGCCCGGTGTTATATCACAGCGCTCTCTTTTTTTACTGCCCCCATGGAGCCCTGCCATGACCTTGAATACACAGTTGCCATCCTGCTCCATTTTGCTCCTCGCAGGTGGTCGCGGCCAACGTATGGGCGGTCAGGACAAGGGCTTGATCGAGTGGCACGGTGAGCCGCTGATTGCGCATCTTCATCGCAAAACCCGCTCGCTGAGTGACGACCTGATCATCTCCTGCAACAGGAACCTGGAAAAGTACGCGCCCTACGCCGACCAGTTGGTCCATGATGACGAAGGTGATTTTCCCGGGCCCTTGGCCGGTATTCGTGCAGGCCTGAAGGCCGCCCGCCATGAATCTCTGATGGTTTTGCCGTGCGATGTACCACGCATCGATGCCGCCCTGCTCCACAGCATGCGCGAAGCGGCCAGCCAGCATCCGGACACCCCCCTGATGTTGCGTCATGGAGAGCACTGGGAACCCTTGCTGTGCATCATCCCCGTAGCCCTGGGCGAAGCATTCGAAAAGGCCTGGCAGGAAGGCGAACGCAGCCCGGGCCGCCTGATGCGAAAACTGGGCGCGATTGCTCTGCAATGCCCTGAAAACGATCCTCGCCTGGCCAACCTTAATACCCCGGAGTTGCTGAGCGCTCACAACAACGTGTCAGATTGACACTAGCCAAGGAACTTGCACGCGTTGTATACGTCTCACGCTCAGTAACTAAAAGAATTCCTATTCGGAGACACACTCATGACACAACGGACCCTCGCCACTTTCATGCTCGCCTTGGGCCTCGCGACCCTTGCCGGTTGCGCATCGCCTACTGTGATCACCTTGAATGACGGTCGCGAAATCCAGGCCGTCGACACGCCAAAGTATGACGACGAAGCAGGTTTCTACGAGTTCGAACAGTTGGACGGCAAGCAAACCCGCGTGAACAAGGATCAGGTTCGTACCGTTAAAGAGTTGTAATTCTTGCGGCGATACCGGATACAGAAAAGCCCGCTTTAAGCGGGCTTTTTCGTGGCTGAAAAACGGCTATCACCATTGCAGGGTGATGGCACTTTCAAAGTCTCTTCGCTCACCGGTAACCGGGTCCACAAACCGCAAGCCCTGTGCCAGAAGCTTCAACGGGTTGGCATAGTCGTCTACGACATCCTTGAGCACGTGCGGATAGAACGGGTCATTGCAGATGCTGGCGCCCAGCGCCGTCATGTGTACCCGCAGCTGATGCTTCTTGCCCGTCACCGGGTAAAGCCCGTAGCGCCAGAGATCACCGTTCTTCTCCCTGACTTCGACAGCCGTCTCGGTGTTGCTGACGCCCGGTCCTTCCTGCATGCGGAAGAAAGGCTCGCCATCGATGAGCCGACTCTTGTGGACCAGGGGGAAGGCCCGTTCGGGCAATGCCCTGGCAATGGCTTCATAACGTTTTTCGATTTGCCGCGTGGGAAACAACGACTGGTAGGCGGAACGGCTCTGAGGATTGGCTGAAAACAGCACCAGCCCTGCCGTATGCCGGTCAATGCGATGCAAAGGCACGAGGTGCGGGTTATCGAGTCGGCGAATCAGCCTCCGTAGTAGCGTCTGCTCGACGTATTCGCCCGCCGGCGTCACCGGCAAAAAATGTGGCTTGTCTGCCACCACCAGATGCTCGTCGGCATACAGGATCGACTCGATCACAGGGATCGGCTTTTCGTCCGGTACTTCCCGAAAATAGTGAATTCGCAGACCTTCCTTGTAGGCAAGATCGACGGCGATTGGCGCGCCATCCCCGTCAAGGACGCGGCCACGAGCAATTCTGTCCAGCCATCGTTCACGACCGATGGCGCTGAAGTGTTCACTCAGGCAATCGAGCACGGTCTGCCACGGCCCAGGCGGCAAGTAGAGTGTGCTGGCCTGGTTGTGTGCAGCAGAAAAAGATGAAGTGGACATACGAACGCTCTGACTCTCGATACAGGGCGGCATTATCCAGCAGTGGCCGGAACGAACCTAGAAGAGAATCCTCAGGCCGGAATCGACTGCGAGCGTGCCGCCGCTTCAGTGAACTCCTTGAGCCAGCGCAACACATCGACCGCTTCCCAGCGCCCCGGATCATAAAGTGCGTACAACAACCCCTGATAGCCCACGACATCCAGTTGGCGGTGATAACCCGCACGCTGGAAAAGTGCCTCGATTTCGGCGAAACAGGTATTGAAATGCAGCTTGTTGAACGGAGTTTTCCCTTCCGTGACCAGACCATCCAGTTGCAACTCGAGGACGGCTTCACGCACCACGTCCACCGACATCCGGTTCACGCTGTTCTTCAATTGTTCGACATTGACCACGATTCTTCCCTCTGACTTCCGGGATCACCTGCCCAATCCCCAACAGGGCAGACATGACAGGCAATCCGAGCAACTGTATGAACATACAGTAACCGAATAACCTGAATTTCGCCAATGACCGGAACGAAGACCGCGACGGATGGGGCTCGCAAAAGGTGTCCAGCTCAGCGCAGGAATGCCACAACCTGCTCGGAATCAAAGGGCCAGGCAAGTTCGGCGCCGTTATCGCAACGTCGCAGCACCGGAATCCGCAAACTGTAGGCTTCGAACCATGATTCGTCCTCAGCAATATCCACCAGTTCAACCAGCAGACCGTGCTCGACAAATGCCATCAGCATGGCTTCGGCCACTTCACAAAGATGGCACCCAATGGTGCCGAAAAGCTGACATTCAGGAGGCATGAGCACAGGACCCGGCAAAGTAGACGTACATTCTAGGCCTGCGATCAGAAGCAGTCGAGTCACTGCCCAACGCGACCGGAGAAGGTTGAATTCAAAGAATTTCGGCAAACTCCTGACTCAAATCATTCGGACTGGATGTCATTTACGCGACCCTTGCCGCTTTTTTGCCTCTACGCTTGAGTAGCCAGCGCTTGTCATTGGAGTTTTCGTGTTCGCCAACCTTCTGATCATTCTCGCCTCCTCCCTGGTGGTGATTGCACTGTTCCAGCGCCTGCGCCTGCCACCGGTGCTGGGTTACCTGTGCGTGGGGCTGATGATCGGCCCGACGGCATTCAACTGGGTCAATGAAAGCGAAGACCTGCCCGACCTCGCCGAGCTCGGGGTGGTGTTCCTGCTGTTCTCCCTCGGGCTGGAATTTTCCCTGTCGAAAATGCTCGCCTTGCGCAAAGTCGTGTTCAGGCTCGGCAGCCAGCAAGTACTGATAACTGCGGTACTGCTGGGGGGGTTGCTGATGCTGTTCGGCATGTCGGCGACACCTGCGATGCTGCTCGGAGCCGGCCTGTCGCTGTCTTCCACGGCCATTGTCAGCAAGGAACTGGGCAGTCTGGGCGAGATTTTCAGCAGCCACGGACAAAATGCCATCGCCGTATTGCTGTTCCAGGACATCGTGGCAGTGTTGCTGCTGACTCTCGTGCCGGTGTTCGCCGGCAACAGCGATCAGGCCTGGTACTGGGCGTTACCTGTGACGCTCGGCAAGACCGTTTTGCTCTTCGTCGGCCTGCTGATGGCCAGTCGCTGGTTGTTGCCACGGCTGTTTCATGAAGTGGCGGCCGCCCGTTCCGCGGAACTGTTTGTACTGTTGGCACTGGTGATTGTTTTGCTCACGGCCTGGCTCACTCACTTGCTCGGGCTCTCCCCTGCCCTGGGCGCCTTTCTCGCCGGAATGTTGCTCGGAGAAAGCCACTACCGCCATCAGATCGAAGCCGATATCCGGCCGTTCCGCGACATTCTGCTCGGGGTGTTCTTCGTCAGCATTGGCATGCTCATCGATTTGCAGTTGTTTCTCAGTCACGGCTTGCTGATCCTCGGGCTGACCCTGGGGTTGCTGCTGATCAAGGGTTGCGTGGTCGCCTTGCTGGTCAAATGGCGCGGAAACGATGTTGAAACGGCCTGGCGCAGCGGTCTGGCACTGGCCCAGGGTGGCGAGTTCTGCTTCGCATTGATGGCTCAGATGCAACAGAACAAGATGATGCCCGCCGACCTCGGCGGGCTGTTGCTGGCCGCGACCTTCTGCTCGATGCTGCTAACGCCACTGTTGCTGCGCGCGGCGCCTCACATCGCCACACGCCTGCACCGCAAGCCCAACGAAGAAGCCAAACTCGAGGAAATAAGCACGCTTAACGCCGGATTGCACAGCCATGTGGTGATCTGTGGCTACGGTCGCGTAGGCCAGTCCATCGGGCGAGCGCTGCGTAACGCGCTGCAGCCCTATATCGCGCTGGACACCGATCCGGTGCGTGTCCAGGAAGCCGCCGTGGGTGAAACCTGTGTGCACTATGGCGACTCACGGCGCGGTGAACTGCTACTGGCGGTAGGGCTGGCCCGCGCGAGGCTGCTGGTGATAGCCGTGGACCAGGCCGATATCGCGTTGCTGATTCTCAAGGAGGCGCGCCGATTAAACTCGACCGTTCCCATCCTGGTACGTACTCGCGACGACAGCCAACTGGCCGAGTTGAAAGCTGCCGGCGCCAGCGAAGTCGTACCCGAATTACTGGAGTCGAGCCTGATGCTAGCCTCCCACGCGTTGATCATGCTGGGTTTACCCGCGCATCAGGTCCAGGAGCGGGCCGACCAGATACGACATGACCGCTATCGCCTGTTGCACGGTTTGTATCCCGGCGCCAACGATGAAGAGAACTGACTCAATCCTGGCTCACGGCGCCGATCTTGTGCACCGACAGGTCTGCGCCGTAATACTCTTCTTCCTGGCTCAGACGCAGGCCATGAAGCGCCTTGATCACACCATACACCGCGAAGCCACCGGCCAGCGCCACGACCACGCCCAGCGTGGTTCCGATCAACTGGCTGATCAGGCTCACACCGCCCAGACCACCCAATGCACTTTGGCCAAAGATACCGCAAGCGACTCCACCCCAGACCCCGCACAGGCCATGCAACGGCCAGACCCCCAATACGTCATCGATGTGCCATTTGCCTTGGGCAGCAGTAAAGCACCAGACAAAGAGCGCCCCGGCGATGGCGCCTGTGGCCAGCGCCCCTACCGGATGCATCAGATCGGAACCGGCGCAGATTGCCACCAGCCCGGCCAGCGGGCCGTTATGCAGAAAGCCCGGGTCATTGCGCCCGACAATCAGCGCCGCCACGGTGCCGCCGACCATGGCCATCAGCGAGTTCACCGCCACCAGCCCGCTAACCCCTTGCAAGGTTTGCGCGCTCATCACGTTGAAACCGAACCAGCCAACGATCAGGATCCACGACCCCAACGCCAGGAACGGGATGCTCGAGGGTGCAAACGCCACCAGCTTTCCGTCGCGATAGCGACCTTGTCTTGGCCCGAGCAACAACACCGCCGCCAGCGCCAGCCAGCCGCCCATGGCGTGAACCACCACCGAGCCGGCAAAATCGTGGAAACCTGCGCCAAAGCGTTCCAGCAACCAGGCTTGCAGGCCAAAGTTACCGTTCCAGATCATGCCTTCGAAAAACGGATAGATGAACGCCACGATCAGCGCCGTCGCACACAACTGTGGCACGAACCGCGCGCGCTCGGCGATGCCGCCGGAAATGATCGCAGGTATCGCTGCCGCGAACGTCAGCAGAAAGAAAAACTTCACCAGGCCATAACCATGATCGGCATTGATCACTGCCGCCGGTTGCAGAAAGGTCACCCCATAGGAAATCCAATAGCCTATAAAGAAGTAGGCCAGGGTCGAAATGGCGAAGTCGCTGAGGATCTTCGACAACGCGTTGACCTGGTTCTTCTGTCGAACCGTACCGACTTCGAGAAAGGCAAAACCGGCATGCATGGCCAAAACCATGACAGCACCAATCAGGATGAACAACGTGTTGGAGCTATGGACCAGACTGTCCACAGCGCTTTGCAGATTTTCCATGATGTTGGCAGACCTGAAGGCTAAAAAAGCACCAAAGCAGTTCGCGCAGACAATTCATGCACCAAATTGCAACCTTCCAGGATCTACACATTGATCCTGATGTGCCGCTTTGGCGCATAAGGCGGGAAGCTTTGCGCGGGTTTTCATTATTTGAGATAAGGTTTTGCTCGATTCCTGCCCGGCAACAGCGCAGTCACACGGGCCGGCGCACCACGACACAGCAAAAGTTGTACCAGTGATTTGCACTGAACCTTCACCCAAGGCTCATACTCGAACGCAACAGAAGCCACTTACGGAGATCACCAATGGCCAGCATCAAGGCAAAGACTGCTCAAGAAATCCTGATGAACGACTTTCAGACACTGGTCAGCGACACTGAACGGTTGCTCGAACATACCGCGACATTGGCTGGCGATCAGGCTGACGAGCTGCGCGAGCAAATCCACGACAGTCTGCTGCGTGCACGCGAAACCTTGAAACTGACCGAAGACTCCCTGCGCGAACGCAGTAAAGCCGCAGTTACCGCCACCGAAGACTATGTTCAGGCCAACCCATGGCAATCGGTCGGGATCGCGGCCGGTGTGGGCTTCCTGATCGGCCTGCTGGCAACCCGGCGCTGATTATGACGATCGGCGAATCCGGCTCGTCCGCGACGGGCCCAAGCTCTTCACCGCGGCGCCTGGGTGCCGCATTCCTTGGATTGCTGCACAGCCATGTCGAATTGTTCGGCATCGAATTGCAGGAACAAAAAGCCCGCACCGTCAGCCTGTTGCTGTTCGCAGGCCTGGCGCTGGTGTTTGCCTTGCTGTTGCTGGTGGGGTTATCGACGCTGGTGCTGATCCTGTTCTGGGACACTTATCGCCTGCCTGCCATCATCGGGCTCTGCGTGTTCTACACCCTTGCGTGCATCTTCTGCGGGATGCGTCTGAGGGCGGCGATTTTTGATGAATCCTCACCCTTCCACGGCACCCTGGAAGAATTGGCCAATGATAGGGAGCGCCTGCTGCCATGAACCTGCCTGAACTGCCTCACAACAGCTCGCGCACGGAAATGCGCAAGGCGCTGATTCGCCTGCGTATGGAAATGCATCGCCAGGAAATTCGCCACGAATCCGCGCAACTGCTGCAACCCTTGCAGCGGGTGCGCGGATTGACGCAAAACCTGCATGACGGTTTCGGCATCAAGCATGCCCCGCTCTGGGGCGTGGCGGTCGTGACCCTGTTGGGTTTTTTGACCGGCAAGGGCACCAGGAGCGGCGGCGTGAGCAGCCTGACTCGGCTGGTACGCCTGGGCACTACGCTGGGGCCTTTGATCAAGTTGGTCATGCAAGGCTCTGCGCCTAAACACTAGGCCACTATCTGGCTGCATTCTTGCAACATCACCGGGATGAGCCTCTTTATCGAGAGGTTCAGACCTGCGTGCCTACCCAGCCATCGGGTGTCATCCAAAAACAAGACCTACTAAGGAGGCCTCGTGATCGACGGGCAACCGCTTGCCTGCTTTCAACCGTTCATCGATACCGCCACCGGCCGTATCGCCGGCGTAGAGGCATTGGGTCGACTGCGACAGACCGACGGTCAACTGGCCTCCGTGGGGCCGCTGTTTGCCGACCCGCGCACCCCGGCCATCGCACTCCGCCGCCTGGATCGCCAGATCCGTGATAACGCCCTGAGCCGTTTGCACGAAGCGCCCGCCGACTGGTTCCTCAGTCTGAACATGTCGCCTCGCTGGATCAGTCGTTTACGCGCGGACCAGGCGCTGCCCAGCCTCAAGCAATTGAACCGGCATGGCGTCGACCCACAGCGAATCGTTTTCGAAATCACCGAACTGGGCGGCGACATCCAGCGCCTGGCAGACGTGGTTGCGCGATATCGGCAAGTCGGTGCGCGGATCGCCATCGATGATTTCGGTGCCGGTTACTCACAACTCGATCGTGTGCTCGCTCTGCAACCGGACATCCTCAAGCTGGATATGCGGTTGTTCCAGGCCGCTGCGTTGGGCGGACCCAGCAGTGATGTCGTCAAGGCCCTTGCGCAAATGGCGGAAAAAACCGGGTGCTGGATCATTGCCGAAGGCGTTGAAACCGAAGCGCAGCTGAATTTTGCCCTGGAGTGTGGTTCACGCTACGTGCAGGGTTTCCTGTTCGCTCGCGCGCAAGCCGACTTCTTTGCCACCGATGCGTTTGTGGAGCGCTTTGCCCAATTGCGTCAGCGCTATGTCCAACAAAAACTCGCTGAGCGCGGCCGACTGATGATCATGCGTCAGCAACTCTGCGAGCTGATGGCGATTCTGCAAACGTGGGCCCAGGCATGCGCGCCGCTCAGTGCCCTGCCACAGCTGGACGCCTTTCCCTGGCTGCTGCGCTTCTATCAATGCGACCGTCACGGCACGCAACTGACGCCAAACCTTGAATGGCGCAACAATGGCTGGGTAGCCGACGATCGCTACCTGGGACACAACTGGTCATGGCGTCCGTACTTCTATCATTTGTTGGCAGAGGGTTGGGATGAGCGCCGGCTGACGCTTTCCAACACCTACCGTGACGCCACCAGCAACCAGTACTGCCTCACGGCCGGACAGTTTTTCAACAACGGCGAGCGACTGCTGCTCATCGATATCGATGCCGCCGGGCTGTAGTTCCGCTTGCAGGTGTCGGTGTGAAACGGGAAGCTAGGCGCTCAGTCACCTGACGGAGAGAACCAGCCTTGGATTGGCAAACCCTGCTCACCCGCGAACGCCTCGGAAAGCCTCTGCACAGCCCGGAAGAACTCGGCCGCAGCCCTTTCCACAAAGACCACGACCGCATCATTTTCTCGGGCGCCTTTCGCCGCCTCGGGCGCAAGACCCAAGTCCATCCCGTCACGAGCAACGATCATATCCACACGCGCCTGACCCACTCACTGGAGGTCAGCTGCGTTGGCCGTTCGCTGGGTATGCGCGTCGGCGAAACCATCCGCAGCGCGCTGCCTGACTGGTGCGAACCCAGCGACCTGGGCATGGTGGTGCAATCGGCTTGCCTGGCTCACGACATTGGCAATCCACCCTTCGGTCACTCCGGTGAAGACGCGATCCGTCACTGGTTCCAGCAAGCCGCCGGCCGTGGATGGCTGGAGGCAATGAGCGAAGTCGAACGTAATGACTTCCTCAACTTCGAAGGCAATGCCCAGGGCTTCCGGGTGCTCACCCAGCTGGAATATCACCAGTTCGATGGCGGCACCCGGCTGACCTACGCGACGCTGGGCACCTACCTGAAATATCCATGGACGGCCAAGCACGCCGACTCACTGGGTTACAAGAAACACAAGTTCGGCTGTTATCAGAGCGAACTCCCGCTGCTGGAGCAGATCGCTCATAAACTCGGCCTGCCGCAACTTGAAGAACAACGCTGGGCACGCCATCCCCTGGTGTATTTGATGGAGGCCGCGGATGACATCTGCTATGCGCTGATCGACCTCGAAGATGGCCTGGAAATGGAGCTGCTGGAGTACGCCGAAGTCGAGTCCCTGTTGCTGGACCTGGTGGGCGACGATTTGCCGGAGACCTATCGTCAGCTCGGCCCGCGGGATTCACGTCGGCGCAAACTGGCAATCCTGCGGGGCAAAGCCATCGAGCATCTGACCAACGCCGCGGCCCGCGCCTTTGTCGAGCAACAGGACGCGTTGCTGGCCGGCACGCTGCCTGGCGATCTGGTGGAACACATGCACGGTCCCGCCAAACGCTGCGTATTGAATGCCAAAGACATGGCACGCAAAAAGATCTTCCAGGACAAGCGCAAGACCCTGCACGAGATCGGCGCCTATACCACGCTGGAAATCCTGCTGAACGCGTTCTGCGGCGCAGCGCTGGAACAGCACAACGGTCGGACACCGTCCTTCAAGAGCCGTCGCATCCTTGATCTGCTGGGCAACAATGCGCCCGACCCTCACGGCCCGCTACACACTTCGTTCCTGCGCATGATTGATTTCATCGCCGGCATGACCGACAGCTATGCCAGCGACATGGCGCTGGAGATGACTGGCCGTTCGAGCCACTGACGAAACCCGTCTGATCAGCCATTACGCCATCCGGAATGGCTGATCAGCCACTGAAAGCCCAAGTGCGTTCAGCATTCGCCGAATTCCCCTACACCTCACACCGAGCAAACTGATCGATTGCTCGCCCTTCTCGCGAAATAATGAAAGGCCCCTCTGTATGAGAGAGAAAGCGTGAGTAATCCCAAGTTCGAAGACAAATTGCGCATCCTGTTGGTGGAAGATCATCCCTTCCAACTAAGGGCGACTCAGTACCTGCTTGAAAGTTATGGTTTCACCCAACTGACGACCTCCGACAGTGCCCAAGATGCCTTGCAGCAAATGCTGGCGGCGGTGCGACCATTTGACATCCTGTTATGCGACCAATGTTTACCCGATCTTCCCGGGCTGGATCTGGTCAGATTCGCCAGTCATCGCGGGATGATAAAACAGGCAATACTATTAAGCAGCCTGACGCGCACAGAACTTGATGGACTTGAAAAAACCGCCAATGCACACGGACTGCCTCTACTTGGCTACTTGATAAAACCATTGAAACAATTCTAATTCAGAAACCTGTTGAGTTCAATTCAATTATAAAAAATGAATTTCGACACGATCCAGCCAGGCACTACTTGTAACTTACGCTTAAAAACCTTGAAATACCGCCCCCAACAACTCTGCCCGTCCTCATGCGAAACCTAGTTGATTCGTAGCCCCTTTCCTGTTCGTTTGTAGGACTATTCCTATATTGCTGCTTGAGGTCCGTCAGTTCATGCGTCCCATCAACTATCTGAGCTAAGGTGCGCGCTTTATCTGAGCTCGCATGGGATTTGATTATGAACTCCGTTTTTATTGTCGACGATCACCCTGTTATCCGCCTTGCCGTCCGAATGTTACTGGAGCACGAAGGTTACAAAGTTGTCGGCGAATCCGATAATGGGGTCGATGCCATGCAGATGGTGCGTGAATGCATGCCAGACCTGGTCATTCTCGATATCAGCATTCCAAAACTGGATGGCCTTGAAGTTCTCGCGCGTTTCAACGCAATGAGTACACCGCTGAAAACACTGGTATTGACTGCGCAGTGCCCGACACTGTTCGGTATTCGCTGCATGCAATCCGGCGCATCAGGTTATGTCTGCAAACAGGAGGCGGTCATTTTCAAGATAAATTAAAATTTTTCAGGAATATTGAATTGTAAACATCTCGCATCGAGCCAACCCACCGTCCGTTTGGCGGAGCTCCATTTACCGGTTTGCGCGTTGGATGGCTCGTTGGCTGGCCCTCGCACCAACACTACCTATCCTCACCCTATGATCCCCCCGTGCAAACCAGTATAGCTCTCTGCATCCACCAAATGTTTTCAGCCGTTCACTTCAGGTCAAGGTGGCTAGGGGTGCAGGTAAAATCCGTTGTAAATGGCTGGTTAGGTCCATTGCAAATGAGTGGTCAAGTCAGTGCAATTTCCCAGGTGTGAGCGGATGTGGAGAAGTGACTCCAGCCAGCGCCGAGTTAAGCTAGTCTTCCGAAACCAGTTACTCAAGGACGCCCCCCATGCTAGATAACCCTGAAGCTCTCACACTCCTCCTGCACAACCAGCACGCGATATGTGCGGCCATTGAAGAGGTAACCAAGTGGCTCTCTGAGAACGGAGTGGGGAGTGTCGCAGCTAACGCGATGGGGGCGATGGATACGCTGGACAAGAATGCACAAGCGATCACCGATGCAATTATGCGGTTACGCCATTCATAGGCATCATCTAATGCCTAATGCTCCTCTTTCATGAACGAGTCTCGATTTAATGCGAGAAAATGGTTTTTTGGAGAGTAGAGAATTGCATTCCACTTGCGTCCCCACTTGCATTGCCACTGACTAGCCAATTGCATTCGAACTGAGCAACAGGCGCCATCGTGACGACCGACACAGAACGCCCCAATGCAGACCCTCGTCTGCCCATCAATTTTGGAGGCTTACTGTTATCGAACCTTAGCTGAAGGCATTCGATACTCCTGAAGGTTTCCATAAGTGCCACTATAAACTTTTGGTTTGCATAACCCCATCGCAATTACTGCCTGCCTACCTTCAGTGGTCATTAGAAAGTAAAATGAAGTCATTAGATTGTGGAATGGTATATGTGCGAAATTTCGCTTCAATCGGACTTATTTTTTTTCGAACTGACCAGCCACTTGCAATACATCTGACTTTCGAATTCATCAATTTCGACCAGCACTTGAAAGTTTGAAGTCTCGCTCCATACGAGCGAAATATGCCAGGTCACCTTCAGTTTCTCTTGGCGCGACAACGCTCCCATCCCGAATAGGAAACCCTACTTCGTCACGAAATCAGTAATTTAGAACCATCACTGCGAAAATGGTGTGCGCGGCTGTTACGAAAACTCCGAACTCCAATGCACGTTTTCCTTGAACAAGGTCGGCGTGATGGGTATTACGCGGTAGCCAACCTTCAGGCTACAACTAGGCGGTTTTGGGTCTGATAGAGGCCCGTAACAGTACTCGGCATTTGCTACTGGACGATCATTGGATAGAAACCCACTGCTGCAAATGATCCATATGCTGCTTGATTGCGCGGCGCCCTCCTAGAGCACCATCGTGAACTTCGCCGCCGCCGCGGGGCCCGAGATCGCAAGAGTGATTTTGCTCAACGCAATTGCACCGCTCCCTGTTTCGCGTTCAACACGTACTGCGCCATCAGTTTTGACCTGAAACCAAAACTCCGCGCCTTCAAGCTGTGACGAGCGTTCACACTTACTGTGAAATTTGACGTCTTTTTCCGCCTGTGTTACTGCCTTACTCTTTGGTTCAAGCCCTCAGGACACCACTAGGGCCCCACTAACCTAGATGTGGAAACCATAAAAATGAGCACTGCACCGAAGCCTGATGAACTCGCGATCCCCTATCAACTGCCTCAGGTTCCATTCATGTCGCCAGACATGGTGCACCCAGGCGTCCTGACAAACTGGCTGGAAGACGACAAGCTGTGGGTACCTGTCACCGGCTCCGTCTCCTTCAAGCCATTGCTGCTGAGCGTCACTGGCGGTTATTACATCAACCTGCTCCGCGTACGCCAGGCCGGTGTGTTGTCCCGCCATCGCCACACCGGCGGCGTTCATGCCATCGTGCTCAAGGGCCGCTGGTATTACCTGGAGCATGATTGGGTCGCATCCGAAGGCTCCTTTGCGTATGAGCCTCCAGGCGAAACCCATACCCTTTTCGTTCCAGAAGACGTTGAAGAAATGATCACCTGGTTCCACGTCCAAGGCGGATACACCTACGTCGATCCACAAGGCGTGGCGGTCGGCTACGAAGACGTTTTCACCAAGCTTGAAGCAGCCCGCAAGCACTACAAAGAGCTGGGTCTACCTGACGACTACATCGAGCAATTTATTCGCTGATCAGCGATTTGTAGATCAAAAGCGCGCCTATGGCGCGCTTGTTGTTTCAGCCCCAGAAAAGTGGCACGCTAATTTTCGAAAAGCCCGCCGACAAGGTAGATCAATGGATAATTACTCGCAGATGTTGGCCTTCATCTGGGCCACTGAGCACGGAAATTTTTCTGCGGCGGCGCGCTCAAATGGACTGACCCCCTCAGCCATTAGCAAGCTCATCACTCGCCTTGAGGATCGGCTGCAAACTCGCCTGTTTCAGCGAGGCACCCGCAATCTCACACTCACTGAAGAAGGTGCTGCTTACCTGGTCAGCGCGCGGGAAGTGGTCAACGCCATGGCAGAGGCAGACTCCCTGGCTGAAGCGTTCCCTACGCGTGTTAGCGGAACTCTGCGCATCCATACGATGACAACCTTCGCTAAGCATCAAATTTTGCCCTGGCTATCAGAGTTCCTTGCCACATACCCTGCCCTGAGCGTCGACATTCAAGTTGGCCCCCAATACATCGACCAATTTGAACAGGGTCTTGATATAGCCATCCACAGCGGTGTCTTACCCGACTCATCACGGATTGCCAGAAAGGTGGGGGAAAGTGCTTGGGTCATCTGTGCCTCGCCGGAATATATCGAGCGTTGCGGTAGACCCAATCACCCACAAGACCTTGTGAACCATGACTGCTTTAACTTCAGTTTCAAAAGCGCATGGAATAACTGGGAGTTCGAAATCGACCACCACAAAACCTTAATCCCTGTCAGCGCTAAAGCGTCTTTTGCTCAGGGTGACCTGCTGCGTCAGATGGCACTATCGGGTGCAGGTATCGTGAAGCTTGCGCAATTTCATATCGGGGCAGATATCCGAAAAGGGCGACTGATCCCCTTGCTTGAGGAGTACGCCCTGGATGAAAAGGAACCCATTTACATGGTGTACTCAAACCGCAAGCACCTCAGTCCGAGGATCAGGGTTTTTCGAGATTTCCTTGAGAGCAAAATTGCTGAGCAACCTTGGGCCACATAGGCATAGCCTAGAAACAGCGCGCCCCATTTACCATGCAGCCTCACTCGAAAACGCGAGGCGTTTGAACCGCCCCAAGCCACGGTGGGGTAATCAGCGAGGTGACAATTATTACCCGACGATACCCCGAACGACCGCTAATAAAGCCTGTAGAGGATGCAAAATCGTCGCGCCATGCTTGCGTTTAACCTGGCTTCGGCATGAATAGCCATCCGCCAATAGGCGCCCTGATTGATTGAATTTTTCCACCAGCGGCCCCCAAGACTGACTGTAAATAACGTCTGAAGTCTTAGCGTTTTGCGTCTCATGTCCATACGTGCCTGACATGCCACAGCAACCAATTGCTTGTACCTGTAGCTTCAACCCCACTCGCGCATAAATTTGTTGCCAAAGGCCGATGCTGCCGGGCTCATTAGTTTTCTCGGTGCAGTGAGGAAGGAAGTAGTAGGGGTCTGTGTCCTTGATCGCATTCGATGACGGGAGCACATCCGCAAGCCACTCCTGCGGCAACAAGACGGTTGGAATCTGGTCGCTGCCAAGCGTCTTGGCGTACTCTTGCCGATACACCAAACTCATAGCGGGATCCAGGCCAACTAACGGAACCTGATATTGGTGAAGCTTGTTCAGCGATTTGGCATTGAAATGCGCGGCTTTTTCAAATGCCTTGAGGAAACCCTGAACCTGCAGAGGTTTACCGTTCGGAGAGAACGGAGCTATGTACACCTGGAACCCGAGCCTTGAGATCAGCTCAACCCAGTCGGCAAGCACATGCGTTTCGAAGTAACGCGTAAAAGCATCCTGGACGATAATCACACTACGCTTACGCTCCCCCTCCTCCAATGCAGCCAAACGCTCCGGGGTTGCCATCTGCACCTTCCAGCGACGGCGTACTTCATTAAAGTCCATCAAGCTGAGCAATGGGCTATCGACCATTCCGGCGACGTGCTCAAGAAGGACGCGTACAGGACGGGCGCCCATGATGTAGTTGTATAAACGCGGCACGCGCGCAATGTAGGGAATGGTGTACTCAAGCGAGCCGATGAGATAGTCCTTCAAGGGGCGCAGATACCGGCTGTGATACAGCTCCAGGAACCGCGATCGGAACTCCGGCACATTGACCTTCACAGGACACTGACCAGCACAAGATTTACAGGCGAGACACCCCGCCATGGCCTCATAAACCTCATGGGAAAAATCCTGTTGTCCCAACTTTTGCGCGACTGTATTCGCAGCTCGTGTGGCAATACTAAATACGTTGGAAGTCGAGCGCAGCCGATCGCTAGTGGCCAATACATCGATGTCTTGTTGGCCCTGCAATCTCAACCATTCACGGATGAGCGAAGCGCGACCTTTGGGTGAATGGACTCGGCTACGAGTGCCTTTCCAGGAAGGACACATAGCGTCATCAGGATCGAAGTTGTAGCAGGCACCATTGCCGTTGCAGTGGACGGCAGTGTCATAGCTTTTCCAAACCCGCTCATCAATTGTCCGATCTAGCTCGCCCCGCAACTTGACCTCGTCAACGCGCGTCAATCGAGCGCTAGGCACAGTCTTCGGCGTGGCGATTTTGCCGGGGTTGAGTTGGTTGTGTGGATCAAAAGCAGCCTTGAGCTCCTGCAATGCTGGATAAAGCTTCCCGAAATAATCGGGCACATACTGGGATCTCAACCCCTTTCCATGCTCACCCCACAACAAGCCGCCATGCTTTTGCGTCAACACCGCCACGGCATCGGAAATCGGCTGAATCAGAGCAGCCTGAATTGGGTCTTTCATGTCCAGGATCGGACGCACATGGAGGACTCCCGCATCGACGTGCCCGAACATTCCGTACTCTAAGTCATAGCTGTCCAGAAGCGCTCGAAACTCCAGGATGAAGTCAGCCAAATTCTCAGGCGGAACGGCGGTGTCTTCGACAAAGGGTTGTGGCCGGGCCTCTCCTTTGACGTTGCCGAGCAGCCCTACTGCTCGCTTACGCATCGCATAAACGCGTTTGAGAGCGTCCGCACCTATTGCAAGCGTGTGACCCAATCGCAAGACGCTGGTATCACGCTGCAGGTGCAAAACAAACTCATGAACACTCTGCTGAACGGCCTCTTCATCGTCGCCGCTAAATTCAACAAGATTGATTCCGAGTGTCGGTGCACCTGGGTCTTCCGGGAAGTATTCTGCGACGCCGTGCCAAACTATGTCCTTCATGGCCAACATGAGCACTTTGGAATCGACAGTCTCGATGGACAACGGCTTCAACAGCATCAACGCCTTGGCGTCCCTCAGAGCATCCATGAACCCTGCATAACGCACATTCACCAGGATCGAATACTTGGGGATTGGTAACACGTTGAGCTTGGCTTCAACGATGAACCCAAGGGAGCCTTCGGAGCCACACAAAACGCTGTTGAGATTGAATCGATCATTTGGCTCTTGCAGGTGAGCCAGGTCATAGCCTGTCAAGCAACGATTCAGTTTCGGAAACGTACTCTGGATCAGATCAGCATGATTGCGCGCGATGTCCGTGGCACATCGGTAGACCTCACCTACCCGATCTGTGCGACCTGTTTCCGCCCACCAACAATCGCGTTCCAAAACCGAACTGTTGAGTCGATCCCCACCCAGCAAAACGGTAGAAAGTTCCAAGACATGGTCACGGGTTTTGCCATACGTACAGCTTCCCTGACCACTCGCGTCGGTATTAATCATTCCGCCGATGGTGGCGCGGTTTGATGTGGATAGTTCGGGCGCGAAAAATAATCCATGTGGTTTCAATGCAGTGTTGAGCTGATCCTTAACCACACCGCTCTGCACGCGAACCCAACGCTCCTCGACATTGATCTCAAGAATACTGTTCATATGGCGAGACAGATCGACAACAACCCCCTCTGTTAGTGATTGGCCGTTGGTACCGGTTCCACCTCCACGGGGTGTGAGCACAACAGATCTAAACTCGGGACGGGCCACCAGGCGTGCCAAGGTCTCGACATCTCGAGCATGCCGTGGAAACACCGCCGCTTCTGGTAGGCGCTGATAGATTGAGTTGTCGGTTGCCAACACCGTCCTATCGCCATAACTACGCGCGATTTCGCCCTGAAAGCCCTCTTCCTCAAGCCGACTTAAAAATTCTTCGTAGGATACGTTTTGGACATCAGGGGGAGACAGCCGAGCAATCATGGTGGAGTTCCTACGGGTAATGCAGCTAATCTAAACATTCTCGTTATGTATGCTCAGCACCAAGGTGCTAGCAAACCATAAGGGGTTTTACCTTCGATTTTGTCGAGACCCGATGACTCGGACAAACGTAAAACCTGCAGAATTTGCATGAGCTTTATGAATGAACCCAAGAAGACTGACGCCCTCCATGTCCCTGCTGATTGCCTTCGAAGCAGCCGCTCGGCATTGCAGCTTTACCAAAGCTGCAGACGAACTGGCATTGACTCAAAGTGCCGTCAGCCGGCAAGTGCAATCCCTGGAAGCCCAGCTTGAGATCGAGCTCTTTCGCCGTGATGGACGGAAGATCGAATTAACTGCAGCCGGCGCCCTGTACCAACATGAGCTTGCCGCTGCACTGGGTCGAATTCGAAGCGCAACACTGCAGACAATTGCTTACAAGGCTGAGGGTGGGCCGCTAAACCTCGCTGTACTTCCGACGTTGGGATCAAAGTGGCTCCTCCCCAAAATGCATGAGTTTTATGCACTCCACCCGGGTAACCTGGTGCACATCCATTCAAGGATCATTCACGCCGATATCCAGTCCAGCGCGAGCGACATGCAGGCAATCATCTGCGCCGGCAAAGGAGACTGGCCAGGCTACATTTCGCATCTATTACTCAAAGAAAAACTGGTCGTTATAGCGAGCCCTACAGCGCTTGCGGATTTTCGCGCCATGTCACCACCGGACGTCGCTGATCAAGTTTTGTTGAATGTCGTCTCTCGGCCCAATGCGTGGTCTGATTGGTTTGACCGCAACAACCTCGGCCATAGAAGCATGCGTACCGGCCCAAGTTTCGAGCTCACTGCTCACCTCATTCAGGCCGTATCAGCGGGCATTGGAATCGGGCTGGTTCCCGACATTCTGGTGCAGGACGAACTCAAATCCGGAGCGCTGGTAGCACTGTTCGACCCGATGGAAAGCGGTCGCAATTACTACCTTGCGTATGCCACACGTTATCAACATCTGCCCGCGCTAAAGACCTTCAGCACTTGGCTGCTGTCCCTACCATTCCCGGATTAAAGATCCCTGGAGCACAACACCACAGCAATGCTTAGTGTTACTTCAAGCATTGCTGTGGCGAGCCCATTCTCAGTAATGAACGGGAGCGGAGCCAAGTATCAAATCAGCCCCACGCTCAGCAACAGCCATAACCGCACCTTGGATGTTGCCGGAGATCATTGATGGAATGACCGAGGCATCGACGACACGAAGACCACTTAGGCCATGAACTCGCAACTGTGAGTCGACCACGGCCCCCTCGTCCTCGCCCATCCTGCAGGTGCCGATGGGGTGATAAATCGTCTGACCATTGTCTCGTGCAAATTCGAGCCAATCTTCATCGCTCTTGGTTTGGGAGCCCGGACTGGTTTCTGCATCGACGAATGCACTCATCGCCGGCTGCTCCATAATTCTTCGCGCGATTTTCATGCCCTCAATCAGACTCGTGCAGTCTTCATCCTCGGTCAGAAAATTCGGGCGAATCGCCGGCATAACATCAGGATCCTTTGATTGGATGTGGATGCTGCCCTGAGACTTAGGGCGTAGCTGACTGACTCCAATCGTGAAGCCCGGGTGCTTGTCCAAAATTCGCTCGGCGGCATTGGCATAGCTTGCATGTACGACGAAATATTGCACATCCGGCGTAGGCATTTCAGGCTTGGTCTTCAAAAAACCATGAACCAAGCCGGTACCCAGTGTCAGAATTCCCGTGCGCTTGGTGAAGTACTCAGCCACGGCAAGACCAAGTCTCCATCCGCGCGCCAGTTCGTTGAGAGTCACCGTGTTCTTCAGCCGCCAGTTCATACGGGTGGCAAAGTGATCGATGTAATTTTCCCCTACACCATCAAGACGGTGCTTGGTTGGGATGCCAGCCTTGTCGAGCACATCAGGTCGCCCGATTCCCGACAGCTCCAGGATTTGCGGCGATTGAATGGCGCCGGCACACAGAATGACATCCTGTCGGGCACTGACAGTGACCTCGCGACCGCCTTGACGGTAAGTGATACCAGTGCAACGTGAGCCTTCAAGTTCGAGGCGCAACACATGCGCATTGGTCTCGATATGCAGGTTAGCGCGTGCTCTTGCCGGTTTAAGATAGCCGTCCACAACGCTCCAGCGCCGCCCCTTGTGCTGGGCAACCTGGTAGTAACCAAATCCAGTCTGATCATCGCCGTTGTAATCTTTATTGTGCCGGTGCCCATCTTGAATGCTTGCCTCCAAGAAGGCGTCCGACACGGGATAACGCTCTGTGACCTGTTGAATATGCATCGGGCCTTCATGCCCACGGGAGTCGTCACCTTGAGCATAAGACTCAAATTTTTTGAAGTAGGGCTTGAGCGTGGCGAAGTTCCACTGCTTCGCCCCTGTGGACTCCCAAGCGTCATAATCCCCAGGCTGCCCACGCACATAGATCATCCCGTTAATAAGGGTAGATCCACCGAGGCCCTTACCACGGGGTACGGAAATTTCCCTTCCGCGTGTGTTCGCCTCGGCCTGGGTCTTAAATCGCCAGTTGTATCGCTTGTCCACTAGCAGTTTGGTAAAGCCAGCAGGGATAGGAATCCAAAAACCGTTCGGTTCACCCCCGGCTTCCAGCACCAAAACCTTGTATTTTCCGGAAGCAGTGAGTCGATTGGCAAGAATACAACCAGCAGTGCCGCCGCCAACGATGACGTAATCAAATGTACTCATGATTTTGCTCATTCTTATTAGTCGCCATCGCCGCAGCCATCAACTCAATCTGGCAAAGCAGCATTGGCATTCCATCAAGCACTCGGCAACCCTTTTCAGTTGCGGCTGCCAACAGGGGAGTGATCGCAGGTTTCATAATGATTTCTGCGACAATTTGCGATGAGGTAAGCAACGCCACATTCAAGGGCAGAATGTCATCCACAGAGAGCCCAAGGGATGTACTGTTTACTACCAAATCATGGCCAGATGGATCATCTGAGCCGACACACAACTCCACAGCGGGAAAGACAGGGGTGAGTCGCTGGATAAGCGCCTCTGCCTTGCATGTGGTGCGATTGAAAATGGTGATTTTTCTGACACCTGCAGCGGCGAGAGCGAACGCGATTGCCTTTGCTGCCCCCCCTGCACCGGCCAAGTAGACCGACATACCGCTCGGCTCTACATCTCGTTGACGTAGACCTGCCAAGAAACCCGCACCGTCCAGAATGTCGCCATGCAGGCTTCCATCTTCGTTGCGTCTCACTACGTTGACCGCACCTACGAGTCGCGCAGCATCTGACACAGAATCGCAGAGTTCAACGATTGCAGACTTGTGCGGCACCGTAACGATGAATCCATCGAGGCTTTGTATTCCGCGCAGTCCTACAACAACGCTCTGGAGACTTTCCGTGCTGACGTGAAATGGCACCATTACCCGATCATCGCCGCGCTCAGTGAACAAGCGGTTCATCGCACCTGGCGTCTGCACATGATGAATGGGGTCAGCGATGATCGCGTATACCCGGGTGGTGCCACTGATCTTATTTTTATTTTCCATGAGCTCAGGCCAATGTGTATGTGGTTTTGACGGAGGTATAAAATTCCTTTGCGTACCCACCTTGCTCGCGAGACCCGTAGCTTGAGTTTTTGCGACCGCCGAAAGGTGCGTGGTAATCCACTCCTGCCGTCGGGACGTTGACCATCACCATGCCGGCGGTAGATCGCTGCTTAAAGTCCGAGCTGTGCTTGAGAGAAGTGGTGCAAATCCCAGATGACAAACCGAATTCGGTGTCGTTAGCCAGCGTGACGGCCTCTTCGTAATCCTTAACGCGGATGACACTCGCCACCGGGCCGAAAACTTCCTCCCGGTTGATACGCATCTGGTTAGTGGTTTCAGTGATCAGCGCCGGAGAAAGGTAGAAGCCTGGCGTGCCCCTTGTCAGCAGCTCGCCACCGTAAGCGAGTTTCCCACCCTCTTCTTGGGCGCTCTTGATGTAATCGCAATCTTGCTTGAGCTGCGCCTTTGACACTACAGGGCCCATGTCGCAGCCTTCAGACAGCGCGTGATCAACCTTGAGCGAAGAGAGACGCTTGATCACGGCCTCAACAAATTGATCGTGTATTCCATCCTGGACAATCAATCGGCTGGAGGCGGTGCATCGCTGGCCTGTAGAGAAGAAGGAGCCGGAGACCGCTACCTCAACTGCCTGATTGAGATCTGCGTCATCCAAAATAATGAGCGGGTTTTTGCCGCCCATTTCTAGCTGGACTTTGGCACCGCGCTCCATGCAGGTCATACCAATACTACGGCCTGTGCCAGTGGAACCCGTGAACGTCAATGCCCGTACTTTTTTAGACTTCGCAAAGACATCACCCACTTTTGAGCCAGGCCCCATGACCAGATTGAACACTCCGGAGGGAAGCGCTCCTGCTCGAACAATAATTTCCGCCAGTGCCCACGCACTGCTAGGCACCAGATCAGCTGGTTTGAAAACGACTGCGTTACCGAACGCCAGTGCAGGGGCGATCTTCCATGCAGGAATCGCAATAGGGAAGTTCCAGGGAGTGATGATGCCGATCACGCCCTCTGGCTCGCGCCGTACATCCGTCTCCACGCTAGGGCGAATGGATGCCAAGCGTTCGCCTGAAAGGCGCAATGCTTCGCCCGCAAAAAACTTAAAAACCCTGCCGGCGCGAACCACTTCACCAATACCCTCAGGCAGGGTTTTCCCTTCCTCGCGCGCGAGCAAACGGCCCAACTCGTCACGACGCGCCAGAATCTCAGTGCCAATACGGTCGAGCGCGTCACTTCGTACTTCGGCGGTAGATTGAGCCCAGTTCGGAGCCGCTTCAAAAGCCGCATCAACAGCCATCGCAGCTTGAGAAGCATCTGCGCGCGCGTACTCACCGACCACATCATTGGTATCGGAAGGATTGATATTCAGGTTGATATCGGCGCCTTCGAGCCACTCTCCGGCAATGAAATTCTTATTCATGCATTCTCCCAGACACTAATATTTATATAGGCGAACTGAAGGTAAATATGACTTTTCGTCAGCGCAGATTAATCAACAAGCACTTAACAAACTGGGCCGGCCACACATAGCAATAAAACCAAACTACGTTTTGGCGCTATCAGAATGATGCCAATAAACTACATTCGAGCCAGTGAGCACTCACAAATTATTCAGGCTGCCCTGATGATGGCCTTGCATACCTCTCAGGCACTGAATAAAACCTTACCCCCCGCCCCCATTACTGTCTACGGCCCAGCTGTGCCTGCAGTTCATACCAGGTATGAAGAATAAGAACGAAAGGGTGCAGCCTACTCTCCATACAACGAAGGAGAGAACTCGCGCTAAAAAATCGGATTCAATTTAACTTCTTAGATGAAGCTCAAAACGTTTACTCAGACGACGAAATCCCTGCGCTCACGTCGGTGATAAACCATTAATAGAGTAAAAATTTAACAGTGCGATGACTCGAATCGTGCCATCTAACATCCGTACCTATGCGCCTCTGCATCACGGATACCTCAAAGTCATCATCCATATGAATCGCTTTGAATGGCCTCTTCAAGCTCGCTCGCCCACCTATCTGTGACGAGCATTCACACCGAATATGAATCAGGGCGACCTAATCTCCTTGCAGCATACGAAGTAACGTAGGCGGTCATGATCGTCTTGAATCGATCAATACAAGAAAAATTAGTCTTTGTGCCGAGGTACCAGCCGATGCGTCAAAACAAACAGTTAGCTAACGACAAGCTAGGGAGCGGCTTAAAAAGCAAACAGGTCACGATGATCTCTATCGGTGGAGTCATTGGAGCGGGCCTCTTCGTAGGCTCATCCAATGCTATCGCCGCCGCAGGGCCTGCAGTACTGGTTTCCTACCTGATTGCAGCCATCATTGTTGTTCTCGTCATGCAAATGCTCGGAGAGATGGCAACGGCGCGCCCCGATACCGGCTCTTTTTCTTCCTACGCAGATCAGGCAATTGGACGCTGGGCGGGGTTCTCTATCGGCTGGCTCTACTGGTGGTTCTATGTACTCGTTATCAGTATCGAAGCCATCGTTGCTGGCAATATTCTGGGCGACTGGCTGGCAATCCCTCACTGGATGGCTGCTTTCGGAGTTACATTTGCACTAATTGCCTGCAACAGTCTCAGCGTCGGAAATTTTGGCGCGATGGAGTATTGGCTTTCACTCTTCAAAGTGTGCGCAATTGTCAGCTTCATCATTTTGGGTGTGCTGGCAATTCTGGGGTTCCTACCAGGTTCATCTACGAGCGGTATGGAAAACCTGTATGTGAACGGGGGGTTTGCACCTAACGGTGGCGTAGCGATTATCGCTGCATTGCTGACCGCTATGTTCAGCTTCCAGGGAAGTGAAGTCGTCACCATTGCGGCGGCGGAATCCAAGGAACCTAAGGCCAATATCAAGAAAGCAATTCGTGCAGTGGTATGGCGACTGGGCTTGTTCTATCTCGGCTCCATGTTCGTGGTGGTATGCCTGATTCCGTGGAACGCCCCCGGTCTTGCCACTGGGTCATACCAAGCCGTACTGGTAGCCATGAACATCCCTTGGGCGCCTGGCATTATGAGCATCGTAGTGCTCGTCGCGGTAACCAGCTGCTTGAACTCTGCTCTCTACACGGCATCACGAATGGCCTACTCGTTGGCCCATCGAGGCGATGCACCCAAAATACTTTCTCGTACGACTCAAAGCGGCGTTCCCGTTAACGCCATAGCCTTGACTGCAGTGGTATCCCTGATTGCGTTGGGAGCCAACTATTTGCTGCCGAAACAGGTCTTCGAATTCCTCTTGGCCACCAGCGGCGCCATCGCACTGCTGATGTACTTGGTCATCGCTGTCACCCAACTTTGCATGAGGAAGAAGTTGGTGGCGCAAGGGCAAAAACTCGAAGTAAAAATGTGGTTGTTTCCCTATCTCACAGTGCTCACCATCGCCTTCATTCTGGTCGTTTTTGGGATCATGGCAGCCTTCCCTGGCCAGCGCATTGAGCTTCTTTCGACACTCGGCCTCACCGTAGCGCTGGTTTGCATTGGCGTGTACCTACAAAGGTCGCAACCGGAGCTGTCCGCGAAGCGAAGCACCATGTCCCAAAAGGGGCAAGCAAAGATAAACCGCGCATTCGCTTAACTGAGCGCAATCACCGTCTCACCTCAGCTGCTGCCAATCGACATTTTTACTGGCAGCGGCTTTTTTATGCGCTCACCGCTATGGGCTAGGAAGGACGATCGTTTTCAGTGAGAACCCGGTATCCGAGCAAGAGATTATCGAGCAGAAAGCTCCGAGCGGAGTAAGAACACAAGGAAGGATGCTTATGGGATCAAGCCTGGTGTCTGCACGCGCAGCCGATTGGCGTGCGTGCAGCCAAACACCCGACACCTCAAGAAAACAGATCGATCAGAACGTTGGGGGAGAAACCGCGCTCACCACGATACAAACCTCGTCAAAAGGATTGCGCATGCGATGCGGGAGTCTGCTGTCGAAGTAGTAAGCATCACCCACCGAAAGGATTCGCACCTCATCCCCAACGGTCATTTCAAGCTTGCCCTCGATGATGATCCCGCCCTCTTCGGCCTCGTGGGAATAAAGTTCCTCACCCTCTTGCCCAGTGTCAGCGCCAGGCTCGTACCGCTCGTGCAGGATCATCATGGAGCTGTTCGTCAGGTTCGCTCCCACCTGTCGATAGGAAAGTTTCTTGCCATCAGCAAGCTCCACCAATTCATCGGCTTTGTAAAAAACTGCTCGATCTACAACTGCTGAATCGGAAAAAAACACACTAAGGGTGACATTCAGAGGGCGTAGCAAGCGCTTCAAAATACTCACGGACGGGCTGGATTTGTCTCGTTCGATGATCGAAAGCGTGGCATGAGGAACTCCGGCCTGCTCGGCCAACCCTCGAATCGTAAGCCCGCGACTTTGTCGCAAAGCTTTCAGTCTCGCCCCTACCGAAGCAGTCTCCTGGGCCTCTGAAGAGGTTTCAGACGGCTCTTCTGGAGCATGGGGGCTTCGACTTATCGCCGATGTTTCTATCACGGTTAAATCCTCAGATAAACGGCACCCGAGGGGGCCTAACTTCAATTCGATGACTTGAACTGCCCACTCTCTTTGAAGCCAACACGAATCACACGCACAACTTTGGGTTGTTTCGCACCATGCAGTGCACCCAAGGGAAGCAAAGTAACACGATTTTAAGATCGCTCGTCCATGACATAAATCCTTAGCAAACTAACAAATCTCACCAATATCTAGTCACTTAACACTCAAAATCACAAATTTTAGGCGTTAAAAAACAATCGCTTACCGTTTATCCGGGCGATTGAAAGTTTTCTCGACGCGACAAAAAATAAAACTTGCCTAGGTTATTTTTGAGTGGTAAAAATTTTTACCAGAACAACACAACAACCTGCGTCGAGGTTTAAAATGCACAAGCCATGCCACGCTGTAGCAGCACTTGGATTTGCCCTCGTTGGGTTAGCAGCCTCACAAGCTGCCAACGCCCGTGACCTCACGATCGTTTCCTGGGGAGGAAATTTTCAGGATGCACAACGTGAGATATTTTTCGCGCCATTCGGGAAACAGATCGGAAAGAACGTCCTCGACCAGAGCTGGGACGGCGGCGTCGGTGTACTCGACGCAAAAGTAAAGGCAGGAACACCGAACTGGGACGTCGTTGAAGTCGAAGCCGAGGATCTGGCTCTCGGATGCGACTCTGGCCTCTACGAAAAAATTGATTGGGCAAAGATCGGTAACAAATCCGATTTCATCCCCGAAGCCGTGAGCGATTGCGGCGTGGGCGCCATCGTTTGGAACACCGGTTTGGCCTGGGACGGCGACAAACTGAAGGCCACTCCCACTTCTTGGGCCGACTTCTTCGATACCAAGAAATTCCCAGGGAAACGTGGTCTGCGGAAAGGCCCAAAATATTCTCTTGAATTTGCGTTGATTGCAGACGGTGTAAAACCAGCCGAAGTCTACAACGTGCTGCGCACTCCAGAAGGTGTCGACCGAGCCTTCAACAAACTCAACGAGATCAAGTCAAGCATTGTCTGGTGGGAAGCCGGCGCACAGCCGCTGCAAATGCTATCTGCGGGTGACGTTGTCATGAGCTCCGCCTATAACGGTCGCATCACCGGTTTCAACCGCAACGAAGGCAAGCACTTCAAGTTCCTGTGGAATGGCAGCGTTTCGGCCATCGACTCGTGGACTGTCCTCAAAGGTAGCGAGAACAAAGCAGCCGCCATGGATTTCATTGGCTATGCCAGCAAACCTGAAAACCAGGCAAAGCTCCCTAAATTCATCGCTTACGGCCTGACCAACAAAAACGCCAACCAACATGTACCGGCGGAGTTGAAAGCTGACCTTCCAACAACCCCAGAAAACCTTGCTCAATCGGTGCCGCTGGATGTCGAGTTCTGGGTCGAAAACACTGAGCCACTGACCGAGCGCTTCAACGCTTGGATCGCCCAGAAGTAACCGATCCACCGGGGTCGCTCCTGCCACCGGTTACCAGGTGGCAGGTCACGGCCAGTAAGGCCTAGTCCCAATCTGCGACTTGAACAAAAACGATTGCTTCTCTTTTTTTGAATGAATAGGCGGACGAGTAGCGAAGATTATTTCTGCCTACTCCCGAATGAGGGTTGCCACATGAATCACTTGGTCAGCTTCAAAAACATCCAGAAAACCTACGATGGTTTTCGGCCCGTCGTTAAGGATCTGAACCTTGATATCAAAGAGGGCGAATTTGTGACGCTGCTCGGCCCATCGGGCTCCGGTAAGACCACGAGCCTCATGATGTTGGCCGGTTTCGAAACACCGACACACGGCGAGATTTTTCTGAAAGACAAGCCGCTTCACAATCTACCGCCGCACAAGCGCGACATCGGAATGGTGTTTCAGAATTACGCACTGTTCCCTCACATGACGATCGAGCAAAACCTCGCCTTCCCGCTCTCCGTCCGCAAAATGAACAGTGTCGACAGAAAGGAAAAAGTTCGCCGTGCATTGGACATGGTGAAGCTCACCGACTTCGCAAAACGCTACCCAGCTCAAATGTCGGGTGGCCAACAACAACGGGTCGCGTTGGCTCGTGCCCTGGTGTTTGAACCCAAACTTGTATTGATGGATGAACCACTGGGTGCCCTGGACAAGCAGTTGCGCGAACACATGCAACTGGAAATCAAACACCTCCACAAACAGCTCGGACTGACCGTTGTTTATGTGACACACGACCAAAGCGAAGCGCTGACCATGTCCGACCGTGTCGCTGTCTTCAATGATGGTGTGATCCAACAAATCGACACTCCTGCAGCGATTTATGAAGCCCCGACCAAAAGTTTCGTGGCTCAGTTCATCGGTGAAAACAACACCCTGATCGCAACTTTTGTTTCCAGAGATGAAAGCCACACCATCGCACGCCTGGCTGACGGCAGCTTGATCCGGGCGATTTCGGTAGTTGGGGCTAAGCCTGGAGATCAGGTCGCGCTTTGCATTCGACCAGAGCGCGTTGTGGTTGGGCCGGCTGGCAGTACGCCTTTGACCGCTCGCATTCAGGAGTATATCTACCTGGGCGACCACGTTCGAATGATTACTGAAATTGCAGGACAACCGAATTTCATGATCAAGCTTCCTGCCTCGCAAATGGATAGTAGTTGGACTGTAGGTAGCTCGATTTCCATTTCTTGGGCGCCAGAGCACATTCGTGCCCTGGACGTGACCACACACTGAGTCGCAGATCATGAGTCAGTCAGCAGCAATTCTTTCAAGCAAGGCGGAAGCGGTAGATCTTAGAGCCAAGCTCAGAAAAGCCGAACGCTCATACAAACTGAAATCGCTAGCGCTCATCGCGCCGCTGTTTCTGTTCGTACTCGTATGCTTTGCCTTTCCTATCGGCACCATGCTTACTCGAAGCGTGGACAACCCCGACGTGCATAGCGCCATGCCTGCAACAACCCAGGCGCTCGAATCCTGGGACGGTACGTCGCTTCCAAGCGAGGGCACATTCGACGCTTTGGTAAAAGACCTGGCAAGTGCAAAAGAGAGCGGCCAGATCGGAGCACTAACCAAACGCTTGAGTTATGAAATCCCTGCTTACCGAACCGTTATCACCAAGACACTGCGCAAGCTCCCGGACAGCACCGCAACGTCTAAGCGTGAGGCGCTGATCGCTGTGGACAGCGCTTGGGGAGACGTGAACTATTGGAAAGCTCTTAAGCAAGCGTCGTCGAAGCTAACGCCTTATTTCTTGCTTGCCGCCTTGGATCATCGTGTTGACTCCGCCACTGGCAGCATTGTCAAAGCAGAGCCGAACCAATCGATTTATTTGGATATTTTCACACGTACCTTCTACATCGGCGGCGTTGTAACCATCCTCTGCCTGTTGCTCGGTTTTCCAGTCGCTTACTGGTTGGCCACTTTGCCAGAGGGTAAAAGCAATCTGTTGATGATCTGCGTTTTGCTGCCCTTCTGGACGTCTCTGATTGTTCGTACAGCGGCGTGGATCGTACTGTTGCAATCAGATGGTCTGATCAACCGCTCGCTCATGTTCCTAGGCATTGTGGACGCGCCTGTCCAGCTTGTTTTCAACAGGACTGGCGTAATCATCGCGATGACTCATGTACTTCTGCCATTCATGATTCTGCCGCTCTACAGCGTGATGAAAAGTATTCCTTCGAACTATGTTCGCGCCGCCATCTCTCTTGGGGCACACCCTTTCGTTGCTTTCTGGCGAGTGTATGTCCCCCAGACCTTCGCGGGTCTGGCAGCCGGCGGTTTGCTCACCTTCATTCTGGCGATTGGTTACTACGTGACGCCAGCGTTGGTAGGTGGTGCAGCGGATCAAATGGTCAGTTACTTCGTCGCGTTCTACACCAACAAAACCGTCAACTGGGGCATGGCATCAGCGCTTGGTAGCCTGCTGCTGATCGCAACCCTGCTGCTCTATGTGGTGTACGGAAAACTCACCAACCAAACCCAGGCGAGGTAATCGACATGTTGCAGTCTTACGCTTCCTCAGCAGAGAAACTGGCCAGGTTTGGATTGGTCTCTACCTCAATCCTTGTACTGCTGTTTTTGATTGTTCCGATACTGGTGATCATTCCTTTATCGTTCAATTCGTCGTCTTTTCTCACATACCCAATGGATGGATTCTCCTTCCGTTGGTATGAAGAGCTGATGTCGTCTCAAGAATGGCGTCAAGCATTTAAGAACAGCTTTATCATAGCCCCAGGCGCCACCTTGCTGGCGATGGTGTTCGGGACGATGGCATCCGTTGGCTTGTGTCGTGGCGACTTCCCGTTCAAAAACGTGGTTATGGCCTTTCTCATCTCGCCAATGATCGTGCCTCTGATCATCGTCGCAGTAGGTCTGTACTTCTTCTTCGCCAAACTGCAGTTGCTCAATAGCTACGTAGGATTGGTACTGGCACACGCGATGCTGGGTGTCCCTTTCGTAGTTATTACGGTTAACGCAACCTTGCAGGGCTTCAACACCAATCTGAGCAGAGCAGCTGCCAGTCTGGGCGCCCCGCCGCTCACGGTCTTTTTTAAGGTCGTTTTGCCTCTAATTGCCCCAGGGGTGATCTCGGGAGGACTGTTCGCGTTTGCTACGTCTTTCGATGAAGTGGTGGTCACTCTCTTCCTGGCCAGCCCCTCGCAAAGAACGCTTCCGCTTCAGATGTTCTCGGGTATCAGAGAGAACATCAGTCCAAATATCGCGGCTGTCGCCACCATCATGGTCATCCTGTCCGTACTGATGCTACTGACGCTGGAGTTACTCCGCCGCCGCAACGAGAAAATGAAGATAAAACAAGAATAAGAAGGCACGCGCAGCCTATTAGGGCTCGTTGAAAGCTACGTAAAACCCCTCTCGGGCCCAATACCCGGGACGGCTAACTACTGTCAAAATTCAGAGGTTTTTATGCCTAACTTAATTGGTGATGTTTCCAGTGCTGCCCGTATCCTGCCTGACCTGAACGGAGAAAAGCTGTTCATTAGCAAAGGCAAAGGTGCGTACCTTTGGGATGACAAAGGTCGCAAATACATCGATACCGCGCTGGGTTTTGGTGCGGTATTGCTTGGCCACTCAAATGACTCGGTAAATGCTGCAGTCACTGAAGCATTAGGCGACAGTGCAGCACCATCTTGGGCACATGTCCGTGAGCATGGAGCCGCAACTGAACTCGCCAAACATACCGGCGAGCTTACGAAGGTGATCTTCACTAACTCCGGTAGTGAAGCTGTGCATCTCGCCTGCCGTGCAGCTCGGGCTTATACCGGTCGTGGAAAAATTGCCAAGATGGCTGCCGGTTTCGATGGGTGGTTCGATGATGTCAGCTATGGCAACGTCACCACCAAGGAAGCGAGCTTCCAGGACGGTAAGCGTCCGTCTACCGAACGAACCACGCTGATCCGCTACAACGATTTCGCAGATGTAGAGCGGTTATTCGAAGAAGACGATGACATCGCGGCGGTCATTCTTGAGCCGATGCTGGCAAACGCTGGCTGCATCATGCCATTGCCCGGTTACCTCAAACACGTGCAGGACATTGCTCATAAACACGGCGCGCTCGTGATTTGTGACGAGGTTCTAATGGGTTTCCGACTGTATGCCGGCCTGGCCGGGCTGCGTGAAGGTTTGAGCCCTGATATCGCGAGCGTCGGTAAAGCGATTGGTAACGGTGTTCCGGTTTCTGCGATCGTCGGCAAGCCTCACATCTTGGCAGGCTTTGAAGAAGGACGTGTTCTTCGCGGAGGCACATTCAGCGGTAATCCGCTCGCATGTGCAGCCCTGACGAGCACCCTGGCTCAACTGGATAACAGCGACTATGAGCAGCTCATCCAGCGCGGCAACGATCTGCGCGTTGCGATTGAGGCCATTTTCGAATCGCATGGTGTAATTATTTCAACCAGCGGCTACGGGAATGTGTTTGGTGTTTGGTTGGGAGCAAAAACTCCGGTCACGTACGAGCAGGCAGTCGAAATAGCGAACCCAGCTTTCACCAAGGCATTGCACCTTGCGCTGCGCGAAGCTGGAGTGCTGATCATGCCGTCTCCGTATGGCCGCATCTACATTTCATTTGAGCACAACAGCATCGTCATCGAAGAAATGAAGGTTGCCTTTGAGAAGGCCGCTGCGAAGTTAAGCGCTGAATTCGCAAACGCTTGATAGAGAAAGGAGGCCTTCAGGCCTCCTTTTTTTACCTGAAAATAGACCAGCTTCTGAGGGATATCTCTTCGGCCATCCTGGATGTCTGGCGCTACCGATAATGTCGTTCGGACAAGGGATACCGATGAAGTCCAACCTTAGGTTTAGCCATAAGATCTTGCTTGCTGCGTCCCTGGTTGTCGGCACAGCCTTCGCATTGTTCTCCCTTTATAACGATTACCTACAGCGGGTCTCGATCCAATCGAGCATTGAAGGAAACTTACGAGACATCGGCGAAGTAAGCGCAAACAACATTCAGAGCTGGATGGCGGGCCGCGTTCTTTCCATTGAAACCATGCTCCAGGCCATCGAACTCAATCCGCAAGAATCAAATGTCGCGGCAGTACTCTCTGGTGCGGCGGTGAGTCGTACCTTCAGCCTTACGTCACTAGGCACCCAGCAAGGCGCTTTCCTGAGTTTTCCGCCTTCAAGAATGCCTGATGGATATGATCCTAGAATTCGCCCTTGGTACAAAAATGCAGTAGCCGCAGCGAATACAACTATCACCGAACCATACATGGACATGGTTACAAACACCTTGGTGGTCTCGATCATGGCACCGGTTTACCGAGACAAGGTTTTGATCGGTGTAGGAGGTGGAGACTTGAGCCTCGACGCTCTCGTCAAAATAGTTAATTCGCTCAATCTTGGGGGACTAGGGTACGCATTTCTGGTTAATGGAGACGGAAAAATCCTCGTCAGCCCCGATAAGGATCAGGTCACCAAAAAGCTTTCCGACATCTATCCAAATCAGACGCCGGTCATCAATAACCGATTCAACGAAACCAAGCTTGGCGGCAGTGACAGAATTATCAGGTTTATCAAGATCCAAGGGCTTCCCTCAGTAGACTGGTACATCGGCCTGTCCATAGACAAGGACAAGGCGTACCAACCTCTCCGCGATTTTCGATACTCCGCAGTGATCGCGATTGCTGTCTCGATAGTCTTGATCGTTTGTCTTCTGGGACTGCTCATCCGCTTGCTCCTCCAGCCTCTTAGAGAGATCAGCGGCACCATGGAGGATATCGCTGCCGGCGAAGGCGATTTGACCAAGCGGTTAACGGTAAAATCGAAAGACGAATTTGGAGTCTTAGCCCTCGCCTTCAACCGCTTCGTGGAAAGGGTGCACGGATCAATTGTTCAGGTCTCCGCCGCTACTCAGGACGTAGCGCGGGTAACTCGAGAAGTCCTAAGCGCTTCGACCGATTCGATGGCAAATACCGACCAGCAAGCCAATCGTACCCATAGCGTAGCGGCTGCCATCAACGAACTCGGCGCAGCCGCTCATGAGATTGCCGGCAATGCAGCACAAGCATCCAAACATGCGTCTTCAGCACGTTTGCAATCGCAAGAAGGTCGGGAGGTCGTAGAGGAGACGATGAAAGCCATGACCGATCTCTCTGCAACAATACGTACCTCGTGTACAGCGATTGAATCGCTGAATACCAAAACCGTCGGTATTGGCCAGATCCTGGCAGTTATCAAAGGCATTTCCGAGCAAACCAATTTGTTAGCCTTGAACGCCGCTATCGAAGCGGCCAGAGCCGGTGAAGCGGGACGGGGCTTTGCGGTGGTCGCTGACGAAGTGAGGGGATTGGCCCATCGCACCCAGGTATCGACCCAAGAGATCCAGCGCATGATCCAGGAACTACAAATCGAGGCCAAAGGTGCAGTAGAGACGATGACGGACAGCCAGCGCCAGAGCGTAGGTAGTGTCGAAATCGCGAACCAAGCCGGAATTCACCTAGGTAGCGTGACACAAAGGATCGGTGAGATCGACGGCATGAATCAATCAGTCGCTAGTGCAACGGAAGAACAGACAGCGGTTGTTGAATCCTTGAATTTCGACATCAGCCAGATCAACGACCTAAACCAGGCTGGCGTGCAAAACCTTCAGGCCACGCTGCAAGCCTGTACAACTCTCGATGAGCAAGCCCAGAAGCTTCGACGTTTGGTCAGCGGCTTCAAGATTTAACCCTCAAGACTAGACCCACTACTAACAGATACAGCCTGGCACGAAGCATCTCGATGCCAGGTAGATTCTGAAGAACATTCGTGCATCCTGGACTGTAAAACGTGCCTTTGAAATCTACAGGTAGGAGCGGCTTGCTACCTGCCCTTCCGCTCAAAGGTTTACTACATTTCGATGCCAGGAAATGGCATGCCGGCTTAAATGACGATCGACCGAAATCACTTAAGCAAACGGTAAAGTCGTTGGGCTTGGTTTGGCTGGGTACAGGAGCGGCGCCCTTAGGCGCCGCCGAAACCGAATTACTCGGCTTTGAAACTGTATACAGCGAGTTTGTTGCCATCCAGGTCACGAGCGTATGCAGCATACGCATTAGGTGCCCAGTCGCGAGTGCCAGCGGCACCTTCGTCCTTGCCACCAGCAGCAATAGCTGCCTTATGGAACGCGTCGATAGTGGCGCGGTTCGGAGCCTCGAAGCTGACAGTTACGCCGTTACCCACGGTCGCAGGCTGGCCGTTTGCAGGCTTGAGTACGAAGAAGGACGGCTTGTCCACGCCCCAGATAGAGCCGTTATCGCCCAAGTCGGCAATGCGTTTGAAGCCGATCTTGCCGAGCACATCGTCGTAAAACTTACGCGCTCTTTCCAGATCGTTGGTGCCAACAGTTACATGAGTGAAGATCGACATGAATTTCTCCGTCGTAGGCGGGTGGTTGTAGAGTGAAGAAACCGATGTCTACGAAGAGACACCGGAAAAATGTTTAGAAGTGGACGACTGAACGAATGCTCTTGCCTTCGTGCATCAATTCGAAAGCCTCGTTGATCTGCTCCAGGCTCATGGTGTGGGTGATGAACTTGTCCAGCGGGATCTCGCCCCGTTCGGATTTAGCAACGTAACTCGGCAGCTCAGTGCGCCCTTTGACGCCACCGAACGCGGAGCCGCGCCATACGCGACCAGTCACCAATTGGAATGGGCGAGTGCTGATTTCAGCACCGGATGGAGCAACGCCAATGATGATGGATTCGCCCCACCCCTTGTGACAGGACTCAAGAGCAGCACGCATAAGCTGGACATTGCCAATGCACTCGAAGGAGTAATCAACACCGCCTTCGGTCAACTCGACGATAACCTCCTGGATTGGGCGGTCGAATTCCTTCGGGTTGATGAAGTCAGTGGCACCCAGTTCACGCGCGATTGCGAACTTGCCCGGGTTGATATCAATGGCAATGATGCGCGATGCCTTGGCCATCCTGGCGCCAATAATTGCGGCCAAACCGATACCACCCAAGCCAAAGACAGCAACCGTTGCGCCTTCTTCTACCTTGGCGGTGTTCAGCACGGCACCGATGCCAGTAGTCACACCGCACCCCAGCAGGCACACCTTCTCAAGAGGAGCCTCCTTCGGGATCTTCGCCAGGGAGATTTCCGGCAGTACAGTGAACTCAGAAAAGGTGGAACAACCCATATAGTGGTAAACCGGCTGGCCGTTGTGACTGAAGCGAGTGGTGCCATTAGGCATAAGCCCTTTACCTTGAGTAGCTCGGACAGCCTGGCAAAGATTGGTCTTGCCGGAGGAGCAGAATTTGCACTTGCCACATTCTGCGGTGTACAACGGGATCACGTGGTCACCGACCTGCAGAGAGGTCACGCCTTCGCCAACGGCCTCCACGATACCGCCACCTTCATGCCCGAGGATGCATGGGAATACGCCTTCAGAGTCCTGGCCGGAAAGTGTGTAAGCGTCGGTATGGCAAACACCGCTCGCAACGATGCGTACCAAGACCTCGCCAGCTTGAGGTGGCTGAACATCGACTTCAACAATCTTGAGAGGCTCATTGGGGCCGAATGCAACAGCTGCGCGCGACTTGATCATGGGAAGGGGTACCTATTTACTGTAATTCAGGTAACTCAACAATAGAAAAATCTGGCTCAACTTGCTGATGAGAACGACGTGAAATCAGGCCAAATTGGCATGTAATTGAGCCAAGAAATAGATAAGAGAGTCAATGACGAACGAAATGGGAATTTACTGACTGCCAAAAGATTGATATTGCAATTTAACCCGAGCTCAATCATTCGAAGAAACTGCCCTAATGGCAGTATTTACTTATGTAAATAAAGCTTTGCTCCTTGCTGCCGCAGACTTGCTCAATGGCAAAACAGGTAACTACTTACTGGCGGATGGCGGAAGTTCTGTAGCAGAAACATCCCACTGTGCGGATCGACGTCGTTCCCATCGATACATAACTTGAGTATTGGAAACAAAAAACGGAAAAGGCCCTTGAGGGGCCCTTTCTTGTACTCGAACCAAGAACACTTAATCAGCCAGATACTATCCTCTCCAGTCGGCCGACAAGATCGAAAACAGCCTTCGTTTCCCTCCCTCGCCCTCATCATGTCTAGAGAACGCTTCGAACCTATCAAGAAATTGGTAAAGAGTTAGGAACGTTTACGGTAGAGGAAGCGTAAGGCTGCAACCGTAGATCAGGCACCGCGAAGCTTCAGTAAAAAAAGGTTTCAGTTGCAGCGACCTGCGGAATTTACAGAAACAGGCTCTGCATCCGAAGATGCCCAGCCCAGCTTTAATACGACTACTTCTTTAATAAGCTGAGCATGGCGACTTTGGGACACATCATTCATCCAGTTCACAGGCCCATTCAAGACAACCTCACCTGAATAAGGCCTAATCATGAATTTATTTAAGCGCACATCAAGATCGCAAGTGGAGGTCGCAACATACCTAAATATTAATCTGCGCAACGACTCTACACAACGCATGGTGCGCGGGTAGAACGGAGCTCGATTTACCTGCGCCAGGAACTTACATTTTTCAGAATAAGTAGTATAGATATTACCTTCGGGACTATCCGTCAGGGAGAGAAGGACGTCTCGAACATCTTCGCAACTCATAGAGTCCGTGGTAATGGGGAGCAGCAACTCCATCTCGGCAAGCCAAAGGTAATCTGAGTAAAATTTGTCATGGTGATATATCCCCACAGCGCCGTAATCTTTATGAATCCTTGCAACACCATCGACCGCATAAGCTCTCGCTTTAAGTGCGAAATCGTGACTGGCGTTGTCAATGGACAAATGGTAAACAGTATCAGGGTTGCTGCCTTCGAATACCAAGCTGAAACTACCAACTGCTAAAATTCTTTTGTCTCTCAACAAAAATGAATTTCGAACCTTATTGAACACGGGCCCAAAAAAAACATCTTGCTCGACGGTTTGCATATCTACCTCCGAATGCGTCACCGCTAATCTAGACATAGAGGAGCGTAATTTAACCTTGCTCATCAATCAACGCTTTGGCGTGATGCCTAAAGTGATCCTCAATAAAGCTTGCCACAAAATAATAACTATGATCGTAACCGTAATGAATCCTGATATTTATCTCATAGTCAGCTTGTGCAGCTGCAGAAGACAACTTCCCTGGCATCAGCTGAGTATGGATGAACTCATCACTTGCGCCTTGATCAACCAACAGCGGCAATTTGTGAGAAACTTTAGAAATAAGCGAGCACGCATCCCACTCGGCCCAAGCCGCTCTATTATCTCCAAGCATTAATCCAAAAGCTTTTTGACCCCAGGCACTTTCTATGGGGTTGGTGATAGGTGAAAAAGCGGAAACAGAGTGATATCTTTCAGGATTACGAAATGCGCAGATTAACGCTCCATGCCCCCCCATCGAGTGACCACTAATTCCACGTTTATCTGAAACAAAAAAATTCTCCTCAATAAGTGCTGGCAACTCATTAACAACGTACTCATGCATCTGATAGTTTTCAGACCAAGGCTCTTGGGTAGAGTCTATATAGAAACCTGCACCGAGCCCAAAATCCCAATTTTTGGAAGGGTCGTCAGGCACATGCTCACCACGAGGACTGGTGTCCGGAGCGACAATCATTATCCCTAGCTCCGACGCCAAACGGTGAGCCCCGGCTTTTTGCATAAAGTTTTCA
Source organism: Pseudomonas fluorescens NCIMB 11764 (assembly GCF_000293885.2). Classification (NCBI taxonomy): domain Bacteria; kingdom Pseudomonadati; phylum Pseudomonadota; class Gammaproteobacteria; order Pseudomonadales; family Pseudomonadaceae; genus Pseudomonas; species Pseudomonas fluorescens. The sequence continues at coordinate 6,151,403 of NZ_CP010945.1, forward strand.
TCAGTGCAAGTCAAACCCGACAACCAGTAAAGCACGGGGGCGCCTTTCTTGAAATTGATATTGGGTGGAAGATAAACACCGAAAGTCATCTCACAATTAAGAGACGTGGATGGATGCTTAAAGCGCTTATAAAAACCATTAAAGCTTCTCTGCGACGAAATCTCAGTGATAGTCATCAATCATTACCTCTGTCTTTACAAATAGTCTAAAGTTAGGTGGTGCTTGGTCGGATGGTGACCAAGCACCTCTTCAGGGTTATCTATGCACTGACCCGTTGCGAGGAACCTTCATTCATAGGTGAGGTGGGGAATACTCCCGACATTACGGTAAAGCCAGGTAGGCGTTTTACTCTATCTACCCAACGACGTACGGCAGGGAAGTCTTCCAGGGATACGCCCCCCTCATCTGACAAAGCAATGTATGGAAAGCAGGCGATATCTGCGATCGTTGGATGCAGCGAACTGCAAATGTATTGAAGACCTTTAAGATCCCTGAACCAAAGATGTTCATCCAGGATCCTCAACAAATCTCGGGCGCGCAGGCGACATGCATGTACATCGAATTCGTAAAAGAATAAGTCATGCAGTCGCGCGGCAGAAATGGTGCTGGTCAGACTATCAGCAAAGGCCATCCACATGTTGACCTCAGCCATCAGATCCGGGCGAGCGGTCGGGTACCAGTAACCGCTCTTATCGTACTGAGTAGCCAGATAGACGAGAATCGCCTGGGCGTCCCTCAGCACAAGATCTCCATCCTTCAGAGCAGGAAGTTGGCCGAGAGGATTGATTTTCAGAAACTCCTCAGACTTATGCTCGCGCAACGGATAGAACTCTACAGGCTCAGTTTGGTAGCCCAGATTCAGGATCGACAAGAAAAGCCTGACCTTGTAGCAATTCCCGGAAAGCTCGTAGTCATAGAGTGTAATCATGGTTTTAGGCCTCACAGGTCGAGAACGATTTTTTTGGACTTGCAGCGCGAAACACACGGCATGATCCACTTACCGCCTTCTCTTTCTTTCTTAGAAAGGTAAGTGTCATGATGCTCGATCTCGCCAGATACAACAGGAGTCATACAAGTACCGCATACTCCCTGCTCACACGAGGCTTCGATGTGAACATCGTTATCCAAACAAGCTTGCAACAACGTAGAGCCAGCCGAGACGGTGAATGTTTGACCCGACTTTTTAAGCTCAACCTCGTATTCTTCAACAGAAACGGGGGCATCATTCTTTTTACTAAAAAATTCAAACCGGATGGACTCTTCAGCGACTCCATGGGCAAGAGCGACAGCAGATACAGTTTCGATCATTGGTTGCGGGCCGCAAGTGTAAACATCTACGTCCTGGGCGTTATGAGTCTCCATAATATCGGTAAGTTTTGCTCTGGTCTCGTCTGGGCCTAAGCCAAGATGCACATTTAAGCGATCGCCCAATGCAGTCAGCCGATCCTGAAACGGAACATACTCAAATGCACGAGCAAAATAATGTATTTCATACGGTGAGCCTTGCTGATCCAGAGCCTGTGCCATGCACAAAATTGGGGTGATACCGATGCCACCAGCTACGAGAATCGGGTGTTTGCCGGTTTGGACGAGTGGAAAACCGTTTCTCGGAAGTGTGACTTTTAATTGAGTTCCAACCTTTACATCTTCATGCATTGATCTGGAGCCGCCACGGGACTGAATCTCTTTCTTTACACCAATGATGAAGGATTCACGCTCATCAGGCCCATTCACGAGGGAGTATTGCCGAATGCTGCCCTCCGGCGTTGTGATGCTAATGTGCATCCCTGGAGTGAATACTGGAAGTGGATACCCGATAGGCTTTAGCCAGTATGAGTTGATATCACTTGTCTCTTGGGTATGCGTAACCACTTCGCAGATATAGTGGCTAGGAGGAGCTTTAGTCAGGTTTTCGCGAACGACTTCAGGCTCTTCGACAGTCTGATCGCTGATATCAGTTATGCTGATCAAGTCGGTAGCGACAGCTTCTGCTGCCCTACGGATAACGTTCATGGCCTGCGAGTAGTTCTTTTGAAACTCGTATCCCGAACGTCCCGGAGTGAGTACTTGCGCATGTACTACGCATTTGCTAACAGTTGCGCGCTGCATGTACAAATGAATTGCAATGGAACCTGCTTTTGTAACCACAATCGCTCGGTCATTCAGCATGGTTTTTAAATGCAAATCTTCAGCGCTAGCCACACGAAACACTTCGATGAACGCAGAAAGATTATGACGTAGGGTGCTAACCACTCCGTCAATATCTGCAGCTATAACTACGCTATGCAGATTTGTTTTTACAGAATTTACAAGCTGAGCGTCATCGAGGATTGAAATTGGCTCTCCTGCCGGCTGACCTAGAGTCGTCCAGATAAAACCATGCTTTTCACGGGCAGGGAAAGTATTGACCCGCGCGGCACTTGGAGGCGGCGCATCACGATGGGCCGGTACAAAGGTGCAGCCACCAGTTCCGCTTTCATAAGTCCATCCATGATACTGGCAGCGCAACTCGTTACCGGTATTAGCGCCTAGAGTCAACCGCAACCCTCTATGAGGGCAGCGGTTCTCCCAAGCATTCACTGAGCCATTATCATCGCGCCAGATGGCCATTTCTTGCCCCATCAACGTCGCATGAAAGACATGGCGCTTTGGGAGATCTTCAGTGGTAGCAATAGGAAACCACTGGTTGACGTCAAGTTTATTCACGGCACATACCTCTTATCAATTCTTGTTATTAGTCCCGCAGAGCGCCATATTGCACACCTTTCTCACGCAGCCAGCGACGATAAGCTGTTGCAAGAACATCGGCCCGAACTGGGCTTTCTCGACTCGCAGCCAAGGGAAGACGCTTTGGAACTTGGTTAATAAGAATCATCAAGTCCTGGCCAAAAATCGTCTGCTGGAAATGGCGAAGTTGTTGGTCTGTGTTAACGTCGTCCACATAGCACATTATTGTATGTGCAATGCACCAATCTTCGTCTACAGGTTGAATAAACAGGCCAAGGGCATCCCACCTATGTGGTTCGGGTGGACAAGTTTTATATAGAATTGCGGAATATGGTCTAGTCACGCGGTAGATATATTGCATGTCAATTGGCTCGACAGCAGTAGCTGAGCCTTTGGGTTGCGGAAACTTACACTCCGTAGCAAAAATCTCATCGAGACTTTCATCATGGTGGACGTTATATGGTTCAACCTCCGTCAGTGGCTCTGCACCCAAAATGTCGGTATGAACAAATGGAAAATGAGCCATATCTAGAAAGTTCTCGATAGCGCGCAACCCTGAGACATTGACGCGCACAGATCCAGCGCTAACGATTCGGCGATCAGGCTCATGGAACTCTGCGATATCGAACATCTCACTTGGTTTGTCGGCAAAGGAGAGCCACAGGACACCATAGATTTCTTTGGCGCGGATAGGCTTAATCTCGCCCGCACTTGCTTCCCAATAAGCATGAACCGCATCAGCACTTTTCACATAGCTGACTGTACGCCCCAGCAATCGGCAGCGGTATTTTTTATCGAGTGATACATCATCCAAAGCAGCGACTGGATGCCAGTCGTTAAAAATTACTTGGTCAGTAGACATTATAACCCCTCTGGCCTTTCAGTTGATCTATCTGGTATACCAGATAATAGCTTAAGAACTACTGACTCTCAAACCTATTAAGATTGGGTCAGCAATTCTTAAGCAAATTTTTGAATAAAATCTCGTGCCCCCTCTCAGAGGCTACAGATGTTGAAATCCAAAAATTACAGTTGATTACGGTGTTGATTTACAAAATCCGCACCTAGAGACTTCCTAGCTTCATGCACAGCTACTCGCTCCGCATAAAGTTCCCGCACAAACTGGGCCACCAAACAGCTATCAGCAAACATGTCGTACTTCCAACCTGTACCGTATGCAGCGAGGTTGATATTGTCGATCGTCATCAGCCGAAGACTGGATTTTTCTTCCTGGATGTAGCTGTCAATTGCTTTACGAATTAACTCTTTGGTGGGGGCGAGCTTATGTGCATGCCAAAAATCGGTATGCCATTCGCCTGGTTTTGGATTGCTAAATGGATATTGGATTGAACGCCCTGGGCGGTCATACCCTAAGCCATCCCAAGGGCCAGTTTCGCCAGCCCACCAATTACGAGGCCCGTTGGGTGCAGCTGGTCGCACTTGCGCCCAGTGGACAGTGTTACGAGCCAACCATTCGTCCGCGTAGCTGTCGTCATTGAAGGGGTCGAGGCGACGAATACCCTCTTGATCCCCTCGCAATTGGGCGACCGCGATTTCAACTTCGTTTTCGACTTTGAAGATACAATGGCTGTAATCCATGCAAATATTGAATGGGATGCCGTGCCGTTCCACAATATCGGCTACCTTTGAAACACGCCTTGGATCCTCAGACCACATATCAACGTGATTCTCAAAGGTAATAATCACACCTTGCTTTTCCGCATACTCGAAGGCGTTTAAATACGAAATCGCTACCTCTTCATCAGTAATGTAGTGACCATCTGCATGCTTCGCCCACACCATAAGATTGTGGTACTTAGCGCCCACAGCCAAGGTCTGATCAATATTTTCGCGAATACGTTGCTCATCGGCGCCGAGCGTATAAGTCCAACTTCCACTGTAAACTGGTAAAGAGTATCGCTGGCTTGCCTTGATATACTCATCTAACTCTTCGGTGCCCACTGGAATTCGATCAACAAAGTCCCACAATCCCGATTCCCTTTGAAGACGAAACTGCTCCATAATCGGCAGTTCGCGATCAGAGACCGGTTTACCGATGGATGAGGGCTGAACGCCACGACCTGCACAACCAAGCAAAAACATCTTTTTCATTGTTTTTCTCTCTTAGATGGAATTGTGAACTTTCAAACCTCTGCTTCTTTTGCAGCCATCAGCAGTGACTCCTTAGCATCCTCCTTACTTCCAAAGCCATTGAAGAAGACATTCAAAACGACCGCACATATCGCAGTGAGCAATACAGAGCTTTCTAGCAACGGAGCCAAATCCTTTGGCAGTTTTGCGAAGAATTGGGGCGACACGACAGGAATCATTCCTATGGATACACTAATTGCTACAACGTAAAGATTTTTACTATCGGCAAAGCTGACCCTGGATAAAACCTTGATGCCGCTAGCTGCAACCATCCCAAACATTACCAAACCGGCTCCCCCCAAGACGTATGGTGGTATTGAGGCGATGATCATTGCAACTTTTGGAAACAACGCCAATCCTACCAAAAAGAGTCCGGCGAGAGCGCACACCCATCTACTCTTAACACCTGTGATGCTGATAAGACCAATATTCTGAGCATATGACGTGTAGGGGAATGTATTGAACACACCACCTAGCATCGTTCCAAACCCATCCGCTCTAAACCCACGCACAAGGTCTTTTTCGTTTACGGGCTTGTCAACCAACTCGCCCAGCGCTAAGAACATACCTGTGGATTCAATAAAAGTAACCAGCATAACAATGCACATTGCAACAATAGGCCAGAGACTAAATGAAGGCACTCCAAAATGGAAAGGTAAAACCAATCCAAACCAGGGGGCTGCGCTCACATCATCGAAATTAATCTGCCCCGCACTGAAGGCTAAAACGAACCCAAACGCCATGCCCAACAATATGGAAATGTTCGAGATGAAGCCTTTTGCAAATCTTACAATCAATAATATTACGACCAAAACGGAGGCAGCAATAGTAAGATACAGCGGATTACCAAAATCAGGATTGCCGTATCCTCCCGCTGACCAGCTTGCAGCTACTACCATCAGCGATAAACCAACCGCCAAAATTTCCGTACCGGTTACAACAGGAGGAAAAAATCTTATAAGTTTTCCAATGAAGGGGGCGACCAGAAATCCAAAGATCCCGGCAGCAATAGTAGAACCAAAGACTTGAAGCAATCCAGCTTGAGGATCTGTTCCGATCGCAATCAGCGGCCCAATCGCCGTAAAAGTTACGCCCATCATGACGGGTAACCTAATACCTACATTGGCAAACCCAACACACTGAATTAATGTTGCAATCCCACAAGCAAAAAGATCTGCATTGATTAAGAACGCGATTTGATCCTTAGGCAACTTAAGCGCGGCGCCAAGTATCAACGGTACGGCGACAGCACCGGCGTACATCACAAGTACGTGCTGCCACCCCATGAACATTACCTTCCAAATGCTTGTTTTCTTCTGCGAGGCTAGTGATTGCATGAGAAGCACCCAAACTAATAAGTATTAGTGACCGAAATAGTCCGCACCAGACATTTCAAAATACCCGTGCCGTCCTCCTCAGGTCGGCACCGAGCTTCCGCTTAGCAGACTCTTACTGCTCCTCTTCAATAACATTCGTCAAGACGGAATCGCAGAACGCCTCCCGCCCTTCAACCGCTGCCAGAGATAGCTCTTTATGCCATTTGCGGAACTGGATGGAAATTTTATCGGTTGCAACGGAGACTTCCGAGGTCTGTATTTCGAGAGGCCATTGCGATTCGATAACAGGCTGGTCTTCGTCAAGCACCCGCTTCTGGAAAGCCAGGTGCATATGATCAGGTTGATTATCCTTCTCACGCACGATAATCATAAAGTTTCGGCAAGACTTATTATCGACAGGGCTAGCGGTAGTCCAAAGAACGAAGCGAGAATCATCTTTCCACAATTTTATTTCAAGATTTACTGAGTACGGCATTGTGCAACGGTAGTTGAAGTCACCCATCGGTGCTTCTGGCGGGATGCCTTTCATTTCACGCGGCGGAGCGAGTTTAAATTGCAGTTCGCCATCAACACGATTCACGTAAACAGTCGGGTGGCTAGCGAAAAACGGATCATAGAGCGTACCAGGGTGTACGAAGGCAAAGTGCGAAAAGTCTGTGAAGTTTTCCCAGCGCCGCTCAGCCACAGTCTCCCAAATATACGAATCGGCAACGATTACCTGCATGTCGGGATTATCGAAATCGCTGAGGTATGGAATCTGGGTGCAATCGAAGCTGTTATCCAGTCGCACCCACACGATGTCGTATTTCACCTCACAATCGAACGAGGAAATCTTGGCTCGAGGAGAAATGCTTTTGTCAGGGCAAGCAGGGATTAGTTGACATGCTCCAGCCTCATCGTACCGCCAACCGTGATAGGGACATTCGAGATAATCCTTGCCTGCGTTGCTGCAGATGCGGCCGATGGAAAGCTGTGCCGAACGATGAGCACACCGGTCAGCAGCAGCGATGATCTTAGAGTTTAACCTGGCCAACACCAATTTCTCGCCTAGCAAGGTGACGCCCATAGGGCCATGCCCACTGGCGTTGGCGCGTTCGAATTCATTGAGGGTACAAACTGGATGCCAGAAGTGGCGAAGGTAAGTCTTGTCTTCTAGCAACGGCTTGAGCTGATCTTTCACTTGAGTGTCCTCAGGGCTAGGAAATGCTGGTCTTATTGTTCTAAACCAAAAGCGTCTACAAGGTTTACCAGAATCCATATCTGGTATACCAGCATAGTCGGTTTTTTTGACGTGCAGCGAGTTTTCGCTGCACGCCGGAAAGGTCGTGCTGGGTGATTTCAGAGAGCAGATTTCGTGCCAAAATGAAGGCACTACAATCCCTCCGGGATGCTATACCATTGAAAAATCGGCAAATTTTTATTGAAGTAGGACAGAAAGTCTCTTAATCGTGTATACAAGACCAAGAGTATTTGTGCACCGAATTTGTTTCTAACGGTGACACCAGCCACGGCCGTGTTACATTTTGGTGCCGTGTTCGATCACCATGACAGCTCTTAGAGCCGTAAGGCACCAAAGGTAAATCAATGCTGACCCAGACAATCGTTGCAGCCATATCTGATGCGATCTACCACCGCAGGCTTCCACCCGGTACGAAGCTGAATGAGCGAGAGATCGCAGAGCTATTCAACGTTAGCCGCACAGTCGTCCGCCAGGCCCTCATCCGACTATCTCAAGACAAGCTGGTGGAAATCTCACCCAAGCGCTCAACAAGCGTTTGGTGTCCTACATTTGACGATGCCTTCGAGCTCTACCAAATGCTCTTGGTACTCGAAAGCGGTGTGATTGATCAATTAATTCAGTGCATAACTGAACAACAGTTAGAAGAACTAAAAGTTCACACCCAAAAGGAACATACTGCCCATCAATGCGGACTGGATGATGAAGGAGATAAATTAGGAAGAGGCTTTCATTCGCTTCTTATTTCCTTTCTTGGAAATAATACTATCAATCAGATTCACTCCCAACTACGACGCCGTGAAGCGTTGATAAATGCCCTATACCGAGTTGGGTTCGACTACTGCAAGCTCAGGAATGAACATACACAACTCGTGACATGCTTAGAGCGCAAAGATGCTGTGTCAGCCAAAGAGCTTCTGGCGTCACATTACAACCTGGTTATCAAAGGTTACAAGTTTGACGCTGCCCGCTCACCTGAGATAAACCTAAAATTTGCCCTAAGAGTCTGAACAAGAAAAAGGGGGCATAGCCCCCACCCTTGTTCAGAAATAATATTTTACTATTGCACTTGTTACATTCTGATTTGTATCGTATGCACTTGTATTTTCAATCCCATATTTATTAGACCAGTAATCATACTCAATTCCAACGTAAATTTTACTTGGAGTACTCCAAAAAGCTTTACCGATATCGTACTTAATTTGCGGATTGAAATGGAAATTATGCTTCAATCCGTACTTATCCCCTAGAACCCAATCAATATAGCCATCAACTACGATATTACTTTTCCCAACTGGGACCGTATACGACCAAACGGGTGTAACTTGCCAGCCTCCCATACCTTCCCCACCCTCAGGTTTCCGATAGTAGAAATTAAGCATGAAGTAATCGAATCCCGGTAAAGAAAGATCGAACCCTGGCCCGACCAAATAATTCACCTGATCATCACGCCCGCTGCTTCTGTTGTTATCCCACTCAATTGCCGTCGCGACAAGCACATCCTTAACTATACCCCAGCTATAATCATTTCCTGTAATTTTGGACAATGAAAATCTAGGCGAGTATTCAGAATACATCCCATGATGCCCGTCATATGCTGTTTGCGCCCCAGGATACCAATAGTTATCGATAAAAAAGAAGAAATCCCCCCACTCCCATGCGCTCGTATGTTCAAACGTAATGATCTGCATTCGTCTTGGATCAACTTTGAAATCTTTACCATATTGATAGCTAATACTTTCCTGATGCCATAACAGCTTGCCATCGGCTTGGCTTATCGGCGCTACTACTGCAGCGGATAGAAGCAGGCATGCCTTTATTATCTTATCTTTCACTCACTCTCTCCTAATAACCTGACCCAGAAGTCAGGCATTCCACCAGCAAGATGTGAGCCAAAATGAAAACCACAAATTCGTTAGCCATACAATTAATATTGTATACAAATACTCTTTGTTACTTAAATTCTCACGAAATTCTTGTCAGATTAGAGATCCATCAATCTTGTTACATTGGTATGTAACTTATCCCTCCAAAAGTCAGTAAATAATTATTGGCTTTGCTTGAGAAATTTGTATTTTCACTCAAAGATATTATCAAATCTATTGACCCAACTTAAATGCTGTGCACTAAAACCGCACAGGGTGTAGCACTGGATGTAACGAATTGGTGCGCGGTACCCGTTTCTTCTGTTTCTTTTCCACCGATAGCGATCCGACGCGCTCAAAGCTGCTAGCTAGAGCGAATGAGCAAATTACTTAGCTAACACTCTAAAAATCGATGCCTCGTATCTGCGCGTTTTATTGCTGTTCATCCTGACGGCTAACGGTTGACACAGTTCTTAAAAATGGCCTACATTTCTGGTGTACCAGATTAGAAACCTGATGTACCAGCGGTATGATTGGTGTAAATACAAGATGTACCTAGTGTTTACCCTTTCTGTGAGTAGAAGTAGGAGACATAGCAGTCGGGTAATCCAACTGCTTCAAACATAACAACGTCATCCACAAAGGCTACATACATGGAACAGGCAATCATTAATGATGAACGGGAATATCTTCGCCATTTCTGGCATCCCGTGTGTACTGTAACTGAGCTTGAAAAAGCGCACCCTTCCAGCCTCGGCCCTCTGGCCGTTAAGTTGCTAAATGAACAACTCGTTGTCGCCAAGCTAGGCGAAGAGTACGTCGCGATGCGCGATAGGTGCGCTCATCGATCAGCTAAGCTTTCCTTGGGTACAGTAAGTGGAAACCGCCTACAGTGCCCCTATCATGGATGGCAATATGATACGCATGGTGCTTGCAAGCTCGTACCAGCGTGCCCCAACAGCCCAATACCCAACAAGGCTAAGGTTGATCGCTTCGATTGCGAAGAACGTTATGGATTGATTTGGGTTCGATTGGACTCTAGTTTTGACTGCACTGAGATCCCCTACTTTAGTGCAGCCAACGATCCTAGATTGCGTATTGTTATCCAAGAACCTTACTGGTGGGATGCGACCGCTGAGCGTAGATGGGAAAATTTTACAGATTTTTCTCACTTTGCATTCATTCACCCCGGCACACTTTTCGATCCAAACAATGCTGAACCTCCGATTGTTCCTATGGATCGATTCAATGGTCAGTTCCGGTTTATCTACGACACTCCGGAAGATATGGCTGTTCCTAATCAGGCTCCAATTGGGTCATTCTCGTATACTTGCAGCATACCGTTTGCTATTAACCTTGAAGTATCTAAATACTCCAGCAATTCGCTGCATGTATTGTTCAATGTGTCATGTCCAGTAGACGATCACACAACGAAAAACTTCCTGATCTTCGCCAGGGAACAATCGGACGACTCGGATTACCTACACATTGCATTTAATGATCTCGTCTTTGCTGAAGACAAACCGGTAATTGAATCCCAGTGGCCTAAAGATGCGCCAGCAGATGAGGTCTCAGTAATCGCAGACAAAGTTTCGATTCAATATCGAAAATGGCTGCGAGAACTAAAAGAAGCTCACAAAGAAGGGTCGCAAGCCTTCCGAAGTGCTTTGTTAGACCCAGTCATTGAAAGCGATAGGAGCTACACATAACTTAATAAAGCATTAGGTGGCGTTTTCAACGCCACCTTTTTTGAAAGTAAAAAAGACGGCCTCAAAAGAGGCCGTAAACTCGCTGCTATGTGGACTTTTGGGAGGGACTGAATGAGTAAAAATCTAGCATGTTGCCGTCAAGGTCGCGATCGCTATGAATACTTTAACTTTTTGGATGGGTAAGTATTAATAATGAATTACCGTTCGAATGCTCTTACCCTCATGCATCAGATCAAACGCATCATTAATTTGGTCGAGCCCCATCGTATGGGTGATGAATTTGTCGAGTGGAATATCACCCCTCTCCGCTCTTTCCACATAGCTTGGCAGTTCACTCCTGCCTTTAACGCCACCAAATGCGGAACCGCGCCAGACACGGCCAGTAACCAATTGGAATGGTCGAGTGGTAATTTCGGCTCCTGCAGGTGCAACGCCGATGATTACAGACTCTCCCCAACCTTTATGGCAGCACTCGAGCGCAGCCCGCATAAGGTTGACATTTCCGATGCATTCGAAGGAATAGTCAACCCCTCCTTCCGTAAGCTCGACAATAACGTCTTGGATAGGACGATCGTGCTCTTTGGGGTTTATGAAGTCAGTAGCACCCAAATCTCGTGCGATTTCAAACTTAGAGGGATTTATATCAATCGCAATGATACGACTGGCTTCCGCCATCTTCGCACCAATAATAGCCGCGAGTCCGATGCCTCCCAGGCCGAAAACCGCCACAGTAGCACCTTTTTCTACCTTAGCTGTATTGAGTACTGCACCGATCCCCGTCGTTACACCGCAGCCAAGCAAGCAAATTTTTTCAAGTGGTGCTTCTTTAGGAACCTTAGCCAAACTAATTTCAGGCAACACCGTATATTCAGAGAACGTAGAGCAGCCCATGTAATGGAAGATAGGCTCACCTTTGTAGCTAAACCGTGTCGTGCCGTCTGGCATAAGTCCTTTGCCTTGTGTTGACCTCACGGCTTGGCACAAGTTGGTTTTACCTGACTTGCAAAACTTACACTCTCCACATTCTGCGGTATAGAGAGGAATGACATGATCGCCGACCTCAAGAGTAGTGACCCCTTCGCCTACTGCTTCAACGATCCCACCACCTTCATGCCCCAATATGCATGGAAATACGCCTTCAGAGTCTTGCCCAGAAAGCGTGTAAGCATCCGTATGACAAACACCGGTGGCCACCACTCGAACCAATACTTCGCCAGCCTGAGGTGGCTGAACATCAACCTCAACAATCTTCAGGGGCTGATTGGGCGCGAACGCTACTGCAGCGCGTGATTTTATCATTTTAGTTACCGTATTTTATTATGGTTTGGAGACCTCAGTTTATCTTCACAAGAAAGGATTAGGTATTCAAAGGAACGTGAAATACAGACAAAACGACGTTGATATCAGACACCGAGGAGAAACATAAAATGCACGAAGAATTTGGTAAAACAAGAAATATTGATATTGTAATTTACCCTGAATTCAAGTCATTTGAGGCGATTGGCCCAATGACCGTCTTCACTTATGCGAACAAAATCCTGCAGGCAAGTGGATCGCTTGACCGATATCACCTTACTCTTCGCTCAACTACTATCGGCCCGGTAATTTCGGATACAGAAATATCATTCCAAGCGACCGACACCCTCGAGAGCATTGAAGCCTCAAACTCTGTTCTTCTTGTTGGAGCCCATGACATACAACGACTCGCGAATGAAAATAGAGAACTCATACACTGGATTACTCATAACGCCCAGAAGGTTGACCGATTTGCTGCATTATGCTCCGGAGCTTTTTTTCTAGCAGCAACTGGCTTACTAAATGGTCGTCGGGCCACTACTCATTGGCGAATGGCTGGTGAATTCCAATCTAGTTTCCCTAATGTAATCATGGATATAGATTCGATTTTTATTCGCGACGGAAATCTTTGGACTTCCGCCGGCGTCAGTGCATCCATAGATCTGGCTCTAGCGTTCGTAGAAGAGGATCATGGACATAAGCTCGCCCTTGAGGTGGCACAAGACCTTGTTATATATCTCAAACGTCCTGGTGGTCAGTCCCAATTCAGCACAAACCTGATGACTCAAAAAACTCAACTATCAAGTCTTCGACAGACACAAGAATGGGTATTTGACAATTTAGATCAAAAAATTAATGTTTCGATGATGGCAGATCGCGCCTCAATGAGCACACGCCATTTCACTCGATTATTTCAAAAAGAGGTTGGTATGTGCCCTTCCGAGTTCCTGGAGAAATCTCGTATTGACTTCGCAAGGCGCTTGTTAAGCGGAGATGATCTGCCTCTAAAAACTATAGCCTTCAAAGCTGGATTCACCAGCTCTGATCACATGCGACTAACATTCAAGAAGCATCTTTCAGTAACCCCTAAAGAATACCGTAGCCGCTTCGTTAAAAGTTATGGATAAAGCCATCACACAAACGCCTCTAATATAAATAACTTATAGGATCTCCCATATAACTTCTTTGAAATTTTCGATCATCCAGGTCCCATTGCTGCATCGAGGCGATACTTAGCAATTCAAATAGCGCCTTGTGCCCTATGGTAAAACGACCCAGAGGTTCGATAAGCAAGCGGGTACCGTGGATGGGGAGAGAATGTGGCGTGTGGTCCTCATCAGCGGACCGACGCAGCGGATTGCTAATTAGCACGTAACGATTAAGACGTCTGGGGCATTCAATGAAACGTACACCATGGTAACGAGCCCCATTGACTGAACAAAATATCTAATACCGATTGGTGTCACGACGCCAGAGAGACTTTCAAAAGTGTTAAACATAGATCCATTTTTTCCGTGCTTCCCCTTGGCGAGACGTAAGCGACGATGGCCACACCCTATGCACCAACCCTTCACTGAAGGCCCATACCCGCAGTGATGTGAATACCAAAGCGGTGAAGTATTGCGAGGAGTTGAATATAACAGTCGCGGTACCTCGCTTTGCGGTGGGAACCACATCGAATCAATCTTGCTATTGGCAAGTAAATACAGGGCCTCGGCCCCCCCCCCTTCCATGAGCGTCCAGCCAACGCACCTTCTGAACTCCAGCATTCAGGACGATGGTGTCCGCGTATTTATAAGCTGACGTATTACCCCTTTACGTCAGAATTTTAATGCGCCAACGAAACTCATACCCCAAACCGCTCAAAGCCCAATTTGTTTAGGAATGCCTTCAACCCGGTTCGACCATCTCCAGCGTTGCCATCCACCGAACCGATGGGCATGCGCGCAGGTAACAGTATGCGGCGTTGCTGCTGGGCGATCATTGGATAGAAACCCACTTGCTCCAATTGATCCATATGGTGCCTGGTTGCGCGGCGCCCTCCCCGAGCACTACGATGAACTTCGCCGCTGCCGCAGAGTCCAAGATCCTAAATGATTCGCGCTTTGCTCAGATCAATTTCATACTTCTCTGTTATGTATTCAACCCATAGTCTCCCATCAATTTTCAATCCGAAATCCTTACTCCACTCCTTCAAGCTGTGATGAGCATTCACACCGAATATGCCAAACAACAACACAGGTGCTTGTAACTTTGGATGGTACCTCTCTCCGGAGCGAGGGCACTTTCGACGCCTTGTTAGAAGACTTGGTTAGCGCAAAAGAGAGCGATCACATCGAAGCTCTTACCAAGCGCTTAAGTTACGAATTTTCTAATTACCGAAGCTGTTATTCGGTTTTCCAGTCGCTTACTGGCTGGCCACATTGCCAGAGTGTGTATGGACCGGACACTGTGGGCAAAAGTAATCTGTTGATGATCTGCATTTGCTGAGCAGGGTGATACGAGCAACGACGGTCATGGTTGCGTTTCCTGTTATTTATCCGGGCTATCGATGGTCAGTTGTTGCGGCGCGGTGGTGCTGCTGGCCAGGGGCTGGCTGCGACCGATCCACTCGCCCGCGGTCGGTTGACCGGCGCGGGAGATGCGCGCAACCAGTTGGACTTCAAGGAAGTTCGACAGTTTCAACTGCGGCATCATTGCATCGCCATCGCCCAATTCGACGGTGGCCGGCAGATCGGCCACGGTCAGGCGTTTGGCCGCCAATGGCGCCGGTGGGCCAGAGGTGGCGCGGGCGAAAATGAACACGCTGTCACCCGGCTGGACCTTGGCCTTCAGGTCGGCCGCCAGGTCCACCCGGACCTTGAGCAGCGCTGCCGGCTTGGCTGCTGGCGCCTCGGCAACCTTGCCACCGCTGGCCACCAGTTTCTCGCTGGCGCGAGTAATACCGCCCTGCAGCGCGATACGGGATTGGTCGTCTGGCGGCAGTTGCTCCAGCAGGCGATTCCAGTAATCGATGGCTTCCTGATAACGCTGGCCTTCGAAGGCAGCGATGCCCAACAGGCCCAGGCTGGTGACTTCTTTCGGATCGGCCTTGAGTGCTTCGTCCGTCAGCGCCTGGACCTTGTCCGACCACTTCTTGCCATCGGCGAAATACTGCGCCTGGGCCCATTGCCCCAACAGTTCAGGCTGGCGCCCGGCCAGGTTGACGGTGCGCTCGAAGACCTTCGCCGCATCACCCGGACGCTCCTGGGTCATGTAGGTGCGACCGAGAAAGTACAGCGCTTCGGCAGAATCGGGCTGCGCCGCGACCGCACGCTCCAGGCGTCGGGTCATCTCTTCCATCGACTGCGGCGCCTGGGCGAATTCCCGGGTCAGCTCGACTTTATCGCTGGCACCGAAATGAAGGTACAGGCCCAGGCCCAGCACCGGCACCAGGATGGCCGCCAGCAACGGTGCCGCCTTGCCCAGGCGCGTCACCCGCGGCGCGGCAACGCCTTCGGTGTCGGCAAGCAGTTCACGGGCAGCTTCGGCGCGGCCGGCGTCCATTTGCGCGGCATCGAGCACGCCCTCTTGCTGCTGAACCTGCAGTTCAGCCACGCGCTCCTGATACAGCGCCACGTTCAGGGCAGTACGATCCTCTTCGAGCTGGGCGCGACGGCTGCGCAGAACGGGGATCAACAGAAAACTCAGGGCTACCAGGAGCAGCAGACCTGCAGCGAGCCAGAAATCAATCATTCTTGGTTTTTATCCAACAGTTGGTCGAGGCGCTCGCGCTCCTCGGCAGAAAGCGAGCCCGGCGTTTCGGCGCGTTGCACGCGACGACGGCGCACGATCACCGCGATGATCACCACACCACCCAGCAGCAGGCCGGCGGGACCGAACCAGAGCAGCGCGGTCTTGGCGTTCAGGGCCGGTTTGTAGCGGACGAAATCACCGTAGCGATCGACCATGAAGTCGATGATCTGCTGGTTGTCCTTGCCCTCGCCGAGCATGCGGAAAATCTCTTTGCGCAGGTCGGCGGCGATCGGGGCGTTGGAGTCGGCGATGTCCTGGTTCTGGCACTTGGGGCAACGCAGTTCCTTGGTCAACTCGCGAAAACGCTCGCGATCACTTTCCTTGGCGAACTCGTAGGTGTCGATGGCGGCGTTGGCCACGCCGGTCAGGCTCAAGCCCAGGACAACGGAGGCGATCAAGCGCTTCATGGCTTGGCCTCGTCGACCAGCGCCTGGTATTTGGCCGCCAGTTTTTCGCGCCAGACCTGCTCGTCGATCACACCGACGAATTTGTCGCGGATGATGCCCTTGGCGTCGATGAAGAAGGTTTCCGGGGCGCCATACACACCGAGGTTCAAGCCCAGGGTGCCGGCGTCGTCGCGGATGTCCAGTTGATAGGGGTTGTGGAAGTCCGCCAACCACTTCAAGGCGTCGGCGTTGACGTCCTTGTAGTTGATGCCGTAGATCACCACGCCCTTTTCGGCCAGCTTGTTCAACACCGGGTGCTCGACCCGGCAGGAAATGCACCAGGTGCCCCAGACGTTGACCAGCGCCGGCTTGCCGAGAATGTCGGCGCGGGTCAGGGTCTTGTCGCCCTGCACCGCCGGGAGGGAGAACTCCGGAAAGGGTTTGCCGATCATCGCCGAGGGCAACTCGGCCGGGTCCAGGTACAGACCGCGATACAGGAAAACAGCCACCACCAGGAAAATCGCCAGTGGTAACAGCATCAACCAACGCTTCATGCAGTCGCTCCAGACATGCCCAGTGCCTCACGCACACGGGTTTTCACCTTGACCCGATAACGCCCGTCCAGCGCTGCCAGCAAGCCGCCAAGACCTGTGAGCAAACCACCGAACCAGATCCAGCGTACGAACGGCTTGACGTGCACGCGCACCGCCCAGGCACCCTCTCCCAGGGGTTCGCCCAGTGCAACGTAGAGGTCACGGGTGAAACCGGCGTCGATCCCGGCTTCGGTCATCACCGAATTCTGTACGGTGTAGAGGCGTTTTTCCGGGTGCAGGACACTGACTTCCTTGCCGCCCTTGATCACCCGGACAGTGCCCTTGTCGGAGGTGAAGTTCGGGCCTTCGAAGTGTTTGGCGCCTTCGAAGATGAACTGATAACCACCCAGGGCCATGGACTCGCCAGGCGCCAGGCGCAGGTCGCGCTCGGCACTGTTCTGGCTCGACAACACCACGCCCAGGGCGCAAACGGCGATGCCCAGGTGTGCAACCTGCATGCCCCAGTAGCTACGGGTCAGGGTTGGCAGGCCTTTGATCAGGCCTTTGTGCCGGGTCTTGTCGAAGATGTCTCGCACACCGGCCAGCAACACCCAGGCCGCGAGCATGAAGGTCGCCAGCACCGCCCAGTTGAAATCGCCGTAGGCTACGCCGGCCACCACCGCCAGCGCGGCGCTGCCCAGCAGCACCGGGGTCAGCATGCCCAGCAGCCATTTCACCGGGGTGTCTTTCCAGCGCACGATCACGCCGACCGCCATCACCAGCATCAACAAGGCCATCAACGGGATGAACAGCGCGTTGAAGTACGGCGGACCGACCGACAGCTTGGCACCGGTCATGGCATCGAGAATCAACGGATACAAGGTGCCCAGCAGGATCATCGAAGCCGCCACCACCAGCACCAGGTTGTTGCCCAGCAACAGGGTTTCCCGGGACCAGAGGTTGAAGCCGACCTGGCTCTTGACCACCGGAGCGCGCAAGGCGAACAGCGTCAGAGAACCACCGACCACGAACAGCAGGAAGATCAGGATGAACACGCCGCGCTCGGGGTCCGAGGCAAAGGCGTGCACCGAGGTCAGCACGCCGGAACGCACGAGGAAGGTGCCCAGCAGGCTCAATGAAAAGGCGGCGATGGCCAGCAGCACGGTCCAGCTCTTGAACACGCCACGCTTTTCCGTGACCGCCAACGAGTGAATCAACGCGGTGCCCACCAGCCAGGGCATGAACGAGGCGTTTTCCACCGGGTCCCAGAACCACCAGCCGCCCCAGCCGAGTTCGTAGTAGGCCCACCAGGAACCGAGGGTGATACCAATACCGAGGAAAGCCCAGGCAACGATGGTCCACGGCCGCGACCAGCGCGCCCATGCGGCATCCAGACGACCGCCCATCAGCGCTGCGATGGCGAAAGCGAACGCCACCGAGAAACCGACGTAACCCATGTACAGCATCGGTGGGTGAACGATCAGGCCGATATCCTGCAGCAATGGATTGAGGTCGGCGCCATCGCTGGGCATTTGCGGCAGGATGCGCTTGAACGGGTTGGAGGTAAGGATCAGGAACAGCAGGAAGCCGGTGCTGATCATGCCCATCACCGCCAGCACGCGGGCCAGCATCACTTGCGGCAATTGCCGGGAAAACACCGACACGGCGAACGTCCAGCCGCCAAGAATCAACGCCCACAACAGCAACGAACCTTCGTGCGCGCCCCACACGGCGCTGAACTTGTAGTACCACGGCAACGCGCTGTTGGAGTTGTTGGCGACATAAGCCACGGAGAAATCGTCGGCCATGAACGCATAGGTCAGGCAACCGAAGGCGAACAGCAGAAAGGCGAACTGACCCCAGGCGGCCGGCTGGGCCAGGCTCATCCAGAATCGGTCACCGCGCCAGGCACCGACCAATGGCACGACGGCCTGAACCAGCGCAAAACACAGCGCCAGGATCATCGCCAGGTGGCCCAGTTCGGGAATAAAGATGCCGGAAGTCATGGATCAACCCTCCTTAGCGGGTGTTGGGGCGGATTGACCACTGTCTTTCAAGGCCTTGGTCACTTCCGGCGGCATGTACTTTTCATCGTGCTTGGCCAGCACTTCATCGGCCACCACCACGCCTTCGGCATTGAGCTTGCCCAGGGCGACGATGCCCTGCCCTTCACGGAACAGGTCAGGGAGGATGCCGCGATAGGTGATGGTCACGGATTTGTTGAAGTCGGTGACGACGAACTTTACGTCCAGCGAGTCGCTGGAGCGCTGCAGGGAGCCCGCCTCGACCATGCCGCCGGCGCGGATGCGCGTGCCCTGCGGGGCTTCGCCATTGGCGATCTGGGTCGGCGTGTAAAACAGGTTGATGTTCTGCTGCAGGGCGCTCAGGGCCAGGCCCACGGCGGCGCCGACCCCGACCAGGATCGCCAGAATGATGATAAGACGCTTTTTACGCAGCGGATTCACTTGCCGTTCTCCCGGCGCAGACGACGCGCCTCTTGTTGCAGATACCGCTTGCGGGCCAGGATCGGCGTCGCCACGTTGAGGGCCAGCACCGCCAGGCAGATGCCGTAGGCCGACCAGACATACAGGCCGTGATGGCCCATGGCGAGGAAGTCGCCGAATGAAGCAAAACTCATCGAACGACCTCCAGGCTGTTTTCGACTTCAGCTTTCACCCAACTGGCCCGAGCCTCGCGCTTGAGCACTTCGAGGCGCATGCGCAGCAGCAACACCGCGCCGAAGAAACAGTAGAAACCCAGCGCCGTCAGCAGCAACGGCAGCCACATTTCGGCGGGCATCGCCGGTTTTTCCGTGAGGGTGAAGGTCGCGCCCTGGTGCAGGGTGTTCCACCACTCCACCGAGTACTTGATGATCGGGATGTTGATCACGCCGACAATCGCCAGCACCGCGCAGGCCTTGGCCGCGCTGTCACGATTGCTGATGGCGTTGCCCAGCGCAATAAGACCGAAGTACAGGAACAGCAGGATCAACATGGACGTCAGTCGTGCATCCCAGACCCACCACGAGCCCCAGGTCGGCTTGCCCCAGATCGCCCCGGTGACCAGCGCCACGGCAGTCATCCAGGCACCGATGGGTGCCGCGCACTGCAGGGCGACGTCGGCCAGTTTCATCTTCCACACCAGCCCGACGATGCCGCACACCGCCAGCATCACGTAGATGGACTGCGCCAGCATGGCGGCCGGAACGTGGATATAGATGATGCGAAAGCTGTTGCCCTGCTGGTAGTCCGGCGGTGCGAAGGCCAGGCCCCAGACCACGCCGACGCCGATCAGCAGCACGGTTGCAATGCCCAGCCACGGCAGCATTTTGCCGCTGATGCCGTAGAACCACTTGGGTGAGCCGAGCTTGTGAAACCACGTCCAGTTCATACTGTTTCCATCACGGTTGCTGCTCGCTATCGCGAGCATTCAGGATCTGCCCTCTTGCAAAGAGGTGGTCAAATTTAGCTAACCTCTTCATTCACGAACGCTGATCTTCAGGCCAGCGGCTATTGCAAAGGGTGTCAGGGTTATCGCCAGGGCGGTCAGGCTGCCAAGCCATAAGAGATAACCGGTCGCCGGCATGCCCTGCAAGGCTGCCTGCAAGGCGCCACTGCCAAGAATCAATACCGGGATGTACAACGGCAGAATCAGCAACGCCAGCAACAGGCCGCCGCGCTTCAAACCCACCGTCAGTGCCGCGCCCACCGCACCGAGCAGGCACAGCACCGGTGTGCCGAGCAACAGCGAAAGCAGCAACACCAGCAGACAGGCAGCAGGCAAGCCGAGCATCAGCGCCAGCAAGGGGGCGAGCAATACCAATGTGAGGCCGGAAAACATCCAGTGCGCCAGCACCTTGGCCAGAACCAGAAGAGCCAGGGGGTGCGGCGAAAGGACCCACTGTTCCAGCGATCCATCTTCGAAATCACTGCGGAAAAGCCCGTCCAGCGAGAGCAGGACCGATAAAAGGGCCGCCACCCAGACCAGTCCCGGAGACAAGGTTTGCAACAATTGAGACTCGGGACCGACCGCCAGCGGGAACAGCGAAACGACGATGGCGAAGAACACCAGCGGATTGGCCAGTTCGGCCGGGCGGCGGAACAGCAGACGGGCCTCGCGGGCGACCAACAGGCCGAAAACACTCATACGGCCCATTTCCCCAGATCAATGTCGCGATAAGCGGTCGGCAGGCGGCTCAGCGTGTGGTGAGTAGTCAAGACCACCATGCCACCGCGCTCGCAGTGGCCGGCCAAGTGTTCTTCGAGCTGCGCCACGCCTTGCTTGTCGAGGGCGGTGAACGGCTCGTCGAGGATCCACAGCGGCGGGCTGTCCAGATACAGCCGCGCCAATGCCACGCGGCGCTGTTGACCCGCAGACAGCGTGTGGCAAGGAACATCCTCGAAACCGCGCAGCCCGACAGCCGCCAGGGCCTGCCAGATCGCCTCATGGGACGCCGGTTGATGCAGGGCGCACAGCCAGCTGAGGTTCTCTTGCGGGGTCAGTAAGTCCTTGATGCCGGCGGCATGGCCGATCCACAAAAGATTGCGCGCAAGCTCCGCGCGTTGCTCGCTCAACGGTTGACCGTTGAGCAGCACTTGACCCGCGGTCGGGTGCATCAGGCCGGATAACAGGCGCAACAGGCTGGTCTTGCCACTGCCGTTGGGGCCACTGATTTGTACCATTTCGCCACTGGCCATTCTCAAATCGAGATTTTCGAAGAGCAGCCGAAGGTCTCGCTCACAGGCAAGGGCAACGGTTTGCAGGTCAGGACTGGTCAAGGGATCACGAGCCTCCGGGAGGCTATTGGCTTGAAACAGCTTGGAGTGTTATCGCCCTTAGCCGCTCTATAAAAGCATCGAAGGTCGGGACAGAAAGCTCTGGTAGATTGGATAGCCAATGGATGGCTGCGGTGATTTGGTGCGAGTCCGCTTTGACTCGCAATTCCGCTGTTTGCAAGGCGTCCAATGTCCCACGCTCGCAGAGGTGAACAATGAGCTCGGCTAGATCCACCCCGTTAAAAAAACGGACGCCTTGGGGGTGCTGATCGGTAATTACAATGTTTCTCGTCTGGATGAACCCATCCTCTACAACCGGCATAGCCGTAATCAGACCGCTGCTACATTTGCTTGCTAAAAAAGGTTTCCACTGCTCCCAAGTGCTCCTCGCATTCCAGAATCCGTGCTCAGCCCATTCAAGCTCACTTTGGTAATAGGACACTCCAGCTTTTGCACGCTGAGCGAATGTCAGCGCAGCACGATCCTCGTAGTAACGGATCGCTAAACGCTCTTGAGCGGGGTCGTTCAGTATCGTATTGATCACCGGCGCCGCCGCGAACGCCCCGGATATTGCTTCATAGATACCATGACCTGAAAGCGGATCATTGCTATAGGCAGCATCTCCAACACGCAGAGCAAATGGGCTTATCAGGCCACCGCGAAGCACCGCTTGCGCGCCGCGAACGACCGTGTCGCTGCAGGCGACGAGATTGCCCAACTCTCTGGGAATGGCGACTAGTTTGGAGTAGAAATAGTCATGCCTGATATTAAGGTCACCGCTCCTTAACAAGGCGCATGAATCGACAATAAACTGCACACTGCACTTACCGTCCAGATCTGCAGTGCTCCACGCCCAACCATCCTCGAACGATTCTGCAACTGTTCGTCTGGCTCCGCACTTACCACCGAAGAAGTGGCGAGTGAGCGCCACGCTCAAAGGTCCAGACAGAATATTTTGTGTCACCTTGGGTGTCGATTTGCCTCGTGCGTCGACAAGATAATCGGCGAAGAAGGTCATCGGACTGTGGTCGGGACGTCTGGTATAAATTCGATTTTCACCATCAGCGCGGTCGAAGCCCGCTATCGTTACGTCATGAAAGTCGACACCTGCCTCTTCCAGATCGTCAATCAGAGCGCTGTCGAACAGACTGCGCTCAATCACATGCTCTGCATTAGCGATCTGAAACTCCCCTCCCCAGGCCGAAGCGCGCTGCCACAAGGGTCCCATAGTTTCAAGAGCATACATACAACCTGCGCGATGCAATCCCTCCGCAACCCGAGGAGATGCCCCTTCGAGAAGCGGATCCCGGCGGCGACGACCGAGGACTTGTACTGCGAAATTCATACGATTTAGCAACAATGCCGAGACCACCGCTGCAGGTCCGGCACCAAGCACGGTGATCCGTTTCATCTTAAAACCTCACTTGTCCCTTAGGAACCAACAACATTCCTAAGAGCATCAATATAAAACCGCCCCATACGAGCGATACCAACGGATAGTGCCGAACCACAACCAAAGTCTGATTCTCTGCTCCAACAGTGCCGGCCGAATCCATTAGCTTAGGAGAAGCTGGTACCCAGACTTGCATATCACTTGCCCAGCTCCGCACGATGAACGGGTGTAGCAGATAACCCCGGTCTCCAGCATGTCTGGCATATCGATAATCAAGAAGCTCACAGAGTTGTCTCACCGGTCCCTGATAGCCCGGAGGTAAGCTACGTGCATCTTGAAAGAGCGCTCGGCCAGCTAGCACCACTCCGTTTTGTCTAATTTCCACATTCGCCACTGCTTTGTAGCCAGAAAAGTTAGTGGCGTTGCTCTCGGGTGAAACACGCAGTTCCATGCCTTGGCCAACCGTGTGCCACTGCGAGGGGTCATCGGTCGGCGGCACAAGCACAGGTACGTAACTATTGAGCACCGTTGCCGCCAGCCCGCCCACTAACGCAAAAACCGCTCCACCATGGATGAGGGCCAAACTGCCGGTGTAGCGAAGTGCCCCAACTCTTCGGCTGCGCCAAACGCTGGTGACGCACCACAATAGACTGGACAGCAGCAAGAACACTCCAGCAACTAATGCAGCATCTATCAGATGGATTACTGACACGATGGTTTGGGACAGAACACCGCTACCTTCATAAGTGTATGACAGGTAACCACCGCGATATCCCACCAGCGCAACTGCGAACGTTGCGATCAATGTAAAGGTGCGAGAGAGGTTCCTTCCAACAGTTTTGCATATGAACACATGACTCCCAGTCAAGCCTAACGTGAGGATGATTGGTAGCAGGAAGGAGCCTAGGGTATGGCCATCGACATCCCAGCGCGCGAAGGCCTGACGCAGAGAACTCATTTCGGCAGAGCTGGCCCAATTGCTCAGCGTCTCAAAGAAGGGTCTCAAGCTATCAGGCTTTAATGCACCCGCTGCGGCGTAGAAATGAGCCTGTGCGAGGCCGAAGATGGCGAAGAGTGCTGCGAACACGAAGCCATACACAGATAGCCAAATTTCAAACGCCGTACGCCGCTTAGCTTGTGTTCGGGCCTTTTGATCAATGACATTACGAATCACTAATCCAAGTGCGAGGAGGACCAATAGAACGGCCAGAAAGAGATGGCTCATCCAAGAAGTCGTACCAATATACCGGTGCGAACTTGCCAGAACTTCGGAGCGCGTTATGGCCATCGCCAAACAAGCTGAGGCGGCAGCGACAAGGCTGAGAACTGGCAAAGCCTGTGCGAATGAGCCGTCAACCTTCCAAGTGCGGACTCCATGCAGAACGGCTCCCAAGAGCGCCCAAAGAATAAAGGCAGACGTCTGGACTGGGTCCCAGTGCCAGAGTTGACCGAAGGTGAAATCTTCCAAAGCCCAGATCATGCCGAAGCCGATACCGGCCGTGAGCACCAGCCATGCTCGGCGCCCATAGAGAGTCGCTGAGGCGCGAAAGCTCCCGCAGCCGTTAATCAACGCTTGGATCGCACTGGGCGCTGAAGCCAGCGCCCAAGCATAGGCACCGAGTATCAATGGTGCGTGGAGCGCCATCCAAAACGTCTGCAGATGGGCGTTCATGCCTTGGCTGCTCTGGGATGCCTGCCATTCGACAGGTGTAGGGGTGAAAGGGCCAAGCATGGCGGTGGTAAGTATGTACCAGGCCGGAATCAACGGAGAGAAGCGTCCCTCGACACTGTCGGCGTCAGCAAACCGGAGGGCGGCGGGCATGCATAACGTAGCCAGCAACAGAATGGTGCCCTCATCGCCTCCCCATACATTGGCGAGCTTTAGATAAAAAGGTAATCCTTCACTGCTATAAAGCCAGACATAGCGAATTTCAAACCTATCTAAGCCCAACGCTAAGGCAAGTGCGATGCACTCACCTATCAAAACGCCAGTAGCCAGGTTAAGAAGATTCTTACGCCACTTGTAGAGGAAAGTGCTGGCAAAGGTAAGGGTGCCGGTAATCCAGAGCAGAGGGTTTCCTATATCGAAGTTTGCGTGCAACGCTGCCACAGTCAGGACAATGACGGCGCTAACCCATACCCAACGAGGCGAACCTGCAACCTGCAAAATGCTCATGTGCGACGTTGCTCTGCGCCAATGTAAGACGCGCTACTGCGTAGAAAATTAGGAAGCCTGTGCAGTGGGATGTTTTCTGCCCCCATTAGTTGAGCGGCCATTCCGGTTACTCGTGCGCAAGCCAGACTGGCCCCCCCTCCTTGCTCGGGGTCTCTGGGGTCAAGCATCGAACACGCACCGAATTCCGCATGCTTTTGGTTAAGCCATGAAATCTGCTCTACGCCACAACGCACATCTCCAGTCACCGAAAGACAACTCGACCACCCCGCAGGAAAAACAACTCCCCCCGTGGATGGCGCAGAAGCAATTAACAGCACGCCTCGTGCCTTCGCGTATTCACAGGCATAGAGGAGTTCATCCGACGGTGACCTGATGCCGAAGCTCATGTTAATAAGCTGCGCTCCACTTACGACTAACCAGTCGATAGCGCTTACGATCCGACTAATTGGTGCATGCCTAGTCGTGTGGAAAACCTGGGCAATATGAAGTTCAGCCCTATTGCAATGACGCAGGATCATCCGCGCCAGTTGGTCCCCGTGGCCCACTGCATCCGGCTGGGCGGGGTCAGCCCCAGGCAATTCATCAAATCGATTTGATTCGGCAACATGAGGGAACAGCGCCTCTGATACACCGCTATCGATAATGCCGACACGTGGGTTCACTGCGCGCCCTCCAACTTTTGGACATTCAGATCGATCACAACATCGAAATGTTCGCGGAGCGAAGGACGATGGCTAATAAACACACGCGTCTTACCGACAAACAACGTGTCGATTTTTTGATGAATTCGCTCTTCTAGGCCTCTGTCGATACCACTCGTGCTCTCATCTAGGACAAGGATGGTGGGATTCATCAGCACAGCTCGCGCGAGCGCAACACGCTGACGCTGTCCGCCAGACAACGCTGTTCCCCGCTGCCCTATTGAGGTCCTGATGCCTTCAGGAAACTGTTCGATGAGATCATCCAGCCCTGCCAGGCTGGCGGCCTCCAATACTTCGTCATCAGATGCGTTGGGGCGACCGTAGCGAATGTTTTCCATGAGGTTTTTGCTGAATAGTTGAACATCTTGAGAAACCACGACCACCGAACGCCGAAGCCCTCGAATATCGTGTCGTCGAAGATCTAACCCGTCGATTAAGATTTGTCCGGAGTTAGGATCAAAGTGTCGCTGTAGCAAATCCGCGAGAGTTGATTTTCCTACACCGGAGTCTCCACGAATTGCCACTCTGCTTCCGGGCGGAATATGAAAATTGAGATTATTTAGAAGATTTTCCTGCGCTTTGGGATAGTTGAAATACACATTTCTAAACAGGATTTCCCCTCTACTACGGACAACATAGACCGTGTGTGGCGCGGGCTCCGAAACCGCCGGCTCTTGTTGTGCAAGCTCTTGGACCCGACTCAAACAAACTTTGGCTCTCTGATAACCGACATACAGCCCGAGAAGTGACTGCAAGGGACCGCTTGCTTTTTGCATATAGGTGACGAAAGCAATGAGTATCCCAAGTGTCATAGTGTGTTCATTAATGACCCTGTTGCCTCCGACCCAAAATACCGCTGCCACCGACAAGGAAAACACTACGCTAGGAAACGAGCCGGCCAGATAACTATATATCTGTAGTGACAGCGTCTGAGCACGCAGTTCTTTGTGTAAGATCACAAGACAGTCCTTTTCCTGGTCCTGGCCATTGAACATTTGCACGCATTTTGAGGACGAGAGAATCTCAACAATGAACGAAGCGATATTGGCAGCGCTTTCGCGGGTACGCTTGGTCAGTCGCTCAAGAGCTGGCCTGATCAACTTCAGGAAGCTGCCATTAATAACCAGCACAGCAAGCATCAACAGGGTAAGTTCGGTACTCATCCAGGCCAACATGACCATTGACCCTATCAGCATGACGCTGTTATTGATTACACTTAAAATCGCATCCACCGCGAACCGCTGAAGTTCCGCGATATCACCGTCAAGACGTTGTAAAATATCGCCTTGCCGGGTCGTGGAGTAGAAGGCCGGCGACAACTTCAACAAATGAGAGAAGAGAGCTTCTCTTATCGAATGCAGTACTTTTGCTGAAGTGCCTACATATATATAACGAGTGACGCCCCCCAAAAAAGCAGACAAAAGAGCCATCGCAATGATAGCCACAACTACTGAATAAACGACACCTAGCTGTCCTTTCATGATGCCGTCATCAATCAGACGCTGAGTTAAGTAGGGTTGCGCGAGGCCAGCAGCGGCTGCCGTCAGCGATAGTGCGAGAACCAGCGACAGAGCTGCCCTATGAGGCTTAACAAACCCCAATAACCAGTACCACATAGATGAGTTAGATTCTTTCTGTAGTGGGAGCGCGCCTTTAGGCACGCTCCCAGGCACTTGACGGCGAAACATCGAGGCCATGATTTGCGACTAACGCTGTACGATACGGAGTGATGTCAGAACCTGATCTCCACCGCCGGGGATTTTTATTTTCCCTTTGAGATCCAGGGTCTGCGAATCATATACAGCAATATCGTCAATGGTGCCGCCGATGTACAACTCTTTACCGTCACTGGAAACGTTCACGTTGTAATACGTGTGGTCCAGATCAATACGTTTGATTAATTTCCCGGTGTCGACGTCCGTTTTGGTTAGCTGCGTGTAAACCGTGTACGCCTCATTACGGCGAACAGGATTGATCACAGTCGAAAACAGGACGATTTTCGCGTCTTCAAATTCAGAGAAACGAACTTTATCGTGGACCATGTCCAGTGACCAGATACCCGCTCGCTGGGTGATAGACTTATCTTTGTTCTGATAATTTATGTAATACGGAGTTGCAAACTCACTGGCCTGTTCAAACTGCGGCCAAATCGCCAACGTATCTGGCTCGCCAAACTTGCTACGTTTCCAACTGCGCCATGGATGCTGACCTATCTGCTCGCCCGTTTTAGGGTCAAGTACCAGCATGTCCCAGCTGAACGCATAGAGCCGCTTGTAGTCCGGCGAGTACATGAGCGAAGTGACCCTGCGCGGTGATTTCAGCTTTCTTACAGGTTGGGCTGAAAGCCCACTTGCAGTATCGAAGATGGCGATAAATGGATCATTGATTTTGTATTCGCCCGGCAACAGTTCAGTCTGTGTGACATAGACAGCCAGCTCTTTTCCGTCTGGACTTACATCGATGGCATAAGGAGCTTTGCCCCGCACGCCTCCACTGGAGAGATCAGCACGAAAGACTTCCTTACCGCTTTCCAAGTCAATGCCCGAAACGCTTTCCCAGCGATTATGGATCACATAGACAGTTTTCCCATCCTTCGAAACAGCCAAGGCGCCAGGACTGTTACCCATTGAAGTATTGGGAATTTTGAATGTATTAATAACTTTTCGCTGTTCTGCGTCGGCTACTATGATCAAATTTGGACGCGCTGCTGTAACCAGATAATCCTTGGCCAAAGATAATTGACTGTAGAAACCAAGACCAAGAGCAATCGTCGCCGCATACAGGACAGAACGACATGGAAGTTGCTTGTTTTTGTTCATATGACTTCCTATTAACCCATCACGTGGATTGTGAATAGTGACATCTAGTTATTTTGGGAAGACGGCTTGAAGATTAGTCCAATCTTGTGGCGCGGAATCATTACTCACGCTCCACTCTGTGTAGGTGTTCAAGCTGTCAGGTACTTGTGCTGGCCACCAGCAAGGATCTGAACAACCATACAAGTCGGCTTCCATTGGCTGACAAAGTCCCGCCACACCGAGGAACGGATCGACCTCCCAACCCGGGTCGAAGGTCGTAGCACAGCCTGCCACTGCAGACATGGCCAAGACTTCTTCTGTCTCACCTTTCGCGACGGCCACTTCAACTTGATGAGCCTTCTGATTCATGGGTTTCATATGATTCATAATTGGACACTCCTAGTGCTGAGGTGCTTCCGAAAGAAGCTTGGGTTTTTCTCGATAATTTCGGTATAAACACCAATACCAAAATCGACCCACTCACGCATCAGATCGCAATAGTGATAGGTTGGTGAAAGAGGATCGCCAAAATGTGCATATGATTCGTGGTAGCACCCCCCAGCACATAAATTGCGAATCCGACAAGTTGAACATCCTTTGTTAGAGCGGTCGGTTGCTGCTTCTAAAAACTTACCAAGTTTCTCCTTTTCAATGCCATCATCGACATTGCCGAATTTAGGCATATCGGAGCCTGTAAAGCGGTGACAGAGATTCAAGTCACCATTGTTATCAACTGCCAATAGCCCAACACCAGCACCGCACGGCAAAGCTTTCTTACGCCCCTCGTAAAGATCGCTCATCAATTGATGCATGTTTGAGAAGCCATTGTTGCGGCCCGCCAGGGCCTCATCCCGATACGCGCGACCAAGCACCATCATGCTGTCGAAGACTTCTCGGAGCTCTTGGCTGCTTAAGTTAAAAACCGTAACCGGCCCCGAAGTGGCAGGGGCGACCCCCACTTCCGCGAATCCCAAGTCATTCTTCAAATGCTCATGAATACCAACGACATCTGTATGACCGGCAGTTAACGTTACTCGTACTCCGACAGGCTTGGATCGGTATCGGCTGAGAAGCATCCGCGCCTTCGCCGCCACTACCTGATACGTTCCCTGGCCACCCACTGTAATTCGACGCCGGTCATGGACGGCTTGTGGGCCGTCCATACTGATTGATATCCCAAATCTATGACTGTCTAGGTAGTCAACCACCTGCTCATTCAATAACGTGGCATTCGTGGTCATAGAGAAGTCAGCTTTTATCCCCATATCGGCGCAACGCTTCTCGGTATACTCAACGACTTCCTTAATCAGTTTCAAATTCGTCAGCGGCTCACCTCCGAAGAAGATGACATTGAGTTGCTCACGCGAGCCACCTTGCTCCAACAAAAGCTCAATACTTTTCCTGGCTGTATCAAAGTTCATTTTCTGACCCTTCGACGGAATAGCCAGATCTTCTTTGTAACAGTACGTACAACTCAAATTACAACCAGTATTTACGTTAAGGATAATTGTACTCAACGGAAATTCTCGGATTTCCACCTTCATTCCAGCATCCGGCTTTGCGGGCTCATCGCCTAGAATGGAAAGTTCTTGGAAGCTACCGATGGTTTCTACAATTTGATCCGGTGATATGACTCCCCCAAACCTTTCTCGTAAATCCTCAAACGTAACTTTTTCGTGATCTTTCAGGTAATCGATTAACGCTACTCCAACATCATCCAGCTGAAACAACCCGCTAGAGGGAATATGAAACAGCATCCGCCGCCCGTCGACTGCCACATCGTGAAAACTGTAGCGATTTACATAAAACATATTGGTTATAGACATCACTGCGTCTCCAACTTGTTAACGGACGGGTGGATCATTCCAACGCTGGACTGTCACAATCAACGGCTTGGATGCTTTAACTACGCGCCCCGCATCATCAACGCTTGCTGTAACTTCAAGCTCGCCAGCGTTATTGGTGGAGTACTTACGTTTTGGATTTGGACCTGCATCGCCTGGAATAAATAAACCACCTGACCCCAAGTTCCCTGCGAACTCAAGATCTTTCATTTCCTCAGCACCCGGATTGAGATTGGCTACAGTCCATTTCGCTGGCACATAATCTAGCCGCAAATCATCGTCAGTTCCTTTTTTGCCATCTGGACCTGCAGCGTAAGCAACAGCTTCGAATTGCACCGGAACTTTCGGTCTCGAGCCTCCTCCGTCTCCAACACGCGCCATAGCTGAGTCCGGCTCGATGCTGACATAGTCGATCTTGTTGTAGACCGCGATCCCTCGCTCAGCTGTGACATCGCCAACATCTACTCGTCGAATGCCATCTTTCGCGCCAACATCTGCAATAACCTCTACAACAACCTTGTCAGAGGATTCTTCAACTACATGCGTCACGGTCAGGCCCTGACCCAGGTTAACCTTGCCACTCAAGCCGGCACCATAGATGGTCACTTTCTTAGTCGAACCGGCCTTGATGGCCTTTGGCTCGACCGCAAGGACCTGAGCAGTGGCACTTCCATCGATCCGCGCCGCCTTGAATTGTCCCCCGATGGAATCCACACCTACTTCATGCCAGCGTCCGCTTAAGGACTTTCCATCCTTGGAAAGCTGGAAGACTTGAGCAACCTGCAGTTCGCCCTGCTTGATATTGGCGCGCCACTCGTAGCCTGTGTAGACAATCGCCTTACCGTTGCCCTTCTCGGTTTTGCCGTTGGCATAGTTGATTTCCATATCCAACGTGTAGTGATCATTCTCCCCAGTGATAGTCGCAACACCTTCGTATGAACCCCAACCTGGACGATGCCCCACTACACGCCATTTGCCGGCAGCGCTCGATTTCGCTTCAGCAGCCCATTTGCTCCAGACATCCGACTGATACGAATATAGATTGCCAAGAGTTTTTGGCATTTCTTGCGAAGCGATTTGCCACCAATCGCGATCACGACCGCCTTGTTGGATTTCAATTGTTGGGTACTGGCCGACATGGAAGTTAGCGAGCTTTTTCCAGTCCTCTGGCGTCCTGCGCTGCAAAGCAATCCGCGCGTATGAGTGGCAACGTGCGCACGTCTCGGAGACTTTTTTGTCATCCGGATCTTCGATCCGAGTGAAATCCCGCTCGAGGATATAACGACGCTTCTGAGTTTCTTCCGGAGCTAGCCCGTGTGTATCAGCTAGATACTTCACGAGTGTCTGCCTCTCGTCGGCTTCCAAACGGACACCATGCGCAGCGATCATTCGACCTATCGTCATGTCCCAACCTTCAGGAGTCCGACGGGACTGGTCTATACGGTTCAGACCGCCTTCTACAGGTAGGTGACACGCCGCACATTTACTTGACAAAAGCGCTTTAGCGTCGGCGGAGGATTCAGCGTGAACAACCACAGGCATGAGTGCCAGTGAGATAGCAAGCGCAATGGGTTGCAGAGTTACGGCTAATGCACATTTATCGCGCATTGTTGGCTCCCTAGTTTTTTGTTTATGGGGTAGCACGTACTGACATTTAAAGTCAGCTAAGTTTTCACGGTACTTTAAGGTACGTTTGGACAGGTATCAAAAAACGGCAAGAGGTTGATGAGTTACTATCCAGGTTCAACAAAGTAGTTCGAAGCCATATATCCTCTAACCACTTTAATTTCGGGGAAACCGCTACAGAGCGCTACATCTAAAGCCTCTAGACTCGCACCAACCTCACTCAATACTTTAATGATCCGATTCAACCCCTTGTCGTCCGACGGATAGTTTGGCGATTCTTTTTCCATACGCCCCTCACTTATAGAGTTTTGATACAACTGGCTATCAGTAGACATTTAAGCCTCCGAGTCCAAAAGCCAAAGCCAACGCGGTGGCTGTAATCACTGCAACGAGGCTTGCAAGAAAGAAAACGCTAAAGCATAGAGTTGAATGGATCTTATTGTTCATGACTTGCACTTCCCAGATGCGATCTCTAGCGCACCTCTGCCGACTTAGAAGAAACCAAGTGGATTGATGTCGTAGCTCACCAGCAGGTTTTTGGTCTGTTGATAATGGTCGAGCATCATCTTGTGGTTCTCCCGGCCGACGCCGGACTTCTTGTAGCCACCAAACGCCGCATGCGCCGGGTACAGGTGGTAGCAGTTGGTCCACACGCGCCCGGCCTTGATTGCCCGGCCCATGCGGTAGGCGCGGTTGATGTCTCGGGTCCAGAGACCGGCACCGAGGCCGAACTCGCTGTCGTTGGCAATCGCCAGCGCTTCGGCTTCGTCCTTGAAGGTGGTGACGCCCACCACTGGCCCGAAGATCTCTTCCTGGAACACGCGCATTTTGTTGTGGCCCTTGAGCAGCGTCGGCTGGATGTAGTAGCCGCTGGACAGGTCGCCTTCCAGGCGCTCGGCCGCGCCGCCGGTGAGCAGTTCGGCGCCCTCCTCCTGGGCGATGGTCAGGTACGAGAGGATCTTGTCGTATTGCTGTTCGGATGCCTGTGCGCCGACCATGGTCTCGGTGTCCAGCGGGTTACCGCGCTTGATCTTGACGATCTTCTTCATGACTTCGGCCATGAAGGGTTCGTAGATCGACTCCTGCACCAATGCCCGGGACGGACAGGTGCACACTTCACCCTGGTTGAAGAACGCCAGTACCAGGCCCTCAGCGGCTTTTTCGATGAACGCAGGCTCGGCGTTCATGATGTCTTCGAAGAAGATGTTCGGCGACTTGCCGCCCAGTTCGACGGTGCTCGGAATGATGTTCTCGGCGGCGCAATGCATGATGTGCGCACCCACCGGGGTCGAGCCGGTGAAGGCGATCTTGGCGATGCGCTTGCTGGTGGCCAGGGCCTCGCCGGCTTCGCGGCCGAAGCCCTGGACGATGTTCAGCACGCCTGCCGGCAGCAAGTCGGCGATCAACTCGGCGAAGACCATGATCGACAGCGGGGTTTGCTCGGCCGGTTTGAGCACGATGCAGTTACCGGCGGCCAGCGCTGGCGCGAGTTTCCAGGCGGCCATCAGCAACGGGAAGTTCCACGGAATGATCTGCCCGACCACGCCCAGGGGTTCGTGGAAGTGATAGGCCGTGGTCAGCTCGTTGATCTCGGCAGCGCCGCCTTCCTGGGCACGGATGCAACCGGCGAAGTAACGGAAATGGTCGGCCGCCAGTGGCACGTCGGCGTTGAGGGTTTCGCGCACCGCCTTGCCGTTGTCCCAGGTTTCGGTGACGGCGAGGATTTCCAGGTTCTGCTCGATACGGTCGGCGATTTTTAATAACACCAGCGAGCGGTCTTGGGCCGAAGTCTTGCCCCAGGCATCAGCGGCGACATGGGCGGCGTCGAGGGCCTTGTCGATGTCCGCGGCGCTGGAGCGCGGGAATTCGGCGATCACTTCACCGTTGACCGGCGAGGTATTGGTGAAGTACTCGCCATTAACCGGCGCGACGAATTTGCCGCCGATGAAATTGCCGTAGCGAGGTTTGAAAGAAACGACGGAGCCGGGTGTTCCGGGTCGTGCATAGATCATATAAACACCTCATTCGTGCCGGAATGCCGTTGAGCGGCAAATTATTGTTAGTAGGAACGAGCTCATCAGGTTTCATCGCAAGGACAGTCATCAGACCGTACCTATAGAGCCAAATGCCTGCATACCACGCGATCCGGCTATAACTGTACCTGCCAGGGACCAATAGCGTTATCAAGGAACGGCAAGCCCGCTCAACCGACTATCAGAAATCGGCAAGATCTGATCAATACCTCAGCGCAGCGCTTGCGCGCCTGGATTCGATACCAAATACTGATTTCCAAGGCGCGGGCAAAGGAAAATTTCGCCTCTGTGGAATTGGAAGGACCGCGATGGCTCGCGGAGGGAAAAATGGATTGACCGGGATGAAACTGAGCCACTCGTGGTTGGTGAGGCCGTAAATGAACATCTATAGCAGCACCCCAAAAACAAAAAATATCAAACTTACAGACTCGGTTCGATCGGCAGAAATTATTCATCTAGTCACGCGCGATGTCTTTCAACAGGCTGATGCACTGTCGAAGTGGCAGCAAGACTATGTACAAATAAGCGCCGGACAGTTTTCCGGATCGCTCACAGAAATTTCATTAGGCCCCATTCAAATATTTAGGGAGGCTATGAATAAATCGGTTGATCAGCACGGGCGCCCTTGGGAAAACAGCTTTGCTGTCGGTGTACCGTTAGTGGTTGAAGGTGAAGGATTTTGGTGTGGTGATCGCTTAGAGAAAAACTCTATTTTCTTCCTCAAACCTAATTCAGAACTTAAATTTAAGACTCCAATAAACTCCGACATTTGTGTCGCGGTTATTGACTCAAGCGCACTCCAACAGTATGCAGAGGAAATAGAAGAGATCTGCATAGGTCACATCTTGCAACTCAATGGAGCCTCAGAAGTACCTGAGTTGATCTGCAACAGCTTTCGCCATACCTTCCTGAAAGTTATCAACGGCATAAACTCAAACCCTAACGCACTTGCTTGCCCCTCGACTCGTTTAACGTTACTGGACGACGTAATGAGCAGTTTTTTCAGTGGCTTCATTTCGCTCAATAAATTACCTAAAGTAACTCATGCACAACTCGTCCATCGACATATCGTCGAAAAAGCTCGCGAATACATTCTTTCACGTAAGAGCGAACCGCCCTCCGTGCTGGAAATATGTGAAGAATTACGTATAAGTCGTAGGACTTTGCACTACGGCTTCATTAAGGTCTTAGGTATAAACCCGGTTACTTTTCTGCGTTATCTTCGCTTGAATGGTGCTCGCCGTGAGTTGCTAACCGCTGACCCTACGTTATCAATGGTAAGCGACATTGCAGCACGCTGGGGCTTCTGGCACATGGGAATGTTCTCGACCTATTATAAAGAGCTTTTTGGCGAGTTGCCTTCGTGTACACTTCGGATGAACAAATAGCCGATTAATGTCTGCGCCCATCGGTTTGCCACGATACAAGGCCACGCCATACGTCAGACGTTTGCCACAGTAAGTTCTTGGCCGAATGACCACGGATCGTTTACGCAAGCCCCTTACCCGCGAAACCCATCGCGAATGTCACTTCACGCGCACACTTTAGCTCGGCGCTTCTGAAGCGTAATTCATTTTTGAGTACCTGATACCTTAGATCCGCTTAGGCAAGCCCCTCGCGCAAAGTGATCTTCGAAATATACAGTAGGGCTGGCCAGTCTTCGAACGCCGGGTTGCAAGATGACTGACTACCCGATATCGCCACCCCAGCTGGCTGCAGCCCACCTAATCTCCCCTGGTTTTTACTAGCGTATTCAAACACCCTTGCCAGACTATCCTGTTAACCCGAGACAGCAATATCAAAGGACAATGCACAATCGATCATTCAAATAATATTTTCGGCACCAACCACAGATTGCGTACGGCCACACATCCCCGGAGAGCTCATGGCGAACATCCTAGACAAAGGAACCACATCAATCGCACTGGTGCATGAGGCCCTTCACAGCGCCAGGCAACGAGACATAGATCTGGCACCTGTGTTAGCGATTGCAGACATCGACCCTCAATTGCTTGATGCCCCAAGAGCTAGAGTTTCGGCCGCTTCATTTGCTCGGTTGTGGGTAGAGCTGGCAGATTTGCTGGATGACGAGTTTTTCGGCATCGATAGTCATCCGATGCGTCGAGGCAGCTTCAAACTGATGTGTCACGCACTTCTCGATTGCTCAACCTTGGGTCAGGCTTTACCTCGGATGCTCTCGTTCTTGCGGTTGGTACTCGATGACACTCATGGCGAACTACACGTCAAGGAAGATCAGGCGTATATCGTCCTGCGGGATCAGGGAGTCTTGCGACGACTCTTTGCTTACGGCACCTGGTTTATCCTAGTACATGGCCTGTCATGCTGGCTGGTAAACCAACGCATCCCATTACGTGCGCTCAGTTTCCGCCCCCCTAAGCCTGTCGATGAAAGCGACTATCGAATGCGTTTTTGTGAAGACATTCAATATGACGCACCCATGACTGAAGCCCGTTTCGACAAAAAATTCCTGGACATGACAATTGCACAGACGCCTGCCAGTCTCAGCGTATTTTTGAAAGAGTCCCCAGCGAGTCTTTTGGTCAAATACCGCAATGACGACAGTATCAGTGCGCAGATAAGACGACGTTTGCGAGGGTTGAGCCCTGATCAGTGGCCAGAAAGAGACGAGCTGGCACTTTTGCTATGCATGTCCAACTCGACCTTGCAGCGCCGGCTGCAGGCAGAAGGTACACATTACCAAAACCTCAAAGATGATTTACGTCGTGATTTGGCCATTGACCTGCTTTCGCGCGGTGATCTAACAGTTACCGAAGTCGCGGCAGAAACCGGCTTTCAGGAAACCAGCGCTTTTCACCGCGCGTTCAAAAAATGGACGGGAGTCAACCCAGGTGCCTATCGGCGCAACCATCCAGACAAGTAATGCTGCACTACCAGAACGACGCAAAGCTCCCCTTCCCCCGCTCCATAGGCGCTGGCCAGGAACCCGTTTTCCTAGTAACCGCGCGCAGTCTTAAAACATGCCCAAATAGCTCACATAAGTTGGTGCCGCCAGGCATGGGCTGCCCCAAATTGCCTGCCTAGAATCGCCAACAAGCAGCTGTCCTCCGCTAAATAAACGGTAAGAGGTAGACGACATCACGCTGACGTTTCGGCGCCAGTCTTGACGTACGCAAGCAAGTGCACTTCACAAACAAAAATAAAATAGAAGGAGACACGATATGCAACCAGTGAACGTCTATACGCTCGCAGGCGAGTCAAAATTCAACAGCTTTCATCGGCTGATTCTTTTCTGGTGCGTGCTGATATTGGTCATCGATGGCTACGACCTTGCCGTTGTAGGGGCAGCATTGCCCGCCATCATGCAAGACATGGGTATTGACCCCACCAGCGCAGGAATCATGGCCGGTTCGGCCCTGTTGGGAACCATGCTAGGCGCGATTTTTCTGGGGACGTTAGCCGACCGTATCGGGCGCCCCAAAATGATCGCCATCTGCGTCGCCTTGTTTAGCCTGTTCACCGCGGCGGCGGGGCTCACCAGCGACCCGATCAGCTTCAGCATCGCCCGCTTCATCGCTGGGCTGGGAATCGGCGGCGTCCTACCGATCGTGACCGCACAAATGGGTGAGTTTTCGCCGGCGAAGCTTCGTACCCGGCTTGTGACCTTAGTGTTTGCGGGCTACTCCGTGGGCGGCATTCTGGTCGCAGTCACCGGCAAGCAACTGATTGAAAGTCACGGTTGGCAGTCGGTCTTTTACGTCGCCGGCCTCCCTGTGCTGTTGATCCCGCTGATCTTGAAAACCATGCCGGAGTCCATGGCGTTCTTGCTCAAACAAGGACGCCAGCAGGAACTGTCCACCCTCATCAAAAGGATCAGCCCCTCTTATCCAATGGACGGCCAGACGGTGCTGGCCGGGAATCCCGCCGAGAACGACGCCTCGCTCGGCACCCCTATAAAAGGGCTGTTCAGCGAAGGCCGTGGCTTCAGTACTGTGATGATCTGGGCGGCCTTCATGACCGGCCTGTTCATGGTCTACGCGCTCAATTCGTGGTTGACCAAACTGATGGCAATGTCAGGCCATAGCCTGGGTTCTGCACTCAACTTCGTCATCGTTTTTAACGTAGGTGCGATTGTCGGTGCGATCGGAGGCGGATGGCTCAGCGACAAGTTCAACATCAAATATGTCCTGGTTTCATTCTACGTGATAGGTGCGGTGGCGCTGACAGCGATGGGCTTTACACGCTCGACTGAGTTGTTGTTCGTGGTCGTCTTCATTGTCGGCGCCTCCACCCTCGGCACTCAATTGATTGCCTATGCCTATGCCGGCGACTTTTACCCAACCTCAATCCGTTCGACAGGTGTGGGCTTTGCGTCTGGAGTCGGCCGCATCGGCGCAATTATCGCTCCGGTACTTATTGGCTGGCTCGTCTCGCTGGCCTTGCCACTCGAACAGAACTTCATGGTGATCGCACTCGCGGGCCTCATGGGTGCCTTGGCGGTCACATTTGTAAACCAGGCACGGGCGGACTCCACCCAGGTCAGCAAAGCGCCAGCGTTGTCCCGCTGACCGAGTGTCTGCAGTGCAGATCTCCTTGTCCATCTGACTCAATATCAGCTGAAGGATGTGTACCTTGAATCGCTTGTCACTACCGCCGCTGTCAGCGCAAGAACTGAAGCGCACCGTCGACTGGGCAATCGCCTCACGCCGCAGTGTCAGGGCCTTCCTGCCGACTGCCGTATCGCGTGAAGAAATCGAAGCGATTCTGGATGTCGCTCGTTTCAGCGCCTCGGGCGTCAACATGCAACCGTGGCGCGTTCACGTCGTCACCGGCGAAGTGAAGGAACGTTTGTCGATGGCGATCGCCGCCATCGACAACGATCCGCAGCTCAATAGCAATATGCAAGACCCTTACGAATACTACCCCCGCGAGTGGGTCACGCCCTACGTTGATCGCAGGCGCAAAGTGGGTTGGGATCTCTACGGGCTGCTGGGGATTGCCAAGGGCGACAAGCAACGCATGCACCAGCAGCACGGACGCAACTATCGGTTTTTCGATGCCCCGGTAGGTCTGCTGTTTACCCTCGACAAAGTACTTGAGCAGGGCAGCCTGCTGGATTACGGCATGTTCCTGCAAAGCGTGATGGTGGCCGCCCGCGGTAGAGGCTTGCACACCTGCCCGCAGGCCGCCTTTCTCAAATATCACAAAGTCATCTCAGAGGTGCTGAGCATTCCGGCCGAACAAATGCTGGTGTGTGGCATGAGCCTTGGCTACGCCGATCCCGCGTCCATTGAAAATACGCTGGTCACGGCCCGGGAGCCGGTCAGCGCATTCGCCGTTTTTCATCATAATAATAAGGAGACCTGTCCATGACCTACACACGCGGACTCGATCAGAGCCCGGCAAACCATGTCCCGCTGACGCCCCTCGGCTTTTTGGATAGAGCCGCCTTGGTTCACCCTGAACGTATCGCCATCCTCCATGGGGAGCTACAGCGGACTTGGGCGCAAACTCGCGACCGCTGCTACCAGCTCGCTTCGGCGCTGGTGGGAAGAGGCATCCACCCAGGTGATACCGTTTCGATCCTATCGCCCAACACGCCGGCAATGGTCGAAGCACATTTCGGCATTCCGTTATCGGGCGCCATCCTCAACACGATTAACCATCGCTTGGACGCCGACGGCATCGCGTTTATTTTGCATCACAGCGAATGTAAGTTGCTGCTGGTCGACTGCGAATACATGGCGGTCGCCACTGCGGCACTTGAGCGACTCGAGTGCCGCCCAGAATTGATCAACGTTCGCGACCATCTCGCCGCTGTGTGTGCCAACTCGCAGGTACTCGACTACGAAGCACTGCTCGCCGAGGGCGACACGGAATTCGAAGGGATATGGCCGAGCACTGAGTGGCAACCGATTGCCCTCAACTACACATCGGGTACCACAGGAGACCCGAAAGGTGTGGTGGTCAGTCACCGTGGCACCTACTTGATGAGCCTGTTGCAGATGACCAACTGGTCGCTCCCTCAGGCGCCCAGATATCTGTGGACGCTGCCTATGTTCCACGCCAATGGCTGGTGCTTCACATGGGCGATCACCGCTGCGGCTGGTACCCATGTGTGCCTGCGCAAGGTATCGGCAGAATCGGTATTCGATGCGATTGCCCAGCACCAGGTTGATCATTTCTGCGCGGCCCCCACCGTGATGGCCATGATCGCCAATGCATCCAATACCCGCGCCCTACCCCACCCGGTTCGCGTATTGACGGCAGGTTCCCCGCCACCTGCAACTGTACTGGACGCGGTGGTATCCATGGGGTTCCAGGTTGACCATGTGTATGGCATTACTGAAGTAGCGGGCACGCCCATTAGCTGCGTCTGGCAGGACGAATGGGATGCCCTCCCCGACCGAGAGAAAGCGAAAATGCGTGTTCGACAAGGTGCACGCGCTGCAGCATTCGAAGGCTTGATGGTCGCTGATGCGCAATCGCTACAACCCGTCCCCCATGATGGCCAGACCACCGGTGAACTGCTGCTGCGAGGCAATACCGTGATGATGGGGTACCTGAAAAACCCGACAGCCACGCAACAGGCATTCGAGGGCGGCTGGTTTCATACTGGTGACGTTGCGGTGGTTCATGCAGATGGCTACATGCAGATCACCGACCGCTGCAAAGACATCATCATTTCTGGTGGTGAAAACATATCTTCGGTAGAAATCGAAGACATCCTCCATAGTCATACGGCGGTACTTCATGCCGCCGTGGTCGCTCAGCCAGACGATAAATGGGGCGAAGTGCCCTGCGCTTTTATCGAACTGAAAAGCGGAGCCATCTCCCCGACGGAAGCCGAACTCATCGCTTATTGCCAGGCACGCCTGGCCCGCTACAAGTGCCCAAGTCGGGTGATCTTTATGGAACTTCCAAAAACGGCCACCGGAAAAATCCAGAAGTTTATTCTTCGCCAACAAGCGGGAAGTCGTGAAGCGATCATAAGTCTGGCTTCAAGCGGCTGATAACCCGTGACAAGATTTCACATTGCACAAATCTATCAACATGCGGAGCGCGGTCGCGTTACTCCCTCAGGGAGTTGCGCGCGCTGCAACACCAAAAACAACAACAAATGGTGCATTAGAGATGGCAAAAACATGTATGGCGTCGGTCTCGACAATCCTGTTCACTTGCGCGGCTCCCAACGCCTTTGCAGACTTTATCGGGGATACGCAAGCTAGCCTTGAATCGCGTAACTTCTACTACAACCGTGACTTTCGCAACGACGAAGCCAGCCAATCCAAACGTGATGAGTGGGCTCAGGGCTTTATCTTGAACGTACAGTCTGGCTTCACTGAGGGCGCGCTTGGGTTTGGCGTCGACGCGCTCGGTCTTCTGGGGGTAAAACTGGACTCCAGCCCAGACCGAACTGGCTCGGGTCTACTGGCCTTTGATTCACAGCGCAATGTAGATGACGAGTACAGCAAATTTATTCCAACCGCCAAAGCACGCCTACGCCGCAGTGAACTACGCATTGGTGGCCTCAACCCGGTACTCCCGCTGCTATCCAGCAATAACAGCCGCCTGCTCCCGCAAGTATTTCGCGGCGGTATGCTGGTATCAAAAGACTTGGAGTCTCTAAGCTTCAGCGCCTTGCGAGTTAACGCCGTGAAGCAGCGAAATTCGACGGACTTTGAGTCACTGACTGCTTTTGGGTACAAACCAGTCAAGGCCGATCACTACACCTATCTGGCCTTTGACTACAAAGTGATGCCACAACTTTCGCTCAGCTACCATGTGGCCGAGCTGGAAGACCTCTACCGCTCGAATTTTTTCGGTTTGAAGTTCGAACGTGTGCTGGGCGTCGGCTCGGTGATCTCCGACCTTCGATATTTTTCAGCCAGCGAAACCGGGGATGAGAGCTTGGGCGAAGTGGACAACCGCACACTCAGCACACTGCTCTCCTATCGTCAGAGCGGCCATACGTTCGGTGTTGGCTTCCAGAAAGCCTGGGGTGAAACATCGTTCGCCATGGTTAATGGTGCTGATACCTATCTATTTGGCGAGTCGTTGGTCAGTACTTTTACAGCACCCAACGAGCGTGTCTGGATAGCTCGCTATGATTTCGATTTCGCAGCCACCGGTTTGCCGGGGCTCATTGTGGGGCTGAAATATGTTAAAGGTGATGAGGTCGATCCTACACTTTTGAGATCGACCCAGGCTGCTAATCTGCGATCTCAAGGGCAAGATGGTAAAGAGTGGGAGCGCGTTACCGACATCACTTACACCATACAAAGCGGTCTGTTTAAGAACGTGTCAGCCCAGTGGCGCAACTCCACGAATCGCTCCACTTACGCCGATAGCGCCAATGAAAATCGTCTGATTTTTCGATACACGTTCAAATTCTGATGCGGTCGGTCGATGGCTGCACTTAGCGTCTGCGTGCGGTTGAGCCACGATATTTCGGAGTCGCTGTTAATGAGCTAGAACAGATGTGGCAGTGGATAAGTGCCACATCTATGACAAGGCGCAACTCGATGTATCAAACCAGCGTGCTTCTCCTCTTGAGCTCGCTGTTCAGTATGAAATCGTTCTCCGAATAATCTACGGGGCAATCGATTACATGCACGCCTGGCTCGCTGATGCAGCGTTCTAGAAGTGGCAGGAAATCTTCGGCACTTTCCACTCGGTACCCCTTGGCACCGTAGCTCCGTGCGTACATTACGAAGTCAGGATTGCCATAGTCCAAGCCGAAATCGGTAAAGCCCATGTTCGACTGTTTCCAGCGGATCATGCCGTACCCATCGTCGCGGAGAATGATGACCGTGAGATTCATCTTCAGGCGCACGGCGGTTTCCAGTTCCTGGCTGTTCATCATGAAGCCACCGTCACCGCACACTGCAACAACCGGCCGGTCTGGGTAGACCAAGTGCGCAGCCATCGCCGAAGGTAAACCCGCGCCCATGGTCGCCAAAGCGTTGTCCAGTAACACCGTGTTCGGTCTATGGGCCTTGTAGTTACGCGCAAACCATATCTTGTAGATACCATTGTCCAAAGCCACGATGCCCTCGGACGGCAGGGCACGACGCACGTCGGCGACAAAGCGTTGTGGATAGATCGGAAAGCGGTTGTCGTTCTCGCCCTCGATCACCTGAGCCTCGTTGGCTTCACGGATCGCCAGCAGCCGACTGAAATCCCAGTGCGACTGAGGCTGTAGAGCCTCCTCGATCTGCCAGACCGCATTGGCGATATCGCCCACCACTTCGATCTGAGGAAAATACACCGGATCAACTTCGGCCG
Source organism: Pseudomonas fluorescens NCIMB 11764 (assembly GCF_000293885.2). Taxonomy (NCBI): domain Bacteria; kingdom Pseudomonadati; phylum Pseudomonadota; class Gammaproteobacteria; order Pseudomonadales; family Pseudomonadaceae; genus Pseudomonas; species Pseudomonas fluorescens. The sequence goes on from NZ_CP010945.1 coordinate 6,195,052, forward strand.
AGCGGAAGTTGATGTGAATCACCTCAGTTCCGCCACGCACCATAAAAAACGGCGGTTTCTCGATAACGTCATGGCCGACATTGACGATCAGGTCCGCTGCCTCAACAGCACGGTGGACGAAGTCACCGGACGAAAGCGCAGCGTTACCGAGGAACCGCGGGTGACGCTCATCGACCACGCCTTTGCCCATTTGGGTGGTTACGAATGGAATACCAGTCTTGTCGATAAGCTGCTTAAGCACCTTGGCGGTCATCTTACGATTAGCACCAGCACCGATCACCAGAATCGGATTACGAGCAGCCTGGAGCTTTTCAACCGCAGCTTCAATCGCTTTATGCTCCGCCAGCGGACGACGGTGGAGGCTCGGAATAATTGGCGTGGTATCGGTTTGCTCGGCAGCGATGTCTTCCGGAAGTTCCAGATGCACAGCACCAGGTTTCTCTTCCTCAGCCAGACGAAAGGCTTCACGTACACGTGAGGGAATATTGTCGGCGGACGCAAGCTGATGAGTGTACTTGGTCAAAGGTTGCATCATGCCGACTACATCAAGGATCTGGAAGCGCCCCTGCTTAGACTTCTTTATGGGCTTCTGGCCGGTAATCATCAACATCGGCATGCCCCCCAAGAAGGCATAGGCACCTGCTGTGACCAGGTTGGTTGCCCCTGGCCCAAGGGTCGATAGGCTGACACCCGTCTTCCCAGTCAGACGACCGTAGGTGGCAGCCATGAAACCAGCCGACTGTTCGTGACGAGTCAGGATCAGTTTGATGTTGGAACGACGCAACGACTCCAGAAGATCTAGATTTTCCTCTCCCGGAATGCCAAACACGTATTCAACACCCTCGTTTTCCAGGCATTGCACGACGACATCTGCAGCCTTGGCCATTTATCCACCTCGATTTCCGTAAGCGCGTGATCGCGTTTGTACAATTTCTAATTGAATGCGCCGGCCTTTTGATATTCTCGACGCCAAGATAGCTGGCTAGTCGTTATGGGCCGACGCGGCATCAACATTTTTCGTTCTCGATACGAGAAGTGCTCTGAGACATATTGCACTTATCACAAGCTAACAAGATCTACCCCTCTCTAATGGTGATCTAGCCAGATTAAAATTTGATCTGTTTGCAAACATGCCCTTGACTAGACGCGCGCTCTTCAGGCACATGAGTTGGGTATGGCTTTGCGCGACTTTTCTTTAAACTTCCAAAGATAGGCAACAACTAAAAACATAAACCAGAACGGCATCGCAAATAAAGCCTCCCTAGTGTCTGCTTCCAGCGCAAGCAATCCGAGTACAAACATGAGAAACGCTTGAGTGATAATCGCCAGAGGAATGCCCCCTCGGAACTTGAACTCAGATTTCTCGTGCAATTCGGGATTTTTCTTCCTGTATACCACGTAGGAAAGTGTAATCATCGACCAAGTGAAAAGAACGATGATTGCAGACACCGTTGAGACCAGAGTAAAAATAGTCATTACTTCTGGAATGACAAAAAGAAGTGCCAGCCCACCAAGGATAGTGACACCGGTAAACATGATAGCGTTAGCAGGCGTTCCTTGTTTTGTTGCGTGCCCAAGTGAAACAGGAGCATTCATTTTTTTGGACAAGCCAAAAAGCATCCGCGCTCCAGAGTAGATACCACTGTTTGCTGACGAAGCAGCTGACGTGATGACAACGAAGTTGATCATCCCGGCAGCAGCAGGAAACCCTGCGAGAAGAAACAGCTCAACAAATGGACTTTTATTCGCCGGTATCATCCCCCACGAAACCACGCTGATGATACAGGCCAGGGAAAGGACATAAAACAGAACAATCCGAACTGGAATTGTATTTATTGCTTTTTTCAATGTGCGTTCTGGGCTCTTGGCCTCAGCCGCAGTCGTTCCGATTAGCTCGGTTCCGGCGAAAGAGAATATGGCGATTTGAAAACCAGCGAAGAACCCACTAATGCCATGAGGAAGCATGCTGCCTCGTTCAATGAGATGAGACATTGAAGCGGTGACGCCGTTTGGTGAAGTATAAGAAATCGCAATCAATACAAACCCTGTAACAATTAACAGAACGATCGCAACAACCTTTATCAGACCAAACCAGAACTCAACCTCGCCAAACACCTTCACTGCAAGCATATTCAAGCCGACGAGCGTGAACAGTGTCAAAATTGCTGGTGCCCAAGTAGGGGCATCTGGATACCAATATTGAAAAAAACCAGCAACCATGACCATATCTGCAATTGCCGCCACGCACCAGCTTAGCCAATAAGACCAACCAAGCACGAAGCCGACTTCTGCTCCAAGGTACGTCGCGACAATATCTGCGAATGACTTAAAGCGAAGATCGGAAAGTAGCATCTCACCCATCGCTCGCATGACACAGAACACAAAAAAACCGATGATCGCATAAACAAGAATGATAGAGGTTCCAGAAAGTGCAATAACCTTTCCTGCCCCCATGAACAACCCAGTACCGATCGCTCCGCTAATAGATATCAGTTGAACGTGGCGATTTTCAAGCCGACGTTTTAATTCATTACCAACACCAGGCTCTTGCGTTGATTCATCGAGAACACAAGCCATAATAACCTCTTATTATTTTACCAGACAATAAAATGCCGTAGGCACAAATGCGAAACCAAACTGGAAACCCATATGCGCCGTTGTTAAAACCACATAGCCACTGGCATTCAACTATCAAAAGGGATATAGGGCTTTACTCCTACAATCGCCTTATGCGTAACGAAACTGAGAGCGTCTTCCTGAGCTCAATACTCAGCCAAAATGCCAGTTACAGAGAGCGTAAATCTTAGGTACCAAACCTCCAGCCCCTGAGACAAGTCTCCCCCTGCACAAGATCAAGCTCCTTGGAAAACTACCAAACTGCAGAACCATCCAGCCTTGCTTACAACAAAAAAACATTGGATATCCAATGATAGGTAACTCATTGAAACTACCAGAGCCTTCCACTAAAAACCTTTAAGCGGTACACGCCTTATTTTTTGTTAGCGTAGATTGAGGTGTATTTTTCTGAAGAACTGCGTTCAAGAACGCGCCCATAAGTAAATCGAGATCATTTTGTGAGGCCATTGGATCCTCTGGATGCCATTGCACCCCAACAATCCAATTTTTTTTGTTTGCTTCGATAGCTTCTACGACGCCGTCGGCTGCTCGAGCAGTGACTGTTAGCCCTTCACCTACCCGCGAAACGGCCTGGTGATGGCCGGAACGGATCGTGATCTCACAATCCGAGTATATTGACTGCAGCCGCGAACCTAACGTAAGCGTGACGGGGTGAGAAACCATAACCGAGTTATCAACCGTACCACTATGGAGCCCTGCGCCAATATCTTGAATTAGCTCCCCACCAAACGCGATATTGATCAGCTGCATGCCTCTGCAGATCCCAAGGATTGGCAGATTGTCGGTACTTCCTTGTCGAATGAGGTCGAGCTCAAACTGGTCTGCTTTTGGGTTGATCGCATACATCGTTTCGACAATTGGGACTTGACCGTAGCACGCTGGGTCTGCGTCCCCACCTCCTAGAATCAACAGCCCGTCGGCTTGACGGAGCAGCTCTTCTGGTGGCGGATTCGCAGCAGAAGCATCCACAAAAATATACTCAGCTCCACCTCGATGGATCGATGAGAAGACTCCATCCGAAAGCTCGTGCAGCGTTTTTTTGAGCCATTCGCCTGCATCTGGAGGGGTCAACGATCCAACGACAAGAATTTTTGCCGAGGCTACTGAGAGGTTTCTATTGGTCGAACTGGCCATTTCAGGCATGATTTCCTCGTCAACTAGCTGAAAATACGGCCGCACCAGGCCGCGAAAGCATCACGAGATTAACATCTATAGTCTAGAGGTCAAATGAAATTTCTATCCCCTCTTCCTGGATCAGTTCGATCTGCTCCAGACCTCGTGGCGCTGCGCTTACGGGAAGCAATCTTCACGGGCGAGCTTCGCCCAGGGGATCAACTCCCTCCTGAGATCGACCTAGCGCGAGGATTTGGCATTGCCCTAATGACGGTACGTGTGGCTCTCAATGCACTTAAAGATATGGGGCTGCTCGCAACCGTTAGAGGCCGTAATGGTGGCACTTTCGTTACCAATGACGTAGGGGAACGCATTGCCGAAGCAGCGCGCCAGTCGCCTCTCACCAAAGTAGAGCTACGAGACCTGACAGATTGGCGACGAGCCATTTCGGGGGAGGCATGCTTTCTTACCGCAAGTCGAGCTTCTGCCGAAGACCGTGTAGCTATACAAACCGCAGGCGACAACTTTGACCAATTGCTGCCGAAATTTCCTGATGTGCGTTTTGCCGATGCAAGGCTCCATAGCCTAATAGCAGAGACTTCTAAATCAGAGAATCTACTACGTGGTGAAATAGAGATTCAGCGAATACTTACCGAAGTAATTCTCGCCATAGAAAAACCCCGAGGAAGTAAACATCTAACTAGTTTCAGCCACGACCCAATAATCAAAGCCATAGCGCAAGGTAATGGGAACGCCGCTAGAGAGGCCATGCTGAACCATGCTGAAGATACTTTTACCTGGGTTACACTGCTACTATAAATAGAATTAACAGCACATGAATACCATGAACAAATAAGCACATCAAAGCGCATCACTTTCCGTATTTAGAATCAAACTTCGAGCAAGGCCGCAACCACTAACAGAGTCAGTTTTTGATGGCGGCCGACCGGCAATTGAACCACCTTTCTAATAACGATGCGCTTTAAGAAATTACAAAATCCAACTGAATCAGACTCACACCAAAAGCCCCCCATCCAATTTAATGCTGGCCGAATTAACGGTGCGGCGCCGTGTAAGCACTCCTAACTTTGAATGCTATTTAGTAGGAGATACTTCGAAGGGCAAAACGTTAAATTCCAATCTACAAGTGTCGCAGAACACGTGGTGGCTAGAGCAGTGCAAGAGCTTTTTACTTCGCTGACAATATCGGATCAACATGAGCCGTATGGTGATGAGGCGCTCGGGGCCAATCGCTACATGCCGCTGCTTAGAGGTCATGTTCTGGATTGGGTTGAGCAATATGGACTTGGTGAAGATGTTCGATTTAAGACTCAGGATAACGAATAAATAGAATGTGCAGGGCGGTGAGCTTAACCGCTCCGGCACTGAAGCCCTCCCAAAAAAAGCGCGGGGAGTCGCCACTCGTGCTCCCTATAGTGACGGCAATCGTTTCAATTCCTCAGCCATTCGCTTTAGCAACATGCTCCTTTGGTCCAGGCTCACGCTGCCATCGTTGTGCTCAGTCATTGCCTCAGGGAGCTGACCTGACGACTGAGTGTCGCGGTAAGGAGACGGCGCCCTTTACCCTATACCTATCAATGGCTCAGGATCAGCGGCTTTTGGCCGTTCATGGTTAGTCAATGCGGTTAATCGATACTCTAGCTCAGACAGGGCTCGATCAGTCGGTCGACCCTTCGCTCTTCGAACTGCCCTTCCCGCATCTCGTTTGCATTGGGATAATGCCTCAACAGCTGGCGGGCCTGACGTCGAATGGATTCTGACAGCGCGGGGCCTTGCGCAAGCTCGACCAGCAGCTCTCGCGTCTGAATGAGCGCGGGCGTGTGCTCGCTCGGCATCGTCATGATGTCCCCCTACAGCCGCGCGAAGCCTGATGACTGCCAACCAAGGTCCCCACCGTCAATCGCCCCAAGCCTACACCGAAAACCAGATTGCACAGGGCTGCAATCGCCGGGATCAACCCGGTCTGTTCGTGAATCCTCCCTCGCCTCCTCGGCGTACCATCGATCGAGCCGCCGCGCACCAAAAACGCCATGAGGTTTGAGAATCTTGCTTTCTCATACCTGTTGAGTCGCTCACTTCAAGGTGTTTTGGCCATGTCCCCCCCGGCAACGCATGCTTAATCGCCGTCGCTGAGAAGTGCCGCTCGCTTAGGCCCGTTTGAAGATTAGGTGAAGCGCACGGGCTCCACTCAGGGTGTCGCTAAGTCGCTCAACTTCGGCGTCAGAACTATCGCATCGTCGATCACTTCAAGCGTCAGCACGTCACCGAGGCTCAGTCCAACACTGGCGAGTAGCTCAGTCGGTAACTCAATGATGACGTCGCCACTGCCATCCAGAGGATCTTGGCATTTCACTGTCCAGCGTTGGGCTTCGGTCATGATGTTACTCACACTTTTTGTCGTGGCGGGGACGGTTCATTATGCTCGCAGTGTCTTCGCAAGTTGAAGCGTGATGCTGACTGCTGAGCACGTCTACCTGCCGTTCACTGCGGGTTATGTTTGCTAAGCCGGGCGGGTCGAATCCGGGGCAAGAGGCTGGTTAGGTCGAATGCAACTGGGTGATCATGCCCATGCAATAACCCTGGTGTCATCGGGTCTGGAAAAGTGGCTCCAGCCAACGGCGAGTTCAGCTAGTCTTCCTGCTCCGGTTACTCAACGACGACACCCATGCCAGATAACTCTGAAACGAATATAGCCGCAGCAGATGCTCTCACGCTGCTCCTGCACAACCAGCACGCCATAGGTGCGGCCATTGAAGAGGTGACCAAGTGGCTCGCCGAGAATGGAGTGGGGAGTGTTGCCACTAACGCAATGGCGGCCATGGACACGCTGGACAAAAATGCTCAAGGCATCACAGACGCCATCATGCGACTGCGGCAGGCATAGGCATCATCTATAGCACTGCTAGCCACCCTTCACTAGCGTCCCGATGTAATCGGGGGGGAGTGGGAGATTACATTTCACTCGCCCCCCCCCCCATTTGCCTGTCCACTGACCAGCTGTTTGCATTCGACTTGACCAACAGGCACCGCAGCGACGACCGACAGATAGCGGCCGATTCTGTTGAAAAAGTCGCTTCTTCCACACTGCCGCATACTGACCGCTGAAAACGCCTTTTTTTGCGCGCTGCTACGCGAAATCTGGGCCCGGAATACTCTGCTCAATGTAAAGATTTCAGTCTCAAGCGCGTACTTTTCTACCGTGGAAACCATGGCCGACTTTTTCAACAGAATCGGCCAGGAATAGCCATCCAATACGTGTAGGACATCGGGAACGATTTATCGCTGACGATGTGACTTGAAGAGAACGTCCTTTACTCTGAGGAGCTGCTCAGCGTCCCGATCCAAAAGTACAGGGCGTTCATGAGGGCAGCGATCACCCCAAGCATCGCCGCTTTTGTGTTCAACATGGCGGCCGTGGTGGTGATCGCAATAACTTTCGTCTGATCGAGGTTTTGGATCTGGGCCACGTCTTCTTGCCATGCTGCAGAGATGTGCCAAAGCATCGCCGACAGGATCGTGATGATGATGCTGGAGACAACCATGAGCTTCTTCAGGCCAGATATGACCCATGGGTTATCCGCGCAGTAGTTGCGCACCAAACAGATGATGGCGCCAGCAATGTTGGCAGTGGTGCGGAACAGCTTGTACAGCTTCTTCATTCAAGAGCCTTATCAGTGGGTGCGGCGACCGATTTTCAGTCACCTACTTCACTATTCGGCACGTTCCTCGGTTTTATTTACTGCTTTTCTCAATTTTTTTCAGAAATCGCTTCGAGATCGACGTCAGCTATCGCAGATCAATGTCGTAGCTCGCCCTGCTTGGCCATCGAGATAAGGTGGAAAATGGGACATATCGATATATCAAGCAGACTGGCCGACTCTGGCCGAAAGCACCTTGTCGCGACCGGTTGAATCCACAGTCGAAAGCCGTCCTTCGGGATTGACTGCTTATGGCCGATTCTGTTGAAAACAGTCGGCCATGGTATGCGCAACAGAAAAACACGCGTCCGAGATTGAAATCTTTACTTTTGGCAGAGGCTTCCGGACTCGGATTTCACGTGGCAGCGTGCAAAAAAGACGTTTTCACCCGCCAATGAGCAGGCAGTTTGGGCAGACCGACTTTTTCAACAGAATAGGCCGTTTTCAGTCGGACGCGATAGGCGGAATACGGCCAGAAGGGGCCGAACCTACGTGAATCCCCCCTCTGGCAACGCTTTTAAGGTCAGTCACCTTTTTTGTGTTTATGTACTTCCAGATCGGGATGTTTGGGTTTGTTTTCTTCAGTAACACGACGGCGTTGGTCCTTTTTGCCGGTGGATTCAGCGATCGGTTTGGGGCCGGGTTTAATACTCATGTGTTCAACTCCTTCGATTGATAACAGGTCTGTAAGTAAAACCGTACGCATAGAAAGTGAAGCTACGGGGCGACCAACTCGGCAAGCTTGGCCGCGATATCTGCAAACGTATCTTCAGCAGTGCTCAGGCCGCTTCTCGAACCGAGTAGAGGGCTGACTTCTCGCAGCGATTCGTATGTGGTGTCGTGAATGATGGGAACCAGCAGATCCCTTGCGAGGAGCGCGGAAAGCTCTTTGTCAGCGATGCCTTCAGCTGCTAGGCGACGCAGCAAAGCAGGGGTCACCAGCACAATACCTACTCGAGACTTCGCCAATCCCTTATCAATTTCACGGAGTAAGGAAGAGCCTAGAAGGACATCTTTCTCGCTGAACCAAACGGAAACACCGAGCGACTCGAGTACATCATGCAACTCCTTCGCGGATCCTTTCCGGTCGTCCCAGGCATGACAAAGAAAGACGTCACGTAGATCAGGTACTGTCGCACGCCTCTCGACATTTTCGCGTACCGGCGTGAGCGTTCTTACCTCGGCGGAGGTGTAAGCCACAGAGGATCCGGGCTTCGACCAGCGCGGCTTTGCGCTGCTGGATGAACCGCCGCTACTGCGACCACCCCCGCCATGAGACGGGGACGAATAGGATGGTGCGTAGGACGAGGATGAATACGATCGCGATCCGTACCCGCTATATCGGCTGCTACATGCGGGACACGCTGCCCTTGCGCTTGCCGAACGATGACCATGTACCGGTGCTGTACATCTAGACATGTAGTAAACCTTCCGTTTGTAGCTGCTCGCCCAAGAGATGATTAAGCAGCGGTTGTACCGAGCCATCAGCTTTTGAAAACACCGCAGCCCATCCTTATTGGCTCGAAATCAACCTGCACTTCAGATCGTGATTCCAATATGCTGGCACGAACAATAGCCCATAGCGCGAATTCTGCTACCAGGCGTAGCGTGAATGTTTGCTAGCGGCTTCCGATACAAATGCCTCCCTGGTCTAGAGCTATCTATCATAGCGGGTAGCTCTCGACCCAAGTTTCAGGTCTTTGACGTTCAACGGCCCCGCCATCGATGCCGTGGTTCAATCGACGAACGTCTCCTACGGGTCGTTCTCTGGCGGTCATCACTTTGGCATGTGCTGGTTAAGTCGAATGCAAACGGTTGTTCAGCTCAGAATGAAACGATGAAAGCTCATCCATCCGTATCCCGAACTCTCGAATTACTTGCGGTTGACATGAATGCGAATCTGGAGCGAATGCTTCCTCTGGATACGCGTCTTGACGCTCGCATCATTCGCGAGTCGATCAGATTGATGTTGACCTCAATACGCCGCTCTCGGCGGTGGACGAATAAATCAGGGCCACGAACCTTGCCTCGCATGCGCTGGGTTCCCAGACCCTAGATTCAAATTGTGGTTTTTGGTGTATTGTTAGGTGACTAACTACATAGAGAATTAACATGTCAAAGCTCGCAGAATTTCGTCAGCTCGAAAAGCACTTGGCTGAACAGCTCCAAGCTCTCGAAGCCCTGAAAGGTGATGTTGGCCTCAAGAAAGAAATCGAGTTCGAGACCAAACTTCGTGCACTGCTGGCCGAGTACGGCTACAGCCTGCCGAACGTGATCAACCTACTAGATCCGCAAGCGAGCCGTCGTGCTCCTGCCGTCGATTCTAAAGCTGGCACCCGTAAGCCACGCCAGGTGAAGGTTTACAGGAATCCTAAAACCGGCGAAGTCGTCGAAACCAAAGGCGGCAATCACAAAACGTTGAAAGAATGGAAAGCAGAACATGGCTCCGCGACCGTTGAGTCTTGGCTGACCAAGTGATTTTGGTTTGAGTACACAAGGGTCCTCCAAGGGCTCTTTTTTTCATCTCATTCAAGAGCGGCGGTTATGAAGCTTCGTCAGTTTGTCTGCCCGTGAAAGATCGTATCAGTGACGGGCAAAGCGACCCATACGGCGAGCTCCGTCATGGTCTCGCCGCACCGAGATGTTAAAAGCGAATGGCGGATATCAGCGATTCTGTTGAAAAAGTCGGTTCTTCCAGACTGCCCCCATACTGACCGCTGAAAACGTCTTTTTTGCGCGTCGCTACGCGAAATCTGAGCCCCGAATCCCAGGCTCAAAGTAAAGATCTCAATCTCAAGCGCGTACTTTTGTGTCGTGGAAACCATGGCCGACTTTTTCAACAGAATCGACCGATTTCTGCCTCTCGCGATGGGTATAACCAACTCCAAGCTGACGGAGGCGAGAGGCAAAAATCGGCTGAAAGCGCTCGTCCGAAAGTGCAATGAACGTTTTACGCTGCCTTTCTGAAGGTAGGAGGAGAGCAATCGAATGAACAAAAGCGATTGCTGTAACCTACTTTTTTGAGTTGTTAACTTCACTGGCTTACAGATCATAAAAGTGGTTTACAGGCGTTTAAAACACTTGGTGAACGACCGAACTGGTTCACAACCAATACTGCGCCTACCATCTTCACCTAACCAAGCATGGCGGCTTACGGCTTGCCAATCGGCGAAGCAATGCCGCCCATATCGCCCTCTAGGTATCAGTCACGACACTAGACCTCAGCCCCTCCCAACTGGACGAACGTATTGGCCGTCGGAGCGATCAACGAGCCCAATCGCCGAAGAGAGCATCGGCCTCAATGTAGCGCACTGCTGACTGCTCATCGCGCCAATCAACATAATCCATCAACGCCTTGCTGCTCCAGTGATTGCGACTGGCCTAGGTGGCAAACCCGCGGCGCATTGAATGCACGGTATAACCCTCGCCATTTACCGGGCGTGACGTGGGCCTGTAGTCGAGGGTTCCTGGGGAAGAGTACGAGTATCCGAAACGAATGCTTTCGGGTCCATATGGAAGCGCTCGGCCAGGGCGAATGCCATTCTAGGGCTGATCGACCTATTGCCATTGAGAACCTTGGACACCACGAATTTGTCGCCAATTTCGGGCAGATCCGAGCCGGTCAGTTCTAGTGTCTCCATCAAGTCCTTGATCAGTTGCACCGGTGTGATGGTGGCCTTGATCGCAGCGTTAAACGCGTTGAGGTGTTCGCCTTTCTTTTCGAAAGCCAGAATCGCGTCTTCAAGCTCGATAAGGATCCGCTCTTCATACTTGTTGAGTTCATGTCCGTCGGTCAGTTCATCAAGCAGTACAGTGGCCCGAGCGTAATCCTCTGGCCCCTCGATGCCGTTCACGAATTGACCACGCAGCTGCTCCAGAAGCATTTGAAGACTTTCGAGCGCAGCGCGCACGCTCAGCGAATTTTCAAGAACAGCGGTCATGGTTTTGTTCCTCTTTTGTTACTGGCGTACCACGCGGTAGCGGTATCGTAGTCAGCATGGCCGCTGGTTGGGCAGCTACCGTAATTTTGCTGCCGCCGTTTTTTTGGCAACACCCGCAGCGGGGTTGGTGAAATTGGGAGCCGACTGGTTTGCTGCAATCGGCTGCACGGTGAGTTCTACTCCTACTGCCATTAACAGCTTCTTGACAGTCTCAAAGCGAATTTTTGCCCCGCCTTGAAGGGATTTACAAAGGCTCTCTCGATCGACTCCCGCTTCTTGGGCAACCTTGTTCAAGCCTCGGGCTTTAACAACCTCGGCGAGCGCTTTCATGAATATTTGCGGGTCTTGAGCCATCATACTTTCAGCAAGATATGCGCTGATGGTTTCCGGGGTGTCGAGGAAGCACGAAGCTTCGTAGAGGCTGGTACCGGAAGTGTCAAGCTCGAGGATCGACATGTCCTCAGGATCAAATTTCGATTCGTTCATCTCATTTACCTCTCAGGCGACAATCTCTTTTGCCCGCTTGATTCCTCTCATTTGGTCGGATTTTTCACTTCCCCTTAGAATTAGGTAAACAGTCTATTCAGTGACAAATTCTGTAATCCGGGTCGACAAAAACACGCACCTAGCTCACGCGGTCGCCTACCGGCTCGCCATCTCCCAAAAATGGCCTTCCCGGTCTCGGTTCAATCGCGATGAACAGTCGTCTTCCCTGCCCCCCCTCACACCGTCGAGCCAACGGTTTAAATGGGGAGAGTTAAACATGTCGTCAGCGACCGATCCGGGTCCATTACTAACACGGTAGGCCTACCATACTCTGCTCACCGAATAGGGCGGCTTGCCGCTCGACAATCGGCGAAGCGTTACTGCCGAGATCTTCCAGGAGTCAGTGGCGGCAATGCCCCCATACCCTTCCCGCCAGGTCATCCCTTTGGCGTCAGTGCGCTCAACGTGCCCAATCGCCGAAGGGCGCATCGGCCTCAACATAGCGCACCGCCGACTGCACGTCGCGCCAACCGACGTACTCCATCAACGCCTTGCTGCTCCACTGGTTGCGACTGGCCCAGGTGGCAAAACCGCGGCGCAGTGAATGCGCGGTATAACCCTCGCCAGCCACACCGCTGCGCAAAAACGCCAGACGCAAAATTCGCGAGAGACTGTTCGGGTTGACCGGTTCCTCCGCTAAGTGACCCCAGCGATCGATGGCGCGAAATACCGGCCCTTGGTTAATGCCACTGACCGCCAGCCAGTGCTGGTAGGCATCCACTGGGCAGAGCCGCTTCAGCGCCGGCACCACCAGTGTAAGACCGCGATGGTCGCGGTCGGTCTTACTGCTGGCGAGGAAGATGTCCAACGCTTGTCCTTCCCGCAGCTGAATATGCTCGACACGCAGCCGGCACAGTTCGTCACCCCGCAGCGCACGCCAAAAGCCCATTAGCATCAAAGCCTGGTCCCGCGCCGCGCGCAGCCGCACCGCTAATTGATCCGAGGTCAATTGCCCGACCAACCCCTCGACGCACGCTTCCAACCTCTGTAACTGCAGCACTTCGGCTTGCTTGATCGGTTGCGGGTGCAACGCCTGAATGCCGCGCAGCACATCACGCACCCGCGACGCCTTGGTGGGGTCATCGAAGCCGTACTGCTGGTGCCACTGGGCCAAGGCCGCCAGGTGCGTGCGCAGGGTATTGCTAGACAACTGAGCGCCATAGGCCGCCAGATAGCGTACGACGCTCTCACTGGAGGCCGGCAGTACCCCGCCCCACTCCACTTCAAAGTGTTCAACGGCTTGTGCATAGCGGCGCTGCGTACTGTCGCGTCGCGCCGCTTGCAGATACCGCTCGGCTGAATCGCTCATCTCACCTCCCGCATACCGCGATTTCGGGGCCCGGCCTCGAAAAATGCTTGTCACGTTCAAGAATTCAGCATTCTCGAACGCCAGTCCGTCCGAATTCCTGCCGTCCCAAAGGCAGGGTTACAGCTGTAAATGCATACTCCGTAAACCAGTACGAAATCGTCGGAGTCAGGCCATGGCACGCGGAGGCATCAACAAGGCCGTGGTGCAAATCGCCCGCGAAGCGCTGCTCGCCCGCGGCCAGCACCCCAGCATCGACGCGGTGCGCGTGGAGCTGGGCAACACCGGTTCGAAGAGCACCATTCAGCGTTATCTGAAGGAGCTCGGCACCCGAGAGCAGGCGCTGCCGCCCACCCCCGACGAGGAACTGCACAGCTTTGTCGCCGGTTTAAGCGCTCGCCTCACGGTGCTGGCCGAACAGGCGGTCGCCGAGGATCGCCAGCGCCTGCAGCGGGATCGTTCGGCGTATGAGCAGCAGCGCTTGCAGCACCAGGCGCAACTCGATCACCTGCAGAGTGCTTACGCCGGCCTCGATCGTGAGCTGCAGGCCCTGCGCGAGCACGAGCGAACGCTCCAGGAGCAACTGCGCCAAGCGGACGGCGAATGCCAACGCTTGGGCCAGCTGGAACACGACCTGAACCAGCTGTTGCTCGAACGGACGACGTACCTCCAGTCGCTGGAGGACAAGCACCGCCAAGCTCGTGAAGCGCTGAAGCACTTTCGCCTGCAGCATCTGTCCCAGCGGGAGCAGGAAACCCAGCGACACGACGCGCAGGTTCAGCAGTTGCAACACGAGTTGCGGGCACTGCGTATCAGTCTGTCGGACAAGCAGGATGAACTCGCCCGCCTCTTCCAGGACAACGAACGGCTGGTCAGTGAATTGCGCCACCAGGGCCAACAAGATCGGCAACGTGAACGTGCACTGCAGCAGTTACTGCAAAAAAACCAGGATCTGAAAGTCAGCGAGCACAGCGCGCAGGCGCGGATCCAAACGTTGACCACCGAACACGCCAGCCTGCGCGAACGGGTCAAGCGTCATGTACTCACGGAGCGGCAGATCCGCCGCGAGTTAAGACTCCAGCGACAGCAGGTCACGCGCTTGCAGGCTCTGCTCAGCCACAGAACGCCGCCGTCATCGAAGGTTGGAGATTACTAGGTTTCATTCCACCGACCACCTGCCGCCAAAGTCGAAACCCACCGCCATGGGCGTAGGTCAACACAACGACCTCGCGCAAACGTGGGTCCCTACCCCCTATCGCAAACTGGTCACGTCGATGTTGTTTAAGCCTCGCTTCGACTTTCAAAGCAATCTGCGGCGGAAGTCCAATCGGCACCGGTGGACCGACCGGCAGTGAGGCCGTTTGCCGCTGCATTTCTTGGTCGGGCCGGTAAACCTGCAAAAGGGTGCATGCATAAAGGTCCCAACCGGAGATCCACCCCTGATAGCGCATCCAGTTACCGTAGTGGTTGAAGGCCAGGCAGGCCTGCTCAAAGCAGGCGAAGTCTGAAGGCCAGCCATCGATGTCTTTGAGCAAATCGCGCTCATATAATTTGTTCAGTAACTCGTACAGCGGCTCACGGATGAAGCAGCAAGGTTCAGCCATACACACCAGGAGCAGGTAATTCAGAAAATGCGTACGCAACCAATTGCGGTGGGATTTAAATTGTCTGGAGGTCGAGCCCAATAGGGCGAGGACAAATCCCAAGTTGCGCCAGTCAGGGCAGACACAGAGTCGACGCATCAAGACGGGGCCAAGCGCCGGCAGCAGATACCCTTTTTTCAGGTGCAGTGTCTGCGCCAAATGATCGGTATGGCGGCGCTCATCCCAGAGTGTACTCAGGACCATCCATAGCGAATTGCTCCGGACGGACCACAACGCGGGAAAGTCCCTCAGCAACTCCTTCATACACCTGTCGTCGTGAAGCTCACTGCCCGTCAGCAACTGCGGCCACTTGTTGTTACGGGCCAAGTCTACCAACGGATGATGCTGGTGTGCCCAAATGCAGCCACCTCGCGTCAAGGCCGGTCCGTTGTGCGGACATCCAAAATAGCTGCATAGGCTATGAGCAATCACACGGCCCCTCAGCTTATGGACCAACGATGAACAAGCCATGGCACATCATCCCTTTCAGCGTTTAACACCTGCAGTGAAGCACACAGCTGTCCAAAGAAAGCGCGCGCTACAGCGGCAAACGCAACATGCGTTAATAACACGGCGCAAAAAGACAGGCGACATCAACAAGATAGGAACCGCTGTTCAACAACAGTTTGGACGTCGATCTCCGATGAAGAATGGCGTTGAATAATGTTAACAACGCAACAAGATCAGCAAACCGCTGCAACGTGCTGGGAGTGCCACCATCATGAGCACCATACTTGTTCGGTATCGTTTACGAAAAGAAACGACTCGACGTCGCGCCAGTGCAGAATCGGCCTTTAGCTCGCCTCGTCTACGGCCCCCGCTAGCGATCTCTCCACTCTCATCAATCACTCAACCTGAGCGCGACGAAGCGCTTCGGCCCCACGCCTTTCCTTTGCGAACAACGCTGTCGCTGGCCAACCTCCATCACTGCCCCAATCCGTCTCAACAGGCCAATATGCCCCCCAACCTGAATTTGTTGCGCTGGGATAGTTTCGTATTCGCGAGAAAGTTTTCTCGCGAATACGAACATGGCTTTCTCAGCTTCTTGCTAAGCGCGCTCGGGATAAAGGTCAGCGTCGAAATGCTGTCGTCATGTGCACCCGACACTCATGTCCGCGAACCTATGGGTGGGCCTATGCAAATCGTAATACTGTCCGATACACAGACACGCCTTGTACACGGGGCACACATTTGCGCTGGGAATGCGGTGTGCGAGTGGATAATTGGTATGGTCGAAGCCTTGGCGAATCACCCCAATAGCCAGCCTGGCCGAACTCGGCCGTCAACAATTGCCCGCGGAGCAAGCATGCTTCCCCCCCAACGAACCAGCGGTCAAGTGCTGGATTACATGAACTGAAAAGGCTGCGTCGCTTCGCTCCTAAGCATGTCGATGAACCTCTTCGCTATTGCCTGGACAATAGCCCCGAGTTCCCCAATATCAGTTCTTTACTTGAGGGCTTTGGCGGTGAGTGATGTGGACCAACCATCGCTAACACTCTCGGAGCCCAATCCATGGTTACTCCATTTGATCGGAATGAGCCACATTCGGGCTATACGCTCGAACCGAGCAAACCGTTGGCGTTTGGAAAACCCCGCAAGCTGGTGACCTTCGTTGCCTCGCGCAAGAACCAAGTCTCCATAGGCTGCGAGAGCTTACTGGAGGCTGATTTTTGCATTCATCTGGAATATCAAGCAGCTATCGCCGCCTACCAATCGCAGCCCTTCACCATCTGCTTCACCGGGTCGAAATCCCGCTATACCCCTGATTTTCTTGCAACAATGGTGGACGGTGGCCAGGTTGTGTACGAGGTAAAAAGCTGCGCGGGTGCGCGCAATCGAAGATGGCAAACACGGCGTGCCGTACTGGAGCAACTGTTTAGCCGAAACGGCTTGCGGTTCGAATGCGTTGAAGAGCGTCAGTTTTGCCATCCTGTCCAGATCCAAAACCTTCGCACGCTTTACCATTTGGGCTACAACGGCAGCCTCGCCAGGGTGCCGTACATGCTTCGCCTACTGCGCGAACAAACACAAAGGAGTGCGTCGATCACGTTTTTGCTGAAACAGGGAGTTTCGCAGGCTGACATCACCTGTGCACTGTTTCACCAACGGCTGCATTGCAATCTGCAACGCCCGCTGAACTTACTCAGCCGTGTGTGGTGAATGTGATGAACAGTCTGGAGCTCAACGTCGGCGAGCATTACCAATATTGCGGTTCCGATTACCAGGTGGTCGCGGCCCAAGGCAATCGCTATCAGCTGCGCTCTCTGAAATTCAGCAAGCAAATCGTGATTCAGTCGTATGAGCGCCTGGTGAGCGCCTGGCGGAATGGCACCTTGGTCAAAACCCAGGAGGCACCGTTTGCTCCGCGGGTTGACCTGATCGTCGACGCATTGAATGCACGCCAGCAGAACATCATGGCTAAACGGCTGGCTTATGTACTACCCGTGTTGGAGCGCTGGGGCGGCCGCCTGCCTCGCCAGCCGGTGCTTACTTTGCTCTCCGAAATTGCCGAACAGAGGGGCGAAGCGAGGCCGAGCTACGGTGCCCTTTACCTATGGATAAGAGCCTACCTGAGCATGGGCGAAAATAAGCTCGCTCTCGTGCCCCGAACCCGGAGTTCGCCAACCCGGCGTGTTTTCAGGCAGCCAGAGGTTGTGCAAGAACTCATCCAGCTCAACTTGGCTCAATTGTTCTTTAAGCTTACGCCGTGCAAGAAAACCGACCTTATTAGTGCCATCCAATGCTCAATTAACGCCTGCAACGAAAAACGGCCTCCACACGATCAGCTCGCCTGTCCGTCGACCAGTACGCTATACCGAATCATTACAGAATTGGACCGGTACGAGACCGACCGCCATCAGCTCGGTTACCGTCGAGCCATCAGAAGGCAAAAATGGAGCAAAAAATGTAGGCGGCCATTGGAGCTCTTTAACCTCGTCGAAGGCGATACGCATGAGCTCGATGTGGAAACCGTCGATAAGGACGGCCACCTGATCGGACGCCTTTACTTGACTGCACTGATAGAAGTGAGAACTCGGGTAATCACAGGATGGGACATCTCCTACAACCCGCCCAGCACCGAAAAGACGATGCGCGCGCTGAAACATTCACTGTTGAGTAGTAATCCCTATGGAGGACTGGCTCGCCGTTATCGTCTGGACAATGGAAGCGAATTCGCCAATGCCCGCTTGAAAAGCGTACTTCAGGACCTTGGCGGTGACGTGACCTACTGTGAACCGGGTAATCCAGATCAAAAACCGCACATCGAAAGTTTCTTCAAGACCTGGACCACATCCATCGCCCATTGCATGCCCGGTACGACTTTTTCGGGACCAAATCCTTATGACTCCGAAGCCAATGCCACCCTCACCCAGGAGGACGTCATGAAAAATTTCGAAGATTGGATCGTTACTGCCTACCATCCAGGATTCCAGGATGGCTTGGGCAAATCACCTCAGGAAGCCTGGGACGAAGACCAGGCCAATACTCTCGCGTTCGAACAGAAAAGATACAACGAGGAAGACCTTAATCGCCATCTGCTGTGTGTCGCTTACGTCAAACCAAACAATGGCCGGTTGCGCTTCAAAGGGCTCGCCTGGACGGGCCCTGCGGTGAGTTATCTGGCCACCCAGCATTCCGGAAAACCTAGGTCGTTGCGGCTGCTCTATGACATTTCCGAGCTGGGCAAGGCCTGGGTCTGCGACCCTAGTTCGTCAAGCGAACTCTTCGAGGTCATGGCGGTTGATCCCGATTATCAAAAGGGTTTGACCATGCACCTTCATGAAATGATCAAGGCCCGGCTCAGAGCCAGAAAGCAATCACCTAGCTATAGTGCCGCACGCGAGGCGCGGGTTCAGATATTACGAGAACTGGCCAGCGCGAAAACCAAAACCCAAAGGAAAATACGGAAACGCGCGGAGGAGCGTGGCGACTTCAACGCGAGGCCGAGCTTGCCCGCCCCTTCAGTGGCTCTGGAGGATGACAGCAACAGACGTTATCAATTCCATCCTGATACCCCATCGGATTATTCGAGCGTGGTGACCAAACATGATCGATGAATCGAAAGTACAAGCCATGGTCGAATTCAATAAACAGACCGTGTTCTTCCCCAGCTATCAGTTTGCCTACTCCCAGCTTTCCAAAGCCGTGGAAGCCACTGAAATACGTAAAACGGCAAGCTGCGCCTTCATCATAGGGCCGTCCGGCTCCGGAAAATCTCGTCTGTGCGAGCTGTTCACCGGCACCTTTAATCCGCCGTATATAGAGTGCGATAAAGACGGCATATACAAAATTATAACCGCGCTCTACTGCATCGTGCCTGCCCCGGTGACGATCAAGGGGATATGCACTACGTTACTCAAAGCGCTGGGCGTTTACCCTGCTCACGGGGACGTGCATGCGCTTAACGAATTACTCCTAGATCGTCTAAAAAAATGCCGGGTCAGAGTCGTAATTTTGGACGAAATCCAGCGCCTGTTGAAACCGGAAGCGGAGAAATCACGCGGCGTGACCTTGGATTGGCTGGTAACACTACTGAGCAAGAGCGAGATCCCCATCATGCTGGCAGGCACCGAAGAGTGCAAGCTTCTACTTAAGGAACAAAAAAAACAACCTCATTCACCGTTCATCAGAAGATACTGCTACGTCGCGTTCCTAAAGCATTTCAAATTCAGCGAGCTCGAAACATCTGAATACCACATGACGCTTAGGGTTCTGGATCAGCAGCTGTTTAAGCTAATGAAGTTTGTAGGCGATGTTCATCTGCACGAACTGATGATCATGGCGCCGCTCTACGTTGCGAGCGTAGGAAACCTGGAATACCTTCGACAAGTCGTGCACGAAGCGGTTATTAGCGCCTTAACCCGCAACGCAACTACTCTTACTCGCCAGGACTTCTTCGAGGCCTGCCAATGCCTGAATCTACCCGAACAGCTCAGTGAGACAACAAATCCGTTCACTTTGACGCTGAGTGAGTGTCTTGCGTTGATAGCGGCGCACATCGATGAACAAGCTCATCTTCGTACCAATTCCGCTCGCTGAAGAAAGCCCATACAGCTTAATCAGGCGGGCAACGCTATATCATGGATTTCACACGATTGGTCAATTCAGCCGGCGCTGCGTGGGTGAGTCAGCAGTGCAACACATTGCAGTAACCCAGTCGTCAGCGATCGCTCAATTTTTAGCAGAAGAGGCGGGAGACTATGCCCCCGCAGTCCTCAGTGGCTTTTACAAAACTGTCAACCGCGCGCAGACGATGCATTTGTTGGTCAGCGGAATCGAAATACCTAGCTTTTATCTAAGGTTACGTTCCTTTGTGTACTGTGACGACTGTTTCGAAGAGGGCTGGCAGCGCCAAATCCAAGACATAATACTTACAGAATTTTGCCCATACCACCAAAAAAAATACTTGATGCACTGCCCCGCATGCGGTGGAGATATTAAGTGGTGGCAGGCGCTACATGGTAAATGTCACTACTGCGGGGATATCCTTAAGTGTGTTCCATGCACTGCCCAGGACTGTAGGCCTGAAGAGTATCTTGTGCAGAATTTGAAGACCCACAATCAGGCTTACCTTGACAAAATCATGAGAATTGCTCGTCAATTGGGAGATATTAAGAAAAAAAAGTCTACCGCACCCGAGGGCAGTCGCTGCCAGATTAATGAAGCAGCAATGCTCATTGCGAATAATGATGCGTACGGAATTCTGCAACACCTGACAGCGTTACATAGCATATATCCCGATATCGACAAGGCTTGGATAGCCGCCCGTTTCTCAGGTTTCAAGAGCCCTGAAGTCAATGAAGCTATAAATGCCTTCATGAAACGGACAACGTGTTCTCAGAACAGCATCCGCAGCGATACACCTTTTCTATTAACGCCCGGACAAGTCAGACGAAAAATGCAGGCGGAGGGCCTACGCTTCGCCACCATCAGCCAGATATGCCATAGCCTTAACGCAACGAGAAAATCCTGTACCAATGATGACATCCTTGCAATATCTTTGGCGCTTGAAAAATATCACGCTAGGAGTGCTGGACGATTACCCCTCGCACAGTCAGAGATGTGGACTACCAATGAGGTCGCTAGGCGGCTAAATGTCAAATCGAACGTCGTACAAACTTATGCCAGAGATGGCTTATTGCCATTCTATTGCGGCAAAAAGGCCAAGAAATTTTTCCTCCCAGCTGACGTGGACTGCCTACTCGATCGACTCCAACCTCCACACTACATTGCAGCAACCTGTGGCGTTAAAGTCATAAAAATTCGCAAAGCTATTCTCGAATCTCAAGTTAAACCCAGCTACAACGCCGAACTCCACTGGTCGTACTGGTTATTCACGTCAGAAGACATCCAGTCAATCAAGCGAACGTTGGCTCACAAAAAATCACGGGCCACGGAAGCGTTTCCGTTAATTCTCCCAAACCTCCCGGCTGATCCAGTTTTTTTCGCGCAATTTCTAAGCTTTGCGCAGACAGCGAAATCACTTCGAATTACAACAGGAGCCGTTCATGAGCTTATAAAGTGGTGTCACTTGAAAAACTGCTACAGATCTGTGAAGAAAATCTACATCCCTAAAACGGAAGTCAAAAAATTCAGAAAAAAATACTTGAATAGCAAAACCACCAGCAAAATTCTGAAAATCTCTTCAAACCGTCAGGCCGATGTACTGCAGTTTTTTGGCATCAAGCCACTAACCTTTCCCGCTACCACACAATCCCGAATCACTGCCATCTATAGAAAAAGCGAAATTTCAAAGTTTGCCACTCACCTAATCACAGAAAAACCCACGGAAAATCAGAATTACTTACCAATTGTTATCGCCGCCAAACGTGCACAAGTTACCGAACATACCCTTAGAGCCCTGGCCTATCACAATGTGCTCACTCACGTAGCGGGTCAGTTATCGTTTTATTTCCGGCCCAGCGTTCTGGATTTGTTCCGAAAGAAATTTTCGATTATCGAAAAACTGCTTGCCCCACTAGGCTTTCCGTCGCGACCAACCCCTAGACTTATCGAGACGCTGTACAAGTACGACACCAAAGAAATGTCGCCCAGGACCAATACAGCAGAATTCTATCGAAGCAGCACCGACATACTCTCGTATCTAAATTCAGAGACGCCAATTAACTCCCCCATCTTGACCAAAATAAGAAGAACGGCAAATTACTTCTGCCCTAAGGTGCCAACCCTACCGCCGGACTGCATATTGCTCAGCATCGCCCTCGAACAATGTCAAATGAGCTACAACGACTTTTATTGCACGTTTTTAAAGAAAGGATTTGCGTCATTAATCAGACACGAGAGAGAGAAATACCTTAATAGAAAAGATTTTAATAAGTGCCAACGCATCCTCGCCTCGTACATAACCTGCGCAATGGCCGACCGATTGATTTTCAAAAACCCCGGAACTAGCCGATGCTTGATTAGACGGAACATTCTGACAGGAGAACACCTATCCAGTTTTATCGAAAACCCATTGATACAGCGGGACATGATATCGCAGTACCTTATAAATCATCCCGTAAGCTCTCATCTCAAATCCGAATAATCACAAGCTCAATCGACCAGGGCACCACTAACTTTCCAAAGCTCACCTCGTTCTCCAACCATGACGCACCTTCAAGCCAGTCGCACCCGACTTCTGCTCGCCACGCCTCCTGCCACTTTTAAACTTGATCCACATGGATAAACTCCGTTGCTGGACCACACTGCCCCGTGAACCTCCTACGGCCACCCGAAAGCATATTCACTTGTATAAATTTTTGCTCGACAATATTCATCAGTATTATTTTTTTTGAACACATGCAATTCAAGGCTTCATGAATTTTGCAGCAACCTCGGTCAGCCATATCAATTTGAACAGAAATTGATCGGGAGGATCTGAGTGAACTGGTCAGCGCCATAAAAGCGGTATTGTCAGGTTACAACTACTTCCCCAGTGAGGCCTTGAATCCTGTCCGTGGTGATGACGTGCGTTGCGCCGAGCTGGAACTGTTCAAGTCAGTCAATGATAGAGAATTGATGGTACTGCAACTTTTTGCACAAGGCCGTACCAACAAGGAAATTGCCAAAGGCATGTTTCTAAGCAACAAGACTGTCAGCACCTATAAAAAACGACTGATGCAGAAACTCAAAGCCAAATCCCTGGTTGAACTCATCGAGATGGCAAAACGTAACGCATTAGTGTGAGACACAGGATGCCCCGTCGCATTAAGGATTATCTGATTTCAGTGGCTGCAGGTTTATGCCTGAGCACTTCAGTACCTGCCTCGCAGATTGCCAGCGAACACTTCACCCTGCTCAGTCGATCGACCCTCCGGCATCTGGACGTCCAACTGGATCCATCGCAACGGCAATGGATAACGAGTAAGCGCGAACTTATCCTGGGTACGTCGGCCCCGGACTATCCTCCTTTCGACCTGACCGTCAGCGGCAAGGACTACGAAGGCTTCACCGCCGATTACGCTGGCATTCTCGGCAAAACCCTCGGTTTACCAGTCAAGGTCCAACGCTTTGCGTCCCGCGGAGCTGCCATCAAGGCACTTGAAAAAGGCGAGGTCGATCTGCTCGGCACAGCCAATGGGTTCGAGGCTCACAATGCCGATATCGCGCTTTCCACGCCCTACGCCGTGGACCAGCCGGTCCTGGTGACACGGGAAGGAGAAACCCGATCCCTGACCGAAGGCCTCGCCGGCTTGCGGCTGAGCATGGTGTATCACTACTTGCCACTGGAGGAAGTCAGGGCCTTGTATCCCAAGGCAACCATTACGTCCTATCCGTCCTACCAGAATGCGATCAATGCGGTGGCATTCGATCAGGCCGATGTCTTCCTGGGCGACACCATCTCGACCCATTACATGATCAACAAGGGTTACCTGAACAACATCCGCATGGCTAACTTCGGCAAACACGAAGCCCACGGTTTCAGCTTTGCCGTGCACAGGCACAACCCGGAATTGCTCGGGATCATCAATGCCATGCTCATGGCCATCCCCGCCAGCGAACGGCAGAACATCGCCGAGCGCTGGAGTGCCGGCAGTGACATTCTTCTTACCGACCAGAAGTTACAACTCACCGACCCCGAAGAACAGTGGCTGGCGCAACATCCGATCGTGCGCGTGGTGGTCAACGAGGCGCTTGCGCCGCTGTCGTTTTTCGACAGCAATGGCAATTTTCGCGGTGTCACCGCAGACCTGCTTGAACTGATCAGATTGCGCACCGGCCTGCGTTTCGACATCCGTCGAAGCCGAAACGATGACGAGATGATCGAACAGATCAAGGACAATAAAGCCGATGTAATCGCCGCCCTGCTCCCCAGCGCCGAACGTGATACAGCACTGAATTTCACCCGCCCCTATCTGCAAAACTCCTTTGTCCTTCTGACTCGCAAAGCCGCCGACAGCCCGGCAAACCTTGAGCAGCTGGCGGGCAAACGCCTGACCATCGCCCAGGGCAGCCCACTGGTGGATTACCTGCGCCGCGAGTTCCCGCGGATCAGGTTGATTGAAACCCCGGACACGTTCAGCGCGGTGGAATTGCTCGCCGAAGGCAAGGCAGAAGGTGCGGTGAACTCACTGGTCATCGCCAACTACTTCATTTCATCACGGCTTTTCGAGCACACACTTCAGATCCGGACCACCATTGGCACCCGGCAGGCCGCATTTTCCCTGGCGACCGGACGAGAGGCCAAAGAGCTGAACGCCATCCTCAACAAGGCACTCCTGAGCATCGCCCCGGAAGAACTGGGCATCATCAACAGCCGCTGGCGTGGCTATTCGGCGTCCTCGCAAAGCACCTGGCGCAATTACCAGCGATTGTTCTATCAGATCGTGATCGGGGCCGGCGTGCTGCTCCTGCTTTCCGCTGCCTGGAATGCCTATATGCGTCGCCAGATCAAACAGCGTCAGGCGGCCGAGCGCGCGCTGAACGATCAATTGATCGAGCGACGCCAACTGTTCGAGGAGCTGCGCTGCGCGAAGGAGCGCGCCGATGAAGCCAACCGCGCCAAAAGCACATTCCTGGCAACCATGAGCCATGAGATCCGCACGCCGATGAATGCGGTCATCGGCATGCTCGAACTGACGCTGAAGCGCATTGAGAGCAACCATCCAGATCGTCCGGCCATTGACGTGGCCTACAACTCGGCCAGGGACCTGCTGGAACTGATCGGCGACATTCTCGACATTGCCCGGATCGAATCCGGGCGTCTGAGCCTGAGCCCGGAAAGGGTGAATCCGAGTGAAATCGTGGGGTCGGTCGTTCGGATCTTCGAGGGTCTGGCTCGTCAGAAAAACCTTGAACTGCTGCTGGAACTCAACCCGGCCAATCCGGCGATCGATGTCCTGCTGGACCCGATGCGTTTCAAACAGGTGTTGTCGAACCTGGTCAGCAACGCTATCAAATTCACGGAACAGGGCCAGGTCAGGATCACCGTCGAATTGCTTGCGACGCCTGAACCCGAGCAAGTCCGGATGCTGTTGCAGGTTGAGGACAGCGGCATCGGGATCAGCGAACAGGATCAACGGCGACTGTTCGAACCCTTCGCCCAGGCCAATGGCACTGGGCAGTCAGGCAGAGGCGGCGCCGGCCTGGGTCTGGTGATCAGTCGGAGCCTGTGCGAAATGATGGGCGGCAGCCTGCGATTGGATAGCCAACCGGGAGTCGGCACGCAGGTCCAGGTTTCTCTGCTGCTGTCCACCCTGCCACTCGAGCAGATGTCGAAAACCACCGAAACACCGATCCACACGTCCACGGCCCCCTTGAACGTGCTGGTGATTGACGATCACCCGGCCAATCGCTTGTTGATGTGCCAACAGCTGGAGTTTCTGGGGCATCGATTCAGCGTTGCCGAGGATGGCGAAGCAGGGTTCGAAGCGTGGAAATCAGGGCTGTTCGATCTGGTGATCGTCGACTGCAACATGCCGGTCATGAATGGCTATGAACTCACTCACGCCATCCGCGACCATGAACAGCAATCCGATCGTTCCCCGTGCACCGTTCTGGGTTTTACCGCCAACGCACAACCGGAAGAGCGACAGCACTGCAAACAAGCAGGAATGGATGACTGCCTGTTCAAGCCGCTGACGCTGTCCGCGTTGAGTCAATGGATCGCAGAGATCGAACCGACCAATCGCTCTCCCGCTTTCAGCCTGAAAGGGCTGCACTTGTTGACGGGAGGTAACCCGGCAATGGACCTGCGACTGTTGACCGAACTGCTCAGCAGCAACCGTCTGGACCGACAGGCGCTGCAGGCGTTATCCCGGTCAAATGACCCGCAGTCGTTTCTTGATATCGCTCACAAAATCAAGGGCGCAGCCCGAATTGTCCAGGCCACCCGCTTGATCGACCGCTGCGAAGCGCTCGAACGGGTCTGCCATGAAGTTTTTCATCATGACAACGTCGCCGAATGCAGGAAGGCCATCGAAGGCGCGATGCTCGAACTGGAGCAGTCATTACTGCAACAAATTGGTCAAAACGACAAAAGCAGAATGATGGAGCCTTAACTATGCTTTGTCGCTGAGCAGTGTGTTAAACCGCATGGAGTGACCTGCAATGCCCAGCCCACTGCGCCCGGACCAACGCCGGTTTCCGTTGCACGTGCATATCAGTGTGATGTTTACCCTGCTGTTGCTCCTGACCGGCGTGGTGCTGGGCATTTTCAACTATCGGCAAACCACGCAGATCATTCTTTCCAGCAGTGAAAAGCTCTTCGAGCGCATCGAGCAGGACGTCCGGCTGGACCTGCACGCCACCTATGAGCCCATCCATCATCTGTTGAGCCTGCTGGTATACAACCCGGCGGCGCAGGCTACGAGCCTGGAACAACGCCTGGCGCTGCTCGGCCCTTTCAGCCAGTCGCTCAAGGACAACCCTGATCTGGCCTCGCTGTACCTGGGCTACGATAACGGGGATTTCTTCATGGTTCGCCCCTTGCGAACCGCCGCCCTGAAAACCCTGCTCAACGCCCCGGGCAATGCGGTGTATCAAGTGTGGAGCATCGAGCG
Organism: Pseudomonas fluorescens NCIMB 11764; assembly: GCF_000293885.2. Lineage (NCBI taxonomy): Bacteria > Pseudomonadati > Pseudomonadota > Gammaproteobacteria > Pseudomonadales > Pseudomonadaceae > Pseudomonas > Pseudomonas fluorescens. The sequence continues at coordinate 6,221,962 of NZ_CP010945.1, forward strand.
AAACGGCGGCCCGGTGCATTCCCAGTCACTGTTTTTCGATCAGGACCTGAACCTCGTCAGTCGGCAGGACAACCCCGACGACACCTACGATCCGCGAACACGTAACTGGTTTTCCAATGCCCGCCGCGACAGCGATCAGATCATCACCGAACCCTACCTCTTTTTCTCCACTCATAACGTCGGCACCACCCTGGCCCGCCGCAGCGGTGCTCACGCAATCCTGGGCGCGGACCTGACGCTGGCAGAACTGTCCGCGACGCTGGCCAAACATGTCGTCACCCCCAGTACCGAAATCGTCCTGTTCGATGCCGAAGGCAATGCCATCGCTTACCCCGACAGCAGCAAGCTGATCGTCGACGACCAGACCGCCCGCCTGAGCAAGGCCGCCGACCTGAGCCCCGGCCTCGGCGCATTGCTGAACAATCCGCCAACAGGCAATCGGCTGAAAGCCGCTGGCCGTCAATGGATCGTTGCCCGCAGCCGCATGCAGGAGGGTGGTCCCCAGGGATTGCAACTGGCGCTGCTGGTGCCGGAAGACGAATTGCTCGCCGATGCCTACCGCATGCGCTGGCAAGGGGCGTTGATTACGTTGGCCACATTGCTGTTGTGCCTGCCGCTGGGCTGGCTGACCTCGAGAATCCTGGTCAAACCCCTGCGCAAATTGGTGCAGGAAGCCGATGCCATTCGCAGTTTCAATTTCAATTTTCCGGTCTCCCGTCGCTCGCCGGTGCTCGAAGTCGACCAACTGAGCGTATCGATGACCCGCATGAAAGATACCCTGGCAAGTTTTTTCCAGATCACCGACAGCCTGAGCGCCGAGACCCGGTTTGCGCCCTTGCTGGAGCGGGTTTTGTTCGAAACCGTGAAAATCGGCCAGGCCCAGGCCGGTCTGATCTACCTCCGGGAAAATGACGGTGATCGCATGGAGCCTCACGGCCTGGTAATCGACGATATTTCACAGGCATTGCCGGCGTTCGACATTCGCGGCCACGAGCCTGGCGGCCCGCAAAGCCCCGCTTGGATGCTGCAACTGTCGAATGCCGACAATGTGGTGATCAATCTCGGTTTCGAACAGGCGGGGGATTTGCAGAAAGTGCTGCTGGCGATGGGGTGTCCGCGGGTGCACCTGATCGGTATCCGTCTGCACAATCGTCATAACGAAACCGTGGGCCTGTTGATCCTGTTGCTGGAGGATAGCGGCCACCAAAGCGATCTCGAGAAGCTTCGTCCGGACCGCATTGCGTTCCTTCAGGCCGTGTCCGGCGCGGCTGCCGTGAGTATCGAAAGTCAACGCCTGCAAGCCAAACAGAAACAGTTGCTGGACGCCTTCATTCAACTGCTGGCCGGCGCGATTGATGCCAAAAGCCCCTACACTGGCGGTCACTGCCAGCGCGTCCCGGCGCTGACCTTGATGCTCGCCCAGGCTGCCGCGACCAGTCAGGACCCCGCCTTCAGCGGTTATCAACCCACCGAAGACGAGTGGGAGGCGCTGCACATCGCTGCATGGCTGCATGACTGCGGCAAGGTCACGACGCCGGAATACGTCGTCGATAAAGCCACGAAGCTGGAAACCCTGAACGATCGCATTCACGAAATCCGCACCCGTTTCGAAGTGCTCAAGCGCGATGCCTGGGTCAGTTACTGGCAGGCCATTGCCCTGGGCGGTAACGAGCAGCACCTGGCTGAACTGCGCGACGCAACTCTGGTAGGGCTCGACGATGACTTCGCGTTTATAGCCCGTTGCAATCTGGGCGGCGAGGCGATGGCCGATGCCGATCTGCAACGTCTGCGCAGCCTGGCTCAACGGACCTGGACCCGAACCCTGGATGACCGATTGGGTGTTTCCTGGGAAGAGAATCGGCGCCAGGCGCAAACACCGGCACCGACGCTGCCGGCCAGCGAGCCGTTGCTGGCGGACAAACCCGAGCACCTGTTCGAACGCGCCGAGGCCGAACTGATTCCGGAAGACAATCCGTGGGGTTTCAAACTCGACGTGCCGCGCTACAAGTACAACCGGGGCGAACTCTACAACCTGAGCATTGCCCGGGGCACCTTGACTCGCGAGGAACGTTACATCATAAACCACCACATGGTGCAGACGATCCTGATGCTCAGCCACCTGCCCTTCCCCGCCCACCTCAACAACGTTGCGGAAATCGCTGGCGGCCACCACGAAAAAATGGACGGCACCGGTTATCCCAAGCAGCTGAAGCGTGAAGAAATGAGCCTGCCGGCGCGGATGATGGCGATTGCCGATATCTTCGAAGCGCTGACCGCCGCTGATCGCCCCTACAAGAAAGCCAAATCCTTGAGCGAAGCGCTGGGCATCATGGCCACCATGTGCCGGGATGCCCACATTGACCCTGAATTGTTCGGGCTGTTCATCAACGCCGGGATCTATCAGCAGTACGCCGACCGATTCCTTGATCCACAGCAGATCGACGCCGTGGATCCGGAAGGCCTGCTGGCCAAGGCTGGCCTCAAGGCATGATCAGCAATCGGTCAGGCGCAGGAAAATGGCCGCCAGTTTTTCAATGCCGGCTTGATCGTCAGCGGTAAACCGCGCGAGCTTCGGGCTGTCGAGGTCCAGCACGCCGATCAGGCGACCGTCCTTGACCAGCGGCACGACCAGCTCGCTGTTCGACGCGCTGTCGCAGGCGATATGTCCGGGGAAAGCGTGCACGTCTTCGACCAACTGCGTCTGCAATGTCGCCGCCGCCGTGCCACACACACCGCGACCGAACGGGATGCGCACACAGGCGATTTGCCCCTGGAACGGACCGAGCACCAGCTCTTCGTTGCGATTGAGGTAGAAACCGGCCCAGTTCAGGTCATCCAGTTGGTTATACAGAAACGCGGAAAACTGGGCGGCGTTGGCGATGAAGTCCCGCTCGTCCGCCAGCAAGGATTCCAGCTGAGCGTGCAGCATGCCGTAGCCTTCGAGGCCCTGGCCGCTTTGTTGTAAATCGATCATGCCTTGTGCTCCAACAGCTTGAGCCCGACCCAATAGCGGGCAAATTGATAGGCGCAACGTCCGTTGCGATTGCCCCGGCCGGTAGCCCAACGCACCGCGAGGATGTCCAGCTCTTCGTCACGCTGCCATTTCAGGCCGGCCTTGTCGGCCAACTGACCGATCCAGTGCTCGACCACATTGAGGAAGTGTTCCTGGGTAAACGGATAGAACGACAGCCACAGGCCGAAACGGTCCGACAGGGCGATCTTGTCTTCCACGGCTTCGCTGGGATGCAGCTCGCCGTCGACCCGTTTCCAGTTCTCGTTGTCGCTTTCCTTTTCCGGCACCAGATGGCGACGGTTGGAGGTGGCGTACAACAAAACGTTATCCGGTGCCTGCTCGAGGGAACCGTCGAGCACGCTCTTGAGCACGCGATAATCACCTTCGCCCGATTCGAACGACAGGTCATCGCAGAACAGCACGAAGCGCTGGGGCAACCTGGCAATCTGTTCGACCACCCGTGGCAGGTCCGCCAGGTGGTCGCGCTCGATTTCGATCAGCCGCAAACCGGCCTTGGCATGCTCGGCCAGCAAGGCACGCACCAGCGACGATTTACCGGTGCCACGCGAGCCCCAGAGCAAGGCGTGGTTGGCCGGCATGCCGTCGATGAACTGTTGGGTATTGCGCCCCAGCTGTTCCAGTTGCCGGTCGACGCCGATCAGGTCGGACAAACGCATGTCGAGGCTGACGTGCAGCGGCAACAGAAAACCGCTGCGACCCTCGCGTTGCCAGCGCGCAGCCAGGCATTGCGTCCAGTCGATGGATTGTCGAGGTGCAGGCAGCAACGGTTCGATTCGAGCCAGAACGGCATCGGCGCGTTCAAGAAAAGCATTCAATCGGGAATCCACGTCTTCTCCTCGGGCACGTTCACAGTAATGATGGCGCTACAGCGACGAAACACGGCGGTCGGTGCCCGGGTCATCCCTTGTTGCACAAGGGCTCGCGAGAACATCGGTATCCATGCATGATCGACTATGCTTGAGCAGCGAAGGGAAACGGAAGTGGTTCAACACCCCATGGATATCAAGTTCACCAACCGGCTGTCCTACAAACAAGCCCGGCTTACCGTGCTGGTCGGTTTCATTCTGGGCACGCTGCTCAGCCTGCTGCAAATAGGCATCGATTATGCCAGTGAAGACGCCTCCATCAACCGGGAAATACTGTCTTTACTGGAAATCAGCCATAACCCCGCCTCGCGCATTGCCTACAACATCGACGCCGAACTCGCCCAGGAACTGACCTTGGGCCTGCTGCGCTCACCGGCGATCATCGGCGCGCAACTGACCGACAACAACGGCACCGTGCTGGCCAGCGTCAAGCGGCCTGGCGTGCAGAGCGGCTATCGGGTGATCAGTGACTTCCTGTTCGGAGCCGACCGCGCGTTCGAAGACCGTCTGTATCTGGATCACTTGCCGAGCGAATCCCTCGGCACACTGCGTCTGGATGTCGACACCTATTCATTTGGCAACCGGTTCCTGCGCCGGGCCGAAATCACCCTGCTCAATGGGTTCGCCCGCAGCCTGCTCCTGACCGGCATCCTGCTGGCGTTGTTCTACGTGATGCTGACCAAACCGCTGGTGCGAGTCATCCGCGAACTCAGCAGCCGCGATCCGCGCAGCGTCGAACCGACCTGGCTGGAGTACCCGGCGGGCCATGAAAACGATGAGATCGGTGTGCTGGTCAAAGTTGCAAACCAGCAGTTTGAAAACATCGCTACCGAAATCCAGCAGCGACGTAACGCCGAAAACCGCCTGACCGACTACCTTGGGCAACTGGAAAACATCGTGTCTGCGCGCACCGCAGAACTCAAGGCGATCAACACCCGGCTCAGCCAGTCCAATCAGGAACTGGAAGTCGCACGCAGCACGGCCCTGGACATGGCGGAAGCACGCTCGGTGTTCCTCGCCAACATGAGCCACGAAATCCGCACACCCCTCAATGGATTGCTGGGGATGATCGCCCTTTCCCTCGACGGCCCGCTGAATGCCGAGCAACAGCAACAACTGTCCATCGCCCATGACTCGGGCAAAGTGCTGGTGGAATTGCTCAACGATATTCTCGACCTGTCGAAATTCGATGCCGGCCAGCTCGAGCTCGAACACATTCCGTTCGACCTCGGCTCACTGATCGAGGACACCGCCAACCTGCTGTCGCAGAACGCGGCGCCCAGCGTCGAGCTGACGTGCCTGATCGATCCGGCTTTTCCGGCGCTGGTGCTCGGCGATCCGACTCGCGTGCGGCAGATCGTCAGCAATCTCTTGTCCAACGCGCTCAAGTTCACCCGGTTCGGTCGGGTCGATGTGCGCCTGTCGACCTTCGAAGAAGGCGTCAGAATCGAAGTCTGCGATACCGGCATCGGTATCGCCCAGGACGCTCAGGTCAAGATCTTCCAGCCCTTTACCCAGGCCGGCGCGGGTATTACCCGACAATTCGGCGGCACCGGGCTGGGGCTGGCGTTGACCTACAACCTTTGCGAAGCCATGGAGGGGCGCCTCACCATCAGCTCGGAAGCGGGTTTCGGCAGCCAGTTCTGCGCCGATCTGCCACTGCCTTGCCACACCCGCGCCCTGCCACCGGCGACACTGCGCGGCAAGGTCATCGCGATTACCGCTGCCAGCAGCGGCCTGGCAGAGCTGTTGAAAAGCCTGTTGCCGGGATGGGGACTCGATTACCAGCAACGCTCGATCGATGACTCAATGATTGGTCTGAAGCCCGACATGGTGATCACCGATTGTCCGGAATGCCTGTTTGGCCTGCGCCCCAACTGCACCGCGCCCATTTTGCTGGTGACCGCTTATGGCAGTTTCATGCCCAGCGAACAGGCCAGCGCCCTGGCCCCCCTGCAACAACAGGCGCGGCCGTTGGCACGTAATGCGCTTTACCAGACACTGCGGCGAATCCTGCAACCGGAAGTCAACATCCTCAACGATGCACGCCTGGAAGCCCTCTCACCTCAGCGACGCGGTCGGGTACTGCTCGTGGAGGACAATCCGGTGAATCAGTTGGTGGCCAAGGGCATGCTCGGAAAACTCGGCTGCGAGGTGATTGTCGCGGCTCACGGCGGTGAAGCGCTGGATCAACTGGAACACAGTGAGTTCGATCTGGTGCTGATGGACTGCAACATGCCGGTGATGGATGGCTACGAAGCCAGTCGGCAAATCCGTCGCAGCGGGCGCTGGCCGCAGTTGCCCATCGTCGCCCTGACCGCCAACGCCATGTCCGAGGAGCGCGAACGCTGCCGTGCGGCGGGCATGAGCGATTACCTGGCCAAACCCTTCCGGCGCGAAGAACTGGCTGCGCTACTGGATTTATGGATGCCGACTACGACAACGACCTGATCTGCCCCAGCAGGTGATCGAGGCCATCGCGCAAATCATTGAGCCGGTCCAGATCGACGCCGCTGTCGCACAGCAGGCGAGCCTTGAGCGGTCCGACCTGATCACGCAATGCCTTGCCGGTTGGCGACAGGCTCAGGTGCACCTCGCGCTCATCCCGCGCCGAACGTTGGCGCTGAACCAGTTGCAACTGCTCAAGTCGCTTGAGCAGCGGCGTCAACGTGCCGGAGTCCAGCGCCAAACGCTCGCCCAGCGCCTTTACCGTAGGTTGATCAGGTGCTGCCTCCTGCCATTCCCACAACACCAGCATCGCCAGGTATTGCGGATAGGTCAGGCCGAGCTGATCAAGCATTGGCTTGTAGGCACGGATCACCGCCCGCGAGGCGGCGTACAGTTTGAAGCAGAGTTGGCTGTCGAGCTTCAGGGAATCGACGGACAAGGTGTTCATTTGAGCAGGGCTTCGATCTCGCGGCTCAGGTCCTGCGGCTTGGTCGCCGGAGCGAAACGCTTGACCAGTTGGCCGTCCTTGCCGATCAGGAACTTGGTGAAGTTCCACTTGATGCCTTGGGAACCCAGCACACCCGGCGCACGTTTTTTCAACTGCACGAACAGTGGGTGGGCGTCGGTGCCGTTAACGTCGATCTTTTTGAACAACGGGAAACTGACACCGTAGTTCAGCTCGCAGAACTCGGAAATCGCCCCTTCGTTACCCGGCTCCTGCTTGCCGAACTGGTTGCAGGGAAAACCGAGCACCACCAGGCCCTGGTCCTTGTAGGTCTGCCACAGCTCCTCGAGGCCTTTGTATTGCGGAGTAAAGCCGCATTTGCTCGCGGTGTTGACCACCAGCACCGCTTTGCCGGCGAAGTCAGCCAGGGTCTTTTGCTCACCCTTGATGGTGGTGCACGGGATGCTCAGCAGGTTGTCGCTCATGATGTGCGCTCTGATGTGAAGGAATATGAGGCAAACATAGCGAGCAATTGAATTGTGTGCAATTTAATTAATAGGTATGACGGATCACTGAACGACAGTTGGCGCAGGAGCTGCCGAAGGCTGCGATCTTTTGATCTTGATCTTCGGCAATCGCGAGAAAACCAAGATCAGGAGATCGCAGCCTTCGGCAGCTCCTACAGGGGTCGCATTACGAGCGCGGCACCAGGTCCAGGCACACCGAGTTGATGCAATAACGCAAGCCTGTCGGCGGCGGACCGTCCGGGAATACGTGCCCCAGGTGCGCATCGCATTTGGCGCAGACCACTTCGGTGCGGATCATGCCGTGGCTGACGTCACGGATCTCGACCATGGCGCTGTCGCCGATCGGGGCATAGAAGCTCGGCCAGCCGCAACCGGAATCAAATTTGGTCTTGGAGTCGAAAAGCGGCTCGTTGCAGCAGATGCAGTGGTAAATACCGTCGATCTTGCTGTCATTGTATTTGCCGGAAAACGGGCGTTCGGTGCCCTTGAGGCGGCAAACGTTGTATTGCTCCGGATCGAGCATCGCCCGCCATTCTTCCAGGGTTTTTTCCAACTTTTCCATCATCACACCTCGGCAGCTGAAAAAGCCCGATCTGTACCTTTTCCACGGATCGGGCGGCACGTATGATTGCGCCTCGTCAAACGCCAGTCTGGCAGCCAGACCACGCGCATTCAAACGGATTTATGAGTGCTGCCTCTCAAGGCGTCAGCCTGTGTGAATACGCAGGATTCCCAGTACGGTGGTTCAGACGCCGCCTGGATCGTTCATTTTCGGGAACACATCGCCATGCAGGTCAGCAAATCGAACAAGCTCGCCAACGTCTGCTACGACATTCGCGGCCCAGTGCTCAAGCACGCCAAACGCCTGGAAGAGGAAGGCCATCGCATCCTCAAGCTGAACATCGGCAATCCGGCGCCTTTTGGTTTCGAAGCGCCGGACGAAATCCTCCAGGACGTGATCCGCAACCTGCCGACGGCCCAGGGCTACAGCGACTCCAAGGGCCTGTTCAGTGCGCGTAAAGCCGTCATGCAGTACTACCAGCAGAAGCAGGTAGAAGGCGTCGGCATTGAAGACATCTACCTGGGCAACGGCGTTTCCGAACTGATCGTGATGTCGATGCAGGCCCTGCTCAACAACGGCGACGAAGTGCTGGTGCCGGCTCCCGACTATCCGCTGTGGACTGCCGCCGTGAGCCTGTCCGGCGGCAACCCGGTGCATTACCTGTGTGACGAACAGGCCAACTGGTGGCCGGACCTGGCCGACATCAAGGCCAAGATCACCCCGAATACCAAGGCGCTGGTGATCATCAACCCGAACAACCCGACCGGCGCGGTGTATTCCAAGGAAGTGCTGCTGGGCATGCTGGAGCTGGCCCGTCAGCACAATCTGGTGGTGTTCTCCGATGAGATCTACGACAAGATCCTGTACGACGACGCCGTGCACATCTGCACCGCTTCGCTGGCGCCGGACTTGCTGTGCCTGACCTTCAACGGCCTGTCCAAGTCCTATCGCGTCGCCGGTTTCCGTTCCGGCTGGATTGCCATCTCCGGGCCGAAACACCACGCGCAAAGCTACATCGAAGGCATCGACATGCTGGCGAACATGCGTCTTTGCGCCAACGTGCCGAGCCAGCACGCGATCCAGACCGCCCTCGGCGGCTACCAGAGCATCAATGACCTGGTGCTGCCGCAAGGGCGCCTGCTGGAACAACGCAACCGAACCTGGGAATTGCTCAATGACATTCCCGGCGTGAGCTGCGTCAAGCCGATGGGTGCACTGTATGCGTTCCCGCGCATTGACCCGAAAGTCTGCCCGATCCACAACGACGAAAAATTCGTGCTCGACCTGCTGCTGTCGGAAAAGCTGCTGGTCGTACAAGGCACCGCCTTCAACTGGCCATGGCCGGACCACTTCCGCGTGGTGACCTTGCCGCGCGTCGACGACCTGGACATGGCCATCGGACGGATTGGCAACTTCCTCAAATCCTATCGCCAGTAATCGGACTGGCCGCGTGCGACTTTTTAACGAAAGTCGCACGAGGATCAATTCAGCAACATATCTTTACCCCTTGCCGGGCATCCCCGCTTCAATTGTTCACCGACTTCATGTTTCGTGGCTGCGTCCAACAATGGCGGGGCTTGCGATGCGAATCGGCTGACAATCGCTTCCCGTATCCACGTCGGAAATGTCCTGCAAGCGGCTAGACTCTTGCTGTAGGACACAGTTTGAAATAGTCACCCGGTTGAATAGCCCGGTGCAGCACCTTATATACCCCGCAGTACGCTACATCTTTAGCAAAAGGAGATTTCTACAACCATGATGCGCATCCTGCTGTTTTTGGCCACTAACCTGGCGGTCGTGCTGATTGCCAGCATCACCCTGAGCCTTTTCGGCTTCAACGGGTTCATGGCGGCCAATGGGGTTGATCTCAACCTCAATCAGCTGCTGATTTTCTGTGCGGTCTTTGGTTTCGCCGGTTCGCTGTTCTCGCTGTTCATCTCCAAGTGGATGGCGAAAATGAGTACCAGCACCCAGATCATTACCCAGCCGCGCACACGTCATGAGCAATGGCTGCTGCAAACGGTCGAGCAACTGTCCCGCGAAGCCGGGATCAAGATGCCGGAAGTCGGGATTTTCCCGGCCTACGAGGCGAACGCCTTCGCCACTGGCTGGAACAAGAACGACGCACTGGTCGCGGTCAGCCAGGGCTTGCTCGAACGATTCTCGCCGGATGAGGTGAAAGCCGTTCTGGCCCACGAAATCGGTCACGTGGCCAACGGTGACATGGTCACCCTGGCACTGATCCAGGGCGTGGTGAACACCTTCGTCATGTTCTTCGCACGGATCATCGGCAACTTTGTCGACAAGGTGATCTTCAAGAACGAAGAAGGCCAGGGCATCGCCTACTACGTGGCGACCATTTTCGCCGAACTGGTCCTGGGTATTCTCGCCAGCGCCATCGTCATGTGGTTCTCGCGTAAACGTGAATTCCGTGCGGATGAAGCCGGTGCTCGCCTGGCGGGCACCAACGCGATGATCGGCGCGCTGCAACGCCTGCGCGCTGAACAAGGCCTGCCGGTGCATATGCCGGACACCCTGAGCGCGTTTGGTATCAACGGTGGCATCAAACAAGGGTTGGCTCGCATGTTCATGAGCCACCCGCCGCTTGAAGAGCGTATCGACGCACTGCGTCGTCGGGGCTGAGCGGTTCCGCAATAAAGAAAAGGCCCGCAGTGATGCGGGCCTTTTTTTGTCTGTCTGAATTGTGTGGTGCTGACACTGGCCTCATCGCCGGCAAGCACAATCAACACAACTTAATGACTGGAAACCCGATAAACCCGTTCCTCAAGCCGCGTCACGCCGCTCTCGATGAACTTCCAGCTCTCACCCAGGACATCCTGGTCTTCCAGAATCTTCAGCGACCACACCGCGCCGAACAACCGTTGCACTTCATCATCAGGCACGGCAAACGGCGGCCCGTCTTTTTGCGCCTGGTCGTAATCCAGCGTGATCAAAAGCCCCAAAGTGTCTTTCGGCAGAATCCGGTTCAGATGAGCCGCATATTGCTCTCGCATCTTCGGTGGCAAGGCTATCAACGCTGCGCGGTCGTACAGAGCGCTGCAATCGGCAACATCGCCGGCAGTCAGGGCGAAGAAATCACCACACCAGATCTCGATCGACCCCGCCCGATACACCGTAAAAGGCCCTTGATCGCTGACATCCGGATCAAATTGGTGCTCGTGGAAAAAGTCTTCCACCGCTTTTTCCGACAACTCGACACCCAACACTTCGTGACCGCATTTCGCCAGCCATAGCAAATCCAGGCTTTTCCCACATAACGGCACCAGTACGCGCGTCCCGTCCTCCAGGCCCAACTGAGGCCAGTACCGTTGCAGATATGGATTCACTTCCGGCAGATGAAAGCCGATCTGATTCGACGTCCACCGCTTGTGCCAAAACTCCGGCTGCATAAATATCTCCGAAAATTCGATCAAAACACCCTAAAACTTATATTAGATTTAGATCAATGATCTGACTGAAGATGACGCCCATCTTAACTCTCAGGAGCTCATTCATGTTGCCCAGCCTGTATATATCCCATGGCTCACCCATGCTGGCCCTGGAACCCGGCGCTAGTGGGCCGGCTCTCGCGCGCCTGGCTGGCGAGTTGCCAAAACCCAGGGCCATCGTGATTGTTTCCGCCCACTGGGAAAACAATGAACTGTTGGTCAGCGGCAATCCGCAACCTGAAACCTGGCATGACTTTGGTGGCTTTCCCAAGGCATTGTTCGAGGTGCAATACCCGGCACCCGGCGATCCACAGTTGGCCGCAGAGGTTGTCCAGTTGCTGAAGCGCAGTGACTTGCCCGCCCGCATCGACACCGAACGACCTTTCGACCATGGCGTATGGGTGCCTTTGTCGTTGATGTACCCGCAAGCCGACATTCCGGTGGTGCAAGTCTCGCTGCCTACACGCGGCGGCCCTGCCCTGCAAACCCGCGTCGGGCACGCACTGAGCAGCCTGCGCGAACAGGGCGTTCTGTTGATCGGCTCCGGCAGCATCACCCATAACCTGCGCGAACTGGACTGGCATGCGGGTCCCGAAAGCGTCGAACCGTGGGCCAGGGAATTCCGCGACTGGATGATCGAAAAACTCGAAGCGAACGATGAAGCCGCGTTGCATGACTATCGTCAGCAAGCACCGAACGCTGTGCGCAACCACCCGAGTGATGAGCATTTGTTGCCGCTGTACTTCGCCCGTGGTGCTGGCGGGACTTTCAGCGTCAGCCATAAGGGGTTCACCATGGGTGCCCTGGGCATGGACATTTACCGCTTCGGATAATGAAAGAACCTGCGGCGGCCAGGCTCAGACCACATCAACGCCGACATGAATCGCATCGTGCCGCCAAAACTCCAGGTCACAATCGATCAGCCGCTCATGCTGGTCGTAATTGACCCGGGCGATGCGCAATCCAGGGCTCCCGACCGACACCCGTAGCGCCGCAGCGGCATCCGCCGACAGCGCCGTCGGCACGATCTCGAAACGCACCCGCCCGTAGTGCAAGTCGTAATGCCGCGCGTACAACTCGGTAATCGACTGATTCAAATCAAACTCCAGGATCCCCGGAAAATACTGCGGATTGAGGTAGTGCTCCACATACAGCACCAGCCGCTCATCAATCCGCCGAGCCCGGCAGACCTGAATCACACTCGACAACGCCGGCAACTGCAGCCAGGCACAGACCGCTGCCGACGCCGGTTGCAGCCGTGCCGAAATCACTTCGGTGGACGGCACCCGCCCCTGAGCGCTGACCATCGCGTGAAAGTGACTGCGCTGCATCAGGTTATAAGCCAGGCGCGGCGGCGACACGAACCAGCCCCGACGCTCCTCGCGATAAATCTGCCCTTGGGCTTCCAACTGCAACAATGCTTCGCGCACGGTTATGCGTGTGGTGCCGAATAACTCACTGAGCTTGCGCTCCGCCGGTAACTTGCTGCCGGGCGCCAGCAGCCCGTGATCGAGTTGTTCCTGAAGAACCTGCCCGATAGCTGTCACCGCTTTGGTTGTCTCGATGCGCATCAACGTTACCTATCTGGACTAGACCAGCACTGTTTCGGGGCGAAACCGTCATTGGAAACGGCTCCTTCAACTATCAGCAAGCCTAGGCACTCCAGATGACTGACAGATGACAAAGGCGCTGAACGGTGCTGTCAGGTGCCTGCAATTTCATGGCCAAGTCCTTTCATATCAGCTCTTTAGCCATGGTCTACGCTTATCCCGAAGCCTGAGCGCTGTTGCACAAAAAATAGAGGCGGACCGCTGATCGACATCAAAATGTCATCAGAGGCGCCTAAATTGGCTCAGGTATTGCTGACCTAGACCAACACCACCGCAATCGCAGCGTTGATAACGACCAAAGGAGCTTCGGAATGAAACAGCTTTTCCTGGCATCACTGTTAGGCTCGACCATTGCCCTGTGCAACGCCGCCATGGCGGCTGATACCGATCTGAAAACCCTGGAAGCCGCTGCGAAAGCGGAAGGTGAGGTCAACAGCGTCGGCATGCCCGACAACTGGGCCAACTGGAAAGGCACCTGGGATGACCTGGCCAAGAACTACGGCCTGAAACACATCGACACCGACATGAGCTCGGCCCAGGAAATCGCCAAGTTCGCCGCTGAAAAAGACAACGCCAGCGCCGACATCGGCGACGTCGGTGCAGCATTCGGCCCGATCGCAGTCAAGCAAGGCGTGGTCCAACCGTACAAGCCAAGCACATGGGCTCAGGTTCCTGACTGGGCGAAGGACAAGGATGGTAACTGGGCACTGGCCTACACCGGCACCATCGCCTTCATCATCAACAAAAAATTGTTGCACGGCTCCGATGCGCCAACCAAATGGGCTGACTTGAAAGACGGTAAGTACAAGGTCTCCATCGGCGACGTGAGCACTGCGGCCCAAGCTGCCAACGGTGTGCTGGCTGCTGCTCTGGCCAACGGCGGCGACGAGAAAAACCTCCAGCCCGCACTGTTGCTGTTCGCCGACATCGCCAAGCAAGGTCGTCTGTCCATGTCCAACCCGACCATCGCCACGATGGAAAAGGGCGAAATCGAAGTTGGTGTGGTCTGGGACTTCAACGGTCTGAGCTACAAGGCGAAGATGGCGAATCCGGATGACTACACCGTACTGATTCCATCCGACGGCTCGGTGATTTCCGGTTACACCACCATCATCAACAAATACGCCAAGCACCCGAACGCCGCCAAACTGGCCCGCGAATACATCTTCAGCGACGCCGGCCAGATCAACCTGGCGCGCGGCAACGCTCGTCCGATCCGTGCCGAACACCTGACATTGCCGGCCGATGTTCAGGCTCAGTTGCTGCCTAACGAGCAGTACAAAAAAGTGACTCCGATCAAGGACGCGGACGCGTGGGAGAAGACCTCCAAGGCCCTGCCGCAGAAGTGGAACGAAGAAGTCATCGTCGAGATGAAATAAAGCTGCAGGAGCCGGCTTGCCGGCGATTGCATCACTGCGGTGCTCCGTCAGACCGCGGCGTATGGATCGCCAGCAAGCCGGCTGCTACACATTTTATCGATCCACCTGTTTCGCGGAGTTCCGCCCTATGAAGCACAACGTCATCCTTGTCGTGCTCGACGGCCTCAATTACGAGGTTGCGCGCCACGCCATGGGGCACTTGCAGGCTTACGTTGGCGCAGGACGCGCGGCGCTCTACAAACTGGAGTGCGAACTGCCGGCCCTGTCCCGCCCACTGTATGAATGCATCCTGACCGGCGTCACGCCGATCGACAGTGGCATCGTCCACAACAACGTCTCGCGCCTGTCCAGTCAGCGCAGCATCTATCACTACGCCACCGATGCCGGTCTTAAAACTGCCGCCGCGGCCTATCACTGGGTGAGCGAGCTGTATAACCGTTCGCCCTTCGTAGCCGCCCGGGACCGTCACACCGACGATCCCGAAATGCCGATCCAGCACGGACATTTCTACTGGAACGACCATTACCCGGATTCGCACCTGTTCGCCGACGCGGAAAACCTGCGCCTGCGGCATGCACCGAATTTCCTCCTGGTACACCCCATGAACATCGACGACGCCGGGCACAAGCACGGCCTCGACACCCAGCAATACCGTAACAGTGCCCGTTCGGCGGACATCCTCCTCGCGGACTACCTGCAAGGCTGGCTCGACGCCGGTTACCAGGTGCTGGTCACCGCCGACCACGGCATGAACAACGATCGCTCCCACAACGGCCTGCTGCCCGAAGAACGCGAAGTACCGCTGTTCGTGCTCGGTGATGCGTTCAGTTTCAACACCAGCGCTGCGCCCAGGCAAACCGAGATCTGCGGCACCGTCTGTGAACTGCTGGGTGTGACCCACGACAAACCTGTGTGCCGGGAGCTGCTCAAGTGAACGCCATGACTCGCGGTAAATGGCTGGCAGCCTTGTGCCTGGTGCCTTTCGCACTGTTCTTTATCGTGTTCGAGATCGCCCCGCTCGTCTGGGTGATGATCAACAGCCTTGAGTCGGAAGAGTCCGGCTGGGGCCTGGCCAACTTCACCCGGATCTTCAGCTCGAAGTTCTACTTGCAGGCGATCCAGTACAGCCTCGAGATCAGCTTCTGGTCCAGCGTGTTCGGGATCATCATCGCGGTGCTTGGTGCGTATTCCCTGCGTCGGGTCGACTCGAAACTGCGCAACTTCGTCAACGCCTTCGCCAACATGACCAGTAATTTCTCCGGCGTGCCCCTGGCTTTCGCGTTCATTATCCTGCTGGGTTTCAACGGCAGCATCACCCTCATGCTCAAGCAGGCCGGGATCATTCAGGACTTCAACCTGTACTCGAAAACCGGGCTGATCATTCTTTACACCTACTTCCAGATTCCCCTGGGGGTGCTGCTGCTTTACCCGGCCTTCGACGCCCTGCGTGAAGACTGGCGCGAGTCCGCCGAACTGCTTGGCGCCAACGGCTGGCAATTCTGGCGACACATCGGTTTGCCGGTGCTGACGCCTGCGCTGCTCGGCACGTTCGTGATCCTGCTGGCGAACGCCCTCGGCGCCTACGCCACCGTGTACGCCCTCACCACCGGCAACTTCAACGTGATGACGATCCGTATTGCGGCGATGGTCTCGGGCGACATTTCCCTGGACCCGAACCTGGCCAGCGCCCTGGCCGTGGTACTGGTGGCGTTGATGACGCTGGTGACCGTCGTGCATCAGTTGCTGTTGAAGAGGAGCTACCATGTCTCGCGCTGAATTGGGCCCGGCCGGTGTTTATCACCGCGTCGTGGTGTACCTGCTGTTTGCCATTCTGTTACTGCCGCTGGTCGGCACCTTTATCTACTCGATTTCCAGCAGTTGGTCGGCAACCATTCTGCCCAGCGGTTTCAGCTTCAAATGGTACGTGCAGTTGTGGAGCGATCCGCGTTTCCTGAGTGCTTTCGGTCAATCGCTGCTGGTCTGCGTCGGTTCGCTGATCCTGGCGGTGGTGCTGATTTTGCCGCTGCTATTCGTGGTGCATTACCACTTCCCGAAACTCGACGCGTGGATGAACATCCTGATCCTGCTGCCCTTCGCGGTGCCGCCGGTGGTGTCGTCGGTGGGGTTATTGCAGCTTTACGGGTCGGGGCCGTTCGCGATGGTCGGCACGCCCTGGATTCTGATCGGCTGCTATTTCACTGTGGCGCTGCCGTTCATGTACCGGGCCATTACCAACAACCTGCAAGCCATCAACCTGCACGACCTGATGGACGCTGCCCAACTGCTCGGTGCCAGCACCTGGCAAGCAGCGTTCCTGGTCGTATTGCCGAACCTGCGCAAGGGTTTGATGGTGGCGTTGCTGCTGTCGTTCTCGTTCCTGTTCGGTGAGTTCGTGTTCGCCAACATCCTCGTCGGCACCCGCTACGAAACCCTGCAGGTCTACCTCAACAACATGCGTAACAGCAGCGGCCACTTCACCAGTGCGGTGGTGATTTCCTACTTCTTCTTTGTGCTGGTTCTGACCTGGGCGGCCAATATCTTGAACAAGGACAAAAGCGAATGAGCTATGTCAGCGTCCAACATCTGCAGAAAAACTACGCCGGCACCACGGTGTTCAGCGACATCAACTGCGAAATCCAGAAGGGTGAATTCGTCACCCTCCTCGGCCCGTCCGGTTGTGGCAAATCCACGCTTCTGCGCTGCATTGCCGGCCTGACATCGGTGGATGGCGGCAAGATCCTGCTCGATGGACACGATCTCGTACCACTGAGCCCGCAGAAGCGCGGGATCGGCATGGTATTCCAGAGCTATGCCCTGTTCCCCAATATGACCGTTGAGCAAAACGTCGCCTTCGGTTTGCGCATGCAAAAGGTCAACAGCGACGACAGCCAGAAGCGCGTTGCCGACGTGTTGAAACTGGTGGAGCTGAATGACTTTGCTGCGCGTTATCCCCATCAGTTGTCGGGGGGGCAATGCCAGCGTGTCGCCCTCGCCCGCTCATTGGTGACTCGCCCACGTCTGTTGTTGCTCGATGAACCGCTGTCAGCGCTCGATGCGCGCATTCGCAAGCACTTGCGCGAACAGATCCGTCAGATCCAGCGCGAACTCGGCCTGACCACGATCTTCGTCACACACGATCAGGAAGAAGCGCTGACCATGTCTGACCGGATTTTCCTGATGAATCAGGGAAAGATCGTACAGAGCGGCGACGCCGAAACCCTGTACACCGCGCCCGTGGATGTTTTTGCCGCCGGTTTCATCGGTAACTACAACCTGCTGGACGCCGACAGCGCCACGAAACTGCTGCAACGACCGATCGCGCATCGCATCGCGATTCGCCCGGAAGCCATCGAACTGAGCCTGAACGGCGAACTCGATGCACAAATACGCAGCCACAGCCTGCTGGGGAACGTGATCCGCTACCGGGTCGAGGCCCGTGGCGTGGAACTGGTGGTGGATGTGCTCAACCGCTCGGCGGCCGATCTGCATCCCGATGGTCAGCGTCTGGCGCTTTCCATCGATCCGACGGCCCTGTGTAAGGTAGCCTGATGCCTTTGCTGATGTTGAAGAGAGAACTGCACTGATGGCCCTGGCAATTTTTGATCTGGACGAAACCCTGATCCACGGCGACTGCGCCACCCTCTGGAGCGAGCAAATGGGCCGCCTGGGCTGGGTCGATCCCGAGTCGTTCATGCGGCAGAACAACGAATTGATGGACGCTTACAGCCACGGCAAGCTGCGCATGGAGGAATACATGACCTTCAGCCTCGAGCCGATGATCGGACGCACGCCGGAAGAGATCGACCATCTGGTGGGGCCGTGGGTGGAAGACTTCATCGAACCGATCATCTTCAGCGACGCCACCAAGGCCATCGCTGCGCACCGTAAGGCGGGTGACCGGATTCTGGTGATCTCGGCGTCGGGTACGCACCTGGTCAGGCCGATTGCCGATCGCTTGGGCATCGACGAGATTCTGGGTATCGAACTGGAGGTGCTGCATGGGGTTTACAGCGGCCACACCGTTGGCACGCTGACCTACCGCGAAGGCAAGATCACGCGCTTGCTGGAATGGCTGGATGCGGAAGAGGAAAACCTGGAAGGCGCGAGTTTCTATTCGGATTCACGCAATGATTTGCCGTTGTTGCTGAAAGTAGAATTCCCACACGTGGTGAACCCCGATCCGGTGTTGCTTGAGCACGCTGAAAAGGCTGGCTGGCCGATCCATACCTGGAAATAAAAGCAAAAGATCGCAGCCCGCAGCAGCGCCTACACTTGAATGACGAACATCCTGTAGGAGCTGCCGAAGGCTGCGATCTTTTCAAAGCATCCCCGATCTCAGGTCAGGCTTTCGTCGATCACCAGCACCAACTTCCCCGCCACCTTATTGGTCGCCAACTCGGCAAACGCCGCTTCCGCATCCTTGATCGGAAAAGTCTTCGCCAACTGCGGACTCAACCGCCCTTCGGCAAACAGCGGCCAGACATGCTGGCTCAAATCGCTGAACAGATCCGCCTTGAACTGATCGTCACGACTGCGCAAAGTCGAACCCAGCAGCTGCACACGCTTGGCCAGCACCTGCGCCAGATCCAGCTTCGCTTCACGGCCACCCATCAAGCCGATCAGCACCCAACGGCCATCGCGGGCCAGCAGTTTCAGGTTCAGTGCGGCGTAGTTACCGCCGACCGGGTCGAGAATCACATCGAACGGCCCCAGGTCGCTCAAGCTTTCAAGTTCGTCGGTGCGTACCGCGCCCCCTTGGGCACCCAGCGCTTCACAGTAAGCCAGCCGCTCGGCAGAACCGACGCTGACCCAGCACGGGCTACCGAACGCCTTGCACAACTGAATGGCGGCTGAACCGATTCCACTTGCTCCGGCGTGCAGCAGAACTTTCTCACCGGGCTTGAGCCCCGCCAGATGAAATAAATTTAACCAAACGGTCGCATAGACTTCGGGTAGCGCTGCCGCCTCTACCAAGGACAATCCTTCGGGCACTGCCAGCACATGCCGTCCGTCGACAACCACCTCTTCGGCCATCCCACCCCCGGCCAGCAAGGCGCAGACCCGATCACCCACCTGCCATGACGACCCCGGGCCGACCTCGCTGATCACCCCGGAACACTCCAGACCCAGTACCTGACTGGCCCCCGGCGGTGGCGGGTAAAGTCCCGCCTTCTGTAACAAATCGGCGCGATTGAGGCCCGCTGCCGCCACCCGAATGCGAACTTGCCCTACATCACATGTAGGACTGGGCTCATCAAGCCACTCCACTTGACCTTCCACGCCTTGCAATGCTTTCACAGTGCCTCCATAGTGAGTCTGGACTGAGCCCGAAGCTGTATCGCCGGGCTTTTTGCATTATGCGACCGGCCCTTGTGGAACCGGCGACTTCAAAGACGGCCTAATATGCGTTATCAATTGTCCCCGCGTCGAATCAGCATGAAGCATCTGTTCCCCAGCACCGCCCTCGCCCTATTTATTGGTATCGGCCTGATGCCGATGTCGAGCAATACGTTCGCAGCCAATAGTTGGGACAAGCTTCAGCCTGATCGTGACGAAGTGATCGCCAGCCTGAATGTCGTCGAGTTGCTCAAGCGCCACCACTACAGCAAGCCCCCGCTCGATGACGCACGCTCCGTGATCATCTACGACAGCTACCTCAAGCTGCTGGATCCGTCGCGCAGCTACTTCATGGCCAGCGACATTGCCGAATTCGACAAATGGAAAACCCAGTTTGACGACTTCCTCAAAAGCGGCGACCTCAATGCCGGTTTCACCATCTACAAGCGCTACCTGGACCGCGTAAAAGCGCGTCTGGACTTTGCCCTTGCAGAGCTGAACAAGGGCGTCGACAAGATCGACTTCACCGCCAAGGAAACCTTGCTGATCGACCGCAAGGACGCTCCTTGGCTCAAGTCCACCGCAGAGCTCGACGACCTGTGGCGCAAACGCGTCAAGGACGAGGTTTTGCGGCAGAAGATCGCGGGCAAGGACTCCAAGCAGATCCAGGAAACCCTGACCAAGCGCTACAAGAACCAATTGGCACGTCTGGACCAGACCCGCGCGGAAGACATCTTCCAGGCCTACATCAACACTTTCGCCATGTCCTACGACCCGCACACCAATTATCTGTCGCCGGATAACGCGGAAAACTTCGACATCAACATGAGCCTGTCCCTCGAGGGCATCGGCGCCGTGTTGCAGAGCGACAACGATCAGGTGAAAGTCGTGCGCCTGGTGCCTGCGGGCCCGGCCGACAAGACCAAGCAGGTCGCACCGGCCGACAAGATCATCGGCGTTGCCCAAGGCAACAAAGAGATGGTCGACGTGGTTGGCTGGCGCCTCGACGAAGTGGTCAAGCTGATCCGTGGTCCGAAAGGCACCGTGGTGCGACTGGAAGTCATCCCGGCCAGCAATGCGCCGAACGACCAGACCTCCAAGATCGTGCCGATCACCCGCGAAGCGGTGAAGCTTGAAGACCAGGCTGTCAAGAAGTCGGTCCTCAACCTGAAACAGGACGGCAAGGACTACAAGCTCGGCGTCATCGAGATACCGGCCTTCTACCTGGACTTCAAGGCCTTCCGTGCCGGCGATCCTGACTACAAGAGCACCACGCGCGACGTCAAGAAACTGCTGACCGAGCTGCAGAAGGACAAAGTCGACGGCGTGGTCATCGACCTGCGCAACAACGGCGGCGGTTCCCTGCAGGAAGCCACCGAGCTGACCAGCCTGTTCATCGACAAAGGTCCGACCGTTCTCGTGCGTAACGCCGACGGCCGGGTCGATGTGCTGGAAGATGAAAATCCGGGCGCGTTCTACAAAGGCCCGATGGCGTTGCTGGTCAACCGCTTGTCCGCCTCGGCTTCGGAGATTTTTGCCGGCGCCATGCAGGACTACCACCGCGCGCTGATCATTGGCGGCCAGACCTTCGGCAAAGGCACCGTGCAGACCATTCAGCCGCTGAACCATGGCGAACTGAAACTGACCCTGGCCAAGTTCTATCGGGTTTCCGGTCAGAGCACGCAGCATCAAGGCGTTCTGCCGGACATCGATTACCCGTCGATCATCGACACCAAGGAAATCGGCGAAAGCGCCCTGCCGGAAGCCATGCCGTGGGACACCATCCGCGCGGCGATCAAGCCGGCGAGCGATCCGTTCAAACCGTACATCACCCAGCTCAAATCCGAGCATGACGTGCGCACGGCCAAGGATGCGGAGTTCGTGTTCATCCGCGACAAACTCGCCCTGGCGCAGAAACTGATGGCGGAAAAAACCGTCAGCCTCAATGAAGCCGATCGTCGTGCACAACATACCGATATCGAAGCCAAGCAGCTGGTGATGGAAAATATCCGTCGCAAGGCCAAAGGCGAAGAGCCGCTCAAAGAGCTGAAGAAAGAGGACGAAGACGCACTCGCGGCCGAGCCGGACAAGACCAAGCCAGAAGACGATGCCTACCTGAGCGAGACGGGTCGGATTCTGTTGGACTACCTGAAACTCAATACCGCAGTCGCCAAGCACTGAGTGGTGACAAGCAAGATGATGGCAATTTAATGCTGACGCTCCCGTAGCGTCATCAAACAGTCATCATTCTGTCGTGAAATAAAGGACTGGGAGCCTCTTTTTATCCAAGAGCGCTCCCAGTCCTTTTTTTATCGCCAGAGATCGCCATGACCACTACCGAACAGCTGGGTGCGTTGAGTTCAATACTGACTCAAAGCGGTTTGCACAGCCTGTTCCAGCCAATCATTTCGCTCTCTGAACGACGAATTATCGGCTACGAAGCCCTCAGCCGCGGCCCCTCCAACAGCCCGTTGCACTCGCCTGTCGCCTTGTTCGCCGTCGCCCGCCAGGCCGGCCGTTTGAACGAGCTGGAAATTGCCTGTCGCGAGAGCGCTTGCCGACGGTTCAATGAACAGCAACTGCCCGGCAAACTGTTTCTCAACGTATCGCCGGAATCCCTGCTCGAAGCCGCCCACCAGCCGGGTCGAACCCTGCAACTGCTACAGGATTTCGGCATACCGCCCAGCCAGGTGATTATCGAACTCACCGAACAGACCCCGATCGATGATTTCCAGCTGCTGCAAAACGCGCTGCACCACTATCGGGCAATGGGTTTCTCCATTGCACTGGATGATTTGGGGGCGGGTTATTCGAGCTTGCGCCTGTGGTCCGAGCTGCGGCCTGACTATGTGAAGATCGATCGGCACTTCATCGACGGTATTCATCAGGATGCACTCAAGCGCGAATTTGTCGGATCAATCATGCAAATCGCCAAAGCCTCCCGGGCGCAAGTGATTGCCGAAGGTATCGAACTGCCTGAGGAACTGGCCATATTGACCGATATGGGCGTCGATCTGGTCCAGGGCTATTTGCTCTGTCGGCCCCAGGAACATCCGCCCCGGGATGCTCGAAGCCTGATGCCCAAGCAGGACAGCTCCGCCGTGGCGCTGAATGACGAAGGCAGTGACCTCAGTGCCCTTTTGAAGGATCAGCCAGCGGTCGCGCGGGATACGCCGACCGCGACGGTACTGGAAGCCTTCCGTCGCCAGGCCAACCTGAACTCGCTGGCGGTGCTCGACGAACACGGCCATCCCTGCGGCATCGTTCACAGGCATTCGCTCTCGGACGCCCTGCTCAAACCCTTTGCCACCGACCTGTTCGCCCGCAAGCCCATCAGCCGCTTGATGAACGATGACTTTCTCGCCGTCGAGATGAGCCAGTCGCTGCAACAGGTCAGCCGCCTGATCACCAGCCGCGCCCGACAACGCATTGAAGAAGACTTCATCATTACCCTGAACGGCGGGTATCTGGGGTTGGGTCGGGTGATCGACGTACTGAAGCTGATTACCGAACTGAAGATCCAGCAGGCCCGCTACGCCAATCCGCTGACCCTGCTACCGGGCAACGTACCGATCCAGCAGTGCCTGACGCGCCTGCTGCAACAGCAACGGGAATCGGTGATCTGCTATGTGGACATTGACAGTTTCAAGCCCTTCAACGACATCTACGGCTACGGTCGTGGGGATGAAGTCCTGCTGTGCCTGGCGCAATGCCTGAATGATCGCGTCGACCCTTCCCGCGACTTTGTCGGCCATATCGGCGGCGATGATTTCCTGCTGGTGCTCGGCCCGGAAGACTGGCGTAAACGCTTGAACCAGTTGCTCGACGATTTCCAGAGCCAGTGCCGGCGCTTCTACCGCAGTGAACATCTGGAGGCAGGCTGCTTCATCGCCCCGAACCGCCAGGGTGTGCGGCAGGAATTTGCGCTGCTGTCACTGTCGATCGGCGTGGTGCATTTACATCCACAGGCCTGTGGACAACTCGATGCGAGCCAGTTGGCGGAAATGGCGTCGCAGGCCAAGCATCACGCGAAGAATGTGCCGGGGTACAGCGTGCATGTGATTGACAGTTTGGCGCTGCCTGCGCGAGAGGATGAAGTGCTGATGGGGCAGCGATGACTGGGCGTAAGCCTTCGCGGGCAAGCTCGCTCCCACAGGGTTTGGTGTCGAACGCAACATTCACCATCGACACAAGAACTGTGGGAGCGTGGCTTGCCCGCGAAGGCGTCAGACCGGCCGACTCAGATCAAGAGGTTCACCCTTAACCGCGAGACGCCAACTCTTTCAGCTTCATCTCAGCCAACGGATGCCCGGCCTTCGCGGCCATTTCCCAAAATCGCGCCGCTTCAACCGGATCCGGCGCCTTGCTCGCCGTCCCGGCCAGGCAGATCACGCCCACCTGATACGCCGCCTTGCCATCCCCCGCCAACGCCGCCAGGCGCAGCAAGCGAACGCCTTCCTCACGAGCCCCCAGGCCAACGCCGCGAAAGGCCAGGATGTGGCCATAGAAGCTTTGAGCACTGACGTCACCCAGATTGGCCATGCGTGCGAACTGGCCTTCGAGCCAGCGCCAGCCACGGGGCTGGCGCACGAACCATGTCCAATGAAACAACCTGCGGGCCAACCAGTAACCGGCTCGCGCCTTGAGCTTTAAAAACACTCAGGCTTCCGCCGATTCGGGGTATTCGTATTCGAAGACTCGCACCACTTCCGAGGCATGCCACGAGGCGGCAGCAACACCATCGGACGGCCCGGAGAAACGCCCCAGGCGCTCGACACATTCGAAGAACCCAGTGCGCGGCAGGCGACTGGCGCCCTGACTGATCACCAGCGAGCTGCGCAATGGCTGCTCGGCCTTGGCGTCCAGTGCGGCCAGGTGTTCAAGGGCGGCGGTCAGGGTTTGCATTGCCGGCGTGGGCAATTGCAAACGCTCGAGCAGCGCTCGATAGGTCAATAAATGGCGCTGGCGGCGCGCCTGATCCAGCTCGCCCAGCAACCCGTCCCAATGTTGACGACTGATGCGTACGCTCACGATTCTTCCCTCCACCCTGGCACCGTCAATTCCCAGGCCAGGCTGCGGCGAATCGCAGCGTCGGGTTGACGCTCACCACTTTCGATCAAGGCCAGATAAGACGGGCTGATGCCTACCGTGCGGGCGAGCGCCTCAATGGCGATGCCCTTCCCTTCGCGCAAACTGCGTAGTTGATCCAGACCTGGAAGAATCTGGTCTGGTGCTGCGGCGTGACGCACTGGCGCGTCAGGTGCCGGTTGTTCATTGATGCCTGCTGCTTTCAGTAGAGCCTGATACTGAGCCCACGGCAGAACCGCATATTCGGGCTCGCCTTCGCGTGTGATTATCTGAATATCCATGACTTCCCCGTAGGACAACGACACTTAGCGAGTCGGCGCTTTTCCCTAGAAGTGTAATCCTAACAGCGGCCAAGGTCGCGGGGGTATGAATATAGGGATGATCCTGAATCGGCTCAGTTTTTTTTCGGTCCCTGAAGCTGAAGTTGCTCCGGGGTGTCGGGCAGTCGCTCGACCACCGCGAGTTTTTCCGGCAACTGGCGGTTGCGCCATGCGCGGAAAGCATTGAGCTCGTCATCGAGGACTTTCATCAGCCAGGCGAGCACGGCGATATCATCGAGCATGCCAAACACCGGGATGAAATCCGGAATCGCATCCACCGGGCTCAGGAAGTACATAAGGCCTGCCACCACCGAGATCAGCGCTTTCGGGCTGATGGCGCGGTACTCGCCACGCCAGTACGCCAGGCACAGCGCCTGCAGCAGGCGCAGGTCGTCTTTGAGCTTGCCCAATCGGTTGCCTTGGCTGGCGCCTTTGCTGGCCACCGCGAACAACAGCGTCGGCAATCGTCCGCGAGCGAGCAGGCGGCCGGCCAATGGCAGGAAACGAGCGAAATTCCAGGGTGCTTTCATCATTCCTCCCACTGAAATGTTATCCACACAAATTGTGGATAACCTTGTGAACAGACCTGCATTTCACGGCTGAAAGCCCCGTTTCATAAGGGCTTTGCTCAGATCGGGCGTTTTTTACTCACATAAAAAAACCCAAGATTTCATTGACTTGGCGCTCTGACGCGGTTAGCGCTGGCGTCCTCAATGGCTATGACTCCAGCGTACCGCGTCCGTTCGCTTTGTTTACCCTCACCAACCGCCAGATGCAACAACGCCCCGCATAAGCGAGGCGTTGTTGTCAGAGCAGACGCTGATTACTTCGCGGCGTCGTCTTGCTTGGCTGGATCCTTGATCGCCAGCAGTTCCAGGTCGAATACCAGCACCGAGTTGGCTGGAATCGCCGGGCTTGGGCTTTGGGCGCCGTAAGCCAGTTCGCTAGGGATGTACAGTTTGTACTTCTCGCCAACGTGCATCAGTTGCAGGCCTTCGACCCAACCCGGAATCACGCCGCTAACCGGCAGATCGATCGGACTGCCGCGCTCGACGGAGCTGTCGAAGACGGTGCCGTTGGTCAGGGTGCCGGTGTAGTGAACAGTCACCACGTCAGTCGGCTTAGGCTGTGGGCCATCCGCTTTTTTGATCACTTCGTATTGCAGGCCCGAAGCAGTGGTGGTGACACCGGCTTTCTTGGCGTTGTCTTCGAGGAATTTCTTGCCGGCGGCTGCCGACTCTTCACTCATTTTGGCCATGCGCTCTTCAGCGCGCTTTTGCAGCGCGGCGAAGGCTTCGACGAGTTCTTCGTCCTTCAGCTTCTGTTCTTTCTTGCCGACGGCATCTTCGATGCCCTGGGCTACGGCTTTGGAGTCCAGGTCATCCATGCCTTCCTGAGCCAGGCTCTTGCCCATGTTCAGGCCAATCCCGTAGGAAGCTTTTTGCGCCGGGGTTTTCAGCTCTACGCTGGTCTGCGAATCACAACCCGCAAGTACCAGGCTAACCAGGGCCACCGCCGCCGCCAACCGATGCTGTTTCATGCTATTTCCTTGTTCATGCGCCTAAAGGGCAATCGAGTAAAGCCGCGAGCTTATCAGGCGGCCACGACCAATGGCTACCGGCATGAGAGCAGGAAACTTCTGATAAGTTCAGGTGTTTTAACGCATTTCCGGAATCAGATGATGAAGCCTCTGTCATCTTCGCCTCACAGACACAACTGAGCAGTCCCACAACATCTGACGTAATGGCCACTTGCCGCACGCCTGTAGCTGAGGCATAAGAGAGCGACAAATCGACAAGGATGTTTATCTTGCACCTCTTTTATCGCTTGCTGGTTCTGATCGTTCTGTTGCTGGGCGTGTGCCTGGCCGTGATTCTGTATTACGTCGCCAACCCGAAATTGCCGACCTGGACGCCTGCGCAGCAGGTGCATTATCTCGAGCAGTGGAGCGCGACGGACCGCCAGACCTACTACTTCACGCCTCAAGGCACCCAAGTCAAAGGCTTGCGCTACGACTGGTTCAACGCGCTCGAACTGCCTTTTTCGCAACAGCGCTTTGCCGCTCCGGAATACCTCGCACGCTTCGGTTTTCTGGTCGATCCCGCGCAGAAAGCCACGCCCAATAACCCCGGCAACCTGCCCGTGGGCTTTGCCCGTCATCAAAACCCAGGCAGCCCGGATCAGTTTCTGGACATTACCTGTGCCGCCTGCCACACCGGCGAGTTGCGTTTCAACGGCCAGGCTATCCGCATCGATGGTGGTTCGGCACAGCATGTCTTGCCTTCCAGCGTTCCGACACTGCGCGGTGGCAGTTTCGGACAGGCACTGGTCGCCAGTCTCGCTTCGACATACTACAACCCATGGAAATTCGAACGTTTCGCTCGCAACGTGCTGGGCCAGGACTACGACGCCCGGCATCAACAACTGCGTAAAGACTTCAAGACCTCTCTCGACACCTTCCTGAAAGTCGCCTGGAACGACACCCACCGCGGGCTCTACCCGACCGAGGAAGGCCCTGGCCGTACCGACGCGTTCGGACGCATTGCCAACGCCAGTTTCGGTGACGCGATATCACCCACCAACTATCGGGTAGCCAACGCGCCGGTCGACTATCCACAACTGTGGGACATGTGGACCTTTGACTGGGTCCAGTGGAACGGCTCGGCACAGCAGCCTATGGCGCGCAATATCGGTGAGGCCCTGGGGGTAGGCGCCACGCTGAACTTCTTCGACAGCAACGGGCAGCCCCTCAAGGGCGACAATCGCTACCCGTCCAGCGTCCGGGTGCGCGATTTACACCAGATCGAAGAAACCCTGCAGCGACTCAAGCCGCCGGCCTGGCCGGAAGCCCTGCTGGGTGCCATCGACAAACCGCTGGCGGCCAAGGGGCGTGCGCTGTTTGCAGAGAACTGCGCCGGTTGCCACGTTCCGCGGGCGACCCAGGAAGGCGAACGCTGGGTACAGCATTTGCACATGCTGCCCGTCGACGTCATCGGCACCGATCCGACTGCCGCGAACAACATCGCCAACCACCGTTTCGATCTGACGGCTCTGCAATGGGACCCGGCGGAGCTTGCGCAAATGGACGTCAAGTTGCACCCCGAACCCAAGGAACCGCTGGATCTGAGCCAGCTGTCAGTGGCCAAGGGCCTGGCCTACGTCACTGCGTTCGTAGAAAACCGCGCTTACCGTGAGGCCAAGGTCACAGCGGAGGAGAAAACCAAGCTCGACGGTTTCGGCCTGCCGATCGGCGTTCGAGAAAAAGTGGCCTACAAGGCGCGGCCACTGGCGGGCGTGTGGGCGACGGCGCCGTTTCTGCATAACGGTTCGGTGCCGAGCATTTACCAACTGCTATCGCCCCAGGATGAACGCGCGACCACTTTCTACAAAGGCACGTTCGACTACGACCCGCGACACCTGGGCTATCGCACCGAAGCCTTCACCAACGCATTCCTCTTCGACACGCGCTTGACCGGCAACCACAACAGTGGCCACGAATTCCGCGCCGGTGAGCGTGGCAACGGAGTGATCGGCCGGTTGTTGCAACCCGAGGAGCGCTGGGCGCTGTTGGAGTACCTGAAAGTGTTGGGCGGCCCGCTGGAGGCGCAACTGCCATGATCATGACCACCTTCAAAAAGGATTTGCCGATGCTCGCCCGATTCTGGTTGTGGCTGGGCCGCCTGCTCGGCAAAACCCTGCTGATTCTGCTGTGCGTCGGCCTGCTCGGATGGGCGCTGGTCACTGCCTGGTATGCCTGGCAGCACCGCGGCCCGGTCTCGGCACTGGAGCAGATTCCGGAGGGCGAAGCCGCCATGACCCGGGATGTGATTCAGACTGCCGTGCGCATTGTCGACCAGCACCGTGAAAGCACCCGCTACCTGCGCGACGCCCACGCCAAGGCCCATGGCTGCGTGAAAGCCGAGGTACAGGTGTTGCCGGAACTGGCGCAGGACCTGCGCCGCGGCGTCTTCAGCGAACCGGGCAAGCGCTGGCAGGCGACCATGCGCCTGTCCAACGGCAACGCTTATCCGCAGTTCGACAGCATTCGGGATGCCCGGGGCATGGCGATCAAATTGTTGGATGTGCCGGGCAAGCCACTGCTGGGCGATCGCCAAGGGCAACACGAGCAGGACTTTGTGATGTTCAGCCATCCGAACTTCTTTGTCAGCGATGTCGCCGAGTACCGTCAGAATGTCGCGGCTCAGGCTGACGGAAAAAAGATCATGGCGTTTTTTCCTGGCTGGGATCCGCGCACCTGGCAGGTCCGTCATTTGTTCATCGCCCTGGCGACACTGTCCCCGCCGCCGGAAAGCCCGACACGCACCACTTATTTTTCGGTATCGCCGTATAAATTCGGCGAGGCCAACGCCAAGTTCCGGGTGATGCCGGATTCGGACAACTGCCCGGCCTACACCTTGCCCAAGCAGAACCAGGATCTGCCGAACTTCCTGCGCAGCGCCCTGACTCAACAGTTGTCCACGGACCGGGTGCCGGCGTGTTTTGTCTTGCAGATCCAGCGCCAGGATGCGAACAGGTTCATGCCGATCGAAGACACCAGCATCGAGTGGCGCGAGCAGGATGCGCCGTTCGAAACCGTGGCCCGGATCACCCTGCCCCCTCAGGACTTCGACACCCCGGCGCAAAATCTGCAATGCGACAACCTGTCATTCAATCCATGGTTCGGCCTGGAGGCTCATCGTCCGATTGGCGGTATCAACCGGCTGCGCAAAGCCGTGTACGAAGCGGTCAGCGACTACCGGCACAGTCGAAACGCCGAGCAGTAAGCAGAAACGAAAAAAGCGACCCGCGGGTCGCTTTTTCAATGGAAGCCAGCAAAGCCAAACTCCAGACAGCAAAAAGCCCGCATTGAGCGGGCTTTCCGTGGTGACCTGGCGTTCAGCGTTCCAGATTACCGAATATGGCGCAGCGGACGGGACTCGAACCCGCGACCCCCGGCGTGACAGGCCGGTATTCTAACCGACTGAACTACCGCTGCGCGTAGCGTTGAAAGTAAGTGGTGGGTGATGACGGGATCGAACCGCCGACATTCTGCTTGTAAGGCAGACGCTCTCCCAGCTGAGCTAATCACCCTTTACCTTCGTTGCGGGGCGCATTGTGCCACAGATTTTCATAACGTGTTGATTTAATTGATAAATAACTCAAAAAAATCTGAAAACCGGTGAAACGACGCATCCTGCAGGAACTTCAGGCAGAAAAAAACCCGCGTTAGCGGGCTTTTCCGTGGTGACCTGGCGTTCAGCGTTCCAGGTTACCGAATATG
Source organism: Pseudomonas fluorescens NCIMB 11764 (assembly GCF_000293885.2). Lineage (NCBI taxonomy): Bacteria > Pseudomonadati > Pseudomonadota > Gammaproteobacteria > Pseudomonadales > Pseudomonadaceae > Pseudomonas > Pseudomonas fluorescens. The sequence goes on from NZ_CP010945.1 coordinate 6,252,308, forward strand.
GCGCAGCGGACGGGACTCGAACCCGCGACCCCCGGCGTGACAGGCCGGTATTCTAACCGACTGAACTACCGCTGCGCGTAACACTTGAAGCGAATGGTGGGTGATGACGGGATCGAACCGCCGACATTCTGCTTGTAAGGCAGACGCTCTCCCAGCTGAGCTAATCACCCTTCACTTTCGGTGTGGCGCGCATTCTACGGAGCGACCTCACCTCTGGCAAGCACTTTTTTAAATAATTTTTTCAGGCCTTCCAAAGGCTTAGAGAAGGGTTGGCCTATGGCGCCACGAAGAGAATAATGCCCCACTTTGTATAAAGGAGAGACTCGCCCCATGTGGTTCAAAAACCTGCTTATCTATCGCCTGACCCAAGATCTGCCTTTTGATGCCGAGGCGTTGGAAACTGCACTGGCCACCAAACTGGCGCGTCCTTGTGCAAGCCAGGAGTTGACCACCTACGGTTTCGTCGCGCCATTTGGCAAGGGCGAAGATGCACCTCTGGTGCACGTCAGCGGCGACTTCCTGCTGATCTCCGCGCGTAAAGAAGAGCGCATCCTGCCGGGCAGCGTCGTGCGCGACGCCGTGAAGGAAAAGGTCGAAGAGATCGAAGCCGAACAAATGCGCAAGGTCTACAAAAAGGAACGCGACCAGATCAAGGATGAAATCATCCAGGCCTTCCTGCCTCGCGCCTTTATCCGCCGTTCGTCGACCTTCGCAGCCATCGCACCGAAACAAGGTCTGATTCTGGTCAACTCGGCCAGCCCGAAACGCGCCGAGGACCTGCTGTCCACCCTGCGCGAAGTCATTGGCACACTGCCGGTGCGTCCACTGACCGTGAAAATGTCCCCGACCGCCACCATGACTGAATGGGTCACAACCCAGAAAGCCGCGGACGATTTCTTCGTGCTGGACGAATGCGAACTGCGCGACACCCACGAAGACGGCGGCATCGTGCGCTGCAAGCGTCAGGACCTGACCAGCGAAGAAATCCAGTTGCACTTGAGCACTGGCAAAGTGGTCACCCAGCTGTCGCTGGCGTGGCAAGACAAACTGTCTTTCGTCCTCGACGACAAGATGGTGGTCAAGCGCCTGAAGTTCGAGGATCTGCTGCAGGATCAGGCGGAACAGGACGGCGGCGAAGAAGCCCTCGGCCAACTGGATGCCAGCTTCACCTTGATGATGCTGACCTTTGGTGATTTCCTGCCGGCGCTGGTTGAGGCGTTGGGTGGGGAAGAGACACCTCAAGGCATCTGATTATACAAATCGGCGGCGCCTGTAAAAGATCGCAGCCTGCGGCAGCGCCTACATGGGAATGCGTTTCCCTGTAGGCGCTGCCGCAGGCTGCGATCTTTTTTTGCCAGCGGCGTATGCTTAGCTCCCTAACGCTTTCTTACAATAAGGATCAGGCCATGCGTGCACTGGCTGCATTGAGTCGTTTTGTCGGCAACACCTTCGCTTACTGGGTTCTGATTTTCGCCGTCGTGGCCTTCTTGCAACCGACGTGGTTCATCGGCCTGAAAGGCGCCATCGTCCCGTTGCTGGGGCTGGTGATGTTCGGCATGGGCCTGACCCTCAAACTCGAAGACTTCGCTGAAGTCGCCCGCCATCCGTGGCGTGTGGCCCTGGGCGTCGTTGCACATTTCGTGATCATGCCCGGTGTGGCATGGTTGCTCTGCCAGGTTTTCCACTTGCCGCCGGAAATCGCCGTTGGCGTGATTCTCGTCGGCTGCTGCCCGAGCGGCACCTCGTCGAACGTGATGACCTGGCTGGCGCGTGGAGATCTGGCATTGTCGGTTGCCATCGCCGCCGTGACCACCCTCCTCGCTCCGCTGCTGACCCCTGCATTGATCTGGCTGCTGGCTTCGGCCTGGTTGCCGGTGTCGTTCATGGAGCTGTTCTGGTCGATCCTGCAAGTGGTGTTGTTGCCCATCGTGCTCGGCGTGGTCGCTCAGCGCCTGCTCGGCGCTCGGGTTCGCCACGCGGTGGAAGTGTTGCCGCTGGTTTCCGTGGTCAGCATCGTGATCATCGTCACCGCTGTCGTCGCTGCCAGCCAGGCGAAAATCGCAGAGTCCGGCCTGCTGATCATGGCCGTGGTCATGCTGCACAACAGCTTTGGTTACTTGCTCGGGTACTTCACCGGGCGTCTGTTCAAGCTGCCCTTGGCCCAGCGCAAATCCCTGGCACTGGAGGTCGGCATGCAGAACTCCGGTTTGGGCGCCGCGCTGGCCAGCGCGCATTTCTCACCGCTGGCGGCGGTGCCGAGTGCGTTGTTCAGTGTGTGGCACAACATTTCCGGAGCACTGCTCTCGACGTATTTCCGCCGGATGAGCGAGAAAGAAGATCGAGAGACAGCAGCTCGACAAGCAACCGAATAAGCGACCAGCTTGATCCCCGGTTTAATGATGGGCACTATATTGCGCAACGCGAGGACGACCTCGCGGCTCGATCGAGTCATTAATCTGGGGACGACCCCGTCAATCGATGGAGGTCTCTCATGTCCTGGGTCATTCTGTTTTTCGCCGGACTGTTCGAAGTAGGCTGGGCTGTCGGCCTGAAATACACCGATGGTTTCAGCCGCCCTCTTCCCACCGCATTGACCGTTGCCGCCATGGCCATCAGCCTTGGCCTGCTCGGCCTTGCCATGAAGGAACTGCCGCTGGGCACCGCCTATGCGATCTGGACCGGCGTGGGTGCGGTCGGCACGGTCATCGCCGGGATCATTCTGTTTGGTGAGTCCATGGCGCTGTTCCGGCTCGCCAGTGTGGCGTTGATCATTGCCGGGTTGATTGGATTGAAAGTCAGCACCTAGCCATTGCCGGCTCATACAAAGCCCGCTCCCCCGGTAGTGCCGGGGGAGCGGGCTTTTTCACCGACATGAAAAACCGATCAGCTTTCAGCCAGCGCCCTGCGCTCACGCGCCGCGACCGGAGCCTTCTCCACAGGTTCAAGCTGCATGCAGCGTTCCAGGAACAGGAACATGTAGTCGTAGCTTTTGCACACCGCCTGACGCAACTCAGCCTGCAAGGACTTGCTCGGATTCAATCCTGCCAGCGTGCAGATGATTTCCAGCGCCTCCCATGGATGGGCGTCGTCGTACTGGGCATGCATCTTCAGCCACTTCATGGCCCGCTTGCGATCTTCCTCGGGGAACGCTGCCGCATAGACACCACTGGAGCAGACCAGCGCCGACCACTCACCTGTCGCGCCTTCAATGGCGTAGTTGGTGGCAGCAATGGCAACGATCAGCGAATCTGCCGAACTGGTGTGCCAGCACCAGTGGCTCAAGGCATGAAGTTCCGGGGCAACCTGTTGCGCCTGCAGATCTTCCAGGCTGACACCGTGAGCGCGGCTCCAGTGCACCCAGTAATCGGCGTGGTTCAATTCCACACGGATGTTGCGCATCAACCAGCGGCGCGCCATATCCTCGCCGGGGTGGCGGGCAAAACGGGTCTTGGTCAGGTTCTGGGCCATATATAACGCGAACTGTTCGACCACCGGCCAACCACCAATCAGGTAGTGACGCATGGTTTTGGCGCTGAGTTTATTGTCTCGCATGCGCCTGTACAGTTCGTGTTCGACAACCCGGCGTTTACTCTCGCTGCAATCCTGGATCAGTTGCTGAGCCCAGGCGGGGTAACTTGCAGCTTCCATGAGGGGGCCGGTTCTGTTGAATGTGTCGATCACTGTCGGGTTCCTTTTGATTGTGATTGTAAGGATCAGCAAGAGATTTCAACGGAACGTGCCAGGCGCCTTGAATAACAACGGCTGTCGCCTGGCAGGACGACTTTGCAAACTATCGCAGGTAAACAGATGCGGGCGCTCAATCACATACCCTTGAGCGTAATCCACCCCGATCTCAAGCAATGCCTGCTCGATCTGGGGTGTTTCAACAAACTCGGCAATCGTACGCTTACCCATGACATGCCCGATGTGATTGATCACTTCGACCATGGCGCGGTTAATCGGGTCGTCCAGCATATCCTTTACGAAACTCCCGTCGATCTTCAGGAAGTCTACAGGCAAATGTTTCAAGTAGGCGAATGAGGACATACCGGCGCAAAAGTCGTCCAACGAAAAGAGACAACCTAAGCCTTTGAGTTCATTAATAAATCTAATTGCACTTCCAAGATTGGAAATAGCGCTGGTTTCAGTAATTTCAAAACAAATCATTTCAGGCGGTATGGAGTAAGTAATGAACTGTTGACGCAGGAAGTCCAGGAATGCCTCATCTCCGATAGTTGTGCCTGACAGATTAATCGCACACATCGCCAACGGCCCTTTATGTTTCTCCGCTATACATTGGGCAATGATCTTGAAAACATTCTGCACAACCCAACGATCAAGCGAAGTCATCAGGCCATAACGTTCCGCCGCCGGAATAAAGCTGTCGGGCAATATCATGCGCCCGGCTTCATCATGCAGGCGCAACAGGATTTCGATATGACCGCCACCCTGTTCGACATGACCCAATGTGGCGATTTCCTGGGCATACAGACAAAAGCGGTTCTCTTCCAGCGCCATGTGCAAGCGCTGCACCCAGGCCATTTCGCCAAAGCGCAGGGACAGTTCAGAGTCATCGGCGTGATAGACCTGGACCCGGTTGCGGCCCTTTTCCTTGGCCATGTAGCAGGCCATGTCGGCGGCGCGCAGCGACGTTTCGAGGGTGGTCGGGTGCTGATTGATATGCACCAGCCCGATGCTCACGGTGGTCACGAACGGCCGGCCTTTCCAGACGAAGTGCAGGTTCTGCACGGTCTGGCGCAGGCCCTCGGCGATTTTCTCTGCGGCTTCCGGCGCACAACTCTCCAGCAGGATGCCAAACTCGTCGCCGCCCAGGCGGGCCAGGGTATCGCCTTCGCGCAGCCCCGATTGCAGCAACGCGCAGATATGCCGCAACAACTCGTCTCCCGCCGCGTGGCCGCAGGTGTCGTTGACCAGTTTGAACTGATCCAGGTCGAGGAACATCAGGGCATGGCGCCCCACCTGCCGCGTCAGGTTATGCAGCACCTGCTCCAGCCGATACTCGAATTCGCGGCGGTTGGCGAGACCGGTCAGGGCATCATGGGTCGCCTGCCAGGACAGATTGGCAATGTACTGCCGCTCCTGGGTCATGTCGTGCAAGACCAGCACGGTTCCGCTGACCTTGCCGGCATTACGGATCGGCGCGCCAACCAGCGTGACCGACACTGTGCTGCCATCCAGGCGTTGAATCAGTTTGGAGTGTTCGCTGCCGCCGCTGAGCTGGCCGCTCAGGATGTGTTCGATCAGCGTAAAGCCGTCGGCCTGGGCGTTTTCGTCCAGCAGATTGAACAGCGCTGCCAAGGGCAACCCTGTCGCCTGCTCGGCCTTCCAGTGCGTCAACGCTTCGGCGGCCGGGTTCATGTAGGCAATTGCGCCGTCGACATTGGTGGTGATCACGCCATCGCCAATCGATTGCAGAGTGATCTGCGCGCGTTCTTTTTCCAGCTGCAGCGCGTCGGCGAAGGCATGGCGCTGCTTTAGCAGTTTGTGCGTGCGCATCAGGGCCAGGACAATCAAGCCCAGCGCCGTAGCAAGGTTGGTCACCAGCAACAGCCGCAGGATCATCCGCGAGCCTTCACCCAAGGCATCGCTGAAGGCCTTCGCCGCCGGTGTCACACTTTCGTTGATGACGAATATCTGATCTTTCCAGCGCTTGATATCGGCATCGGTGGCCCGTCCGGTAGTGATGCGCTGATGCATTTCCCGCGCAATGTCATCGAGTTGCACCAGATACGCGTCGCCTACCCTCCAGAGGTCAATGGCTTTCTCGTGGTAACTGAAGTGCCGGAAATTGAGGTACAGCCAGATCACGCTGGACACGTCGTCCGGGTGGTTCCCACCCTTGAGAACCCCCTGGCGTGCCGCTTCAATGTCCGGAGGCTGATGGTCCAGCGCCAGACGCAACTCGTGGCCGCCCTGAGGCACGGCGATGGAGTTCTGGTATTTGAGGAATATCCTCTCGTCGCGGCTGTCCGCGTAGAGGTTCAGGTAATAGATGGCGTCTTTCTGGCCCTTGGACCAGAGGCTTTCGCCAGCGACGTAGCCGCGCACCGCCGAAAGTACATAAAGGCTGACGCCGCCCAGCAAGGCCTGAAACAGCACGACGGCGATAAATGGCCAGACAATGCCCAACAACCGGGGCGTTCCGAGAGTCCGCGTTCGATTCATGAGGTCCCTTGTTTTAGCACTGCCCGATCATCATCCAACGTGATCGCTACAGCTAGACTAGGGTGCGTTTTCGATCCCGGCAAGCGGGCAGCCCTTTCTATGGGCAACTGTCAGTAAATAACTGTTTTCAGTGAGATGCAGACACACCACGCGCACCAGTTCCCCGAAAAAAAACGCCATCACATAACTATGTACCGCTCCCTCTTGCTCATTTTCTCTTGAAATCGGACCACGTCTACATCGCTGTCGAGCGATGCACCGCCCCACTAATAATCAAGAGAAAGCCCACTAATGCCAACAGCCACTCCAAGCGCGACACATCCCTCCTCACCCTCACATGCTCAAATGCATAAAGGCCAGTTAGAAGATTACGAACTCATGCTGACGGCGATGCGTGACGTCAATCTGCACAACTCAATACCGATTCGGCGTTTTTCACCGCTACATAGAGTGAGCGAGGACGGGTACAACGCGTTGTGGCAATTACTGCGCGATAACGACTACATAGCTATGTGTATAAAGCTCAAGCTTCAGCACTCTGATCTTTATGCTAGCTTCAATGATGGCAACTTTATCTATCAAGCCTGGGATACCGATGGCAACCGAGTTTCTTTGGCATTGACGGAGTTTTCAAAATGGCAGGCGCTGAAGGTCCGGATCGAACGGGCCGCGACGTTACTGGGAGGAGCGATACACTCTAACCGCTATATCACTATGGAGAGGATATGCCAGTTTTACGGGCTTACCCCGTGGAGGCGGCTACATCCGCAGGAACATCCCGCTGCTATCGCAGCCCTTGAAGAAAAAATCGCCATCCACCGCTTGAGGCTGGAATACGATTTCGACGCGCTCGATCTAAAGCGCCCGCTCACGGTACAGGATCGGGAAAAATTTCAGCTTCTCCAGCAAGCGTCTCCTGACACTCCACTCGATGTGCAACTACTCCATAACGATCAGGTTCGCGCCGAAATAATTGACGCAGTTAATCTGTTTCTTCCTGAGAACGAACCGTTACTACTGCACTATTTAGCCAAAAGCATTCTTTCCTCGGAAACGATCGGGCAAGTCCGCGCGACACCGACTGTTTATCTGGAAAAAATCCTGCGAAGCCCTGAGGCTGAAAAGCTGGCCGACATCTTACTGAGCACAATGAAGTGGTACGGCGGAGAAGCGGACGAGCAGACCTCTCCATTCATCCGGACCAGACTGGTCGCCAACGCGCTGCAGTATTGGCTTTCTGCACAGACCCAGGACAACCCCGCTTTGATCGCCGGTTATGACCTGCAGTCCCGCGCCAATTGGGGAAAGGGATACAAGGCTATCCGCAACGAATTTGAAACCCATTTGCGCACTGCAAAATTGGCAGCCACGGTAAAAGAAACAATCGTCATGGCCCAACTTTTTTTACCCCGGTTTCCGATCGAGTTTCGCGTCAGGGATATTCCGGAAGATCTTGCATATCGGAGTTCGGCCGTCTGGGTCAACTTCGTCAATGGAGTCAATTTCGTAAACGCCGTCTCACCTGAATTACTGGACAGGCTGAGCTTCCAGCAGTTGGTCAACGTGCCCATGCACCGGACCGAAGTGGCAACGACGGAAGAATTGAATCTCATCAGTCTCACGAGGCTGCCTCCCACGCTGGATTGGGCCACCACCCTCGGTTTCATTGCGCAAAAGCCCCTCAAGGACTACACGCAAGCCGACATCGAACGAGCCTGCTCCGAACTGGAAAAACACTCGAAAGAGGTCAATCAAGCGGTTCTGCGCATCAATGAGGAGCCACCCAAACGCCTGTCCATTGCCAAGGCTGAAATACAAACGCTGTTCGGAAACGAAGCCTTCACTACCGATGGACGCAAACTGGCCAGGTATGACGAGTTGGCTTCGATCGGCTTTCGCGACCCACCGCCACTCAGGGGCAAGGAATACAAATATTACTCGTTCGCCGATGTGTTGGCGTCCGGCATGTTCGACGATCGGCAACGTTGGTTTGTGACTAAGGCCGACGGCGTGACCTTAAGCAAACAATGGATCAGGATGGACGGGGACCGGTATGTAAAAACCGAGGGGCCGTGGCCGGTTCCCGGTCGCAACTGGGAAAACCGCCTTCGGCCAGTTCTGTCACCGTGGAGCAAAATTCCCGATGTTCCTGCGCTGTTTGACGAAGCCTTCAAGCAGCATCTGGAAACAATCACGGCGGCCTATCAAACATTGATTAGAACGCTGTTAACCTCACTTCCATATGCCGACCGCCTGGCCCTGGAGGTGGGCGAAGTGAAGATTTACAGCCTGCGCAAGGAAACCAGGAAAGTCGCCGCCAAGGACGAGACGCCCGAAATAACCTTGCCGCTCAGAGCGCGCAACGGCGTGATACTGCAAGCGACCCAAATAAAAGAACCCATCGGGGACGAAGCCGCGGTTGGCGCGACCACTTTTTACGAGCTTCTCCCAAAAGCCGGTGTGATACGTCGTCTCGAAAACTTTGATGCGACGTTGTTGACTCCCCGGATCGGGGCAATGGCAACCACCTCCAGTGGTGCCTATATGGATGTCATCCGCGACAGGCATTTACCCTTCGACTGGGACGCGCACTCAAACGGCACCCAGCCTAAGGCATCGGCCTTCTGCGAGGCCATAATCGATCAACTGCCACCGGCGCTCAGCGCAGTTTCCGAGGTCACCGAGAATCATCAACGCGCCCCGTTGACCCTGTCTTCCAGCCGCTCAGCGGCAATCAGCCGACATATAGCCACCGAACTCCTGTTCGTTGACCCGCAAGCGTTGCGCACGTTTGCGAAGGGTCAGACCAAGTTTGAACGGGAAGACGCTCAACGCAGAAAGATATTGATGATCGCAAAGATGTTTGTGCCGTTCTGGGGGCCAGTCGAAGACTTGATGTCAGACGATAAGAACCGCATCGCGTTGGGAATAGTCGGCCTGTTTTTCGACGTGATTTCGTTTGTGATCCCCATTGGCAAATTCGCCACGGGATCGATAAGACTGATCAGCAACGCGGGCCAGCTGGCCACTCGAGCAACGCTTCCTTCATTCACCACGCTGACAAAAACGCTGTTGGTATCGACGCTACGAGCGTTGAACCCGCTTGAGATTGTTCCCGCGCTGCTCAAAGGTTTGGGAAAAACGGCGCAGTACACTTACAAAGGCGTCACGTTCAGATTCAACCAACTTGCGGGAAAAATCCGCTACTACGAGTACGTGCGCAGCTTGCCTCAGTTGAGCGACGCCGGACGCTGGATGCCTGCAACGCGGGTTGATCAGTTAGCCAGCATTAAAGGCCTGCACGATGTGCCAATACGCAACATCGGCGCCTCTGGCAAGACGGACATGCGCTTGGTCGATCCATTGTCCTCAAAGCCCTACGGCCCTTCGTTAAACACCCGCGCCAGTGATTTCTCGCCAGGACAATCGCACTACAGCCCCCTGGAAAGCGGCAATCAGCAATCGGTTGTGGAGCTAGCCAACACTCGCCACGTACGCGAAGTACTTGAAGTGGACGGCCGAACCACGCTGTTCATCGATGACGTACCGTATCGACTGAAAGGCGACACGCTGTATCGTGCTGACTTGATTGACCCGAGCGATTGGCTGAAATCGATCCCTTGCCGACCGCGACGCGCCCCGGGAGACGTGTGCACAACCCGTTATGTCATGCGAGACCCGGCCCCGATACCCGCGGAGGGCACGTTCGATGAAACCAGAGGCTGGGCCACCTGGTTCGGCGACAGCATTTACACACCGGGCGCTGCCGACGCGCCCCTGACAAGGGTTTCGTTGGCCACTCACACAACACTCGACGCGACGATGGAATTCCGCAAAGGCATGTACGGACGGGTCAAAGTCAACCTCACTGAAAAGGGTGTGACCGATACCTTCCACTCCGGAGCCGTCATCGCCGACTCGGTCGACGGATCGAAACAGTATGTTTTCACACGTCTCGATGCAGGGGATTTTTACGTTGCCGAGCTGGCGAAAGGGCAAAACCTGCGTGAGGCATTGGTCTTCAAGCAGGCGTCAACCTTGTCCGCCGAACTGCGGCGCGAGTTGATGGTGGTGTACACCGGCTCGTTGAATGCCAACAACATAGCGAATATTTATGGTGTGGATCGGGTTGAGCGCGCGCTAAAAACGATGGAAGAGATCGCCATACCCATAGGCGGCCATGCCAATCCACCCGATACGCTCAGATTGATCAAGGTCGATACCAGCCCAGGCGAGGCGGTCCTGTTCGATCACTCGACGCGAATGATCGTCACCCAGCTGCCCAAAGGTGCAACAAGCTGGTCGCGCAGCAAGGTCGCATCAGAAGCCCTGCGTCAAAGAACAGTGGAAATTTTCGATACATTGTTCCTTGAGCCGAGCATCGTGCTGAAAAATGCCGACAACGCATTGAGGATCGACGGCACGATGAAAAAGCTTCACAAGCTTATCCCTCGTCACCAGCGCTCGTTCAGACCCAGAAACATCGCTTATGCCGAAGTCGTCACCGCCACCGGGACGCGGGAAGTTTATGTAAGCGTTTCGGGAGCACAGGGGACGACGGGATATCTGCCTTTGTTCAGAAGTAATCTTGGCGCCTCTCAGGTCAAGGTGGGTGCAGCGACCTACTTCAATGTTGATATGAACGAAGTTTTTCCCAGCACATCACTCCGAGTATCGGATGAAGGCAAATTACTCGCGGTGCCGGCGACAATAAAAGATATTGAAAGCTATACCCCGATACTGACTCACAAACCCACCTCACTGGACAGTGAAAGCAAGCTGATCAGCGTGATTCGCGAAAAGTACCCCGATCCCGGATCGATCGAAACGGTTAACGTCGCCACGACCATGCCACCCTGCGAATCCTGTTCGGTTGTTATCAAGGAATTCGGTTTCGACGGCGGTGAAAATGCGCTGAACGTGCTGTGGCACTGATCTAATGTTGTTGCAAATGCCCATACAGCTTGGCGTACAAACCACCCTCGGCAATCAGTTGCTGATGGTCGCCATCTTCGGCAATCTGCCCGCCGTCGAACACCAGCACTCGGTCGGCCTGCTTCACGGCTGACAAGCGGTGCGCAATGATCAGGGTGGTGCGGTGGCTGAGGAACCGCGCCAATGCCTGGTGCAGGTTGTATTCGGTGGCGGCATCCAGCGCTGAAGTGGCCTCGTCGAGGATCACCACTTTCGGTTCGGCCAGCACCATCCGTGCAATCGCCAGGCGTTGGCGCTGGCCGCCGGACAAGCGCACGCCGGAACGCCCGACGATACTGTCCAGGCCGTTGGGCAATTCCCGAACCGTGTTGTGCAGTTGTGCAATTTCCAGTGCTTGCCAGCAGGCTTCGTCACTGCGCTCACGGCCCATGGTCAGGTTGGCGCGGATGGTGTCGTTGAACAGCGCCGGATGTTGCAGGACCACCGCGACATTCTCGCGAACCGTTTCCAGTCCGATCTCCTGCTGGGTCGAACCACCGAAGCGGATGGTTCCTGCCTGTGGCGTATAAAGACCCAGCAGCAACTGCACCAACGTACTTTTGCCGCCCCCGCTGGCGCCGACAATCGCGACTTTTTCACCGGGAGCGATGGACAGGTTCATCTGGTTCAGCACCAGCTCGTCGCCGTAACCGAAACTCAATCCCGTGACTTCGATACCCACGGTTTCACGACCGTTGAACGGGTCGACCCCGCCCGGGTATTCCGGCTCATCGGCACGGGCCAACAGTTCGTTGATCCGCGACAACGCGCCACCGGCGGCGTAGTAGGCGTATTGCAGATTCAACAGCTGTTCCACCGGACCGATCATGAACCACAGGTAGCTGAACACCGCGAGCATCTGGCCGATGGACAGGTCGGAAAACAACACCGTAAGCATCGCCGCGGCGCGAAAAATATCGATGCCGAACTGGAACAGCAAACCGCTGGCCCGGTTCGAGGCATCGGTTTTCCACTGCGAAGTCACCGCGTAATCACGTACTTCGCGAGCTCTCTGGCCGAGGCGCCCGAGGAAGAAGCCCTGACGGTTGCCAGCGCGCACTTCCTGGATGGAATCGAGGGTTTCGGTGAGCGCCTGGGTGAAGCGCGAGGTGCTGTCGTTCTCGAGTTTCTTCAGGTGTTTGACCCGCTTGCCCAGTAGCACCGTGGCGTAGATCACCAACGGGTTGAACAGCATGATCAGCAGCGCCAGTTTCCAGTGCATCCAGATCAGGATGCTCGCCGTACCGACCAGGGTCAGCATGGCGACGAGGAAACGGCTGAGGGTTTCACCGACGAATTTGTCCACGGTATCCAGGTCAGTGACCAGGTGCGTGGTGACCGTGCCGCTGCCCAGGCTTTCGTACTCGCCCAGCGAGATGCGCTTGAGCCGTTCGATCAGCCTTATGCGGATGCGGTAGACGATGTCTTTGGCCAGTGCCGCAAACAACTTTGCCTGCACCACGTTGAACAGCAAGGCACCACAGCGCAGCAACAAGGTCACCAGCAGCATCAGGCCGATGTACCCCGCCGCTTTCTGCCAGCCTTCGGGCAGCGCGTGGTTCATGATCTTCAGCGCAGAGTCGCCATGCCCCAGCAGCACTTCATCGACCAGCAACGGCAAGAGCAAGGGAATCGGCACGCTGCACAACGTTGCCAGTACGGCCACGCCGTTGGCGATCCACAGGGCTTTCTTGTGATGCAGGGCCAGTCGGCGGATTTCCGCCCAGCTCAGACGGTCGACACGTGTAGCGGTTGCGGTGTCGTCAGGCTGGTCATGCACAGGCAGCGCGCTCCAGCCAGCGGCCGAGCAGCGGTGACAGAACGCTTAGAGGCTGATAGCCATTGGTCAACAACGCCAATTGACCATCACGCTCCGCCAGCAAGGTGGGGAAACCGGCGATGCCGAGGTCCTGCACCCAAGTGAAATCGGCCGCTGTCGCGGCATGTTGATCGGCGCGGTCGAACGCGGCCGCGAACTCGATGCGTGGCAAACCGGCCTGCTCCGCCAGCTCCACCAGTACACTGGCGTGGGTGACATCGCGGCCTTCTGCATAAAACGCATGCTGGATCAGACCGAGCAGTTTCCATGCGCAATCCGGTGCCAGGCTGCGCGCCGTCACCAACGCCCGACAGGCGGGTTCGGTGTCGTACACAAAGCCTTCGGGCAGCGCGCCTTCGGTCTTGAAGGGTTGGCCGGTGGCCTCGGTGACGGCTTGCCAGTGTTCAAGAATGTAGCGCCGGGTGGTCGGCTCCAGCGCCGAACCACTGCCAGTGCGCAAGCCACCCACCACCAAATGCACGTCCACACCCACCGCCTGCGCCTGTTCGACCAGCGCATTGGCCACTGGCGCAAAACCCCAGCACCAGGAACACATCGGGTCCATCACATAGAGCAGGCGGCGAGCAGACATGGTTCAAGCCTCGGAAGGGGTTTGCTTGTAGTTGTAGCCGATCGGGTGCGGCATGTTGCGAGCCTTGGCCAGTTCGATCTGTTTTTGCCGATCGATGGCGCTGCGACGGGTCTTCTCGCTCAGCTTATCCCAGCAATGCGGACAGCTGATGCCAGCCACGTAGTGCTCGGACGCGCGGTCTTCGACACTCACCGGCGTACGACAGGCGTGGCACTGATCGTAGTCGCCTTCGCTCAGGTCATGGCGCACGGTCACGCGGTTATCGAAGACGAAGCAGTCGCCCTGCCACTTGGTTTCTTCCTGCGGCACCTCTTCGAGGTATTTCAGAATGCCGCCCTTGAGGTGATAGACCTCGTCGAAACCCTGGCTGAGCATGTAGCTCGAGGCCTTTTCGCAGCGAATGCCACCGGTGCAGAACATCGCGACTTTCTTGTGCACGGCCGGGTCGAAATTGGCTTTGATGTAATCGGGGAATTCACGAAAGCTGGTGGTCTTCGGATCGATGGCGCCTTCGAAAGTGCCGATCGAGACTTCGTAGTCGTTACGCGTGTCGATCAACAGCACTTCCGGATCGCTGATCAGCGCGTTCCAGTTCTCTGGATCAACGTAGGTGCCGACCTTTTTGTTCGGGTCCACGCCTTCGACGCCGAGGGTGACGATTTCTTTCTTGAGTTTGACTTTGGTGCGATAGAACGGCTGCTCGTCGCAATACGACTCTTTGTGGTCGATGTCGTCCATGCGCGGGTCGTTCTTGAGCCACGCCATCAGCCCGTCGATGCCTTCGCGGCTGCCGGAGACGGTGCCGTTGATGCCTTCTTCGGCGATCAGCAACGTGCCTTTGATGCCGTTGTCGACCATCGCCTGCAGCAGTGGCTCGCGCAGGTCGACGTAATTTTCCAGGGTGACGAACTTATACAGTGCCGCCACGACAATCTGTTGTGTCATGGGTGATTCTCCAGGTGGCTACCCTCGTAAGGGGTGAACCGGATGCGAAAAAAAACGCGCCGGGTAAGCGGCGCGTTGCGGATTCTAGCAAAAACGGTGTGGTTTTAGGACTGCAAGTTGCCTTTGTGGCGAGGGAACTTGCTCTCGCTGGACTGCGAAGCAGTCCCAAAACCTGCAACAGGGTTCTGTCTGAAAGAGTGGAGTCGCCAGCATTACGACTGCTGCGCAGCCGAACGGGAGCAAGCTCCCTCGCCACAACAGCCCTTCTGCGCTTCTGGCCTTCAGGTTTTCAGCCCATCAACCTTTCACATCAATGTTTGCTACCGCCAGCACAGGTCGGCGAGGCCGGGGCCGCGTCGATCTGCGCCCATTCCTCTGGCGTGTAGGTATGCAGCGCCAACGCATGGAACTCGCCCATCAGCTCACCGAGCGTGCCGTAGACTTTCTGGTGACGCTTGACGCGGTTGAGCCCCTCGAACTGCTGGCTGACCACCACGGCCTTGTAATGGGTTTGCAGCCCACGACTGTGCATATGGCTTTCATCCAGCACTTGCAGGTGCTCGGGCTGTAACAGGCCCAGCGTCGATTCGATGCGTTGTTGCATGGTCATACCGGGCTCCGCTTAAGGCTTTTTCTTGACAGCAGGAGCAGCAGCACCGGCTTTAGGGTCCAGCTCGTTGGTCATGTCAGCCAGCAATTTGTTGACCACAGGCACCGCGCTTTCCAGCTTGGCCTGGGTCATCTGGGCCGATTGCTGGGTCAGCTGCGGCATTTTTTCCAGGACTTTCTTGCCCAGTGGCGACTGGTAGAACGCGACCAGGTCCTTGAGCTCGGATTCGCTGAAGTTGGTGGTGTAGAGCTTGACCATGTCCGGCTTCAGCTTTTTCCAGCCAATGGCTGCGTCCAGGGCGGCGTTGGCCTTGGCCTGGTAGGTTTCCAGCAAGGCTTTTTTCGATTCAGGGGCTTTGGTCTGTTCAAAGCGCTGAGCGAACATTTGCTGCACTTGCATGTACACCGGAGTGCCCAATTTGTCAGCGTGCGCCAGGGTCAGGAAAGCTTCGGCACTGGCGTTGTGGCTGGCGGTATCGGCAAAAACAGGGCCGCTGGCGCAAACCAGTGCAACCGCGGTACAGATGGCACGAAGACGAGTCATCGAGTTTCCTTTTCTAGCAGGCGAGGTCAAACCCCAAGGGCATCCATTCTGCGCCTAAAAAAGTGTGTCGCTCAACCCCAAGCCTTGTCGGGCCTGATTTAGAGGGGTTGAATGGTCATAATCCAGACCGATGGAACCACGGCCGGCGATCACGGCCTAAACTGCGCTATCAGACTGACAGGAGTGTGCATGATGAGCCGTATCGAGACCGACAGCCTTGGCGAGGTGGAAGTGCCGGATGAGGCCTACTGGGGTGCTCAGACGCAACGCTCGCTGATTAACTTCGCCATCGGCAACGAGCGTATGCCGCTGGCGGTGCTGCATGGACTGGCGTTGATCAAGAAGGCCGCGGCGCGGGTCAATGACCGCAATGGGGATCTGCCCGCCGACATCGCCCGTCTGATCGAACAGGCCGCCGACGAAGTGCTCGACGGCAGCCACGATGACCAGTTCCCGTTGGTGGTCTGGCAGACCGGCAGCGGCACCCAGAGCAACATGAACGTCAACGAAGTGATCGCCGGGCGCGCCAACGAACTGGCTGGCAACCCGCGAGGCGGCAAGTTGCCGGTGCATCCCAACGATCACGTCAACCGCTCCCAGAGCTCCAACGACTGCTTCCCCACTGCGATGCACATCGCCGCCGTGCAGGCGGTGCAGCACCATTTGCTACCGGCGATCAGCGAGCTGTCGGGAGGTTTGGCCGAGTTGTCCGCACGTCACATGAAACTGGTGAAGACCGGTCGGACGCACATGATGGATGCCACGCCGATCACCTTCGGTCAGGAACTCTCGGCGTTCATCGCGCAACTGGATTACGCCGAACGGGCGATCCGCAGCGCCCTGCCTGCCGTGTGTGAACTGGCCCAGGGCGGCACCGCGGTCGGCACCGGGCTGAATTCACCGCACGGTTTTGGCGAAGCGATCGCCTCCGAGCTGGCCGCGCTCTCCGGTCTGCCGTTTGTCACCGCCCCCAACAAGTTCGCCGCACTGGCGGGCCATGAACCACTGACCACTTTGTCCGGCGCGCTGAAAACCCTGGCCGTGACCCTGATGAAAATCGCCAACGACCTGCGCCTGCTGGGCTCCGGGCCGCGTGCCGGTTTTGCCGAAGTGAAATTGCCGGCCAACGAACCCGGCAGCTCGATCATGCCCGGCAAGGTCAACCCGACCCAGTGCGAAGCGCTGTCGATGCTGGCGTGTCAGGTGCTGGGCAACGACGTTGCCATCGGTTTCGCCGCCAGTCAGGGGCACTTGCAATTGAATGTGTTTAAACCGGTGATCATCCACAACCTGCTGCAATCAATCCGATTGCTGGCCGACGGCTGCAGCAACTTCCAGCAGCATTGCATCGCCGGACTGGAACCGGATGCCGAGAAGATGGCTGAACATCTGGAGCGTGGTTTGATGCTGGTGACGGCGCTGAACCCGCATATCGGGTATGACAAGTCGGCGGAGATTGCCAAGAAAGCCTACGCCGAGGGCCTGACGTTGCGGGAGGCGGCGTTGCAGCTGGGGTACCTGACGGATGAACAGTTTGATGCGTGGGTAAGGCCGGAGAATATGCTGGAGGCCGGGGCGAAGGGTTAAGATTTTGGGCGGCCTTTAGTCAGTCATCGCGAGCAGGCTCGCTCCCACAGTTGACCGAGTACTCCTGTGGGAGCGAGCCTGCTCGCGAAGAACGATGACGCGGATTACCCTGCCGCCATCCGAACCTTCCGGGCCTTGAGCCCCGCAATCAACGACGGCCCCAACGCCACCAGCGCCGATCCCAGCACCACCAGCACCGCCCCGCCATACCCAAGACCATTGATCGTCTCGGCCTGCACATAGTCCGGCCACAACCACGCCGCCGTCGCCACCGCAGCGAACGTCACCAACGGCGTGATCGCCAGCGTCGCACTCACCCGCGAGGCTTCCCAGTGCGCCAGCGCTTCGGCAAACGCGCCATACGCAATCAGCGTGTTCATGCAGCACGCCAGCAACAGCCAGCCCTGCAGCGGAGTCAGTTGCAACGCTTCCAGTGGATGCACCCACGGCGTCAGCAACAGCCCGCAGAACAGATAGATCACCATCATCACCTGCAATGAATTCCACACCGTCAGCAGTTGTTTCTGCCCCAGGGCGTAGAACGTCCAGACCGTGGACGCCAGCAACACCAGCAGCACACCCGCCGTGTAGTCAGTCAACGAGGTGAGCAACTCGGCCAGGCGCTGATTGAAAAACAGCCCGAAACCAATCAGCAACACCACCAGGCCAATCCCCTGCCCCACGCTGAAGCGTTCCTTGAACACAAACAGGCTGGCGATCAGCAACATGATCGGGCCCATCTGCACCACCAGTTGCGCGGTGCCGGGGCTGAGCAGGTTCAGTCCCATCAAATACAACACGTAGTTGCCGACCAGGCCGAGCACCGCCATCAGCACCAGCCAGCCACCGCGCGGCCCGAGCACTTTGCGGCTCGGCAGGCGCCTGGTGGCGGCCAGGTAAATGAACAGGCATCCGCCGGACACCATCAGCCGAAACCAGGTCACCGTGACCGGGTCCATCACCAGCAGCACTTGCTTGAGTTTGATCGGCAGGATTCCCCACAACAACGCGGTCAACAAGGCCAGGAACAGACCGTAAACCCAGCGACCGGATGAAATGTGCATGCGTACCCCAAGGCCAGATGGCAAGAATCGTCATTCTAGGCTCAGCGGCGTCTGGCACACAGGGACAGTTGGCAAGCAGACGCAAATGAAACTGTGCGGGTCGCAGCAATAAATTGGCGATTTGCCGTCGATCGGTTGGCCAGGCGCGGTAAGCGGTTCATGCATAAGCTCATTGGATCCACCAGCCTTCAGGAGACCGCCATGTATGGCATGCGCGCCCAGGACAACGCCCCCGCCACACACTTTCGCAGCGACCGGATGTGTCGGGTAAACGGGGAATTGTATTTCAGCACCCGGGAAAACACGCAAGAGGGGCCGTTTGAAAACCCGGAGGCGGCGGCGCGGGAGATTGAGGCTTATGTCGCGCGGATGCAGCTTTTGAGCGCCAGCCGATAGACCGAGGCGCCTGCATCGCGGGCAAGTCGGAGCGGCGGTACGACGATCCGACTTGCCCACGATGACTATGTAACTGTCCCTACAAATACCAAGGCAATTACCGCACCGCTTCAAACAACCCCGTGGCCCCCATCCCGCCCCCAACGCACATGGTCACAACGCCGTAACGCAAGTTCCGCCGCTGCAATTCCCGCACGAGATGCCCAACCTGACGCGAGCCCGTCATGCCGAACGGGTGGCCGATGGAAATCGACCCACCATTGACGTTGTACTTCTCGTTATCGATTCCCAGCCGGTTGCGGCTGTACAGGCATTGCGACGCGAACGCTTCGTTGAGCTCCCACAGATCAATGTCGGCCACCTGCAACCCCTTGGCCTTGAGCAACTTTGGCACCGAGAACACCGGGCCGATGCCCATTTCATCCGGTTCACACCCTGCCACGGTGAAACCACGGAAGAACGCTTTCGGTTTCAGCCCCAGTTCCAGCGCTTTTTCCAGACTCATCACCAGCGTCATCGAAGCACCGTCGGACAGCTGCGACGAGTTGCCCGCCGTGACCGACCCGTCTTCGGCAAACACCGGTTTCAACCCCGCCAGGCTTTCCAGCGTAGTGTCCGGACGATTGCAGTCGTCACGATCGACGATACCGTCGAGGATCTGCACCTGCCCGGTGGCCTTGTCTTCAACGCGGTACTTCACCGCCATCGGCACAATTTCATCGTCGAACAAACCGGCGGCCTGCGCCTGAGCGGTACGCTGCTGGCTTTGCAGGGCGTACAGGTCCTGTTCTTCGCGGCTGACGTTGTAACGACGGGCGACGATTTCGGCGGTCTGGCCCATGGGGAAGTAGATGCCCGGCACCTGCTCTTTCAGCAGCGGGTTGATCAGGTTGTCGGTGTTGACGCTTTTCATCGTCAGGCTGATGGACTCGACACCACCGGCGACAATGATGTCGCTGCAACCCGAAGCAATCTGGTTGGCCGCAATGGCAATCGCCTGCAAGCCCGACGAGCAGAAGCGGTTGAGGGTCATTCCGGCGGTGCCGGTGCCCAGGCGCGACAGCACAGCGACGTTACGGCCGATGTTGTAGCCCTGGGCACCTTCGTTGGAGCCGGCGCCGACGATGCAATCCTCGACGCTGGCCGGGTCGATGCCCGATCGTGTCAGCAGTGCATTGACGCAATGAGCCGCCATGTCGTCCGGACGGGTCTGGTTGAACTTGCCGCGAAAGGACTTGGCCAGGCCGGTCCGCACGCTGTCGACGATCACCACTTCACGCATGGCATACCTCATTGTTGTTATCGGTTGAGAAGAGTGGACCGAGCATAAGTCCACCCGTGACCGGTCGCGACAATCATTCACCCCGCGTATGCGCAGCCATCGGCTCAAGTCTTCAGCTTTTTCAGCTTTTTCTCATGCTTGTCGGACTTTTCGAACGCCGCTTCCAGCGCCAGGTTGAGCGTGCGCAAAACCTTGACCCGCGCCCAGCGCTTGTCGTTGGCTTCCACCAGCGTCCAAGGTGAAATTTCAGTGCTGGTACGGTCGACCATGTCGCCGACCGCAGCCCGGTAGGCATCCCACTTTTCGCGATTGCGCCAGTCATCTTCGGTGATCTTGAAGCGTTTGAAAGGAATCTGCTCGCGCTCTTCGAAGCGCTCCATTTGCGTTTCTTTATCGATGGCCAGCCAGAACTTGACCACGATCACCCCGGCATCGGCGATCTGCTCTTCGAAGTCGTTGATCTCACTGTAGGCGCGCAGCCAGTCCGCCGGGCTGCAAAAGCCTTCGATGCGCTCCACCAGCACCCGGCCATACCAGGAGCGGTCGAACACGGTGAATTTCGACCGCGCCGGAATATGCCGCCAGAAACGCCACATGTACGGGTGTGCCCGCTCCTCCTCGGTGGGAGCCGCAATCGGCACGATGCTGTATTGCCGGGGATCGAGTGCTGCGGCTACCCGGCGGATCGCCCCGCCCTTGCCGGCTGCGTCGTTGCCTTCGAATACCGCAATCAAGGCGTGGCGGCGCATGAGCTTGTCGCGCATCAATCCCGATAACCGCGCCTGCTCGGTGATCAGCTGCTCTTCGTAATCGTCCTTGTCCAGATGCAGGGACAGGTCGAGGCTGTCGAGCAGGTTGACGTGATCGACGCTGCTGGCCAAGGGCGCGGCACTGACTTTGTCCGGGTGAATCTTCGGTCTTTTCAAGGCACCTTGCAGGCCCTCGAGCAAAATCTTGCCAACCGCCAGGCTTCGATAGCGCGGGTCCATCCCGGCGATGACATGCCACGGTGCATAATCGCGACTGGTGCGGCGCAGAATGCGTTCGCCATACTTGACGAACCTGTCGTAAGTCTCCGATTGCTGCCAGTCCAGCGGGCTGATGCGCCAGCTGTGCAGCGGGTCGTCGGCGAGGGCCTTGAGGCGGTCTTTCATTTGTTTCTTGGAGAGGTGGAACCAGAACTTGAAGATCAGCGCACCTTCATCGCACAACATCTTTTCCAGGCGTTCAGCACCGTTGATGCTTTGATCGAGCCTGGGACTCCTGATCACCCCGTGAACCCGAGCCTGCAACATCTGGCTGTACCAGTTGCCGAAAAAAACCCCCATGCGGCCCTTGGCCGGGAGCATCCGCCAGTAACGCCAGGCCGGTGGCCTCGCCAGTTCTTCGTCGGTCTGCTGATCGAACGTGCGAACTTCGATCAGCCGCGGGTCCATCCACTCATTGAGCAGTTTCACCGTCTCGCCCTTGCCGGCACCTTCGATGCCGTTGATCAGAATGATCACCGGAAAACGCTTTTGCTGCTGAAGTTCGAACTGCGCATCGAGCAGTGCCTCACGCAGAGCCGGCACTTCGGCATCATAGGTTTCTTTGTCGATAACGTGACCGATTTCAGCAGATTCGAACATGGGACGGCTCCTTCCAGGATTGAACAAGACTAGCGGATTGACCTCTGCTGCGTGGCAGAAATCCATCTTTGTTGGCCGAGATGAAAACTGTGGCGAGGGAGCTTGCTCCCTCTGGACGGCGTAGCCGTCCCGACATCAGTAAACGCACACGCAGATCCAGCTTACAGGCGCTTCGCAGCCGAGCGGGAGCAAGCTCCCTCACCACAAAGCGCCCCTCCCGGCCTGGAAGTTTCGCTGATCCAGATCGGCAAGCCTTGCCATGGATCAAGCACGTCGGCGGCGATCGGCTAGAATGGCCGCCTTGCCGTTACCGAGCCTGCCATGAAACCTGTATTGCCCCACGCCCAGCTCGACTGGGACGACCAAGGGCTCCCGCGTTCGCGGGTGTTCGATGACGTGTATTTTTCCGACCTGTCCGGGCTGGACGAAACCCGTTACGTCTTCCTCGAACAGAACGCGCTGCGTGAACGCTTTGCCGCATTGCCGGTGGGCGGGAGATTGGTGATTGGCGAGACCGGCTTTGGTACCGGGCTGAATTTCCTGTGCGCCTGGCAGTTGTTCGAGCAGCACGCGGTGGCCGGTGCGCGATTGCATTTTGTCAGTGTCGAAAAGTACCCGCTGAGCCTGCCCGATCTGCAGCGGGCGCTGGCCTTGTGGCCAGAGCTCAAACCGTTTGCCGATCAACTGTTGGCGCAATACGTGGCAATCCATCAAGGCTTTCAGCGCCTGATTCTGGACCAGGGACGCATTACCCTGACGCTGTTGATCGGCGATGCGCTGGAACAGTTACCGCAACTGGATGCGCAGATTGATGCCTGGTTTCTCGACGGTTTCGCCCCGGCGAAAAACCCCGACATGTGGACCGCCGAACTGTTTGCCGAGCTGGCCCGACTGGCGGCGCCCGGCTCGACGATCAGCACCTTCACCAGCACCGGGTGGGTGCGTCGTCTGTTGAATGCTGCAGGCTTCAAGATGAAGCGCACGCCCGGCATCGGCCACAAATGGGAAATCCTGCGCGGGGTGTTTCTCGGTTGGCCAGAGGAGGCCGCGAAGCCCGCCATGGCGAAACCGTGGTTTGCCCGTCCGGCCTCCTTGACCAGCGAACGTCGTGCCCTGGTGATCGGTGCCGGTCTCGCCGGTTGCGCGACAGCCGCCAGCCTGGCGGCCCGGGGTTGGCAGGTCAGTCTGCTGGAGCGTCATGCAGCACTGGCGCAGGAAGCCTCGGGCAATCCTCAAGGGGTTTTGTACCTCAAGCTGTCCGCACATGGCACCGCGTTGTCGCAATTGATCGTCAGCGGGTTCGGCCACACCCGACGCTTGCTTGAGCATTTGCATCGAGGTCTCGACTGGGACGATTGTGGCGTGCTGCAACTGGCCTTCAACGCCAAGGAAGCCGAGCGTCAGGCGCAATTGGCCGCGGCGTTTCCCGAGGACTTGCTGCACACGCTCGATCAAACGCAGGCCGAAATCCGTGCCGGCATCGCGCTGCAATCGGGTGGCCTGTTCTACCCCGAAGGCGGCTGGGTGCACCCGCCCGCCCTGTGCCAATGGCAAGCTGCGCACCCGAACATACAGATCCTGCCCCATCACGATGTGCTGGAGTTGCGCCGAGTGCAGGGACACTGGCAAGCCCTGGATGGCGAAACCCTGCTGGCCGAAGCCCCGGTGGTGGTACTGGCCGGCGCTGCCGAGATCAAGCGTTTCTCCTACAGCAGCGAGCTGCCACTCAAACGCATTCGCGGGCAAATCACTCGCCTGCCACAGACCTCTGAAAGCCAGGCGCTGAGCACCGTCGTCTGCGCCGAAGGTTACGTCGCGCCGGCTCGTTTGGGTGAACACACCCTCGGCGCCAGTTTTGATTTCAACTCCGACGACCTGACGCCGACCGCTGCCGAACATGCAGGCAATCTGCAGATGCTCGAAGAAATCTCCGTAGACCTGGTCGCTCGGCTCGGCGCGAATGGATTGCAGCCTGAAGCACTTGAAGGGCGCGTAGCGTTTCGCTGCACCAGCCCGGATTACTTGCCGATTGTCGGTCCATTGGCCGACGGCCAGGCGTTCGTCGACGCCTACAGCGCCTTGAGCAAGGATGCCCGGCAAACCCCGGACATCCCTTGTCCATGGCTTGACGGTTTTTACGTCAACAGCGGCCACGGTTCCCGAGGCTTGATCACCGCTCCGTTGTCAGGCGAGTTGCTGGCGGCGTGGCTGGATAACGAACCGTTGCCAGTGCCCAGAGCCGTGGCCGAGGCGTGCCATCCGAACCGGTTTGCCTTGCGCCGATTGATCCGGGGCAAGGCCTGAGGCGCTCAATCCAGCGCAAAGCAAGTCCTTGACTCGTCAGCCATCAAGGCCGCCTCGGTCAGACGCTTCAGCAAAGCAGTCTCGGCTTGCTTCAACTCATCGGCGATGCCGTCAACCTGCGGACGATAGTCCGAGCCCAGCGTCGCCTCATTTTCGAAGGCTGTTTCCATCCGCACGTGAAAGGGTGCCGTCAGGTCGGTGAACTGTTGGCCATGATGCTGTCGCAAAAAGTCGCTCCAGAAGGTGCGGCCGCTGATGTAAGTCGATAGCTCAGGTGAGATTTCTGCGGTGATAACCTTGTTGTAGGCAACCTCCAGATCATTTGCCTTTACGCCACTCAGCGATGCATAACGCATGTGCCGGGGCTGGCCGGTCAGTTCGAGCCGGTCAGCCAGGCCGGTGCGATAAGCCAGCTCCACTTCCACCGCATCGAGCGCCGGATTGGCCTGAGCCTGTTCCCGAGCAATTCTGCCAAGATAATCCAGACGGAACAGGCTTCGCCCCAGTTTCAACAACCGAGCGGCCTGATCATGGGCATTGGCGGACTGTCGAACCACCCTGCCGATCTCGACGGCAACCTCGAGGTTACTGAAGATCGTCGCCGCATCATCAGCGCAATTGGCTTTCACTGCCATCGACAGCAATTGAGTGCATAACGCCGAGTCCGTCCGTGTCGCCTCAATGACACTCCAGACGCGCCGGGTCATGTCTTCGTTCACAAAACGGCTATCCGCCGAGCTCCCGACTTCCGCCAGCAGTTCAAAGAACTCTTTCGCCCGGGGTTCGTTCTTCAGCGCCAGCCATGCACGATTACGACTGGCATAGGTCTCTTCAACCGGTTTTGGCATCCACAGGTCTCGAGCCCTTTGATCATTGAGCACCGCCGTTTCATTCTGCAGCAGCCCCATCCCGATGCCCGTACGGCTCCGATAGGCCTCCAGCGCAGTTCGACTCGTCTCGGATATGGGGTTATGACGCAGGTTGATCGCCAGAGCGAATCGCTGAGGAAGTTGGAACAGCCATTGCGGCAACTCCCTAATCTGATTTCCTCGCAAGTCCACGAAGTCCAGATACGGCAAGCGGGACAGCCCGACAGGCAGTTCCGTCGCGTAAGTATCGCGCAGTAGCAGTTCTTTCAGATCCCGCATTTTGCTGACATCAATCGTGGCTCCCAAGCGATTGCCGCTCAGCCCCAACGTGCGCAAAGTGCGCATATCAGCCAGTTTGCGCAGGGTGTATTCAGTCAGTTGAAGCTGATTACCCTCCAGCCTCAAGTGCTGGAGGTCGGGCATATGCGACAACGCCTCAGGCAATCGTGTGAGTTGATTGCGGTCCAGCTCCAGAGTGACCAGCCCTTTGAACGGCGCGAGGAAATACGCCAGTTCATCACCGGCCTGCATGTCTCTGATTGAAAGGCTGCGCACATGGGCGACATCCGGTTCGGTCAGCGATGGCAATGGACCGACGGGGTTGCACTCCAGCACGAGCGATGTAGAAGGCTGATTTCGCAGTTCTACCCGGCGCCAGCAGTGTTCGATGGCTTCGGCCACCTGACGACGGCCGGCGCGGATATCGTCGATCTGCCCCGGTAACTTCTTCATTTGCACTTCATCGTCACGCCAGGTGTGCAACACGCCGAGCAGTTTTTTCAGTTGCTGCTGCAGCTCCTTGATTCGATTCACCCGCTGCATCTGGGTGCTGCCGGCGTTGTCGAGAAACGACGAAACCTGGGCATCCGTGAACAGTGGATAGAGCTTTCTGACTTTACGGATCAAGCCTCTGGCATAAGTGCCCGCAGCGGGGGGATCGGCCTGGACACAGGCAAAAAGGTGCTTGGGTGTTTCACTGATTTCCCCCCGTAACACCCGCGCGGTACGTGCCGGATCGCCGGCGGCGGCCCTCAACAGCCGAGATCGTAGCGTCGGGACATCCAGCGTATCGTCGTCGGTGAGACGGGTACGGGCGCTGTCAGGCAAGGCATCCACTATCGATGGAAGCAGCGTCTCGCTCGTCAGCGTGGAAGACACATTGCCGTTGGTTTGGGTGACCTGATACCCGGTGGATGTCTTGACAATCACCCCGCGCGACAGGGCTTCCACTTCGCCCACGCTGTCCAGCAAGGTGCCGGTCACTGAGCCCTGTCGCACTTCCAGTCGGCAGCTGTCATCCCAGCCTTGCACCCTGTCCATCAACCCGAGCGTCAGTCTGTCGGTGTCGGCATTGGCCAGGTGCGGGAGATGCAACCCGGTGAGCGCACGGTCCTGCCTGATCAGCGCCTGTGCCTCACTGACCTGCCGAGCGAGATCCATTCCAAGGATTTTGCGCTCACGCAGAAAACGGCGATCCCTGCCAGAAGCGTTATCCAGCAATTCCTGTCGCACGCGGACAGGAAGGTCCGCGGCGTGTTCGCCCAGCGTCGCAACGTCACCGGTGGCGGTGCCGTCCCACGATTTATAGAGCCACTGAAACAGCGGCTGGCGATTGCTCTTGAGCGTTGTCGCGATCTTCTTTGCCAGCAGCTGCGATTTCGATTCAGTCGTCGTGCGACCAACGATGCGCTCCACTTCTGCCGGATAGAGGCCACTGATGACGGTATCGAGCAATTTCCCCGAGTCCAGATCCGACTGAAGGACGTGCACGCTGCTCACGTCATCATCGTGAGGGGCGGTTTCGGGGAAACGCGAGACGACCTGGTCCGCCCCGTCGTGGACTTCAATGAAGCGATCGGCCGGCCAGCCGGGCAGCCTCGGCAGTGTATGCAGTTGCTCCTGAATGAAGGCCTTGTTCGCGGTCTCTCCCCGTTCCATTGCCGCGACCATCGCGGTGATGCGCCGGTCAATCCTGAAGCGCTCGACACAATCATTCAGTCGCTGCGGTAGCTTGAGGTTGCTTTCATGGAGCAGGTGCAACGTGTCAGGCGTCATGTCGGTGATGCGGGCAATCGCTTCCAGATCAGTGCTGAGATCGCCGAGGCGCGGATCCGTGCGCCCCAGCGCGTAAGCACCGTCGCGCCACTCGTGCGCATGCTCATAGGCATGCCGCCAGCCACCTTCCACACTTCGCTCGACGGCAGGCGCAAACGCGTCAGTGCGCACAGGATGATTGAGGGTCCATGCCGACCCTGCGGCGTTACGGGTGGTGCGATAGGGTGTTCCTGCCATGACGATCGACGTCCGTCCGCCATGTCGGTAAAGCCCTTGCGAATCAGGCTGCATGTCGCCTGGCAACGCTGTGGTCTGTTTATAGGGTTCGAGGTCGGGTTTCCATAACCTTGCTTTGCCATCAGCGCGAGTGATGGCTTCGAAACCGTCGAAAAATGCCTCCTGCTCTTTCGCGCCCTTGCCCATTGCTGTCGCGATGATTTTTCCGCCGACGGCAAACGCTGCCAACTGCGCGACGTTTTCCACAACACTCAGCAAATGGGACAGCGCCTGGGCCCGTTCGCCGTGCGTCCAGTCCTCCACACCTTCATAGACCTCACTGACGATGTCGACGACTGCCGCAGCCAGCATGAATTGGCCGATCACCGGGACGAAAAAAGCAGCTACGTTCAACAGCAGAAGCCCCCCATCGAGCACTGCCTGAATGGTTGTTTCCCGCTGTTGTTCATCGACATCTTCAGTCGGCACGGCAAGCACTCGTGCGTCTTTTTGCGTGGTACTGACAAAAGTACTGAAGAAAAAATCGCCAAGGCAGGTATCGGCCGGAGCGGCAGTGAGCGGGCCCAAGGTCTTGCCCTTGTCAAACTGGCTAAAAAACCCGGTTTTATCGTGTCCGTGCAGGTACTGCTCGGCGAAAGACTTCCGGTAGCGTCTGCTTTGCAAATGGAGGGTCAGGTAGACCTTGAATTCATCCAGCGAGGCGTATTCATACAGCGGTCGTCTGGGCTCGTTCGGCATATAAACCACACACCGGGCCTTCGGCTCGGTATCGATGGAGACTTTGGTAAATACCAGTGCCCCACAGATGCAGGCGTCATGAATCATCAAGCCCTGCCAATGCACCGGCCCGCCATCAAACAGCGCGCCTCTGGTTTGAGCAGCCGGGAGATCCTGATCGATCACACTCAGCAGCATCGTGTAGACCGCGGGCGTGATGTTCTTTTTCAGGGAGGCCATGTGGAGGGCGACTTGCATGTCCAACACCTTCAACCGCCGTATGTCCGCCGCGGAGGCCTGATCATCGACAGGCACACCACGTGCGAGTCTGGGCGGCAATGCCAGGACCTGCTTGATATGGCGCTGATAGCGGGCGCCAAGGTCGAGTTCACGACAGAGTGCAGCGAACTTTTCAGGGGTTGCTTCAGCCCCTGATTGCGCCTGTCTATTGATTCGTACGACCGAGTGCGGAATGCCGCCGCTCGCCGCCTCCGCAGAAGTGAAGTTTTCCATGGCCGCCTGGAGCAGGCTGCGTGAGGTGGTCGTTTCTTTATTCTTGCCACCAAGGACCGGGAGCACACCCGTTGAGGTGTAGATTATTTTGGTGATGTCCAGCGTGTCGCGCTCGACGTCGAAATCGATCGTCCATTTGCCCTTGAGAAACCCGGTCAGTTGCTCTTTGCAGAACTCGTCCAGCGGCTTGAGTTTTTTGAGCACCTCCATGACCTTGCCTTGGGCAGCAAATGACTGCTCGAACGCAGCCTTCAGCGCCTGCACTTCATTCAGATCCGCCGTCGCCAGCCATTGTGGGATAGACGCCTGCAGCACTTGCGCCTTGTCCAGGTCGCCTGTGTGCTCCAACAACGCTTCGAGACGCTGTGCCGATGTCATGGGCACCGCCACGGGGGCGGTTTTGGAAGTCGTAGCCAGCATGAGCAATATCCTTATTGCGTTGAGAGGCCTTCAGTCTATGAAGCTCGACAGGCATTTGATAATTCGAATACCGGGTCGAATGAGCGTGCATCCCAACAGCAACTTCTATGCATCACTTCAATAATTACCACCACAGCAATGCGCATTTCTGCCAGGGCTGTCGTTCCCAGCCACAGATGCTTATTACTTATCGATCTAAAACTCCCACCATCCCAGCGGGTCAGTTTCTGAGTACCCGTCGTTTTGGCCGGGTATCGATTGACCCTCCCCAACGGAAAAACCGGTAAGGACTTTATGTGCGGATTAGCTGGCGAGTTACGCTTTGATCATCAACCTGCGGACCTTGCAGCCGTTGAACGAATCACCCATCACCTGGCACCTCGCGGCCCTGACGCGTGGGGCTTTCACAGCCAGGGGCCGATTGCCCTGGGCCATCGTCGCCTGAAAATCATGGACCTGTCGGACGGCTCGGCGCAGCCGATGGTCGACAATCAACTGGGCCTGTCCCTGGCCTTCAACGGCGCGATCTACAACTTTCCGGAACTGCGCACCGAGCTCGAAAGCCTCGGTTACGCCTTCTACTCCGGCGGCGACACCGAAGTGCTGCTCAAGGGCTATCACGCCTGGGGCGAAGCGCTGTTGCCCAAGCTCAATGGCATGTTCGCCTTCGCCATCTGGGAGCGCGACGCCAAGCGCCTGTTCATCGCCCGTGACCGTCTCGGCGTGAAGCCGCTGTACCTGTCGCGCACCGGCCAACGCCTGCGCTTCGCTTCCGCTTTGCCGGCATTGCTCAAGGGCGGCGACATCAACCCGATCCTCGATCCGGTGGCGCTCAATCATTACCTGAACTTCCACGCGGTGGTCCCGGCGCCGCGCACCTTGCTGGCCGGCATTGAAAAGCTGCCACCGGCCACCTGGATGCGCATCGAAGCGGATGGCCGTACCGAGCAGAAAACCTGGTGGACCCTGCCCTACGGCCCACGCGCCGATGAAATGAACCTGACCCTCGAAGACTGGCGCGACCGTGTCCTCGACAGCACCCGCGACGCCGTGGCGATCCGTCAACGGGCGGCGGTGGATGTCGGCGTGCTGCTGTCGGGCGGTGTCGACTCGAGCATGTTGGTCGGTCTGTTGCGTGAAGTCGGCGTGGAAAACCTCTCGACCTTCTCCATCGGTTTCCAGGATGCCGGCGGCGAACGCGGTGACGAGTTCCAGTATTCGGACCTCATCGCCAAACACTACAACACGCAGCACCATCAACTGCGCATTGACGAAAAAGAGATCATCGAGCAACTGCCGGCGGCATTCCGCGCCATGAGCGAGCCGATGGTCAGCCATGACTGCATTGCGTTTTACCTGCTGTCCCGCGAAGTGGCCAAGCACTGCAAAGTGGTGCAAAGCGGCCAGGGTGCCGACGAACTGTTTGCCGGTTATCACTGGTATCCGCAGGTCGATGGTGCGGCCGATCCGTATGCGGCATACCGCGAGGCGTTTTTCGACCGCAGCTACGAGGACTATGCCGCCACCGTACAGCCGAAATGGCTGACCGCGAATGACGCCGCCGGCGACTTTGTGAAGGAGCATTTCGCACAACCTGGCGCCGATGCGGCGGTGGATAAAGCGTTGCGTCTGGACAGCACGGTGATGCTGGTGGACGACCCGGTCAAACGTGTCGACAACATGACCATGGCCTGGGGCCTGGAGGCGCGCACGCCGTTTCTCGACTATCGCCTGGTGGAGTTGTCAGCGCGGGTGCCGGGCAAATTCAAACTGCCGGACGGCGGCAAGCAAGTGCTGAAAGAAGCCGCACGACTGGTGATTCCAAGCGAAGTCATTGACCGCAAGAAAGGTTACTTCCCGGTGCCGGGCCTCAAGCATCTGCAAGGCGACACGCTGAACTGGGTGCGCGAATTGCTGCTGGATCCAAGCCAGGATCGCGGCCTGTTCAACCCGGCGATGCTGGACCGCCTGCTAACCGATCCACAAGGCCAGTTGACCCCTTTGCGCGGCTCCAAGCTGTGGCAATTGGCGGCACTGAACCTGTGGCTCAGTGAACAAGGAATCTGATCGATGAAACCTCACGCCACGGCGTACAGCCAACGCCTGTTGCGCGGTCAGGCGCCCTCGTACGAACGCTTGCAGGCGCGCCTGGCCGAAGACGGCAGTGAACTGGGCGCCGCACCGATTGCCGTGCATTGCGGCTGGGGCCGGTTGCTGATCGGCCATACATTCCCCGATCCGTCGAGCCTCGCCCAGGAATTGCTCAATGAGCAGCCGGGCGAGCGAGACATCGCCCTGTATGTCGCCGCCCCCCAGCAAGTACTAGGGCTCGAGCCGGCACAGTTGTTTCTTGATCCGTCGGATACCTTGCGCTTGTGGTTCAGCGATTACCGTCAGGCAACCCGCGTGTTCCGCGGTTTTCGCATTCGTCGCGCACAAAGCGATGCGGACTGGCAGGCGATCAATCAGTTGTATCAGGCCCGCGGTATGTTGCCGATCGATGCCAGCCTGCTGACTCCGCGTCATTTGGGCGGCCCGGTGTATTGGCTTGCCGAAGACGAGGACAGCGGCGCGATCATCGGCAGCGTCATGGGCCTCAATCATCACAAGGCATTCAACGATCCGGAAAACGGCAGCAGCCTCTGGTGCCTGGCGGTCGATCCGCACTGTTCGCGACCCGGCGTCGGTGAAGTGTTGGTGCGGCATTTGATCGAACACTTCATGAGCCGTGGACTGAGTTACCTCGATCTCTCAGTGCTGCATGACAACCGCCAGGCGAAAAGTCTTTACGCCAAACTCGGCTTTCGCAACCTGTCGACCTTTGCGATCAAGCGCAAGAACGGGATCAATCAGCCTTTGTTCCTGGGCCCTGGTCCAGAAGCCGCGTTCAATCCTTATGCGCGAATCATCGTTGATGAAGCCCATCGGCGCGGCATCGAAGTCCAGGTCGATGATGCCGAATCGGGCCTGTTCACTCTGATCCATGGCAGTCGGCGGGTCCGTTGCCGTGAGTCACTGAGCGACCTGACCAGCGCCATCAGCATGACGTTGTGCCAGGACAAGAGCCTGACCCACAAGGTCTTGAAAAATGCCGGCCTGAACCTGCCGGCGCAACTGCTTGCAGGCAACGCCGACGACAATCTGGCATTTCTCGACGAGCACGAACGGGTCGTGGTCAAACCGCTGGATGGCGAGCAGGGTCAAGGGGTGGCGGTGGATTTGCGGACCATTGAAGAGGTTCAGCAAGCCATCGAATCCGCCCGCCAGTTCGACAGCCGCGTGTTGCTGGAAAGCTTCCACGAAGGCCTCGACCTGCGGATTCTGGTCATCGGTTTTGAAGTGGTCGCCGCGGCGATTCGCCGGCCGGCGGAAGTGGTGGGCGATGGGCAGCACTCCATCGGCGCGCTGATCGAAGCCCAGAGTCGCAGACGTCAGGCGGCCACCAGCGGTGAAAGCAAAATCCCGCTGGACCACGAAACCGAACGCACTGTGCAGACAGCGGGTTACGACTACACCAGCATTCTGCCGGCGGGCGAACATTTGTTTGTACGGCGTACGGCCAATCTTCATACCGGCGGTGTGCTTGAAGATGTCACGGCGATCCTGCATCCGACACTGGTGGATGCAGCCGTGCGCGCGGCGCGAGCGCTGGACATTCCGATGGTCGGGCTCGACCTGATGGTGCTCGCGGCGGATCAAGCGCAATACGTGTTTATCGAAGCCAATGAACGCGCCGGGCTGGCCAACCATGAGCCGCAGCCGACGGCCGAGCGGTTTGTGGATTTGTTGTTTCCGCACAGTCAGCCAGCCATTTCCTAATCATGTGTTATCTGGGCTGACGCTATCGCGGGCAAGCCCGCTCCCACAGGGGTACGCGGTCAAATGTGGGAGCGAGCCTGCTCGCCAAGGCGTCAGTTCAGTCGACACAAATCTTCCTCATCGAAACCATCGATGCGCTCAACTCATCAGGAGTTTCCATGACTAGCAAAATCCCCGAACCAGATCTCAATTACCTGCAAAAAGTCCTGTTGGAAATGCTCGCCATTCCCAGCCCCACCGGATTCACCGATACCATCGTGCGCTATGTCGCCGAGCGGCTTGAAGAGCTGGGTATTCCGTTCGAGATGACCCGCCGCGGCACGATCCGCGCCACGCTCAAGGGCAAGAAAAACAGCCCGGACCGCGCCGTTTCCGCCCACCTCGACACCATCGGCGCCGCCGTTCGCGCCATCAAAGACAATGGCCGCCTGACGCTGGCGCCGGTCGGCTGCTGGTCCAGCCGTTTCGCCGAGGGCAGCCGCGTCAGCCTGTTTACCGACAACGGCGTCATTCGGGGCAGTGTGTTGCCGCTGATGGCCTCCGGACACGCGTTCAACACTGCGGTGGATGAAATGCCAATCAGTTGGGATCACATCGAACTGCGCCTGGACGCCTATTGCGCCACCCGTGCCGATTGCGATTCCCTGGGGATCAGCGTCGGCGATTTCGTGGCTTTCGACCCCTTGCCGGAATTCACCGAAAGCGGCCACATCAGCGCCCGTCATCTTGACGACAAGGCCGGCGTTGCCGCCTTGCTGGCGGCCTTGAAGGCTATCATCGACAGCGGCGAAGAACTGATGATCGACTGCCATCCGCTGTTCACCATCACCGAGGAAACCGGCAGCGGCGCGGCGGCGGCGTTACCCTGGGACGTCAGCGAATTCGTCGGCATCGACATCGCGCCGGTCGCGCCCGGCCAGCATTCCAGCGAACACGCGGTCAGCGTGGCGATGCAGGATTCCGGCGGGCCTTATGACTATCACTTGTCCCGGCACTTGCTGCGACTGGCCAGCGATAACGAGTTGCCGGTGCGCCGCGATCTGTTCCGCTATTACTTCAGCGACGCGCATTCGGCGGTCACCGCCGGCCATGACATCCGCACCGCCCTGCTCGCCTTCGGCTGCGACGCGACTCACGGCTATGAACGCACGCACATCGACAGCCTCGCGGCACTCAGTCGCCTGCTCGGCGCCTACATTCTCAGCCCGCCAGTGTTCGCCAGCGATGCGCAGCCGGCCAAGGGCTCGTTGGACCGGTTCAGCCATCAAATCGAACATGACACGCAGATGGAAAGCGATACGAGGGTGCCTTCGGTGGACAGTCTGGTGGGGCAGCGGTCCGAGAGCTGATACGGATGGCAGGTCGCCTGGTGGATCGCCAGGCGACGCTATAACCACAGACTAGCCGCAACCGCCCATTCGCCGTAGCATCGCGCCCATTGTTTAGCCGAGGTGCCTATGCTGATTCCCCACGACCAACTTGAAGTCGACACCCTGACCCGCCTGATCGAGGATTTCGTGACCCGTGACGGCACCGACAACGGCGATGACACGCCGCTGGAGACCCGCGTATTGCGGGTTCGTCAGGCGTTGACCAAGGGCCAGGCGCTGATTGTCTTCGACCCGGAAAGCGAGCAGTGCCAGTTGATGCTCAAGCACGACGTGCCCAAACATCTGTTCGATTGATGTTTCATCGTCCTTTGCTTTTTTCCAGTTGGGCCTGGATGCGCTTGTAGACTTCGGCACGGTGCACATTGACGCTCTGCGGCGCTTCGACGCCAAAGCGCACCGTGTTGCCGTTGACGCCGACAATACGCACTGAAATGTCGTCACCGATGGAAATCATTTCGCCTACAACGCGGCTGAGTACAAGCATGGCATTCGTCCTTCAAGGTTATCGAACCCTGAAGATGCCCGGCGCGCCACAGGCCTTCAATGCGACGAGCGCAAAACAGTCCTGCCCTACAGCACAAGACGAACCCCCTTAAGGAAACGTCTTACACACTGTGGGTTTGCGTCAGGTTGCGGAGAAACGCGGACCGAACAGGATGACGCTCGCACCGATCACACACAGCGCCACGCCAATCCAGTCCGAACCCAGCGGACGAATCCGTTCGACCACCGCCAGCCAGCCAATCGACGCAATGATGTAGATGCCACCGTAGGCGGCATAGGCGCGTCCGGCGTAAGTCGCCTCGACACGGGTCAGCAGCAGCGCGAACAATGTCAGGCTCAGCAACGCCGGCACGACCCACCAGACGCTTTTACCCTGGCGCAACCACATCCAGAAGGCAAAGCAGCCGGCGATTTCAAACAGGGCGGCGAGAAAAAACCACAGGTAATTGAGCATGCAAAGCGTCCCGCGAGGATGACCGATGGCGGCCACCCTAGCGATCACGGTGCCAACGGGCAAGTTCAGCCTGCGGTCTGTTTGGCCTTGGCGCGCATTTTATCGGCCATGATGGTCATCTCATCGTAGAGCAGCTGCGGATTCTTCTGCTTGAGCGCCCACGCCATGCGCCCCTGTTCGTGGGGCAGGATCATGAATTCGCCGGCGGCCACATGCTGATAGATGTAGTCGGCAATGTCGGTCGCGGTGATCGGCGAGCTTTCCAGCAATTTGCCGACCTGGGCTTTCATGGCCGGCGTCGGGCCGCGGAAGGAGTCCAGCAGGTTGGTCTGGAAGAAGGACGGACACACCACGTGCACACCGATTTCCTGCTGCGCCAGTTCGATCAGCAGGCTTTCCGACAATGCCACCACGCCGGCCTTGGCCACGTTGTAGTTGCTCATGGCCGGGCCTTGCATCAACGCAGCCATCGACGCGATGTTGATGATCTTGCCTTTGCTTTTTTCCAGCAGCGGCAGGAACGCCTTGCAGCCCTTGACCACGCCCATCAGGTTGATTGCGATCTGCCAGTCCCAGTCCTCCAGGGACAGTTCGCTGAAGAACCCGCCCGAGGCAACGCCAGCGTTGTTGACGATGACATCGATGCCACCGAGTTTGACTTCACAGGCCTGGGCGAAAGCGGTGAGCTGACTGTAATCGCGCACATCGCAGCGCTGGATGAAACCGTCGCCACCGGCTTCGCGAACCAGCTTCAGGGTTTCCTGCAGACCAGGCTCGCTGACATCCGACAAGGCCAGTTGCCAGCCTTCACGCGCCCAGCGCAGCGCGATTTCGCGACCCAGGCCCGAGCCCGCGCCAGTGATCATCATGCGATTTTGCATAGCAAACAGCCTTGTTGTTCCGGGGAAGATGCGTCGAGTGTAGCGAAGGACATCGCCCAACCCACGCTCCATCAGATTGCTGAATGGCCTGAGCAAACCGTGCAAGCGGGCGGATCAACTTAATCTCTCTCAAACGAAATAAGCCTATCTTCGAAAAACATTAAAAAAACTTGGAATTTTCTTTCATCTACGGCAGTCGGACTTTGTAAGCAGCCTGGGTTTATTGCAGTCCAGCTGAACGTTTATAGCCAGGTAATTCCAGAACACTTCCAACAAGGAAATCGACATGGGCACAATTTTAATCATTATTCTGATCCTCCTGCTGGTAGGTGGCCTGCCGGTATTCCCACACTCCAGAAGTTGGGGTTATGGCCCGTCGGGTATCATCGGCGTGGTATTGGTGGTGCTGTTGATCCTGCTGTTACTCGGCAAGATATAAAAAGTTAACAGGCAAAAAAAAGAGGCCCTTCAAGGGCCTCTTTTTTATTGCGCCGAAAACTTAGTCCGGCTTGCCGTCAACCACACCGGCGGTGTTGTCGATCAGGCTTTTGGTCGCCGTCTGGATGAACGACTCGAGTTTCTGTTTAAGGGCCGCTTCGTCAGCGGACGCCGGGATCAATTCGCCTTTCGGATTGGCGCCGAGTTCGTATTGATACAGCTTCGGCGGCATCTCTTTGGGCAGTACCAACACGCGGTCTGCGGTCAACAACGCTACGGTCTGATCGCTACCCGACGGTTTGATCACGCCGAAACCCTTGTCGCCTTCCGGCAGGTTCAGCAAGTCACGGCCCCAGCACTGGTGGATCACGTCGCCACCGATACGGCCCATGATGGTCGGCACGATGTCGATCTGGGTGCCGACGGTGTGGTCGACCTGGCCGAACTTGTCCTGCACGCCCGGCCCGATCAGCAACATCGGCACGTTGAAACGGCCGAGGTCCATTTCCGTGATCTGCTGCTCATTGCCGAAGCCGTGGTCGCCGACGATCACGAACAGGGTTTCCTTGAAATAAGGCTCCTTGCGCGCCTTCTCGAAGAACTGACCGAGCGCCCAGTCGGAGTAACGCATGGCGGTCAAATGTTCATTGAGGCTGCCACGGTCGGTCACGCGCTCGACCGGCAACGGAGTCGGCAAAGCGTATGGCGTGTGGTTGGACAAGGTTTGCAGCAAGGCATAGAACGGCTTTTTGTCCTTGCCGTCGCGGGCCTTCAACTCTTCCAGGCCACGGTTGAACATGTCCTGGTCGGACACGCCCCAGGTCGGGTCGGAGAACACCGGGTTAACGAAGTCGTTACGTCCGATGAAGTTGGTCATGCCCTGGTTGCTGAAAAAGCCCGACTGGTTGTCCCAGGCGAAGTCGCCGTTGTAGACATACACGTCGTCGTAGTCACGGGCACTGAGCAATTGCGGCAGGCCAGACAGCTTGTGGCTGCCTTCCGGCGTTTGCATCAGGTATTCGAAACCCGGCAGGTTCGGGAAGCAGGCCATGGTGGCGAACATACCCTGGTGGGTGTGCGTGCCGTTGGAGAAGAAGCGGTCGAACAACAGGCCTTCTTTCGACAGGTTGTCGAAGTATGGCGTGACGTTGCCCGGACGCCCCAGCGCGCCCACCGAGTGACCGGCGAAGCTTTCCATCAGGATCACGACGACGTTTTTGATCGGCAGGGTCTTGTCGGCATTCGGGGTGTAGTTGCGGCGGACAGCGGCCGTTTCCGGATCGACCAGTTTATCGCTGGGCGTCAGCAACATGTCACGCACAGTCTGCTGGGCCAGTGGCTGCTCCAGTGTGGCTTTCCAGATGTTGTCGCGTTCTTCGGACATCCGGCTCTTGGCTGCCGCAATCAGCGAGAGGGTGCCGTTCAGGCCCAACTGGTTGGCGAAGTTCGAGTCGGTGGTGTAGACGTCACCCCAGCGCAGTGGCGGACCCTGGCGCAGGGTGCCGCGAGCCGCGACCACGCAGACCAGCAAACACACAACAAACACTGTAATGCGCGCGTACCACGGGGCGATCTGGCGAGTGCCGATGCTGCCGCCGCTGAACGGACCGCGAGGACGGGTTGCACGGTCGGCGCCCTTGAACGCCAGGGTCAGGATCAAGGTGCCCACGGCCCAGGCCAGCAGGTAGCGAACTACCGGAAAACCGTACCAGAGCATGCTCATCACGGTTTTCGGGTCTTCCTTCACATACTGGAAGACCAGGCCGTTGAGGCGCTGGTGGAACTCGCGGTAGAAGTCCATCTCCATCAGGCCGAGGAACAATGCGATGCTCGAAGCGATGGTCAGCCAGAAACGGAAGAACCCTCGGGCCGCCATGGCACGGGCGCTGAACAGAGCCAACAACAGCGGGATGCTGAGGTAGACCACCAGGCGCAGGTCGAAGCGCAGACCGTTGGCGAACGCTTCCAAAAAGGTCGAGGCCGGGGTGTCGAGGATCATCTCGCGGTTGTAGAGCAGCAGCGCCACGCGCAGCAGGCTGAACATGACCATCATGACCAGGGCACACAGCAACGTGTAGGCCAGATGCGATTTGACGGTCGGTTGCAGCAGGCGACTAGAAGCTCGCTGCTGACTCAGGGCGTCCGGGATTGCCATTTCGTTTTAGGACCCATTGGAAGTTGAAGTTTCAAAATAAAGCTGCGCCCTGCCCTCTGTCGGCCAGTTATCGGCCCCGGGGTTTGCGCGGTGCGCAAATGTTGCACGATCAATCGCGGCATTGCCATTGATTACTGACCAGCACGACTGGCGCGGGCGAATTGTCTTGGAGGCTTTGTGAAAATTTCGTGCAACGCATATTCGGAAACATAAAAAAGATCAGCGAGTAGCTGTCTTGGGAGGTGTTTTCTACCTTGGGCATATCCGTTTTTTTGGTGACGGCGGAACCAATAGCCGCCGCCGCCGCAGCAATGGATATGTACACCCACCCCCCAAGGCAATTACTTCTCAGCCCGCTCCTTCAGCGCCTTCAAAGTATTGAACGGCGCATCAACCACAAACTTGTTGGCCACCATCGACGGAATGCTCCCACCCGGTTCAGTGTGAACCTGATAAGTCACTTCGACCTGATCCCCCTTGGGCACCAACTTCCAGAACCCCTCAACCTTGGTAACCCGCACAAAACCTTTCTCTTCGGGAATGTACTTCGGCACCCCTTCGAGCTTGCGCGTCAGGCTGCCATCGGGGCCTTCGGTGGTCGTGATATGCAGCACCGAATCACGCGCAGTCACCGGCCATGGGGTATTGAACTGGGTGTAGGTCCAGCTCTGGTCACCTTCGTGCTTGAGCAGCTTCTGCATTTTGCACTCGTGAATCCAGGTACAGGCGCCTGCCACGTCTTCCTGGAGTGCGCGCAGTTTGGCCATGGTGGTTTTCATCAGGGTAACGCCCTGATAAGCCTTGTAGTCGGAGCCGGCCACTTCGCTCAAGGACACCTTGATGCCGTCTTCATTCTTGGCCACCTTCCAGTCTTCGGCCTGTGCGGCGGAAGTCGCCAACACCACCGTCAAACCACACAACACAGCCATACGATGCAGCGAACCCATAGTCTTATTCCTTGTTGTTGAAGTTCCGTTCGTAGAACACATCACGCAGCCGTCATCTGCTCCCACCAGCCCAGCAATCTGATCGCTTCGTCACTGCTGCTTCCGCAGACTTCGACGTCGGCTTCGAACGCCGAACACACGGCAGGACGTTCCGGTTGGCCGAAAATACTGCACAGGTTTTCGACAGAGAGTTGTACGCAACGTTCTCCGGCGGCTTTGCCGTTGGGCATGCCGGGAATCGGCGAACTGATGGAAGGGGCAATGCAACAGGCGCCACAGCCTTCACGGCATTTCATGACGACGAGCTCCTCGCGAAGGGCGATGTGTTAAAGGACGGGGCACAGAGTAACCGCTAAAACAGTTGTTTTAAATTGCCGGAGGCAGGGTTTTTACGCTTGATCGAACGTGACTGACCAGTCTCCGACAAAGCGTCTGGCGAATGGGTCACAGAGCAAAGAAATTATCGTTTGAACTCGAACTCCAGCGCGGCACCATCAACGTCACGACGTTCTTCGTTACGCAGTTGCAACTTCATTTCGTTGCTGATCAGTCGCCCGTTGAGCTGAAAGGGGGAGCTGCCGGCCTTGTCACCGAACATTTGCGGCAACACGGCGTCGTGCCGGGGCAATGGAACTGTACCGATCGGCTTTAACTCTTCGGCCATCTCTTCGGGCAGACTCAAATCCAGGTCAGCCGAAGGCAGTCGGGTTTTCACGACCTCGCTGGCAGCCTTGGACTTGGACGCAATGGGCGGACGCTTCTTCACCTTGGCCACGTTCTTTTTGGCCGGAGCAGCTTTCTTGACGGGTGCGGCTTTTTTCGAAGCCGTGCTTGTGGCGTTTTTTTCCGGAACGGAAGCCGCCATGATGCTTTCCGCTTGGAAGGTCATCAACAGGCAGATCGAAAGCCAGACGGCGGAAAAAATCGGTTTCATGGACCCAACGGAGCGAGCGGCACTATCGGCAGTGCCATATGCTCGCTTGTTGGACGCAACATGACAAGCTCGGGTGGGAAACGCACCCTCAAATGCCGCCCGCCATCTCCTGGCAAAGTTGCGTGGCGAGCATCCCCAGGGTCATCAAGGCACGCTCGGCTTCGCGGTTCCACGGCGTACCGCAATTGAGCCGGATGCAGTGATTGAACTGCTCGGTGTTACTGAAAATCAGCCCCGGCGCAATGCTGATGCCTTGCTGCAAAGCCCGTACATGCAGTTCTTGCGTGTTGACCCGGCCTGGCAGGCTCACCCACAGAATGAAACCGCCGGTCGGCCGGGTCATCTGCGTGCCTTCCGGAAAATACTGCTGCACCGCGAGCTGGAAAGCGCTGAGGTTCTTGCGATATTCCTGCCGGATGTAGCGCAGATGTCGGTCGTAACCACCATTTTCCAGATACGCCGCAATGCCCATCTGCGTGACGCTGCAAGCGGAATGCGTACTGAAGGTCTGCAGGCGCTGGATTTCCTGCTGGTACTTGCCGGCGATCATCCAGCCGATCCGCACGCCTGGCGACAGGGTCTTGGAGAAGCTTGAGCAATAGATCACCCGATCCAGCCGGTCGTAAGCCTTGAGTGACTTGGTGCGGCCCTGTTCGAACATCAGTTCGCCGTAGATATCGTCCTCGACCACCTGGATGTCGAAATCCGAGGCCAGGCGCAGCAGTTGTTTCTGCCGCTCTTCAGGCATGGTGCCGCCGAGCGGGTTGCTCAGGCGTGTGGTCAGCACCAGCGCCTTGATCGACCATTGATTGGCTGCCAGTTGCAGCGCTTCAAGGCTCATGCCAGTGGCCGGATCGCTGGGGATCTCGATGACTTTGAGGCCCAGCAGGTCAGCCAGTTGCAACAAACCGTAATAGGTCGGCGACTCGGCGGCGATCAAGTCGCCCGGCCGGGTCAGCACGCGCAGGGACATCTGCAAGGCATCGACACAGCCGTGGGTGATCACCACTTCGGACGGATCGACCACCACACCGGCGTCGCGCATGCGAATGGCCACCTGGCGGCGCAGCGGCTCGAAACCGGGGCTGAACATGTAGCTGAAAGCGCGCGGGCTATGGAAACGGGTGACCTTGGCCAGTTGCTGATGCAACGCCCGCACCGGCAGGTAATCGACGCTCGGCACGGCCGCGCCCAAGGGGAACACGCCCTCGCGGCGGGACTCGACCAGTACTTGTTGAATGATGCTGCTGCGGGTGACCAGACCGGGGCGCTCTACCCGAGCGATGTCCGGGGTCGGCGCAGTCAGGGCCGGTGTCTGGTGCACGTAGTAACCCGACTGCGGCCGGGCGCGGATCAGCCCCTGATCTTCGAGATTAGCGTAGGCCTGCAACACCGTGGCATGGCTGACGTTGAGCTGCGAGCTCATCTTGCGCACCGATGGCACGCGCTCCCCCGGTTGATAGACACCACGACGGATGTCTTCGGCCAGTTGCTGAGCAATACGTTGGTAGAGCAAGAGATTGGTCATGACGCAGCACTCGATTTCACGGGCATTTTATTCTTGTGTGAAACAATACCGGAACAGTTTAGAAGTGTACGGGGACAGTTGCCACAATAGTCGACGGTACAGTGCAGTGTCAGCAAAAACTGTACTGTTTTTTACTGAAAGCGTGCGGCAATCGGCGCGCAAAAAAACCCGGCGCTGACGGGCAGGCCGGGTTGTAGGTGCTGTCGAGTGAAACGAGGCTGCGATCTTTCCAGGCCCACTTGAGTATCAAGAGCAAGATCAAAAGATCGCAGGGTCTGCCAGCGCCTACCGGGTGGCGCCGAGCTGGCCTTTTTCGTCGGAGAACACAATTTCCACCCGCCGGTTCTGCGCACGGCCCCGTTCGGAGGCGTTCACGTCCACCGGGTATTCGTCACCATACCCTTCGACCTGGATGCGTTTATCGTCGATGCCCAGGTCCATCAGCACATCGGCCACCGATTGCGCGCGGTCACGGGACAACTTGAGGTTTTCCTGCTTGCCACCGGTACTGTCGGCGTAGCCTTCGATGCGTACGACGCGCTTGGGGTTGAGCTGCAGGAACTGCACGATTTTCAACACCACGCGGTTCGCCGAGTTTTTCAACTCCGCTTCGCCGGTATCGAACAGCACGTCGCCCAGGGTCATCACCAGGCCACGGTCGGTCTGGGTCGTGGCGAGCGCGACAATCTGTTCTTCGAGCCACTTGCCCTGTTGCTGCACACTGAGCAACTTGGACTCGCGCAAGGCCAGTTGCAGGCGTTGACGCTCCAGTTCGAGCTTCGCCGCGCGCTCCTCATTGAGCACCTGATTGGTGTGCTCTCGGGCGATTTCGCTGTAGCGCCGGCTCAGGTAAGCGTAATGGACCACGTCCGAACCGCTGCCCCAGTAGCTGGACAGGCGGTCGGCGCGGGCCAGGGACTCTCCGGCGCGAATCACGTCTTTCGGCGCGATTCGCAGCACGTTGGAATCTTCCTTGACCTTCTGGAAGTCGGCACCGGCGTTTTGCAATGCGGTTTCGCTGTGCTGGCCGGCGCAGCCATACAGGCTGGCGCAACCCGCCAGGATCAATCCGCCGATGGCGCGGGACTTGAGGCTCATTGGGCATCTCCCACTTGCTTGCGCAGACGGGTGATACGGGTATTGAGCACGTTCAACTGCTCCTCGCTTTTAAGGGTCAGGACCTTGGCTTCGGCCAAACGCGCATCCAGCTCGGCCTGTTCAGCGCGCATCCGCGCATGCTTGTAGGACTCGTCCGCCATGTCGCCCTGGGCACGGCTGAACTTGTCTTCGGCCAGTTTCAGTTCCGGCACCTCGTCGGCAGTGGCACCCACGGCTTTGGCTTGTATCAAGGCCTGTTCGGTCAGGCGAATTTGTTCATTCGGCGCCGGATCGGCTGCACAACCCGCCAGAGCCAGAACGGCCAGGGCTGCGAAAAGAGGTCGAATACTCACTAAAAATCCCTACTGTTTTGGGGTACTGGCGGGTTGTTGTTGCTGCGCTTTCCAACGCTCGATGTTGCGTTGCAGCGCGGCTTCCGTCAGTCCGGACGCGGGCAATTCTGTCATCTTTTTGGCCAGCTGTCCGCGCAACCACGGATCGTTGCAGGCGGAGTTATGGGAAACCGCGAGGTACAGGCCGGGTTTGTCGACCGGTTGTGGACGCGCCACCAGATCGTTGGCCATGCTCAGTGCCTGCGCGGCCGCCATGCCGGAGTAGCGTCCGGCGAGAACAAATTCCACCTCGCCCAACAGCAGTTTCTGAAGGGCTTGGGTGAGGTTTGGTGTACGGATGAGGGTCAATTGCTGCTCGGCGAACGTCCCAAATGCCGTGGTCATCCGAAACTTTTCCGACACTGCGCCGGGATGACCGTGGAGGTCCTGGGCTTCGTTGTAGACCAGTGGCGAATCCTTTCGGGTCCAGACCAGGTAATCGTTTTCCAGCAACGGCGGATGAATGTAATCCAGGGTTTCCAGTTCGCTGACCGTCAACGGCGCATCCGCCAGCATGTCCATGCGCCCGCTGCGCACTTCATCGAGGGCCTGGGAGCGTTTGCCGGCGTACAGCAACTCGACCTTGATGCCCAACTCCCCTGCCACGTGCTGCAACAAATCGGCACTGGCGCCGATCAGGTGCTTGGGATTTTGCGGGTCTTGCCACAGGTACGGCGGCGCATCCGGGCTGCCGGTGACCACCAGGCGTTCGCACTTGCCCGCGGCGACAGACAGTGTTGGCAACACCGTCAGGCCCAACAGCAATGACCAACCGAACACTCGGCGCAAATCCATGGCGACACTCTCCCACTCAAATCCGGAACAAAAAAAAGCCCGACCAAAAGGTCGGGCTCTTTATAGGTCAAGCCGCAGGATTAGACCAGCTTCTCGAACTCAGGGATGGCTTCGAACAGGTCCGCCACCAGGCCGTAATCGGCCACCTGGAAGATCGGCGCTTCTTCATCCTTGTTGATCGCAACGATCACTTTGGAGTCTTTCATGCCGGCCAGGTGCTGGATCGCGCCGGAGATACCGACGGCGATGTACAGCTGTGGAGCAACGATCTTGCCGGTCTGACCGACCTGCATGTCGTTGGGTACGAAACCTGCGTCGACCGCGGCGCGGG
This sequence comes from Pseudomonas fluorescens NCIMB 11764, assembly GCF_000293885.2. NCBI lineage: Bacteria > Pseudomonadati > Pseudomonadota > Gammaproteobacteria > Pseudomonadales > Pseudomonadaceae > Pseudomonas > Pseudomonas fluorescens. The sequence goes on from NZ_CP010945.1 coordinate 6,296,716, forward strand.
AAGCACCAACGGCAGCGCCCAGCTTGTCGGCCAGAGCGTACAGGTGTTTGAAGTTGTCGCCGTTCTGCATGCCGCGACCGCCGGAAACGACGATTTTGGCAGCGGTCAGCTCCGGACGATCGGACTTGGCCAGTTCTTCACCAACGAAGCTGGAAGTGCCGGCGTTGTGCGCAGCAGCAACCGCTTCAACGGCAGCCGAACCACCTTCAGCCGCGACCGGGTCGAAACCGGTGGCGCGAACGGTGATGACTTTGACCGCAGCGTTCGACTGAACGGTCGCGATGGCGTTACCGGCGTAGATCGGGCGCTTGAAGGTGTCAGCGCTTTCGACCGAGATGATCTCGGAGATCTGGTCAACGTCCAGCTGGGCGGCAACGCGCGGCAGGATGTTTTTGCCGTTGGAAGTCGCGGCAGCCAGGATGTGGCTGTAGCCAGCGCCCAATTCAGCTACCAGCGGCGCAACGTTTTCCGGCAGTTGGTGAGCGTAGGCGGCGTTGTCGGCCACCAGCACTTTTGCCACGCCAGCGATTTTCGCAGCGGCTTCAGCCACGGCGCCAGCGCCTTGACCGGCAACCAGCACGTGGATGTCGCCGCCGATTTTGGCAGCAGCGGCCACGGTGTTCAGCGTGGCCGGGGCCAGCACTTTGTTGTCGTGTTCAGCGATTACCAAGATAGTCATGATTAGATTACCTTCGCTTCGTTTTTCAGTTTCTCGACCAGTTCAGCCACCGACTTGACCTTGATGCCCGCGCTGCGTGCAGCCGGCGCTTCGACTTTCACGGTCTTGTTGGTGGAGGCGGTGGAAACGCCCAAAGCGTCCGGAGTCAGCACTTCCAGAGGCTTCTTCTTGGCTTTCATGATGTTTGGCAGGGACGCGTAGCGCGGCTCGTTCAAACGCAGGTCGGTGGTGACGATGGCCGGCAGTTTCAGGGAAACGGTCTGCGCGCCGCCGTCGATTTCCCGGGTCACGGCAACGCTGTCGCCGGACACTTCGACTTTCGAAGCGAAGGTGCCCTGACCGTAACCGCTCAGTGCAGCGAGCATCTGGCCAGTCTGGTTGTTGTCGCTGTCGATGGCCTGTTTGCCAAGGATCACCAGCTGAGGCTGTTCCTTGTCGACAACCGCTTTCAACAATTTGGCAACGGCCAGGGAAGTCAGATCTTCAGCGGATTCGACGAGGATGGCGCGGTCGGCACCCAGAGCCAGCGCGGTGCGCAGCTGCTCTTGAGCGGTGGACGGGCCGACGGAAACGACGACGATTTCAGTCGCAACACCTTTCTCTTTCAGGCGTACGGCTTCTTCCACGGCGATTTCGCAGAATGGGTTCATCGACATCTTCACGTTAGCGAGGTCGACGCCGGAATTGTCCGCCTTGACGCGAACCTTGACGTTGTAATCCACAACGCGTTTGACAGCTACAAGAACCTTCATGGATTCCTCGTTACTCTCCGGTGAAAAGAAAGTCGCCTAGGCGAACCTGGCGGTTGATGCTCATCGGGCGCAAGGGCACCTCTAAAAACGCCGGCATACGTGTCAAGTGACCATCGCTCATGAAGTTGATGACCGTTCGTCAGTGGTGACCAACAAGTCATTCAATATCGCGGCGTGTAAACTGCGCGCCAACATTGCACCGCGCATCACCTTGTACTGCCATCGCCCTGTCTTTAGAGGTGCTCTTGAAACCAACAGTCAGCCTACGGCGAGCGCAAAACCGACCGTATCTTGACCGGAACGCCTATTCCGGTCAATACGGCAAAATGGCCAGTCATAAGCCGCGTGACTTTGATTTCTCTGGCTTTGAGCCGATTCAAACAAACGTTTGTATTGGACGCTAGGAGTGGTGTAGATATAATGCGCCACCCAAAGAGAAAGGTGGTTCATCGATTGTCCTCTTCCTGCATTACGCAGGAATTCATGGATGCGACACCAAACCTCCAATTAGAAAAAAAACTGTTGAGCCTTGAGTAGGAGATAACCTGTGGAACGCGAATACATGGAATTCGACGTGGTCATCGTCGGTGCCGGCCCCGCTGGTCTTTCCGCCGCCTGCCGCTTGAAGCAGAAGGCTGCTGAAGCCGGTAAGGAAATCAGCGTCTGCGTGGTCGAAAAAGGCTCCGAAGTCGGTGCTCACATCCTGTCCGGTGCCGTGTTCGAACCACGCGCCCTGAACGAATTGTTCCCGGACTGGAAAGAACTCGGCGCCCCGCTGAACACGCCGGTGACACGCGACGACATCTTCGTTCTCAAGAACGCCGACAGTGCGCAGAAAATTCCTGACCTCTTTGTGCCCAAGACCATGCACAACGAAGGCAACTACATCATCTCCCTGGGCAACCTGTGCCGCTGGCTGGCTCAGCAGGCCGAAAACCTGGGCGTGGAAATCTACCCGGGCTTCGCCGCACAAGAAGCGCTGTTCGACGAGCACGGCGTAGTTCGCGGGATCATCACCGGCGACCTGGGCGTTGACCGCGAAGGTCATCCGAAAGAAGGCCTGTACACCCCGGGCATGGAACTGCGTGGCAAGTACACGCTGTTCGCCGAAGGTTGCCGCGGCCACATCGGCAAGCAGTTGATCAAGCGCTTCAACCTCGACAGCGAAGCCGACGCCCAGCACTACGGCATCGGCCTGAAGGAAATCTGGGAAATCGACCCGGCCAAGCATCAGCCAGGCCTGGTGGTGCACACCGCCGGCTGGCCGCTGGACATCATGGGAACCGAGAACACCGGCGGCTCCTTCCTATATCACCTGGAAAACAACCAGGTGGTGGTCGGTCTGATCGTCGATCTTTCCTACAGCAACACCTACCTGTCGCCGTTCGACGAGTTCCAGCGCCTCAAGCATCACCCGGTGCTCAAGCAGTACCTGGAAGGCGGCAAGCGCATCAGCTACGGTGCCCGCGCCATCTGCAAAGGCGGCCTGAATTCGCTGCCGAAAATGGTCTTCAAGGGCGGCGCACTGATCGGTTGCGACCTCGGCACCCTGAACTTCGCCAAGATCAAAGGCAGCCACACCGCGATGAAGTCCGGCATGCTCGCCGCTGAATCCGTCGCCGAGGCACTGTTCGCCGAAAAAGACGGCACCGAAGAGCTGACCACTTACGTCGACGCATTCAAGAAGAGCTGGCTCTACGACGAACTGTTCGCCAGCCGCAACTTCGGCCCGGCGATCCACAAATTCGGCGCCATCGTCGGCGGTGGTTTCAACTGGCTGGACCAGAACATCTTCGGCGGCAAACTGCCGTTCACCTTGCACGACACCAAGCCTGATTACGCTTGCCTGAAGCTGGCGGCCGACTGCAAGAAGATCGACTACCCGAAACCGGACGGCAAGATCAGCTTCGACAAACTCAGCTCGGTGTTCATCTCGGGGACCAACCACGAAGAAGAACAGCCTTGCCACTTGAAGCTGACCGATCCAAGCATCCCGATCAGCAAGAACCTGCCGATGTACGATGAACCTGCCCAGCGCTACTGCCCGGCCGGCGTGTACGAAGTGGTGACCAAGGAAGACGGCGAGAAGCGCTTCCAGATCAACGCCCAGAACTGCGTTCACTGCAAGACCTGCGACATCAAGGACCCTGCACAGAACATCACGTGGGTGGCACCGGAAGGTGCTGGCGGACCGACTTACCCGAACATGTAAGTCGAATCGCTGAACAACAAGGCTCCCTAAATGGGCAATGCTGTTCACTTAAGCGCGCTCTTGGATCGTGCATACCTTTGTGGCGAGCGAGCTTGCTCGCGCTGGGCTGCGTAGCGGCCCCAAAAATCTGACAACTATTGCCGAGTTTTGTGAGTGCTACGCACTCAAGCGGGAGCAAGCTCCCTCGCCACAAGTTTCCTTTGATTCAAGACACTCTTAAGTGAACAACAAGGCTCCCTAAATGGGGGCCTTTTTTGTTGCCCACGATTTATCAGGCGGCGCGCTCATCCCCGGGATTGCGCTCAAAGTAGCGCTTGTACTCACGACTGAACTGCGACGTGCTCTGATACCCGACTCGATGCGCCACCTGCGCCACACCCAACCCTTCGGTGAGCAACAACTGTTGCGCCTTCAGCAAACGCAATCGCTTCAAGTACTGCACCGGCGACAACAAGGTGCTGCGCTTGAAATGCTCATGAAAGGTCGACGCACTCATGTTCGCGCAACTGGCCAGGGTCTCGACGTTCAATGGCTCGGTGTAATGCGCGTGCAGATGACTGAGCGAAGCGGCAACCCGAGCGAATTGGCCCTGTTGTTCCACCAGCGCGCGCAACACATCCGCTTGCGGACCACGCAACGCGACGAACAACAATTCCCGCAACCGCGCCGGCCCCATGATCTGGCATTCCAGCGGATCGTGCAGGCAACGCAACAGCCGTTCCACACAACCACGCATCGCATCGTCGAGCACCGCCGAGGTCATCGACTCGGGTGTCTGCGCAGGAATATTGCGCCCCGGTGCCAGCCCCATGGCCAACACCAACTCACCGAGCAGCACCCGATCGATGGCAATCGAAACCCCAAGCATCGGCCCATCAGGCGCCGAGAAAGTCTCGCATTCAAAAGGCACCGGCAATGCCTGAATCAGGTAATGCCCGGCACCGTATTCCAGCGTACGAGCCCCCAGATACGCCAGTTTGCTGCCCTGGGCGATGATGACCAGACTCGGTTCATAGATCTGCGGACCGCGTGCCACATCACAGCTGGCGCGCAAAACCTGCACGCCCGGTAATGCCGTCGGCGCAAAACCATCGCGAGTGGTCAAAGGCTGGATCAGCGAAACCAGCGTGGCATTGGCATCGAGATGACGGGTCAACAACATGGGAGCTCTTCACAAAAAAGTCGCGGAAATCGGGATGAAAACATCATCGCAGGTCTGATCGCGCATTTGATCCATCGAACGCTGATGCCGGAGGAATAGGCATGACACCCGGAGGAATCGCCATGGCCGGTGACCGGCACCGCGCCCAGAATGCGCCGCCTCACCTGTCACCGCTTTTGCGAGGTCCATCATGTACACCGCCATCGGATACGCCGCTCAATCAGCCACCACTCCCCTCGCCCCCATGAAATTCGAGCGCCGCAGCCCCCGCGCCGACGACGTTGCGATCGACATTCTCTATTGCGGCGTCTGCCATTCCGACATCCACCAGGCACGCAACGAGTGGGGCATTGCCGTTTACCCGCTGATGCCCGGTCACGAGATCGTAGGCAAAGTGACCGCCATCGGTGCGAACGTAACCCGACATCAAGTCGGCGACTTGGTCGGCGTCGGCTGCATGGTCGATTCCTGCCGCAGCTGCGAAGCTTGCCAGGCCAACCTCGAGCAATATTGCCTCGAAGGTCCGACCATGACCTACGCCACACCCGACCGAGTGGATGGCAGCAACACCATGGGCGGCTATTCCGACAGCATCGTCGTCAGTGAACACTTCGTCGTGCGCATTCCGGAAAAGCTCGATCTGGCCAGCGCCGCGCCGATTCTCTGCGCCGGCATCACCACCTACTCGCCGCTCAAACACTACGGCGTCAAGGCCGGCGACAAGGTCGGGATTCTAGGCATGGGCGGCCTCGGCCACATGGGTATCAAGTTTGCCAAGGCGATGGGCGCGGAAGTGACGCTGTTCACCCGTTCGGCAAGCAAGGCTGAAGAAGGTCGTCGCCAGGGTGCGGACCATGTGATCGTGTCCACCGACATCGGGCAGATGAAGGCAGCAGCAGGCCATTTCGACTTTCTGCTGGACACCATTCCGGTGCAGCACGACCTCAATCCCTACCTCGACACGCTACGTTTCGACGGCGTGCACATTCTGGTCGGGCTGATCGAACCGGTCGATCCAGCGGTCCACGCCGGCAAACTGGTGATGAGCCGTCGCGTACTGGCCGGCTCGCTGATCGGCGGCATCGCCGAAACCCAGGAAGTGCTGGATTTCTGCGCCGAGCACAACATCACCTGCGACATCGAAATGCTCGACATCCGCCAGATCAACGAGGCTTACGCCCGCATGATTGCCGGTGACGTGAAGTACCGTTTCGTCATCGACATGGCGACGCTGAAGGTCTAAACCTTCGCACCCAGTTCTGCCGAAAGCCGGGCCGTGACCCCTTTGATCAGGGGAATCAGCTCGGCCATTTTTTCCAGCGGCATGTACGGCACGGTGCTGGCGATGCTGATGCCGGCAACGATGCGCTTGCTGGCATCACGAATCGGTGCCGCCACGCAGCGGATCGACGGTTCGTTATCTTCCAGATCGAAGGCGTAGCCGCCCGCCACGTACTCGACCATGCGCTGCTGAAACTGCTCCCAGGATTGCTCCGGGTGCTGCGGCCAGAACTGATTTTTCCCACCCGCAGGCAAACTGACTTCGTACAGCCGTTGCCATTCTTCCTGCGTGTCATCGAGCATCAGGGCCTTGCCGATCCCGGTGCGCGCCAACGGCATGCGATGGCCGACCCGCGAGCGCATTTCCGGGCCATTGCGCCCCGGATTCTTGTGCAGGTACAGGACCTCGTCGCCCTCGCGAATCGCCAGGTGGATGGTGTCGCCGGTCAACGCCGACAACTCATCCAGATATGGCCCGGCCAACGTCACCAGCGGCAATTCCTCGCGAGCCTGAAAACCCAACTCAATCAACTTCGGCCCCAACAGATACCCGACTTGCGGCACCACGCGCAGATAACGCTCGTCCACCAGGCAACTGGCCAGACGATGGGTGGTGCTGCGCGTCGTGCCGATCAGCCGGGCGATTTCCTTGAGATCGCGGGCGCCACTGGCCACGGCCTGAACCACACCCAGACCGCGAAGCAATGTCTGGGTGCCGGTCGGCGCGGCGTCCTTGGCGATTTTTGGGGCGTCTTCCTGCATATCCAGCCTTTACCGTTGAGCGAGGGAACGGGCGGCATTATGGTCGCCCGACGGCTGCAACTACAACTTGATACGCTCAACCTTCCCGACCAGCAGAATGTAGGAAAGCGCACCGATCAACGCTAGAACCGAGATGTAGGTAATCGCCGGGGCGAACGAATCACCGGTGGCGAGGAAACCGATGACAATCGGTGTGGTGATCGCCGACAGGTTGCCGATGAAATTAAACACGCCGCCGGTCAGCCCCAACAACCGTGCCGGTGCCAGCGTTGAGACCAGCGACCAAGTGATCGAAGCCAGACCATTGCCGAAGAAGGCCAGTGCGAGGAAGGCAATTACCAGCGGCGTCGACTCGACGAAGTTGGCGCCAATGATCGAGGTGGAAATCAGCAAGCCGCCAATGATCGGCAACTTGCGAGCGAAACCCACCGTGTACCCGCGGCGGATCAGGAAGTCGGAGAAAAACCCGGAACAGAGCACGCCGACGAAAGCCGCGAGAAACGGCAGCGACGCCAACAGGCCGGACTTGATGAAGTCCATGCCGCGGTATTTCACCAGGTAGGTCGGGAACCACGTCAGGAAAAACCACAACGTCGAGTTGAGGCAGAACTGACCGAGGTAGATGCCCCACAACTTGCGTTTGGTCAGCACGATGCCAAGGTCGGTCCAGCTGAATTTAGCCTTGACCTTCGCTTGCTCAGCCTGGATATCCACCAGCCCGCCGCCTTCGCGAATCAGCTCGATTTCAGCGTCATTGGCACCTTTGAAATCCCGTGGTTCGCGATACACCAAGTACCAGATCACCGCCCAGAGAATGCCCACCGCGCCGGTGCTGACAAACACCATGTGCCAGCCAAACTCATGCTGCAACCACGCGAGTACCGGGGTAAGGAACGCCAGGCCAACGAACTGGCCGGAGGTGTAGAAACCAATGGCTGTGGCGCGTTCGCGTTCGGGAAACCAGGTAGTGACCACGCGGCTATTGATCGGATACGCCGGGGCTTCCAGGGCACCGACTGCCATGCGCAACACGAACAGCGCGATGAAGCTGGCGGCGAAACCGAGCATCACCGTGGCGATCGACCACAGCAGCAACGCGACGCTGTAGAGAATGCGCGGCGGGACGCGATCCACCAGCCAACCGCCGGGGATCTGCATGGCGGCGTAGGTCCAGCCGAACGCCGAGAAAATCAGCCCGACGTGGATCGGGTCGATGCCCAGTTCGCTGGTCAGCGCCGGGGCGGCGATGGACAGGTTGCTGCGGTCCAGGTAGTTGATCACCACGGTGATGAACAGCAGGACCATGATGAAAAAACGCTTGCGGCTGGGCGCCACCAACGACGCCTGCCCGGTGAGGGTTTGCGGTTGCATGGGGATTGCCTCTTCTTATGTTTATTGAGGTCGATGTGAAACTGCAGATCTCCGTGTCCATGGAGATCAAACTGTGGGAGCCAGCCAGCCTGCTGGCGATCGCGGTGTATCAGTCACCATCCATGCCGGATGTGCTGACCGAATCGCCAGCAGGCTGGCTCCCACAGGGGTTGCGATGGGTCAGACAGAACTCACCACTCGGCAAAACTGCCATCGGCATGCCGCCAGATCGGGTTGCGCCAGCGGTGCCCGACCGCCGCGCGTTCGATCACGTACTCCTCGTTGATCTCGATGCCCAGGCCCGGACCATTCGGAATCTTCACGAAGCCTTTGTCGTAATCGAACACCCGCGGATCCTTGACGTAATCCAGCAGGTCGTTGCTCTCGTTGTAGTGAATGCCCAGGCTCTGCTCCTGGATGAACGCGTTGTAGCAAACCGCATCCAGTTGCAGACACGCCGCGAGGGCAATCGGGCCCAGCGGGCAATGCAGCGCCAGCGCGACGTCGTAGGCTTCGGCCATGTTGGCGATCTTGCGGGTTTCGGTGATGCCGCCAGCGTGAGAAGCATCGGGCTGGATGATGTCGACGTAACCTTCGCTGAGCACGCGCTTGAAATCCCAGCGCGAGAACAGGCGCTCACCCAGGGCGATCGGCGTGCTGGTCAGCGGCGCCAGTTCTTTCAGCGCTTCGTAGTTTTCGCTGAGCACCGGTTCTTCGATGAACATCAGCTTGTACGGATCGAGCTCCTTCATCAGCACCTTGGCCATAGGCTTGTGCACCCGGCCATGGAAGTCCACGCCGATGCCGACGTTCGGCCCGACCGCGTCACGCACGGCTGCGACGTTGGCCAGGGCGAGGTCGACTTTCTCGAAGGAATCGAGGAATTGCAGCTCTTCGGTGCCGTTCATTTTCACCGCAGTGAAACCACGCTCCACCGCCTCTTTCGCTGCACGCGCGGTGTCTGCCGGACGGTCACCGCCGATCCACGAATAGACACGAATCTTGTCCCGCACCTGACCACCGAGCAGATCGCTGACCGACACACCCAACGCCTTGCCCTTGATGTCCCACAACGCCTGATCGATACCGGCCAGGGCACTCATGTGGATCGCGCCGCCCCGGTAGAAGCCGCCGCGGTACAGCACGGTCCAGATGTCTTCGATGTTGCGTGGGTCTTTGCCGATCAGGTAGTCGGATAATTCTTCAACGGCCGCTGCCACGGTGTGGGCACGGCCTTCGACCACGGGCTCGCCCCAACCGGTCACGCCCTCGTCGGTTTCGACCTTGAGGAAGCACCAGCGCGGCGGAACGATGAAAGTGGTGAGTTTGGTGATTTTCATCTCTTCTCTCTCTCTTGTTAGATGCAGCGCGCTCGGCGCCAAAAAAGTCTTAACGCAGAGCGTTCCATGCAGCGACGTAGGCTTTGGCGTTGGACGCCACCTGCTCCGGCGTCATGCCCGGTTTGAACAGCCCGGACCCGAGACCGAAGCCTTTGACGCCGGCGTCGATAAACACCTGCATATTCTCCGGGGTGATCCCGCCCACCGGCGCCAGAATGGTTCCGGCGGGCAACACCGCCAGCCAGGCTTTTACAACCGCCGGCCCCATTTGCTCGGCCGGAAACATCTTCAGCACATCCGCCCCTTCGGCCAGTGCGGCGAAAGCTTCGGTCGGTGTCGCAACGCCCGGCGACAGGAACAGCCCCGCCGCTTTCGCTGCACGAAGCACCTTGGGATCGCTGTGGGGCATGACGATCACCTGCCCGCCGGCGGCTTTCACTTGCTCGACCTGCTCCGGCGTCAGCACCGTGCCGGCACCGATCAGGCAATCGGCGGGCAAAGTACTGCGCAGGATGCGGATGCTTTCGTACGGTTCGGGGGAATTGAGCGGCACTTCGATGACGCGAAATCCGGCTGCGTAAAGGACTTCTCCGATAGCCGCCGCTTCCTGCGGGCGCAGGCCGCGCAGGATTGCGATCAGGCCGTTTTGCGCCAGGGCTTGCTTGAGCATGTCAGACCTCCAGTCAGGTTTAACGGGATGGATGTGGGGTGACGAGTCCGGCAGCGAGCGCCAACTGCCACAGCCCGCGTTCGGTGGCGTGTTCGGCCAGCGTCACGCGAGCAAAACCGCAGGCGTCGAGGGCCCGGCTGTAGCGGGCACACAGTTGTGAGTTACCGATGAGGATGATTGCCGGCAGATGGACGCTGTTGCGCCGACGCCGCTGAACAGTGGCCAGCGCCGACAGCTCATGACCGATCAATAGGCCGGACAGATAGTCCGGTTGCGCGCTGCCGCTCAACTCGCCGGTCAGCCCGAGGCTGCGGGCGCTGAACAGCGTCGACAACGGGCCGACCTCGCCGTCCACCGACAGGGCCACTTGCACACCGCGGTCGAACGCGTCGCCATCGAAGGATGCGCCGCGCTGCTGAGTGCGTCCCAGAATGCTGTGTTCACTGAGCACGGCGAAGACTTCACCGGTCATGAAGGTATCGAAATGCACGATGCAGCCGTCGGCCACTTCCACCCATTTCGAATGACTGCCCGGCAGGCCGATCAACAGATCGCTGCCCGCCCCGCTCGGCAGGTTTTGCAGCACGCCGAGTACCTGGGTTTCTTCACCACGCATCACGTTCGGCAGCCGCGAACGTTGAATCACGCCCGGCACGATGTGCACATCGACACCGCGAAGACTGCGAATGGTTTGTAGGGAAGTTCCGAGATTGGCGACGTTCGCCGGTGTATCGCGGTAGGCCGCTTCGCGCCAGCCCTGCGCGCTGCCAACCATACCGCAGGCAATCACCGGCAAAGCGGGTTGTTCATCGAGCCAGTCACCGCAAGCCTCGTCAAAGGCCAGTTCAAAACCGTCTGTGCATACCTGACCGTTAATGATTCGCGGCGTCCGGGGCAGTTGCATGATCCCCGATGACAGCGAACGCTGTTCGAGCACCTGGCCACCCGCGGCGAGTTTGTAAGCACGTAATGAGGTTGTCCCCCAATCGAGCGCGATCAATTGCGCCAGCATCGCTTCACCTGTTTTGTTTATTGGCAGTGAGTGAGCTGGACTATAAACCCGAAAGCGGGAAAATCTCAATATATAAATATACATCCCATATTTTGGGATTCTGGCAAAAAAAGATCGCAGCCTCGATAGCGCCTACACCGGTAGGCGCTGCCGAAGGCTGCGATCTTTTAAGGATTCAATTGCCCGCGGCAAAATCCCTTAATACCGCGCCATCCATCCGGTACCGAACCCACTCTTCCTGCGGCTGCGCCCCCAGGGATTTATAGAATTCGATGGCCGGCTTGTTCCAGTCCAGCACGCTCCACTCGAACCGACCGCAATCATTGGCGCAGGCGATTTTCGCCAAGTGGCGCAGCAAGGTTTTTCCCGCGCCGCCGCCACGCTGTTCGGGGGTGATGTAGAGGTCTTCGAGGTACAGGCAGTTACTGCCGAGCCAGGTGGAGTAGCTGAAGAAGAACACCGCAAAACCAATCGGCAAACCGTCCCGCAGGCAGATCAGTCCGTGGGCCGTGGCGCCTTCGCTGAACAGACTGCGCTCGATGTCGGCGACGCTGGCGATGACTTCGTGGCGGGCACGTTCATAATCGGCCAGTTCAGTGATGAACCCGAGGATTTGCGGTGCATCGCTGGGGGTCGCCGGGCGGATTTCGATCGTCATGGACGTGCCTTCGTCAAAAGTGGAAAACGCCATACTAAGTCGGCTCGCAGTCTGTGGCGAGAGAGCTTGCTCCCGCTGGACTGCGCAGCAGTCCCTTCCCAGGTCGACCCCTGCCTGCCTGAAAGACCGCGTCGCTTGTTTTAGGGCTGCTTCACAGCCCAGCGGGAGCAAGCTCCCTCGCCACAAAAGCTACAAGGCGATCATGTACAGGCATTACTCCGGCCAGCACTAACCCTGAAATCGACAACCTCGGACCTAACATCCGCGCCTCGCATGATAGACAGATGACACTCACCGTTATCGGGTCAAGGAACCGCGTCATGTCCATCGCACCACCTCAAGTCTCCAGCAAGCTGTTCGGCCTGTTTTGCCTCGCCAGCTATTTGCTGTCGCTGTCTTACGGCGCGACGTTTTTGCTGTCGTTGCTGATCGGCTCCCGTGGCGGCAACGAACACGATGCCGGCAGCGTGATTTCGGCGGCGATGCTCAGCACGTTTGCAGCGGTGATTGTCTCTGGGCATTTGTCTGATCTACTCGGGGCGGCCCGTTCGATTGCGCTGTTCGGCGTGCTGCTGGTAGCGGCCAGCCTGGGCTTTGCGCTGACGCCGGGCTTCGGCCCTCTGCTGCTCCTGTTCGGGTTGCTGCTGGGGTTGGGCTGGGGCGTTTTCTACACGCTCGGGCCGATCATCGTCGCGAGCCTGGTGACGCCCGCGCAGCGTGCCAAATATTTTGCGCTGCTGTCGGGCAGCATGATGACCGGGATCGGCAGTGGCCCTCTGCTGGGGCGCGCAGCCAGTGCGCTCGGCTATCCGGTGACGGCGGCGTTTTACCTCGCAGCACTCGCCAGCCTGATCGGCGTTGTACTGTTCTGGCGCCTGGATGCGCAACTGAAAAAGGCACCTTCGCCCACCGCCTCGGTCGCGCGTATTTCCTGGCGTGCAACGGTTCAAGTGCTGTCGTCCAGAGCGGTGTTCCCGATCATCATGGTCGGCCTTGGCGGTTGCGTGTTCGGTGGCCTGTCGAGTTTTCAAACCAGTTACGCGGCGTCTCGCTCTCTGGATTACTCGCTGTTCTTTTTCGGTTTCATGGGCGCGGCGATCAGCAGTCGGATGTTGATTGCCGGGTTGGTGGTCAAGCGCGATCCGTTCCGCACATCCTGCCTGTTGTCGGGGCTGATGACAGGCTCGATCGTGATGTTCGGTTTCGTGGTCGACAGCGGCTTCAGCTACGTGCTGGCCGCGGTGATGCTGGGCGTCGGTTACGGGCTGACGTATTCGGTGATCAACGGCCTGGCCGCGAACGAAGCGCCGAGCGGCACCACTGCGCAATCGTTGCTGTTGTTCAGCCTGTCGTACTTCATCGGCGTGTTCGGTTTTCCGTTGCTGGCCGGACAGATCATCGTTGAATACGGGATGACCACACTGTTGCTCACCGTTCTCTGCGTCGCGCTGCTGAACTGGCTGATCACCGTGGGCCGCTTGCTCTGGCGCCGCTTCAGGGTCAAGACGCCGCAGCAGGCCTGAACCGTTCGTCGTTCATCAGGCACCAACCCGATGGGGGGGCGGACCAATATCAGGTAAGGACTCTAATTAAATGGAGACGACACCATGATCATGTCCCGACTGACCGCCCTCGCTCTCGCTACCCTGCTGTCCTCTGCTGCCCTTGCCGCGAACACCGCCTCCGGTACCGGCCCGACCGACCCGGTGGAAAAACCCAAATCCCCCGCCATTCAAAGCGCACCCGGCATCAACACCAATGGTTCCGGTGTCGATAGCAGCCTGCCGCCGTCCACGGGCACCGACCCGCGGATCCAGGGAAACGACGCGGGCCGTCAAGGTGGCATGAACATGCCCGACACCCAGACACCCGATAACGCCGGCACCGGCATCGGCTCGAAAACCACCACCGGTGGCTCGGGTTCCGAAGGCGGCGCCAGCCAATAAATCGCCCACGCGAGCTGTACCTGTCCACATCCATGAAGAGGTAACCATGAACGTCGATAAAAACCTTGAGAAAGAAGTCCTGACCCGTCTGCTGCACGCCCACCCGAACGGGTTGGGCAAGGAGGTTCTGGACAATTACCGGGGGGAGAAAGTCGTGGCCAGTGCCCTTGCCACGCTGCAGGATCGCGGGTTGATTCAACATGGGCATGTGATCTGCGACGAGACCGGCGAGCACTCGTTGAATTTGCCGATCAAACTCAGCGCGGCCGGGGTTGAGGCGGCGCGCAAGCTGGACGTCTAACCGTGTAGGAGCTGCCGCAGCCTGCGATCTTTTGACGTTGATTCAAGAAGACCAAAAGCTCGCAGGCTTCGCCAGCGCCTAAGAGCAGCAGGAGAAATCCCATGCCTCGTGGAAGCAAAGACAAATACACCGCCGAACAAAAGCGCAAGGCCGAGCACATCGAAGAGAGCTACGAGCACAAAGGTGTCTCGAAAGAGGAAGCGGAGGCCCGCGCCTGGGCGACGGTGAACAAGCAGTCGGGTGGTGGTGAGCGCAGCGGTGGTTCCGGGCGCAAGAAACCGGCGAGTGCGAAGGCCGAAGACCGCAAGGGATCTTCGCGGCGTGCGGTAGCCAGTCGTGAAGGTCACCCGCGTAACAGCAAGGCGTCGCGGCAGACGCAGACGGTGGACAGTTTGAGGAAGGAAGCCACGGCGAAGAAGATTCCGGGGCGTTCGAGTATGCGCAAGCAGGAATTGATCGAGGCGTTGCGCAAGGCTGGGTAAGGGTCAAAATTTATTCAATGTGCGGGACCTATCGCTGGCAGGCCAGCTCCCACAGTGATTAAGGTGTTCACAGTTTTTGTTTACACCCCGAATCCTGTGGGAGCTGGCCTGCCAGCGATAGAGCCAGATCAGCCGCAGAATGTTTTGCTGATCAGTGCATCCACCTCATCCGCCCCCGGCGAAGTCGCCGGCCCCCAGCGAGTCACTGCGAGTGCCGCCGCCGCATTCGCCCGCCGCGCCGCCTCGCCCGCCGACAGCCCTTGCGCCAACCCAGCCACAAATACCCCGGCGTGCGCATCGCCCGCGCCATTGCTGTCCACCGCCTCGACCTCGAAACCCGGCACAGGCTGACGCTCGCCATGCTGACTGATCCAGCAACCTTGGGGCCCATCGCGAACCACCATCAGCACCTCGGCGGGCAGATAATCGGTCAACCGATCCAGCGCCTCCCCGATGTCCGACGCCCCGGTAAACCGCAGCGCTTCGACACTGTTGCTGGTCCAAATATCGATGCGCGGCAACAAGGCCTGCATCAACGGCGCATCCGGTGACTCCACCAACGGGCCCGGATCGAACACCACGTTAATCCCGGCCGGCAACGCCAGCACCCAATCCACCAGCGCCTGAGCCTTGCCGACATGCAGCAGGCTGTAGCCGCTGACGTAGACATAATCGCCCGCCTCGGCGGGCACACTCGCCAGGTCCTCGGCAGTCACTTCGCCTTCGGCGCCAATGTAGGAAACGAAACTGCGCTCGGCCGAGGCGTCGGTGATCGCCACGCACAATCCGGTATCGCGCTCCGCGCTGTGAGCAATGCCTATGTGGATGCCTTCAGCCTTCATCGCCTCCCGCGCCAGATCACCGAAACGGCCGGTGCCATGCCGGCCGAGGTAAACCACCGGCAAACCATTACGCTGCGCCGCAGCCATCACATTGAAGCCGCCGCCCGCTTCGAAACTGGCGGACTGCGCCAGTACATCGCCGCCGGGCTGCGGCAGTTTATCCACGGCCATGACCAGGTCGATGATGACCTGGCCGGTGTGCAACAGCTTAGGCATGAGCATTCTCGAGCAATGCGGCGCGGCGATCCCTGGCGCCACCGAGTACGAAGTAAATCCCGCCAGCGACCAGGAACGTCACGATCCAGCCGAGGCCGTTGTGGCCCAGCCACGAATCGGAGAGGAACCCGCGGAACCAGACGGTTTGTTCGGTGGTGCCGATGGTGGTGAAGCTGAAACCCAGCACGATCGCCACCGCCCACGCACCGAAGGCGCGCCACTCGACGCCGCCGCGGTACCAGTAGGCGCTGCTCGGGCTGACGTCCAGCAGATCCTTGGGGCTGTAGTAATGACGGTGGATCAGGTCGACGACGAAGATCCCGACCCACGCCGTGATCGGCACGGCCAGCAAGGAAATGAAGGTAATGAACGGGCCGTAGAAACTGTCGGCGATCAGCATGAAGTAAATCGAACCGGCGAAGATCGCAACGATGTCGACCACCACGGCGTAGACGCGCTTGACCTTGAGGCCCAGGGTCAACGTGGTCAAACCGGCGGAGTACACCGACAGGTTGTTCGACAGCAGCAAGCCGCCGAAGGCGGTGATCAGGTAAGGCACGGCCATCCAGGTCGGCAGCATGTCGCGGATCGCAATGATCGGGTCAGTGGCCGACGCCAGGTCATTGTTACCCACCGACAGCAAGCCGCCGAGGGTGATCAGCAACACCAGCGGAATCCCCGCACCGAATGCGGCCGAGGCCACCAGGCGCACGGCTTTGACGCTGCGATGCTGATAGCGCGACATGTCGGCACCGGCGTTGGCCCAACCGATCCCGGTGCCGGCGGCCATGGTGCCGACGCCGATGATCATTGCGCTAAGCGGTGCAGGCGTGGCGTTGAACACGGCACTCCAGTCGATGGTGGCGCAAAGGAAACCGCCGACCAGAATGTTCAGCGCGCCGAACACGTAGGTCGCCCACTTCTGAATCACCAGCAACGTCGCGTGCCCAAGGCCAGACACCGACAAAGTCAGCAGCACGAAAATCGCGATGAACACCAGGGTCAACATCGGCGCACTTTTGGCCTCCACCGGAGAGCCGAACAGGATCGAGCACAACGACAACAACACGAAAGCGGCGGTGGTGGTATTGACGGTTTCCCAACCCAGCCGCGACATCAACGAAACCAGGGTCGGGCCGATATTGCCGCGCACACCAAAGATCGCCCGCGACAGCGTCAGGCTCGGTGCGCGACCACGGCGACCGGCGATGGAAATGATCCCGACCACCGCGAAGGATCCGGCCGCGCCGAGGATCGCGACGATGATCGCCTGCCAGATCGCCAACCCGCGAAACGCTACCAGCGTGGCGCCCAGCGGCAGGCCGAGGATGGAAATGTTGGCAGCGAACCAGACCCAGAACAGTTGCAGCGGATGACCGTTGCACTCTGCTTCCGGCACCGGTTCGATGCCACGGGTTTCCAGTTGCCCGGCACTTTGCCCGGCGTTCGATGAACTCATGTGAAATGCTCCTGTTGCCTTTGTTGTGGTTATGGGCAATGACGGAAGACGAAAACAACAGCCCGGCTGTCCTGGCCAAGTCAGTGCGATCCATTGCGGGTGAAAAATTCAAACAAGCGGCGCAGCCATCGCCGGCAAGCCAGCGATGGCGCCAGTCCGGTCAGCGAAGAGCCAACAGGCCTTTTACCAACGGTTCCAGCTCCAACGAGTTAACGGCTTTGACCTTGTCGATCATCCCGACAGGCCAGCTCTCAAGCCCCAGACAGGCCCCCAGCATGGCCCCCAGAATCGCCGCGATGGTGTCTGTGTCGCCGCCAAGACTGGCCGCCATGCACACAGCTTCGAAGGCATTCATCTCACCGATGGCCACTTGTTGGGCCAGGGCAAACGAAACCACCACCGACTCCTGTGACGCCACCGAAGTGCCGATCACGTCGTACATCAAGTCCGCCAGCAGCGCCTTGTCACTGTCGACGCTGATCGTCCGCGCCCAACTGATGCGCGAGGCGATGCGTCCGCCCGCGACCCAGTGGCCGTGACTTTCCGCTTGCAGAGCGATCTGCTGGCCGAGGTTCAGCGCTTCGCCCAGGTCCATGCCGTTGATGCCGGCGGACACCACCGCCGCCACCGCCGCCGCGCTGGAAATGCCCAGCGTGGTGTTGTGAGTGACCTGGCAGGCCTGCACCACGGCGCTGATGAAACGCTCGGGATCGCTGACATCCGCCGAAATCCCGACCGGCGTAATGCGCATCGCCGCGCCGTTGGTGGTGCCATAGCGTCCCGCTTCTTCCGGCGACTGGCCGGCGAGAATCATCTCGATCGCCCGTTTGGTCGATGGGCCGAGCAAATCCTGTGAGTCCTTGGCCTGCATCGCGGCTTCCCATTCGATCAACCGCTGGGCCAGCACCGACGGTTCGATCTTGCCTTTGCCGTCGATCAACAACTGACCGACCAGAATGGCCTGTTCGGTGTCGTCGGTGATCGAGCCTTTGGGCATGTTGGCCGCGATGGGTTGATCGGGACCAGCGTCTTGCAGATCGGTGATGTCGCCAAAGCGCGCCTTGATTTCAGCGCGGCTCAGGGATTGGGTCGGCATGCCCAGCGCATCGCCCAGGGCCAGTCCGTAAAACGCGCCCAGGGCACGATTGAACGCGGTCATTGCGGGTTTCCAAATTGCAGGTGCAGGCGAAAGTGCACCGGATCAAGCAGGCTTTCGACTTGCTCCATGAAGCGGTTTTGCCGGTCGTATGTGGTGCGCAAGGCTTTGAGGAAAACCGTACCGACCGGGCGGCCGAGCAGTTCGGCGTCTTCGGCGTTCAAGGGTTCGGCGCCGATCCATTGATCGCCGCGCTCGCCGATGTAGCCGTACGCCGCCAGGGTGATGGTCAGGGAATTGTCGATCAGGCCGACACGCGGCAGGCTTTCCAGGCCTCCGGTGGCGGGCATCAATGAGCGTTCGAGGGAAACCAGCTTGCCGTCGGTGGAACGACGTCGGCGGTCGAGGGTGATGAACTGGTCGGTGCCGAAACGCGGAAGCAGGTCAGGACGGGTTACCGCCTCGAGCCGCAGCACTTCGGTATTGATCAGCGCCCCGTTGTCGGCCAAGGCCTGCGCCCAGCCGCTGCGCTGATCAAGCACCACGCCGTCGAAGGTGACGATGGAACCGACACCGCTTTGCGTCGCGATGTAGTGGCGCCGTTTCAACTCGGCCAGGGCTTCACGCAGCGTGCCGCGGCTGACTTTGAATTCTTGAGCCAACTGATGCTCGCCCGGCAGTAAAAAACCGTCCTCCAAGAGGCCGCTTTCAATGCGCCGGATGAGTTCGTCGACCACCCGTTGTTTCTTGTCAAATCGTACCTGTCTAATCATGTACAAACTGATAACCGAAACGGGTTGTAGCAGGCAAGAAATATTTAGGGGAAGTGACGGAAGGAATGCATAACCGTGGCGAGGGAGCAAGCTCCCTCGCCACGAGAGACGGGTGTCAGCGTTGTTTGAGGCGGTCGATGACCACGGCCAACAACAGGATCGAACCGCGAATTACATACTGATAAAACGTATCGATGTTCTTCAGGTTCATCGCGTTCTCGATGATTGCCAGAATCAACACCCCCGCGATCACATGCCGGATCATGCCGATCCCGCCACTCAGCGACACCCCGCCGAGTACGCAAGCCGAGATCACCGTCAGCTCGAAACCCTGGCCGATCATCGGCTGTCCCGAGGTCATACGCGAAGCCAGGATCACCCCGGCCAATGCCCCGATCACGCCATGCACGGCGAAGATGATGATCTTGGTCCGGTCAACGTTGACCCCGGCGAGCAGCGCCGCTTCCTGGTTGCCGCCGATGGCCATGGTGTTGCGCCCGTAGGTGGTGTAGTTCAGCAGCCAGCCGAAAAACAGGAAGCAGACGATGGTGATCAGAATCGGCACCGGCACCCCAAACAACTGGCCGTTACCGAAGACGAAGAACGACTCTTGCGACACGCCCACTGCTTTGCCATTGGCAAAAATGTAGGCCAGACCGCGAACGAT
Organism: Pseudomonas fluorescens NCIMB 11764; assembly: GCF_000293885.2. Taxonomy (NCBI): domain Bacteria; kingdom Pseudomonadati; phylum Pseudomonadota; class Gammaproteobacteria; order Pseudomonadales; family Pseudomonadaceae; genus Pseudomonas; species Pseudomonas fluorescens. Next base: position 6,316,397 of record NZ_CP010945.1, read on the forward strand.
CTGCATGGTCGCCAGCGTGGTGATCAACGCATTGACCCGCAACTTGGCGATCACGATCCCGTTGATCAGCCCGACGATCAGCCCCATGAACAGCGCCGCCACCACGCCGAGAAAAACGCTGTCGGTGTCGCGCATCACCACTGCCGCCACCACGCCGGCGCAGGCAATCACCGAGCCCACCGACAAGTCGAAATGCCCGGACGCCAGGCAATACAACATGGTGCACGCTGCGATCCCGGTGGTCGAAATCGCCAGGCCCAGCCCGCGCATGTTCAGTGGTGAAAGGAAGTTGTCGATCAGCAAAGTGCAGAGCACAAAGATCCCGACAGCCGCCAGCAGCATGACCCAGTCATCGAGAAAGCGCCGCAGGTCCAGAGGTTTGCGCTGGGTGGGCAGAGCGTTGTTTTGGGTTGTCATCATAGTCACCTCTCAGTTCGCCACGCCGTCAGCGCGTTGGCGCGGCAAAGCCAGTTGCAGCAGGTTGGATTCGTTGGCCTCGTCACGGGACAGTTCGCCGCGCATCGCCCCTTCGCAGAGCACCAGGATGCGGTCGGAAATACCCATCACTTCCATCAGGTCGCTGGACACCACGATCACCGCGATACCGCTTTCAGCGAGGTTATGGATGATCTGGTAGATCTCGGCTTTCGCACCGATGTCGATGCCCCGAGTCGGTTCGTCGAGCAGCAGGATTTTCATCGGCATCGACAGCCAGCGGCCGAGAATCGCCTTCTGCTGATTGCCGCCGGACAGGTACATGATTTTCTGTTCAGCGCTCGGTGTTTTTACTTTCAGCGCCTTGATCTGCTTGTCGGCGTTGCCTTTCTCCCACAGTCCGCGCAACAGGCAACCGAAGGTGGAGTGGGCGCCGCGTGCGCTGATGTTGATGTTCTCGGCGACGCTGGAGAGCGGCATGATGCCCTCCTTCTTGCGGTCTTCGGGGCACAGCAGAATCCCCGCCGCAATCGCATCCCGGGGGGAGCGCAGTTTCAGTTCATGCCCGCGCAATTCCAGGCGCCCGGCGGTGTTGCGCTCAAGGCCGCTGAGTATGCGGAACAGTTCGGTACGACCGGCACCGACCAGGCCGAACAACCCCAGAATCTCGCCTTTGTGCGCGTCGAAACTCACCGGCTCACGCAAGCCCGGCCCGAGCAGACCGTCGACCCTCAGCGCCACGGCGCCTCGCTTGCGCGGGCGATAATCGTAGATGTCCTGAATGTCGCGACCGACCATGCACGTGACCAACTGATCATGGGTCAGCTCGCTCATGTCCTCGAAGGTGCGTACGTAGCGGCCGTCCTTGAACACCGTCACCGCGTTACAGATGCGGAACACTTCTTCCATGCGATGGGAGACGTAGAGCACCACTTTGCCTTCGTCGCGCAGGCGCCCGATGATCGCCATCAAGCGATCGATCTCCCGCGCCGAAAGGCTGCTGGTCGGCTCGTCGAATGCGATCACATGCGCGCCACGGGACAACGCCTTGGCGATTTCCACCAGTTGCCGTTGCCCCAGGGACAGACGCCCGACTTTCTCTTGCGGGTCGATTTCATCGGCCAGCCCTTTGAGGCAGGCCAACGCTTGCTGACGCAGTGCGCCGCGATTGATCAGGCCGAAACTGGCGGGCAGATGACCGAGGAACAGGTTTTCCGCCACGGTCATTTCCGGGACCAGGTGCAACTCTTGATGGATCACCGCCACCTTGTTGCCGATGCTGTCGGCGGTGGACTTGAAGACCATCGTTCGCTCGCCGATCTGCAGGTCACCGCTGCTCGGCGTATAGGCGCCGCCGAGGATCTTCAGCAACGTCGACTTGCCGGCACCGTTCTCGCCCATCAAGGCATGAACCTGTCCCGGATGGGCAACGAAGCTGATGCCGTCCAGCGCCTTCACCCCGGGAAAGGTCTTGCCGATCCCGTTGAAGCGCAGGCTGCCGCCGACGCTGTCGTGTTGTGTCTGTACTTGCGCGTGCATAACCCACCTCATCAACAGATCAGGCAACCCCGTCGCCAGGGCTGCCGATGAAATCAACCGCGCCTCAGTTCCAGAGGCCGATCTTTTCCAGTTCCTGCTTGAAGTTGTCGCGCGTGATCAGGGTCACGTCGTCCATGGCGGTGTATTTCGGCGGTTCTTTGCCGGTGGTGACCCACTCGTACATCATGCTCGCGGTGTTGTAGCCCTCGATGTGTGGGCTCGGCAGCATCGAACCGAAGAAGCCGCTGTTGGGCTTTTTCAGTTCGCCGATGGCGTCGGTGCCGTTGATGCCGATGCCAATCACGTTGGCGGCGGCAAAACCGGCACTCTCGGTAGCGCGCACGCCGCCCAGTACGGTGTTGTCGTTCATGCCACCGATGATCAGGTTTTTCGCCGCGCTCGGCAGTTTCACCAGCGCCGAGTTGGTGGCGTCCATGCTGCCCGGCACGTCTAGGGTTTTCAGCGCCGAAAACAGGATGTGGTCTTTCGGCATGCCGGCGTCTTCCAGCGCCTTGACCGAACCGTCGGTGCGCTTCTTGCCGGTGTCGAGTTCGTTGTAGGTGTTGATGACCGCGTAGGTGTCTTTCCAGTCCCAGCCGCGTTTTTTCGCTTCAGTGGCCATCGCCGCGCCCTGCTTCTGGCCGACTTCGAACGCTGCCATGCCCAGGTACGGGACGTCTTCCATGAACTTGCCGCTGGCATCGACAAAACGGTCATCCACGGCAATCACTTTCAAACCGTTGAGCTTGGCTTTGGCCATGATCGCCGGACCGAGGGACACGTCCGGCGGGCAGATCACGAAACCCTTGGCGCCGTTGGCGGCCAGGCTGTCGATGGCGGAAAGGGTCTTCTCGCCGTCCGGTACGGCGATCTTGATGACTGTGAAGCCTTTCTCTTTGCCGGCCTTTTCGGCGAAGGCCCATTCGGTCTGGAACCAGGGCTCTTCCGCCTGCTTGACCAGAAAACCGATCTTCACTTCCTCGGCCGCCAGCAACGTACTGCTCAGGCTGACCGCGGTGACCGCCAAAGCGGCACAGCACAGGGAACGGATCCCACGACGACGATTCATAAGCTGACTCCTTGTTATTTTTTTTGAGCGTTAATTTGAAAGCCGGTGCAGCAAATAGTCATATCATATGATGATTGGATTTCAAGCGGAATTCCGCGCCTGAAATGCGTTTTGCCTAGTCGTGATACATCACCGAGCGACCTCCATCGATAGTGATGCACGATGCGTTGATAAAGGGCGCTTCGTCGCTGGCCAGGAAAACCGCAGTCATCGCCACTTCAATCGGCTGGCCGATGCGCCGCGGTGGATGCAGATCGAGAGCGCGTTGGCGCTCGGCGTGCGGGTCGGCAAAACCGTTCCAGTAATCGACGTTCAGTTGGGTTTCGATGTAGCCCGGTGCGATGGCGTTGACGCGAATGCCCTTCGGCGCATATTCGATGCCCAGCGCGCGGGTCAGGCCCAGCAGGCCGTGCTTGGCCACCGGGTATGGGAAGCAGCCCGGAATGATGTGCGTGGAATGGGTAGAGGCAATGTTGATGATGCTGCCGATGCCCTGCTCGATCATTTGCGGCAGCACCGCTTTACAGCCGAACCAGGCGCCGTCCAGGTCAATGGCGAAACAACGACGCCAGTCTTCTTCGGTCATTTCCAGCGGATCGCGGAACACGTTGACCCCGGCGCAGTTGACCAGCACGTCGATGCGGCCGTGCAGGTCGACTGCCAGTCTGGCCATGGCGTGCAAGTCTTGCTGATTGGACACGTCAGCCTTTATCGCCTGAACATCAAACCCCTTGTCTCGCCAATGCGCCGCGACGTGTTCGACTTTCTCACCCTGGATATCACTGATGATCAGCCTGGCCTGCTGGGAGGCGAAGGTCGCGACAATCGCCTCGCCAATGCCCTGAGCCGCGCCGGTCAGCAACACGACCTTGTTTTTCAGGCGCTCACCCTTCGGTGGCTCGGGCACCGCTGGCAGGGAAAGAGGTTCACCCATGAATCAGAACTCCTTTTCGCGGGCACGACAAAAACCGGGCATCTGTCGATGTCCGGCCAAAAAGCTTTGTGGAAAATAGCTGCATCACTTCACCTGTTTTGTTTTTTTAAGTGTGAGTGCGTGTAACTGATGGAGCCGACTATAAACCCGACCGCCAAATAATCTCAATATATAATTTTACATCCCATATTTTGGGATCTAACCAGCAAATTTCGTACAGGTTTTTCCGGACACATCGACCTGAAGGGACAACACCGCCCCGTCCAGCGGATGGTTGAGCGGGCTCGCAGCGCTGGTGATGTAGAGGGTTTTCAAGTCCGGACCGCCAAACACACAACTGGTGGGGCGGCTGACCGGCAGCTCGATCACGCGATCGACCTGACCATCTGGCGTCAACCTGAGCAGGCAACTGCCGTCCCAGCGAGCATTCCAAAGGTAACCCTCGGCATCCATCGCCGAGCCGTCGGGTCCGCCGCGTTCATGGGGGCCGAACCAGACTTGCGCGGGCTCGAGGCCGCCGTCGGTGCGAATGAAATGCTGATAGAGCGTGCCATCCAGGCTGTCGGCGAAATAAAGCGTGGTGGCGTCGTCACTCCATAACAACGTGTTGGGAATGCCCAATCCGCGAAGCAGCGGCGTGACCCGGGCATCGCGGTCAATTCGAAACAAGCCGCCGGACCGTCGCACGATGGGCAGGTCTTCGCCGTTTTCGCCGATGTTGTTCTGCATGGTGCCGAGCCATAGCCGGCCCTGCGCATCGCAACGGGCTTCGTTGGCGCGATTGCCGGGTTGCGGGTCGGCGACGCAGCACAAGCTCAATCGTGGCTCAAGTCCCGGTGAATCGAGATCGAGCCGGTACACACCACTACTCAACGTCACCAGCGCATCGCCGCTTTCGCAGGGAATGAAGGCTGACACGTGCTCGGGCATCTGCCAGATTTGCACGTTGGCGCCGACCAGGCGCAACGCTTGTTTACCGGCAATATCCACCCAGTACAGCGCCTGCGTCGGCGCATCCCAGAAGGGGCCCTCGCCCAGGTGTGCACGGTGCTGGGTAACTGCGGTCCACTCCATGAAACCTCCTTCTTATTGCTTTTATGTGGGAGCGAGCCTGCTCGCGATTGCGGTGGGTCAGGCGAGATCAATATTGAATGTGCCAGCCTAATCGCGAGCTGGCTCCCACAAGGGGTCTGTGTTTTTTATCCGGCCTTTTTATCGGCCATGACTTTTGGGTAGAAACGTTTGATGGCCAGGTCGGCGTTGTCGATGAGCGTCATGCAGGCCCACACACCGCGCGCGGCATCGCGAGCGGCGATGGCATCGGCCATGTCTTTGTGAATCGGTAATGTGCGGCGCAACTCGTCCGGGTCAGCCGCGGAGACTTCGAAAGACACCGCCAGCAACGCGCCGAGGGCCGGGACCATTTGTTCGATGAATTGATTGTGGCTGGCCGCGAGAATGCACTCGTGGAAGAACTGGTCGGCGCGGTTGTAATCGATGCCGCTGTCTACCGCTCGCTCCAGCGCGTTGTAGGCCTGAAGCACTGCTTGCACCTGTTCGACGGTCGCTCGCTCGCAGGCCCAGCGCACGGCCATCGGCTCGATGGTGCGGCGCAGGTCGAGCAGGTCGTCGACGAAATTTTCCGGCAAGCCGCTGCGGGAAAGCCAGCCGACGACTTGCGGATCGAAGAGGTTCCAACGCCGCACCGGCAATACTCGCGTGCCAACCTTGGGCCCGACTTCGAGCATGCCTTTGGCGACCAGGGTTTTGATGGCTTCGCGGATGACCGTGCGACTGACGCCGAGTTGCTCGCCCAGATCGGCTTCGACCTTGAGGGTTTCGCCGGGTTTTACCTGGCCCGTCGCAATCCAGCAACCCAGCCAATCGACCGTCGATGCGTGAAAACTGCTGGACATGGGCACCTCAAAGCCGTTCGCAATGGGTGCCCACGCTAATCATCATACGATTGGGTGTCAATTTGATTTTCAGGGAAAAGCAAAATCTTGTGTGTGTTACGGCTCCAGGCCGATGGGGAAGAAGATGCCGCCGCTCCACACGCCAAGCCAGCGCTGCCCATCGATCTCGCGGGTCACCGCCAGTTCCACCAATTGGTAAAACACATTGCGATGGATCAGCGCTTCAAGGTTGGTGCGCACATGCACATACGGCGCAGGCTCTTGTGTCACCGGATCAATCACTACACGGATCGCATGTTCCGCACCGGCCTCGGCGGTTTCATCGACGTTGGTGGTAAAGCGCAGGACTTGTGCTTCGCCCTCGCCTTCCACCTCCACGGCGATCGCCACGAACGGTGCATCGTCGACCTTGATGCCGACCTTCTCGACAGGGGTGATGAGGAAATAATCATCGCCGTCGCGGCGAATGATGGTGGAGAACAGTTTGACCATTGGCTTGCGTCCGATCGGCGTGCCCAGGTAATACCAGGTGCCGTCGCGGGCGATGCGCATGTCGATGTCGCCGCAGAAGTCGGGGTTCCACAAGTGGACCGGTGGCAAGCCTTTGGTCTTGGGGATCTGCCCCAGAAGGTCGTTGGCTTTTTGCGGGCCACTCATGGCGTTCTCCTTGGATTACTGGTCGCTGAGCCCCAGCAGGCTGCGCGCATATTGTTCCAGCGGCGGGCCCATCAGGTCTTCTGGCTTTTTGTCGTGGAACGTCAGTAAACCGCCACGACTCTTGATACGTGCAGTATCAATCAAATACTGGGTACTGGTCTCGATCAACATGATCTGAATCACGCCGGTGTCGATGCCGAGGCGATCCACGGCTTCCTGATCGAGCCATTCGTCCGAGTTGCCGATGCGGTCATCCGACTTGGCGAAACGGGTATAGAGCAGGTAATGCGCGCCGACTGCACGGGCTTCGCCCATCGCCTGATCGAGGCCTTCCGGCGCACGCGCACGGCGGACCATCGGGAAATATTCGATAAAGCCGTCGAAGGCGACTTCGGCAATCACGTTAGGACGCGGGTAAACCGCGCTGCCCGGCGGAGCAAAGGCGCCCTGGGCGATATAGACGAACGAGTCCGGTTGAATGCGCAGATTGTTCACGCGGCGACTATCGCTGTGGTCGAGCAGACCCGCGTCACTCATGTGGTAGCGAGTCCCTTCAGCCAGATCGCTGACATTCATGCAGCCACCAAGCGCCAAAACGGCCAGCAGCAAAACCAGGCTACGCATCCTACCCTCCAGAGGCCGGTGACGGAAAACCGGCGAATGGCCATGGGATGCAGCTTCCGCGCCAGTCTTCAGGAGTGCGAACATTTGTGGCGAGGGGATTTATCCCCGTTGGGCAACGAAGCGGCCCAAAAAAATGGGACTGCTGCACAGTCCAACGGGATAAATCCCCTCGCCACAGCCCGATCAGCCGCCGATAATTTTCATGATGGTCGCCCCACCCGAGAACGCCACTTCCTGCTTGTCACCCAAGGCTTTCACCAGAAGACGCTGCAACGCCGGCAACGCCTGATGGCGCGGCTTGTCCAGCAGATCACCGACATAGTGACGATTGCTCGACGACAGACAGCCATGCAACCAGCCCGTCGACGACAAACGCAGTCGCGAGCAGGTACGACAGAACGGCACGCTTTCGTTGGCGATTACGCCGAAATAGCCCTGACCTGGAATTTCATAGCGCACCGCCGTCGCGTCGACGGGTGCATCGGCCTGCAGGTACTCATAACGATCACCGATCAGGCTCAGCAACTGCTGAAGGCTGACGAACTGTTGCAGAAAAGCGTTGTTGTCACTGGCCAGGTGCCCCATGCGCATCAGCTCGATGAAGCGCAGCTCGTAACCTCGCTCCAGGCAGTAATCGAGCAGCGGCATCACCTGATCGAGGTTTTGTCCGCGCAACGGCACCATGTTGACCTTGATCTTCATGCCGGCGGCACTGGCCTGATCCATGCCGTCGAGCACAGTCGCCAGATCACCGCCGCGGGCAATGCTGCGGAATGCACCGGCATCCAGGGTATCGAGGGAAACGTTGATGCGCCGGATACCGGCGTCGACCAGCAGGGGCAGTTTTTTCGCCAGCAGTTGACCATTGGTGGTCAGGCTGATGTCTTGCAGGCCCATCTGCCCGACGGCGGTCATGAAGGCTTCGAGTTTGGGGCTGACCAGCGGCTCACCGCCGGTGATGCGCAGTCGCTCGATCCCCGCCGCTTCGATGAGGTAGGCAACGCCGCGTGCCATGGCTTCGGCCGACAGTTCGTCCTGCGCAGCGACCAGCCGCTTGCCGTTGGGCACGCAGTAGGTACACGCGTAATTGCAGGCTGAGGTCAGGCTGATTCGCAGATTGCGGAAACGCCTGCCTTGACGGTCAACGATCATGGTCACTCCGGCACAAGGAAATCGGACGGCGTAAAACTTGACTTACAAATCAAGTTTTAGCAAGTCCCATGCCTGAGTATATTCCTGAGGTACTGCGCCATGTTGCGAAATAATGGCGCAATAAAGCAACTGAATGGCTTAGCTGCTTGGCGTGTCGGTGTCGCGCTTGCGCTTGTTGCCCATGCGCACGCCGATGTCCATCAGGAACTGGAAGAAACCTTCCTGATCTTCCAGCACGTTGCTCCAGAACGGCGAGTGGTACAGCGCCACGGCGCCGTGCACCAGCGCCCAGGACGCGCAGTAATGGAAGTAAGGCGGCACGTCTTCGAGCTTGCCTTCGCTGATCCGACCCTTGATCAGCAGGGTCAGGCGTTCAAAATTCGAGGCGCGGATCTTGTGCAGCTCCTCGATCATCTCCGGCACCTGGTTGCCCTTGACCACCTTTTCTTCGAGGCGATCGAACAAGCGGTAGCGTTGCGGATCGCGCATGCGGAATTCGAAGTAGGCCCGGGACAGGGCTTCCTTGTCCTTGTCGACGTCTGCCGAATGCAACAGCTCGTTCAAATCACGCTCGTAATCGAGCATCAGGCGCAGATAGATCTCCGCTTTCGATTTGAAGTGCTTGTAGATTGTGCCTTTGCCGATACCGACGGCATCAGCAATCATCTCGACGGTGACACTGTCTTCACCTTGGTCGAGGAACAGCTTGAGCGCGGTATCGAGAATTTCTTGCTCACGGCGACGAAATTCACGGACCTTACGAGGTTCTTTATGCATAAGAAAAGGTCTGTCGGGGTCAAAATTCGAAGCCGCGTATTATGCCTAACTTGCGGCAAAATGCACGGATCATCCATCCATATCTGTGTTTCTTGATGAATTCTGGAAGCGCCGCCATTTAATGAGAACGCTTCCGAAGCGCACGTATTCCAAAATTGTTTAAAAACCTCGACCGGTAAACTGGACTCGGCGCAATACTGATCAATACTTCAACTGTCGGCGGGGCATCTCCCCCAAGTGCCGCGTCGATATTGGTACCAACGGACCGCGTACCATTGTTTTACTCCTAATGGTCTTAACCCGGATTCACCCCCCAGAACCCGGGTTTTTTTTGCCTGCAATTCAGGGGGCACCGCCCCCGCAGGAGCTGCCGAAGGCTGCGATTTTTTCCGGCGTTATGCCGATGCCCTGACGTGCGCCAACGGAAACAGCCGTTTAAAGTTCTCGGTGGTCTGCTCGGCAAATCGTTCGTAGGACTCCCCCCGCAACATCGCCAGAAACTCTGCCACTTCCCGCACATACTGCGGCAGGTTCGGCTTGCCGCGATAGGGGATCGGCGCCAGGTACGGCGAATCGGTTTCCACCAGCAAGCGGTCCGCGGGCACCTTGCTGGCCACGTCACGCAGCGCATCGGCATTGCGGAAGGTGACAATGCCGGACAAGGAGATGTAATAACCCATGTCCAGCGCCGCTTTGGCCATGTCCCAATCTTCGGTGAAGCAATGCAGGACGCCGGCCTGGGGCAGCGCGGCTTCACGCAACAGGTTCAAGGTATCGGCCCGGGCGCCACGGGTGTGAATGATCACTGGCTTGCCGGTTTGCTGCGCAGCTTGCAGGTGCAGGCGGAACGATTCCTGCTGCAGCTCTGCCGCCTCAGGCTCGTAGTGATAGTCCAGGCCGGTTTCACCGATCGCCACCACACGCGGGTGGTTGAGCTCCCGCAATAGCCAGTCCAGCGCCGGGGCAGCGCCCGGCTGCACGTCCAGCGGATGCACGCCGACGGAACAGTCGACATCGTCGTAACGTTCGGCCAGGGCCTTTACGTCGGCTGCGTTGTCGACGCTGACGCCGATACACAGAAAGTGCCCTACCCCGCGCTGCCGGGCCGCATCGAGTGCGGCATCCAGAGAGCCGTCGTGGGCGGCGAGGTCGAGGCGATCAAGGTGGCAATGGGAATCTACGAGCATAAAAAGGGCTGCAACTTACATCGTATGGGTGGGACGGTCGGACTTCAGGGCTCCGGCCAGATGGGTTTCGATTCGACTGCGGGCGGTATCGTCGCCGTCGTTGAACTGCACGCCGACGCCGGCGGCGCGGTTGCCTTGAGCGCCTTTGGGCGTGATCCAGGCGACCTTGCCGGCCACCGGAATCTTCTCCGGCTCATCCATCAGGCTCAGCAGCATGAATACCTCATCGCCCAACTTGTAGCTTTTGTTGGTCGGGATAAACAGACCACCGTTCTTGATGAATGACATATAGGCCGCGTATAGCACGGACTTGTCCTTGATGGTCAGGGACAAAATACCGTTGCGCGGCCCCTGGTTGACGGCTTCATTCATGCTGACCTCCACTGCAGATGTTCAGAGGATAGGCCCAGTCGGTCACTTCTGGGTAGGCAATGACGCCCATTGCACCAGCAGCGCTTCGAGCAACAGCACCCGATTGAGGTTGGCCTTGCTCATGACTTTCTGGCGCTGGGCGAGGATCCAGTCCTGAATGTTCAGCACTTTGTCCTGAGCGGTTTTCTGCGCCAGGTACTGAATCACCTTGCGCATATCGGTCAATCCCAGACCTTCTTCATCCTGGGTCAGCTGATAACGCAGGATCAGGCTCGACCAATCGCAGAACCAGTCGAACAGCAGCAACAGCGGAATTGCGTTCCAGCCTTCGGCCAGTTGCGTCGGCGATTGCTGTTGCTTGAGCAATTTCTTCACACCATCGACCACCAACGCTCGCTGCTCGCGCACGCCCTGAGCCTGCAAGCTGACGGCAGCCAGCGGCGAACCGGCAGCGAGGGTCAGCAACTCGATGCGCTCTTCTTCGGAACAGTCCGGCAGCGCCTTCGCCAGCCACGCCAGGCTCACGGCCTCACTCGGCAGCGGGCAGGCCTGCTGCACGCAGCGGCTCTTGATGGTCGGCAACAGACGGCTGGTCTGATGGCTGACCAGCAATAACACCGTGTCGCCGGACGGCTCTTCAAGGCTTTTGAGCAAGGCGTTGGCCGCGTTGATGTTCATCGACTCGACCGGCTCGATCAGCACCACTTTACGGCCGCCCATCTGCGAGGTCTGCACCACGAAGCTGACCAGATCCCGCACCTGATCGACCTTGATCGCCTTGTCGGCTTCTTCCGGTTCCAGGATGTAGTTGTCGGGATGGCTACCGGCCTTCAGCAACAGGCAGGATTTGCATTCACCGCAGGCGTCCTCGGCTGTCGGACGCTGGCAGAGCAAGCTGGCCATCAGCCGTTCGGCCAACGCGCGCTTACCGATCCCGGCCGGACCATGCAGCAGATAGGCGTGTGCATGTTGCTTGCGACCCGCCAGTTGCTGCCAGAGGCTGTCCTGCCACGGATAGGCTTCAGCCACGGGTCAGCTCCAGCAAGCGTGGGAGCAAGGCGTCCAGCGACTGCTGAACCTGCGCCAGCGGTTGAGCGGCATCGACCAACACATAACGCGCCGGATCGGCTTCAGCACGCTTGAGGAACGCGCTGCGCACCGCATCGAAAAACGCCCGGCCTTCCAGCTCGAAGCGATCCAGGCGACCGCGAGCACTGGCGCGTGCCAGACCCACTTCCACCGGAAGATCAAAAATCAGGGTCAGGTCCGGGCGCAGATCGCCCTGGACGAACGTTTCGAGTGTCGCGATGCGCTCCAGCGACAAGCCGCGACCGCCGCCCTGATAGGCGTAGGTCGAATCGGTAAAACGATCACACAACACCACCGCCCCACGGGCCAGCGCCGGACGGATCACGCCGGCCAGGTGTTGGGCACGCGCGGCAAACACCAGCAGCAACTCAGTGTCCGGGTCCATGGTTTCATCGACCGGCGCCAACAGCACCTCGCGAATTTTCTCGGCCAGAGGCGTGCCTCCCGGCTCGCGGGTCAACACCACTTCGATACCGGCGGCGCGCAGGCGCTCGGCCAGGTATTCACGGTTGGTGCTCTTGCCGGCGCCTTCGGGACCTTCCAGGGTAATAAACAAGCCAGTCACAGGCAGTCCTTAGTCAGAATCATTGCGGGCTTTGCGGCGCGGTTGCGTCTGGTTCGGGCGCAGGCGCAGCAGCGGGCTGTTTGACAGGTTCTTCAGCCGGTTCGTGGGAGGGCTCTTGAACCGGTTCTTGCGGCGTCACTGGCGGCAAAGCCTCGGGGGCTGTGTCGGGCGAAGCCGCCGGGATCGGCGCCTGCTCATCCGTCGCTTCGGGTGCGGTGGCCGGTGCCGGGCTGGAGCGATAATCGGCGCGGCGCTTGAGCTGGAACTCGCGCACCGCGTTGTTATGGGCGTCCAGATCATCCGAGAACACATGGCTGCCATCGCCGCGTGCGACAAAATACAGGCTGTTGCCAGCCACCGGATTCAACGCTGCGTGGATCGCCTCGCGGCCGACCATCGCAATCGGCGTCGGCGGCAGGCCGGCGATCACGTAGGTATTGTAAGGGGTCGGTTCCTTGAGGTGCGCGCGGGTCAACTTGCCGTTGTAACGATCGCCCAGGCCGTAGATCACGGTCGGATCAGTCTGCAACAGCATGCCCATTTCCATGCGCCGCACAAACACGCCGGCGATCTGCCCGCGCTCTTGCGGTACGCCGGTTTCCTTTTCCACCAGCGAAGCCATGATCAGCGCTTGATAAGGTTCGGTATACGGCACGTCGGCTGCGCGCTGCCCCCACTCCTTGGCGAGGACCTCATCAAGGCGATCGTAAGCTTTTTTCAGCAGCTCGGCGTCCGTCATGCCCCGCACGAACCGGTAGGTGTCCGGAAAGAATCGCCCTTCCGGAAAGATCCCGGGGTGACCGAGCTTGTCCATCACTTCGCTATCGCTCAAGCCGTTCAACGTCTGCTCGAGCTTTTCATCCTTGGCCAGGGCCAAACGGACCTGATGGAAATTCCAGCCTTCCACCAGCGTCAGGCTGTACTGAACCATCTCGCCACGCTTCCACAGGTCGATCAGGCCTTCAACGGTCATGCCGGGCTGCATGCGGTACTCACCTTTGTGCAACGGCTGCCCGGCCAGATTGAAGCGCCAATACACGCGCAACCAGAAAGCGTCCTTGATGACGCCATCGGCTTCGAGTCGATAGAAAGTGCGAGTGGGTGTCGTACCTTTGGGCACGTCCAGCAGTTCTTCCTGGGTAATGTTCAGCGGCTGTTCCAGCGCCGAATGGATTTTCCAGGCCGCAGCGCCCAGACACAGCCCTGCCAGAACCAGGCCGGTTTCCAGCAACAGCAAGAATTTACGTCTCACGTATCAAGCATCCAGTAGCACACGGGCAATGGTTTGGAGTTTACGGGTGAGCGGCCCAATCGACCAGCTCAGTGCTGCGTAGGCGCGCACCGGCCAAACGCCATACACGCTATTGCAGACAAAGACTTCGTCAGCCCATTGCAGCTGATCGAGGCTGATGTCGGTGATTTGCGTGGGGATCCCCAGCGACTCGGCTTGAAACAATAATTCGGCACGCATCACGCCGGCAACGCCGCAGCGTTTGAGATCAGCGGTGATCAACACGCCATCACGGATCAGGAACAGATTACTGAACACGCCTTCGATCACGCGCCCGGCCTGATCAAGCATCAAGCCTTCGGCATGCTCGGTGTCTTGCCATTCGGAACGGGCGATGACTTGCTCAAGACGGTTCAGGTGTTTGAGCCCGGCGAGCAAGGGTTGTCTGGACAGTCGCGTGGTACAGGGGAAGAGGCGAACGCCGTGCTCTCCATGAACCGCAGGATAAGCAGCAGGACGATTGCCTTGCAGAATGCGTCGGGCCCGGGCGGCAGGATCAGGGGCGTAACCGCGCAAGCTGTCGCCGCGAGTAAGGATGAGTTTAAGCACGCCCTCACCCAGAGCTGCGGCGTAGGCCAGCAGTTCACTGCGGATCAGCGCATGGTCGGCCGTGATCGCCAGGCGCAAACAGCCATCGGCCAGACGCGCCAGATGCCGGTCCAGCAACAGCGGCTGCCCGCCGCGCACGGCGATGGTCTCGAACAGACCATCACCGTAGGCCAGGCCGCGATCCTTCAGCGACAGAGTGTCAGCCGGCTGACCGTCGACCCAGCTGTCCATCAGTCAGCGAACCGGCGGAACACCAGCGAGCCGTTGGTACCGCCAAAACCGAAGGAGTTGGACAACACCACGTCGATATCCATGTTGCGCGCAGTGTGCGGCACGAAATCGAGGTCGCAGCCTTCGTCCGGCTCATCGAGGTTGATGGTCGGCGGCGCCACCTGGCTGTTGATCGCCAGCACACTGAAGATGGCTTCGACCGCGCCTGCCGCACCCAGCAGGTGACCGGTCATGGACTTGGTCGAACTGACGGCCAGCTTGTAGGCGTGATCGCCGAACACCGACCTGATCGCACAGGCTTCGGCGAGGTCGCCGGCAGAAGTCGATGTGCCGTGGGCGTTGATGTACTGAACCTGATCGACATTGACCTTCGCGTCGCGCAGGGCATTGGTGATGCAACGTGCAGCACCCGCACCGTCCGCCGGCGGCGAAGTCATGTGGTAAGCATCGCCACTGGTGCCGAAGCCGATCAGTTCGGCATAGATGGTCGCGCCGCGAGCCTTGGCGTGTTCCAGCTCTTCCAGCACCAGCGCACCGGCACCGTCGGACAGGACGAAGCCATCACGACCCTTGTCCCACGGACGGCTGGCGCGGGTCGGCTCGTCGTTGCGGGTCGACAGTGCACGGGAGGCGCCAAAGCCACCCATGCCCAGGCCGCAAGCGGCCATCTCGGCGCCGCCGGCGATCATCACGTCGGCTTCGTCGTACATGATGTTGCGTGCCGCCATGCCAATGCAGTGCGTACCGGTGGTACACGCGGTGGCGATAGCGTAGTTAGGTCCCTGTGCACCCAGGTGGATCGACAGGAAACCGGAAATCATATTGATGATCGAGCCAGGCACGAAAAACGGAGAGATCCGCCGTGGACCGGAATCATGCAGGGTGCGGCTGGTTTCTTCGATATTGGTCAGACCGCCAATACCCGAACCCATGGCCACGCCGATGCGTTCACGGTTGGCGTCGGTGACTTCAAGCCCTGCATTACGCACAGCCTGGAAACCGGCGGCCAGACCGTACTGAATGAACAGGTCGAGCTTGCGAGCTTCCTTGACCGACAGGTATTCCTCGACATTGAAGCCCTTTACCGAGCCGCCAAAACGGGTGGAATAGGCAGAAAGGTCGGTGTGTTCGATCAGACCAATGCCACTGCGGCCAGCCAGAATGCCCTGCCAACTGCTCGGCACATCCGTGCCCAGTGGCGACAACATACCCATACCGGTGACTACGACGCGTCTACGCGACACAGCACTCTCCTTTTTCAAATGACGACTTTGCATCAGGCCTAAAGAAAAAACCGCACGCCATGATGGCAGTGCGGTTTTTCCATGACAGCAAGCAACGATTACAAACTATTACGCCTGGTGGCTAGTAACGTAGTCGATTGCAGCTTGTACAGTAGTGATCTTCTCAGCTTCTTCGTCAGGGATTTCGGTCTCGAATTCCTCTTCCAGAGCCATCACCAGCTCAACGGTGTCAAGGGAGTCGGCACCCAGGTCTTCAACGAAGGAAGCAGTGTTGACCACTTCTTCTTCTTTAACGCCCAGTTGCTCGGCAACGATTTTCTTGACGCGCTCTTCGATGGTGCTCATACCTTGTTTTCACTCCTAATGGACAAATTCAGGCAGCTGGCCAGTGGGTAAGTGTATAGAAAGACTTTTCAGTTTTTCAACTGAAAGCTTCACTCCTCAAACCCTGCGGCCCTCTGCCTATAAATAGATTGCAGCTTTATAACGGATTTTAGACAGCTCGTATGACATTTTTTTGAAGCAATCCGTCACATTTAACTCATGTACATCCCGCCGTTCACCGGGATTGTAGCCCCAGTAACGTAAGCCGCACCGTCGGACGCAAGAAAAGCGACCACAGACGCGATCTCTTGAGCTTGCCCCAGACGGCCCAGCGGAATTTGCGTCTGCAAGGCTTCACGCTGTGCCTCGGGCAGTTCGCGAGTCATATCGGTGTCGATGAACCCAGGGGCCACCGAGTTTACCGTAATCGAACGCGAACCGACTTCACGCGCCAGTGCGCGGCTGAAACCTTCCAGACCGGCCTTGGCGGCAGCGTAGTTTACTTGGCCTGCGTTGCCCATGGCACCCACTACGGAGCCAATACTGATAATTCGTCCCCAACGGGCTTTCGTCATGCCGCGCAAAACGCCCTTGGACAGGCGGAACAGACTGTTCAAGTTGGTATCGACGACGTCATGCCATTCGTCATCTTTCATGCGCATCATCAGGTTATCGCGGGTGATACCGGCATTGTTGACCAGGATCGCCGGCGCACCGAACTGCTCCTGGATGCTCGCCAGCACCGCCGCAACGGATTCGTCGCTGGTGACATTGAGTTCCAGGCCAGTGCCTTGAATACCGTTTTCCTTCAGGGTAGCGGCGATGCGTTCGGCACCCGAAGCAGATGTCGCGGTGCCCACAACGATGGCACCCTGACGACCCAGTTCCAGGGCGATGGCCTGGCCGATACCGCGGCTCGCACCGGTGACCAGTGCAACTTTACCTTGCAGACTCATGCAAGCTTCTCCTGATTCAGGCCAGCGCTGCGCGGGCGGCAGCAAAGGCGTCTGGGGTATTGAGGTTGGATGTCGACACGCCTTCGGCGCAGCGTTTGTTCAAGCCTGCCAGCACTTTGCCAGGACCGCATTCGACCAACTGGGTCGCGCCCTTGGCAGCCAGCGCCTGGACCGATTCGACCCAGCGCACAGGCTTGTAGAGCTGTTCAAGCAGATCGCGCTTGAGGGTTTCCAGATCCGCCGGTACGCCGGCGCTGACGTTTTGCACCACTGGAATCTGCGGTGCCTGCCAATTGATCGCAGCGATCGACTCGGCGAAGCGCTCGGCAGCCGGACGCATCAGCTCGCAGTGGGACGGCACGCTGACCGGCAATGGCATGGCGCGCTTGGCACCACGTGCCTTGCAGCCTTCGATGGCGCGCTCGACCGCAGCCTTGGCACCCGCGATAACCACCTGGCCCGGCGAGTTGAAATTGACCGCGCTGACCACTTCGCCTTGCGCCGCTTCGGCACAGGCCGCCAGTACGTCGGCATCGTCCAGACCGAGGATGGCAGCCATGCCGCCCTGCCCCGCTGGAACGGCTTCCTGCATCAACTGACCACGACGCTCTACCAGTTTGACGGCGTCGCCCAGGCTCAGACTGCCCGCCGCCACCAGAGCGCTGTATTCGCCCAGGCTGTGACCGGCAACATAAGCCGGACGCGCGCCGCCTTCAGCCAGCCACAGACGCCACAGGGCGATCGAGGCGGTCAGAATGGCCGGCTGGGTTTTATCGGTTTGATTGAGTTGCTCTTCCGGCCCCTGCTGGGTCAGTGCCCACAGGTCGTAACCGAGAGCGTCGGATGCTTCTTTGAATGTTTCAAGGACTACAGGATGTTGCGCGCCCAACTCGGCCAGCATGCCGAGGGACTGCGAACCCTGTCCTGGAAAGACGAATGCGAGGGAAGCAGACATGTAACAAGCCCCTAATGATCTTGTCGTCGGAGAATTGACGTCCCGCTTGGAGGACGCAAGAAACTGACAGTTTGGATGGCCAATTGAACTGAGCGGTCACATTTAAGCATTGTCCGACGAAAATGCCTAAAGCAACAAATCCTCCAGACGACCGTGAATCCGTTCCGGCAGGTTTTCCTGAATCTCGATCAAGGCTCGCGAGATGGCGCTCTGGAAACCCTGAACCCCTGCAGAACCGTGACTTTTCACCACAATCCCCTGCAAACCCAGAAAGCTTGCACCGTTATGCCGCGCGGGCGCCAGGTCCGCTTGCAGGCGTTTCATCAGTGGCAGCGCCATTGCACCGATTACTTTTGAGGCCAGGTTTTTTTTGAACAGGGCTTCGATCCGAGCCGAGATCATGGTCGCCAATCCTTCGCTGGACTTGAGCAGGATATTGCCGACAAAGCCGTCGCACACCACCACATCCGCTTCGCCCCGGTACAAGCCGTCACCTTCGACAAAACCGATGTAGTTGATGCCGCGAGCACTTTGCAACAAAGTTGCCGCCAGCTTGACCTGCTGATTACCCTTGATGTCTTCGGTGCCGATGTTCAGCAACGCAACACGCGGGCGAACGATGCCGAGGGTTTCTGCAGCGACCGACCCCATGACCGCAAACTGCAACAGATGCTCGGCACTGCAATCGACGTTGGCCCCCAGATCGAGCAACTGGCAATAACCCTTCTGCGTCGGAATCGCCGCGACCATGGCCGGCCGATCAATGCCCGGCAAGGTCTTTAGCACAAACCGCGACAAAGCCATCAGCGCGCCGGTATTGCCGGCGCTGACGCAGGCCTGGACCTTGCCGTCACGCAACAACTCGAGCGCCACGCGCATTGACGAATCGGGCTTGCCGCGCAAGGCCTGGGCAGGCTTTTCATCCATGGTGATGACTTCGGACGCCGGTGCAATCGACAGGCGCGAGCGATCCACAGCCGATTGGCCAGCGATCAATTCTTCAAGAAGGGAGGGTTGACCGACAAGGGTCAGGTGCAGCGAGGGCGTAGCATTCAGACAAGCGAGGCTGGCCTGAACAATGCTGCGGGGACCGAAGTCCCCGCCCATTGCGTCAATCGCGATGACTTGAGCGGACAAGTGATTACTCGTCAGCGCCCTTGTCGATCACTTTACGGCCACGGTATACGCCTTCTGGCGATACGTGGTGACGCAGGTGAACTTCACCGGTGGTTTTTTCTACAGACAGGGTGCTAGCCTCGAGAGCGTCGTGCGAACGACGCATGTCACGGGCAGAGCGGGATTTTTTGTTCTGCTGAACAGCCATAATTGATTAACTCCTAAACGTTTGGGTCACGCTTTAACTGCGCCAATACACTGAACGGGTTGGACCGCGTTACCTCGTCCTCGCTCGGTTCGGCCTCTTCGAGACCCCCCGGCTGCTGGCATTCTTCCGGATGATGAGCAGGCACAATGGGCAAGGCGAGCAGAAGCTCCTCCTCGATCAGTGACTGCAGATCCAATGGATCTTCGCCCAGTTCCAGCACGTCATAACCTTTCGGCAACGACTGGGTATTCGCACCCTCCTTCACCACAGCATAACTGCATTCGCTGTGGATCGGCAGGGTGACCAGCTCAAGACAACGCTGGCAAACCATTTTGACTTCGGTGTCGATAAAACTGTGGATTACCACAGACTTACGTTCATCTCGTTCAAAAACGAATTTAGCCTGCACCGTACCGACAGTATCGGAAAGCGGGTCGCAGAGTCTCTCCAAATCGGCCAGCAGCAGTTCACCTTGAAGGGTGGTGCCACGGTCAGCCAATTTGCGCGGGTCAACGTGAGGTGGAATCGGGTCATTCAACATAGGCGCAGCATTATAGGGATGCACCCGGCCATGTCAAAGGAAATTCAGCCCTGTCCGTCACCTGGAAGCCTCGCTAGAATTCGCGCCTGTCTTCTGGAGATGCGCATGCTGCCTTTATTACTCGCTTCAAGCTCGGTGTATCGCCGGGAATTGCTGGCCCGCTTGCAGCTGCCATTCACTTGCAGCTCGCCGGATATCGATGAAAGCCATCGTCCGGGAGAGCCCGCCATCGAGCTGGTAAAACGCCTCGCCAAAGAAAAAGCCCAGGCCCTGGCCGGCGACCATTGCGCTCATCTGATCATCGGTTCCGATCAGGTTGCGGTGCTCGGCGACAGAATCATCGGCAAGCCCCACACCTTCGAAAAGGCCCGTGAACAGTTGCAGGCTTCGAGCGGCGCCAGCGTGACCTTCCTGACTGGCCTCGCCCTGCTCAATAGCCAGACCGGACACTGCCAGGTCGACTGCGTGCCATTCACCGTACACATGCGCACACTCGACACCGCGCGCATCGAACGCTACCTGCACGCCGAACAGCCCTACGATTGCGCTGGCAGCTTCAAGGCCGAAGGTTTAGGGGTGAGCCTGTTTCAAAGCACCGAAGGTCCTGACGCCACCAGCCTGATCGGGCTGCCGCTGATTCGCCTGATCGATATGCTATTGGCCGAAGGCGTGCAAATCCCCTGAAAAGCAAAAGATCGCAGCCTTCGGCCGCTCCTGCAGGTGGACGTTAATCCATGCAGGAGCTGCCGAAGGCTGCGATCTTTTACGCGAGCGGGCAGTCAGCGCAGCGACGGACCGTGAAAACCCATCCACATCGCCAACTGCTCAGCCACACTGGCGCCAAGTTTCTTCGAGAAGCGATCGAACGGCGACTCCTGAACGGTGAAGTCAACGAGCTCCTTCTCGCCAATCACGTCACGCGCCACCGAACTGGCATTGCCCAGACCATCGATCAATCCCAGAGGCAACGCCTGCTCACCAGACCAGACCAACCCGGAGAACAGCTCCGGATGCTCCTTGTCCTTGAGGCGATCGCCTCGACCCTTCTTGACGCTGCTGATGAACTGCTGGTGCGTCGTATCCAGCACGCCCTGCCAGAACCGGGTCTCTTCGGGCTTTTGCGGCTGGAACGGATCGAGGAACGACTTGTGCTCGCCCGACGTGTAGGTCCGACGCTCGACACCCAGCTTCTCCATGGTGCCGACAAACCCGTAACCCGCCGCCGTCACACCAATGGAGCCCACCAGACTCGCCTTGTCGGCGTAGATCTGATCCGCCGCACTGGCGATGTAATAAGCACCGGAAGCGCCCAGATCCGAGATCACCGCGTAAACCTTGGTGTCCGGGTGCAAGCCACGCAACCGGCGGATCTCGTCATAAACGTAACCCGACTGCACCGGACTGCCGCCCGGACTGTTGATGCGCAGAATGACACCCTTGACCTTTTCATCCTCGAAGGCGGCACGCAGGCTGCCGACGATGTTGTCAGCGCTGGCGGGCTCCTTGTCGGCGATAATGCCCGTCACGTCGATCAGCGCAGTGTAATTGGCGCTGCGCGTGGCAGCTTTTTCCATGTCCATCAGCGGCGTGAACAGAATCAGCGCGCCAAACAGATACACAAAGGTCAGCAGCTTGAAGAAAATCCCCCAACGCCGCGACCGGCGCTGCTCCTGCACGCTGGCCAGCAGGGTCTTCTCCAGCAGCTTCCAGCTCTTCTCGTCACCGCTCTCTGCGCTCGCCTTGGCGGGCGCTTTCCATTCGTCGGTCATGACATCTACCCCAGCAAAAATCTATTAGGCCCGCTGACTCAGCCAGGCATGCAATTCTGAAAAACGATCGATGGCCAGTGCCGGTTCAAACAGTTTCAGCGCATCGATTGATTGCGCGCCGTAGCTGACCGCCACCGAATCCATGCCGGCATTGCGCGCCATCTGCAGGTCGAAGGACGAATCGCCAACCATCAACGCTTGCTCCGGGCGAACCTCGCAATGGGCGAGGATCTGCTCAAGCATCAGCGGATGGGGCTTGCTGGCGGTTTCGTCGGCCGCACGAGTGATGTCGAAATAATCTTCCCAACCGTGCGCCTGCAGCACGCGATCCAGCCCGCGACGCGCCTTGCCGGTCGCAACCGCCAAGTGATAACCCTCGGCGCGAAACGCCTCCATCGACTCGACGACACCTTCAAACAACGGCGAAGGCACGGCTTCCGAAGCGATGTAGTGATCGGCATAGTGCTGACGGAAAGCCACCAGTTCGTTGTCACCGATTTCCGGATACAACGTACGAATAGCCTCCGGAAGGCCCAGGCCGATGATGCCTTTGACAGCAAAATCATCGCGCAACTGGAAGCCGGAACGCTCGGACGCGACGTGCATCGCCTCGACAATCCGACCAATGGAGTCGGCGAGCGTGCCGTCCCAATCGAAAATCAGCAGCTTGTAATCAGAGGGGTGCACTCAGGCGCTCCACGGTTTTGGCCCACATCTCGTCGACAGGCGCCTGCAACTTCAGCTCGCCACCGTCCGGCAGAGGTACGGTCAGCATGTAGGCGTGCAGAAACAGACGCTTACCGCCCAGGTCGCGGATTTCCTTGCTGAAATCGTCGTCGCCGTACTTGGTGTCGCCGGCGATGCAGTGCCCGGCGTGCAAGGTGTGAACACGGATCTGGTGAGTCCGGCCGGTGATCGGCTTGGCTTCGATCAGGGTGGCAAAGTCGCCGAATCGACGCAGGACCTTGAACACGGTCACAGACTCCTTGCCCTCCTCCTCGTCGACCTCGACCATGCGCTCGCCGGAGCGCAGATTGCTCTTGCCGAGTGATGCACGAACCTGCTTGATCGAGGCCGCCCAGTTACCACGGACCAGCGCCATGTAGCGCTTATCGACGCCATCGCCGCGCAATGCCGTGTGCAAGTGACGCAGCATGCTGCGCTTCTTGGCGATCATCAGCAGGCCGGAGGTGTCACGGTCGAGACGGTGAACCAGCTCGAGCTCCTTGCAATCGGGACGCAACTGACGAAAGGCTTCGATCACACCGTAAGTCAGGCCGCTTCCGCCGTGAACCGCAATGCCGCAAGGCTTGTTGATCACGATCAGCCCCTTGTCCTCAAAGACAATCGAGGCTTCGAGGCGTTGCAGCAGACCCTGGGCCAGGGGCACCGGTTCGTCGCGCTCCGGCACGCGAACCGGCGGCACGCGCACGATATCGCCCGCCTGCAGCTTGTATTCGGGCTTGATCCGACCTTTGTTCACTCGCACTTCGCCCTTGCGCAAAATGCGGTAAATCAAGGTCTTGGGCACGCCTTTGAGCCGAGCGAGAAGGAAGTTATCAATACGTTGGCCGGCATATTCCGGCGAGACCTCCAGCAGTTGTACGGCTGGGGTCGAAGGGGCAGTAGTCGTCATGCCGCGGATGATATCAATTTTTTATGGAATTGAAGCACTTAATCATTACTGCTATAGTCGCGAACGCCGCCAAAAGCGGCCTGGACAGCGGACCAACGGTCAAAAACCGGCCCTGACCAATGCAATTCACCAGGACGCGAGGCCGTCCTACGGGGCTTTCGCTACGTAACGGTGGAGTTTGCAGGTGTAACGAGCGCAGGTGACATAAGGCCTGAATCACGCCGCAAAGCAGAGTTTTCACTCGCTACGCGAGCCAATATTCACGGCCAGTTCACAAAGTGCAGTCAGCTGCGAATGACCCCGAGCGAACGCTTCGGAAACACCGCCTAAATTAGCCATGATGCGTGACCTCCCCTTTCGGAGCTCACGGTAAATGCCAACCCGCTGCGGATTCTGCGCGCGGCAGCACCCGAATTATCAGGGATACGTGTAGGGTGGAGATGCACAACCGCTGGACTGTGTAGCAATAGGCTTTATCAAGACGCTTCATCTCGTCCACAGCCACTGGTTGATTCCTCCTCCTGACTGAGTGCTTAAGTAGCCACAGCAAGCAGGACGCGTACGTCGCGATGAAGGCCCACATTGGCCGGACTTCGCTGGACACGGGAATGGCCAACCACTCCCGACGCACCTGACACCGACCGTGAGAAGTCGTGTGTGCCGAACGCCGTTTCCGGCAGCCCGGAAACCGACGGTACTACATGAAAAGAATGCTGATTAACGCAACTCAACCCGAAGAGTTGCGTGTTGCACTGGTAGATGGCCAACGCCTCTACGACCTGGACATCGAATCCGGTGCACGCGAGCAGAAGAAGGCCAACATCTATAAAGGCCGGATTACTCGCATCGAACCAAGCCTTGAGGCTGCCTTTGTCGATTTCGGCTCCGAGCGCCACGGCTTCCTGCCCCTCAAAGAAATCTCCCGCGAATACTTCAAGAAAGCCCCTGAAGGCCGCGTCAACATCAAGGACGTCCTGAGCGAAGGCCAGGAAGTCATCGTTCAGGTCGAAAAAGAAGAACGTGGCAACAAGGGCGCCGCCCTGACCACCTTCATCAGCCTGGCCGGTCGTTACCTGGTGCTGATGCCGAACAACCCGCGTGCCGGCGGTATCTCCCGTCGCATCGAAGGCGAAGAGCGCAACGAACTGCGTGAAGCCCTGAACGGTCTGGTTGCCCCGGCCGACATGGGCCTGATCGTGCGCACTGCCGGCCTGGGCCGCAGTAGCGAAGAAATGCAGTGGGACCTCGATTACCTGCTGCAACTCTGGACCGCCATCAAAGAAGCCTCGCTGGATCGTTCCGCGCCATTCCTGATCTACCAGGAAAGCAACGTGATCATCCGCGCCATCCGCGATTACCTGCGCCAGGACATCGGCGAAGTACTGATCGACAGCGTTGAAGCCCAGGACGAAGCCCTGACCTTCATCCGCCAGGTGATGCCGCAGTACGCGAGCAAGATCAAGCTGTACGAAGACAGCGTTCCGCTGTTCAACCGTTTCCAGATCGAAAGCCAGATCGAGACCGCTTTCCAGCGCGTCGTTGAACTGCCTTCCGGCGGTTCCATCGTTATCGATCCGACCGAAGCCCTGGTGTCCATCGACATCAACTCGGCGCGCGCCACCAAAGGCAGCGACATCGAAGAAACCGCCCTGCAGACCAACCTTGAAGCCGCCGAAGAAATCGCCCGTCAGTTGCGCTTGCGTGACATCGGCGGCCTGATCGTCATCGACTTCATCGACATGACCCCTGCCAAGAACCAGCGCGCCGTGGAAGAGAAAGTCCGCGAATGCCTGGAAGCCGACCGCGCTCGCGTGCAAGTCGGTCGCATCTCGCGCTTCGGCCTGCTGGAAATGTCCCGTCAGCGCCTGCGTCCATCGCTCGGCGAAAGCAGCGGCATCGTCTGCCCGCGCTGCAATGGCACCGGCATCATCCGTGATGTTGAATCGCTGTCGCTGGCGATCCTGCGCCTGATCGAAGAAGAAGCACTGAAAGACCGCACCGCCGAAGTCCGCGCCCAAGTGCCGATTCCGGTTGCAGCCTTCCTGCTCAACGAAAAACGCAACTCGATCACCAAGATCGAACTGCGCACCCGCGCCCGCATCGTCATTCTGCCGAACGATCACCTCGAGACGCCGCACTTCGAAGTTCAGCGCCTGCGTGATGACAGCCCGGAAGCCGCGGTCGGCCAGTCCAGCTACGAAATCGCTGCTGCCGCAGCCGAAGTCGAAGAAGTCCAGCCAGCCGCTGCGACCCGCACCCTGGTTCGCCAGGAAGCCGCGGTCAAGACTGCTCCGGCCCGCGCCAACGCTCCGGTTCCGACCGAAGTCGTCGCCGCTCCGGTGGCTGCGCCGGCCGTCGCGCCAGAGCCAAGCCTGTTCAAGGGCCTGGTGAAGTCGCTGGTCAGCCTGTTCGCTACCAAAGAAGAGCCTGCCGCTCCGGTTGTGGTTGAAAAACCGGCGACCACCGAGCGTCCGGCCCGCAACGAAGAGCGTCGCAACGGTCGCCAGCAGAGCCGCAACCGTAACGGTCGCCGCGATGAAGAGCGCAAGCCTCGCGAGGAACGTGCACCGCGTGAAGAACGCGCACCACGTGAGCCGCGTGAAGCCCGCGAAGAAACCCCGGCAGTCGCTCGCGAAGAACGCGCTCCACGTGAAGAACGCGCACCGCGCGCCCCTCGTGAAGAACGTGCACCGCGCGCACCGCGCGAAGATCGCAAGCCACGTGGCGAGCGTGAAGAGCGGGTTCGTGAACTGCGCGAACCTCTGGATGCCACGGCTCCGGCCGCTGCGGCTACCGCTGAAGAGCGTCCAGCCCGTCAGCCACGCGAAGAACGTGCCCCACGTCCACCGCGTGAAGAGCGTCAACCACGTGCAGAGCAAGCCGCTGCCGCTGTTGCCGAAGAAGAACTGACCGGCAACGAAGAGCAACTGCAGGAAGACGGTCAGGAAGGCGCCGAAGGCGATCGTCCACGCCGCCGCTCCCGTGGCCAGCGTCGTCGCAGCAACCGTCGCGAGCGTCAACGCGATGCCAACGGCAATGTGATCGAAGGTTCGGAAGAATCGGAATCCGCTGAAGGTAGCGAAGCGGGCGAAAGCCGCGAAGCGCCAAGCGCTGACGATCTGGCCGCCGGCCTGGCTGTAACCGCAGCCGTTGCCAGCAGCGTGATCAGCGCTCCGGCCGAAGCACAAGCCAACGAGCAAGCCGAACGCGCCACTGCTGCCACACTGGAAACTGCTCCAGAAGCGCCAGTCGTTGAAGCAACGACACCTGTTGAAGCAACTTCCGCTCCGGAAATCGAAGTGGCACCCGCTCAAGAAGCACAGCCTCAGGTTGAAGCTGCCGCGGAACCGGCCTTCGTTGCTGAAGCGCCTGCCGTGGTTGCAGAACCGGTTGCTGAAACCGTTGCTGAAACCGTGACCGAAACGGTTCGTGAAGTTCGCGAAGAGCAAACTGCGTTCAACTGGGTTGCCGAGCCAGCTGTTGCCGAAACGCCAGCTCCAGCGCCAGTCGCTGAGAGCGAAACGACTGAAGCCACGGTTTCCGAGCCAGTAGTGGCTGCTGCCGAACCCGCTCCAGTGGTTGAAGCGCCAGTTGTCGCTGAAGTGGCTGCTCCCGCCGCTGAAGCTGCTCCTGTCAGCGCCCTGACGCCAAGCGGCCGCGCGCCAAACGACCCGCGTGAAGTGCGTCGTCGCAAGCGTGAAGAAGAGCGCCTGCAGAAGGAAGCCGAACAGGCTGCCGCTGCTGCTCCGGTCGCTGTCGAAGTGGCACCTGTTGTGGCTGAAGTCGCCGAGGCTGCTCCTGCCCCGGCTGCTGAAGTCACTGCCGAGCCCGTTGACTCCGTGATCGCTGAAGCACCACGCTCCGTTCAGGAAGCGGTAGAGCAACACGAGCAAGCCCTGGAAAAAGAACACGAGCCTAAACCCCTCGTCTGATTCCATCGGCCACTAAAAAGCCCCGCCTGGTGATCCAGGCGGGGCTTTTTTTTGTCTTCGAATCCACCGCCCCCTGTGGGAGCGAGCCTGCTCGCGATTGCGATTTAACATTCAACATTGATGCAAGCTGACCCACCGCCATCGCGAGCAGGCTCGCACCACAGGGGATTTATGCAGGTTTGAAAATCAGTGATTCAGGCACATCCACATCCCACAACACACCGGGATCATCGACTGTCACTTCCCATACTCGCCCCTGCGCAAACAGCGGCCGGGCTCCATGATCACCGGACAACGCCATCAGCCCCGGTCCGAAGTTGCGACCGAAGCCCACCGGATGCCCATACTCACCTTGATGCACCGGCACACTGACAGAGTCATCCGCAATCCCCGCCACCACCTGCGCGATACTGGAAGGCAAAATAAACGGCATATCCCCCAATACAATCAACCAGCCATCGAGCTGCGAGCACGCTGACACCCCGGCCGCAATGCTGTCGCCCATGCCGGTCGATTCGATCAGCACAACCTCGACACCATAAGCCTTGGCCAAGCGAATCACTTGCGGGCGGTCTGCGGTAGTGACCAGAACGCGCTTCTCAAGGCTGGCTGGCAAACTCACCAGCACCTGCTCGATTACCGAACGAACGGCGCCATCGCGTCCCGTACAGTCCGCCAACAGCTTATCCTTGTCGGCGCCCGCCACCTGCCGAAACCGGTCGCCCTGCCCCGCCGCCAACACGATGGCGCCGATTGCCTCACTCATACCTCCTCCCGCAGCGGCTTCTTTTGTTTCAGTTCGACGCCGTTCTTGATCGCCACGATTTCGGCTAGCAACGACAAGGCGATTTCCGCCGGGGAATGGCTGCCGATGTGGAGACCGATCGGCCCGTGCAAACGCTCGATGGCCTCTTGTGACAAGCCTAGCTGAGCCAGGTTATCCCGGCGCTTCAGGCTGTTGACCCGCGAGCCCAGCGCGCCGACATAAAAGGCCCGGGAGTCGAGGGCCGTGAGCAACGCCATGTCATCCAGGCGCGGATCGTGGGTCAGCGCAACGATGGCGGTGCGTTCATCGGTCTGGATGTTCAACACCGCTTCGTCGGGCATGCCGGGGACAAAGCGACCGTGCTGTTCTTCCCAGCCGTAGACGAATTCGGTGCGTGGGTCGCAGATCAGCACTTCGAAATCCAGCAGCCGCGCCATCTCGGCGACATAGCGGGACAGTTGCCCCGCACCGATCAGCAACAAGCGCCAGCGCGGACCATAGATCGCACGCAACGTGTGACTGTCGAAACTCAGCACATCGCTCTTGTTCGCCGGCTGTAACACCACCTCGCCGGTCGCAATATCCAGCGAGCGCGCAACGATTTCATGGGCCTCGCAACGCGCCAGCAATTGGGCGACCCAGGCGGGGTCACCGACGCGTTCCTCGGTGAGGCGCAAGGTGCCGCCACACGGCAAACCAAAGCGTGCGGCCTCCTCGCGGGTAACGCCGTACGTGATCAGTTGCACCGGCGGCCCGTCAGCCGGAATCCGCCCATCGTGCAACCGGGCAATCAGATCATCCTCGACACACCCGCCGGACACCGAACCGATCACCACGCCATCTTCGCGCAAGGCCAGCATGGCGCCAGGTGCCCGGGGCGCGGTGCCCCAGGTCTGGACCACGCTGTACAACACCACCCGCTGACCGGCGCGGCGCCATTCCAGCACGCTGCGCAGGACGTTCAGATCGACGCTGTCCATCAGGCCTCAGCCTTCTGCCAACCCTGCAACTGATAGCGAACCGGCAGGTTGCGGATACGTTTACCGGTGGCGGCAAAGATGGCATTGCACAGCGCGGGCGCGATCGGCGGCACGCCCGGTTCGCCGACACCGCCCAGCGGCACATTGCCCGGTGGCGTCACCAGATGCACGGCGACTTCCTTCGGCGCCAGGGACATGCGCGCCACTTCGTACATGTGGAAGTTGTCCTGCTGGACCTTGCCGTCCTTGAAGCTGATTTCGCCCAGTACCGCGTTGCCCAGGCCCATCACGCAGGCACCTTCGAACTGCGAGCGAATCCGCTCGGGGTTGATCTGCGGGCCGCAATCCACGGCAATATCGGCCTTGTGCACGATCAATGTGCCGTCGTCTTTGACTTCGACCTCGATCACCGCCGCCACATAGGTGACGAAGCTGTAATGCACCGCCAGCCCCAGGCCTCGACCCTTCGGCAACTGCCGTCCCCAGCCCGCGGCTTTGGCAGCGGTTTCCAGCACCGTGCGCATGCGCCCGGTATCGATCGGATAGCGCTCGGGCGACTCGCCGTAGTTCCACTCTTCACTCAAGGTGCGCGGATCGATCTGACGGTCCGGGCCGAGCAAGCTGATCTGGTACTTCAGCGGATCTTCGCCAGCCTTGTGCGCCAGTTCATCGACAAAGCTCTGAATCGCAAAGCCATGAGGGATGTTCGACACCGAGCGATACCAGCCAACCCGCGTATGTATCGCCGCTTCCGGATTCTCCAGGCGCACGTTGGGAATCGCGTAAGCCATGTTGGTAAAACCCATGCCCAGCTCGAAAGCGGCCTCGTGGTTCATGCCCGGTGCGAACAGCGCGGTGATGCTCGGCGCCACAGTACGATGCAGCCAGCCGGACGGCAGGCCGTCCTTGTTCAGACTGGCTTTCAGGTACTCGGCCGACACAGTGTGGAAATAGGAGCAGTGGATGTCATCTTCACGCGTCCACTGCACCCGCACCGCCTTGCCGGGGAATTCCTTGGCAAGGATCGCCGCTTCGATGATGAAGTCCGGCTTGGATTTGCGACCGAAACCACCGCCAAGCAAGGTAACGTTAAAGGTGACGTTATCGAACGGAATGCCCAGGCGCTCGCCGATTCGTTCACGGGTGACCTGCGGCGCCTGGCTCGGTGCCCAGGCTTCGCACACGCCATCTTTGAAGCGTGCGATGGCGACCATCGGTTCCATCGGCGCTTGCGTCAGGTGCGGCAGATAGTAGGAGGCTTCGAGGGTGCTGTTGGCGCTGCCCATGGCCTCATCGATGTTGCCGGTATTGCGCACGACTTTGCCGGGTTTGAGCGACGCGGCTTCAATTTCCTTACGGTAGGCGATCGAGTCGTAACTGGCGTTGGGGCCGTCGTCCCATTCGATTTTAAGCGCGTCGCGGCCCTTGATTGCCGCCCAGGTGTTGCTGGCCACCACGGCCACGCCACCCAACGGCTGGAACTCCGAGGGCAGCGGACGGCCTTCGATCTGGATGACCTTGATCACCCCCGGGACTTTCAGCGCGGCGCTGTCATCCACGGATTTGACCTTGCCGCCATAGACCGACGGACGCGCGATGGTGGCGTAAAGCATGCCGTCGAAATGCACATCGGCGCCATAGATTGCGCGACCATTCACGATGTCTGCACCGTCGATGGCTTTGGTGCCTTCCTTGCCGATGTAGCGGAACTGCGAAGGCTCCTTGAGCCGCAAACTGTCGCGCGCCGGTACCGCCAACGCACCGGCAGCCGCGGCCAGCGCGCCGTAACCCAGCTCACGCCCGGTCGGTTTATGGATGACTTTGTGCAGTTGCGCATGGCATTCGCCAACCGGGACTTTCCACTGCTCGGCGGCGGCTTGTTCGAGCATGGTCCGCGCGGCGGCACCGCAACGGCGCATCGGTTCGTACCAGTGGCGCATGCTGCGTGAACCGTCGGTGTCCTGGTTGCCGAAACGCACTTCGTCGCCCGGCGCCTGCTGTACTTTCACCAACGCCCAGTCGGCGTCCAGCTCATCGGCCACCACCATGGTCAGACTGGTGCGCACGCCCTGGCCCATCTCCGAGCGGTTGCAGACCACCGTCACCGTGCCATCAGTGGCGATGCTGACGTAAACCTTCGGATCATCGATCCAGCCGTTGGGCATGCCGTCGGCGCCGAATTTCTTTTCTTTCTCGGCAGCAAAGGCGTCCTGCCAGCCCCAACTCGCGGCGATGACCAGCGCACTGGTGGCGCCGACGCCTTTGAGAAAGCCACGGCGACTGAGGTTGCTCAGGGCGAAATCATTCGGTAACTGGCTCATGCCTTGGCCTCCTTCAGGTGGGTGGATGCCTGGCGGATGGCGGTCTTGATACGGTTGTAAGTGCCGCAGCGGCAAATATTGCCGACCATCGCCTCTTCGATCTGTTCGTCGCTTGGGTTCGGGTTGGTCTTGAGCAGTGCAGTGGCGGACATGATCTGCCCGCCCTGGCAGTAACCGCACTGGGCGACAGCAGTATCGAGCCAGGCTTGCTGGACGATTTGCCCGACCGGGTCCGCGTGCAGATTGTCGATGGTGGTGACGTTCTGGCCGATCACCGAACCGATCGGCGTGATGCAGCTGCGCGCCGGGGCGCCTTCGATATGAATGGTGCAGGCGCCGCACAGGCCCATGCCGCAGCCGAACTTGGTGCCGTTATAACCAGCCACGTCGCGGATAGCCCAGAGCAGCGGCATGTCCTCGGTGACATCGAGTGAGTGGTCTTGACCATTGAGCTTCAGGGTAATCATGGGCACGCCCGCATATTTATAGGGTGATGGGGTCGAGCAATCTGCCGCTGGGAAATGAACGGTTGGCATCACGCAGATCGACTCAGGCTAATGAGGCTCTCTTATGCGAACAGGAACGTCTGCATCGGGCCTTTGGTGAAGCAAATACTTGCATCGTTAGGTGGCTAAGTTAACCCAGCATTAACAAAAAAGCCCTGCACAATCGAAGATGTGCAGGGCTTTAAATGACTCTTGAAAGCTTAGCCTCAATACCGATTAGGCTCCATTTCCAGATCCACGTGGAAGCGTTCGGAAATGTCTTTTTGAATGCGTTGTGCCAGGTTCAACAACTGCAGCCCGGTCGCAGCCCCGTAGTTGACCAGCACCAGCGCCTGCAATTTATGCACGCCAGCGTCGGCCTCGCGAAAACCTTTCCACCCTGCCCGTTCGATCAGCCACCCTGCGGCCAGCTTCATTTGCCCGTCGGGTTGCGCGTAGGCCACCAGATCCGGGTATTCGCCTTTGAGCTGAGCGACCAGCGCAGCCGAGACCAAGGGGTTCTTGAAGAAGCTGCCGGCATTACCAAGCACCGCCGGATCCGGGAGTTTTTCATTGCGGATGCTGCAAATTGCGCGGCTGACGTCGGTGGCGGTCGGGTGATCGATGCCTTGCTCGGTCAAGCGCTGACGCACCGGGCCGTATTCCAGATGCAAAGGCGCGGCGCGGTCGAGGGCGAACCGGACCCGCAGGATCAACCAGCGTCCCGGCTCCTGTTTGAACAAGCTGTCGCGATAAGCGAAGTTGCACTCGGCCAGCGTGAAGTCCCGCAACTCGCCGGTCTGGCGATCCAGAGCCGTCAGACCGGCGAACACGTCCTTGATCTCCACGCCGTAGGCACCGATGTTCTGCATCGGCGCAGCGCCGACGGTGCCGGGGATCAGGCTGAGGTTTTCCAGCCCCGACAGACCCTGTGCCAGCGTGTGTTGCACGAACGGATGCCAAGGCTCGCCGGCCTCGGCTTCGATCACGACCTTGCTGCCGTCGTCGCTCAGGATACGAATCCCGCGTGTCGCCATGCGCAGCACCAGCGACTGGATATCGGCAGTCAGCAACAGATTGCTGCCACCGCCAATCACCAGCAGCGGCACGTCATGCTCCGCCGCATAGGCCAGCGCCTCACGCACGTCGGCATCGCTGCGGGCTTCGGCAAACAAGCGCGCCTGAACGTCCACGCCAAAGGTATTGAACGGTTTGAGCGAAACCCGGGGTTTAACCTGCAGACTCATAACCGGCCCTTCAATTCGATCACCAGCAAGTCGGTCGCGCGCTCGATCAGATCCAGCACGTACTCGAACCCCTGGTCGCCGTCATGGTAGGGATCCGGCACTTCATCGACATCCGACTGGTAGCGACGCAGGAACAGATCCAGCTCGGCCTTGCCCTTGGCCGGTTGCATCGACTTAAGGTTGTGCAGGTTACTGTGGTCCATCGCCAGGATCAGATCGTACGTGGCGAAATCGGCGCGGGTCACTTGCTGGGCGCGCTGCATGGACAGGTCGTAACCGCGCAGTTTGGCCGCCGCCTGGCTGCGCTGGTCTGGCGCCCTGCCGACGTGCCAGTCGCCGGTGCCGGCGGAGGCCACTTCGACCTGATCGGCCAGCCCCGCTTCACGCAATTTATGTCGCAGCACACCTTCGGCCGTCGGTGAACGGCAGATGTTGCCCAGACAGACGAACAAAACCCGCATCAGGCCTCCAGCAGGCGACGAACGCGCTCGAGGTCTTCGACGGTGTCGACGCCGGTAGGCGGCGCGATCAATGCGTCGGCGACGTGAATTCGCACGCCGTGCCACAGAGCACGCAACTGTTCCAGGGATTCGGTATTTTCCAGCCAGCACGGGCCCCAGCTGACGAAGTCATGCAGGAAACCGGCGCGGTAGGCATAAATGCCGATGTGGCGGCGATACGGCACGCCTTCCGGCAGCGCATCGCGACTTTTCGCGAACGCGTCCCGGGCCCACGGCAACGTCGCGCGACTGAATGTCAACGCAAGGCCATCGAGGTCGCTGACGACCTTGACCACGTTGGGGTTGAACAGGGTTTCAACGTCTTCGATCGGCTCGGCCAATGTGGCCATGCGCGCTTCGCTGTGGGCGGCCAGGTTGGCGGCAACCTGATCGATCACGCTCGGCGGGATCAACGGTTCGTCGCCCTGAACGTTGACCACGATGGCGTCAGGCGCCAAGCCGAGTTTTGCGGCGACTTCGGCCAGGCGATCAGTGCCGGAGTTGTGATCTTCGCGGGTCAGCACCACTTCGGCGCCAAACGCGTTGCACGCCTCGACAATGCGCGCATCGTCGGTGGCAACCACCACGCGCTCGGCGCTGCTTTTGCTCGCCTGTTCCCAGACGTGCTGGATCATCGGCTTGCCGGCGATCAGCAACAGCGGTTTACCCGGCAAGCGGGTGGAGGCATAACGCGATGGAATGACAACGGTGAAGGCTGTGGTCATTTATCCAGACGCTCGTCAGTGGTCAGGGTGCGGGCTTCGGTTTCGAGCATCACCGGGATGCCATCGCGAATCGGGTAGGCCAGGCCGGCGCCCTTGCTGATCAGCTCGGTTTTGTCGGCGCTGAGCTTGAGCGGGCCTTTGCAGACCGGGCAAGCGAGGATGTCGAGCAATTTGGTGTCCATGAGCATTCCCTGGAAAAAAACGGTTTAAGGCAAAAGACGAGCCGGCAACAGGCGCATCAGCTGCGTATCGAACCAGGCCACGAAGGCCGGCGATGGCGCAGCATCGACCGCCAGGTACCACCAATCGGCGGCGGCGAAGGCACGGCACTTCACCGCGTCCTTTTCGGTCATCACCAACGGCAATGACGGTGTGAAATTCAAGGCCTGCACGCTGTACTCGGCGTGGTCGGCAAATGCATGCGGGACTGGCTGCCAGTGTAGCGTTTCGAGGGTCGTGAAGAAACGCTGCGGATTGCCGATCCCGGCCACGGCGTGCAGCGCCTGGCCTGCGGGAAAGTGATCGAGGGCGCACCGTTCGCCGCTGCGCAGATTGACCAGTTCGGTGGGCTGCAACTGAAAGGCAAAACCGTCCGGGCGATCATCGGAGGCGCCGTTGTACAGCAAGGCGTCAACGCTTTGCAGGCGCTCGACCGGCTCACGCAACGGCCCGGCGGGCAGGCAACGTTTGTTGCCCAGGCCACGGGCGGCGTCGATCAACACCAGTTCAAGGTCCCGCGCCAGCCGGTAATGCTGCATGCCGTCATCAGACAGAATCAGGTCCAGCGGCTCGCTCGCCAGCAGCGCTTTGACCGCGCTGCTGCGATCCGGGTCGATCATCAACGGAACGCCGGTGCGCTGGACGATCAACAGCGGTTCATCGCCTGCCACATCGGCGCTTTGTTCGGCCTCGACACGCCACGGCAGGTGTGGCGGTTTGGCGCCATAACCACGACTGACCACGCCGACCCGCAAACCGCTGCGCTGGCAATGCTGAATCATCCACAGAATCAGTGGGGTCTTGCCTGTACCGCCCACGGTGATGTTGCCGACCACGATCAACGGCACCGGCGGCTGATAAATTTCGCCCTCACCCGCGAGAAAGCGTTTGCGCTTGTTCATGACCACGCGGCGATACAGCCACTCCAATGGCTGCAACAGCTTCAGGGCCGGATGACCGGCGTACCACGCGGCGAGCAAGCGATCGGACATGGCCATCAGGGCGCGGGCGGCGCCGCCTCGACTGTGGTCATGCGCAGGTGACTGAAACCGAGTTTGCCGGCGGCGTCCATGGCGATGATGACCGATTGATGCTGGGTCTTGCCGTCCGCACTGATCGACAGTGGCAGGTTGGTGTCACCGTTGGATTCTTTCTGCAAAGCGTCCATCAGGGTCGCCAGATCATTTTTCGGCAACAACTGATTGTTCACCGAGAACACGCCTTCGGCATTGATGGCGACATCCAGGTGTTTGACCTGCTGGTCTTCGGCAGGCGAACCGCTGACCGCTTCCGGCAGATCGACGCGCAACTGGGTTTCACGGGTGAAAGTGGTGGTCACGACGAAAAACAGCAGCAGGATAAACACCACGTCGATGAGCGACGCGAGGTTGATGTCGACCGTTTCCCGCGGTTTGCGGCGGAATTTCACGCTCTTTTGCCCTCAGCCAGGTCCACGTCACGATCACCCTGCACCACCTCGACCAACTTGATCGCTTCCTGCTCCATGCCCACCACCAGCTCATCGATGCGGCGTTGCAGGAAACGGTGGAAGAATACCGCCGGGATACCGACCATCAGGCCTGCGGCCGTGGTGATCAAGGCCTTGGAAATACCACCGGCCAGCACCGCAGCGTTGGTGCCCATGCCCGTGCCCATGAACGCGCTGAAAATATCGATCATGCCCAACACCGTGCCCAACAGCCCGAGCAACGGCGCCATCGCGGCGATGGTGCCGAGGGCGTTGATGTAGCGCTCGAGCTCGTGAATCACCCGCGCAGCGGCTTCTTCGATGCACTCTTTCATGATCTCGCGACCATGTTTGGAGTTGGCCAGGCCCGCCGCCAGAATCTCGCCCAGCGGCGAGTTGGCACGCAGTTCCTTGAGTTTTTCTTTATTGAGTTGCTTGTCCTTGATCCACACCCAGACCTGCCCGAGCAGATGCTCCGGGGTCACACGGCTGGCACGCAGGGTCCACAGACGCTCGGCGACGATCGCCATGGCCGCGATGGAACTCAGAATGATCGGCAGCATCATCCAGCCGCCGGATTTGACCAATTCCCACACAGTGACAGTCCCCTCGAAAAAGTGCGCCACTCTAACATAGGGGGGTGGCGCACCGAAGACCGTGATGTCGCATCCGGTCGGGCTTTAATAACGTGCGGTTATGGCAGGGAGCGCCAGAAACGCCGTTCCTGACGCATTGTCCATGCTGGCGTGAAGCGTCCGAGGTGCAGACGAATGGCGCCTTGCTCGGCGCTGTCATGGATCGCCATGCCGCGTTTTTTATAACGGGCCATGACCGTAGGATGCGGATGACCGAAGGAATTGCCGTTGCCGCGCGAGATCAGCACCGCTTTGGGCTGCAACGCGGCAAGCAGCGCCATCGACGACGAACTGCGGCTGCCATGGTGCGGCGCCTGCAACCAGTCGGTGGGCACGGCCAGCGGACTGTCAAGCAGGGCCCGTTCGGCGGCGCTGTCGATATCCCCCGTCAGCAGCATGCGTTCGCCATTGGCTTCGATCTGCAGGACACAGGATTTTTGATTGCTGTCCGAGGCAGAAGGCCATTGCCAGAGCTGAAACCTCACGTCGTCCCACGTCCATTGCCGGCCACTCTCGCAGGCCTCGGCGTGCAATTCGACGGGCAAGGCCACGGGGTCGCCGCTGAGCACTCGCGTCACCGGCAAGCCCAGGGCAACCGCTCGCGCACCGCCGGCGTGATCGGCATCGGCGTGGCTAAGCAACATCACGTCGAGTCCGTCCACGCCCAGTTTGTGCAAGGTGGGCAGCACCACTCGCTCGCCGAGGTCGAAGTCGCCGAAGCGCGGGCCGGTGTCATACAACAGCGTGTGATGGCGAGTCCGCACCAGGATAGCCAACCCCTGACCGACATCCAGTTGCCAGACTTCGGCGATCCCCTCTGGCAACAGTGGCCGGGGTGGCAAAACCAGCAACAGCAACAGCGGCCAACCCAGCGGGCGCAGCGGTACGCCACGCGGCATCAACAACAGAAACGCGCCAAGGGTGCCCAATGCCCATGTCCCCAATGGAATTGCCACGGGCACCCACGCGGGCAATTGGCCAGCCATCAGCCCAAGGCCCTTGAACAGCCAGTCGATCAACCCGCCCGCCAGCCACAGCAACCCCTCGCCCACATAAGGCAGCGGTAACAACAGGGTCCCCAGCAACGCCGGCGGCAAGACCAGCAAACTGATCCAGGGCACTGCAAGCAGATTGGCGACCGGCCCGCTGAGACTGATCGGCAGTCCCAGCACCAGCAGCAGCGGGCCCAGGCCGATTGCGATCAGCCATTGGGCACGGGTCCAGGTTTGCCACCACCGCCAAGGGCCTAGGCGCCCGCCGAAGGTGAAGATCAACACCGCCACCGCCGCGAAGGACAACCAGAAACCCGGTTGCAGACTCACCAGCGGATCCAGCAACAACACCGCGTTGAGCGCCAGCAACAACGGCCACCAGGCACCGAGGTGGCGAAATCGAAGGCGCCACAACAGCACCAGCCCGATCATTACGCAGGCTCGCCGCACCGGTACTTCGAATCCTGCCAGCAGTCCGTAACCAAGGGCAGCGACGAATGCCAGTCCGCACGCCCATGGCAGCCACGGCAAGCGATTCGGCCACATACCGTAGCGAGCCAGCCCGGCGATCAGCAGATACACCACGCCTGCCAGTAGACCGACGTGCTGCCCGGAAATCACCAGCAGATGCACGGTGCCGGTGTCTTGCAACACCTGCCAATCCTCGCGACCAAGCCCGGCGCCATCCCCCAGCACCAGCGCCGTCAGTGCACCGGTTCGCCCCTGAGCGTCCACGGCTTGCAAGCGTTGGCGGATGCCGTCACGCCAGGCCCACCGGGCTTCGGCAAGACGCTGGCCATCCTTGACGGTCCCGGTTGCACCGATGCGTTGCGCCAGAAGCCAGGCGTCGTAATCGAAGGCATGGGGATTGAGCAGCCCGGCAGGACGCTTCAATTTCACCGCCAGCCGCCAGCGTTCGCCACTGTTGACCGGTGATCCGTCGTACCAGGCCAGGCGCATCAGTGAAGGCACTTTTGCCTGTCGCGACCGGGCGTCCACCAACTCGAAACGCACAACACCTTCATTATTCTGCGGTAATCCCGTCACCCAGCCTTCGACCCAACGGGTTTCGCCATCGAGATTCGCCGACAGTCGATCATCCAGCGCCCACTGCGCATTCGCGCCCGCCCAACTGAAGCCGAACAGGAAAAACGCCACTGGATACGTCCGGAACGGAAGCACCATCAATCCCACTACAGGCAACACCAGCCATAACCAGACCGGCGGTAACACCGGCAAAAAACGCAGGGCCAGCAGACCCAACGCCAGCGCCATCATCCCTGTGCGCATAAGCCCGTCCTTGAGAGTCCACACCCTAGGCATAGCCGGCTCATGGCACGCGCATCGTTATTAATTGTCACAAAGTCTGAATGGGCGGCTCATAGAATCCAGACATACTTGCCGCCTTAACCGACCGAGAAGCCCTATGCCCCGGCGCTTATTCAAACGTTACATGCCAGACCCGACCAGCATCAGGGAACACAAATCCTTACGCTTTCTCGGCACTCTGCTGCATGACCCGAACCTCTGGCACCTCAACCGTCACTCGGTCGCGCGGGCCATGGCGGTGGGTTTGTTCGCGGCGTTCCTGCCCATTCCATTGCAGATGCTGGTGGCGGCCGTCCTCGCCATCGTCGTGCGGGGCAACATGCCGATTGCTGTCAGTCTGGTGTGGCTGACTAACCCGATTACCATGCCAGCGGTGTTCTTTTGTACCTATCAGACTGGGGCGTGGCTGATGGATGTGCCGGCTCGTCATTTGCCGGATGAGTTGACCTGGGAATGGATCAGCGGCGAACTCTCTACGCTCTGGCAACCGTTTTTGCTGGGTTCGGTGGTGGTGGGGCTGGTATTGGGCGCCCTCGCCTATTGCCTGGTGATGATGTATTGGCGGTGGTGGGTGGGTCGGCAGTGGGCTCGGCGGAAGAAAAAGCGGATGCAATGAATGTTAAAAGGCCTCCGTGTTGGGAGGCCTTTGTTGGTGGACTGGCTTGGGGTACATATCCGTTTCTTCGGTAATGGCTGCTATTGGTTCCGCCTTTACGGCGGGTTACTTGGAAAAGCGCCAAGTGACTCGCCGTAAGGGCGAAACCGTAATCAGCCGTTACCGCAGCAACGGATATGTACGCTTAAGTACGCATCCCCCGCCCACTCACCAACAATCGCGCACACCCGATATACAGCACCACCGTCGCCACCAGCATGAACGTGATCGCCACACTGATCCGGATATCCGAAACCCCAAGAATCCCGTAGCGGAACGCATTGACCATATGCAGCACCGGATTCGCCAACGACACCGTCTGCCAGAACGGCGGCAACAACGAGATCGAGTAAAACACCCCGCCCAGGTAAGTCAGCGGCGTCAGCACAAACGTCGGG
The DNA here is from genome assembly GCF_000293885.2 of Pseudomonas fluorescens NCIMB 11764. Taxonomy (NCBI): domain Bacteria; kingdom Pseudomonadati; phylum Pseudomonadota; class Gammaproteobacteria; order Pseudomonadales; family Pseudomonadaceae; genus Pseudomonas; species Pseudomonas fluorescens. Next base: position 6,356,185 of record NZ_CP010945.1, read on the forward strand.
ATGATCGAAATATCATCAAAATTGCGCGCAAACACCGCATTGATGAACCCCAGGAGAGAGAAGATCGTTGCCGTCAGCACCACCACCAGAATGGTCACGCCCAGGTGATGCACCTGCAACTGAGTGAAGAACAGCGACAACAGCGTCACGATCAGCCCGACCATCAACCCGCGCAGCACGCCACCCAGGGTATAGCCGATCAGGATCGTATGCGGCGACACCGGCGACACCATCAACTCTTCGATGGAACGCTGGAACTTGCTGCCGAAGAAACTCGACACCACGTTGCCATAGGAGTTGGTGATCACCGACATCATGATCAGCCCTGGCACGATGTATTCCATGTAGGTGAAACCACCCATGTCACCGATCTGACGGCCAATCAGGTTACCGAAGATCACGAAGTACAAAACCATCGTGATCGCCGGCGGCAGCAGCGTCTGCGGCCAGATCCGGGTGAAGCGTTTGACCTCACGGTAAACGATGGTATTGAGCGCGACGAGGTTGGGTTGCAGCTCCGAACTCATACCGCCACCTTCGACAGATTTTTCTCCACCAGGGACACGAACAACTCCTCGAGGCGATTGGTTTTGTTACGCAGGCTCAACACTTCGATGTTCTGCTGCGCCAGTTGAGTGAACAGCGCGGTGATGCCCATGGACTTGTCGACCTGGACCTCAAGGGTATGAGCGTCGAGCAACCGGGTCGGGTAACCCAGCAACTGCGGCGCAACGCTCAATGTGTTTTTCGTGTCGAGCAGGAAGGTTTCCACATGCAACTGGCCGAGCAGCTGTTTCATGCTGGTGTTCTCGACGATGGTGCCGTGATCGATGATGCCGATATTGCGGCACAACTGCTCAGCCTCTTCCAGATAGTGCGTGGTGAGGATGATGGTGATGCCCTTCTGGTTCAGCTCTGTCAGGAACGTCCACATCGAACGACGCAGTTCGATATCCACCCCCGCCGTCGGTTCGTCGAGGATCAGCAGGCGCGGTTCGTGAACCAGCGCGCGGGCGATCATCAGTCGACGCTTCATGCCACCGGACAGCGAACGCGATGGCACATCGCGCTTGTCCCACAGCCCGAGCTGGGTCAGGTACTGTTCGGCGCGTTCCTTGGCGATTTTCGGCGGGATGCCGTAGTAACCCGCCTGGGTCACGACGATGTCGAACGTTTTTTCGAACTGGTTGAAGTTGAATTCCTGGGGCACCACGCCAATGCAACGCTTGAGCGCCGCCGGCTCTTTGTCCAGGTCGTGACCGAAGACGTTCACCGTGCCGCTGGTCTTGTTCACCAGGGTCGAAAGAATGCCGATGGTCGTGGATTTGCCGGCGCCGTTCGGGCCAAGCAAAGCGAAAAAGTCACCTTCGGCGACGTCCAGATCGATACCACTCAGGGCCTGGAAACCGTTGCCGTAGGTTTTGGTTAGCTGCCGGATGGACAGAGCGGAACTCATATCGGATTTATGCACCAAGAAGGGAAGAAAGGGATCAATAAGGGCGGGCGGCGAACAATGCAACCGCGGCGCATGAGCGCAATGGTGCTTGTCACCGCCACACAAGTACAGTCAAGCGTGTCGATAGTGAGTATTAAGTCAACGCGGTCATGACGGCTTTCCTGTACGCCGGACGCTGCTTCAGTCGCGCATACCAGGCCTCCAGATGAGGCTGTGACGCACGCTCGATCGGCATCTCGAACCAGGCATAAATGAAGCTGCCGAGAGGAATGTCGCCCATGCCGATTTCATCGCCTGACAAGTACGGTTTGGCCGCCAGTGCCTGATCGGCCATCGCCAGCAAACCTTCGCACTCTTTGATAGCGGCGTTGATTGACGGCCAGTCCTGCTGGTCTTCCGGCGTGCGCAAGACACCCCAGAACACAGTACGAAACGGGCCGGAAAAACTTGAAGTGGTCCAGTCCATCCATTTGTCAGCTGTAGCGCGGGCTTGAAGATTTTCCGGGTACCAGGCAGTGCCGCTGGCGTGCAGAGCCATCAGGTAACGAACGATGGCGTTGGATTCCCACAGCACAAAACCGTCGTCCTCGATGACCGGCACACGGCCATTGGGGTTCATCGCGCGGTACTCCGGCGTGTCGACGACCCCAAAGGCGCCGCCCGCATCGATGGCCTCATAGGCCAGGCCCAGTTCCTCGGCGGCCCACAAAGGTTTTCTGACATTCGACGAATTTTTCCGACCCCAGATTTTCAGCATGACCGCCTCTTTATGGATGAATGCGCAGGCAGCATACGCCGGATCAGGCGCGACTCAAATCGCTCTGCATGTCACCCAGCAGCGGCGGCAGCTGTTCGCTGAACAGATGCGGGTAGCACTTTTCCAGGTGCTCGAAAAAGAACGTTTCCGGCACGTCGGTGAACTGGCCGTGATCGATCAGGTATTCCATCAATTGCTCGCCGTCGCGATTGAAGGGGTGGAAAACACTGTCGTTGATCCCGTCGAATTCCAGCGGCGCCACGTTGAACAGTTCGCAGAGCTTCTGGTTGAACGCCGGCGTAGCTTTGACCCAGCGATCGTTCAGGTACAACTCTGTATAACCATGCATGGCGAACACGTCGCTCTTGAGCAATTCCAGCAAACGCGGGGTCGACAAATGATTGCGCACATCTGCCAGACCGATCCGCGCGGGAATCCCGCAGTGCCGGGCCGCACCGGCCAGCAGCGTGGCTTTGGGCACGCAATAACTTTCACCGGCCTCCAGCGCATAACTGCCACGCAAGGTGTCTGGATCGCGGCTGAACGTATAGGGGTTGTAACGTACGGCCTCGCGCACCGCGTAATAAAGATTGATCGCCTGCTCGAGGGGGTCGCGGTGACTGCCACGATGTTTTTCGGCGAACTCCACCACCGACAGGTGGTCACTATCGATGAAGCGGCCGGGACGCAGATACTCGTGCATGAGAACAATCTCCTGGGGAAGCCACGAGTCTAACGACAGGTTCAGCACAGAGATAACGACGTTTCGGCCAAACATGGACGCTTAGCCGCCCGCCCAACGAACGATCCGGACCGGTACCAACCGGTCCTGCAAAGCTCATCGAAGTTTCCCAAGATTTCAATCACATCGCTCTGACCACCCTGTTTTGCGGATGCCGTCTAAGCTCTGAAGGTTGTTTTTGCCCTTGTTTCACGGAGGATTAAATATGCTGCTGTTGTGGATACTGGTTCTGGTTGTCGGGATTGCGTATTTAGCCCACCGCCGTATCGCCCCGCTGCCCGCCCTGTGCATCGTCGCCGTTTATATGGTGGCGATGGGCGCCTTCAGCCGCGCGCCAGGCTGGTTACTGCTGGTGCTGTGGGTGTTGATAGCGGCTGTCGCGGTGCCCTTGTTGCTGCCCGACCTGCGCCGTAAATACTTCAGCGCGCCGCTGTTCAGCTGGTTCGAGAAAACCCTGCCGCCGATGTCGGAAACCGAGCGCGATGCCATCGACGCCGGCACGGTCTGGTGGGACGGCGAGCTGTTCAGCGGCCGGCCGGACTGGGACAAACTGCTGTCCTATCCAAAAGCTCAATTGACTGAAGAGGAACAGGCCTTCATCGATGGCCCGACCGATGAACTCTGCGCGATGGTCAGCGACTGGCAGATCGGGCAAGACATGGACCTGCCTGCCGAAGCCTGGGCCCACATCAAGGAAAACGGTTTCTTCGCCCTGATCATTCCCAAGGAATACGGCGGCAAGGGTTTTTCTGCCTACGCACACTCCCAGGTGGCCATGAAACTGGCCACCCGCAGCGGTGACCTTGCGTCCACCGTGATGGTCCCCAACTCCCTCGGCCCGGCCGAGCTGTTGCTGCATTACGGTACCGACGAACAACGCAACCATTACCTGCCACGTCTGGCACGCGGCGATGACATTCCGTGCTTCGCATTGACCGGGCCACTGGCCGGCTCCGATGCCGGTTCGATGCCCGACACCGGAGTGATCTGCAAAGGCGAATGGGAAGGCAAGGAAACCCTCGGTCTGCGCCTGAACTGGGAAAAGCGTTACATCACCCTCGGCCCCGTGGCCACCCTCCTCGGCCTGGCATTCAAGGCGTACGACCCGGATCACCTGCTGGGCGATGAAGAAGACCTGGGCATCAGCCTGGCGCTGGTTCCGACCGATACCGCCGGTGTTGAAATCGGCCGTCGTCACTTGCCACTGGGCGCAGCCTTCATGAACGGCCCGAATTCCGGCAAGGACGTGTTCATTCCGCTGGATTTCCTCATCGGTGGCCAGGAGATGCTTGGCAAAGGCTGGATGATGCTGATGAACTGCCTGTCGATCGGGCGCTCGATTTCGTTGCCCGCCGTCGGCACCGGCGCGGCGAAGTTCACCAGCCTGGTGACCGGTCAGTACGCGCAGATTCGTGAGCAGTTCAATGTGCCATTGTCGGCGTTCGAGGGTATTCAGGAAGCCATGGCGCGCATCGGCGGCAATGCCTGGATGATGGACGCGGCGCGGATGCTCACCGCCAACGCGGTGGACCTGGGCGAGAAACCGTCGGTGTTGTCGGCGATTCTCAAATACCACCTCACCGAGCGCGGCCGCGAATGCATCAGCCACGCCATGGACGTTCATGGCGGCAAGGCGATCATCATGGGGCCAAACAATTACCTTGGCCGCAGCTGGAATGGCGCGCCGATCTTCATCACCGTGGAAGGCGCGAACATCCTCTCGCGCAACCTGATGATCTTCGGCCAGGGCGCGATTCGTTGCCATCCCTTCGTCCTGAAAGAAATGGCCCTTGCCGGGCGTGAAGACAAGGATCAAGCCCTCATCGAGTTCGATGGCCTGCTGCTCCAGCACATCGGTTTTGCCGTGAGCAATGCGGCCAGCACGCTGGTGCTGAACCTGGGTTTCGGTCACTTCGAACATGCTCCGGGAGACAAGCTCAGCCAGGGTTACTTCCGTGCGCTCAACCGGCAGGCCGCTGCGTTTGCCATGCTCGCCGACTTGAGCATGATGTTGCTCGGCGGTGAACTCAAACGTCGCGAACGCCTGTCGGCGCGTCTGGGAGATGTGCTCAGCAACCTGTACCTCGCTTCCGCCGCACTCAAGCGCTATCACGACCTTGATTCACCCGGGCACATGGCGCCCCTGTTCACCTGGGCCATGGAAGAAAGCCTTGGTCAGTCGGAACGGGCACTGGATGAGTTGCTGACCAATTTCCCGAACAAGGTGCTGGGCTGCCTGTTGCGGGTGATCGTGTTTCCGTTCGGTCGCCGCCATAAAGGGCCGTCGGACAAACTCGGCGCCGAAGTGGCCGCAGTGATTGGCCGGGCCAAGGGCGATCCGACCCTCGAAGAATTGCTCGGTGGTTGTTTCCGTCCGCAATCGGCGGATGACGCCGTGGGTGCCCTGCAACACGCCTGCGACCTGCTGGACGCGGCACAGGCCGTGCAGAAAAAACTGCATGTGGCGCTCAAAAGCGGTCAGGTCAAACCGGTTGCCGGGGAAAACGTCATCGATGCCGCGCTGGAGGCTGGCGTGTTGCAACCCGTGGAGGCGCAAAAACTGCGTGAGGCGGAAGTGGCGCGGCGCAAGGTGATCGATGTCGATGATTTCGACAAAGAGGAGCTGACGCTGGCGGCAGGAAAAGTCCGCTGATCCAGCCAGTCATGTAAAAAGGTGCGCGGGCGCTTTATACTCCCGCGCCCGTTTTGCTCTTGAGGACTTATCTCGTGTCCAACGTCGTTGCCGATCATCTCGTCTTGCTTGACCACTTGCGCAGCATCCTGGTCGCCGTGGGTGAGGCCGAACAGGTTCCCGAAGAAAGCCATGCCTTGTTCCTGGAGCGCTTCGACGAACTGCGTGCGTTGCTGCCGGTCGACCCGATCGAAAGCCAATACCTGGGCCAGGACATCCTGTGTCAGGTGATTACCCGCTACCCGCAAATCGCCCACCTCGTCCCGCGCGACCTGCTGTGGTACTTCGCCGGTGACTGCCTGCATTACATGCCCGATGATGAAATCGACTTGTATCAGGCGCTGGAAGAGCGTCGCTTCGAAGCGGAACAGAACGATGAACCGTTCGACTGGAATCAGGAAAAGCAATTGCTGGCAATGTCGAACAATGACAGCAAGCACTGATTGCTGATCAGAAATGCAAAAGGCCCGCATGGTTGAACATGCGGGCCTTTTTTTAGATCACAAAAATCAAAAGATCTTGCTTTAAAGCAACCCATCACTCTCCGGCAACTCATACTCCGCTGCAACCTTACCCAGCGCACCAGGCTTGCCCGGTTTGCTCAGCGTCGGCTCCTTCTCCAGACACTCCACCAGATAATCGATCAACACCCGTAGCTTCGGCGGCAAATAACGTGTCGGCGAATGCAGCAGCCACGCACCGCCGTGGTATGACGCCAGAAACGTCCAGTCCGGCAGCACCTGCACAATCAAGCCCTGCTCCAGCGCATAACGCGCCGTGAAGTACGGCAAACTGCCAATCCCGATGTGCTGCAACACCGCGCCCAATCGCACGCCGGTGTGATTGGCGGCATAACGCCCGCGCACACCGACGGTGACAGCCTTTGTGCCTTTCTTGAATTTCCAGCGTGCATCACTCGGCGTTTCACCCAGGTAAATGCAGCTGTGGTTGAGCAAGTCGTGGGGATGAGTCGGCGTGCCGTGCTCGGCCAGGTACTGCGGCGTTGCGCAGAGCAGGTGGTCGATCGTCAGCAATTGCCGCCCCACCAGGCCAGCCGGCGGACGGTCGGTAATACGGATTGCCAGATCGACGTTGTCATCGATCAAATCCACCTGACGGTCTTCGAGCAACAGTTCCACATCCACTTTGGGATAACGCCGCAGAAACTCCGGCATATGCGGGTGAATCACGAAACGCCCTACGGCTTTGGGCACGCTGACGCGCACCAGTCCTTCCGCTTCATGGGTGAACTGACCACTGATTTCCATTACCGATTTGGCCGCGCTGACCATCTCCTGGCAGCGCTTGAAGACTTCCTCGCCACCGTCGCTGAGCCGCAGCTTGCGCGTGGTGCGTTGCAACAAACGCGTGGCGAGCGCCTTTTCCAGACGCGAAATGCTGCGACTGACCGCCGACGGAGAAGAGCCCAACTGACGCGCTGCTTCGGAGAAGCTTCCGGTCTCGACAACCTTGACGAAAATCGCCATTTCACCCAGCAACGGCAGTGGAAGATTTGTGCTCACAGTGCAACAGTCCTTTGATGTTTGAACGGATTATCACGCAATTCCACGCTTCATATAATAAAAAACAGAATCTTTAATGAGGGCATGGAATATGACGCTTCGCCTCTTTTTCCATAGTGATGACCTCAAGGCCAACGTGGAAGTACTGGAATGTACGCCTCACGAGAACGAGTTCGCCGTGGAGCTGCGCGCAACACTGTTTCACCCTCAAGGCGGCGGGCAGCCGTTTGACACCGGCTGGATCGGCGACAGCCAGGTGTTGCGCGTGGTGCAGGATCCGGACCGGATCATTCACTTCGTCGACCGTCCCGCACCTATCGGCATGATCCAGATTCGTGTTGATGAGCCACGTCGTCAGTTCAATACGCGAATGCATTCCGCCGGCCATTTGATCGGCCATTTCGTACAAGCCATGGGCTGGATGCCGATCAAGGCTCATCACTGGCCGGGGGAAGGACGTGTGCAGTTCAAACCGACGGACTCCGCACAGGAAGTCGATGCCCAAACCGTCGGGTTCGGTATTGAACAGTGGATCGCCCACGACCTGCCGCGCCTGACATCGCTGCGCGAAGGCGCCCGGGAAATCGGTTTCGGTGAACTGCCCGCCTACGGCTGTGGCGGCACCCATGTACGTAGCCTGAAGGATTTGGGCACGGTCACGATCGCTTCTGTTTCGCAGAAGAAAGGAACGCTGTCAGTCCACTACAGCGTGGATTGAGCAACAGGGCGATGCCGGACACGGCCTCGCCCGGCGCCGGGGAGCCTGCACTCGCAGGTTCCGTTGACTATCCGATAGATGGACCTGAACCATGATGCTTGACGTCGAGCGTCTCGATGAGACGTGCATAAAAAAACTGGCCAACGAAGAAGTCCTCGCCATCCGGGTCAAAGGCTTCCTGGCCCCGCCGCTGGCGATACAGATCGGCGACAAGATTCTCGCGCCCGGCTTTGAAGGCTATATCAACGCGCCGAGCATCGGTCGAATCGGCATGGCGTTTTATGAAGCGGAAAACCAGCCACTGCTGATCGAGGATTATTTCGAGCGCGCCACACGCAACATCGCGGAATTACGCAACCGATGCGCACCCTATTCGTCGCCGGTCGACACCTTGCGTTGCATGCTCGATGAGTCCTGGCCGGCAGGTGCGCATCTGGAAAACCTCTACGGTCGCAAGATGTATGTCGGACTGTCCCGGGTGGTGAAACCCGGCGTGTGTTTTCTGGCCCACCACGACATTTTCGCCAAGGACGCCCCGGACAGTTTCCAGGCCAAAAGCCTCGAGGCGCAGTTCGCCTGCAATGTTTATCTGAACATGCCCACCGAGGGCGGCGCGCTGCAGATGTGGAACCACGACATTTCCCCGGACCAGTTCGACGAAATGCGCGGCGACAGCTACGGCATCGATCCGGCGTTACTCGGCACTCCAGCTCTGGAGGTCTGCCCCGAGCCGGGTGACTTCATCATGTTCAATTCGCGCTGCATGCACTCGGTAACGCCGGGTGTGGCCGATCCGCGCTTGAGTCTTTCATTCTTTGTCGGCTATCGCGGCAATGCTTCACCCCTTACGTTCTGGAGTTGAGATGCAGTATTCGAATTACCTGGGCGAGTTTCTGGCGCTGGCGACTATCCATTTTCTGGCTGTGGTCGCACCTGGGCCGGACTTTGCGGTCACCATCCGCCAAAGTGTACGTTTCGGTCGAGGGGTGGGGATCTGTACGGCGCTGGGCATCGGCGCGGGCATTTCCGTGCATGTGCTTTACACCCTGCTCGGCGTCGGCGCATTGATGCACACCACGCCCTGGCTGTTGACGGTGGCCAAGATCGTGGGTGGCGCCTACATCCTGTATCTCGGCGTCAGCCTGTTGCGCAGCCAACCCAAATCGGTGCTGGAGGGTGAAAAGGAAGCAGACGAACCGATGGTCGAGCAAACGCTGCTGAAAGCGTTCACCACCGGCTTCCTGACGAATGCCACCAATCCCAAGGCCACGCTGTTTTTCCTGGCGATCTTCACCACCCTCATCAGTGCCACGACACCGCTCAACATTCAAGCGCTCTACGGCGTCTGGATGTGTTTCGTGAACGCGTTGTGGTTTGTGATCGTCGCGCTGTTTTTTTCCAGCGTCCGGGTGCGCGTGCTGTTCATGCGCATGGGGCACTGGTTCGAACGGACCATGGGGGTGATTCTGATTCTGTTCGCCGGGCGCCTGATTCTGTCGATGTAAGGACCGCCCATGAAAAAGGCCCGCTCAGTCTGACTGGCGGGCCTTATTTTCTGGCTCGGATACACATCGCGCACAAACAAAAACGCCGCTCAATGAGCGGCGTTTTTGTGAATTTGGAGCGGGAAACGAGACTCGAACTCGCGACCCCGACCTTGGCAAGGTCGTGCTCTACCAACTGAGCTATTCCCGCAAATGGCGTCCCCTAGGGGACTCGAACCCCTGTTACCGCCGTGAAAGGGCGGTGTCCTAGGCCACTAGACGAAGGGGACACGCTGCCCGGAACACATGGTGTGTGTTTCGGTGCCCAGAGCCGTATCCGAAGACTTGGTTCTGGTTTCACTCAGCCCTGCCCGAAAGCAACGCTGTTTAAAATTGGAGCGGGAAACGAGACTCGAACTCGCGACCCCGACCTTGGCAAGGTCGTGCTCTACCAACTGAGCTATTCCCGCATATTGGCGTCCCCTAGGGGACTCGAACCCCTGTTACCGCCGTGAAAGGGCGGTGTCCTAGGCCACTAGACGAAGGGGACACACGTACAACATTCACTCCCTACCGCGTTTCGCTGTGTGCTTTACGCTGTAAGTGGCGCGCATTCTATGGATGGATTGAAGGGTCGTCAACCCCCAGATATAAATTTATTTAAATCAATGACTTCGCCCTGCTTTGAGCGGTGAATACGGCTTTTTGCTCGCCCGGGGTTTGACGCCTATATTCTGACACCCGCCAAGACGTTATAGTCCACCCACGTAGCAGATGATGGCAATGTGCACCTCACACGCTATTACTTATATAAGCAGCGTTGCGGTCGATACAGACTGAAGGATGTTCGATCCAACCCGTCGAGCGGCCCTATGCGCCCCCAAGCCAAGCCACTACACTCGCACGCGAATCCCATAAAGAGGTCTTACCGGTGACACCACTCATGATCACCCTGCTAGTCGTAGCCGGGATCGCACTATTGATCGCCATTGGGTACATGAACCATGTGGTGGAAAACAATAAACTGGAAAGGGCCCGCACCAAGGTTGAACTCAACGACCGCCTGCGTCGCTGCGGCGAAATCACCGAGACCTTTCCCGGCCAGCTGATGACACCGGCCCTCAAGCTGCTGCTGACCCGTCTTGAGCTGAACGTCTGCCAGCGCCTGTTGAACCTCGAAAAGTCCAGTGCCAACCTCAAGGTGCGAATCAGTGAACTGACCACCTTGGTCGCCCAAGGCGAATCGATCCCGGTCAACAACCCGCCGGCACCGATCCAGACCGAAGCCAAAGCGAAGGACGTACGCTTCCTGCTCGAAGCGCTGCACGGCCAGATCACCCGCGCCGCACAGGATGGCTTCCTGCCAACCAACGAAGCCAAACGCTGGATCCGCGAAGTTCGCCACATCCTGGTGCTGCTGCACATCGAATTCTTCAACAACCTCGGCCAGCATTCCCTGCAGCAGAACCAGCCTGGCCAGGCTCGCCTGGCCTTCGAACGCGGCGTGCAGTACCTGCGTAAACAGCAGGAACCGCAGATCTACGCCGAACAGCTCGAATACCTGGAAAAACTCCTGGCCCGTGCCAACGCACAAGTCATGGACAACATTGCACCGGTTGAAGGCGAAGTGAACCAACTGACCGAAGGCCTCAAAGACGTCGAGGCGGATGCGGACTGGAAGAAGAAAGTGATTTACGACTGATCGGAACTGTTTTGAAGAAACCACCTGAAGAGGTGGTTTTTTTTGCGTTGAGTTTGATGGGTAATTACATCGAGAAAAATGATCGGCTGTCAGGCCGCCATCGCTGGCAGGCCAGCTCCCACAGGGTCGAGGACACCCACGAAAATCAGGTCGGCTGTCAGGCCGCCTTCGCTGGCAAACTCAGCTCCTACAAGAGCAGATCGGCGCACCCCCACCAAACCACGAGGCCGAGCGTTAGCTCGCCTTGCGCTATTGATCTGCCCGCCCCTTCGGGAGGCTGAGCGGAGGTTCTGCGCAGTGGGCAACCCGGCATGGATGCCGGGTTAGCCGCGCACGGCCATGGATGGCCGATCGCGGCGGGCCCACGGAGCAGGACCGGAGCGAAGGAACGCCGAGCCTAAGCGAGGGGCCGGACGCCGGGGCGAAGCGTTTTGCTTACTTTTGGGCGTCTGCAAAAGTGAGTCGCCGTAAGGGCGAAACCGCCAGCCGCCGTTACCGCAGCAATGGATATGCACACCACCACCAAGAACCTGGTCGGCTACCAGGCCGCCAAGTCCTCAAGCCTCAGAGCCTGAAATGCCCGACCATCCCCTTCAACTCAACCCCCAACTGCGCCAACTCGATACTCGACGCCGCATTCCCCTGCATCGCCAAGGAAGACTGATCCGCACTGGCCCGAATACTGGTCACACTGCGGTTGATCTCCTCAGCCACCGAACTCTGCTCCTCCGCAGCCGCCGCGATCTGCTGGTTCATCTGCTGAATCAACGACACCGCCGCCGCAATACTGCCCAAGGCACTTTCGGTCTGTAGCGCATCACTGACCGCCAGCTTCACCAACTCGCCACTGCTCTGAATCTGATGCACCGACGACTGCGCTGCCGAGCGCAAGGCACTGACCAGTCGCTCGATTTCCTCGGTCGATTGCTGAGTCCGCTTCGCCAGGGCCCGCACTTCATCGGCAACCACCGCAAACCCCCTGCCCTGCTCGCCGGCGCGCGCCGCCTCGATGGCCGCGTTAAGCGCCAACAGGTTGGTCTGTTCGGCCACGCTTTTGATGACACTGAGCACCGTGCCGATATTCTGGATTTCCGCACTCAGACTTTCGATGCTCGAACTGGCCGACGACGCCGAGTCCGCCAGTTGCTCGATCCGCGCCATGCTCTGACGCACCACCGCCTGGCCACTTTCGACCTTGCCGTCCGCCGTTTGCGCAGCCTGGGCAGCCTCCTCCGCGTTACGCGCAACGTCGTGCACGGTAGCGGTCATTTGATTCATCGCCGTAGCGACCTGCTCGGTTTCTTCCTTTTGGCTGCTCACTTCAAGATTGGTCTGCTCAGTCACCGCCGACAGCGACTGAGCCGAACTGGCCAACTGCTCGATGCCCGCCTGCAGACCGCTGACAATACTGCTGAGCCCCGCGCCCATCTGCTGCATGGCCTGCATCAATTGGCCGATCTCATCACGACGGGTCACTTCAACCGTCGCACTCAAATCGCCCGCGGCAATTTGCTGAGCGACGCGAATCACACTGCGCAGCGGTCCGACGATCAATCGGGTAATCACCCAAGCCGCGATCAGCCCGACCAGCAAGGCCAGGGCCGACGAACCGATAATCAGCAATGAGTTCTTTTTCAGCTCGGCCTGCATCGACTGGTCTTCGGCGACGTAGGCCTGGTCCACCCGCTCCACGACCTGCGCGGCGCGTTGATGCAACTGCTCGTAGACGGTTTTTTCCTGAGCCAGCAGGCCGGTGTATTCCGCCAGTTTTTCGCTGAAACCGCCGATATGCCCAACCACTTCATTGAGGACAGTCAGGTAGCCTTCATCCTTGACCGTGGTTTTCAATTGCTCGGCCTGAGTCAACGCCTGGTCGGCCTGCTCGATCTTGCCTTGCCCGGCGCTGTCGTCGCCCTTGCGGCTCTGGTCCAGGCGCACACGCGCTTCGTTCATGGCTTGCAGCATCAGCCGCGATACCTGGCTGACCTGATTGGCTTGCTCGATGAACTGGGAACCGTCCTTGCCTTCGGACTCCTTCAGGGCATAGGCGCCATCATCGGCGAGCCCGGCCTGCAACACGTCAAGATTATTGGCCACGCTGGAGACCGACCAACTGGCCATTTCCAGTGCAAGGTCCTTGGCCTGGCTCAGCGAGACAAATTCGTCAAACGCTTTGCGGTAAGCCCCCAATGACTGTTCGACGTCGCTCATCACGGGTACGTTGGCCGGCGATTGCGCCTTCAGCTGATTCGCCAGGACGACCAGGCCATCGACACCTTCGTGCAAGGCCGTGACAATTTTCGGGTTGCCGTGCAAGGCGTACTCCTGCTCGAGCAGGCGCACCTTGAGTAAGCCACTGTTGAGCGACGACATCTGTTTGAGCCCGTCGAAGCGATGGCTAATGGTTTGCAGGGACCATACGCCGATGGCCGCCACCAGGGCTGTCAACAACAGCACCAGCACAAACCCGACACCCAGTTTTTTTGCCATACCGAGGTTGGCAAAACGTCCTTGCACGGCCGAAATCATTGCACTTAGTCCCCTGACATAGTCTGTTGACGCAGATTCGCAACCGGCCTGTGTCAACACAAGTCTCTGGCGTCGGAATAATGGCAAAAAGCTACGCCTACGTCGTTTTCAGAACGCTTGAGGTCGATCCGGAGCGGTGGCCTGAAAAAACGCCCGGGCTCGCGGATCACAGGCGCAAGCCACATTGATACGCTGCCAGTCACTGGCCTCACTGGCGGGGCTGAATGCCGTCGTGGAAGACAGCAGGACGCCGAAGCGCCGTGCCTGTATCCGCACGTGAGCGTAGTCGGACTTGCGCGATCGCGCCCAGATGAACAAACCGCCGACGGGTTTGCCGAAAACCTCCCACTCGGCATCTTCCAGCACCTGCAATGCGGCTTCTCGGTCATGTCTCAGACGCTGCCGCAGCCGCAGCACCAACTTGCGGTAAGCACCGCTGGCCAGCAGGCGGGCCAGTACCGACTCACAAAATCCGGAAGCACCCAGACTGCTGATCCGCTTGACCTCGGCCAGTCGCGAAATAACCTCGGCACCGGCCACTACAAAGCCGACCCGCAATGAACTGCTGAGGGTTTTGGAGAAGCTGCCGACGTAGATGACGTTGTCATCAGTATCCAGCGCGGCGAGCCGCGTACCGGGGCCACTGTGCAGATCCGCGTAAACGTCGTCCTCAATCACCAGCACGCCGTGGTTTTTGGCCAGATGCAGAATCCGCTGCGCCACCACCGGCGTCAGGTTGCTGCCAGTAGGGTTGTGATAGAAGCTGTTGATGAACAACGCACGGGGCTTTTTCTCAAGCAGCAGTGACTCAAGCACCTCGATGTCCGGCCCGCGCGGGGTGCGCGGGACTTCGATCATCGAGACGCCATGCAGCCTGAGCAGCTCGAACAGCAAGGAATAACCGGGACTTTCGACCACGACGCAATCACCCGGTTTGAGCAAGGTACGCACGATCAGGTCGAGCCCCTGACTGGCCCCTGCTGTCGTCATGATCCGGTTTTCTTCTGCGTCGATATCCAGCGGGCTCAAGCGTTTGATGATTTGTTGACGCAACGCAAGCAGCCCCAGCGGCGAGCTGTAATTGAACAGACCAGCCATGTCGGTACGGCTGACCTCCCGGATTGCATAAGTCAGATCATCCGTTTCGCGCCAGCTTTCGGGGAGCCCTCCCCCCCCCAGATTCAGCCCGCCCGCAGCGTTGAATGGCTGCAACTCCGCGCCCTCGAACCAGGGTGAATCCGCAGCGGCCAACGTGGGGGCAGCGACAATGAATCCGGCGCCATGACGCGACGCCAGCACCCCTTGAGCCACCAGCCGCTCGCACGCTTCAACGACGCTGGACAGGCTGAGTAAATTGGTCCGCGCGATTTGCCGTGCAGACGGCAAACGCGTCCCCGGTTCTATGTCGCTCTGACGCAGCCAGCACGCTAACGCGTCGACGACTTGCTGTACGACCGGCACCAAGGCCTGTCGATCGATTCTCAATTCCATGAGCAAGCAAACTCCTGTTCGTTTGACGGAATCAGTTAATCACAGGCGCGCTCGATGAGCTGTGCGACAACGCCGTCAAAACTCGTGGTTCTAACCATTTGAAACACATTGCCTGGCACTTTCACGGAGCAAAAAACGGGGGTTGGGTTGGGGTTGGGGGGTACATATCCATTGCTGCGGTAACGGCGGCTATTGGTTCCGCCCTTACGGCGGGTTACTTGGAAAAGCGCCAAGTAACCAAGCGCTCTCGCCCCTGACGTACGGTGCCTCGCCTAGGCTCGGCATGCCCTCGCTCCGGTCCTGCTCCGTGGGCCCGCCGCCATCGGCCATCCATGGCCGGGGGCGGCTAACCCGGCATCCATGCCGGGTTGCCCACTGCGCAGAACCTGCGCTCGGCCTTCCGACGGGGCAGATCAAGATCAAAAACAGAGCGAGGCGGCCTTGTAGCCGACCTGAAGTCCACCAAGATCATCGGCGGTGAACACACATTTCATTTCTGCCAAAAATCACTGTGGGAGTTGGCTTGCCAGCGGAATAGGCCGGGCGGTAGCCACCCCGGCCATGGATGGCCGATGGCGTCGGGCCCACGGAGCAGGACCAGAGCGAGGCACCGAACGAAAGGCGCAAGAGCGCTGGGTTCCTGGGCGCGTTTCCAAGTGACCTGCCGTAAGGGCACAACCAATAGCCGCGGTTACTGCGGAAAAGGATATATCCACCAACAACCGCCGCGAATCAGAACGCGGTAACGCCCCCATCCACTGCCAGCGAATGACCGGTCGTAAACGCAGCACCATCGCTGCACAGATACAGCACTGCACTGGCGATCTCTTCAACCTTGCCAATACGACCCACCGGATGCATGGCGCTGGCGAACTCGCCCTTCTTCGGGTCGGCTTCATAGGCGCGGCGGAACATGTCGGTGTCGATGACCGCCGGGCACACCGCATTCACGCGGATTTTTTTTTTGGCGTATTCGATGGCCGCCGATTTGGTCAGGCCGATCACTGCGTGTTTCGATGCGGCGTAAATGCTCATCTTCGGCGCAGCGCCCAGGCCGGCGACCGAAGCGGTGTTGACGATTGCGCCACCGCCTTGTGCCAGCAACAGCGGCAGCTGGTACTTCATGCACAACCAGACGCCCTTGACGTTAACGCCCATGATCGCGTCGAACTCGTCGACCGTGCCTTCGGCCAGTTTGCCTTTTTCAATCTCGATGCCGGCATTGTTGAAGGCATAGTCGAGACGGCCGTAGGACCTCACCACCTCGTCCATCAGATTTTTTACATCGCTTTCCACGGTGACGTTGCAACGCACGAAGGTCGCTTCGCCGCCTGCCGTGCGAATCAGCGCCACGGTGCCCTCGCCACCAGCCGTATCCATGTCGGCCACCACCACTTTCAACCCTTCGGCGGCGAACGCCTGGGCGGTCGCGCGACCGATACCATTGGCAGCGCCCGTTACGACGGCGACCTGGCCGGAAAACGTCATGCTCATTGTTTTGTCCTCGAAGAGAAGAATGCGGGGTTTCGCTTGCGCCCAGTCTAGCCACAGGCGCTACCGCCACGGCAGCACTATCAGAAGGCCGGTTGGGCGCCCATGAGTTGCAGTGATAGAACCGCCACACTGACTATCACTGCACTGGATCGATGTGCATTCGCCGCATCAGCCAAACTTGCGGGGCGGTCCATGAAGGTCTATCAACAAGACTTCATTCATCTTGAGTGCCTGTCATGACTACCCAGACCAATCGCCAGTTCCTGCTTGCCAAACGTCCGGTGGGCGCGGCTACCCGCGAGACGTTCACCTATCAGGAAGTACCGGTCGGAGAGCCGGCCGCGGGTCAGATCCTGGTCAAAAACGAATATTTGTCCCTGGACCCGGCCATGCGTGGCTGGATGAACGAAGGCAAGTCCTACATTCCGCCGGTTGGTATCGGCGAGGTCATGCGCGCATTGGGCGTAGGCAAAGTCGTGGCGTCGAACAATCCAGGTTTTGCGGTCGGTGACTATGTCAATGGCGCCCTGGGGGTGCAGGATTATTTCCTTGGCGAGCCGCGCGGTTTCTACAAGGTCGATCCGAAACTGGCACCGCTCCCGGTTTATCTGTCCGCACTGGGCATGACCGGGATGACCGCCTACTTTGCCCTGCTCGATGTCGGTGCGCCAAAAGAAGGCGACACGGTGGTGCTGTCCGGTGCAGCCGGGGCGGTGGGCAGTATTGCCGGGCAGATTGCCAAGATCAAAGGTTGCCGTGTGATCGGCATCGCGGGCGGCGCGGACAAGTGCAAGTTCCTCATCGACGAACTGGGTTTTGACGGCGCCATCGATTACAAGAACGAAGATGTCGTCGCCGGCCTCAAGCGTGAATGCCCGAAAGGCGTCGACGTTTATTTCGATAACGTCGGCGGCGATATCCTCGATGCGGTGCTGAGTCGCCTGAACATGAAGGCACGGGTGGTGATTTGCGGCGCCATCAGCCAGTACAACAACAAGGAAGCGGTCAAAGGGCCCGCCAACTACCTGTCGCTGTTGGTGAACCGCGCACGGATGGAGGGCTTTGTGGTGATGGACTATGCCGCGCAGTTCGCCGCTGCCGGACAGGAAATGGCCGGCTGGATGGCCAAGGGGCAGCTCAAGAGCAAGGAAGACATTGTTGAAGGGCTGGAGACGTTCCCGGAGACGCTGATGAAATTGTTCAGCGGAGAGAACTTCGGGAAGTTGGTGCTGAAGGTTTAACGCAGTTACCGAAGTGTCCACAAAAAAATGTGGGAGCGAGACCGGCTCGGCGATAGCGGTATATCAGACAACATTGATGTCGACTGATACTCCCTCATCGCGAGCAGGCTCGCTCCCACATGGGATCTTCAGCGTTTGGTCAGGCGATTTCGGCCACTACGTCTGCCAACGCCTTGGCCGGATCCGCCGCCTGGCTGATCGGACGGCCGATCACCAGGTAGTCGGAACCGGCATCCAGCGCCTGACGCGGGGTCAGGATGCGGCGTTGATCGTCCTGGGCGCTGCCCGCCGGACGAATCCCCGGGGTCACCAGCTGTAACGACGGGTGAGCCGATTTCAAGGCCTGGGCTTCCAGTGCCGAGCACACCAGACCGTCCATCCCGGCTTTTTCCGCGAGTGCCGCCAGGCGCAGCACCTGCTCCTGCGGTTCGATGTCCAGACCAATGCCTGCCAGGTCTTCACGCTCCATGCTGGTCAGCACGGTCACGCCGATCAGCAGCGGTTTCGGGCCGCTGCGCTGGTCCAGCACTTCACGGCAGGCAGCCATCATGCGCAGACCGCCGGAGCAATGGACGTTGACCATCCACACGCCCATTTCCGCCGCAGCCTTTACCGCCATGGCGGTGGTGTTCGGGATGTCGTGGAACTTGAGGTCGAGGAACACTTCGAAACCCTTGTCGCGCAAGGTGCCGACGATTTCCGACGCGCAGCTGGTGAACAGTTCCTTGCCGACTTTGACCCGGCACAGTTTCGGGTCCAACTGATCGGCCAGCTTCAGTGCGGCGTCACGGGTGGGGAAATCCAGGGCGACGATGATAGGAGTCTGGCAGACGGACATGTGCGGGCTCTCAGGCAGGACGAAATCGGCGCGCATTGTAGCGGAACCAGCGCGGCTGCGGGACCCGATGATCGGTAAATCGTCGTCGGCGCTCAGCCAAGACTAGCCCGTTCGCCGATTGTGTCGAGACCGATACACACACGACACGCCCGCAACACCCTTGTCCGCTACCCTCGGCAGCCGCAACACGTCCTTACAGCACTTCCCGCCTCAGGGCCGGACGCCTATGCTGAAGCCACAACCTCGCAGCCTATCTTTGTGGTTGGCAGCCTACCTGGCAGATGAACGCACGCATGCACAGCACCCAAGCCCCCTTGAACGACGATCAAAAAGCGCCCGGCGACGACAAGCGCTGGAGCATTCGCGCGCTGATCGTCGACGATGACGTCCCGATCCGCGAACTGATGATCGACTACCTGGCCCGGTTCAACATCCACGCCAGCGGCGTCACCGATGGCGCCGCCATGCGTCTGGCGCTGCAAGCCGAGCATTTCGACGTGGTGGTGCTTGACCTGATGCTGCCCGGTGAAGACGGTCTGTCACTGTGCCGCTGGCTGCGCGCCGAATCGGACATCCCGATCCTGATGCTCACCGCACGCTGCGAACCCACCGACCGGATCATCGGCCTGGAACTCGGCGCCGACGACTACATGGCCAAGCCGTTCGAACCCCGAGAACTGGTCGCGCGGATTCAGACCATTCTGCGGCGAGTGCGCGACGACCGCACCGAACAGCGTGCGAACGTTCGCTTCGACAACTGGCGCCTGAACAGCGTCCTGCGCCAATTGATCGCGGCGGATGGCCTGGTGGTTCCGCTGTCCAACGCCGAATTCCGCTTGCTGTGGGTGTTCATCGAACGGCCGCGCCGGGTGCTCAGTCGCGAACAGTTGCTGGATGCAGCGCGTGGTCGCTCGATCGAAGCCTTTGATCGCAGCATCGACCTGCTGGTCTCGCGTCTGCGCCAGAAACTCGGGGACGACCCGAAAGCCCCGCAGTTGATCAAGACCGTTCGCGGTGAGGGTTACCTGTTCGACGCCCGAGACATCGGCTGATGCGTGCGCGCTTCGATACGCTGTTCGGCCGCCTGTTTGGCGTGCTGCTGGTGGCGATTATCCTGGCGCATCTGCTCGCGTTTGCCTGGTTTCATCATTACGGCCCACCTCCGCCGCCGCCACCGCCGGAGTTCTCCCAAGGTCTTGACGGACAACGCCCGCCGATGGACCCGCGATTCGACAAGCGGCCACCGCGGCCCTGGTTCGGCGGGCCGCTGGTGCCACTTACATTCCAGCTGATTTCGCTGATCATTGCGGCCTGGTACGGCGCAAAACTGCTGAGTCGGCCGATCCAGCGCCTGAGCGACGCCGCCGAGCGCCTGAGCGAAAACCTCGACAGCCCACCGCTGGACGAGTCCGGCCCACGGGAATCCCGGCAGGCGGCCTACACCTTCAACCTGATGCAAAAACGCATCATCGAACAGATGCAGCAGCGTTCGCGGATGCTCGGCGCGGTCTCCCATGACCTGCGCACGCCGCTGTCCCGGCTCAAGCTGCGACTGGAACAGATCGACGACAACAAACTGCAAGGTCAGATGC
Source organism: Pseudomonas fluorescens NCIMB 11764 (assembly GCF_000293885.2). Classification (NCBI taxonomy): domain Bacteria; kingdom Pseudomonadati; phylum Pseudomonadota; class Gammaproteobacteria; order Pseudomonadales; family Pseudomonadaceae; genus Pseudomonas; species Pseudomonas fluorescens. Next base: position 6,376,444 of record NZ_CP010945.1, read on the forward strand.
GCCAGGATCTGGACGACATGATCAGCATGCTCGACGCCACCCTCACCTACCTGCACGAACAGCGTACCAGCGAGGCCCCGCAATGGATGGACGTGCAGGCGCTGGTCGAATCCCTGAGCGAAAATGCCCAGGACCAGGGTTCTGATGTCCAGGCCAACGGCCACTGCGCACCGTTGCAGGTCCAGCCGATGGCCCTGCGCTCGTGCATCAACAACTTGCTGGACAACGCCCTGCGTTATGCCGGGCAGGCGCAGATCACGCTTGAAGACCATCGCGAACACCTGGTGATTCGGGTGATCGACCATGGACCGGGGATCGCCGCGGATAAACGCGAAGCCGTGTTTGAACCTTTCTTTCGCCTCGAAGGTTCGCGTAATCGCAACTCCGGTGGTGTCGGGCTGGGGATGACCATTGCGCGCGAGGCGGCTGAACGGCTGGGTGGGCAATTGACGCTGGAAGAAACCCGAGGTGGCGGTTTGACCGCGGTTATCCGTCTGCCTCGCACCTGAGCCAGACACAGGGTCTGTGTCTGGCCGCAGACCTGTGTGTAGCACTCGGTACAAACTCCACATACCCACGACAACTTGCTCCCTGACGCTGCATAAGCCGGTGCACCCGCCGGCTTTCCATTCCAGGGAGTGAGCCCAATGATCGGTAGCGTCAGCAACTACACGAGCTATAACAGCACCGCCAGCACCACTACCAGCAGCGCCCGCAGCCAGCAATTCCAGAAAGAACTGCTCGCCAAACTCGACACCAACAGCGATGGCTCGGTGGATCAGGACGAGCTCAAAAGCGCCCTGTCGGAGAAGTCCGATGACGGTTTGCTGGTCAGCCTGAGTAAAAACTTCGCCGACCTGGACAGTGACGACAGCGGCAGCCTGAGCAACGAAGAAATAGCCGCGATGGCGCCTCCTCCGCCACCGCCGCGTGATCAGGCACCGGCCACCGAACTGGCCGATGCGCTGGTCAGTGCTCTGGACGCCGATGGCGACGGCGCCATCAGCGGTGACGAACTGAGCAGCGCGTTGCAGGCCAGCGACAGCACCTCATCGACAAGCACCGACACCAGTGCTGCGTTGTTCAAGGTCTTGGATAGCGACAGCAGTGGCGGCGTCAGCAGCGACGAATTGAACGCTGCCTTGCAGGCCGGTCGCGAGAAAAATGGCGACAGCTCCACCGATCAGGCGAACGTGACGGAAGCGCTGAACAAAATGATCGCCAACCTGAGCAAGCAGTACTCGCTCGACAAGGTGGCGACGGTGGGCAAGTACCTGAACGTGGCGACTTAAAGTCAAAAGTTTCGCGGGCAAGCCCGCTCCCTCAGATTTCGTAGTGCTCACAGATGATGTGTTCACCTCGATCCTTGCGGAAGCGGGCTTGCCCGCGAAGGGGCCATTCGCCTCGACTCAAGGCTTAAGGCTTAAGGCTTAAGGCTTAAGGCTTAAGGACGGCGATCTTCCACCCGCGCCTGACTCTTGCTCCAGTCGGTCAACAGGCTATACGCCACGGCCAACAACGTCGGCCCGATAAACAGGCCGATGAAGCCAAAAGCGATCAACCCGCCAAACACCCCCAACAGCACGATCACCAACGGCAAATTCCCGCCGCGACTGATCAGGTAAGGCTTGAGCACATTGTCGACCCCGCTGATGATGAAGGTGCCCCAGATCCCGAGGAATACTGCCATCCCGTACTCGCCCTTCCAGGCCAGCCAGGCGGTCGCCGGTATCCACACCAACGGCGGCCCCATGGGAATCAGGCTGAGCATGAAGGTGACAATGCCAAGCACCAGCGCGCCAGGCACTCCGGCAATCAGGAAGCCGATCAACGCCAGCACCGCCTGGGCAGCCGCCGTCCCGATCACACCATTCACCACCCGCTGCACCGTACCCGCCACCAATTCGATGTAGTAACCGGCGCGATCCCCGATCAACCGCTGCAGCAGGCTGTGGACAAACGCCGCCAGTCGCGGCCCGTCCCGGTAGAAAAAGAACACGAACACAATGCTCAGCGTCAGCTCGAGAATGCCGCCGCCAATCTGTGCACTGCGCGCCAGCAGCCAGTTACCGACCTGCCCCAGATAAGGTTTGAGCGCCACCATCATTGCCGCGCCTTGCTGATCGATGCTGTTCCAGATCGCCACCAGCCGTTCGCCTACAAGAGGAATACTGCCCAGCCAGGTCGGAGCCTCGGGCAAGCCATCCATTTGCACATCCTTGATGAACGCCGTGGCGTCTCGCACATGGTCTGCCAGGTTGAAACCCAGCCACACCAGCGGCAACGCCACCACCAACATCCAGCCCAGGGTCAGCAATGCCGCCGCCAGGGATTCGCGACCTTTGAGCCAATGGGTCAGCAAACGCATCAGCGGCCAACTGGCGAACGCCAGCACCGCGCCCCAGAACATGGCCGACCAGAACGGGGCCATCACCCAGAGGCTCGCGCCAAACAGCACCAGGAGCAGGATCTGCACCAACAGCCGATCGTTATTGATCATCCGAATCTCGAAAAATGTCAGTTCGCAAAAGAATAGGCGAACGCGGCCAGCGCGTTCGCCTGATACAACTTATCGCAACAGCTCGATGTGCAAGCCAGAGCCTTCGACGCTGCCCGTCTCCATTCGCGCCGACCGTACGCCCTGGCTCATCAATGCCTGACGCCAGGCTTCGGCATTGGGTCCGGAAACGCTGACCCGCAGGGTCGTATCCAGGTTCAGGCCGCGCGAGAGCAAGCGCAGCCAGGTCTCGTCAGGCGCATCGGTCAATTTCGGAAAGTCGAGTTCACCAGTGCTTTTGAGCTCTCGCAACAACGTTGCGGAGGTTGGCAGCAGATCGCCCAGCGGTGCAGCCGCGTCGAACTGTTCGACGTGCAGATAGGCTTTGCGATTGCCGCGAGTGATGCTGTACAGCGCCACGAGGGTGTTGTCCTTTGGCGCGGCCAACCGCAACAGCAGATAGGCCTGCTGATCATCAGCGCCATAGAGCTTGGCATTGCCGAAGACTTCATTGGCCCACAGGCTGCTTTCACCGCAATCACGGGCCTGGCACCAGAACAGCAACTGCGCGTCCTGCTTCTGCAAGGCTTCGCGAGCGATGGTAAACGCTTCGATTGACGAATGCTCCGGTGGCAACTCGTAGGTCACCGAAGTGGTTTGCCCGCGGGCGCTGACCTGGCCGTCGAAACGCAGCTGGCCGCTGATCTTGCGGATTGAACCGAGCGGATAGATCCGCTCGAGTTCGACCGCCGGGCGATAGTCGACGATCTGCGAATCGGTCACCCGCGGCACGATCGGCAGGTCCTGACTGCCCGGCACATCGGCGGCAAACACCAGAGGACTGAAACAACACAGCGCCAGCAGACTGATTGAACGCATGGATAAACTCATCGGATCAGCATGGCCTGGGCACCCTTGATGACGCTGGCATCGTCGATGCGTTCGGGAACGAGCAAACCTCGCTGCACCGCCGGACGCGCTTCCATAGTCGCCATCCAGCCCTGCAGGGCCGTCAAGCCGTCCACGGCGACACCTGACCACTCGTGGCCGCGCACCCATGGATAAGTGGCGATGTCGGCAATGCTGTAATCACCAGCCAGAAATTCCACGTCTTGCAGGCGCGTGTCGAGCACTTCATACAGGCGACGGGTTTCATGCTGATAGCGGTCGATGGCGCCCTGGAGTTTCTCCGGAAAGTAACGGAAAAACACGTTGGCCTGACCCTGCATCGGGCCGATTCCCCCCATCTGGAACATCAGCCACTGCAGCACCACCGAACGCCCCTTGGGGTCCAGAGGCAGCAGTTTGCCGGTCATTTCAGCGAGGTAGATCAGGATCGCGCCGGATTCGAACACGGCAAAATCGCCGTTGGCGCGGTCGACAATCGCCGGGATGCGCCCATTGGGGTTGATCTTGAGGAAGTCCGCGGACTTCTGTTCCTTCTTGTCGAAACTCAAGGCGTGCACCGTGTAGGGCAGGCCGAGTTCCTCGAGCACGATAGAGACCTTGTGGCCATTCGGGGTCGCAGCGGTGTAGAGATCTATCATGGTTGTCTCCCATTTCAACCCGCCCAGCCTCGACAGTTGCCCGGCGCAAGTCAAGGAACGGCGAAGAACCGATTGAAACAGTCTGCGACAAGGTCGGCACCGGATTCGTCATTCAGGTGCAAATGATGACCGCCAGGCAGCTGTTCATGGCTAAAGGGTAGACGCTCCAGCAGCTCGGGATGTTTGGCGAGCATGCCGTCACCCGCGACGACCAGCAGCGCAGGACAGCTGACCCGCTGGACGAAGGCCATGGCCTGTTCAGTGGTCAGACGCAGCGGCGACGGCAGCGTCAGACGGTTGTCGGTCCGCCAGGTGTAGCCGCCCGGCACTGGCATCAAGCCACGCTGGGCCAGCAGTTCGGCGGCTTCGCGGCTGACGGCGACCAGCCCTTTCATGCGCGCTTCGATGGCGCGGTCGAGGGTGTTGTAGACCGGTTTGCGTTTTTCCCGCAGATCCAGTTGCGCTTGCAGGGCCATGCCCATGCGCTCGGCTGCATTTTCGCCTTTGTCTGTAGGAGGAATGATGCCGTCTATCAAGGCCAGATGGGTGACACGTTCCGGTAGCGAACCGGCGATGATCAACGAAGCGATTGCGCCCATGGAGTGCCCCATCAGCGCAAAACGCTTCAAGCCAAGCTGTTCGGCGACTTGCAGCACGTCGTGGGCGTAGTCCCACATTGCATAACCGGCGCCGGGCGGCCGATGCCCGGAATGACCGTGACCGGCCATGTCCAGCGCAATGATGCGCAGCCCTTTGAGCTTCGGCGCCAACCGGGCAAAGCTGTTGGCGTTGTCCAGCCAGCCGTGCAAGGCAATCACCGGCAAGCCGTCTTCGGGGCCAAACAGGTGCGCTGCCAGCTCGATGTGCGGCAGGCTCAGGCGGACTTCTTCAACGACATGACTCATGCGTGATCCTGCTGCCGGCGACCTTCCCAGCGGCTGAACAGGTTTTTCAGCAGCGTGGCGGTGTCCTGTGGGCGTTCGAGGGGAAACATGTGCCCGCCGGGCATGGTCAGGGATTCGCCCAACGGCATGCGCCCGACGGAACTGGCGTGATGGCGCATCACAACCCGACTCTTGTGGCCACGCACCACCGCCAGTGGCACTTTCAGCTGCCGTGCCCGGCCGGGGCTGGTGTGGGGCACGCCACGGTAGATGCTGATTTCCGTGGCAGGGTCGAAACGCAGGCGCAGTTTGTCGCCAACCTTGTGCAGACCGTGTTGCAGGTAAGCGTCGAAACATTCCGGGTCGAAGCTGCGAAACAGGGTTTTTCCAGCGAAATACAATCGGGCAGCTTCCAGATCGGTGAACTCTTCCCGCCGCCCCAACGTCCGACCGGCCGGGGTCAGGCGGTCGATAAAACCGAAGCGCTTGGCGGCACGGATGACCCATTGATCGGCACGGGTCAGCACCGGCGAATCGAGCATCACCACGCCACGATACAGTTCGGGGCAACGCAACGCCGCGTGCAGGTGCAGCACGCCACCAAAGGAATGGCCCACCCCCCACACCGGTTCCGGCTGCTGCTCCAGGTGATGAATCAGCTCGTCCACCAGGTTGCTCCAGTTGTCGTCCGCCGGGAAACGCGGGTCGTGGGCGTGCTGCTGCAAGTGCGCGACCTGATACTCAGGCGCCAACGCCGTGAACAACTTGCCGTAGGTTCCCGAGGGAAAGCCATTGGCGTGGGCGAAAAATATCTGCTGCGACATACCGGCCGATCCATCAACGAAAACAGAGCTCGATTGTCCGCAAGCCCGCCGGGATCCGCAATGACTGTAACTGCCAGGAATGATGACAGTCGCGCCATGCCTATAACCCCTGTTCTTGCCTGTACCTGTTATTTCTGACAGTTGACTATCGGGCCCCATGACGAGGATAAAAACGGAATCGCCAAACCTCAGACAACGCCCGCCATGACTCATGCAAACACACCCGCCATCGAAGTGATCGACGCTCGGAGACTGGGCGTGCGCGAAGTGGCGTATCACCGGCGCGACGGTGCGCAAGCGCCGGAAAGCTGCATCACCCAGCAGATCCACAGCGTTGCCGGGCGTGCAGTACTAAGCCGCGATCCACGGCTGTTTCTCTTGCACCTGGAAGGCCGGTCGGCAGCCAATCAACTCAATGTGGTCAGTTTGTCGGGGGCCGTGCTGCTGTCCGAAAACGGTGATGCTGGATGGCGTCTGGGATTGCTCGGCGAAGATGGGCAAGGCGTTGAGGGTTGGGATCAGAAGCTCAGTCAAAGCCAGGTGCGTTACGACGGGCAACGTCGGCCAATCGCCGCATTTGAAAGCGCCCACGGTGGACCACAACGTTGCATCGCGAGGTATGCCTATGCCGACAACAGCGCCGATGAATCACATAACCGGCGCGGTCAGTTGATTCGACAGGACGACACCGCAGGTTCTTTGCGCTTCATTGAATTCGGCCTCGCCGGCACGCCGCTGGTACACAGCCGTACGTTTGTCGACGATCCGCTATGGTCCGTGGACTGGCCCGAAACCGAGGACGAGTGCGATGCTTTTCTTGAGGATGAATCCGCTGTCACCCGCATTCACTGCAATGCGGCAGGCGAGCCGGTCAGGCAGACCGATGCGAAAGGCAATGTTCAGGCATCCAGTCAGAACTGCGCCGGCGAGCTGAAGGAAATCCGCCTCACGCTGACCGGGCAGACCAAAGAAAATACGCTGGTCAGCGACATCCAGTACAACGCCTTCGGCCTGGTCGAACACCAACGCGCAGGAAACGGTGTCATTTCGTGCGCGACGTTTCGGCACGAAGATGGCCGACTTGACCGGCTGAAAGCATACGTGGAGGGCCAGCCAGCCCTGCAACAGGTGACCTACGAGTATGACGCGGTGGGCAATATTGTTTGTCTGACGGATGCTGCCAATCTGATTCACTATCACCGCAACCAGCGAATCGAACCCACTGATCGCTACCGCTACGACAGTCTCTATCGACTGATAGAAGCCAGCGGCCGGCAGCTTCGCAACGCCCCAGGCGGGCCGCAATTACCGGCCTTCCAGCCCGTTCCGGATCCGGGGCAACTGGAAAACTACACACGCCTCTACTCCTACGACAAGGCCGGCAACCTGGAGGTCATGCAGCATCAGGCGGACAGTGGAAACCGTACCGAACGCACGGCCATCGCCCGTTCCAATAATCGCAATCTGCCGCAAAAAGCCAATGGCGAGCTGCCCGACGAGAACGAGATTGCCGCCGGTTATGACGTCAACGGCAACCGCACCAGTCTTCAACCGGGACAAGGTCTGCGTTGGGATCCGGGCAATCGGTTGCGCCAGGTAGACCAAGTGGTGCGTGAGGATGAGCCAGACGACATCGAGTTTTACCTCTACGACGGCAGCGGCCAACGCCTGCGCAAAATCCGCCAGGCCTACACCGGCACATTGACCCGTACGCACGAAACCCGCTACCTGCCGGGTCTGGAAATTCGTACGTCCCCTGACGAAATTCTCCACGTCATCACGGTCAAGGCCGGGCGCGGCACGGTGCAGGTGCTTCATTGGGAGAAACGACCAGCATCAGATATTCCCCAGCATCAGCATCGCTACAATTTCACCGATCATTTGAACTCCAGCACCGTCGAGGTGGATGGAGCCGCCAGACTGATTGCATGGGAAAGCTACTATCCCTTCGGCGGAACCTGCTGGTGGGCCGGGAGGAACAAGCTGGAAGCCAGTTATAAAACGATTCGTTATTCGGGGCAGCAACGGGATGCCACAGGGCTGTATTACTACGGGTATCGTTATTACGTGCCGTGGTGCCAGCGGTGGCTGAATGCGGATCCGAGTGGTGTCGTCGATGGGTTGAACCTGTTCGCCATGGTCCATGGCAATCCGGTGGGGCACGTCGATCTTCAAGGATTGATCACGTCAAATCAGGTGACTGGCGCAGCAGCGGCATCGTTCGGACGAGATTTTTCAGCCTCTCTTGTTGGCGGTTTTGTTCGATGGGGAACGGCAATGGGAATTGCTGAATTGGCGAGCAGTGAAACGGAGGGCTCGGATGGCCGAAGTGTCGATCCTGGTGTCAACCTCGCCATGACGGTGCTGGGCACCGGTGTAGGAGCGATGGCTTGGGGATCCATGGGGATGGGGGCAGGAAGCCAAATGGCGTCCCGTTACACAAACAATCGAACCACTCAACGGGTGGCAGCAGGCCTGGGAGGGTTGGTGGGAGCAGTGTTTGGAGGCGCTATCCCTCTTTATGCATATTGGAGTGATCCGGGCGAATTGAACACGACCGCAATCGCTTTCATTACTTCTGCATCGGGGAACCTCACGAGAGAGGCTGCCCAGAGAACGAACGCGGAACTGGGCCCGCGAGTGACGTTGCCACCCTCCGCACTTAGCGCGTTTTTCCGTGCATTGGTTTATGGATCCGCACTGTTCGGCACAGGAGCAGCTCGAGCCGAAACGTCGGCCGTGGTAGGACTGTTCATCAGTGCTACCGTCGAAGGTATCGACGCAGCTTCCACCATCACAATCAATGCGTTTTTGGGCGGAACCTATACCCGGGGAACAAATCGACTGCAAGTGCCAAGGCTTTGGGAGTTGATGTACGGACTCTTTACCCGTACAGCCGCAACGAGTGTTACAGCTTCGCTGACGTACTTATCATCACCGCTGACTGATTCTATAACGAACCCCAACCTCACTATGGGGTTGCAGAGCACCTTGAGCGCGTATACCACCGTTCGAACATTGCTAGGTCAGCATGTGCAGCGCGGCACCGCTGAACTGTTCCAAATTGGTGACGGTGACTTCACTCTGGACAACTTCACCCCGGCGATCGGTGAGAGCTACCATCCCGATCTGCCCAACGGCCATGACATTCCCATGACGATCAGACACAGAGGCTCGTCGAGTTAATGACCAGCCCATCCCGTGTGGATCCGCAGGTTATTTTCCTGGCGGCGTGTCCCCCAACGCCACCACCGCCATGGTCAACCGCGACACACAACTGGCCTTGCCCTCATCGCTGGTCAGCCGTATATCCCAGACATGCGTGGTGCGCCCGATGTGAATCGGCTTGGCCACCGCAGTCACCCGCCCGCTGCGCAGCCCACGCAAATGGTTGGCGTTGATTTCCAGGCCCACGCAGTAAAACTTGCTCGCGTCGATGCACAGATAGCTGGCCATGGAGCCGACGGTTTCAGCCAGCACCACCGAGGCCCCGCCGTGCAGCAGGCCGTAAGGCTGGTGGGTACGGTGGTCGATGACCATGCTCGCCGTCAGCGACTCTTCATCGAAGGCTTCGAAGCGGATATCCAGCACTTCGCCAATGGTGTTTTTCTGGATTGCGTTCAACTGCTCGATGTTGGGAGTGGTACGCCACAAACTCATTGCTGACATCCTTTGTTGGTTTTATTGGTGGTTCAATCCTGCCACAGCACCGCTTCGCTGCGCTCGCTCCATTCTTCGAACCGGGTACCGTAAGCCGCTTCGATCACGTTGCGCTTGATCTTCAGGGTTGGCGTCAGGAAGCCGTTTTCCACGCCCCAGCTGTCTTTGACGATCACAAGACGGTGCAGGCGCTCATGCTTGTCGAGCGCGTGGTTGACCTCCTCCAGCAGTTTTTCCAGGCTTGAATGCAGACCGGCGCGCGCGCTTCCGTCCGCGTCCTGCTGCCCCATCGCCGAGAGCACGCACAGTCCCAGCGGCGCGCTCAAACCGTCGCCGACCACGCACACCTGTTCGATCCGAGAATGGACTGCCAGGCGGTTTTCAATCGGTGCCGGGGCCACGTATTTGCCTTTGCTGGTCTTGAAAATCTCCTTCAGCCGTCCAGTCAGGCGCAGGTTGCCTTCGGCGTCTTGCTCGCCCTTGTCACCGGTCCGCAGGAAGCCGTCCGCCGTAATCGTGTCGGCGGTTTTTTCCGGTTCCTTGAAATACCCGAGCATGGTCGCGCCGCTGCGCACCATGACCTCGCCCGATTCGGCGATCCGCACTTCAACCTCTGGGCAAGGCTTGCCAATCCAGCCAGGCTTGTTTTCGCCGGGCCGGCCGATGTGGGAATAACCGCAGCTTTCGGTCATGCCGTACACCTCCAGAACGTCCAGCCCGAGCTTTCGATACCACAGCAACAAGGTCTGCGGCACCGGTGCCGCGCCGGACAGCGCGACGCGCAAGGCGTCCAGCCCAAGCCCCACGAGCACTTTGTGCCCTACCCGCTTGCCGATGAGGGGCAGTCCGAGCAGGAACTCGAGGCGTTTCGCCGGGATCTTGCTGTACACGCCCATCTGGAACTTGGTCCAGATGCGTGGCACACCGAACAACGCAGTGGGCCGCGCGCGCCGCAAATCGGTCAGAAACGTATCGAGGCTCTCGGCGAAGAACACGGTTTGCCCGGTATAGATCGAGGCCAGTTCAACGAACATTCGCTCGGCCACATGGCACAGCGGCAGGTACGACAGCAGCCGATCCGACTCATTGAGGCCGAACAACTGCGTGCCGCGGGTGGTGGCGAAGCCCAGATTGCCAAAGCTGTGCATCACGCCTTTGGGCATGCCGGTGGTGCCGGAGGTGTAAATGATGGTCGCCAGTTGGTCGGCGGCAGGTGTCGGGTTGTCCTGGATCGGTGAACAGGCTTGCAGGTCGGCCCAGCTGAAATCGAAGCTGCCCGGCGGATGCAGTGGCAGGCTGATGGTCGGCAGGTCGGGGCTGACGCCGCGGGACATGCCGGGCCAGTCATCGAGTTTGCCGATAAACGCCAGCGCCGCTTCGGAGTGTTCGAGGACTTGCGCGACGGATTCGGCGGTGAGGTTCGGGTACAACGGCACCGAGACGTGCCCGGCCATCCAGATCGCCAGGTCGGCGATGATCCAGTGCGCACAGTTTTTCGAGATCAGGGCGATGTGGCTGCCTTGCGGCAATTCCCGCGCGCGCAGCCAGTGCGCGGCGCAACGGGCCTGGTGACCGACGTCTTCCCAGGTCAGGGTTTCGACCTGGCCTCCACCCACCGGTTGAACCAGAAAGCGCTGACGGGGATGACGGGCCTCACGTTCGTAAAAAACGTCCAGCGGCAAACGAAAAGCAGCAGACATGCGACTCGCTCCTGTGTTTTTTGTTCTGGAGCAAGCGTAGTCAACCAAGCGGTTGCTTGGTTGACTATTTCACACAAAGAAACAAACAAACGGCGCGACCCCGAGGGAGCTTGCTCCCTCGCCGCAGAAACCTCTTCTGCCTGCCGCTACGGGTGCTTGATGCTGTTGAGCTTCATCGCCCCGGCCTGTGGCGAATCCCCTTCCAGCTCGGCGAGACCGGCGGTGGCAACCCTTTCCGGATCTTGCACATGACCGTGTTGCAGATAGCCCAGCAAATTCCCTACCAGCGGGTTGTGACTGACCAGCAGCGCGTGATCTACAGACACCAACTGTTCAGCCACTGCTTGCGGGCGGCTATCGGGAGTCAGCCAATCGACGGTGCGAATCTCCGGCGCGAAATTCAACGCTGTACGCACGATTTCTGCAGTCTCCTGCGCTCGCAGGTATGGACTGGCATAGATCGCGGTCAGCGGCTTGCCGGCCAACTCGGCGGCGGTGCGCAACACTTCTTTACGGCCGTGGTCGGTCAATGCCCGCTCGGAATCAGGACCTTTGCCATGTGGCTCGGCCTCACCATGACGCAATACCCAGAGTTTCATAGCTTGGGTTCCTCATCTCGGGCCGGATGCGGCGCAGGTGCCACGACGTGTGGCGCTTCACCCTCCGGCGTACGCGGCGTCGGCCAGTCGGCGAACGGCCAGGGTTTCTGGTCGCTGTGGAACGTGCCGAAACGACCGATCTGCGCCAGGAACTGGCTCAGGCTGTCGCCGAAATTCATCAGGCTGGCGCTCGGGGCGCCATAAAACAAACGATAGACCAGTTGCACCAGCACCACGGCGCCGAGGATGAATTGCGCCACCTGCCAGACCAGCAGGAAGACAATCATCCACAACACCCGCAGCAGGATGGATTCGTATTGGGCTTCTGTTTTCGGCTCGTTCATGTCTCGCTCTCCCTGATGAATCAGTTGAAACCACTGGTGGAAATAAAGTCGACGTCGGTTTTCGGTTCGCCGCGCATCAACAATTCAATCACCTGATTCAGCGTGCGCCCTTCGAACAGAATCGCGTGCAGCCCGGCGACCAGCGGCATGTAAACGCCCACTTCATGGGCCTTGGCCTTGAGCACTTTCAAGGTATTCACGCCTTCCGCGACTTCGCCCAGGCGCGTTACCGCATCTTCCAGGCTCAAACCTTGACCAAGGGCGAATCCGACCTGGTAATTGCGGCTTTTCGGCGACGAACAGGTCACGATCAAATCGCCCACGCCCGCGAGCCCCAGGAACGTCATCGGGTTGGCACCCTGATTCACCGCAAAGCGGGTCATTTCCGCCAGCGCCCGGGTAATCAGCATGCTCTTGGTGTTTTCGCCCATGCCCAGCGCCACCGCCATGCCGGCGATGATCGCGTAGACGTTTTTCAGCGCCCCGCCCAACTCCACGCCGAAGCGATCGGCGCTGGCGTAAACGCGAAAGGTGCGGCCGTGCAGCGCTTCCTGAACCCGTTGGCAGAGTTCTTCGTCTTCGCTGGCGACCACAGTGGCGGTCAGTGCGTGCTCGGCGATTTCACGGGCCAGGTTCGGCCCTGACAGCACGCCGATGCGCGCTTGCGGGGCGATCTCTTCGAGGATCTCGCTCATCAGTTTAAACGTGTGGGCTTCGATGCCCTTGGTCAGGCTGACCAGCAGCTTGCCGCTCAAGCGTTCGGCGTGCGGGGCCAGTACCGAGCGCAGTGCGCTGGACGGCAGCGCAACGAAGCACAGGTCGCAAGCGTCCAGCGTGGCTTGCAGGTCAGTGACCGCTTCCACTCCGGGGAGAATCTTGATGCCTTTGAGGTAACGCGGGTTTTCGCGATTGACCCGAATGGCTTCTGCCTGTTCAGGGTCACGCATCCACTGCCGGACCTGATGCCCGTTCTCGGCCAGCAGGTTAGCCACGGCGGTACCAAAACTTCCGCCTCCCAGGACCGCAATCGGGCGCTGTTCAGTCATATGCAATCCGTTAATCCATACCAGTGGCGATGCCGGCATTATACGGAGCGGCCCAGTGGCGGCCAGCCCCCGCGTCAATTACCGGCACTTGTCTGAAGAAGACCAATAAATCCGAGGAAAATGCCGTCATCGTGACTGGAAAAGTCGACCGGCTCGGTTAACATGCGCGCCAGTGAAATTGCTATCAAGGATGTGTTGTGTCGTTTGGCTCTGCTTCACCCCACTCGCCGCTGCTTCTGGCGCTGATCGTCAGCCCGCCATTGCTGGCCGACGACCTGTTTCTCGACAGTGAGCCACTGCCGCAGGTACTGACGGCTACGCGCCTGAAACAGTCGCCAGCCGCGGTGCCGGGGAGCATGACGGTGATCGACAGCGAACTGATCAACGCCAGCGGCGCCCGGGACATCAGCGAGTTGCTACGCCTGGTGCCAGGAATGATGGTCGGCAACATCACCGGCAATCAGGCCGCCGTGAATTACCACGGCACCAACGCCAGCGAAGCGCGGCGCATGCAGGTGCTGATCGATGGCCGTTCGGTGTATCGCGCCGGCCTGGCCACAGTGGACTGGAGTGACATTCCGGTGGCCATGGAAGACATCGAGCGCATCGAAGTCTTCCGCGGCCCGAACACCGTCAGCTATGGCGCCAATGCGCTGATGGCGGTGGTCAATATCATCACCCGCAATCCGGCCGACAGCCACGGCACGCGGTTGAAGGTCACCCGCGGTCAGCGCGGTATCGACGATTTTTACGCCAGTCAGGGCGTGGGTTGGGACGGTGGCGACATGCGCCTTTCGTTATCCGGCCAGCAGGACGATGGCTTCGACTCAGACCGCAAAGGCGCCGATTATCGCGACAGCCGTCGCCTGAACCGCTTCAACCTCGCCGTCAGCCAGACACTCAACGAACAGCAAAGCATCGACTGGCAGTTAAATGCCAAGGACGGGAGCAATCAGCGGCCTTATACCTACCGCCCGGTGTTCTCGGGGATTACCGCCGCCGGGAACAATTCCGACGTCGTTGCCAAAGACTACGCCGGCTCCTTGCGCTGGAACCTAGACCTCAATCCCGATCACAGTCTTTATATTCAAGGCTCGGCCCAGCACTGGGATCGGCAGCAAACCTGGCGCGCCTGCGACGCCGAAGTCTCGTTCAGCCCCGAACTGACCGAGCTCTGGCAGCTCAACCCGAATTACACCGAACGCCTGGCACGCAACATCGAGCGCTACCTCGGTCCCGGCGCACCGACCGGCACGGCGGCGGAGCAAGCCCTGGCCAATCAAGTGCTGGACCAGTGGCGAAACGGCGCCCGGCGAACCCTGTGCGGCGACATTGACCAAAGCACCCGTGAATCGCGCTACGACCTCGAGCTGCAAGACACCCTCAGCCTGTCCGACAGTCTGCGACTGGTCAGCGGCCTGAACTATCGTTACGACCGGGCCGATTCCGAGACCTATTTCAATGGCACGCTCGACGACACTACGTGGCGCGCATTCGGCCAACTCGAGTGGCGAGCGACCGAACACTGGTTGTTGCAGGGCGGTGCGATGTTCGAAGACACGCAATTGACCGGCAGTTCGCTGACCCCGCGGGTGGCGGTCAACTACCTGATCACTCCGCGCCACGGTTTGCGCGCGGTGTATTCGGAAGCCATTCGTTCACCGGACATGTTCGAGAACAACGTCAACTGGAGTTACCGGGTGACCAACCTGCAACCCGCCGCCTATGGCCAGAACAGCGCCCGTTACTTCGTCAGGACCCGCGGCCCCGGCAACCTTGAGCAGGAACACATGCGCTCCAGAGAACTGGGCTACAACGGCTTCTTCGCCGAGTGGGGACTGGCGGTGGACGTGAAGGTGTTCCACGACGAGATCACCGGCATGATCAGCGAGCCGTTGCGCAACAATCAGTACATCGCCAGCAACGCCAACAGCTCGCGCTTCACCGGGGCGGAAACCCAGCTCGACTGGCACCTCGGCAGTGCCGACCGACTGCGCCTGACCTACGCCTGCGTCGATGCCCAGGCGAGCAATCCGCTGGATGCGCAACAGACCGCGCGCAACAGTGGCTCCGCCGGCTGGCTGCGCAACTGGGGCCACGGCTGGAACAGCGCACTCTTCTATTATGGTGACGACGCGCTCAACGGCTATCGCTTCGAACGGGTCGACACACGCATCGCCAAACGCATCGGCCTGGGCAAGGCCAGCCTGGAACTGGCCGGTGTGCTCCAGCAACGTCTCGACAATCAACCCATCACGTTCGTCGATAACAACTACGACCAGCGACGGGTGATGTACTTCAGCGCGGAGCTGGTGTTCTAGATGCCGCGGTGTCCGTCGCGCAAGACGCCAATCCTTGGCCGCCTGTTGGCCGGGTTGTGCCTGGTGTTTGCCGGTGGGCTGGTGAGCCTGTCGGTCAGCGCCGAGGACATTCTGCTGACCGGTGCCGACGACAGCCCCGGCATGCAGGCGTTCGCGACGGTCCTCGGGGAATTGCGCCCTGGCGACACGGTGCGCTTCCAGCCATTGGCCGGTCTGCCGGCACCGAGCAAATTGCCGACCGGCATTCGTTTGATCCTGCTGGATCTGCCCAGCCTCGACTGGCGCCTGCAAGAGCCCCAGGGTCCGGCGACGCTGGTGCTGCGCATCAGTCGTCTGCAAGCCCGTCAACGCCTGGGCACTGCCCTGCCAGCCCGTTTAAGTCTGCTCTGGAGTGATCCGCCGCCTGATCGGCAACTGCGCCTGGCCCAAATCCTGCTGCCCCAGGCCAGACGAATCGGCGTGCTGTACGACAACCATAGCGAGTTTCTTCTGAATGAACTGCGCCAGGCGGCTCAACCGCTTGGCCTCGAAATTGTCACCGAACGCTGGGACAACACTAATGACAGCCGCCCCTTGCAAGCCTTGCTGAAAAACAGCGACGTGTTGCTGGGCCTCGATGATCCCGACCTGTATAACCCCAAAACCGCAAAAAACCTGCTGCTCAGCAGCTACGCACGGCAAACCGCGCTGATCGGCCCGAACGCCGGCTTCGTCAAGGCCGGAAGCCTGGCCAGCAGCTACAGCGACCAGAGTGACTGGCTGGCGATTCTCGACGAACTGCTCGACCAGCCACCGGCCACCTGGCCACGCACGCATTATGCCAATCGCTTCAAAGTCTTGAGTAACCCTCAAGTGGCTCGTTCATTAGGCATTGAACAGATCAATGAAGCGTTGGTCGCAACACAGTTGGCCGAAGGAGAAAGCCGCCCATGACTTTCCATCGTCGCTGGGACATCAATACCCGCACCCAGATCATCAGCCTCGGCCCTGCCCTGCTGCTGACCTTGCTGCTGATCAGCTTCTTCACCTTCGTGCGGATCCAGGACTTGCGTCAGGAGCTCAACCACACCGGTCAACTGATTGCCAACCAACTGGCGCCGGCCGCCGAATACGGGGTGATTTCGGGTAACAACGAGGTGCTCGAAAGTCTGCTCAAGGCCACCCTGGCCACGCCCAATGTGCGCTTTCTGGAAGTGCAGGACAGCGCCAACCGGATTCTGGTGTACGTCGAGCACCCGTCGGAAACCCACACCCGCTCGCAACAGGTCGAAGTGTTCCAGGCGCCGGTGCGCTTGCAACGGATCGCGCTGCACAATGACTTCTTCCAGGGCGCCAACGCCGCCAGCACCGCCCCCGCCGAGGATTATCTGGGGCGGGTGATCGTCGGTCTGTCGAATGACGCCTTCAACAAGCGCCAACAGGAAATCCTGTTCAAGGCCGGCGTCCTTGCGCTGTTCGCTCTGTTATTTACCTTCCTGATCGCCCGACGCCTGGCCGGCAGCCTGTCGCAGCCGATCCGCGATATCGGCAACGCGGTCAAGGCGATCCAGAGCGGTGACTACAAGACGCCACTGCCGATTGTCGACGACACCGAGCTGGGCGCGCTTTCGCAGCACATCAACAACCTCGCCAGCGGTCTCGAACAGGCCAGTCGTGAACAGCATCAGGCCATGGCGCAGTTGATCCAGACCCGCGAAGAAGCGGAAAAGGCCAACAACGCCAAATCCGATTTCCTGGCGATGATGAGCCACGAACTGCGCACACCGATGAATGGCGTGCTCGGTATGCTGCAATTGCTGGAAACCACCGAGATGACCGAAGAGCAGGTCGAGTACGCGGCGCTGGCTTCGGAGTCCACCGAACACCTGCTCAAAGTCATCAACGACATTCTCGACTTCTCGCGCATCGAGCGTTCGGAACTGGAGCTGGAACACATTCCGTTCAATCTGGCGGACTTGATCAGCAGTTGCGCCCAGTCGTTCCAGCACAGCGCCTTGCAACGCGGGCTCGATCTGACGTTGCTGATCCCCGAAGACATGCGTGCGTTGCAGGTTCAGGGCGACCCGACGCGGATCCGGCAGATCCTGGTGAACCTGGTGGGCAATGCGCTGAAGTTCACCGAACAGGGCCGCGTCACCATCGAACCGCAATGGCAGTCGCTGGATCACGAATTGTTGTGGTTCACCTGCACTGTGCGCGACAGCGGAATTGGCATCCCGGCCGAAAGCCTGGAATTGATGTTCAATGCGTTTCAGCAAGCCGACAGTTCTATTTCAAGGCGTTACGGCGGCACCGGACTGGGACTGCCGATTGCCCGCACCCTGGCGGAACGCATGGGCGGCACCTTGCGCGCCCAGAGCGAGGAAGGTCGCGGCTCGGCGTTCACCCTGGAAATCCCGCTGGCGCTCTATAAACAGACGCTGCCGGTGCGCACGCCACGCGCGCAGTCCGGCAGTGGCGATGGCGAAGGCCGCAATGTGCTGCTGGTCGAGGACAATCCGGTCAACCAGACCGTCGTCGAAGCCATGTTGCGCAGCCTGGGCTTTACTGTCAGCGTCGCCACCGACGGCGCTCAGGCGGTACGCAGCGCCGAAAGCCTGATCTTCGAAGCCATTCTCATGGATTGCCGACTGCCGATCATCGATGGCTACGAAGCCACCCGACAGATTCGCCAACTGCCCGGTTGCACCGACCTTCCGATCATTGCGCTGACCGCCAACGCCTTGCAGGGCGACCGTGAAGCCTGTCTATCAGCGGGAATGAACGATTACCTGGCCAAGCCGTTCAAACGCACGGATTTGCAGCAAATTCTGCAGCGATGGGTGCAGTAGTGCAGGCCTTTCGACCATCTGCGACTGGCGTGAAAGGCGAAAGTGCGGCAGTCTTAGGCACCCGAACAGGCCCGAAAAGGGGCTTGAATAAAAATTTCAGTGCACAAGTGTACATTCATGTCCTTGGTGCTGTGACTTTCACCACAACGCAATAGTCTATGAGTAGGCTGCTGACTCGAGGCATGAACGCTTCGATCGGCCGGGAAGATTTGCCCCACCTGCCGCATGGGACTATTGAGGAGCTCGCATGACCAAACAAAACGCCTTTACTCGGGAAGACCTGCTGCGCTGCAGTCGCGGTGAGCTGTTCGGCCCGGGTAACGCGCAACTGCCCGCCCCGAACATGCTGATGGTGGACCGCATCACCCTGATCAGCGAAGAAGGCGGCAAGTACGGCAAAGGTGAATTGGTCGCCGAGCTGGATATCACTCCGGATCTGTGGTTTTTCGCCTGTCACTTCGAAGGTGACCCGGTGATGCCAGGCTGCCTCGGCCTCGACGCCATGTGGCAACTGGTCGGCTTCTTCCTCGGCTGGCAAGGCCTGCCAGGCCGCGGCCGCGCCCTGGGTTCGGGCGAAGTGAAGTTCTTTGGTCAGGTTCTGCCGACCGCGAAGAAAGTGACCTATAACATTCATATCAAGCGCGTCCTCAAAGGCAAGCTGAACCTGGCCATCGCCGATGGTTCGGTGACTGTCGACGGTCGCGAGATCTACACCGCCGAAGGCCTTCGGGTCGGCGTTTTCACCTCCACTGACAACTTCTAAGGGTTATCCGCATGCGCCGCGTCGTTATCACTGGTCTGGGCATCGTTTCGTGCCTGGGCAATGACAAAGAGACCGTCTCCGCTAACCTGCGTGCAAGTCGCCCTGGCATCCGGTTCAACCCGGAATATGCCGAAATGGGTCTGCGTAGCCAGGTTTCCGGCTCCATTGACCTTCCCCTCGAGGAGCTGATCGATCGCAAGATCTATCGCTTCGTCGGCCATGCGGCGGCTTACGCCTACCTGGCCATGAAAGACGCCATCGCCGACTCCGGTCTGACCGATGAGCAAGTCTCCAACCCGCGTACCGGCCTGATCGCCGGTTCCGGTGGCGCCTCCACGCTGAACCAGATGGAAGCGCTGGACATCCTGCGCGAGAAAGGCGTGAAACGCGTTGGCCCATACCGTGTAACTCGGACCATGAGCAGCACTGTTTCCGCGTGCCTGGCCACCCCGTTCAAGATCAAGGGCCTGAACTACTCCATCGCTTCTGCCTGCGCCACCAGTGCTCACTGCATCGGTACCGCCATGGAACAGATCCAGATGGGCAAGCAGGACATCGTGTTCGCCGGCGGCGGTGAAGAAGAGCATTGGAGCCAGTCGTTCCTGTTCGACGCCATGGGCGCACTGTCCAGCCAGTACAACGAAACCCCGGAAAAAGCTTCCCGTGCCTACGACGCCAAGCGTGACGGTTTTGTCATCGCCGGCGGCGGCGGCATGGTCGTGGTCGAAGAGCTGGAACACGCTCTGGCCCGCGGCGCGAAGATCTACGCGGAAATCGTTGGCTACGGCGCGACTTCCGACGGCTACGACATGGTCGCCCCAAGCGGCGAAGGCGCCATCCGCTGCATGCAGATGGCCATGTCCACCGTTGACGCACCGATCGACTACCTGAACACCCACGGCACTTCGACTCCGGTCGGCGACGTTGCGGAAATGAAAGGTGTGCGTGAAGTGTTTGGCGACAAGGCCCCGGCCATCAGCTCCACCAAGAGCCTGTCGGGTCACTCCCTGGGCGCCGCCGGCGTTCACGAAGCGATCTACTGCATGCTGATGATGGAAGGCAACTTCATGGCGGGTTCCGCCAACATCGACGAACTGGACCCGGAAGTGGCAGACATGCCGATCCTGACCAAGACTCGCGAAGACGTTGCCTTCAACACCGTGATGAGCAACAGCTTCGGTTTCGGTGGCACCAACGCGACCTTGGTACTGCAGCGCTGGCAGGGTAAATAACACCCCGCCTACGCCGCACATAAAAACGCCCCGACTGGTTCGGGGCGTTTTTTTTTGCTCAAAAATTGGCCAACACACAGAACCCTGTTGGAGCGAGCCTGCTCGCGATGACGGCATCACATTCGCCATTCCCGTATGAACAAGACCGCTATCGCGAGCAGGCTCGCTCCCACAGGTTTTGTGTGAAGCCAGGCATTTTCCTCAATGGAAACATGAAGCTTTTGTCATGAAACTCAGCGCCCTGCGACCGAATGCCGCGTATTACGCGGGCTGCAGGACTTTCTTCATTTTTGCAAAAATCCGTTACCAAACTCTGTCGTTTACTTAGCAAGCTAACCAAACATATAACAGAGTCCTGCACACGCCTTGCTGCAGATATCACAGAGATTGGAGCTAGCAGATGACTGTAAAAGTAACTGAACGCGACGATTCACATAAGTCCCACGAAGGCGTAGCCGCCGGTATCCGGATCTGGGACGTGCACCAACAAGACTTGCTGGTGGGCATGTTCCACTCCGAAACCGATGCCCACAGCTACAAGGCCGAACTGGAAAAACTGGAGCAGCAACGAGCGCTCCGATCCGCATAAGCAATGACAGCATTGAAAACGACAAACCCCGCCATGAGCGGGGTTTGTCGTTGTGGCAGCCGTTAACTGCTTACCACATCAGATCATCAGGAATCTGATAGGCCGCATATGGATCGTCTTCAGCCGCCGCTTCTTCGGTTTGCACGTTCAGCTGCACGATGCGTTGCGGATCGCGCTCCTGGATCTTCAGGGCCGCCTCACGGGGGATTACTTCGTAACCGCCAGCATGGTGCACGATCGCCAGCGAGCCGTTGCTGAGCTTGTTGCGCATCAACGTGTTGACGCAAAGGCGCTTGACCTTCTTGTCGTCGACGAAGTTGTAGTAGTCCTCGGTGGTCAGCTTCGGCAGGCGCGAGACTTCGATCAATTGCTTGACCTGCGCGGCACGGGCCTTGGCCTCGGCCTTCTCCTGCTGCTGGCGGTTCAGCTCCTGGTCGCGCTTTACCTTTTCGGCCATGGCTTCCTGGGCCGCACGCTGCTGGGAATCATCGAGTTCGATCTGGCCTTTATGGGCCAGGCGCTGTTGTTTCTGCTTCTCTTTGCCGACCTGTTTGGCCTGCTTTTGGTTGACCAGCCCTGCCTTTAGCAACTGGTCGCGAAGGGAAATGCTCATGGTGCTTATTTCTCACTTAGGCCACTGCTCATCCGCAGCTGGGCAAATTCTTTTCCTGACGTTTGGCTTCGCCCCACAAGGCGTCCAACTCTTCAAGGGTGCAATCTTCTATGGGACGGTGGGTGTCGCGCAATGCCTGTTCGATAAAACGGAAGCGTCTTTCAAATTTGCTGTTGGCGCCGCGCAAGGCGGTTTCCGGATCGACTTTAAGATGACGCGCCAGATTGACCACGGAGAACAGCAAGTCGCCGACCTCATCGGCAATCGCTGCCGAGTCATTGTCGGCCATCGCTTCGAGCACTTCATCGAGCTCTTCGCGGACCTTGTCCAGCACCGGCAAGGCGTCCGGCCAGTCGAAACCGACCTGCCCTGCGCGCTTCTGCAACTTGGCGGATCGGGATAACGCCGGCAGCGCGGCGGGTACATCATCGAGCAAGGACAACTGTTCCGGCGCCGCGGATTTCTCGGCGCGCTCTTCGGCCTTGATCTCTTCCCAGCGCCGTTTGACCTGTTCCTCACTCAGTCGCGGAACGTCCAGCGGCGCGTACAGATCGCCTGTGGGGAACACGTGGGGATGACGACGGATCAGCTTGCGGGTGATGCTGTCGATGACACCGGCGAATTCGAAGCGCCCTTCTTCCCGGGCCAGTTGGCTGTAATAAACCACCTGGAACAGCAAATCGCCCAGCTCACCCTGCAGGTGATCGAAGTCGCCGCGCTCGATGGCGTCGGCAACTTCGTAGGCTTCCTCAAGGGTGTGCGGGACGATGGTCGCGTAGGTTTGCTTGATGTCCCACGGGCAGCCGAACTGCGGATCGCGCAGTTGGTTCATCAGGTGCAGCAAATCTTCAAGGCCGTACATCATTTATCTCTCACCACAAAACCTGTGGGAGCTGGCCTGCCAGCGATGGCATCACCTCGACTCTACTGAAAGACCGAGGTGCCTGCATCGCTGGCAGGCCAGCTCCCACACGGGGGCATCTTCAAGGGGTACGGTTACGCCGGGTTTCGATGATGTTCGGCAACTGGGATATTCGCCCCAGCAACCGTCCCAATGCATCCAGCCCCGGAATCTCGATGGTCAGGGACATCAACGCCGTGTTGTCCTCTTTGTTCGAGCGGGTGTTGACCGCCAGCACGTTGATCCGTTCGTTGAGCAGCACTTGCGAGACGTCACGCAGCAAACCGGAACGGTCGTAGGCGCGAATGATGATGTCCACCGGATAGGTGAGCACCGGCACCGGGCCCCAGCTGACCTGGATGATCCGCTCTGGCTCGCGTCCGGCCAGTTGCAGCACCGAGGCGCAGTCCTGACGGTGAATGCTCACGCCACGGCCCTGGGTGATGTAACCGACGATCGCATCGCCCGGCAACGGCTGGCAGCAGCCCGCCATTTGGGTCATGAGGTTGCCGACACCCTGGATCTGTATATCGCCGCGCTTGCCCGGCTTGTAGCCGGTGGCCTTGCGCGGAATCAGCTCCAGCTGTTCGTTGCCGCGTTCCGGCTCGACCAGTTGCTGCGCCAGGTTCACCAGTTGCGCCAGGCGCAAATCGCCTGCGCCCAACGCGGCATACATGTCTTCGGCGGTTTTCATGTTGGCCTTGTCGGCCAGCTTGTCGAAATCCACCGCAGGCAAGCCAAGGCGACTGAGTTCGCGCTCGAGCAAGGTCTTGCCGGCCGCGACGTTCTGGTCGCGGGCCTGCAATTTGAACCAGTGAACGATCTTCGCCCGCGCCCGGGACGTGGTGATGTAGCCCAGGTTCGGGTTCAGCCAGTCGCGGCTCGGGGTGCCGTGCTTGCTGGTGATGATCTCTACTTGCTCACCGGTTTGCAGGCTGTAGTTGAGCGGTACGATGCGCCCGTTGATCTTCGCGCCACGGCAGTTGTGACCGATTTCGGTATGCACGCGGTAGGCGAAGTCCAGCGGCGTCGCGCCTTTCGGCAAGTCGATGGCGTGACCGTCCGGCGTGAAGATGTACACCCGGTCCGGTTCGATATCGACCCGCAGTTGTTCCGCCAAACCACCAATGTCGCCCAGCTCTTCATGCCACTCGAGAACCTGACGCAGCCAGGAGATTTTCTCTTCGTAGTGGTTGGAACCGGATTTGACGTCGGTGCCTTTGTAGCGCCAGTGCGCGCAAACGCCCAGCTCGGCTTCTTCGTGCATGGCGTGGGTGCGGATCTGCACTTCCAGCACCTTGCCCTCAGGCCCGATCACCGCAGTGTGCAGCGAGCGGTAGCCGTTCTCTTTCGGGTTGGCGATGTAGTCGTCGAATTCCTTCGGGATGTGCCGCCACAAGGTGTGGACGATGCCGAGCGCGGTGTAGCAGTCGCGCATTTCCGGCACCAGCACGCGCACGGCGCGCACGTCGTAGATCTGGCTGAACTCCAGACCCTTGCGCTGCATTTTGCGCCAGATCGAATAGATGTGTTTGGCCCGGCCGCTGATGTCGGCCTCGACGCCAGTGGCCTGCAATTCGACTTTCAGCTGGTTCATCACATCGGCGATGAAGCGCTCGCGATCCAGACGCCGTTCGTGCAACAACTTGGCGATCTGTTTGTACTGATCGGGCTCGAGGTAACGGAAGGACAAGTCCTCCAGTTCCCACTTGATGTGACCGATACCGAGACGGTGGGCGAGCGGCGCGTAGATGTCGAAGACTTCACGGGCGACGCGGTTGCGCTTCTCGTCGTCTGCGGTTTTCACCGCGCGGATCGCGCAGGTGCGCTCGGCCAGTTTGATCAGCGCGACGCGCACGTCGTCGACCATGGCCACGAGCATCTTGCGCAGGTTTTCGACCTGGCCTTGCGTGCCCAGCACCAACGATTGACGCGGGCTCAGGCTGGCGCTGATCGCCGCCATGCGCAACACGCCGTCGATGAGTTTGGCGACCACCGGACCGAAGCGCTGGCTCACGGCCGGCAGTTCGATCTGGCCTTCGCGCACGCCGCGGTACAGGACCGCGGCGACCAACGAATCCTGATCGAGTTTGAGGTCGGCGAGAATTTCGGCGATCTCAAGGCCCGTGCGGAAACTCGAGGTCCCTTCGGACCATAGATTCTTCGCCGCATTGGCTTGTTGTTCGGCGGTGCGAGCGAACTCGCACGCGTCCTTCAAGGCTTCGCGATCCAGTGCCAGATCGACACTGACCGCATGATCGAGCCAAGCCTCGAGGTTGATGCTGCCGTCCGTGTTGATCGGCTGGTGTGCTCTCACCTGTACCATCTTGCTTTACCTTCCCTACGACGCAGTTCAATGCGTCAAATCGCTGACCTTCGTTGCCGGGGATGCACTCGCGGGGCCAGGACGAGTGCTGCACGGGCGGGTCAGTCGGACCAGACGAGCCGTCCTAGCTCGCTTCAAATAACGCCATGGCCTCGACATGTGCCGTCTGAGGAAACATATCGAGAATCCCGGCACGTTTTAACCGGTAGCCCTGCTTGATCAATTCGACCGTGTCGCGCGCCAGAGTTGCAGGGTTGCACGACACATACACCAATCGTTCGGCGCCCAGGGCCTTGAGCTTGCGCACCACCTCGAAAGCACCGTCACGCGGTGGGTCCAAGAGTACCGCACAAAAGCCTTCCCGCGCCCATTCGGCATCGGTCACAGGCTGGGATAAATCGGCCTGAAAAAACGTCGCATTATGCAGATTGTTGCTAGCGGCGTTTGCGGCTGCCCGCTCGACCATAGCCTGCACACCTTCGACCGCCACCACTTCGCGAACGGCTTTGGCCAGCGGCAAGGCAAAGTTGCCCAACCCACAGAATAGATCGAGAACACGTTCATCCGCTGTCGGCTTCAGCCAGTCCAGCGCCTGGGCGACCATGGCTTCATTGACCGCCGCGTTGACCTGAATGAAATCTCCCGGCCGGTACGCCAGGTTCAAATCCCACTGTTCAAGGCGATAGCCCAACGACTGATAGGCCTCGACCGGTTGCGGTTCGCCTTCGCCATGCAACCACAATTGAGCTTCATGAAACGCGCAGAAATCCTTGAGGATCGTCATATCGGCGTCGGACAACGGCGCCATGTGTCGCAGCAACACCGCCAAGGACGAACCACTGAACAATTCCACATGCCCCAGCGCCTGAGGTTTGCTCAAGCGCCGCAACATCTCGGGCAAGCGGGTCATGATCGGTTGCAAGGGCTGTACCAGCACCGGGCATTCGTTGATTGCAACGATGTCCTGGCTGCCCGCCGCGCGGAAACCGACTTCGAGCTTTTTCGCTTTCATGTCCCAGTGCACCGCTACACGGGCGCGACGGCGGTAAGCGAACTCCGGACCGCTCAACGGCGCTGCCCACTCTTCAGGTTCGACACCAGCGACCTTGGACAATTGCTCGGCAAGCATGCGCTGTTTCAGGGCGAGTTGTTCGGTATGAGGCAGATGCTGAACACTGCAGCCACCACAGCGACCGGCATGCGGACACGGCGCCGGGCGACGCATTTCGCTGGCCTGGAAAACGCGCTCGGTGCGTGCCTCGACCACTTTGCCGTGGGCCCCCAACACGCGCGCCTCGACTTCTTCACCGGCCAATGCGCCGAGAACGAACCAGGTACGACCTTCGAAAAACGCGATGCCGCGACCGTCATTTGCCAGGCGCTCGATGGTCAGGCGCTGCTTTTTGCCGGTCGGAATTTGCGGGGCCTTGCTGCCGCCGGTGGGCTGGAAGCGCAGGCCTCTCTCATGCTTGGCCATCAGTTGGGCGCGTCGAAAATGCCGGTCGACAAGTAACGGTCGCCACGGTCGCAGATGATCGCGACGATCACCGCGTTTTCAACTTCTTTGGACAGGCGCAGCATGGCTGCCACGGCACCGCCCGAGGACACGCCGCAGAAGATGCCTTCTTCGCGGGCCAGGCGACGGGTCACGTCCTCGGCTTCGCTTTGCGCCATGTCGACGATGCGGTCCACGCGATCGGCCTGGTAGATCTTCGGCAGGTATTCCTGCGGCCAGCGACGGATGCCCGGAATCGCCGAGCCTTCCATCGGTTGCAGACCGACGATCTGCACGCTGTCACTCTGCTCTTTCAAGTAGCGCGACACGCCCATGATGGTGCCGGTGGTGCCCATCGAACTGACAAAGTGAGTGATGGTGCCCTCGGTCTGGCGCCAGATTTCCGGGCCGGTGGTGGTGTAGTGCGCTTCCGGGTTGTCCCCGTTGGCGAACTGGTCCAGCACCTTGCCACGGCCTTCGGCTTCCATTCGCTGAGCGAGGTCGCGAGCGCCTTCCATGCCTTCTTCCTGGGTCACCAGAATCAGCTCGGCGCCATAGGCCGTCATCGCGGCCTTGCGCTCGGCGCTGGAGTTGTCCGGCATGATCAGGATCATCTTGTAACCCTTGATCGCGGCGGCCATGGCCAGGGCGATCCCGGTGTTGCCCGAGGTCGCTTCGATCAGCGTATCGCCGACGTGGATCTGCCCGCGCAACTCGGCACGGGTGATCATCGACAGCGCCGGACGGTCCTTGACCGAACCCGCCGGGTTGTTCCCTTCGAGCTTGAGCAAAAGGGTATTGCTGGTGGCACCGGGCAAGCGCTGCAAACGGACCAGCGGAGTGTTGCCGACGCAATCGGCGATGGTTGGGTACTGCAAGGTCATGGCGTATTCGCAATCCAGACTGCGGGGGCGCCTATCATACCGGCAAACGTTGGAAGGCCATATCACGCAAAGTGCGGTGCTTATGGCTTATGGGAATAAGCGGCTGGCTCAGTACTGGCCTGCCTGCGCAACTTTCGCGGCCAAGCTCGATCAGAAATTCCTTGAGGCGTGCCGGCAAGCCCTGATGCAGATCGGTTTCGACATGGGTACCGGGCATGTAGTGTCGCGGAATATCTCAAGTGCCAAGGGGTGGGTTTGTTTCAGTACGGCGGAGACTTTTGCCGGTTGGGTGACGCTTCGCTCAATCAGGGCAGCCTTGAACTGTCGCTCAAGCTCGCGCTTCGACCATTTCTCCTGTACTGCCATGCGCAGGTAGAACTCGCGTTCTTCCGGGTGTTCACTCTGGCTTAGGACAATCATGTTATGAGTCCAAGGCAATTGCCTCACCAGTGGTGCAATGTTGTTCACTTAAGAGTGTCTTGAATCAAAGGAAACTTGTGGCGAGGGAGCTTGCTCCCGCTTGAGTGCATAGCACTCACAAAACTCGGCAATAGTTGTCAGATTTTTGGGGCCGCTACGCAGCCCAGCGCGAGCAAGCTCGCTCGCCACAAAGGTATGCACGATCCAAGAGCGCGCTTAAGTGAACAGCATTGCACCAGTGGTGAGACTTTTAAAATATCGGCGGTGGCTGGCGGGTTCTTCGCAAGCAGGCTAACTCCCACAGGAATAGCGCTACTCACACAATGTGTGGCCGACCCACATCCACTGCGGGAGCGGGCTTGCCCGCGATGGCGCCATCACTGATAACACCCTCATCGGCCAGGAGCCGCATGTTCAGTCGCAACCCGGCCCCGCTGTTCTCCGCCCAAAGCCGCCCGCCCTGCCGCTGCACCGCATTGCGCGCAATGCTCAGCCCCAACCCGAACCCACCATTCCCGGGCCGCGACCCATCGAGCCGGGTGAAGGGCGAGAAAATCCGCTCCAGATCCTCTTCCGCCACCCCGCCCCCCTCGTCCTCGAGCCACAGGTGCCAGTGATCCCCCTCGCGCCGCCCATCCAAACGCACAACGCCGCCTTTGGGAGAATGACGAATGGCATTGCGCAGGATGTTTTCCAAGGCTTGCGCCAGGGTATTGAGATTGCCGCGCACCCAGCAGGAGGAATCCACCGCACATTGCAACTGGCCCAACGGGCAACAACTTTCATAGCAGGCGTTTTCCGTGAGCATTTCCCACAGCGCCTGAATCTGGATCGCTTCGTCGGGTAGCGGTGAGCGCTCGGTGTCGAGCCAGGCCAGTTGCAGCGTGTCCTCGACCAGACGCTGCATGCCATCGACTTCGCGGCCAATGCGTTCGCGCAGTTGTGTCAGGCTTTGCTCACCCTCGCTGGCCACCCGCAAACGGCTCAACGGCGTGCGCAACTCATGGGACAGGTCACGCAGCAACTGTTGTTGCAGGGCCACCGTACTTTGCAGGCGTTCGGACATGTGATCGAACGCGCGGCCCAGCTCACCCAGTTCATCTGAACGATTGGTGGTGCGATGTGACAGACGCACGCCCAGTTGATCGGCACGCCAGGCATTGGCCTGCTCGCGCAGTTGATTGAGGGGAACCACCAGCAATCGATACAACCCGACACACAGCAACAAGGTGAACAGCCCGGGAATCACGCCGTTGGTGATCACGCGCCAGAACACTCGGTAACGCCCAGGCATGAAACGCTGGGGCAATTCGATCACCAGGCTGCCGGCCGACGAGTCGCCGGGAAACGGTACGCGCAACCAAGGCAAGCGTTTTTTGTGAATAGGCCAATCGAGACCGCGCAGGAAGGTCAGGTGCTGGATTTCCGGGCCCGTCAGCGGCTGGCTGCTCAATGACTGTAAATCACCACCGATAACGCCCGCCCAACCCGCTTCACGCTGGCGCATTTCCTGTAGCCAGGCATCGACACCGGCACTCTGCCCCTGTTGCCACGCCTGCTCGGCTTCGGCGGCATAACGCGCCAGTGTGCGTCGGGCTTCGTCCGACAAAAACTGGTTGCGCTCTTCCATGTAGCGGCCCCAGGACCAGCTCAACCAGATCATCAGCAGACAGAACGCCACCAGCAGACAGGCGAGTTTCCAGAACAGCGAATGCCGGCCCGGCAGGTCAGACCATTTCATCGGCGGCACTCAAGACATACCCCTTGCCCCAGACCGTGCGCACTTCCCGCTCGGTGTAGCCGATGGCCTTGAGCTTTCTGCGGATCTGGCTGACGTGCATGTCGAGGCTGCGGTCGTGGGCCGCATAGCCCCGTTGCAGCACGTGTTGATAAAGGAAGGCCTTGCTCAACACTTCATCGCCGTTGCGGTTGAGCGTGTCCAGCAAGCGGTACTCGCTGCGGGTCAGGCCGGCGGCGTGTTCACCATAGAACACCTCGGAACATTCATCGTCGAAACGCAGGCTGTCTGCCGCCAGGGCAACAGGCGCGGGCGCGGGGCGACGATCCAGTGCGACGCGGCGCAGGATCGCTTCGATACGCACGCGCAATTCGGCCATGCTGAAGGGCTTGGGCAAGTAGTCATCGGCGCCGAGACGGAAACCGCTGATGCGATCCGCCTCGGCCCCCAGCGCCGACATCAGCACCACCGGGGTGGAATGGCTCTGGCGCAATTGGGTCAGCACGTTCAGTCCGTTCATGCCCGGGAGCAGAATGTCCATCAACACCACATCGAAGGCTTGTTTACGAGCCATCGCCAGCCCCTCCTGCCCGTTCTGGCACCAGGTCACCTGAAAACCGCTGCGGCCCAGCTGCTCGTGAACATAGGCACCGAGCACCAGATCGTCTTCGATGGAAAGAATGCGGGGATGGACGACAGAAATGGGAGTCATGAGTATCTGCAAATAATTCTCAGTTGGCGATTATTCAAGATTGCCTCGCCGGGGGCAACCCAAGGTTTTCCCACGACGCCAAAGCATTGAACGGCCCGACGAATGACGTCATCAATTTTACGAAGATTGCCCGCAAGCAAATCGCTACACTGCGCAAGTGGCGCGTGCCGGATGTACGCGCAGGTCCTAAATGGCTGGATGCAGGAGAAAGGCGTGCTCAAGAAACTGGGAATTAAAGGCCGCGTGCTGTTGCTTACCTTGCTTCCGACCAGCCTGATGGCCCTGGTGCTGGGCGGTTATTTCACCTGGATGCAGCAGTCCGACCTGCAGACCCAACTCATGCAGCGTGGCGAAATGATCGCCGAACAGCTCGCGCCTCTCGTGGCCCCGGCCATGGGTCACAAGGACACCGAACTGCTGGAACGCATCGCCACGCAATCCCTGGAAACCGCAGACGTGCGCGCGGTGACGTTCCTCGCCCCGGACCGCACGCTGCTTGCCCATGCCGGTCCGACCATGCTCAATCAGGCGCCATTGGGCAATGGCTCGCAGATGCTGCGCCGCAGTGGCAATGATGCGACGCGTTACCTGCTGCCAGTGTTCGGCAAGCATCGCAATCTGGCCGGCGACCTGATTCCCGAGGAAGCCGACCGCCTGCTGGGCTGGGTCGAACTCGAACTGTCCCATAACGGCATGCTGCTGCGCGGTTATCGCAGCCTGTTCGCCAGCCTTTTATTGATCGGCGCGGGCCTCGCCGGTACGGCGCTGCTGGCGCTGCGCATGGGCCGGACCATCAACCGGCCGCTGAGCCAGATCAAGCAAGCGGTGGCGCAACTCAAGGACGGCCATCTGGAAACCCGCCTGCCGCCGCTCGGCAGTCAGGAGCTGGATGAGCTCGCGTCCGGCATCAACCGCATGGCCGGCACCCTGCAAAACGCCCAAGAAGAATTGCAGCACAGCATCGACCAGGCCACCGAAGACGTGCGCCAGAATCTGGAAACCATCGAAATCCAGAACATCGAGCTGGACCTGGCGCGTAAAGAGGCCCTGGAAGCGAGCCGGATCAAATCCGAGTTCCTGGCCAACATGAGCCATGAAATCCGCACGCCGCTCAACGGCATTCTCGGTTTCACCCACCTGCTGCAAAAAAGCGAGCTGACCCCGCGCCAGCTCGATTACCTGGGCACCATCGAGAAATCCGCCGACAGCCTGCTGGGGATCATCAACGAGATCCTCGACTTCTCGAAAATCGAGGCCGGCAAGCTGGTGCTCGACCATATTCCGTTCAACCTGCGCGATTTGCTCCAGGACACCCTGACCATCCTCGCCCCGGCCGCCCACGCCAAACAGCTGGAGCTGGTGAGCCTGGTGTATCGCGACACGCCGCTGTCGCTGGTCGGCGATCCGTTGCGACTCAAGCAGATCCTCACCAACCTGGTGAGCAACGCAATCAAGTTCACCCGCGAAGGCACGATCGTCGCCCGCGCCATGCTCGAAGAAGAACACGAAGACAGCGTGCAGCTGCGCATCAGCATTCAGGACACCGGCATCGGCCTGTCGAACGAGGACGTGCGGGCGCTGTTCCAGGCTTTCAGCCAGGCCGACAACTCGCTGTCCCGGCAACCCGGCGGCACCGGTTTGGGATTGGTGATTTCCAAGCGTTTGATCGAACAGATGGGCGGCGAGATCGGCGTCGACAGCACACCGGGCGAAGGCTCCGAATTCTGGATCAGCCTGAGCCTGCCGAAAACCCGTGACGATGCCGAAGACCTGCCCGGTCCGCCGCTGCTCGGGCGTCGCGTGGCCGTGCTGGAGAACCACGAACTGGCGCGTCAGGCGTTGCAGCATCAACTGGAAGACTGTGGCCTGGAAGTGACGCCGTTCAACACCCTGGAAAGCCTGACCAATGGCGTGACCGGCGCGCACCAGACCGATCAGGCGATCGATCTCGCCGTGCTCGGCATCACCAGCAACGACATGCCGCCGGAACGCCTGAACCAGCACATCTGGGACCTCGAACACCTCGGCTGCAAGGTGCTGGTGCTGTGCCCGACCACCGAACAGACGCTGTTTCACCTTTCGGTGCCCAACCCGCACAGCCAGCTTCAAGCCAAACCGGCCTGCACCCGCAAGCTGCGCCGGGCCTTGTCCGATCTGGTCAATCCGCGCCAGCAACGCAGCGACCCCGGCGAACCGGTGTCCAGCCGTGCGCCGAAGGTGCTGTGTGTGGACGACAACCCGGCCAATCTGTTGCTGGTGCAAACCCTGCTTGAAGACCTGGGCGCCAAGGTTCTCGCAGTGGAAAGCGGTTACGCCGCGGTCAAAGCGGTGCAGACCGAGACGTTCGATCTGGTGTTGATGGACGTGCAGATGCCCGGCATGGACGGGCGCCAGAGCACCGAAACCATTCGCCAGTGGGAAAGCGAACGGCATTGCACGCCATTGCCGATCGTGGCCCTCACCGCCCACGCCATGGCCAACGAAAAACGCGCGCTGCTGCAAAGCGGCATGGACGATTACCTGACCAAGCCGATCAGCGAACGGCAACTGGCGCAGGTGGTGTTGAAGTGGACCGGCCTGGCGCTGCGCAATCAAGGGCCGGATCGTTCCAGCGACAGCCATGGCGGCAGCCACGAGTTGCAGGTGCTGGATCACGAAGAAGGGTTGCGCCTGGCTGCCGGCAAGGCGGATCTGGCAGCGGACATGCTGGCGATGTTGCTGGCGTCCCTGGAAGCCGACCGCGAAGCGATCCGCGTGGCCCGCGAGATCAACGACCACAATGCCTTGATCGAACGGGTGCATCGCCTGCATGGCGCGACCCGTTATTGCGGCGTGCCGCAACTGCGCGCGGCCTGCCAGCGCAGCGAAACCCTGCTCAAGCAACAAGACCCGAAAGCGCCCGGCGCACTGGAAGATCTCGACCGCGCCATCAATCGCCTGGCGGCTCATGCCCGTATAAATGCTTGACGCAGCGCAAGGAGGCCGGACACCACTGCGCCAGGCTCCCACAGGATCGGGACAAGGAGAAAAATATGCGTACGATTCTTTTCAGCAGCCAGACCTACGACCGCGACAGTTTTCTCGACGCCGACCTCCCCGCCGGCATCGAGCTGCACTTTCAATCCGCGCGACTGAGCCTGGACACGGCGGCGCTGGCGGAACATCACGAGGTGGTCTGCGCTTTCATCAATGATGACCTCAGTGCGCCGGTGCTCGAACGTCTTGCGGCCGGCGGCACACGCCTGATAGCCCTGCGTTCGGCCGGGTACAACCATGTCGACCTTGCGGTAGCGAAGCGTCTGGGGTTGTCGGTCGTGCGGGTTCCGGCCTACTCGCCCCATGCCGTGGCCGAGCATGCGGTGGCGTTGATCCTGGCGCTCAACCGGCGCCTGCATCGCGCCTACAACCGAACTCGCGAAGGGGATTTCAGCCTCCATGGGCTGACCGGGTTTGACCTGGTGGGCAAGACGGTCGGCGTAGTCGGCACGGGGCAGATCGGCGCGACCTTCGCGAAAATCATGAACGGTTTCGGCTGTGAGCTACTGGCTTACGACCCTTACCCCAATCCGCAGGTCGAAGCCCTCGGCGCACGTTATCTGAGCTTGCCGCAGCTGCTGGCCGAGTCGCAGATCATCAGCCTGCATTGCCCGCTCAACGCACAGAGCAAACACCTGATCAACCGCGAATCACTGGCGCACATGCAACCTGGTGCCATGTTGATCAACACCGGGCGTGGCGGTCTGGTGGACACGCCAGCGCTGATCGACGCGTTGAAGGATGGTCAACTCGGTTATCTGGGGCTGGACGTGTATGAGGAGGAAGCGCAGCTGTTCTTCGAGGACCGATCCGATTTGCCGTTGCAGGATGATGTGCTGGCACGCCTGCTGACCTTCCCGAATGTGATCGTCACCGCACACCAGGCCTTCCTCACCCATGAAGCCCTGGGCGCCATTGCCGCGACAACGTTGCAGAACATTGCAGCCTGGGCGGCGGGCAATCTGCAAAATCAGGTCGAGGCTGGCTGAACCGGATCGAAGGTCACTTCCCTGCGCGGTGCGGCGTCGATGTCCGTGCTAGCATGCCGCGCATATTTGGAGGACCCATGGTCGAACACGATTTCCGCTATAGCCTGATGAACCCGCAACACACCCTCACCGAATGCCGCGCCCTGGTGCCGGGGCGTTATCAAGTCACCGGCAACGGCGGCTCGATACGCAACAATGACGTGCTGGTCGTGACCCTCAAAGGTGCCAAGGACTTGTCCATGCGCCTGACCGTCGAAACGGTTCGCCACCTGATCAACCCGCCCGGCCAATGGGTCGCGGTGGCCAGTGGCCCGGTGTTCGGCGAACTGGCGATCCACACCTGGAAAGTCAACTGCGACAGTTGTGCCAAAGAGCTCAGCTTCGAGTTCGCGGTGGATGCCAAGCT
The DNA here is from genome assembly GCF_000293885.2 of Pseudomonas fluorescens NCIMB 11764. Classification (NCBI taxonomy): domain Bacteria; kingdom Pseudomonadati; phylum Pseudomonadota; class Gammaproteobacteria; order Pseudomonadales; family Pseudomonadaceae; genus Pseudomonas; species Pseudomonas fluorescens. Next base: position 6,410,801 of record NZ_CP010945.1, read on the forward strand.
GGGCAACAAGGCCGAAAAACCCGCCGCTACTGCGCGGATTGCGGAGTTGGGCTGGAAGTCGGTCGGCGAGAAACACCTGTGCCCGAAATGCCAGGAGCCTGCGTGATGAAACGCCTTGCCCTGACCGCGATGGTCGGCGCCAGCCTGCTGGGCTGCGCCGCTGAACCGGTGCAATTGCAGCAGAATCGCAGCTACATTCTGGAATGGATCGGCGAACGTCCGCTGATGGATTACAGCCACCTGACCGTCACCCTCGGTGAAGACGGTCGCGCCTACGGCAATGGCGGCTGCAATCACTGGTTCGCACCGTACACGCTCGACGGCGACAAGCTGAGCTTCGGCAAGGTCGGCAGTACTCGCAAGCTGTGCGCGCCAGCGCTCATGGAACAGGAAAAGCGCTTCCTCCAGGCCCTGGAAAACGTACAGCGCTGGGATGTTTCGCCAATCGACCAGATGCGCTTCTGGCCGGCTGAAGGCAAGCCGTTGCGTTGGTGGCTTGAAGAGGGGTAAATCCCCTCTGCCGAACCCAGGTGATTTACTGTGGCAGGAGCTTTTGTGGCGAGGGGATTTATCCCCGTTGGACTGCGCGGCAGTCCCTTTTTTGGGGCCGCTTCGCGACCCAACGGGGATAAATCCCCTCACCACAAAAGCCCCCTGCCCACAAATGCCCTGCGTAATCAGTTGGTCGCCTGCAACGCCTCAAGCTTCGCCATCACCCCCGCCGCCGTCTGCTCGCCCATCAGCTGTTCGCGCACCTTGCCCTTGTTATCGATGATGTACGTCACCGGCAACGCCTCGCTGCGCGGCAATTCAAACAGCTCCGCCGGATCCGACGCCAACACAGTGAACCGGATCCCCAGTTTCTCACTGGCAGTTTTCAGCTCTTCGCCCTGCACATTGTCGAAGTTGACCCCGAACACACCGATCTTCCTGTCCTTCAACTGATCGGCCAGCCCGTTCAGTTCCGGGATCTCGGTCCGGCACGGACCACACCATTCGGCCCAGTAATTGAGCACCAGCCATTGTTTGTCCAGACGTTCGGCGGCGACTTTATGGCCGTTCTGATCGATGCCATAGTCGTTGCCGCAGCCCCCCAGTATCAGCGTTCCGAAGATCGCCAGTGCCGCTGCCAGTCGCCTTGTCATGTCGTGATCCTTGTTCAAAATTGAATGCGCCTGCGACCCATCGCCTCCCAAGGTTCTGGATTACGCGCTGCACAGTTAGAATAGCCGCCACCTTACGCAAGATGCGACCCGCCCATGACCGATCTGACGCTTTATCACAACCCGCGCTGCTCGAAATCCCGCGGTGCGCTCGAACTGCTCGAAGCCCGTGGCCTGACCCCGACCGTGGTCCGCTACCTCGAGACCCCGCTGGACGCCCCGCAATTGCAGGGCCTGCTGAAAAAGCTCGGCCTCAACGCCCGGCAACTGCTGCGCACGGGTGAGGACGAGTACAAAACCCTCAACCTCGCCGACGCCAGCCTGAGCGAGGCGCAATTGATCGCCGCCATCGCTGCACACCCGAAACTCATGGAGCGGCCGATTCTCGAAGTCGGCGACAAAGCCATCATCGGCCGTCCGCCGGAGAACGTGCTGGAGTTGCTGCCGTGAGCGCGCCGTACATTCTGGTTCTGTATTACAGCCGCAGCGGCTCGACCAATGAAATGGCCCGGCAGATCGCCCGTGGTGTCGAGCAGGCCGGGATGGAAGCGCGCCTGCGCACCGTGCCGGCAATCTCCACCGAATGCGAAGCGGTGTCACCGGACATTCCGGACGAAGGCGCACTGTACGCCAGCCTCGACGACCTGAAAAACTGCGCCGGCCTGGCCCTTGGCAGTCCGACGCGCTTCGGCAACATGGCTGCACCGCTCAAGTATTTCCTCGACGGCACCAGCAACCTGTGGCTGACCGGTGCCCTGGTGGGCAAACCGGCCGGTGTGTTCACCTCCACCGCGAGCCTGCATGGCGGCCAGGAAACCACGCTGTTGTCGATGATGCTGCCGTTGTTGCACCACGGCATGCTGATCACCGGCCTGCCTTACAGCGAATCCGCGCTGCTGGAAACCCGTGGCGGCGGCACGCCGTACGGCGCCAGTCATCACGCCGGCGCCGATGGCAAACTCGGTTTGAATGAACATGAAGTGGCGCTGTGCCGGGCCTTGGGTCTGCGGCTGGCGAAGACTGCACAAAAGTTGGTGGGCTGACATGGCCAAAAAGCCGAAGGTGCTGCCTTCCATTGAATGGCTCGAACCACGGGTTCGGGCGATGCGCGTCATCAGTCTGCTGTGCTACTTCGGTCTGGTGGGATTGCTCTGCGTCTACTACCTGATGGTCGCTGACCTGCATGGCGCGCGACCGTGGGTGATTTTGCTGATCGAACTGGTGCCGCTGCTGTTGCTGGCGCCGGGGATGATCATCGGCAGCGCGCGCGGGCATTCGTGGATGTGCTTTGTGGTGAACCTGTATTTCATCAAGGGCGCACTGGCCGCGTATGACCCGAACCGACAGCTGTTCGGCTTGCTGGAGATGGGCGCGAGCCTGGCGGTGTTTTGTTCGGCGCTGCTGTATGTGCGGTGGCGGTTTCAGTTGAACCGCAAGTTGGCGGGTGAAGGCGAGACCTCCGCCGCCTGACAGATAGCAATCGCCAGCAGGCGGGCTCTCACATTGGATCTGTGGCGTACACAAGTCCCCTGTGGGCGCCAGCCTGCTGGCGATGGCAACAACTCGGTCTCAATGATTGACGGTGTAAGCCAGCATCATTGAAATCTGGCTCATCGGCCGCCCACCGCTTTCCTCATGCCACTGATTGAACACCCCCTGCACCGTCGCCAGGTCCCGCAGGCTGGTCGGTACCTTGTCGACGATCTTCTGCGCGTTCAACGCCGCCACCACATCGTAGCTCGGCACAAACGTGTCCTTGCCGACCATCCGCAAGAACCGCGGTGCCGACAACCCACCCAGTTGATGCCCGCGTTTTTTCAGGTACGTCCACAACCCGACGATATCCATCACCGGCCAATCAGCGATCAACGCGCCAAAGCTGCCCTGCTCATGCGCCACGTCCAGCACGAACTGCGCATTGCGCGGCACGCTCTTGAGTTTGCCGAGGTGGCGGATGATTCGCGCGTCCTGCATCAGGCGTTCAAGGTGTTCGGCGCTCATCAGCACGACTTTTTCCGGGTCGAACTTGAAGAACACGTCTTCGAAGGCCGGCCACTTGGCGTCCACCAGGCTGTGCTTGAGCCCGGCGCGGAACACGCGCAGCGCCATGGTCGAGAGGTAGCGGTCGTCGCTGATCTTGCGCAATTGCGCCGCGGTCTTGGGAACGGGCAGATGGGCTTCCAGTTCAGCTGCTGAACCGAAGCGGTTCAGACAGTATTCGTGCAGCCACTTGTAATCGCGCATGCCCTCTCCTGAGGAATTGACTCAAAACCTGTGGCAGCCAGCCTGCTGGCTGCCACAGTGATGGTGTTTAGAGGTTAACAACGTTGACGAAGCGCGAAGCCGCCGTTTCATCGATCTTGAGGCTGGTGAAGTCGAACAGGTTGCGGTCCGCCAGTTGCGACGGGATCACATTCTGCAGGCTGCGGAATATGCTTTCGGTACGGCCCGGCGTCTTGCGCTCCCAGTCCTGCAGCATTTCCTTGACCACCTGACGCTGCAGGTTTTCCTGAGAACCGCAGAGGTTGCACGGGATGATCGGGAACTGCTTGAAGTCCGAGTAGGCCTGAATGTCTTTTTCGTTGCAGTAGGCCAGCGGGCGGATCACCACGTTGCGGCCGTCGTCGGCACGCAGCTTCGGCGGCATGGCCTTGAGCGAGCCGTTGAAGAACATGTTGAGGAAGAACGTCTCGACGATGTCGTCGCGATGATGACCGAGGGCCATTTTGGTCGCGCCGATTTCATCGGCAAAGGTGTAGAGCGTGCCACGACGCAGGCGTGAGCACAGCGAACAGGTGGTCTTGCCTTCCGGGATCAGCTCCTTGACCACCGAGTAAGTGTCTTTCTCGACGATGTGGTATTCGATGCCCAGGGTCTTGAGATAAGCCGGCAGCACGTCTTCAGGGAAACCCGGCTGCTTCTGGTCCATGTTCACGGCGACGATCTCGAACCTGATCGGCGCGACCTTCTGCAAATGCATCAGCACATCGAGCATGGTGTAGCTGTCCTTGCCACCGGACAGGCAGACCATGACCTTGTCGCCGTCTTCAATCATGTTGAAATCGGCAACGGCCTCACCGGCCTGACGGCGAAGGCGCTTTTGCAGTTTGTTCTGGTTGACCGTGAGAGTGCCCATGACGCGAAATCCGTGAGGTGTGACGAAAGGCCGGCATTTTACGCAAAAACCCGCTTTCGGCGAATAGCCTGAACCCAGCATACCCCTCTGTGGTGAGGGAGCTTGCTCCCGCCGGGTCGCGCAGCGGCTGCAAACCATCCACCCTCGTTGTGTCAGGTATACCGCGTCGGCAGTATTTACGACTGCTGCGCAGCCGAGCGGGAGCAAGCTCCCTCGCCACAGGAGGGTGTACAAGTCCCAGCGGCAATTAACAGCTGTGTTTACAGCGCGATTTGCTCTAACGCCTCTGCACTATTGCAAGTAACTCCTTTCTATACTGCGACATAAGGTCGCACACATATCCAGACCTTTACTTACTTGGCCACTTTGGCCTGTAGGCGCTCCGCTGGGGGGCGACGGTAAAAACAAGAGGAGTGACTGGCATGATCCATCACGTAGTGGGGCTCTTCACCCACCCCGACCAGGAATGGAAAGAAATCCGTGGCGACCAAGAGGAAAGCATCAGCCACATGTACCTGACCCACACGCTGATTCTGGCGGCGATCCCCGCCGTGTCGGCGTTTATCGGCACCACACAGGTCGGCTGGGTCATCGGCAATCGAGCGCCGGTGATGTTGACGACAGAAAGCGCGCTATGGATGACGATCATGTCGTACCTGGCGATGCTCGGCGGCGTTGCCGTGATGGGTGCGTTCATCCACTGGATGGCGCGCACCTATGACGCCAATCCGAGCCTGGCCCGTTGCGTTGCGTTTGCGACCTATACCGCGACCCCGCTGTTCATTGGCGGCCTCGCGGCGCTTTACCCACACATGTGGCTGGGGATGATCGTCGGAACGGCAGCCATCTGCTACACCGTGTACCTGCTGTATGTGGGGCTACCCACTTTCATGAACATTCCATCAGACGAGGGATTCCTGTTTTCAAGTTCGGTGCTCGCCGTAGGGCTGGTGGTGCTGGTGGCCATTATGGCGTTCACGGTGATTGTCTGGGGACTCGGCGTGGGGCCGGTCTATACGAATTAGCAACACACCACCCAAAAACAAGATCTGCCAACTCAGGCCGCCGCAAGGCGGCCTTCTAATGCGTGGGGGGAACGACCACTCGGCACCTGAGCGATTCGCAAGCCACGAAGGTTGCGGCATACTCGACGTCTCTGGAGATCCATCAAGCATGCCCGAGCAACTCAATACCCGCGTCGAAGACTGTTTCCAACAAGCCGAATCCTTTTTCAAACGAACCTTCAAACGCCCCGTGGTGAGCCTCAAGCTGCGCGGGCAGAAAGCCGGCGTCGCGCATCTGCACGAGAACCTGCTGCGCTTCAATCCGCAGTTGTACCGGGAAAACACCGAAGACTTCCTCAAACAGACCGTGGCCCATGAGGTCGCACACCTGATTGCTCATCAACTGTTTGGCGATCGTATTCAGCCTCACGGTGAGGAATGGCAACTGATCATGCGCGGCGTGTATGAATTGCCGCCCAATCGTTGCCACACCTATGACGTCAAGCGTCGCAGCGTGACCCGCTATATCTACAGGTGCCCGTGCGCCGGCAGTGATTTTCCGTTTTCGGCGCAGCGGCACAGCCTGGTGCGACAGGGGCGGCGGTATTTGTGCCGCCGATGCCGGAACACGTTGGTGTTCAGTGGAGAGATGCGGGTCGAGTAGTTGGATTTGTGGTGTTTGGGCCGACCTCATCGCCAGCAGGCTGGCTCCCACAGGGAATCATTGATGCGCATTGTGGGAGCCAGCCTGCTGGCGATGGCGGCCTTACAGTCACTAAAGAATCACCTTGGCACGCCGCAACTCGGCAATCCGCTCAGCACCCAACCCCAACTCCCCCAACACCTGATCCGTATGCTGCCCCAGCGCCGCACCCATATGCCGAGGCTCGGGCAACCCGTCCGAAAATTTCAACGGACACGCCATCTGCGCCTGGCTTGTCCCGTCCCCCCGCGGCACCTCGGTCACGACGTCCCGAGCGCTCAACTGCGGATGCCGGACCGCTTCACCCAAGGTCAACACCGGCTCGACGCACGCGTCCATTTCGGAAAACAGCGCACACAACTCGGCAAAATCGTGTTTCTCGAATTCGGTCTTCAGCGCGTCCTTGAGCTTCTTTTGCTGGGCAGGTTGAGGCGACAAGCCCAGGGCCGCCAACTCCTCAAGCCCCAACGCCGTGCACAGCTGTTTCATGAAGGCCGGCTCCAGACTGCCCACCGATAACCAGCGGCCATCCCGCGACCGGTAATAATCGTAAAAGCTGCCGCCATTGAGCATCTGATCTTCCCTGCCCGGCTCCTCGCCGCAGGCCAGATAACCTGCACCGGCCATGGCGTTCAGGCTGAACGCGCAGTCGGTCATGCTCACATCCAGATGTTGCCCCAACCCGCTCTGCTGCCGGGCGATCACCGCTGCCAGCAGGCCTATCACGCCGTGCAACGAGCCACCGGCGACATCCGCCACCTGCATGCCCAAGGGTAACGGACCGTTCTCGACGCGGCCGGTGTAGCTCGCCAGCCCCGACAGCGCCAGGTAATTGATGTCGTGGCCGGCGCGGTCCTTGTAGGGGCCGGTTTGCCCGTAACCGGTGATCGACACGTAGATCAGCTTCGGATTGATCGCCTTCAGCGCTTCATAGCCCAGACCCAGGCGTTCCATGACGCCGGGGCGGAACTGTTCCAGGACGATGTCGTAGTCCTTCAACAACTGCTTGATGATCTCCAGCGCCTCGGGCTGCTTGAGGTCCAGCGCGAGGCTGCGTTTGTTGCGATTGAGGTAGGCGTGACTGGCCGACACGCCCTGGTCATGGGGCGGCAGCACACGCAGCAGGTCCATGCGGGTCGGCGATTCGATGCGCAACACCTCGGCGCCCATGTCGGCCAGTAACAGCGAGGCAAACGGCCCCGGCAGCAGTGTCGAGAAATCCAGAACCTTGAGTGATGCCAGTGGGCCGAGCATGAGCGATCTCCGTGAACGATGCTTCCAGCCTAGGCAGGCAACGCGATTGCAGCAATCACCTGATGTGTCAGCAACTGTGACCGTTACGCTCAAATCGCAGGCATGAAAAAACCCGCCGAAGCGGGTTTCTTCATGACAACGCGTGTTACTTGACGTTGCTTGGGGTTGGGCCTTCGGCCACGCCCAGGTCGTCTTCTTCACGAGTGTCGGAGATACCGCGACCACCGGAAGCCAGCTCTACTTGCAGCTTGTCTTCGTCCAGCTCGTTCACCCACTTGGCCACGACCAGGGTCGCAACAGCGTTACCAACCAGGTTGGTCAGTGCACGGGCTTCGGACATGAAGCGGTCGATACCAAGGATCAGCGCCAGGCCGGCAACCGGCAGGTGGCCAACGGCGGACAGGGTGGCGGCCAGCACGATGAAGCCGCTGCCGGTTACGCCCGCAGCACCTTTGGAGGACAGCAACAGCACCAGCAACAGGGTGATCTGGTGGGTGATGTCCATATGGGTGTCGGTCGCCTGAGCGATGAACACAGCGGCCATGGTCAGGTAGATCGAAGTACCGTCGAGGTTGAACGAATAACCCGTAGGAATCACCAGACCCACAACGGATTTCTGTGCACCCAGGCGTTCCATCTTGATCAGCATGCGTGGCAAAGCCGATTCTGAAGACGAAGTACCCAGCACGATCAGCAGTTCTTCACGGATGTAGCGAATCAATTTGATCACGCTGAAGCCGTGTGCGCGGCAGATGCCGCCCAGTACGACGAGCACGAACAGGACGCAGGTGATGTAGAAGCAGATCATCAGTTGACCAAGCTGTACCAGCGAGCCCACACCGTAAGCACCAATGGTGAAGGCCATGGCACCGAAGGCACCGACCGGCGCGAGCTTCATGATCATGTTGATGATGTTGAACATCACGTGAGCGAAGCGATCGATAAAGTCCAGGACCGGCTTGCCGTATGCACCCAGGCGATGCAGGGCGAAACCGAAGATCACCGAGAACATCAGAACTTGCAGGATATCGCCGTTGGCGAAAGCGCCGACGATGGTGTTCGGGATCACATTGAGGATAAAGGCGACGATGCTCTGGTCTTTACCGGCCGAGATGAAGCCAGCGATTTTGCTGGTGTCCAGAGTCGTTACGTCGATGTGCATGCCGGCGCCCGGTTGCACGACGTTGACCACGACCAGACCGATCAGCAAGGCGATAGTGGAAACGATTTCGAAGTACAACAGCGCATAACCGCCGGTCTTGCCGACCGATTTCATGTTCTGCATGCCGGCGATACCGCTGACGACCGTACAGAAGATGATTGGCGCGATGACCATTTTGATCAGTTTGATGAACCCGTCACCCAGCGGCTTGAGGGCCACACCGGTCTGCGGGTAGAAGTGACCAAGCAGGATGCCGATGGCGATGGCAACGATCACCTGGAAATACAGGGATTTGTACAGTGGCTGACGAGTCGTCATTGCAAAGTTCCTCAAGAGTGTCCCGAGACAACATCCATCTGTTGTCAACGAGCCCTCATTTGCGAACCCTCCTGCACTGGAGGGATTTGTTTTGTCGAGCTGCGCAACGGCAGGCTTCTGCTCGTTGTATCGCAAGTGGCGTGCCACCTTGGCCAAAACAACCGCAAGCCTTTGACATCAGGGGTTACAGGTTCAACGCGTTATAGATTCGCTAAACAACAGTGGCGGATTTCCGCCCATCCGCCCAACCTCGTCCTGCAATTTGGCGGATATCCGCCTTGTCCATTGCCGGACCCGACGACTACCATCCGTCGTTCAATAGACGGACCTGCCTTCTATGCGCGAACGCACCATTGCCAGTCATTTCGCCCGTGCCGCCCTCGGTGGCGCGCGTCGGCTGGGTCATGATTGTTCAAACCTGTTGCAACAACTCGGTATCAGCCCCGAGTTGCTGGAAGAACCGCGTGCGCGCATTGCGCCTGAGCAGTTCACCCGTTTGATCCAGGGATTGTGGCTGGCACTCGACGACGAGTACCTCGGCTTCGGGCCGGTCCCGAGTAAAACCGGCAGTTTCGCGATGATGTGCCATGCGCTGATTCACTGCCGCAATCTCGATAGGGCACTGCATCGCGGCTTACTGTTTTACAGCCTATTCCCCGGTGGTCCACGTCTGGCCCTGACCCGCGAAGACGAAATGATCCGCCTGAGCCTCGACGATTCGCAGTTTTGCGACCCGGACCATTTCCTCACCGAGAGCCAGTTGATGGTCTGGCATCGCCTCGGCAGCTGGCTGATCGGCCAGCGCATCCGGCTGGAGCAGGCGACGTTCAGTTACCCGCGACCCGCGCACGGCGCCGAATACGACTTGCTGTTCCCCTGCCCGATGGAATTTTCGGCGGCGCAGAGCAGCCTGGTATTCCACAGTCGCTACCTGCATATGCCGTTGTTGCAGGACGAGCGCACCCTCAAGCATTTCCTCGAACGCTCACCCGCCGACCTGTTGTCGCGCCCCGACGACGGAGACAGCCTGAGCAGTCAGTTGCGCCGCTTGCTCAGCCGCGACAGCGCTCGCTGGCCGGACCTGGAAACGGTGGCCGCCCATCTGCACATCAGCCCGCAGACGCTGCGTCGGCATTTGCGTGAAGAGGGCTCGAGTTTTCAGGAGTTGAAGGATCAGTTGCGCCGGGACATCGCGATTTATCACTTGGGTCGTGCGGACCTGTCGTTGCAGCAGATCGCCGAGCAGTTGGGGTTTTCCGAGCCTTCGGCGTTTCATCGGGCGTTCAAGAAGTGGACCGGGCTGACACCGGGGGCTTATCGCGCCCAGGAGAGCTGATTTTTTGTAGTGAATTTACGGGCCTCACGCGGGCTTGCCCGCGAAGAGGCCCGAAAGAACACTAATGAATTCAGGTCAAACCACCGGAAAATGAATCCGGAACGCTGCGCCGCCCATGGGTGAATCACCCAGGGTCAACTTGGCGTTGTAGCTCTCGATGATGTCCTTGACCACCGCCAACCCGATCCCCTGCCCCGGATGCTGACGGTCCAGCCGCTCGCCGCGCTGCAGAATCCGCGCACGCTGATCCGGCGGCACACCCGGCCCGTCGTCCTCGACGCACAACTCGATTCCGCTCAAGGTTTCGCGCACGCTGATGCGCACTTCGCCGAGGCACAGGCGATAGGCGTTCTCCAGCAAGTTGCCCAGCATTTCCAGCAAGGCACCCTGCTCGATCGGCACATAGCAGTGTTCCGGAAGATCGAAAGCCACCCGCACGCGCTTGTCGCGGTAGACCTTGTCCAGCGTATCGCAGAGGCTTTGCAGCACCGGCCGCAGCCGCACCTGATGACGCACCAGACCGCTTTTGCGCAGGCTGGCGCGCTGCAACTGATAGCTGATCTGTTGGCTCATACGCTCGATCTGGGTTTGCAGCACCCAGGCCTGATCACGATCCTCCGGGCGCTGCGCCATGTCCTCGCTAACCCCCTGCAACACGGTCAACGGGGTTTTCAGGCTGTGGGCCAGGTCGTCGAGGGAATCGCGATAACGGCTGCGTTGTTCACGCTCGCTGTGCAGCAAGCGGTTGAGGGAGCCGGTCAGGCGCAGCAGTTCCCGCGGGTGCTGTTCGCTGAGGCTTTCGCGGGTGCCGCTTTCGATTTCGTCGAGTTCCTGGCTGAGCCGACGCAGCGCCTGCAAACCCCAGGTCAGGCCGATCCACAGCAAGGCGAGCAGCACCAGCAGCGCGGCGCCGAAGCCGAGGTAAAGATTTTCCCGCAGCCCCTCGAGGGTGACTTCGTACTCGCGCACCGGTTGCAGCGCAACGATGCTGAACGCCGCGCTTTTGCCGCCGAGCAGTTTGACTTCGACGTCATAGACGAAGAATTCCTGACCGTCGGCTTCTCTGATCCTCGCGAACTCGTTACCGCGCCCGTCATAACGCGGTTTGTAATTGATGTTCTCTTCCCGAGTACCCTTCGAGCGCCACACCAGGTGGCCTTCGCGGTCATAGATGTAGCCGAGCAAACGGTTGTCGGTGAGGTTGAAGCGCTCATCGGGCAACTGCGCCGGCATCTGCAGGTGATTGCCCTCGACCCGGGCGGCGGAAATCAGCGTGGTGACGTCCGACGCCAGGCGTTGCTCGATGGAATCCTGCAACGCGAGACTGAACGCGCCCTGCATCGCCGGCAACAACGCCAGCATGAACAACACCGCCAACAGGGTGGCGGCAAGCATCAAACGGACACGAAGAGAACGAATCAAGTGCAGCGCTCATTGAACAGGTAGCCGAGGCCTCGCACGGTGTCGATCGGCTTGAATCCGGCCGGCCCCTCGAGTTTGCGGCGCAGACGGCCGACCAGCACTTCGATCACGTTCGGATCGCGCTCGTCGTCGTCCGGGTAGAGCTGTTCCATCAAGCGGTCCTTGGCCACCACTTGCTGGTGGTGACGCATCAGGTACTCGAGAATCCGGTACTCATACGCGGTCAGCGCCAGCGGCTGTTCGTCGAGGGACGCCTGTTTGCGGTTGAGATCGAGCAGCAACGGCCCGGCGACGATGGTCGACTGGGTGAAGCCGCTGGAGCGGCGCAACAACGCATTCAGGCGCGCATCCAGTTCCTCGAACTGGAACGGCTTGACCACGTAATCGTCGGCACCGGCGGCCAGGCCTTCGACTTTGTCCTGCCAGTTGCCGCGCGCGGTGAGGATCAGGATCGGGAAGGCCTTGCCCCGTGAACGCAATTGGCGGATCAAATCGAGCCCACCCATGCCCGGCAAACCGAGGTCGATCACCGCCAGGTCATGGTTGAACTGCTCGGTCTGGTACAGCGCCTCTTCGGCGTTGGCCACGGACTCGACCACGTGGCCACTGTCCGTCAGGCGGGTTTGCAGGTGATGGCGCAACAGCGCTTCATCTTCGACGACCAGCAGTTTCATGACGCTCTCCTACGCAAATCGATATCTCCAACAGCTGGTTTCGTCAGGCAGTTAAGCCGCGGAATATGTGGGAGCGGGCAAGCCCGCCCCCACATGGATTGCGCTTATCTGACTGGCAATGCCTCTCAGAAAGCGTAGTTGGCGGACAGGTATGTCTGGGCGCTGCTGGTCAGGTCCAGCGAGCCCTGTTTGCTGCCACCGCGCTCGCTCATCTCGGTGCTGGCATTGCTGCGCAGGTAACGGTAACCCAGTTCGACCGAGGTGTTTTGCGAAACCTGTTGCAACACACCCAACTGGCCGCCGACGGCGTAACCGATGTTGCTGTCGCGGCTGAAGCCTGGGGAATCCTGGGTCAGTTTGGTCAGACCGGCCGTGGCGCCGCCAAACAGTTGGGTGCTGCCGCCCACCGGATAGAACAGATCGTAGCTGCCCAGCAGGTTTTCCTGACGCAGTTTAATGCCATTGTGCGAGCCCGACACGTTGTCGTAAGTGGCGTAGTAGCGGCCCTGGCTGTTTTGCTGGCCCAGACGCAATCCCCAGGTATTGTCCTTGCCGATCACGCCGTCGGCGTTCGGGTTGTTGAGGTTGGTGTTCAGGGCGTTGGACTTTTTGACCTTGTCGCTGGTCTGTCCAAAAGTAAGGCTGGCAAAGTTATCGTCCGCCGCGTGGGCGGCTACGCTTGCACCCAAGACGGTGAAAGCCAGAAGCAGTTTCTTGAAGGTAGTCATCGGGAAGTTTCCTCATGCGCTTGTGCTTTTCGGGTATGGCGCAAGGTTACTCACCTGGCCCTGAACTCCCCCTGAACGCACTCTGAACCTGAGCTGAACCGAATCGCACCGGCTGTTTTAACCACTTTCTGCAGGAGATCCGACCATGCGCGTATTCCTCGCTTTGCTGTTACTGGCCTTGAGCGGGCTCAGTCAGGCCGCCATCAAGACTCAGGAGATTCCTTATCAGAGCCCCGACGGCACGAAGCTGATCGGTTATTACGCCTACGACGACGCGATCAAAGGCCCACGCCCGGGCGTGGTGGTGGTGCACGAGTGGTGGGGGCTCAACGACTACACCAAGCGTCGCGCCCGTGATCTGGCCGGTTTGGGTTACAGCGCGCTGGCCATCGACATGTACGGCGACGGCAAGAACACCGAACATCCCAAGGACGCCATGGCGTTCATGCAGGCCGCGTTGAAAGACAGCGCTGCGTCCAGCGCCCGCTTTCAGGCCGGGCTCGATCTGTTGAAGAAACAGGCGCAAACCGACCCGGACAAAGTGGCTGCCATTGGTTATTGCTTTGGCGGCGCGGTGGTACTGAATGCGGCACGTCAAGGCTTGCCACTGGCGGGCGTCGTGAGTTTCCACGGCGCGCTGGCGACAAAAGCGCCGGCGACCCCGGGCAGCGTGAAGGCAAAAATCCTGGTCGAGCACGGGGCGCTGGACAGCATGGTCACGGCGGATAACGTGGCGGCGTTCAAGGCCGAGATGGATAAGGCCGGAGCCGATTACCAATTCGTCAGCCTTGAGGGGGCCAAGCACGGGTTCAGCAACCCGGACGCGGATCGCCTGGGCCATGGCGATCATGGCGGTCCGGATATTGGTTACAACAAGGCCGCGGATGAAAAGTCGTGGGCGGACATGCAGGCGTTCTTCAAGAAGATTTTTAGCTGAACAAAAACCTCTGTGGCGAGGGAGCTTGCTCCCGCTGGGCTGCGTAGCAGCCCCAAACCTGCAATCGCATAACGTCAGACAGACTGTATTTGCTGGTTTACGACTGCTTCGCAGCCGAGCGGGAGCAAGCTCCCTCGCCACAAAAACACCCAACTACTACCCAGTACCCAGCCAACCCGGCAAAATGCCCGACATGAATGCCCTCCCCGCCCTGCCCGCTTGCTGCACCCCGCTCAATACCCATTGGCCGCTGCCGTTTGTGCTGCCAGATACGGTGATGCTCAGCACGCAATTCGACACTTCGCAACTGGCCATCGATGATTTCCAGCGCAGTGCCATCGAGCCACCCGCGACTATCCAGCGCTCAGTCGCCAAGCGTCAGGCAGAATTCCTGGCCGGGCGGATTTGCGCGCGAGCCGCACTGCAACAGCTGGAAGGGCTGAATGTCGTGCCGGCCATTGGTGACGATCGGGCGCCGGTCTGGCCTGCGCACATCAGCGGCTCGATCACCCACACCACCGGCCGGGCGGCGGCGATTGTCGCGCGGAAAACCCATTGGCGCGGCTTGGGCATGGACCTGGAAAACCTGCTCACCCCTGAACGGGCGGAACGCCTGGCCGGGGAGATTCTGACGCCAGCGGAAATACGGCGCATGGCCGCCGGGCCTCGGGATCAACTGGCGATGCTGGTGACACTGACGTTTTCAGTGAAGGAAAGTCTGTTCAAGGCGCTCTACCCGATCGTGCAGCAGCGGTTTTATTTTGAGCATGCCGAAGTGCTGGAGTGGAGCGAGGGCGGTGAGGTGCGGTTGCGGTTGCTGACCGACCTGTCCAGTGAGTGGCGCGACGGTACTGAACTGAATGCGCAGTTTGGCATGATGGATAGGCAGTTGTTGAGTCTGGTCAGTATCAAGGCCTGAGGTTTTTCGGTGTTCGGGATCTCAACGCTTTTCCTGATTGCGCGGCCAACTCAGGCTAAAGCAAGCCCCGCCCAGACTCTTGCTCTTGCTGATCAACGCCCGGCCGTCATGCCAATGGATGATCCGCCGTACGATCGACAAGCCCAACCCATGCCCGCCCGACGCGCGGGTTCTGCTGTCATCCAGTCGCAGGAACGGCGTAAAGATTTTCTCCCACGCCGATTCGGGAACGCCTGGCCCATCGTCTTCTATATCCACCCGGCACCGCTGCTGCCCCACCTGATAACTCACGGTCACCCGCGATTGAGCATGGCGCATGGCGTTGCTCACCAGGTTCTGAATCGCCCGGTGCAAATAGCGAGGCTCGGCTTCGACCCAGGCGTCGTCACAATCGGCCGCCGACAGGCACAACCCGCGCTGCACCGTGACGTCGGCGCGCAGTGGCGCCAACTCTTCGATCACCTGATTGACCAGCGCATCCAGATCGATACGTTGGAAATTCAGCGCCGGCGAACCCTGTTCCAGCCGCGCGTAGGTGAGCATCTCGTCCACCAACCGGTCGAGATCCTCGATGTCGTGGTCCATGCCTTCGCAATATTTCTCCAAAGCCTGGGGGGTAGTGGCCGAGCCGATCATCTCCAGGCCAAACCGCAGGCGCGCCACCGGCGTGCGCAACTCGTGTGACACCGCGCGCACCAGTTCCCGCTGAACCGCCAGCAACTGTTGCAGGTGCTCGGCCATGTCATTGAACGCCGACGCCAGGCGCCCGACCGAATCCGCACCACGGGCCGGCACGCGGGTTTCCAGGCTGCCTTTGGCGATGCGCGTGGCGGCCGCTTCGAGGCCACGCAAACGGCGCTCCAGTTGACGCACCAGTAAATAGACGATCAAACCGATCAGGCTCAAGCCGAGGGCCGCAATCAGCACCAGCCATTCCGGCGGGTAAGGATTCATCTGGTACAGCGGACCGATTTCCAGCACCCACGGGGTGCCGACCATGCCGGCAAACACCCGGATCGAATCACCCTCCTTGCCCAGCGCCATCACCGTATCGCCTTCGGCCACGCGGCGGCTCTGGTCTTCATCCATGTCGGCCTCCCCCACCGTGACCAGCCGCAGATCGAAACCGAAGCCTTTCTCTTCCTTTATCTGCGCCAGGCGCCTGGGCTGCTCGGCCACCGGCACCCGCACCAGCTCATCGGCGAGCAAGTAAATCGTCGCCCGGGCCAGTTGCTCGCTGATCTGCTGCACCTCGCCGGTGAGCACCAACTGTTCCTTGTCGCTGACCAGTCGATATACCTTCGCCGCATGGGGGCCGGTCTGTTCCACCAGCGCCTGGCCGCGCAGCACGCGGGTGCGCTGGGTCAGATCGAGGTCAGTCTGGGCGAAGGTTTTCAGCGCCAGGGGAATACCCAGCAGCCGCTCCCACACCAGCAAGGCACGATGACGCTGGGTTTCGTTCATGGGTTGCAGGTTGTCGGCCATCAACGAGAACGTGCCGTGGGCCAGGCGCTCTCGGTATTGCTCGCTGCGCACCTGGTTGAGCAGGTGCAAGGCCAGCACGCCGAGCACCGCCACCAGAATCAGCGCCGCGCACATGCCGCCATAGATGCGCAGGAAGATCGAATTCACAGCGAGGGATCTACGCAGGCTTCAGGCACGAACAGATAACCTTTGCTGCGAATGGTCTTGATCAGCCGGGGATGGTCCGGGTCGTCACCGATCTTCGGCCGGATGCGCGAAATGCGCACATCGATGGAGCGATCCTGGCCGTCGTAGCCGATGCCGCGCAGGGCGGTAAAAATTTCTTCGCGAGACAGGATGCGTCCGGCGTTGGCCACCAGCAGCCACAGCAGATCGAACTCGGCACTGGTCAATTCGATACCGTTGTCATGCAGCCAGGCTTCACGCAGCGCGTTGTCGACCACCAGCGGGCCGAATTGCAGACGTCGTTGTTTTTCCGTGACCGGCTCAGGTGTTTCACTGCGGCGCAGCAACGCCTGGATACGGGCCAGCAGCAAGCGCGGGCGCACCGGTTTGCACACGTAGTCGTCGGCACCCAGGTCGAGACCGAGGATCTGATCGGTGTCATCGGTGCGGGCGGTGAGCATCAGGATCGGGCCGTCGAACTTGTCGCGGACCTTGCGGCAAATGCTCAGGCCGTCTTCGCCCGGCAGCATCAGGTCGAGGATCACCAGGTCCGGTTTCTCCTTGATGATGCGGGCCGCGGCCAAGGCGCCATTGCCCTCGATCGACACGCGCAGGCCGTTGGCTTCCAGGTAATCGCGGGTCAGTTCGGCCAGACGCTGGTCGTCTTCGACAATCAATACCTGCCAGGCTTCTTGCTCCACGGTGACCTCTGCTTGCCAACAACACTTATAAGGAAGGATCCGCCCGTCTTTTTGTAATGATTGGGGAGGATAAGAATGCGTATGTACCGGCCGATTGTATAAACGTCACTCGTCCAGAACACAAGCCGGCAAATGCGTTCGGACACGCCGGTTTTTTGTGATAGGGTTCGCGCCCTTAAAAATCTGATCAGGCGTTTTCGATCATTGAAAACCGGTGAAGAAAGGTCCGATCCCGCAGCGTCGCGGCCTGCACGCCGGTTCCCTGTTTCACACACAATTTACGCACAGGTTTATCCACAGGTAGTACGTTGCAACACCCTCCAAAACGCATTATCTTGTACCCCGGCGCAAAAAAAACCCTACATGTAGGGTTTTACGCCAAAAACCAAACACAAACCGGACACCGATTTCAAGCGCTTTTATTGCCTCTGTCCGGTTGAACCAAACGTATTTTCGAAAGACCAAACCGCGCGTGCGGATGGCTACTGTTTTTGAGCCGAAAACGGCGTTAACGGTACGGGTGTTGCAGTCAATTACTGTCACCCAAAAGGATTCCGGTGTCAGGCTCAAGGCCTGGGACCAAAGACTTCGGCATGGAAGCGGCGCCCCAATAGCCCCCTTCCTGATCTGTCCCGAAGTTGGTATGCCCGGCCCCGCCGGTTGTAGTGCTTCAGGACGGAACGGTGGGCACCGTGATGGTGCCCAAACAAACATAGAGAATGTGGAGACAACCCCCCATGCAAACCGACACAACTCGCGAGAACCCGCAGGGCACCTTGCCGCAGGCCGCTGATTCGACTTCGGATCTGTCCGCCACCGCGCCTGGCCAGCTGCGCGTGATCAAGCGTAACGGCACTGTCGTTCCTTACACCGATGACAAGATCACCGTCGCGATCACCAAAGCGTTTCTCGCAGTTGAGGGCGGCACCGCTGCCGCTTCGTCGCGAATCCATGACACCGTTGCCCGCCTGACCGAACAGGTCACCGCAACCTTCAAGCGTCGCATGCCGTCGGGTGGCACCATCCACATCGAAGAAATCCAGGACCAGGTCGAACTGGCCCTGATGCGTGCCGGCGAGCAGAAAGTGGCCCGCGACTATGTGATCTACCGTGACGGTCGTTCGAAACAACGCGCTGCCCACGCCCCGGCAGAAGAAACGGTCAACGCTCATCCTTCGATCCGCATCACCCGCGCCGATGGCACCTTTGCACCTTTGGACATGGGTCGCCTGAACACCATCGTCACCGAAGCATGCGAAGGCCTGGAAGAAGTCGACGGCGACCTGATCCAGCGCGAAACCCTGAAGAACCTGTACGACGGCGTGGCCCTGACTGACGTCAACACCGCCCTGGTCATGACCGCCCGCACCCTGGTCGAGCGTGAGCCGAACTACTCGTTCGTGACCGCCCGCCTACTGATGGACACCCTGCGTGCCGAAGGCCTGGGCTTCCTGGGCGTCGCCGACAGCGCGACCCACCATGAAATGGTCGACCTGTACGCCAAGGCGCTGCCTGCGTACATCGCCAAGGGTATCGAATTCGAATTGCTGAACCCGGTCCTGGCTACTTTCGACCTGGAAAAACTCGGCAAGGCGATCAACCACGAGCGTGACCAGCAGTTCACTTACCTGGGCCTGCAAACCCTGTACGACCGTTACTTCATCCACAAGGACGGTATCCGCTTCGAACTGCCGCAAATCTTCTTCATGCGCGTGGCCATGGGCCTGGCGATCGAAGAGAAGCAGAAAGAAGACCGTGCGATCGAGTTCTACAACCTGTTGTCGTCCTTCGACTACATGTCCTCGACCCCGACCCTGTTCAACGCCGGCACCCTGCGTCCACAGCTGTCGAGCTGCTACCTGACCACCGTGCCGGATGACCTGTCGGGCATCTACCACGCGATCCACGACAACGCCATGTTGTCGAAATTCGCCGGCGGCCTGGGCAACGACTGGACCCCGGTTCGTGCGCTGGGCTCTTACATCAAGGGCACCAACGGCAAATCCCAGGGCGTCGTGCCGTTCCTGAAAGTAGTGAACGACACCGCCGTTGCCGTCAACCAGGGTGGCAAGCGCAAAGGCGCTGTGTGTGCCTACCTGGAAACCTGGCACATGGACATCGAGGAGTTCATCGAACTCCGCAAGAACACCGGTGATGATCGTCGTCGTACCCACGACATGAACACCGCCAACTGGATCCCTGACCTGTTCATGAAGCGCGTCTTCGATGACGGCAAGTGGACCCTGTTCTCGCCGTCCGAAGTTCCGGACCTGCACGACCTGACCGGCAAGGCTTTCGAAGAGCGTTACGAGTACTACGAAGCCCTGACCGAGTACCCGGGCAAGGTCAAGCTGTTCAAGACCATCCAGGCCAAAGACCTGTGGCGCAAAATGCTCTCCATGCTGTTTGAAACCGGCCACCCATGGCTGACCTTCAAAGACCCGTGCAACCTGCGCAGCCCGCAGCAGCACGTCGGCGTGGTCCACAGCTCGAACCTGTGCACCGAGATCACCTTGAACACCAACAAGGACGAGATCGCCGTTTGCAACCTGGGCTCGATCAACCTGCCGAACCACATCGTCAACGGCAAGCTGGACACCGCCAAGCTGGAACGCACCGTGAACACCGCTGTTCGCATGCTCGATAACGTGATCGACATCAACTACTACTCGGTGCCACAAGCGAAGAATTCCAACTTCAAGCACCGTCCGGTCGGTCTGGGCATCATGGGCTTCCAGGACGCGCTGTACCTGCAGCACATTCCTTACGGTTCCGATGCGGCCGTCGAGTTCGCCGACAAGTCGATGGAAGCGGTCAGCTACTACGCGATCCAGGCGTCCTGCGACCTGGCCGATGAGCGCGGCGCCTACGAGACGTTCCAGGGTTCGCTGTGGTCCAAAGGCATCCTGCCGCTGGATTCGCAACAGATCCTGATCGAGCAGCGTGGCCAGAAGTACATCGATGTTGACCTGAACGAATCCCTGGACTGGGCACCGGTTCGCGCCCGTGTTCAGAAAGGCATTCGTAACTCCAACATCATGGCCATCGCACCGACCGCGACCATCGCCAACATCACCGGCGTATCGCAGTCGATCGAACCGACCTACCAGAACCTCTACGTGAAATCGAACCTGTCGGGCGAATTCACCGTGATCAACCCGTACCTGGTTCGCGACCTGAAGGCTCGCGGTCTGTGGGACGCGGTCATGATCAACGACCTGAAGTACTACGACGGTTCGGTGCAGCAGATCGAGCGCATCCCGCAAGAACTCAAAGAGCTCTACGCGACCGCGTTCGAAGTGGACACCAAGTGGATCGTCGACGCGGCAAGCCGTCGTCAAAAGTGGATCGACCAGGCTCAGTCGTTGAACCTGTACATCGCCGGCGCTTCGGGCAAGAAGCTGGACGTGACCTACCGCATGGCCTGGTACCGTGGTCTGAAAACCACTTACTACCTCCGTGCCCTGGCCGCGACCAGCACCGAGAAGTCGACCATCAACACCGGCAAGCTGAACGCTGTTTCCAGCGGCGGCAACCACGGTGAAGATTCGGTCCTGGCTGCTCCTGCCGGCCCGGCTCCAGTGCCGAAGGCGTGCGCCATCGACGAGCCGGATTGCGAAGCTTGCCAATAAGCCGAGCCGGTAGGCGCTGAAAGGCGCTTACTCAACAACCCCCGATCAGTCCTCTGGATTGGTCGGGGGTTTTCTTTTGCCCATGGAAATGTGGTGGCCGGTCCAACGCCATCGCGGGCAAGCCCGCGAAGAGGCCCGACCTGACAACACAAAATCCTGCACCCGAGACAAACCCCAGCCCAAAAAAAACCCCTCTTGCGAGGGGTTCTTTTTGCAGCAATCAGGCAACCCGCATCAGGTCATCTGAATGATGGTCTGCATGATGGTGCTTTGAGTCGAGATGGTCTTGGCGTTCGCCTGGTAGTTGCTCTGCGCCTTGATCAGGTCGACCAGTTCGCTGGTCAGGTTGACGTTGGACTCTTCCAGAGAGTTGGAGTGGATCTCGCCCAAGGTGCCGGTGTTCGGCGCATCGTAGCCCGGGATACCCGACGCGAAGGTTTCTTTCCAGCTGGTGCCGCCCACTGGCTGCAGACCTTGCTCGTTGGTGAAGCTGGCGAGCGAGATCTGGCCGATCGCCTTGGTCTGGCTGTTGCTGAAGTTGGCCAGCATGATACCGCTGCTGTCGATGGTCAGGTTGGTGATCTGGCCGGTGGCGTAACCGTTCTGCGCAGGAATCGAACGCGCGGTGTCGGCGTTGTACTGTGTGGTTTTGGCCATGGAGACAGTTATACCGGCCGGGTCGGCGGCGGCGCCGTTGGCTGCCCACACGCCGTTGGTCACGGTACCGGGAACCCAGCCAGTGATCTTCAGGTCAGGACTAACGATAGGCAATGGGACGGCAGGGGTAGTCACCGATACCAGGTTGCCCGAGGTGTCGAACACCATGGTCGAAGCGACCGGCAGGTTCAGCGGAACTGCGGTAGGACTAGGGTCTGTACCATTGGGGTTGCGGCCATCGATCAGGGTGTAGGCTTTCCAGGTGTTCGCACCTGTCTTCACCATGAATTGATCCATGATGTGCTCGTTACCCTGAGTATCGTAAACCCGGGTGCTGAATTGCTTGGTGAAGGTCTCTTGCTTGCTCGGGTCGAACGGATTGGCAACCTGGTCGATGTTCGGCTCAGTGGATTTCAGGTTGATCGTCGACGAAACGGTGGTGGTGACTTTCGGTGCCAGGTTTGATGTATCAATGCGCAGGTCAGTCAAAACGCCATTGAGGATCTTGCCATTGGCATCCACGCCATAACCCTGCAAACGCGCAGAACCATCGCTGTTGGTGACGTAACCGTCCTTGTCGACCTTGAACGTACCGGCACGGGTATAGGACAGCGAGCCGTTGTCGCTCAGTACGAAGAAGCCGGAACCGTTGATGCCCATGTCCAGCACGTTGCCGGTGTTGTTGACGTCGCCCTGGGTGAACTGTTGGGAAACGTTGGCCAGGCGCACACCGTTACCGATGACTTTGCTGCCGGAACCCAGCTTGGTGGCCGAGTAAACGTCTTCGAATTCCGCACGGGACGATTTGAAACCGGTGGTCGCGACGTTGGCGATGTTGTTGCCGGTCACGTCCAGTTGTTTGTTGGCTGCATAGAGACCGCTAAGGCCGATATTGAAAGACATATTCCACTCCTTTGTGCCGTGTTAGTCGGCTCTACATACCAATGGTTTGTACTTTGGACAGGGCAACGCTGCCCAGGCCGGCCAGATTGAGCATCAACTCACCGCCGGTCTGGCTGATGGTCACGCTGGTGACAGTGGCCGGCAGGTAAGTGACCAGCGAAGTCGCCTTGCTGTCGTAAGTCGCAGTGGCGGAGAAGGTGTACGTACCCGCCTTGGCCACTTCGCCGGCATCGTTCTTGCCGTCCCAGATGAAGCTGGCGCTGCCCGTTTTCTGACTGCCCAGGTCGATGGTGCGGATCAACTTGCCATCGGCATCGGTGATCTTGACCTTGACCGGATCGGCGGCTGCAGGCACGGCGACTGTGCCGGTGAAGCTCTTGGTGGTGTCGACCACCGCCTTGTCGCCCGGCGCGATGACCGAACGGCCCACCAGCGACGATGCTTGCAACGCCTGGGACGAGCTCAAACTGCCCGCCAGGTTGTTCGCCAGACCACCCACGGTGTCGTTGAGCGTGGTAATGCCTTCCAGGCTGCTGAACTGCGCCAGCTGGGCAACGAACTCGCCGTTGTCCTGCGGCTCCAGCGGGTTCTGGTTCTTCAGCTGTGTCACCAGCAGTTGCAGGAACGCGTCCTTGCCCAAGGCCTTTTTGCCGGTCGCGCTGTTCGTCGCGGACGCCAGGCCATCGGCACTGGTGTTGGTCTTGATCGAAGAGTTGGCCAGGATGTCATTGAGGCTAAGGCCGCTGGTGGTATCGGTAACACTCATCTGAGTCGCCCCTTATCACTGACCGAGGGTCAGGACCTTCTGCATCATGGTTTTGGCGGTGTTCATCATTTCGGCATTGGTCTGGAACGAACGGCTCGCGGAAATCATGTCGGCCATTTCTTCCACCACGTTCACATTCGGGTAATAGACGTAGCCCTTGGCGTCAGCCGCCGGATGGTTCGGTTCGTAGCGGGCTTCCAGGTTGCTCTGGTCTTCGACCACGCCCAGCACTTGCACGCCCTGGCCTGCGGCGTCCTGGTTCTGGAACAGCGAATCGCTGCCGCCGCTCTGTCCGCCCTGGAACATGGTGGCGAACACCGGGTGGCGGGCGCGATAGGTCTGGTCGATGCTCGACGAGACGGTTTCGGCGTTGGCGATGTTCGAGGCCACGGTGTTCAAGCGCGTGGTTTGCGCACTCATGCCGCTACCGGCAATGTTGAAAACACTGGATAGAGACATGACTTACTCTCCGCGCAGGGCTGAGATCAGCCCTTTGAATTTGCTGTTGAGCAGGGTGAAGCTGGCCTGGAAGTTGACCGCGTTTTCCGCGTAGTTCGACTGTTCCAGTTGGGCGTCCACGGTGTTCTGGTCGATCGACGGTTGCATCGGCGTGCGATACAGCAGCGACTCGTCGCCATTGCCCAGGCCTTCGGCTTCGATATGACGGTTGTTGGTCATGTTCAAGGCGAAAGTGCCGTTCTTGGTTTTCTCGCTCTGCTCGGCGAGCACTTTCGAGAAGTCCAGATCCCGAGCCTTGTAGTTCGGGGTGTCGGCGTTGGCGATGTTGTTGGCCAGGACTTCGGCACGCTGGGCGCGGAAGCCCAGGGCTTGTTCATGGATACCGAGCGCTTTATCGAAGCTGATGCTCATGTCGGGAAACCTTCGGGTGACCTGATTTTTCGTACGATGGACATAGCAAGCGGCGTGCCAATTTAAAAAAGCCCGTAAACCGGGGCTTTGCGGGCAGGGGCAAGGCGGCAATGCCAGAAAAGCGGCAACGGGTTTCCGCCGCCTGCCGCTTTTCTGCCGCTTATCACCCTCTAAAGAACACCACTATCCCCTGTGGGAGCGAGCCTGCTCGCGATAACGGTGTAACAGAAACATTTATGTTGGCTGACACTACGCCATCGCGAGCAGGCTCGCTCCCACGGGGGATCGTGGCGATGTCAGGGCAATCATCGGGCAAAAAAAAACGGGAGCCCTCTAAGGACTCCCGTTTTTTGATACTGCCAACCCATCACTTCGCCTGGTAAATGATCCCCGGACTGCACTGGACCATCTGGTAATGATCCGGCAAACCGTTCAGCGCTTCGGATGCGCCGAGGAACAGATAACCGCCCGGCTTCAGCGTGCTGTGGATGCGCAACAGGATGTCCTTCTTCACCTCGGCGGAGAAGTAGATCAACACGTTGCGGCAAAACACGATGTCGAACTTGCCGAGGCTCGCGTAGCTGTCCAGCAGGTTGAACGAGCGAAACTCCACCCGGCTCTTGATCGGTGCCTTGATGGCCCAGCGCCCCGGCCCCTTCGGGTCGAAGTAACGCTGCAGGCGCTCGGGCGACAGACCGCGACCGATGGCCAGGCTGTCGTACTCGCCGGTCTTGCAGTTGGTCAGCATGGTGCTGGACAAATCAGTGGCAACGATCTGCACACCCATCTTCAACTGGCCCATGTTGACCCGCTCGAACTCGTCGATGGACATCGACAGCGAATACGGTTCCTGCCCCGACGAGCACGCCGCCGACCAGATCCGCAGACGCTGGCCGGGAGCTGCCTTGATTGCTTCGGGCAGTACCTTGTTCTTCAAGACTTCAAACGGATAGGTGTCACGAAACCACAGGGTTTCGTTGGTCGTCATGGCATCGACCACCAGCTCGCGCAAACCGCTGCGCGGCTGAGTCTGGATGCGCTGGACCAGCTCACCCAGGGACTTGATGCCTTGCTGTTCCATCAGTTTGTTGAGACGGCTCGAGACCAGGTACTGCTTGTTTTCACCGAGCAAAATGCCACAGGCTTTTTCCAGGAAGACCCGGAACTGTTCGAAATCCAAATTACCCGTAGACAATGATGCCGCCTCTTAAATCGTGTTAACCACCAGGGGCAGAAGGCCCCTAGCTGATATCTGCTGCTTTGATCCGGTCGACTACCCGGGATGCCAGGTCATCAGGACGGAATTTGGCCAGGAAGTCATCGGCACCGACTTTCTTGACCATCGCCTGATTGAACACACCCGACAACGAAGTATGCAGGATGATATGAAGCTTTTGCATGCGAGGGTCGTTGCGGATTTCCGCCGTCAGGGTGTACCCGTCCATTTCCGGCATCTCGATGTCGGAAATCATCATCAGGAACTCTTCTTCCGGCTTCTTGCCCTCGTCGACCAGTTTGCGCAGGTAATCCAGCGCTTGCCGTCCGTCGTTCAACGCCACCACTTCGACACCAACCGTCTGCAGGCAACGCGTGACCTGCTTGCGCGCCACCGACGAATCATCGACCGTCAGCACCCGCAGCGACAGCGCCTTGTGCTGGGTCTCGACATCGACCACACCGACAGAAATCGCTTCCGGTGTCGGCGCCACTTCCGCCAGGACCTTCTCGACGTCGATGATTTCGACTAACTGATTGTCGACCCGAGTCACAGCCGTCAGGTAATGATCGCGCCCGGTACCCTTGGGAGGCGGATGAATCTCCTCCCAGTTCATGTTGACGATACGTTCCACCGAGCGCACCAGGAAACCCTGGGTCTTGGTGTTGTACTCCGTGATGATCACGAAGGGATTGCTTTGATCTTTCAGCGCTCCGGAACCGGTCGCCATTGCCAGATCAAGGATCGGAATGGTCGCCCCCCGGATATTTGCCACACCGCACACGACAGGACTGGACTTGGGCATCAGGGTCAGCTTGGGGCATTGCAGCACCTCGCGAACCTTGAACACGTTGATCCCGTACAGCTGCTGGCCGTCGAGACGGAACAACAACAGCTCCAGGCGATTCTGCCCTACCAGTTGCGTGCGCTGGTTTACCGAATCCATTACACCAGCCATGCCCAGACTCCTACACCAACGCTAAGTGTGTTGCGACGCACATTCATCACTAAACGGCACGGCGCTTGCTTTTTAACTCTTATGAACACAGAACCGACATTTTTCCGACGCCTGACATCACCCTTACGCAGACTGCTCTGTGCAATGTCGGCCGTTTGCCTGTTCAACGCTGGCAGCCCTGCCCTTGCTGACGCGGTTACCTTGCCTGACATGCTTATCGGCGTCACCCAGGGCTTTCTTGAATTCACCGTAGAGGACTATCTGGCAACCAGTCAAACGGAAGGTCGCTACGAAATCCAGGTCAACCAGCTCGATCCGCGACTGCGCATGCCCATGTGCGACAAGGAATTGACAGCCAGTCTCGAGAGCCCGGCCAAGCCGCTGGGCCGGGTCACGGTCAAGGTTCGCTGTGAAGGAACCTCCCCCTGGACGGTGTTCGTACCCGCTCAAGTCCGCCTGTTTCGCGATGTCGTGACCACCACCCGCCCGCTGCGCCGCGCCGACATTGTCGAGCCCGCTGACGTGCTCCTGCGTGAACGCGATATCAGCCTGATCAACCAGGGCTACCTGACGACCCTCGACCAGGCGATCGGCCTGCGACTTACCCGACCAATGGTCGCCGACCAGGTGATTACCCTCGTACACCTCGAACAGGCGGAAGTCATTCGCAAGGGCGATCAAGTGGTGATTACCGCCCGCAGTGGCACGCTCAGCGTGCGAATGCCCGGCGAAGCCTTGTCCAATGGCGGTATGAGCGAGCAGATTCGCGTGAAAAACCTCAACTCCAAGCGGGTCATCAAGGCGCAGGTCACCGCGCCGGGCCAGGTGGAAGTGTCTATGTAGGCACCCTGTTCCTGAAGAAGTGGCGTTGCCCGGGACTGTTCCCTAAACTGTGCCGCATGCAGGAGAAGTGCTGGCGCATGCAGGCTCATTGATAAATGGGTCTAAAGTTTTCGCAGGGAGAGCCGAAAACATGGCAAGCGTCCAAATACTCAGAGGTTTTTTACCATGGTCATCGATTTCAGCCGTTTGAACAGCTCCTCGTCACTTACGGGCAGTACACGTACCAGCGTTGCCAAGGAAACCGCCGAAGCCGGCAAATCCGCGCCGCTGAATACCCCGGCCGAACAGGCCAGTACCGTCAAAAGCGGGGAATCGGTACACCTCAGCAATGAGGCTCAACAGTTGCAACAGGTCACTGACAAGCTGCGCGATCAGCCTGCCGTCGACAAAGCCCGCGTGGCCGAGTTGAAAGCAGCGATTGCCGATGGCAGCTACAAAGTCGACAGCAACCGTGTAGCCAGCAAACTGCTCAACTTCGAAGCCCAGCGCTAGGCTACGGCCCGCGCCAGGCTTTTGGACGCTTAAAACCCAAGGCCAGCCATGCACGACACTAACTTACTGCAACTGATCACCGACGACTTTGCTCCAGCGCAACATTTGCTGGAGTTACTGCAAACCGAGTCCATCGCCTTGCACGGTCGTGACATGCCACTGCTCGAAGATATTCTGGCGCAGAAACAGGCATTGATCATTCTGCTCGAACAGCATGGCCGCAAGCGCAGTGAAATCCTCGCCAGCCTCAATCTTCCGCTGAATCGCAACGGTCTGGAGCAACTGGCCAGCCACTCGAGCATCGGCGAAGAGTTGCTGGCGCAGAGCGATGTGCTGACCGACCTTCTGGCTCAATGCCAGGCGGCGAACGCCAATAATGGCCAGTCGATCCTGGTCCAGCAGGCCGCCACGGCCAACCAGCTGAAAATCCTCACCGGCGGCGAACCGCCAGCCCTTTATGATGCCCGCGGATCAACCGCCAAGCTTGCGAAGCCACGCCCGCTCAGTCAGGCTTGAGCCTTCCGATGACCACGCCCTATCAAGACTCGCAACATGCTGGCAATATACTGGCCAGCCGTAGTCATATTTTGTCTGGAGATTGATGAACCGTGTCCAATGCCTTAACCGCGGAAGATGCCCCGCAGCCACCCAAGGTGCTTACCACGCCATTGGAAATCTCCGGCAACCTGCGCCAACTGCAAGAAAGCCATGATCCGCTGATCATCACGTTCCATGAGCGCACTCAGCGCTTTCAGAGCTATCTGGTGGACGTGGACCGCGAAGGTCGCACCATCGCGCTCGACGAAATGATCCCGCGTGACGGCGAACGCTTCATGCTGGCGGGCGAACCGTTCAAGGTCGAAGGCTTCCACGAAGGCGTGCGCATCGCCTGGGAAAGCAACGGTCAACTGACCATCGATGAATCCGGTGACAGTCGCTGCTATCGCGGCCCGCTGCCGGATGAAGTGGTCTATCACCAGCGCCGCAATGCCTTTCGCGCGGCATTGAAGCTGGCCCAATTGGTCAACGTCGATCTGGACGGTGAAAAGCTCAAGGCACCGATCAGCGGCAAGCTGCTGGATATCTCTGCCACCGGCTGCAAGTTGCGCTTCGACGGCGACATTACCGGCAGCCTGCAACTGGGCCAGGTCTACGACCGTTTCTCCGCCGCCCTGCCCTTTGGCAAGATGACGGCACCGGTCGAACTGCGCTACCTGCACTTCGAAGAAAAAATCTCCACCACCTTCGCCGGCATCCGCTTTCACAACATGAGCGGCCTGGTGCAGCGTCAGGTCGAGCGCTTCGTCTATCAGCTCCAGCGCGAAGCTCGACGCTTCGACAAAGACGACATGTAATTCGAAGCGGCATAAAAAACGGGCAGCCCCTTTGCGGTGACTGCCCGTTTTTTTATGCCCGGGTTTTAAGGCCTGGCCTCGGTGAAGCTTTGCTCACGCCCCGTGTCAGGGTCTTCTGGAGACGGTGTGGTGGGTGTCTCAGTCTCAGTCTCCGGCTCAGGGCTCGGCTCAGGATTGACCGGGCTCTGCATCTGGTCCTGCACCACCTGTTCATCGACACGCGGGTCAAGGCAAGCCACCAGCGGCGAACTCGACATGCTGTCCGGCATGGCAACGTGATGCAGCGGCGCATCGTCGACCTGGTGCAGGTTGGTCACCGCTTTCGGGCGGATGCGCCACACCAGCACCAACGCGAAGAAACTGAAGAAGGCATAGAGCATCTGGCTGCCGAACAGCTTCATCAGCACCCCCGCGACCAGCGGCCCGATACTGGCACCGACACCGTAGGTCACCAGCAACATCGCCGTCAGCGACACCCGGCGATCGCCCTCGACGTGGTCATTGGAGAACGCCACCGCCAACGGGTACAGGCAAAACTTCACCAATGCACAGAGAAAGCCGGCGATAAACAGCACCTCCAGCGGCACCTGCTTCATGATCGCCAGCGGCAAGGCGGCAACGGCCAGGAAAAGCGCAAAACAGCGGATCAACAGCGCCCGGTCATAACGGTCGGACAACCAGCCCAACGGCCACTGCACCAGCAGGCCGGCAAAAATGCAGCTACCCATGAACAGACCGACCTGCTCCGTGGACAGCCCTTGCTGCGAGGCATACAGCGGCGCCAGACCGTAGAACGAACCGATGATCAGTCCCGCCCCCAGCACCGTACTCAACGACTGCGGCACGCGCTTGATGAAGAACCGCGGCTCCATCGGCGCCGGGTGCAGAGGCGCCGGGTGAATCCGTCGCGTCAGGGCCACCGGCACCAGGCACAGGGCAAAGCACAGGGCGACCAGCATCAACAGTTCCAGACCGAGCGCCGGGTGCATGACCAGAATCAATTGCCCCAGCACCAACCCCAGGTAGGACGCAATCATGTAGCCGCTGAACACCGTGCCGCGTTGCGAGGCTTCGGCCTGCTCATTGAGCCAGCTTTCGATGACCATGTACTGGCACATCATGCCGAGGCCGACGATGACCCGCAAAAAGATCCAGGCAGGCAGCCAGTCCACCAGGCCATGGCCCAGCACCGCCGCCCCGACAATCCCGGCACAGGCCGAATAGGCGCGGATATGCCCGACCCGGGCAATCAACCGGTGACCGATCTTGCCCCCCAGCACCAGACCAAAATAGTTGGCCGCCATCAACGCACCGACCCACAGGCTGTCGACATGGTCGGCCGCCAGGCGCAAGCCCAGGTAAGTACTCAGCAGGCCCGAGCCGATCAACATCATCAGCGAGGCAAAATACAGCGCTCGAAAGGGTTTCCAGATTTGGCGCATCGGCGTTCCGAGCGGCTCCTTGCGGTGAGAAACGGGCTATCCGAGAAGATAGCCCGAAGACGAAGGTTCGTCAGGCCTGGGCGGCCAGGACACGGCGCTCCCAGGGCGTAATTTCATCAAAGAAGCTGGTCAACTCCAGGGTCTTCGAAGCGACGTAGCCTCCGATGAACTCCTTGCCAAACAGTTCCTTCGCCAATTGGCTACGTTTCAGACGTTCGAGAGCGGCATGCAAGGTACACGGCAACGAAAGATTATCCGGCACCTCGAACTCGCCCTGGATCGCTGCGCTTGGCTCCAGCTCGTTTTCAATGCCGTACAACCCCGCGGCCAGGCTCGCGGCGATCGCCAGATACGGATTTGCATCCGCCCCCGGCAAGCGGTTTTCGACCCGACGAGCGGCCGCCGAGCTGGCCGGAATACGCAAACCGGCCGCGCGATTGTCGTGGGACCAGCAGGCATTGTTGGGTGATGCGAACGGATGACACAAGCGCTGATAGGAATTGACGTTCGGCGCAAACAACGCGGTGAAATCCGCCATGCCGGCCTGCTGGCCGCCGATGAAGTGACGGAAGGTCGCGGTCGGTTCACCGGCCTCGTCGCTGAACACGTTACGTCCGCTGCCGATCTCGACGATGCTCTGGTGAATGTGCATCGAACTGCCCGGCGTGTGCGCCAGCGGCTTGGCCATGCAGACCACGGTCAGGCCGTGCTTGAGCGCAACTTCCTTGAGCAGATGCTTGAACAGGAAGGTCTGGTCGGCCAGCAGCAGCGGATCGCCGTGCAGCAGATTGATCTCGAACTGGCTGACGCCCATCTCGTGCATGAACGTATCGCGCGGCAAACCGAGCGCAGCCATGCATTCGTAGACTTCACTGAAGAACGGTCGCAAGCCGTTATTGGAACTGACGCTGAACGCCGAACAACCGTCCTCGCGCCGACCGTCCAGGCCCAGCGGTGGCTGGAAGGGTTGCGTCGGGTCGGTATTGGGCGCGAAGACAAAGAATTCCAGTTCGGTCGCGACCACGGGCGCCAGACCACGTGCCGCGTAACGGGCGATCACCGCCTTGAGTTGGCCACGGGTCGACAGGCTCGAGCTTTCGCCCGTCAGTTCGTCGGCGTCGCAAATGGCGAGGGCTCGTGGTTGCTGGCTCCACGGCAAGCGGTGAATCTGCGCAGGATCAGGCACCAGCGCCAGGTCGCCATCATCGCTGCCGTAGAAACGTGCTGGCGGATATCCGCCCATGATGCATTGCAGCAGCACACCCCGCGCCATCTGCAACCGCCGTCCTTCGAAAAACCCCTCGGCTGTCATGACCTTGCCACGGGGCACGCCGTTCAGGTCCGGCGTAACACATTCAATCTCATCAATGCCCGTCAGTCGCTGTGCGAGTGAGCGCTGGCCATCGGTTGTCATGACGCAATCCTTTGTTGTTGTGCAAGCCGCGAACGGCGACCGTACAAAATAGGCTCCGCCTGTTCGGAATATCAAGCACCGTACACAAAAATGCCTGCAGGGCGTGCATTCAGGGGAGATAAAGGCTGAACACGCCGCCGCCCAACGGGCCGCCATTGCTGATTTCGGTGCGCCCGCCGATGCCGTTGCGCTGATGCAACGCGGCAATCCGCCCGGCGAAATACAGACCCAGCCCGGTGCTGCCACTGCTGTGGTTGATGCCCTGCACGTAGTCGGCCTGACGCTCGATCATCTGGGCCGGGTAGCCTTCGCCGTCGTCGTTGATCGTCAGCACCAGTTGCCCGGCCTCATCACTGACGCTGATCAACACCGCATG
Organism: Pseudomonas fluorescens NCIMB 11764; assembly: GCF_000293885.2. NCBI lineage: Bacteria > Pseudomonadati > Pseudomonadota > Gammaproteobacteria > Pseudomonadales > Pseudomonadaceae > Pseudomonas > Pseudomonas fluorescens. The sequence continues at coordinate 6,442,832 of NZ_CP010945.1, forward strand.
GCGGGCATAACGGATGGCGTTGGTGATGCAATTGCCCAGCACCGACGCAATCAGTTCCCGGTCGAAGAACCCCAGCGGGCTCAGCGGGTCCACTTCGTAAGTCGCCATGATGCCGCGACTGGCGAAAACGTCCTGGTGGCAGGCCAGTTGCGCTTCGATAAAGTCATCGAGCTCGTGATAGGCCGGTTGCAACGGCATCTGATTGACGCCGAGTTTGTATAGCCCCAGCAACTGCACGAGCATGCCGTTGAGGTGGGCGAACTCGAATTCGATCACGCCCTGTTCCGGGGTGTGCCGCGCCGGGTCGGGCAAGCGCGCCAGCCATTGGCTGTGGGCCTGCATCAACATCGCCAGCGAGTTCTTCATGTCGTGCACGGTGGAAGCGATCACCGTGGAGAAATCCAGTGCAGGGTTGTCTTGGTTCATCCGCTGAACGCCTTGATTTTCAGTTTCTGATAACGCGCATACCGCGCGTCAGTGTCAGGCATCAGGCCGACCGTTTTCAGGCAGGCCCGACATTCTTCAAGCTCCGCCGACGGAACGCTGGTGTCGGTGCCGTGCAGCAGCGACTGCGCCATGTTCAGCGCGATACTGATGTTTTTCGGTTGCATCGCCAGGGCTTTGCGGAACGCCGCCCGCGCCTCCACCAGGTTGCCGGTCTTGTACACCCGCACGCCTTGACGGTTGAGCTCCGCCGCATCGTTGCCGGAGTTGAGGATGGTCGGGTCGTCGGTCAGTTTGGCGATGCTTTTCATCACGGTCGGATCGTCGCCGTAGATTTCCACGCAGTTTTTCAGCATCGAGGCGCCGGCATCGGCCTGCCCGAGCATCTGCAACTGCTTGGCCACCAACAGTGCGGCTTCGGCACTCATGAACTGCTCCATGCCATCGAGGCGCAACATCGCTTGCTCGGTGAGCTTTTCCGCGGTTTCGGCGTCGTTGAGCAAGAGACTGGTGGCCTTCATCAACCGCGCACGAATCTGCAGGCCCGGGTCGGAAGGGTTTTCCTTGGCCACGGCGCTCAGCGTGGTGTTGATCTCCAGCCGCGTGCGGGTATCCAGGCCTTTTTCGCTGCCCTTGCTGATCAAGGCGTGTGCCAGGCCGAGGTTGCTTTCAGCGTCCTTGAAGCGTGACTGCGCACCTTGGCTGACCGCCTGCCGATAAGCCTTGGACGCCGTGTCGAAATCTTCGTTGGTCATTGCCAACTTGCCCAGCAACGCCTGGCGACGCACGGCCAGCGGCGATAAGCGAATCGCCTCCTCCAATACTTGCTGCGCGGCCTTGGTGTCGCCTTCGGCGACCAGCACATCCGCCATACCGTCGTACAGCGCCGGCATCATCGGGAACACTTTCAGGGCTTTTTCGTAGACGCCCTTGGCCTGACTGACCTGACCGCGCTTGAACAGCAACTGGCCCAACCCGGCAAACGCCCACGGCAAAGGCCGATCAGCAATGATGCTGTCGTAGAGACGCTCCAGCGCCTCATTCTGATTCAAGTCACGCAGGGCATCGGCGCGGTAGCGCAGGCACAGCGGCGAATAGCGGATGTCCTGTTTGCACAGCGCGATACAGGCATTGAGCACTTCAACCGGCTTGCCGCGATCCAGCGCCTGCAGGATCGGCTTGAGCAGGGTCTTGCGCTGTTCCAGACGCTCAAGGCGCTGGGCCAGGCCCGAGCGGTTGAACGGTTTGGTCAGGTAGGCATCGGGCTCATGCTCCAGGGCGCTGAGCACCATCGCCTGGCTGGTCTCGGCGGTGACCATGACAAACACGGCTTCATGGCTGATCAGCTTCTCGACCATCAGGTCTTCGAGTACCTGCTGACCATTCTTCTTGCCGTCGCCGAGGTGGAAATCCTGCAGGATGAAATCGTAGGACTTCTGCGAACACATGCGCAGCGCCTGCTCGCCGGTGTCGGCGGTATCCACGTCCTTGACGCCCAGCTCACGCAGCATGGAACGGACCGAACTGCGGAAATCGGAGAAATCATCGACGATCAGAAAACGCTTTTGGTGATACGACAGCATCGAAGATTTCCAGGCAATTTTAAGAAGAAGATTATGACTGTCCGGGTTATCGGCCAGCAGGGCCATTCACTTGAAGAAAAGGGAATGCTATTACGCGCCCGGAGTCCAAATCTCAAAGGCTTATGCAGGCGCGCTAAATAATTGAAGGCGATATCGAGAAACGGGATTATCCTGATTTATTGCATAGCGTCAGCCTCCGCTTCGGATCAGGACGCTCCCGTCGTTGGTACAGGCAGAAGTTATGACCACCACCCCCAATCGCCCGGCATCTCATAAAGAGCAAAAGGCCTCGCGTCCCAGCACCCTGGACTTTCCGGTGGTGGGCATTGGCGCGTCGGCGGGCGGTCTGCAAGCTATCAAGTTGTTCTTTGAAAACATGCCGCAGGACAACGGCATGGCGTTCGTGATCATTCTGCATCTGTCCCCCGATCACCAGAGCATCGCTGACCGGATCATCCAGGAATCGACGCGGATGCCAGTCCTGCAGGTCAGCAAAACGGTGTCCATCGAGAAAAACCACGTATACGTCATTTCACCAGCGCAACGCCTGTCGATGAACGACGGTTTACTGGAGGTCAGTGCCTGCGAGACCCGGGAATCGCGTCATGCCTCGATTGACCTGTTCTTCCGCGACCTGGCGAATGTGCACCGGGAACGGGCTTTCTGCGTGGTGCTGTCGGGCACCGGTTCCGACGGTGCTGTCGGCCTGTCGCGGATCAAGGAACAGGGCGGCGTCACGCTGGCCCAGGCGCCGCAAGACGCCGAGTTCGACGGCATGCCCCGCGCCGCCATCGACACCGGGATGGTGGACTTGGTCTTGCCGGTCGTTGAAATGCCGCAAAAGCTGCTGGAGCTGTGGCGCAACTCCCAGGAAATCAGCTTGCCCACCGCCAACGACCCCGAACTTCAGACCATTGCCGCCGTTTCCGAACGTGAAGCGCTGATAGCCGAACAATTGCTGCACGACGTTCTCATCCAGTTGCGCACCGGCACCGGCCATGATTTCAAGCACTACAAACGCGCCACGGTGTTGCGCCGGATCGAGCGGCGGATGCAGGTCACGGCCCAGCCGGACCTGGCGGCCTACTACCGTTACCTGCAAGACAATCCGGAAGAAACCAAGGCCTTGCTCGGCGACATGCTGATCGGCGTGACCAACTTTTTCCGCGACCGGGAAGCCTTCGAAGCGCTGGAGCGCGATGTCGTGCCGCAACTGGTCAGCGCCGCCGTGTCAGCGCACCCCGAAAAAGAAGAAATTCGAGTCTGGTCCGCCGGCTGTTCCACCGGCGAAGAAGCCTACAGCCTGGCCATGTTGCTCAGTGATCAGCTGCAACTCGATGCCAGCGCGGCGTCGATGCAGCTGTTTGCCACCGACATCGATGAACGCGCCATCAGCGTCGGTCGGGCCGGCCTGTACCCGCAAGCGATCGTGACCGACGTGCCGCCAACGCGACTGCGGCATTACTTCCTCAAGGAAGATGACCACTATCGGATCCGCAAGGAAATCCGCGAAAAAGTCCTGTTCGCCAAACACAGCCTGCTGTCCGATCCGCCGTTCTCGCAGATCGACCTGATCGTGTGCCGCAACCTGTTGATCTACCTGGATCGCGAAGTGCAGCGTGAAATCCTGCAGATGTTCCACTTTGCCCTGCGCCCTGGCGGCTTCCTGTTTCTCGGCTCCTCCGAGAGCGCAGATGCCTGCCACGAACTGTTCGCCCCAGTGGACAAGCGTAACCGGATCTTCCGTGCCAAGACTGGCACGGCCAACAGCCGTCGCACCCCGACCATGCCCCGCGGCGGCTACGTGCGAACCAACATTTCCCAACAGCCTGCGCAAAACAGCGTGCAGCGCAAATTGTCTTTCGCTGATATCCATCAACGCGCCTTAGAGCAGTCTGCGCCACCGAGTGTGATCGTCGATGCCAACGCCGACATTCTGCACATGAGCGAAAGTGCCGGGCGTTTCCTGCGGCATGTCGGTGGCGAGCTGTCGCGCAACCTGCTGACGCTGATCCTGCCGGACCTGCGTCTGGAGCTGCGCACCACGCTGTTCCAGGTCCAGCAAAGCGCGCTGCCGGTCAAATCCCGTGAGGTGCCGATCAAGCGTGATGACCGGCGTCACCTGATCAATCTGGTCGCTCATCCCTACAAGGATGAAGGTTCGGACAGCGAGTACGTGCTGGTGATTTTCGAGGAGGTCGAAGTCGACCCTTCCGAGCTGGCAGCGACCACCGTGCTGCAGAACGAAAACCAGGTGCTGTCCAATCTTGAGCGCGAACTGCAGCGCACCAAGCTGCACCTGCAGGACACCATCGAACAGTCGGAAGTCTCCAGCGAAGAGCTCAAGGCGTCCAACGAGGAAATGCAGGCGATCAACGAAGAACTGCGCTCGGCCACCGAAGAACTGGAAACCAGCAAGGAAGAGCTGCAATCGATCAACGAAGAGTTGCTGACGGTCAATTTCGAGCTGAAAACCAAAGTCGAAGAAACCGACAAGATCAACGACTACCTGACCAACCTGATCGCCTCCACCGACATTGCCACGGTGTTTGTCGACCGCGCCATGCGCATCAAGTGGTTCACCCCGCGCGCCACCGACATCTTCAGCATGTTGCCGGTGGACACCGGGCGCTCCCTGCTCGACATCACCCATCGCCTGGATTACGACAACCTGGCCAGTGACGCGACGCAGGTGTTCGAATCGCTAAAAATGATCGAACGCGAAGTCAGCAGTACCGACAACCGCTGGTACATCGCCCGTCTGTTGCCCTACCGCTCCAGCGAAGACCACATCGACGGCACCGTGCTGACCTTCATCGACATCACCAAACGTCGAGCGGCCGAGGAAGAGTTGCGCCAGGGCGAAGAGCGCATGCGCCTGGTCGCCGAAAGCACCCGCGACTACGCGATTATCACCCTCGATGAACAGGGCGTGATCACCAGCTGGAACAAAGGCGCCGAGTTGATTTTCGGCTACAGCAAGGCCGAGGCCGAGGGCGCTTACTACGACTTCATCTTCTCCCCCGAGGACCGCGCGGCGGGCGTGCCGGAAAACGAATTGCTGGCCGTGCGCACCCATGGCCGCAGCGAAGATGAACGTTGGCATCAACACAAGGATGGCAGCCGCTTCTTTTGTAGCGGCGAAGTGACCCTGCTCAGGGGCGACAATCTTCAGGGCTATGTGAAAATTGCCCGTGACCTGACCGGTCACAAACGCCAGCACGAAGCACAAAGCCAGGAATTGGCGGAAACCCGCAACACCAATTACCTCAAGGATGAGTTCTTCGCGGTCATGTCCCACGAACTCAAGCATCCGCTGAACCTGATCCAGCTCAACGCCGAGCTGCTGCGGCGCCTGCCGGTGACCAAGTCACTGGCTCCGGCGGCCAAGGCGGTGAACACCATTTGCGACGCGGTCACCAGCCAGGCGCGGATCATCGACGATCTGCTGGATGTCGCCCGGGTCCGGACCGGCAAGCTCAAGCTGCAACCGGTCGCCGTCGACCTCGCCAGTGTGCTGCGCGATGTCCATACCGTCGTGCTCAATGACCAGCATGACGTCACTGTTGAACTGCTGGTGCCGTCCGACGCGTTAATGGTCCAGGCCGACCCGACGCGCCTTGAACAAATCATCTGGAACCTGGTGAACAACGCCCTGAAATTCACTCCACCCAAGGGCCGCGTGCAACTGATCGCCAGCCAGTCCGGGGACATGGCGCGGCTCGATATCAAAGACAACGGCGCCGGCATCGCCCCGGAAAACCTCGAGCATGTGTTTGACCTGTTCAGCCAGGCTGAAAAACAACACATCACTCACAACCGCGAAGGGCTGGGAATTGGCCTGTCGCTGGTGCGTCAGCTGACCGAGGCGCAACACGGCTCGGTCGAGGTGAGCTCTGGCGGGAGCGGCACAGGCTGTACGTTCACCGTCTACTTGCCCTTGGCCAGGGCCCATGGCGAAGTACAGCCCGCTGCGTGCGCGGAGGATGTTTCCGGAAGACTCAGCGGCTTGACGATCCTGTTGGTGGACGACTCCGCGGACGTGCTGGAAACCCTGAAAATGCTGCTGGAGATGGAAGATGCGCAGGTGATTGCCTTTGACCGGCCGGTGGCAGCGCTGGACGCGGCGAAAAGCACGCGGTTCGACCTGATCATCTCTGACCTCGGCATGCCGGTCATGAACGGGCACGAGCTGATGAGTGCACTGCGTCAGTTGCCGCTCGCGAAGGATGTACCGGCCATTGCCCTGACCGGCTATGGCGCCAACAGCGACATTCAGAAATCGCGGCAATCAGGCTTTGACCAGCACATCGGCAAACCGGTGTCCTACGATGACCTGATCAGCACCATCGAGACGCTCCGACGCCAGCGCTGAGTCGCGTTCAGTTCAGATAGGCGCGCTGCACACAGGCGCGCCGGTCGATCGCCTGCCTGAGCCGTTCCTTGTGATCGGCCCAGACCCCGGGATCGACCTTGTTGGAGCGCATCAATGCGAGCATGGCCTCCTTGGCGGCCAGGTACTCTGACCAGGCATCATCAGACCTGAGCTTCAAGCGCTCACGCTCGGTCATCTCCATCCGGCGCAACGCGATGACCGACTCATCGGTAATCACCGGACTCAACGTCAGCTGCACACGGTGCGGCGCAACGAACGCCTGAGTGTCCGCCACAACCTCCCTCGCCCGCTGGGTGCCCCACTTCAATGCTGCGCAGTAATGCTCACCGACGCAGCGTTCATGATGTTCCTCGCAGATCGGCCAGCCATCAGCGCCATAGATACCTAGAAAAACCTGGGTAACCCCTTCAACACTGACCCGCGCATGCACCTCGATTTGCACGCCATTGCCCAGCACCTCTTCGTGGGTGTGCAGAGGGAGTCTCGTGTTGGTCCATAACCAGAACTGGGCGCCTCTGCGTCGCATCGATTTCGCTCCTTGAGTGGTCTCTGGAGTAAGGCACAGCAACGCGCGCCTTTCCAATGTCGATCGTCGGGTGATTGCCCATGAAAAAGCCCCGCCGGATGCAAGATCCTGGCGGGGCTTTTTTGACAGCCGAAGGGCTGGAATAGGATGGTGTCCCAGGGCAGGTTCGAACTGCCAACCTTCCCCTTAGGAGGGGGATGCTCTATCCAATTGAGCTACTGAGACACAAGTCGTCCGCGAGAAAACGCGGCGCGATGGACGGCGTGCATGTTAACGGGCAGGTCTGCGTTTGTCATGTCGTCCTTAGCGCTTTTTAAGTGTAGGCAGGCGCCCCTTGAACGCGAGGGATTTGTTTACCGTGCAAATTGCATCACCGCAAAAAGCCATCATTGCAAATTGCAATGAAGGAGTCCCTGGCAGATATCCTAATTTATTGTTTTTAAAGGATTTAATAGACGTTAGACTCTTGGCACGTCGGCTGCTTTAGCTGTTCTCAAAGAACAACGGAGGCCAGCCTCATGAACCGTGCCCTTTTACTCTCGAATGCGATCGCTCTGGCGGTCTTGCTGGGTTTTCACTTTTTCCCCGAGAGCAGCGCCGAGATGGTCGCCCAACGCATGCCCCATTACCTTCAAGTGCAAAGGGCGCCGCAATTGGCGGTGCTGAGTGATCAGCATGGCTTTGTCGGTCAGGAAGTGAGCCAGGAGAATATCCTGCTGCCGGCGCAGTCTTCCGAACGCCTGGTATTTTGAACAACCCCCATCAGGAGCACAGCATGTCCAAATCAGCCGCAGGATTTTTCGTCCTTGCCCTACTGAGTGGCATTCTTCATTTGTCACTGGTCCAGGACTCGGTGGTCACCCTGCCCCTGATCGCCTGCGGCGTTTTCAGCACGCTGTTCCTGCTGGCGCTGGTCGCTGGCCGCAAGATCAAGTTTGACCCGGTCTTGCGCTGACTCTCAGCAGATTCAACACAAAGGCCGGCCAGCGCGAAGCCGTCCTTCTTCATCATCCGCCCCCCCTTCGCAACATTAAGCGTGCAGACGCCTTCGAGCTACCTCAATGAGACTGTCCCGGCCGGACCCGTACGGCCCACCAGGTAAATCAGTTTGCCATCCATCCTGAAATAGCCCTCCATGCAGTGGATGCCACTAGTAAATCGGCCATTTGCCACTATCCTGTACAAGGTAAGGAATCGTGATCGACTCCGCATGACATGTACCTTCAGGTGTCTTCGATATTACCTGTCGGGTAACAGGACGCGGCCAGCGATACGGACGGGGCAGACTTTTCAAACCAGTCCGCATTTCTGATAATTGGTGCTGGCATAACGCCGGCATCCAGTTCAATATTTGTCACAGAATTGACGCCAATGAACTGGCTACTTTGAGGCATGATGCGAGCCTCTATCAATTCAGGTTGAACATTTGGCCAGAGTCCTTGTCCTATCAGACATCTGCGGCCAATCCCGAGAACCGCTCCCCTGAACTAACCGGTTAAATATATGCGCCCATTGAAACAGGCAATTTATTCCAGCCGTACGGCTGACAAGTTCGTCGTACGTCTGCCAGACGGAATGCGTGAACGCATTGCCGAGGTGGCTCGCAATCATCATCGCAGCATGAACTCCGAAATCATTGCGCGCCTTGAGCAGAGTCTTATTCAGGAAGGCGCACTGGGCGAAGAGTTGAGCATGCGCCTGGACAGCCCGGAGCTGTCACTGCACGAACGCGAACTGCTGCAACGCTTCCGCCAACTTTCCCATCGTCAGCAAAACGCACTTGTTTCGCTGATTGCCCATGACGCCGAAATGGCCGCAGACGCCTCCTGATTCATCCGAAAGCTCAAGCCAGCTGATTGCTGGCTTTTTTTTGCCTGAAATTCAGGCAAAAAAAACCCGCCGATGGCGGGTTTTTTTACGTCTGGAAATCAGAGCAGGAAGATGGTCGCCAGCCCCAGGAAGATGAAGAAGCCGCCACTGTCGGTCATGGCGGTGATCATCACGCTGGCGCCCATCGCCGGATCGCGCCCCATCTTCGCCAGGGTCATGGGGATCAACACTCCCATCAACGCCGCCAGCAACAGGTTAAGCGTCATGGCGGCGGTCATCACAACGCCAAGTGACCAGCTGCCATACAGCATGTAGGCGACAACACCGATCACCCCGCCCCACACCAGGCCATTGATCAGGCCGACGGCCAACTCTTTGCGCATCAGGCGTGACGTGTTGCCGGTGCTCACCTGGTCCAGCGCCATGGCGCGAACGATCATGGTGATGGTCTGGTTACCCGAGTTACCACCGATGCCCGCCACGATCGGCATCAAAGCCGCCAGCGCCACCAGCTTCTCGATCGAGCCTTCGAACAAACCGATCACGCGGGAGGCAATGAACGCGGTGATAAGGTTCACCGCCAGCCAGGCCCAGCGGTTACGCAGGGATTTCCAGACCGACGCGAAAATATCTTCTTCTTCGCGCAGACCCGCCATGTTGAGAACTTCGTTTTCGCTCTCTTCACGAATCAGGTCGACCATTTCATCGATGGTCAGACGGCCGATCAGCTTGCCGTTCTTGTCGACAACGGGCGCCGAGATCAAGTCGTAACGTTCGAACGCCTGTGCGGCATCGTAGGCATCTTCGTCCGGGTGAAAACTCACCGGATCACTGGCCATGACTTCCGAAACCTGTTTTTCCGGGTCGTTGACCAACAGACGCTTGATTGGCAACACGCCCTTGAGCACGCCGTCGTAATCGACCACAAACAGTTTGTCAGTGTGGCCTGGCAGCTCTTTGAGGCGGCGCAGGTAGCGCAAGACCACTTCGAGACTGACATCCTCACGGATCGTCACCATCTCGAAGTCCATCAGCGCACCGACCTGCTCCTCGTCATAGGACAACGCGGAGCGAACGCGCTCACGCTGCTGACCATCGAGGGTTTCCATCAGCTCGTGGACGACGTCTCGCGGCAGCTCGGAGGCCAGGTCAGCGAGTTCGTCGGCATCCATGTCCCTGGCGGCAGCCAGGAGTTCGTGATCGTCCATGTCGGCGATCAGGGTTTCACGCACCGAGTCGGAAACTTCGAGCAGGATGTCGCCGTCGCGGTCAGCCTTGACCAATTGCCAGAGCGTCAGACGGTCGTCCAGCGGCAAGGCTTCAAGGATGTAGGCGACGTCGGCGGAGTGCAGGTCATCGAGCTTGCGTTGCAGCTCGACGAGGTTTTGCCGGTGGACCAGGTTCTCGACCCGGTCATGATGCGGGCCTTCCTGGCGATGAGTCAGGTCTTCGACCACCCGCTGACGCTGCAACAGCTCAACGACTTGAGCGAGGCGGTCCTGCAGGCTTTCTTGCGTTTTCTTTACTTCAACTTCGGACATAGGCGAACTCCACTCCCAGCAGCGGGGCACGCCGGAAGGATCAATCAGTCAATTCATGATTGGAAAAACGGTTTACTGAGTTACTACTGGGTAAGTCCATGGAGGTATTCCACAAGCCCCGGCGGGGCTGACGGGCGCAATGATACACCGCCCGACGGTTTTAAACGTTAAAAAATCTCGGCTGAAACAAGCGCTTGCGAGACAAACCTGAGCGCCATCCTGATCCATGAAAATGCGACGACTCATTCCGAAAAGAAAACACACCACCACTGAAAAATGTAGCGGCTACCCTTGAGTCAGACCGTCATGGAGGACGTTTGATGCTATTGAGTACACAGTATTTTTTGCTGACCGCCCTGCTCTGCCTGCCGCTCGAGGCATTTGCTGTAACCGTTCACCGATGTGAAGCAGCCAATGGCCGCATTACCTTCACCACATTGGGCTGTGCGACGGATGACAGCCTTTCGCTCCAGGATGTGCGCACCTTTACTCCTGGCAGCACGGTGGCCCTTATGCCGGAAGCGGACACGCGCGAAACATCAGGTATGAAAATCAAAAGGAGGGAGCCGACGGTCGTCGGCCAGACCGAGGATAAATGCGGGAACGTGATTAACGCACGGGAGCGACGGGAAGCGATCATCAATCAACGGGTGGTTGCCGGCATGAGCCAGCAGGATGTCGAAAGCGCACTCGGCAAACCTGACAAGATCACGGTTCGCAATTCGACCACAAGCTACCGTTACGACACCAAGCGGGGCCGCAGTGCTCAGGTCGAGTTCGATGAGAAAGGATGCACCAAGGGAAAAGCCAAATCCCGGACGGCAAAAAGCCCGCGTTAAACGCGGGCTTTTTGGTGTTTGGTGCACTCGACAGGATTCGAACCTGTGACCGCTCGGTTCGTAGCCGAGTACTCTATCCAGCTGAGCTACGAGTGCAATTTGTGTTTTTAGACCAGATCACAACTGGTTGAAGCAGAGTAGCTCACATTACTGCAAACAACTCTTAAATGGTGCACTCGACAGGATTCGAACCTGTGACCGCTCGGTTCGTAGCCGAGTACTCTATCCAGCTGAGCTACGAGTGCATTTGTTGCCGCGCATTATAGGCCGTTGAATCTTTTTGTAAAGCGCTTTTTCTAGTAATTTCAACAACTTACCGAAGAAGCCAGATTACAACGTACTACGCAAATAATGGCGGAGAACGGGGGATTCGAACCCCCGACACCCTTTTGAGGTGTACTCCCTTAGCAGGGGAGCGCCTTCGGCCACTCGGCCAGCTCTCCGCAACACGGGGCGTATATTAACCAGCTTCTTCCCCGTTTGCAAACATAAAAAACGATAAAAATTAATGGCTTGGTTCTTCGTCCTTCTCTTTCTTTATACGCAGGTAAATTTCCTCACGGTGGACCGCAACCTCTTTCGGGGCGTTGACACCGATACGCACTTGATTTCCTTTAACGCCGAGCACGGTCACGGTGATTTCGCCATCACCAATAATCAGGCTTTCTGCGCACCGACGAGTCAGAATCAGCATACCTTTCTCCTCACGCATTTCATTTCAGGGACAACAGTCTGCAAAAAAAAGGCACTCGACCTACAACCTGAGCGGTCGCAGCCCTACATGCCTGAGTATTGACTAGCGCGGGCAAAAGAACAGTTTCGAGCCGCACCATTCAAAAAACAAAAGGGCGCGGTCAGACCGCGCCCTTCAGCAAACGCATCACTCGCCCTGACGGGCCGGAGCGTCCAGTTCGAAAGCCGTGTGCAGAGCGCGCACAGCCAGTTCCAGGTACTTCTCTTCGATCACCACGGAGACTTTGATTTCCGAGGTCGAGATCATCTGGATGTTGATGCTTTCTTTCGCCAGGGATTCGAACATGCGGCTGGCCACGCCTGCGTGGGAGCGCATGCCGACACCGACGATCGAGACCTTGGCGATCTTGATGTCGCCAACCACTTCACGGGCACCGATCTCGCGAGCAGTGTTTTCCAGCACGGTTTGCGCGGCCTGGAAGTCATTGCGGTGCACGGTGAAGGTGAAGTCGGTGGTGTTATCGTGCGCAACGTTCTGCACGATCATGTCGACTTCGATGTTCGCGGCGCTGATCGGGCCGAGAATCTTGAATGCAACGCCCGGGGTGTCTGGCACGCCACGGATGGTCAGCTTGGCTTCATCGCGGTTGAAAGCGATGCCGGAAATGATCGGCTGTTCCATGGTTTCCTCTTCATCAATAGTAATGAGGGTGCCCGGACCCTCCTTGAAGCTGTGCAGTACGCGCAGCGGAACGTTGTACTTGCCGGCGAACTCGACCGCACGGATCTGCAACACCTTGGAACCGAGACTGGCCATTTCCAGCATCTCTTCGAAGGTGATCTTGTCCAGGCGCTGAGCCACGGACACCACACGCGGGTCGGTGGTGTAGACGCCGTCGACATCGGTGTAGATCTGGCATTCGTCAGCCTTCAAGGCCGCCGCCAGCGCCACGCCGGTGGTGTCGGAACCGCCACGACCGAGGGTGGTGATGTTGCCGTGCTCGTCGACGCCCTGGAAACCGGCGACAACCACCACGCGACCTGCTTTCAGATCACCGCGAATCTTCTGGTCATCAATCTGCAAGATACGCGCTTTATTGTGTGCGCTGTCCGTCAGAATCCGCACCTGGTTGCCGGTGTAGGACACCGCTGGCACACCGCGCTTGATCAGCGCCATGGCCAACAGGGCAATCGTCACCTGCTCACCGGTGGAAACGATCACGTCCAGCTCACGCGGAACCGGCTGGCCGTCGCCACTGATTTGCTTGGCCAGATCGATCAGACGGTTGGTTTCGCCGCTCATTGCAGACAGCACAACCACCAGGTCATCGCCGGCATCGCGGAATTTCTTAACCTTGTCGGCGACCTGCTCGATTCTCTCGACAGTGCCGACCGAGGTGCCTCCAAATTTCTGTACGATCAAAGCCATTTCAAAGCCGCCTCTGCCCATGAAGGGCGCCCAAATAATCACTCAAACAGCGTTCCGGCCCACCACTAGACTGCGGGCCGGAGACACTGCCTTATAGACCCTGCTCAACAAATGGAACGGTCAGGGCCAATGCAGCATCCAGTGCGCCAGCGTCAGTACCACCGCCCTGCGCCATGTCTGGACGACCACCGCCCTTCCCGCCCACTGCCGCAGCGGCTTGCTTCATCAAATCACCGGCTTTGAGTTGGCCAGTCAGGTCTTTGGTTACGCCTGCAACCAGAACGACCTTTTCCTCATGGACACTGCCGAGCAGGATCACTGCGCGGCCGAGTTTGTTTTTCAGTTGATCGACCAGCGCCAGCAGCGCCTTGGCATCCTGACCGTCCAGACGCACGGCCAGCACTTTCACACCCTTGACGTCCAGGGCAGAGGCCGACAGATCGTCGCCCGCCGCGCTGGCAGCCTTGGCCTGCAACTGCTCGAGTTGCTTCTCCAGCAGACGGTTGCGCTCCAGCACAGCCGACAGCTTGTCGATCAGGTTGTCGCGGCTGCCCTTGACCAGGTTGGCCGCTTCCTTGAGTTGTTCTTCGGCAGCGTTCAAGTATGCCAGCGCTGCTGCGCCGGTGACCGCTTCGATACGACGCACGCCAGAAGCCACGCCGCCTTCGCTGATGATTTTCAGCAGGCCGATGTCGCCGGTACGGTTGGCGTGGATGCCGCCACACAGCTCAACGGAGAAATCGCCGCCCATGCTCAGCACGCGCACGTTGTCGCCGTATTTCTCGCCGAACAGCGCCATGGCGCCTTTCTTCTTGGCGGTTTCGATGTCGGTTTCTTCGGTTTCAACGGCGGAGTTCTTGCGAATCTCGGCGTTGACGATGTCTTCCAGAGCCTTCAATTGCTCAGGCTTGATGGCTTCGAAGTGGCTGAAGTCGAAGCGCAGGCGCTGACTGTCGACCAACGAGCCTTTCTGCTGAACGTGATCGCCCAGCACTTTACGCAAAGCGGCGTGCAGCAAGTGCGTTGCCGAGTGGTTCAGCGATGTGGCGTGACGCACGTCGGCTTCAACGTGGGTTTCAACCGGAGCACCAATCAACAGGCTGCCCGAGGCCAGTACGCCGTGGTGCAGGAACGCGCCGCCGGTTTTGGTGGTGTCGCGCACGTCGAAACGGCCGTTGCTCGATTGCAGGTAACCGCAATCGCCGATCTGACCACCGGATTCCGCGTAGAAAGGGGTCTGATCGAGAACGACCACGCCCTCTTCGCCTTCGCTCAGAACGTCGACCGACTGCCCGTCTTTATAGAGAGCAACGACTTTCGCCGAACCGCTGGTGGCTTTGTAACCGGTGAATTCGGTGGCCACGTCAACCTTGACCAGGCTGTTGTAGTCCATGCCGAACGAGCTGGCGGAACGCGCACGGACGCGCTGGGCTTCCATTTCGCGCTCGAAGCCTTCTTCGTCGATGGTCAGGCTGCGCTCGCGAGCGATGTCGCCGGTCAGGTCCATCGGGAAACCGTAGGTGTCGTAGAGTTTGAACACCACGTCGCCCGGCACCACGTCGCCTTTGAGTTCGGCCAGATCCTGCTCGAGGATTTTCAGGCCATGCTCCAGGGTCTTGGAGAACTGCTCTTCTTCGGCTTTCAGCACGCGCTCGATGTGAGCCTGCTGGGATTTCAGCTCAGGGAACGCTTCGCCCATTTCGGCGACCAGGGCCGCAACGATCTGGTAGAAGAAGCTGCCCTTGGCGCCCAGCTTGTTGCCGTGACGGCAGGCGCGACGGATGATCCGGCGCAGCACGTAACCGCGGCCTTCGTTGGACGGCAGCACGCCGTCGGCAATCAGGAAACCACAGGAACGAATGTGGTCGGCCACGACTTTCAGGGAAGCCTGTGCGTCGTTGGTGCAACCGATGGCCTTGGCCGATGCGTTCAACAGGCTCTGGAACAGGTCGATTTCATAGTTCGAGTGAACGTGCTGCAGCACGGCACTGATCCGCTCCAGGCCCATGCCGGTGTCGACCGACGGTGCTGGCAGCGGGTGCAACACGCCATCGGCGGTGCGGTTGAACTGCATGAACACGTTGTTCCAGATTTCGATGTAGCGGTCGCCGTCTTCTTCCGGCGAGCCCGGCGGGCCACCCCAGATGTCGGCGCCGTGATCGTAGAAAATCTCAGTGCAAGGGCCGCACGGGCCGGTATCGCCCATGGTCCAGAAGTTGTCGGACGCGTATGGCGCGCCTTTGTTGTCGCCGATGCGAACCATGCGCTCGGCGGGAACACCGATTTCCTTGGTCCAGATGTCGTAGGCCTCGTCATCGCTGGCGTAGACGGTGACCCAGAGCTTTTCTTTCGGCAGGTTCAGCCACTTGTCGGAGGTCAGGAAGTTCCAGGCGTAGGTGATCGCATCGCGCTTGAAGTAATCACCGAAACTGAAGTTACCCAGCATTTCGAAGAAGGTGTGGTGACGGGCGGTATAACCGACGTTTTCCAGGTCGTTGTGCTTGCCGCCGGCGCGCACGCATTTCTGGCTGGAGACGGCGCGGGTGTACGCGCGCTTTTCCTGGCCCAGGAAGCAGTCCTTGAACTGGTTCATCCCCGCGTTAGTGAACAGCAGGGTTGGGTCGTTGCCCGGAATCAAAGAGCTGGAGGCTACACGGGTGTGGCCTTGCTCTTCGAAGAAGCGAAGGAAGGCTTCACGGATTTCTGCGCTTTTCATTAGGTTCTTCCACGGAGGCTGCGGCCAAAGGCCTGTGCGAAACGTCAACAGACGAAGCGACGGCAAAGGGCCGCATTATATCGGCCCTGCGCGCGGGGTACAGCGTGTTTATACGATAGAAACGGTCAATTGGACGGCTAACGCGGTCAGTTGCGCGAAAACTCGACGAATGTCGCGATGACTTGCTCGATTTGCGCACGGCTGACGTCCATGTGCGTGACCATTCTAAGACGACTGGCGGCGCTGAGCTTGATCCCGCGCTCAGCGGCAAAGGCCTTGATCGCTTCGGCCTTGTCGCCCATTTGCACGTAAACCATGTTGGTCTGCACGGGTTCGACGTTGTAACCGGCGTCACGAAGTCCGTCCGCCAGGAATTGCGCGTTGGCATGGTCGTCGGCCAGACGCTGGACATTGTTATCCAGCGCGTACAAACCCGCCGCGGCCAGAAGCCCCGCCTGACGCATCCCGCCGCCGACCATCTTGCGCAGGCGGCGCGCCTTGCCGATCAACTCGACCGAGCCGCACAACACCGAGCCGATCGGCGCGCCCAGGCCTTTGGACAAGCAGACCGACACTGAATCGAAATGCCGGGTGATCTCGCGGGCATCAACGCCCAGTTTCACCGCTGCGTTGTACAGCCGGGCGCCGTCCAGGTGCAGGGCCAGACCGTGTTCACGGGTGAAGCTACGGGCGCGGGCCAGATACTCCAGCGGCAAGACCTTGCCCTGCATGGTGTTTTCCAGCGCCAGCAAGCGGGTACGAGCGAAATGGAAGTCGTCCGGCTTGATCGCTGCGGCGACCTGTTCCAGATCCAGCGAGCCATCGGCCTGCACTTCCAGCGGCTGAGGCTGGATCGAACCGAGCACTGCAGCACCGCCCCCTTCATACTTATAGGTGTGAGCCTGTTGGCCGACGATGTATTCGTCCCCGCGCTCACAGTGCGCCATCAAGCCCAGCAAGTTGCTCATGGTGCCCGTCGGCACGAACAGCGCCGCGGCAAAACCCAACCGATCGGCAAGCTCGGCTTCCAGTCGATTGACCGTCGGATCTTCGCCGTAGACGTCGTCACCGGTGGCCGCCCTGGCCATCGCGTCGAGCATCCCTGGAGTCGGCTGGGTGACGGTGTCGCTGCGAAGATCGATAACGCTCATGAATCTGGCCTCGGTAAGCAGGGGAAAATCCCGTTCAGGGGGGAATTACTGCGGCCTTGACGACGAATAATCAACCCTTGGGCGAGGAAAAGGCCGCTCAAGCGAGTGAAAAAGTTGATAACAATCATCAGATAGCCGCAATGCACAGGGGCGAAATATGTGTTAAAAACGCTGCGCCGCCAGACAATCTGACGGCAAAACGTTCTCAGGGCGGGGTGCAACTCCCCACCGGCGGTAATTGCGCGCAATGCGCATAGCCCGCGAGCGCTTGGCGACAGCACGGCTTTGGCGGTGACTGGCGACAAGGTCAGCAGACCCGGTGTGATCCCGGGGCCGACGGTCATAGTCCGGATGAAGAGAGAACGGGATTGGCGCCAAAGGGCCGTCCGCCGGCATTCGTGCGAGCGTGCGTACCCTTAAATCCCATTCGATTCATATGCCCTGTTTTTTACATAAACAGGAGTCAGAACATGCAACCCACCGCAATCGACAGCAAAAGCAAAAACCATCAGGGCGAGCGCGTTGCGTTCATTCAGGCCTGCTGGCACAAGGAAATCGTCGACCAGAGCCGTAAGGGCTTCGTCGCCGAAATGATTGCCCAGGGTTATCAGGAGTCGGAGATCGATTTCTTCGAAGTCGGCGGCGCCTTTGAAATTCCTTTGCACGCCAAACTGCTGGCCAAATCTGGTCGCTATGCCGGCATTGTTGCCGCTGGCCTGGTGGTCGATGGCGGGATCTATCGTCACGAATTCGTCGCCCAGTCGGTCATCAGCGGGCTGATGCAGGTTCAGCTGGAAACTGAAGTGCCGGTGTTCTCGGTGGTGTTGACCCCGCATCACTTCCACGCCGGTGAGGAACACCAGAAGTTCTTCTTCGATCACTTTGTGCACAAGGGTCAGGAAGCGGCGAAGACGTGTGCGGATACGCTGCAGAAGATGCGAGCCTTGCGTCGCAGTGAACACCGCGCAGTAGCGGTCTAAACACCGGACACAACTGTGGGAGCCAGCCTGCTGGCGATAGCGGTGTATCAGTCGACAACCAGAGTGACTGACACACTGCAATCGCTAGCAGGTTAGCTCCCACATTGGTTCTGCGGTGAATTCAGGCGAGGTTTTCGTCGGAAGTCGGCACGATCAGGATGCCGGCGCGCAGGCCATTTTTCACCTTGGGGTTCGGGAAGATGATCCGGGCGCCCTCTTCCTCGATGATCCAGCGGGTCTGGGCGATGTCTTCGGCCAGCAGATAGCCCACTTCCAGTTCCGAAAAGTTTTCAATGTCCGCTGGCAGGTTCAAGCGGAAGCTGTCGCTGTGCTTGATGATTTCCCGCGCCACACTGAATAACTGCAACCCATCCAGCGCCGCATCGTTCGGTTCCGGCTCGGAGCCTTCGATGATCTGTTTGAGGCGGGTTTCCAGCAATGAGACGTTGACGCCATCGTTCTGCCCGAACGGCCGCGCCTTGCCCAACTCCAGGGTGAAAGACTCGGCGCCGAGCTTGTCGTAGGTGTAGGAACTGAAAACGATGGACGGCTTGTTTTGCAGCAGCACCGCTTCCATACCGGCGGCGCGCAGGCGTGCCAGCTCCTGACGGGAATGCTGGCGACCTTCTTTCCATGGATACAGGGCGAACTGCTCGATTTTCGAGCCACGAATCGCCGTGTGCAGGTCGTAGTGCAGTCGCTCACGATCCGGCAGGCTGAAGAAACTGGCCGCCAGCCGCTCGAGTTCACAGGCGCGCAAAGCCTCGGAGCCACTGGTTTGTTCGTGACGGCCGTTGAACAGCCGGTTGACGTCCTGCTCGATAAAACGCTCGCCTCTGCGAATCGCGTCCGGGTTGCCGAACAGGAACAGAATGCGTGCACGCGGCTTCAAGTCGCCGCGGGCGATGTCATGCAGCAGGCGATCAAGCAACTCGATCGGCGCTGTTTCGTTGCCATGGATCCCGGCTGACAGCAGCAGGTCCAGGCCGTTGTCCCGAGCTTCAGGTGGCCGGACTTCCAGCGCACCTTCGCTCAACCAGCGCATCCGCACGCCTTCGACAGTCAGTTGAGTCTTCTCCGCCGGTTCGCGGCCGGCGAGGGTCAGTTCAAGCAGTTTGCCGAGGGCGAGCATAGAGCGGTTTCCTTAGTGGTCGTGTGCGCAATCCGGGCCGTGCACGTGGTCTTCGTCACCGACTTCAGCCGGTTCCATTTCCAGTTGCAGACTTACCAGATTAGTCGCCAATGGGCGCAGCAGCAGGTTGGCGTATTCAGCGTCACCTTCTTCGACGTCCACGCCGATCAGCAGTTGGCCGCGGCCATCTTGCTGAATCCACAGCTCTTTGCCTTGCCACAGGACCGCGACGCGGGTGCAGGAAGTTTCCAGTTGCGTGCCGTCGGTGTCTTCAAGGATCAGCTGCAGGGTATCGCTCATGTGTTTTACGCTCTCGGCTTTCAATTGATCTGGAATGGATAAACCGCGCCCAGTTTAAGGATTTGCGTCAGTTCATCCAGTGCCGTCCGGCACTCAAGCAGCAATTGCGGGTCCGCGAGATCGTTTTCGGTCATGCGGTCGCGGTAGTGCTTGTCGACCCATTCGGTCAACGTGCCGTACAACGGTGCCGTCATGATAACCCCTGGGTTGACGGCCGCCAGTTCGGTTTCATTCAATGCGACGCGCAGGCGCAGGCACGCGGGGCCACCGCCGTTCTGCATGCTTTGCTTCAAATCAAAAACTTTGACTTCGCGGATCAGGCCGCCAGAGCTGGTCAGGCCTTGCAGGTACTGCCAGACGCGCTCGTTGCCACGGCACTCTTCCGGCACGATCAACAGCATCGAGCCATCAGGACGCGACAGCAGTTGGCTGTTGAACAGGTAGGAACGCACCGCGTCTTCCACGGTGACCGCAGAACGCGGAACGCAGATCGACTGGAAATTCCCGCCGACCTTGGCCAGTTTGCCTTGCAGCTCGGCCAGCATCTGGTCGGTGTCGAGGAACGCGTCCTCGTGATAGAACAGCACTTCGCCGTTACCCACCGCGATCACGTCGTTGTGGAACACGCCCTGATCGATCACCAAAGGGTTCTGCTGCCCGTAGACCACGCCGTCGTCGCTCAAGCCGTGCAGACGGGCAACCGCTTGCGACGCTTCGAGCGTCTGGCGCGCCGGGTACTTCTGCGGCGCTGGATAGCGGGTATCGAACGCACTGCGACCGAACACAAAGAACTCGACGCCGGCTTCACCGTATTCACGGCAGAAACGGGTGTGGTTGGCCGCGCCTTCATCACCGAACTGCGCCACGGCCGGCAACGCGGCGTGGTGAGCGAAGTGTTTCTGGTCCGCGAACATCGCGCCCAGCACGCGGCTGGTGGTCGGGTGTTCGATGCTGCGGTGGTATTTGCAGTTGAGGTTGGCGGCGGTGAAATGCACGCGGCCGTCAGCGGTATCAGCGCTTGGGCTGACGGTGGCGGCGTTGGCCACCCACATGCTCGAGGCCGAGCAACTGGCGACCAGCAACGGCATTGCGTCTTTGGCAGCTCGCTCGATCACTTGCGCGTCGGTGCCGCTGAAGCCCAGGCGACGCAGGGCGGCCACGTCAGGACGCTCTTGTGGCGCCAGCACGCCTTGCTGAAAGCCCATTTCCATCAGCGCTTTCATTTTCGCCAGGCCTTGCAGCGCGGCTTCCTTCGGGTTCGAAGACTGCTGGCTGTTGCTCTGGGACGCTACGTTGCCGTAGGACAGGCCACCGTAGTTATGGGTCGGCCCCACTAGACCGTCAAAATTGACTTCATAGGATTTCATCAGCGAGGCTCCACGAGAATCTGTTGTTATAGGCTTCAGTAACTAAATTTGAGACCGAGGCGCAGCCATCGCCAGCAGGCTGGCTCCCACAGGTTCGGGGGTGTCCACACATTTGGTGTACGACCCAATCACTGTGGGAGCCAGCCTGCTGGCGATGGGCATCACGCCATCTTCACGCCGGGCGTCAGGGCCGCAGGCAACACCAGGCTCGGCGTTTCGAGCGAAGCCACCGGGTACGCGCAGTAATCTGCCGCGTAATAGGCGCTGGCGCGATGGTTGCCCGAGGCGCCGATGCCGCCGAACGGAGCGCTGCTCGCAGCACCGGTCAGCTGTTTGTTCCAGTTGACGATACCGGCACGGCTTTCCAGCCAGAACTGCTGATAACGCGCTTCGGAATCCGACAGCAGACCGGCGGCCAGACCGTATTCGGTGTCGTTCGCTTCAGCGATCGCCGCTTCAAAATCAGCGTAGCGGATCACTTGCAGCAGCGGGCCGAACAGCTCTTCGTCAGGACGATCGGCCACGGCCGATACATCCAGAATGCCAGGGGTCAACAACGCGGCTTGCGCCTGAGGCTGAGTCATTTCCAGCAGCGCCACGGCGCCATTGGCCAGCAGATGCTCTTGGGCATCCATCAGCGCTTTCGCCGCACCGAGAGAAATCACCGAGCCCATGAACGGCGCCGGTTGCTGATCGAAGGCACCGACCTCAATGGTCGAGCAGACCGCCACCAGGCGCGCCAGCAGTGTGTCGCCCCAGGCACCCTGCGGCACCAGCAAGCGGCGCGCACAGGTGCAACGCTGACCGGCGGAGATGAACGCCGACTGGATGATGGTGTAAACGGCAGCATCGAGATCAGCGACCTCATCGACCACCAGCGGGTTATTACCGCCCATCTCCAATGCCAGAATCTTGTCCGGACGACCGGCGAACTGCTGGTGCAGGTGATTGCCGGTGCGGCTCGAACCGGTGAAGAACAGACCGTCGATGCCCGGGTTCGCCGCCAGGGCGATACCGGTTTCGCGAGCGCCTTGCAGCAGGTTCAACACGCCTGCCGGCAGGCCGGCTTCGATCCAGCACTTGACCGTCAATTCGGCGACTTTCGGGGTCAGTTCACTTGGCTTGAACAGCACACTGTTACCGGCCAGCAGCGCCGGTACGATGTGACCGTTGGGCAAGTGACCGGGGAAGTTGTAAGGACCGAACACCGCGACCACGCCATGCGGCTTGTGGCGCAATACGGCGGTGGCGTCGCCCAGCGGGCCGCTCTTCTCGCCGGTGCGTTCACGGTAGCTCTGCACCGAGATCGCGATCTTGTTGACCATGCTGGTCACTTCAGTCGCCGATTCCCACAGCGGTTTACCGGTTTCTTCACCGATGCAGCGCGCCAGTTCGTCAGCGTTGTTTTTCAGCGCGGCGGCAAAAGCCTCCAGCACGGCGATGCGTTCATCCAGGGTGCGACGGGCCCAACCCGGAAACGCCTGACGCGCGGCTTGCACGGCGGACTCAACCTGAGCAGCGGTAGCGCCCTCGCCGGCCCACAGCACTTGCTGGGTCACCGGGTTCAGCGACTGGAAGGCTTCGCCCTGACCGGCCAGCCATTCACCTGCGATGTATAGCGAATTCATTATTTCGACTCCCGAGCAGCAGACAACGGAACGGCGCGAACCTGATCGCCGGCGTTGAGTTGAAGACGTTTGGCGGTCAGCGGATCGACGACCAGCGTGCCGGCGGCGAAGCGTGCTGGCGCGGCAGTGATCCGGCAGTCCTCGCGCTTGCGGTTGTGAATCAGGAACGGCGTGGCGTCGTCACCCGGTGTGCCAATGGCCAACACCAGCGCCTGACTGTCGCGCACCGCGCGGATCTTGCCGGTTTCGCATTCCACCGCCGGGCCGGCGTCGAAGATGTCGACGTAGCCCTGGTAGCTGAAACCTTCGCTCTTGAGCATCGACAGCGCCGGCTCGGTGTCGGGGTGAACCTGACCGATCACGTTGCGCGCATCCGGCGACAGGAAGCAGGTGTACAGCGGGAACTTCGGCATCAGTTCGGCGATGAACGCCTTGTTGCCCACGCCGGTCAGGTAATCGGCCTGGCTGAATTCCATCTTGAAGAAGTGGCGGCCCAGGCTTTCCCAGAACGGCGAACGCCCGGCTTCGTCGGACACGCCGCGCATCTCGGCGATGATCTTGTTGCCGAACAGCTGCGGGAACTCGGCGATGAAGAGCATCCGCGCCTTGGCCAACATGCGACCGTTGAGGCCCGTGCGGTAGTCGGCGTGCAGGAACAACGAGCACAGTTCGGAGTTGCCGGTCAGGTCGTTGGCCAGGAACAGCGTCGGGATCTCGCGATAGATGTTCAGCTCTTGGGACGCGCTGACCGTCAGGCCCACCCGGAAGTTGTACCAGGGCTCACGCAGACCGACGGCGCCGGCAATCGCGGAAATCCCCACCACACGACCGTTGTCATCTTCGAGCACGAACAGGTAGTCCGCATCGCCGCGCCCGGCTTCGCCGCGGAAGGTCTTCTCGGCCCAGCCGACCCGATGGGCCAGACGCTCTTCGTTGGCCGGCAAGGTGGTCAGGCCAGTGCCGGTGCTGCGGGCCAGGTCGATCAGAGCGGGTAAATCGCTGCTGCGTACGGGACGAACGATCATGCTATCTCCTCAAACGGGCCGCCAACGCCACCCGCGAAACTTCGCTGCTTTCTAGGCAATCAAACCGCTACAAGGCGCACGCTGGCACCTTCACCGACGCCCAGGGCTTCGGCTGCTTCCAGGTCCAGGGTCACCGGCTTGCCCGGCGCGTAATCGAGCTCGAGCAACACGGCGCGGTAATCCTGCAACTGCGCATTGGCCACCAGATATTGACGACCGGCGCCTTTGACCGGCTCACCGATTTTCACCGGGACCACACGGCTCTGGGCGATCGAACGGATCCCCGAGACACGTGCATGCAGGGTCGGGCCGCCGTCGAAAATGTCGATGTAGTGATCGGTCTCGAAGCCTTCGCGCATCAGGATGTCGAAAGTGATCTGCGCCCGGGGATGCACCTGGCCCATCGCTTCTTGCGCGGAGTCCGGCAGCAACGGCACGTAGATCGGGTAATGCGGCATCAGCTCGGCGAGGAAGGTCCGGCTCTTCAGACCGCACAGACGCTCGGCTTCAGCGTAGTTGAGGTCGAAGAAGTTACGGCCGATGGCATCCCAGAACGGTGAGTCGCCGTTTTCGTCGCTGTAACCGACGATCTCGGTCACCACGGAATCGGCAAAGCGCTCCGGATGGCTGGCCACGAACAGCAAGCGACCACGGGAGTTGAGCTCGGCCCACGGCGAACCCACCAACTCGCGCTGCACGTAGAAACTGGTCAGCAAACTGTTGCCGGTCAGGTCGTGGCACTGGGAGAGCACGTGGATCTTGTTATGAATCTTCAGCTCGCGGGAAGCGTGTACGAAGGTTTCATTGCGGAAACTGTAGAACGGCTCCGAATAACCGGCCGACGCCACGATGGCCGAACAGCCCACCAGCTTGCCGGTGACGGAGTCTTCGAGGACGAAGAAATAGCTCTCTTCACCGTTGAAGCTGACTTCGGCGGAGAACGAAGCTTCGCTCGCGGCGATCTTGTCGCTCAGGCGTTCAACGTCATCCGGCAAGGAAGTGACACCAATCGGGCTGTCCGCAGCCAGACGCTGTACCTCGCCCAGATCAGCCATTTGCGCGGGGCGCATCACCAGCATGGTGTCACTCCTTAATCTCAGAACTTACAGAAGAAAAAATCCCGGGCTGCCCCTGAAACAACTCAGAGTCAACTGTGGGAGCTAGCCTGCTGGCGATATCGTCCTGTCAGGCAACAATGATGTTGGCTATCAGGCCCTCATCGCTAGCAGGCTAGCTCCCACACGTTTGATCCAGCCCGAAACAAAAATTTGGTTCGACGCCTGAAGATGTCAGGCGTCGAAGGGTCTATCAGGCTTGCGTCAGTTTCGCCGCAGCGCGCTCGAAACGGTCCAGGCCTTCATCGATGTCAGCATCTTCTACCACCAGGCTTGGCGCGAAACGCACCACGTCCGGGCCGGCTTGCAGGACCATCAGGCCTTCGCGCTCGGCAGCGTTGAAGATGTCCTTGGCCTTGCCTTTCCAGGCATCGCTCAGCACGCAACCGATCAACAGGCCCATGCCGCGGACCTTGGTGAACAGGCCGTATTTCTCGCCGATCTGTTCCAGGCGCGCCTTGAACTTGTTGTGCTTGGCGTTGACGCCGGCCAGCACTTCAGGGGTGTTGATCACGTCAATCACCGCTTCGGCCACTGCGCACGCCAGCGGGTTGCCGCCGTAGGTGGTGCCGTGGGTGCCGACGACCAGATGTTTGGCCAGGTCTTCGGTGGTCAGCATGGCTGCGATCGGGAAACCGCCGCCCAGGCTCTTGGCGCTGGTCAGGATGTCCGGGATCACGCCGTATTGCTGGTAGGCGAACAACTTGCCGGTACGGCCCATGCCGGTCTGCACTTCGTCGAAGATCAGCAGCGCGTTGTGCGCAGTGCAGAGGTCACGGGCGCCTTGCAGGTATTCGAGTTCGGCCGGGATGACACCGCTCTCGCCCTGGATCGGCTCCAGGACCACGGCGCAGGTCTTGTCGGAAATGGCGGCTTTCAGCGCGGCCAGATCGTTGTACGGCACGTGGGTGATGCCGGTGATTTTCGGACCGAAACCGTCGGAGTACTTCGACTGACCACCGACGTTCACGGTGAACAGGGTGCGGCCGTGGAAGCTGTTGAGCGCGGCGATGATTTCGTACTTCTCGCTGCCGAACCGGTCGAAACCGACACGACGGGCCAGCTTGAACGCGGCCTCGTTGGCTTCGGCGCCGGAGTTGCAGAAGAACGCACGCTCGGCAAAGGTCGCGTTGATCAGCTTATGCGCCAGGCGCAGGGCCGGCTCATTGGTGAACACGTTGGACACGTGCCACAGCTTGTTCGCCTGTTCGGTCAAGGCACTGACCAGCGCCGGGTGCGCATGGCCCAATACGTTAACGGCGATCCCGCCAGCGAAGTCGATCAGCTCGCGGCCAGACTGGTCCCACACGCGGGAACCGGCGCCACGCACAGGAATGAAGGCGGCAGGCGCATAGTTGGGAACCATTACCTGGTCGAAATCGGCGCGTTCTACCGCAGCGTGCTCAACGGACATCGGAGTCTCCTGAAAAGGAACACTCGCCTGAAACTGGCGAGCGATGGGGGGATTGTAAGGACAGTTTTCAGCCCGGCCTTGCCGCCAAGCGACAACTTCTTATAGCGCAAACCCCGGTTTTAGCCGGGTTTACGGCAATGCGACATATAGCGTCGCAAAGGCGCAGTTTAAACCGGCGGCACAGGTTATAGGCAGGCTTGTGAAGCGGTGCGGTAATTATGTACCGCACGCCATGCTTCATCGTCTGTTTTGCTGCGCGTCCATCCAAACGCTAAGGGATTAGCGCAATGACCCAGCATCACCCCGAGCTCACGGCTCAGCCAGACACGCATTTTCAGCATGTATTCCACAATCTGCCCGATTGGGTAATAACAGCATCGCCCGCCACCCGGCGCGCGCTCAAGAGCGCACCGCTGGATATTCCTGGCTGGCACACCACAGCAACCCGCCAGCAGCATGAGGCACTGAAAACAGCCAACACGCACTACCTGACCCAGCGCAACCACCTGGAATCCATGCTGGATAAATTGCAGAACGCCCGGGACTTTGCCGAACCGCTTCTGCAAGACGCATTGAGAACCCGGTACGGACTGGAACTGGACGTCAAGACGACCTTCCTGCGCCTGTACATCCCGCAGACCATTCCATGGTTCCCGATCAAGACCGGTGCAGCGCGCACCTGGACGGTATCGCTGCTCGACGCCGTCCTGCACAACTTTCAGGAGTCGGAAACCGAAACCGAGGCCTACGAATCAGCCTCGACGTTCATCACCGAACCCTCGCCCACGGGGCAATTCGAGACATTACCGGCGATCAAGCGCCAACTCTCCATTCAGCATTTCACCCGGTTATGCAGGGAGCTGGATATCGGCGCTCGATACGAGACATACCTCAAGGAAAACCTGGGATTTACCAACCCGGTGGCGGCTGCCGTGTTGAGGTCGAGCGTGATCAAGACACACAAGGCCGCCCTGCTTTCAGCCCTGCAACTGGCCCAGCTCCGGGCCGACCTGCCGCAGGACGCCTGTCAGTCGATTCTCGACATTCTCGAGGGCCGGGAAAACGTGGGGCTGGACAACTGGCGACTGCACTGCCACGACCTGAAAATCATGTCTTCATTGCTGACGGGCATCGTCATTTTCGCACCGAGGCTTGAGCTCACCGCCCAGCGCTCACGGATCATCGCCTACATCCCCGACGATCCGGAACATCCGCTCAAACAGTACCCCGACACCCTGGCGTTCATGACCGAGCTGACCCGCAAACTGCGCGCTCCGGCTTATCAGGCGTTCTTCAGCCGGTTCATCGATCATCAGGAACGAGGACACTTTTTCGCCGACCTCAACAGCCGTCTCAGCGCGGTCACCTGGCATGAACACCAGCGCGGTGATCCGCTGCCGAGCTGGCGCGATACCCCCATCGACACGCCCAACCTGCAGTTCTCGGTCAGTCAGATCAGTCACGACCTGGGGACACACCTCTACCAGCAGCAACTGAACAAGATCCTCAATGACGGGCGCACGCTTGCGGTCTCTACCGCCAGTGCCGACCGAGCGGCACGGTGGGCGGCATGGGACGCCTTCAGCAATATCGCCAAAAAGATCCTTGAAGTGGCGTCGTTCGCTGCCCTGCCTTTTGTTCCGTTTCTGGGCGAGATAATGCTGGGCTACATGGCCTACCAAGTGCTCGACGACGCCTTCGAAGGCATCATTGACTGGGCCGAAGGCCTGAAAACCGAAGCGTTCGGGCACTTGATGACGATCGTTGAGACGGTGGTGGAACTCGGCACGTTCGTGGTGGGCGGCGCCATGGCAGCCAATGCGTTCAACGGCCTCATGTCTCGCGAGGCGGTGACGCTGATTTCCCCGCTCAAACCGGTCGAAACAGCCCCAGGCAAAACCCGATACTGGAAACAGGACCTGACCCCTTACGAACAGTCTGTTGATTTGCCGGACCCTGCCCCACGCGATCATCTCGGTTTATATCAGCACGAGGGCAAAACCCTGGCTCGCGTTGAAGACAAGCTCTACTCGGTCAAGCTGGACAGCAAGACTGGCCGCTTTCAGATTCAACATCCGAACCGGGCCGATGCCTATCAGCCCGCTCTGCGCCACAACCATCATGGCGCCTGGCAGACCCTGCTGGAGCGACCGCTGACATGGGACCGGGAAACCGTACTGCGCCGACTTGGCCAGAGCGTCGAGTCGTTCAACACTGCCGAGCGCGAGCAAATCCTGCAGATCAGCGGTTTTCACGACAACGTGCTGCGCGAGATGCATGTCGAGAATCAGCGCCCGCCTTCGCTTCTGACCGACACGATCAAGCGCCTCAACATCGACCGCGACATTCAGGCACTGGTCGAGCAGACCGGCAGCGAACATCCCGATCGCTATCAGGCGTTGAATCAGCGCTCATCGTTGTTCCAGTCTCGCTACCGCGAACTCGAAAAAACCGACGACCGCCATGTTCAACTGCTGCAAGGCGAGGTGCGCGGACTGCCCACGGATATCGCGCAAGAACTGGTGAGCAACGCAACCGGCACCGAGCTGAAACAAATGCACAGCGGGCGCTTGCCGCAACGGCTCAAGGATGTAGCACTGAAAGCCATGGACGCGGTGCGTGTCGCCAGAGCCTACGAGGGTTTTTATCTGGAGGGCATGGAAACGGCGGATACCCATCGTCTGGCCCTGCACACGCTTGAGTCACTGCCCGGCTGGCCCGCTCGCCTGCGCATCGAGGTCAGGGAGTTTTCCCATGAAGGGACGTTGCGCGACAGCATCGGCGAACCCGACGCGCCCCTCCTCAGGACATTGGTGTACGCCGAGGACGGCACTTACAAGGTCCATGACAACACTGAACTGCCGGGCGACTTTTATCAGGCCATCCTTCAGGCATTGCCTGAAACGGAGCGCAACGCGATGGGCCTTTCTGTCGACGACGGGCCGATACTCAAACAACGCATTGTCCGGCAAGCACAGCACAAACCGGAGTTGCGCGCGCTTCTGGCCAAGCACCCCAACCGAAAACCCTTCTATGACCCGACGACCATGCGCCTGCCCGGAGGAACGGCGGGTTACCAACGCATCGGTCGCCCGACACCGACACTCAATGACAGGGTTCGCGAGGTGTATCCAGGCCTGCGCCAGGATGAACTCAGCGCCATCGTTGCCCGCTTGCAACGCCACCCCGATGGTGCTCGCGTGGAGCTTTCGCGCCTGCGCAATGAAATGGAACGGCTGCACGAGGATCTGGGCCGCTGGATAAACGAAGCGCCCACCGTGCACCCCGAAACCAGGCTTCCACTGAGCGAGCTGGAACAACAGGCCCAGCAGCACAACCGACGGTTGCTGGCCCAGGAAATCCAGCGCAGCTGGCGCAGACTGTCAGACCGGGACCTGGGCGCTGCGGACAGCAGTGACCGATACATACTGCGGTTCGCGGAACCGATTCTGGGTGATCTGCCGGTTCTGACGGCGGACTTCAGCCACGTTTCCCTGCTGGCCCTTGAAGGCAGTCGTGCAGAGCAAGGCATTCACGGGTTTCTGCAACGTTTCAATGACCTTCGTCGCCTCGATTTGCGCCAGTTTTCGATGACCACCCTGCCCGAGGCGATTCCACGGATGGCCAACCTCGATGCGTTGCTGCTCAACGACTGTGCAATCACGTTCGATGCCGCCACCTGGACAAGGCTGACCTCATTGAAAAAACTGGTGATGCTGGACCTGTTCCGGAACCCATTCACCACGACACCCAGCATCGAGTTCATGCCGGAACTGGTGCACCTGGACCTGAGCGAAACAGGTCTGACGGAATTCCCCGCCAGCGCCATCACGCACCCCAAGCTCGACGCGCTCATGCTGATCGACAACCGAATCACCGAGCTGCCTGCCGGGTTGTTCGAGAGCAAGGTCTACGACAAGCGTGGCATCCACCTCGCGGACAATCCGCTCGTCGACAGCGATCGACATCTCATCAAGCTGCATTACCTCGAAACCTCATACGATCTGGGTGTCTATGCCCCCGAGGCAGATATCGTGCGTGTCAGGGCGCTATACCCGAACATGGAGATCGAGCAGGCGAGCGATTTCGTCTACGAATTGCCGGGAACCCTGGAGGATGGCCGGGTAGAACTGACCAGGCTGGAAACAGAGCTCGCTCAATTGAGCAGCGACCTGGCGGCATGGACCACCGACCTGCCGCCGCTTCACCCACGCACGGGCGAACCGTTCAACGAGCGCCAGGTGTCTGCCGAGCACGCCAACCGCAATGAATTCATGCAAACGCTGCAGCAATGCTGGCGGCATCAGAGCGAACTGGACGACTTCAATGAAGCGCTCGAGCCCACGTTTGATCTGATCATCAGTTCCCGGATAACGGGAGAGCTGCCCACCCTCAGCGCCGACTTCAGCCATGTCTCGACGCTGGAACTGCAAAGTGTCGATGGCGTGACCCGGATCGGCCACTTTCTCGACGCCTTCCCCAATCTCAAAAGCCTGAGACTGCGTGAGTGTGACCTCGGCACCCTTCCCGAGGCCGTGTTCAAGATGGGTCGACTGCGGTCACTGTCACTGTCTGACTGCCGCATCACTTTGTCAGCGGAATCGGCAAACGCATTGGCGGGAATGGAGCAGCTGGACTATCTGGACCTGAGCCTCAACCCTTTGGGTCGAGCGCCCGATCTGAGTCAAATGAAGGAGCTCTCGACCGTCCTCCTTGCCGAGACCGGCATCACCGAATTGCCCCGTGGCCTGCTGCAGCTGGAGGAACTGGATTGGGCCGACCTGAGCGATAACGCCATCACCGACATCCCGAGCGACATCATGGAAGTGCCCGTGGAAGTGGCAGAGAACATCAGTCTTCGAGGCAATCCTTTTTCCGAGGAAAGCGTGTTACGGCTGATCGACTACTACCAGAGCACAGGCACGGATTTCGGTGTGGAAGAAGTGATCAATCGAGGTGAGATTCAGGTTTCATCCACGGAGGGGTCCGAAGTCGACGAGTAAGGCCGCCGTCAGCCTCGTTCCGATGGCACCGACGACAACTCGAACGGACTGCTGCTGCGCCGCTGGTTGCGATCTTCCCGCGGCGTGGCGCCGAAGAAGTTGCGGTAGGCACTGGAGAAATGCGGCCCCGAAGAGAAGCCACACGACAGGCCGATCTGAATGATCGACTTGCTGGTTTGCATCAACATCTGCCGGGCCTTGTTCAAACGCAGTTCCAGGTAGTACTGGCTCGGCACCCGGTTGAGGTATTGCTTGAAGATGCGCTCCAGCTGCCGACGGGACACGCACACATGCTGGGCGATTTCGTCGGTGGTCAGCGGTTCTTCGATGTTGGCTTCCATCAGCAACACCGCTTGGGTGAGCTTCGGGTGGCTGGAACCGAGGCGGTTCTGCAGCGGAATGCGTTGGCGCTCGCCGCCTTCGCGAATGCGCTCGACCACCAGCTCCTCGGACACGGCGCCAGCGAGTTCGGCGCCGTGATCACGGGCCAGCACGGCCAGCAACAGATCGAGAACCGACAGACCGCCGCACGCGGTCAGGCGATCGCGATCCCAGTCGAACAGGTGACTGGTGGCGATGACTTTCGGGAAACGCTCGGCGAAATCGTCCTGCCAGCGCCAGTGCACGGCAGCGCGATAACCGTCGAGCAAACCGAGTTGCGCCAATGGGTAGACACCGGCCGACAGACCGCCAATCACGCACCCGGCACGCACCAGTTGTTTCAGCGAACTGCTGAGCGCCGGCGCAAGTGCGGTCGGCGGCTCATCGGCGAGCAGGAACAGTTTCTGGAAATGTTCGAGCTTGCCGGCCCAGGGTTCCCCCGGCAATTGCCAGGCGCCCTCGGTCGGCGGTTCGGCCTGCAAGAACGACAGTTCGTAGACCACGTCCGGATGCACACGCTGGGCAACACGCAAGGCCTCCTCAGCCAGCGCAAGCGTCAGTGCTTTAGTGCTGGGCCAAATCAGGAAACCAATTCGATGGGCAGTCATGGCGGGCAATCCGAAACGAAAACAGTGATGAAGGCATGGGCCAATGCTAGCCCGTAAATGAACGCATATCTCAAAACCAGCACAGATCAAACTGTGGGAGCTGGCCTGCCAGCGATGGCCGCGTGTCGGTGCCAGATATGTAAACTGTCCCACCGCTATCGCTGGCAGGCCAGCTCCCACAGGGATCGGAGCCGGCCTTCAGGTTGCGAAGCATGCACTATCCCGGTGCGCAACGGGAGTTCGGTTTACTTCAGGCTGCCCGAGAGGAATTGTTGCAAGCGTTCGGACTGTGGATTGACCAGCACCTCACGCGGGTTGCCGCTTTCTTCGACGACACCTTTGTGCAGGAACACCAGTTGGTTCGACACTTCACGGGCGAAGCCCATTTCGTGCGTGACCACCACCATGGTCCGGCCTTCCAGCGCCAGGGCCTGCATGACCTTCAGCACGTCGCCGACCAGTTCCGGGTCGAGGGCCGAGGTCGGTTCGTCGAACAGCATCACCTCGGGTTCCATCGCCAGGGCACGGGCAATCGCCACGCGCTGTTGCTCGCCGCCGGACATGTGGCCCGGGTAGGCATCCTTACGATGCGCCACGCCGACCTTGTTCAGGTAGTGCTCGGCTTTCTCGCGGGCTTCGGCCTTGGACATGCCGAGCACGTGGACCGGCGCTTCCATGATGTTTTCCAGCGCGGTCATGTGCGACCACAGGTTGAAATGCTGGAACACCATCGACAGGCGCGAACGCATGCGTTGCAGCTGTTTCGGGTCGGCGGCCTTCAGCGCGCCGTCCTTGTTGGCCACCAGTTTCAGCTCTTCGTTGTTGAGCAGAATTTTGCCCGCGTGCGGCTGCTCCAGCAGGTTGATGCAGCGCAGGAAAGTACTTTTGCCGGAGCCACTGGAGCCGATGATACTGATCACATCACCAGCCGCCGCTTTCAGGGACACGCCCTTGAGCACTTCGTGACTGCCATAGCGTTTATGCAGGTCTTGGACTTCAAGTTTGTACATGCGGTCGGTTCTCACAAAAACAGTCAGTCAGTCGTTGAGCAAGCGCCCGTGACGCAGCGCTTCGCGCCCCGCCACCTTGGCCAGCCAGAAACCGGGTTGGGCATAACGCAGCCGTTCAATGGCAAACAGCACCCCGGACGTACCAGCACACACCGTGCTGACCCGATCCGATAACGGATCGATCACTTCGAAAATCTCGTCGCCGGCTTCGATCCACTCACCGGGTTTACGCAAGAAACTGATCACGCCCGGATGCGGCGCGAACAGCAATTCGGTGCCTTCGAACGGCATGCCTTCGCAAGCTTCTTGCGCCGGTTTCGGCCATTCGCCGCTGATCAAGCCTTGTTCGGCGAGGAACGCCAGAATGCCTTCGGCGTAAGCCTCGGCATCAGCGCGACCGGTGTCGGCCTGACCACCCAGTTCAATGGTGGTCGCCAGGCAGGCCAGCGGAATCTGCGCGTCCGGGAACTGACGCGACAGACGCAGCCACGGCAACGAGCAGGCTTCGTCGAAGGAACTGCCGCCGGAATCTTCCGCCAGCAGGCCCACTTTCACATTCAGGTGCGCGGCAAGCGAACGCCATTGCGGCCAGTGTTGCGGCAAGGCGTACATATGCAGCGCAGCTTCGGCGTCGCAATGCAGATCCAGCACGACGTCGGCGGTGCAGGCGTGGCTGAGCAGCACGCGCTGCATGCCTTGCAACTGGCTGCTCGCCTCAGGCAATGCGGCCAGATGATCGCTCATGGCCTGACGGATCAAGCGGATATTGGCATGTGGATCGTCGCCCAGATGCCCTTCCAGCTCAGCGGCCACCGGCGCGCTCAGCTCGACGAAATCCCGGTTGAAATTCTTGCCGCTGCCCGCTTCGAAACGTCCTTGATGATTGCCTTGCAGCAGCTGACCGAGGCCCAGTGGATTGGCCACCGGCACCAGCTCGATCACGCCGTTGAGCAAGCCCTTGGCTTCGAGTTCGGTCAGGCGTTTTTTCAGCTCCCAGGCGGTGCGCATGCCCGGCAGTTCATCGGCGTGCAGGCTGGCCTGGATGTAAGCCTTGCGCTCGCCGCTGCCGAAGCGGAACACCGAAATCTGGCGTTCGCTTCCGAGGTGGCTCCACGGCAATGGATGATCGATGCGTTCCATATCAGTGCTTCCGCGGGGCCAGATAGCCCAGCCAGCGGCGCTCGGCCAGTTTGAACAGCTTCACCAGAATGAAGGTCAGGCACAGGTAGAACACACCAGCGGTGATGTAAGCCTCGAACGGCAGGTAGAACTGAGCGTTGACCGTGCGCGCGGCACCGGTGATGTCGATCAGGGTCACGATGGAGGCCAGACTGGTGGTCTGCAGCATCATGATCACTTCGTTGCTGTACTGCGGCAGCGCACGGCGCAGGGCCGACGGCAGCAGGATGCGTTTGTACATCTTGAAGCGCGACATGCCCATGGCCTTGGCCGCTTCGATTTCACCGTTCGGCGTAGCGCGCAGGCTGCCGGCGATGATTTCCGCGGTGTAGGCGCTGGTGTTGATCGCGAAGGCCAGGCACGCACAGAACGTCGCGCTGGACAGCCACGGCCACAGGAAGCTTTCGCGTACCGCTTCGAATTGCGCCAGCCCGTAGTAGATCAAAAACAGCTGCACCAGCATCGGCGTGCCGCGGATCACGTAGGTGAAGAGCCAGGCCGTCATGTTGACGGCTGCGTTCTTCGAGACGCGCATCAGGCCCAGCGGCAAGGCCGCCAGCAGACCGAAAAACAGCGACAGCGCGAGCAATTTGAGGGTGGTCACCAGGCCGCCGAAGTACAGCGGCAAGGCCTCCCAAATGACGTTGTAGTCGAAGATCATAGATCAGCCGCCCTTACGCCTACCGAGTAGCGCTTCTCAAGGTGACGCAATGCCAGCAACGAGACACTGGTGATCACCAGGTACATCGCCGCCACTGCGAGGAAGAAGGTGAAAGGCTCGCGGGTGGCATCTGCCGCCTGCTTGGCCTTGAACATCATGTCTTGCAGTCCCACCACCGAAATCAGCGCGGTGGCCTTGGTCAACACCAGCCAGTTGTTGGTGAAGCCCGGAATCGCCAGACGAATCATCTGCGGCACCAACACCCGGAAGAACACCTGAAAACTGCTCATGCCGTACGCCATGCCGGCCTCTGCCTGCCCCTTCGGGATCGCCATGAACGCGCCACGGAAGGTTTCCGACAGGTACGCACCGAAGATGAAGCCCAGGGTGCCGATACCGGCGGCCAACGGGTTCAGGTCGATGTAATCGTCATAGCCCAGCATCGGCGCGACGCGATTGAGCAGGTCCTGACCACCGTAGAAAATCAGCAGGATCAGCACCAGGTCGGGAATCCCGCGGATGACCGTGGAATACAGATCGCCCAGCCAGGCCAGCCAGCGCACCGGGGAAAGACGCAGCGCAACGCCGATCAGCCCCAGAAGGATGGCCAGGGCCATGGACGACAAGGCGAGCTGAAGCGTCAGCCATGCGCCATCGAGGATGACAGCCCCGTAGCCTTTCAACATGATTCAGGTCCTCGAAAGTTGGGATGAAAAAATGGCGCAAACCTCAGAGATCCTGCTGCTTGCGCCATTTCGGACTTGTCGCCTGGACGTGTTACTTGCCGTAGATATCGAAGGCGAAGTATTTGTCCTGGATCTGCTTGTACTTGCCGTTCTCGCGAATGGCGGCGATCGCAGTGTTGATCTTGTCTTTCAGCGCGTCACCCTTGCGAACCGCGATACCTACGCCGTCGCCGAAGTATTTGACGTCGGTGAAGGCCGGGCCAACGAAGGCGAAACCTTTGCCGGCGTCGGTTTTCAGGAAACCGTCATCCAGCAGCGTAGCGTCTGCCACGGTGCCGTCGAGGCGACCGGCAGCCACGTCGAGGTAGATTTCGTTCTGCGAACCGTACGGCTTGATCTCGGCACCCAGCGGGGCCAGGACTTCGCGGGCGAAACGCTCGTGGATCGAACCACGTTGCACGCCGATGTTCTTGCCCTTGAGCTCGGTCAGGCCTTCGCTGACTTGAGTGCCGGCCTTCATGACCAGGCGAGCCGGGGTGTTGTAGTACTTGTTGGTGAAGTCCACGGACTTCTTGCGGTCTTCAGTGATCGACATGGACGACAGGATCGCGTCGATCTTGCGCACTTTGAGTGCCGGGATCAGACCGTCGAACTCTTGCTCGACCCAGGTGCACTTGACCTTCATCTCTTCGCAAAGGGCGTTGCCGATGTCGTAGTCGAAACCAACGATGCTGCCGTCCGGTGCCTTGGAAGCGAACGGAGGGTAAGCCGCTTCGATACCGATTTTCAGAGGCTTTTCATCGGCGAAGGTTGGCAGAGACAGCACGGACAGTGCCAGGGCGCCAAGCAGCACGAGTTTCTTCATCTTGGGACTCCATCGGTAAAGGGCTAAAACGGCAGAGTGAGCGACAGCCCAATATGCGGATGAGTGGAACCGGAAAGCGTTGCTGCGTCCTACAGTGCGTGTGCGAATTTTCAACACAGGCAACGACGAGCGAGTGATCGGCATTCTAACGACAGGCCCGAAGCCGATATTTCTTCAATGCGACAACAAATTACAGAAGCACCGAGAAAGCCGTTTGGGCACGTTGACAGCCTTGCAATTTCATGCAAGAGCAAAAGACAGTGAACCGATCTATATTGCAAATTGCGGGCCTATTATTGGCAAAGCCTTCTAATCCGGCAAGCGTAGCGTGGGTTCTTATTTTTTTGCCGAGCTGAAACGCACCGTTGCAGGCTTATGGCGTTTCTCAATGCCCCGTATCGGCGCGAGCGGTTACACATTCGGTTACTTGAAGGGTGGCGGGTAACAGTGGGAAATGGCCTACGGGTGAAGCCGATAATTATTGGTTGATGTTGATTGGGCGCCTGACAGATCGCCATCGCTAGCAGGCTAGCTCCCACAGAGGAACTGCGCTCGATGCACATTGTGAATCCACCGGAGATCCCTGTGGGAGCTAGCCTGCTAGCGAAGAGGCCCGGTCAGGCAATACAAAATCCGCAGACAAAAAAAACCCCACCAGGCTCAACACCTGGCGGGGCTTCGATGACTCGGAACGTTACTTACGCAACATTCATCGTCTTGTGCGTATCAATCAAATGCTGCACCACACCTGGGTCCGCCAGGGTGGAGATATCCCCCAACCCATCGTATTCGGCCGTCGCAATCTTGCGCAGGATCCGGCGCATGATTTTGCCCGACCGCGTCTTCGGCAGCCCCGGCGCCCACTGAATCACATCCGGCGAAGCAATCGGGCCGATCTCTTTACGCACCCAGTTCTTCAGTTCCAGACGCAATTGCTCGCTCGTCTCTTCGCCAGCGTTCAGCGTCACGTAGACATAAATGCCCTGCCCCTTGATGTCGTGCGGCACGCCGACCACGGCAGCCTCGGCGACTTTCGGGTGAGCGACCATCGCGCTTTCGATTTCGGCGGTGCCCATACGGTGGCCGGACACGTTGAGCACGTCGTCCACGCGACCGGTGATCCAGTAGTAACCGTCTTCGTCACGACGCGCACCGTCACCAGTGAAGTACATGCCACGGAAGGTCTTGAAGTAGGTATCGACGAAGCGGTCATGGTCGCCGTACAGCGTGCGCGCCTGACCCGGCCACGAATCGAGAATCACCAGGTTACCCTCGGCCACGCCTTCGATGATGTTGCCCAGGTTGTCGACCAACGCCGGCACCACACCGAAGAACGGACGCGCCGCAGAACCCGGCTTGAGGGCGTGAGCGCCCGGCAGCGGGCTCATCATGTTGCCGCCGGTTTCGGTCTGCCACCAGGTATCGACGATCGGGCAACGGGACTTGCCCACATTCTTGTAGTACCAGTCCCACGCTTCCGGGTTGATCGGCTCACCCACCGAACCGAGCAGGCGCAAACTGCTGCCATCAGCACCTTCGACAGCGGCCTGACCCGACGCCATCATCGCGCGAATGGCGGTTGGCGCCGTGTAGAGAATGTTGACCTTGTGCTTGTCGACGATCTTCGCCACCCGGGTGATGTCCGGGTAGTTTGGCACGCCTTCGAACAGCAGCGTGGTCGCGCCGTTGGCCAATGGGCCGTAGACGATATAGCTGTGGCCGGTGACCCAGCCGACATCGGCGGTGCACCAGTAGATTTCGCCCGGACGGTAGTCGAACACGCGCTCATGGGTCATGGCCGCGTAAAGCAGGTAGCCGCCGGTGGTGTGCTGCACGCCTTTAGGCTTGCCGGTGGAGCCGGAGGTGTAAAGGATGAACAGCGCTTCTTCGGCGCCCATCTCTTTCGGCGCGCAGACACTGCCCGCCACTTTCATCAGGTCTTCAAACCAGATGTCGCGATGCTGGTTCCACTTGATGTCGCCACCGGTTCGCTTGCACACGATGACTTTCTGGATGCTGCTGGTTTCCGGGTTGGTCAGCGCGTCGTCGACGTTGGACTTGAGCGGGATCTTCTTGCCGGCACGGATGCCTTCGTCAGCGGTGATCACCACTTTGGATTTGCAGTCGATGATGCGACCGGCCAGGGCTTCCGGCGAGAAACCACCGAACACCACCGAGTGAATCGCGCCGATCCGGGTGCAGGCCAGCATGGCGACCACGGCTTCGGGGATCATCGGCATATAGATAGTCACCACGTCGCCGCGGTGCACATCCTGGCCGCGCAAGGCGTTGGCGAACTTGCAGACTTGTTCGTGCAGCTCGCGGTAGGTGATGTTGCGGCTTTCGGCAGGGTCATCCCCTTCCCAAATGATCGCCACTTGATCGCCGCGCTCGGCCAGATGACGGTCGAGGCAGTTGTAGGAAACGTTCAGGGTGCCGTCGGCGAACCATTTGATATCGACATGGTGGTCGTCGAAGGACGTCTGCTTCACCGTGGTGAAAGGCTTGATCCAGTCGAGGCGCTTGGCTTGTTCGCGCCAGAAGCCGTCCGGGTTGACGACGGACTGCTGGTACATCGCCTTGTAGGTCGCCTCGTCAGTCAGCGTATTGGCCAGAACCTCGGGACGAACGGGATACAGGGAAGCCGCACTCATCTTTCTTACCTCGGTGGAATAGTTGTTTTTGTATGACCCCAGTTGTAGCCGGGCCGGGGCTATAGAACCATTCGACGATGGTAGTAACAAGCCCCTACAAATTATCGTGATAAGCCTCTCAAACACACCGCAACCCCTGTGGGGGCGTGGCTTGCCCGCGAAGAACGATCACGCGGTCTACCTGAAAAACCCCGTCGAACGATCACCAATAAGCCGGCCATTACGAATGCTATTCCGCGATTGTTACGAAATCTGTCAAAGGTGTTTATCAAAACCCCACCTATATGAACGCCGCCCCCACGCCTAAAATCAGCCTCGCCAACAAGGCAAACCCTGATTAACCAAGTTGCAGCCCCCACGAAGGCAGTTAATCAAAAAACACCGGTAATCAAGTTCCACACGCAACCCCAAAAAGGTTGCGTGACCCCACTCGACCTCTAAAAGGTAAAACCGAAATGAAAGCTTTATTAGTTCTGGCCCTCTCCAGCCTGTGCGCAACCGCCATGGCAGACGAGGTCCCGACTGATGTCGCACAGCAACAACCGGCCATCGAGGAATACACTTACTCCACTCACCTGGACATCGCCAAAGTTATCTCCATGAGTGAAATCCCCAATGTGTGCGAAGTGGTCCCCATGAAAATGGAATACGACGACTCCAAAGGCCAACGCCACATTCTGCGCTACAGCATCATGGGTAACGGCTGCTCCAACGGCTAATCACCCGCACTCCCCTTTAACGGTTCGACCCACCCGCCCGCTGTACAAGGCAGATGAAGCGCCGAACCGTAAAGATCGATTATATCGATAGCTTCAAGCGTTTATTTGCGCTTTTTAATCAAATTAGTCGGCGTAGTATGAATTCCACACCAAGGCATACAACGCCAACGAACCTGGAGCCACTACCATGAAAGCCAAACTGATCATCGCCCTGACCCTGTCCGTGCTGGCCGCCAACACCTTCGCCGCTGACGGTTACGACCGCACCGGTTCGGCAGCATTCACCACTGCAGCGGCTGTCGCTTCTGACGGTTACGACCACACCGGCTCGGCCAAAGTCGCCGCCGATGGTGCCGATCACGTCGGTGCAGGCAAACTCACTTCCGACGGCGCAGACCACGTCGGTGCAAGCAAACTCGCCGCCGATGGTGCAGACCACGTCGGTGCAAGCAAACTCGCTTCCGATGGTGCAGACCACGTCGGCGCAGGCAAACTCGCTTCCGATGGTGCAGACCACGTCGGCGCAGGCAAACTCGCTTCCGATGGTGCAGACCACGTCGGCGCAGGCAAACTCGCTTCCGATGGTGCAGACCACGTCGGCGCAGGCAAACTCGCTTCCGATGGTGCAGACCACGTCGGTGCCGCTCGCCTGAGCTGATCATCGAGCGTGACTGACAGCCCGACTTCGGTCGGGCTTAGTTGTGTCTGCAGCCACCGAAAACCGACTCAAAACACAAGATGTAGTGAAAAACCCGTTTTTCTGGCTATTTTTTGAACAAAAAAGTAGTGCGTCAAAATTTAAGAAAAAAAATCTTCACCCGCGATATCCAGCCAAAGCCCTGTAAACCCTCGCTCCGACCGAAAAACCCTCCTTCTCGACCGCTCCATGCGCGGATTCGCCCCACCACGGCCGTAAAAATTTCCCTATAATGCCGGCTTAAACGGGCCTGCAATATTCCCTTACAGGGGTCAAAAGCCAGTCTGAAGCCCACGCAGAACTGTTCACGCTATCTGCGCCCATCAGCGGCTTCGGAACACCCGTACAAAATTCTGTTTGATGCCTGCGTATAGCTGTTGCAAAAAACGATATTTCTATAGATCCAACGCGGTCAGACCGACCGTGTGAAAAACCATCACACGGGCATCTGGCCCTCACGCAGGAGACGACACGTCATGCTGAGCTGGGACGAATTCGACAAAGAAGACAGCGGCGAGACCGTGGTAAAAGGCGCCAACGCCGGCCACGCGACTGAAGCCAACATGGACCGACTCGACACCGCTGGTGGTGTCGCCGCTCAAGAAGCTCGCGCCGTAACCGCGAACGACTCTGCCGCTATCGCCCGTGCCAAAGCAGCCCTGGACAACCTCGACATCGCTGAAGGCCTCGCCGAACTCGAAGGCGCCTCTGCCCGTGTCGCCGTTGACGAAAAGCGCATGATCAACTGCCGCGCCGACCTCAACCAACTCGTGCCTTTCAAGTACGACTGGGCCTGGCAGAAGTATCTGGACGGTTGCGCAAACCACTGGATGCCGCAAGAAGTCAACATGACCGCCGACATCGCCCTCTGGAAAGACCCGGAAGGCCTGACCGACGACGAGCGCCGCATCGTGATGCGCAACCTCGGCTTCTTCTCCACCGCCGACTCCCTGGTTGCCAACAACCTGGTCCTGGCCGTGTACCGCCTGATCACCAACCCGGAATGCCGCCAGTACATCCTGCGCCAGGCTTTCGAAGAGGCGATCCACACCCACGCCTACCAGTACTGCATCGAATCGTTGGCCATGGATGAAGGCGAGATCTTCAACATGTACCACGAGATCCCATCGGTCGCGAAAAAAGCCACCTGGGGCCTCAAATACACCCGCTCGATCTCCGATCCGAAGTTCGAAACCGGCACCGTCGAAACCGACAAAGAACTGCTGCGCAACCTGATCGCCTACTACTGCGTTCTGGAAGGCATCTTCTTCTACTGCGGCTTCACCCAGATCCTCTCCATGGGCCGCCGCAACAAAATGACCGGCGTCGCCGAGCAGTTCCAGTACATCCTGCGCGACGAATCCATGCACCTGAACTTCGGCATCGACGTGATCAACCAGATCAAAATCGAAAACCCACACCTGTGGGATGCCGAGATGAAGGAAGAAGCTTCGCAGATGATTCTGCAGGGCACTCAGCTGGAGATCGAATAC
Organism: Pseudomonas fluorescens NCIMB 11764; assembly: GCF_000293885.2. Lineage (NCBI taxonomy): Bacteria > Pseudomonadati > Pseudomonadota > Gammaproteobacteria > Pseudomonadales > Pseudomonadaceae > Pseudomonas > Pseudomonas fluorescens. Next base: position 6,484,897 of record NZ_CP010945.1, read on the forward strand.
GCTCGCGACACCATGCCTCGCGGCGTGTTGGGCATGAACGCGGCGATGATGGAGGACTATCTGAAGTTCATCGCTAACCGTCGTTTGAGCCAGATTGGTTTGAAGGAAGAGTATCCAGGGACGACTAACCCGTTCCCTTGGATGAGCGAGATTATGGACTTGAAGAAAGAGAAGAATTTCTTTGAGACGAGAGTTATTGAGTATCAGACTGGTGGGGCGTTGAGCTGGGATTGATTCCCGAGCTCGCCGTGATTTGACGATGTAAATCGACAAATCGAAATACGAAAAGCCCCGATCTGATCGGGGCTTTTTATTGGGTAGGAAAAGACTTACTTATCTGACGCTCGCCGCCAAAACTCCTACAGCAACTCCAGATCTTTCTGCATTGATGAAAAATTAAAGCGCTTCTAAGCTCCATTGCAGGTGCCTAAGAAACGCCCAACGTAGAAGCTACTCAATCACACAATGATCGCGCATGTCTAAAAGGACATACGCACGACTTTGTGTTTGAAGATAATGCTTGTTGGGATGTCCTTAAGTCCTCTACGTCGGGTTTTGGCCCTCTCAACATTCATACGTAGAGGTAATGGATATGCCGACACAAAGCCCCCTCCGCTCCCCCTCCCTCTCGGAGATCGGTCATGCCTGATCCGATCATTCCAACACGCTTTGCACGCCACAACCTCCACCTCCATGCCCTCCTTCTGGAAAACCAGCCATGGTTCTGCGCCCGCGATCTCGGTCGTCTAATGGGTTTCCATCTAAGTGATCGTGTGGTCAGCAAACTGGACGAGGATCAGCGCCATACGTTGTTAATTGAGTACTACGGACAATCTGAGCGGCGACTCATGCTTAGTGAATCCGGTGCCTATGCGTTGCTGGTGTATCACTACGCCCCCGGGAATCGGTTATTGCGTGAGTGGCTGACTCATCAAGTAGTCCCGGCGTTGCGCGATGCGGGGCCTTCGAAGAATGCAGATCGGCCGATGTTGAGTTTGTTGGATTGGCCGGAGATGTCGTTGAGTCTGCTGCATTGGCAGGATGAAGGCTGGATTCGGCTGCGGGATATGCCTTATCTGTTACACGATCAGCCGCAACGACGGGTTAAGGTGGTTGAACCATGGTGGCGGAAGGTCGTGCAGATGTTTCAGTCGTCGAAGCATTCGCTTAGGATTCATCGTCAAAAACCCATCGACCATTGAGAAGACTTTTCAATTGCACAACGCTCAGCAACTGCTGGGGCTTCCTATGAACCATCGCGTGGCAATTTGCACAGAGTGGGATCAAGTCAGTCGCCGGATCGACAACTTGGTCCTCGTCAAATTCGGAAATGGGTTTCACATGGTGTACATGAATAAAGCCTTTTGCATGCGCGCCATACACTTTCTCGAAGTCAAAATCACAGGCTTTGCATCGAAGCCCATGAATAGCGATTGCGTGATGCCTGAGCTTTGGACAGCGCTCATACCTCACCCCGTAATAGGTGATTTTTTTTCCCTCAGTCCCGATAACGCTGGTTTCAAACTCCTGCGCAATATCAATTTGACTGAATTCGTCGACCTGCTCCAGCTTCAGCACCGCATGGGAGTAGATGTCGTCAAATACCATCTGGTCTATTAACCGGACACCATTACGCCAGTAATTACTCTTCAGTTTCACAGGAATCTGCTCAAGGTATTCTCCGTCGAGCTTGATCGGAACTGCAGATTCAAAGGGTCTGAAGCCCTCAATGACAGCGAACAAATCACCTTGCGTACTGTTCTCATCTGCATGAACCTTTCCGATTCGAGCAACACCAAAATAATGAGGGCTTGTACTCAGACGCTGATCCGAAAAAGATTTGTTTGTCATCTTCCCTTTGTAATACAGCACCGCCGTTCCTTCGGTCAGAATTGCTCGGTACTGTTTCGGGAAGTGATATCGGACCCCGGTTTCATCGGCCCACTTCGATTCATCATTTTCAGCAATGACAGCTGGCATCCACTCATCCTCTTATCAGAGGATAAAGATTACCAAAGTTAACGAATTCTCCTACACGATTGTCGGAAAGCTCTCTCGACCAGCTCAAACCAGAATCTCGAGAGCGGAGGCGGCGCATACGTCGCGCCCACAATTCTCATCAGGCTATGGCATCGTCAAGAAATGAAGATGTGCGCCTGACTAAGATGAATTAAAAAGTGCGCGATTACTCGCTTCCCGCTATTAATGCCCTTCCCCACTCAAGGACCCGAGCCCACCATGAAATTCGACCTCGCCTACTGCCTCAGCCTCGACGACAAGTTGTCGATCTATGACGTGCGCGATCTGAATTTCGACGAAACCATGGAGTTCGATTCCACCAAGGAACATTTCCAATGTCCCAATGACGCTTGCCGCTTGGCCTTCGATGCGGCGAATGTGTTGACGACCTTCAACGCCAAGAACGTGAACTACGTTCGCACCCCGCACTTCAAGAACACGCCCAGCACCCGGCATGTGGCGGATTGTCCTTATGTCAGTCTCAAGACGCCGGCGTCGGGTGTGGACGCGGACGGTGCGGAAACGGATGACAGCCGCGAGGAGCATTTTCCGTCGGAGTTGTTGCTGACTCGGCGTCAGTATGTGCGTAAGCCGTCGAACCCGGCGGTCGCGGCAGATGTGATGCGAGCGGACCTGCAACCGCCGACAAAGGCCAGTGACGTCGAGCACCCAAGCCACGAATCAGCACCGGACAAGACCAGCATCTTCGCTCACCCGGTGGAGTGTTTTGTCTCGAACTTCGAGGACAAAGACCTGCTCAAGCGCATGCCGCTGAAAATCGGCGAGCACACGGCGCCTTATGGGTCGTTCTTCAAGAAGATCGAGTACCTGACGGACAACAAGGGGCTGATTTACTGGGGCAAGATCAAGGAGATCAAGGATTACACCCAGAGCTTTCGCATCGATTTCGAGCAGAAGGTCTGGTTCAAGCAGGCGGATGAGGCGAAGAAAAAGCCGTATTCGGTCAACGTTTACCTGAGCAAGAAGTTGATCGAGAACTACCGCAAGCGCAAAGCGTTTCTGGAGGAGATCAAGCACGCCATCGACAGCGAGGCGCAGTTGTATTGCTTCTTTTATGGCGTGACGCCGGAGTTGAAGCAGGTGCCGAGCAAGAAAAACCCCGAGCAGACGTTCGGGGTGTTCAGTGCGAATATCGAGAACCTGGATCACTTCATTATTCGGGAAGCGCCGGGGTTGGAGGCGAAGTAACCGTGATCAGCTCAGGCACATGCTGATCATCACCACTACCAGCAAACCAATGTAAACCCGCGCATGTATCCGATCCGGAATCCGCCCGATCCACGGCGTGGCCAGTCGAATGCCCACCAACGATCCCATCGTCAAAACCGCAAACGCCAGCAGATCAACGTAACCGACAAACCACGCGCCCAGATCAAACTCGGTGAACCCCGCCATCGCCATGTAAGTCAGCGTCCCAGCCAACGCCACGGGCAGGCTTAGTGGATTGGCCATGGACGTTGCCTGAGACATGCTCAACCCGCAACGCCGCAACAACGGCACGGTCATGACGCTGCCGCCCACGCCAAGGAATGTGGCGATGGCGCCGATTCCTACGCCGCCACCGGATACTTCCGCCCTCCCCAATCGCCGTGGGATTGCGTTATCGGTGTGCGTCAGAAATCCACGTCTGAACAGGCAATCCACAATGGTTACGCCAAGGTAGGCAATAAAGGCATACCGAATCACCTCGCCACTGACCCACATCGCTGCCACTGCGCCGACCACAGCGCCCACTCCGATAAACCCACCCAACGGCCACAGGTAATGGCGAATCAGATTACCGGCTCGGTGGTGTTTTCCGGTGGCGACCAGGGCGTTGACGATCATCACGCAGGTCGAAGTAGCCACGGCGATGTGCATTGCCGATTGGCCAATCGGGTCGTCGGCACCGTGGCTGGCCATGAGCATGCGGTACAGCAATGGCACGACGACGAAGCCGCCGCCGAAGCCGAACAGCACGGCGGTGATGCCGGTCATGCAGCCGAAGAGTGTCAGCAAGAGATAGAACATTGCGCGTCGTCCATTGGTTGGGAGCGGTCGACGATAGAGCGATGTGGCTTGGCCTGCTTCAGCAAGTTAGCCAATAATGTTTGCGTTTACGCCAACTGCTGGAAGCCGCTTGATGCGCAATGTTTCGATTAATGGGCTGGATGACACGCCACGGTCGGTGGTGGCGATCGGTACGGATTATTCCTACGGTCAGGTGTTGCCTCTTCATACGCACCGACGGGCGCAATTGTTGTACGGCGCGACCGGGGTGATGCAGGTCAGCACGCATGACGGCAACTGGGTGGTGCCGCCGCAGCGGGCGGTGTGGATTCCGTCGGGGGTGGCGCATGAGGTGTTGATGCTGGGGGTGAGCACGCGGAGTTTGTACATCGAGCCGGGGGCGGTTGATCTGGGGAGTCGTTGTCAGGTGATCAGCGTTTCGCCGTTGATGCGGCATTTGCTGATGGAGGCGGTGGAGGTTCCGCTGGCGTACGACAAGGCCAGGCGCGACGGGGCGCTGATTGATTTGCTGCTGCATGAACTGGCGCGCAGTGCTCACTTGCCGTTGCACATTCCGCTGCCTGTCGATGCGCGGTTGCTTGCGTTGTGCCAGGGCTTTTTGCAGCGGCCCGATGCCCATCAGTCGCCGCAACAATGGGCGGATCAGTTGCACATCAGTTTGCGCACGTTCAATCGCCTGTTTCGCCAGCAGACCGACCTGAGTTTCAGCCAGTGGCGGCAGCGCGCCTGTGTGGTGTTGGCCCTCGCGCGGTTGGCGGTGGGTGAGCCGGTGACGCGGATTGCTTTGGATTTTGGCTATGACAGCCCGGCGGCGTTCTCGACGATGTTTCGCCGGGTGTTGGGGCAGGCGCCGTCCGTCTGGTTGGAGGGTACGAAATAAAAATGAGTTTGATCCGGGCGCAAAACAACTGTACAAAATCACAGTACTTTTTTGAATAAGCACTCTTGAGCCCGGAGAACACCATGGCCTCTTATGCGATGAAAATCACCCTGGAACGTATCGCCCTCTTCCAATTCACCCCTGCTCACTGCGCCCAGGCCCGGGCGATGCTGGGCTGGAGTGTTGATGAGTTGTCGCGGGAGTCTGGCGTTTCGGTCGACGCGATTGAGCGATTTGAGGCCCGCCGTGATGTGCCGGAGGCTGATCGACTGGCGCTGGCTTATCGGTTTGAGTCGGAGGGGTTGGTGTTCTTCCCGGGGTTTGCGCCGGGGCGGGGGATGAATATGAAAGGGTCGGCAGCGGAACCGATGGGGCGCACTGATTTCGCGATGGTCGAGTGAAAGAAATCATCGATTGACGATTATTCTGCCATTTATGTTCTGCACTGCTTTCAGAAGAAGTCGACTTCGGGTATCAGAACCACGCAGTCCGACATCGATTTGATCAAGGAGAGACTTCAGGCGGCGCAAGACCACGCAAAAGGATCAGATCATGATTGAAATCGAAGAAAGCAGCGGCAACGTCTACGAAGACCTCTCGGCGCCCAACGCCAATGAAATGCGCGTCAAATCCCAAACTGGCCGCAAAAATTGGCGAAATCATAAAGGCTCGCCATTTGACTCAGGTTCAAGCGTCTGAAATTTTGGGTCTGTCCCAACCCAAGCTCTCTGAAATGTTGCGCGGGAAGTTTCGCGGCATTAGTGAAGCAAAGATGATGGAATGCTTATCCCTGCTTGGGCGAGACGTGCAGATCGTGGTCAAGTCAGCCCCTCGATCGAGAAAAGAGGGGCGAATTGAGGTGGTTTTCACCTGAAGTAAAAATCCCAGTGTTTGCGTTAGAAGCCTTTACGGCTTGAACGCAGGCGTTGGCCTTGCGTTGGAAGCTTGTTCATACCCATAAGCAATTGCCAGCAGATGGGCCTCGCTCCACTGAGTCCCGAAGAAGAACACCGAGGTCGGCACTCCGTGATCGTCCGCTCCGGAAGGCACCATGATGCCGGGATAACCTGCCAACGCAGTGACATTCAACCCCGGGGAGCCGACGTCCCACACCACGGCATCCAGTTGATGCCCAAGCAGCACGTTGTCGATGGCAGCCGCATTTTCGCTTTGAATTTTTTGCCACAACTCGTTGTACGCGTTCTCGTCAAAATCGACGTTGTTGGCCGCGCTCAACGTGGTTTGCCCATACGCCTCGGCGTCGGGGCAGTGCTCGTTGTATTGCAGGAGTTCCTCCAGGCTCTGGATTGCAAGACCGGTTCGTGTGGCCAGGTATCGCGGCAAATCACGCTTGATACCCATCCAGAATCCGTTTTCCACCTCCTCCGGCGACAGGGATTGAGGATCATCGAACACCACCGGAATCAATGTCGCCCCTGCGGCCTGCATGACTTCCAGCGCACGGGAAAACTGAGGGTCGCTTTGTGCGGCCTCGCCGCTGGTCTCGAACTTGACGGGATACCCGATGCGCCGTCCCACCAAGGCATTCGGGACCAGCAAAGCCGTATAGTCCACGCCGCTGATGGCGTGCGGCTTTTTGACCGGTTCGGCGTCGTCGTTGCCGGACATGGCATTCAACAGCAGTGCCGCCTCCCGAACGGTGCGCGCCATGGGCCCGGGCGTATCGACTTTTTGACTCACCGGGACGATGCCGCTGCGGCTGAGCAAGCCCACGGTAGGCTTGAGGCCGACCACGCCGTTGACGGACGCCGGGGCGATAATCGAGCCGACGGTTTCCGTTCCGAGTGCCAGCGGCGCGAAACCTGCGGCAACCGCCGCGCCGGAACCTGAGCTTGAGCCGTAAGGCGATTCGCTCAACACGTGCGGGTTTTTGGTTTGCCCACCTCGGCTGCTCCACCCATCGGGGATGGCAGGATCGCGGAAATTCGCCCATTCACTGAGGTTGGTTTTCCCGAGTATCACCGCCCCTGCTGTTCTGAGCTGTTGCACGATGAAAGCATCTTGAGCGGCCGGCTGACCGACCATGGCCAATGAACCGGCGCTGGTCTGCATCTGATCGGACGTGTCGATATTGTCTTTGAGCAATACGGGAATGCCATGCAAAGGACCCCGTACGTGCCCTCGTTGTCGCTCTTGATCGAGCACTTCGGCAATGGCCAATGCATCAGGGTTGAGTTCGATGATCGCGTTGATCGCCGGTCCCTGTTTATCCAGCGCCTCGATCCGGTGCAGCAAGTGCTGCACGAGCGCTACAGCACTCAGCTGATTGCGCTCCATTCTTTGGCTGAGTTCATCGACACTTGAATATTCCAGCCCCGACTGGGGTGTCAGCCTTTGCGTAGCGTCGTTTCGCGTTACATCCATGTGATAAAGATCCTCGTGATGACTGATAGCGAGTGAATAAGCTCACTCGCTTTTCAAGCCTACAGACGCCGCTGGAAATGTCCGTCATCTCCTGGCACTGCATCACGTATGAATATTCGCGCCCATCTGTAGCCGCTCAGCCAACACTCTCCTGATACACCTGCTGCTCGACCTCGGACCACCAAACACTCCCCCGCTGCGGATACATCACGTTGAATGCCTCACCCATCTGCGGCGTGGTAATCGACACGCTGCGCTCCCAGGCCAGTGCCAGGATCCGGTCAAACGGTTCGAACCAGGCGTGCATCGACAGATCGAAGGTGCCGTTGTGAATCGGCAGTAACCAGCGGCCTTTGAGATCGATGTGTGCTTGCAGGGTTTGCTCAGGCTGCATATGAACATGCGGCCACTCAACGTTGTACGCACCGGTTTCCATCAGCGTCAGGTCGAACGGGCCGTACTGTTCGCCGATGCGTTTGAAGCCGTCGAAGTAACCGCTGTCGCCGCTGAAGAAGATCCGCGTGTGGGCGTCGATCATCACCCACGAGGCCCACAGTGTGCTGTTGCCATCGAACAGGCCACGGCCGGAAAAATGTTGCGACGGGGTGGCGATAAACTGGATGCCGTCGACTTCGGTGCCCTGCCACCAGTCGAGCTGGCGCACTTTGCTGGCGTCGATGCCCCACTTGATCAGGGTGTCGCCGACGCCCAGCGGCGTAAGGAAGTACTTGGCCTTGTCCGCCAGTTTGAGCACGGCCTCATAATCGAGATGGTCATAGTGATCGTGGGACAGGATCACCGCTTCGATCGGTGGCAATTCTTCGAGGCTGATGGGCGGTTGGTGAAAGCGTTTCGGACCGGCCCATTGCACGGGTGAAGCGCGGTCGGCAAAGACCGGGTCGGTGATCCAGAATTTATCCCGCAGCTTGAGCATGACGGTGGAGTGGCCGAGGCGATAGACGCTGTGATTAGGCGCGGCGATCAACGCATCGTGGGTCAGGCGTTGCACCGGGACGGCCGAGGTTGGGCGGGTGTTGCGCGGTTTGTGGAAGATCATGCTCCACATGATGCGTACCATTTTGCAAAAGCCTTCTCGCTGCACGGGCGCATGGTTTTTGAAGGCCCCGTCGACCTGACGGGAAGCTTCAGGCGCAGAGGCGTTGGTGGAATTGGCCATGACGGAATGACTCCAGGAAACCGCACAGTCGGCAGTTTCTGCGGTGGGACGATAAATGGCCAAGGCACGCACGCATCAGCCGAACACTCTATTTTTGGCTGTGCAGGATTAACCAAACATTACACTGCACAGTGTAGTTTCTAGGTTGCATCAAAGCCGATCACAAGTAAACTGCTGAGTGTAATTCCTGAATTCTTCTGCCGAAGCGTACTTATGACAGCTCCACAGCGCCTGACCGACCGAAAACGCGAAGCGATCATCCAAGCGGCGATTGCCGAATTCCGTGCCAACGGTTTCGACATCACCAGCATGGACAAGATTGCCGCCACCGCTGGCGTGTCGAAGCGCACGGTGTACAACCACTTCCCCAGCAAGGAAGAGTTGTTCGCCGAAATCCTCAATCAGTTATGGGCGCGGGTGACGGCCGAACAAGAAACGTCCTACCGCCCTGACCTGCCGCTGCGCGATCAGATGCGCCTGATCCTGATGGCGAAATTGCAGATGATGGGCGATGACAATTTTCTCGACCTGGCGCGGGTCGCGATCGCAGCCACCATCCATTCCCCGGAGCGGGCGCAGAACATGGTCGCGCGAATGGGCGAGCGCGAAGAAGGCCTGACCGTGTGGATTCGTGCCGCTCAGGCCGATGGACGCTTGAAGCCGGTCGACCCGGGGTTTGCCGGCCAACAGATTCAGGGAATGCTTAAATCCTTTGCCTTCTGGCCGCAGATTTCCATGGGGCTGCCCGGCCTTTCGCCCGAGATGCAGACCACCGTCGTGGACTCTGCGCTGGACATGTTCCTCGCCTGCTATCAGCTCTGAATCAAGCGTTCACTGCGCCCTGGCCCCTATTAAATGGCTTGGAAGGACACTGATTATTCCCGCTGGAATAAATGACAATGTCCGCGATTGACCGATGAACGGTAGCTCTGAATAAAACACGGCAATGTGTTTCAGAATGAATCTGGCGCAGGACACTATGGAAAACCAACGCGGCAAGGGCTTGTCATTTGCCAGACGCATTTACCTGCCCCGAACCATTGGCCTTGGCGTCGGTTGCATCAGCGTGGCCGCTGCGTTGTCTCCATTGAACATGCCGTTTTGGGTGTGGGCGTGGATGCTGGTGAACGCCTTTGTCTGGCCCCACGTTGCCTATCAACTGTCGATCCGCGCGAACTTTCCCTACAAGACCGAACGCCGCAACCTGCTTTTCGATTCGCTGTGTGGCGGTTTCTGGGCGGCGACGGTTCAGTTCAACCCGCTCACGACAGTGACCATCCTGGCGATGATGGCGATGAACAACGTCGCCACGGGCGGCCTGCGGTTGTTCATGCTCGGCACCTTGACCCAAGCGACGGGCGTCATGATTGCCTGGCTGTTGTTCGGCGCGATGTTCAACCCAACGACCACCAATGTACAGATTTGGGCGTGCCTGCCGATCCTCACGCTCTACCCGTGGGCGGTGGGTATGGTCTGCTATCGGTTGGCGATCAAACTGTCCGAACACAAACGCGCCTTGAGTGCCTTGAGCCGCACTGACAGTCTGACCGGCCTGCTCAACCACGGCGCCTGGAAAGACCTGCTGCAACTGCAATTCCACCACTGTCGCGAACACCAACAACCCGCCGCGATTGCCTTGATCGACATCGATCACTTCAAACCCATCAACGACACTTACGGGCACATCGTCGGTGACTCGGTGCTGCGCCAGCTGAGCGCCGAGCTCAAGCGCAACCTGCGCGAATGCGATCTGGCCGGGCGCTATGGCGGTGACGAATTCTGCGTGATCCTGCCCGGCATGCCGTTGCATCAGGCGCGGGATGTCATGGAACGCCTACGCGAGGTGCTGCATGACTACCGGCATCAGGAGATTCCCGGACTGCGGGTCAGCCTGAGCATCGGCCTGGCCGCTTTTCACCCGTCCTTCACCGATGCCATCGCCTGGCTCGATGACGCGGACAAAGCCCTCTATACCGCCAAAAACACCGGCCGCAATAAAATCTGTGTAGCCACCCGCGATACCGAGCGCAACACGGCTGTCACGCTGGCGATTTAGCCAAAGCTGCGCGGCTTGCCGGGCAGTGGCGCTATAGTGGACCTCAGTCCAGCGCTGCAGAGAGCATCATGACCACCGAAACCAAAACCACCGCGACCGTCGATCACTTGCGTTTCCAGCGTCCTCACGCTCACCTGGCGCCGACCTTCGGCACTGACAAGTTTGCCCTGCGCGCCGAGGCCTTTGCGCGGTTCTTCGGCACGCCGATGTTTCTCGGGGCGCAGACGCTGATCGTCGCAATATGGATTTTTCTCAACGTGGCGGGCATCACCCACTTCGATGCCTACCCCTTCATCCTGCTCAACCTGGCGTTCAGCCTGCAAGCGGCGTACGCCGCACCGTTGATTCTGCTGGCCCAGACCCGCCAGGCAGCACGGGACAAAGCCCAGTCCGAGGCCGATGCGCGGCACCGCGAAGACCTGGCCGTCGCCAACAGCGAACGTCAGGCCCAGGCGGCGCAGAACACCGCGCAATTGCTCGAGTTGCTCGAGCAAAACACCCGCCTCACCGAGATGACCAAAACCCTCACGGAACGCATCGAAGTCCTGACGTCGGAAATGCACCAGCATTTCGTGCGCAAGGCCTGACACTGTTCAAGGCAGTTTCAACGCCAGCCCCAACTCATCAAACAACGTCACCACCGAACGCAAGGCGCGACAATCCGGACGGGTCAGCAACCACAACGCGGTGTCGTAACCGTGCAGCGGCTCGCTCAACGGCTGCAGCCCGTCACCGATCAGAAAGTCCGGCAATGCCGCAACGCCCAACCCGGCCCGCACCAGTTCGGTGACCGACAACATGCTGTTGCAGCGATAACCCGGTGTGACGCCAGGCAAGTGTTGGCGCCGCCAGGCGACCGTGGGGTGATCGGGGAGGAAGTCGTCCGGGGCGATCCACGTGAGCGAGGCCAGGTCTTGGGCATCGACCGATTTCAGATACGCCGGACTCGCACACACACGGTACGACACCTGCGCCAGGCGTCGTCCTACCAAATGCTCGGGTGGCGCCTGGGTCAGGCGCAAGGCGATGTCCGCATCCCGGCGGCTGAGGTTGGCGAAGTCATTGGAGGTGCTCAGCTCGAGCGTCAGCGCCGGGTAACCGGGCATGAATTGCGCCAGCGCCGGCAACAGCAAACCTTGCAGGACCGAATCGGTACAGGTCAGGCGCACGGTGCCGCTGATGACTTCACCGCCCTGCTCCACGCCGATGCGCGCGGCCTCCAGCGCCTGTTCGGCGCGCTCGGCCTGTTCGGCCAAGGTCTGCGCCAGGCTGGTGGGCAAGTAGCCGGCGCGGCTCTTTTCGAACAATTGCTGACCCAATGCCGCTTCCAGTCGGCGCACGGCGCGGAACACGGTCGAGACGTCGACTTTCAACAACGCCGAAGCCCGGGCCAACGAGCCGCCACGCACCAGGGCGAGGATCAGAGACAGGTCGGGGTACTCCAGTCGATAGTGCGTGGCTGCATTGATCACTTGGGATAACGCCAATATTGATTGCGTGAACGCCAATCTATAGTGGGTTCCAGGAATCAACAAGCGTCGAGAGCACTCATGGAAAACACCGTCATCCGCATCGCCCTGATCGGCGATTACGACCCGCAAGTCACCGCCCACCAGGCAATTCCTGTCGCCCTCGGCATGGCAGCCGAACACGCAGGCCTGGACGTACAGTTCCAGTGGTTGGCCACCGATCGCATCGACAACGACACACCGCTGGAAGACTTCGATGGCTTCTGGTGCGTGCCAGCCAGTCCCTACCGTAATGAGGGCGGTGCGTTGCGAGCGATCCGCTTTGCCCGCGAACAACAGCGACCTTTCCTCGGCACGTGTGGCGGTTTTCAGCACGCCGTACTCGAATACGCCCGCAACGTTCTGGGGTGGAAAGATGCCGAGCACGGCGAGACAGCACCCGATGCGACGCGAGCGCTGCTCACGCCACTGACCTGTTCGTTGGTGGAAGCCGTCGACTGCATTCAGCTGGTTGAAGGTTCGTTGATCGCCAAGGCGTATGAACATTCCGAGATTCGCGAAGGCTATCGCTGCCGTTACGGTGTGAATCCTGAATTCGAGCGGGCGTTACTGAGCGAACGGTTGTGCGCCACAGGACATGATTCGACGGGGGAGTTGCGGGCAGTGGAATTGCGTGGGCATCCGTTTTTTGTGGCCACGTTGTTTCAACCGGAACGTGCCGCGCTCAAAGGTCTGTTACCGCCGCTGGTCAGTGCGTTGATCGAAGCGTGCGTGAGGCAGACATCATGATGGCCCGGACGCCGGAACCGCCTTACTACGCGGTCATTTTTACTTCGCTGCGAACCGACGGTGACCAGGGTTACGCCGAAGCCGCCGAGCGCATGGTAGAACTGGCACGCGAGCAGCCGGGCTTTCTCGGCGTGGAATCAGCGCGGGGTGAAGACGGGCTCGGGATTACGGTGTCCTATTGGGCCAGTGAGGCAGCGATTCTGGCGTGGAAACTTCATCCCGAGCACCGTGCGATTCGTGAGCGTGGGCGCTCGACCTGGTATTCGGCGTGCAATACGCGGGTGTGCAGGGTTGAGCGGGCTTATGGGTTTAAGCAGTAGATGAAGCGGTGTTCTTTAGGCTGCCATCGCGCGATGGGGCCCGCACAAACACTGCCAATCTCAGCTCTGCACCAAACTCCGCACCGCCGAAATCTCCGGCACTTCCCGCCGATTCATGTACACCCGCAACGGCTCGCTGATGTTGATCCGGTCATCGATGTTCTGATCCAGCAACAACTGGATCAGCTCGCGCTTCAGCGTCATGGCCTGCTCCGGCCCCGGCGCCCAGACGAATTCACTCGCAGGAATGATGCCGTCATCCGCCACGTCCATGCCGAAGGAATCTTCGCTGAAACGCACGATGTACTGGCCGGTCTTGCGGTTGAGGCCGACGAAGCCTTTGAGTTGTTCGGCGGCCTGGCAGATGAGCTGGGAAGTGATGCGCATGATAAACCTCACACAAGTGATCGATGGTTTACACGCAGGGCAATTGAACGGCTTTTCCCTCTGCCGGGGAAACTGCCGGGGCCAAGAGTACTGCAAAGAGCCGCACAAATGTGCCGAAAAAATGGCCTTTAAACACGTTTATGTCGGTCTCGCGATAGCGCTGGCGGCGCTCAGTTGTTAAAAGAGACGTCTTTGAAAACTCTCTGCGAAAGGATCTCGACCATGCCCGTTACTTTCACCAAGAGCGCCCTGCTGCTGAGCGTGCTGCTGGGCCTCGGCCAGGCACAGGCCGCCAGCGAACCAAGCCCGACCTCACTCGCAGCCCGTTCGGGCATTCCGCATCCGGCGGTCATCGCTCACCGCGGCGCGTCTTTCGATGCACCGGAATCCACCGCCGCCGCTTATAAACTGGCGCGCGACCTGGGCGCGGACTACCTCGAACTGGACCTGCAACGCAGCAAGGACGGCGTGCTGTTTGCCCTGCACGACAACAATCTGCAACGCACCACCGACGTCGCCAGCAAATTCCCTGAGCGCAAGGACAGCCCGGCCAACGCGTTCACCATCGCCGAACTGAAAACCCTCGATGCCGGCAGCTGGTTCAACAGCGCTTACCCGGATCGTGCCCGCCCCTCTTACGCGGGCCTGAAAATCCTGACCCTCGACGAGATCATCGACATTGCCCAAGGCAATCCGCTGCACAAGCCCGGCTTGTACATCGAAACCAAAGAACCCAAGCAATTCCCCGGCATCGAAAGCGACCTCAAGGATAAATTGCAGGATCGCGGCTGGCTGAGTCCGGCGGGTTCCAAACTGGCGAAAAGCAATCTGGCGGTTGGCCAGGGCAAAGGCAAGGTGGTGCTGCAAACCTTCGAGAAGAGCAGCCTCGAACTGCTGGAAAAGGAAATGCCGCAGGTGCCGAAGATTCTGTTGCTGTGGGTGGGTGAAGGCAGCATCGAGCCCAAGTCCAAGGTGACGTTCGCCGAGTCCGGCGACAAGGATAAAGCGACTTACTACGCCAAGCAGGAGCCGAAGGACAAAGCCGAATTCCAGCAATGGGTCGAATACGCCAAGGCCCAGGGCGCGATCGGCACCGGACCTTCCGCTGCACTGACCAAGGGTGGCGATCAGAGCTATTCGGACCTGGTGAAACCGTGGATGAACCAGTACACCCATGATCAGGGTTTGTTGGTGCACGTCTACACCGTTGATGATGCGGTGGATTACCAGAAAGTCATGGACGCCGGGGTCGACGGTATTTTCACCAACCGCGCCAGCGAGCTGTTGAAGTTCTATAAACGTCCGGCGGCGGCGAGTGTTGCGCAGTTGCTGACAAACAACGGGTATTGATCCGGGACCGAGGCACCCGTATCGCTAGCAGGCTAGCTCCCACAAGGGATCGTTGGCGTACACAAAATGTTTGGCCAACCGAGATCAACTGTGGGAGCTAGCTGTGTAAACCCACCACGTTGTTCACGGATGCTATTCGGCTAATTGGTGGCAAATAACTCAGGCTGGCATGCGGGCGATGCCAGTTGTACTCGTGCAACCACGACGTCAGGTAGGTCGCACGTTGGTCTGAGCTTTCGTAACTTCTGGCGTAGGCCCATTCGCGCAGAGCGGTTTGGATAAATCGCTCTGCCTTGCCATTAGTTCGTGGTGTGTAAGGTTTGGTATAGATGTGTTTAAGCCCCAGCCGTCGACATAGACGCTTGAAGCGTCCGGACTTGTAGCAAGGGCCGTTATCGGTCATTACCCGCTCGAAGCAAACGCCAAGGCTTGCGTAGTAGCGCAGGGCCCGGATCAGCGCGAGGCAGGCGCTACGCCCACTTTGGTCTGCGTACAAACCGCTGTGTGCCACTCGACTGTTATCGTCGATGGCAACATGGGCGTATTCCCAACCGACATGGTAAGAGCGGCCTTTTAGGCGGTCTCGCGTCACTCGATGACCTGGTTTGTTAAAACGCCCCAGCTTCTTGATGTCCAGGTGAAGCAGACCTCCGGGCTGAGAATATTCGTAGCGAATCACTGGCGGTGGCGGTTCCAGGTATGCCAAACGGTTGAGGCCGTTACGGCTCAATAACCTGCCCACAGTGCTGTGTCCCACCTTCAAGTCCTGGCTGATTTGGCGATAGGTTTTTCGCTGGCGACGTAGCTCAAGCACTTGTTCCTGGCGCATCTCAGGAAGCGCGTGCGGACAGAACTTGGGCCGGGACGAACGATCCTGCAGTCCTTCCTCGCCTTCAGCTCGATAGCGATTAAGCCACTTGTAGGCAGTGCGAACACTGACTCCTTGAGACTGAGCTACCTCAACAGGTCTCAGGCCTTCCTTAAGGATTCGTTGAACAAGAAGGGCTCGACCGGAAACGGTTAATCGGGCATTTTTATGAGCGTTCACTCGGGGCCTCCGGGTGCTTGGTTTGGTTCGCACCTCCAATTTCCCGGAAAAGCCCCGAGTGAACAACCTACAGAGAGATCACAGCTAGCCTGCTAGCGAACGTGACCAAGGAATTAAGCCTGAATTAAGTTGCCACAGTTAATCTGGACTCACTTAAACGGCTCACCCAAGGAAAGAACCTCATGAAGACTTTGACTGCCCTGTTCACCGCTGCTGCCCTGACCCTCACCGCTGGCCTGGCGCAAGCTGCTGACGTTCTCGTTGATCAGATCCCTCAACTGGTCAAGGACGGCAAGATCAAGCCGCAGGAAGAGCTGAACCAGATCGTTCTGAAGTTGCATCCGGGTGCCACGATTACCGACAGCGACCTGGACAAGCATTCCAAAATCTACGAGTACGAAGTCGAACTGCGTGACGCCAAGAATGTTGAATGGGACGTGGACTTGAACGCCGCCACCGGCGAAGTCCTGAAGAACAAACAAGACGACTGATCCCCCCCAAAAAAGCCGCACGATTTTCGGATCGTGCGGCTTTTTTGCGTTTCGCTGGAACCTTACGCGCTTAAACGTGCCGTCACTTCATTCAGCTGTCCCGACAACCCATGCAGGTTGTGGCTGGCCGCTTCGGTGCGTTGCACGTTGTCCAAGTTGGTGCTGGCAATGCTGGTGATCTCGGTGAGGTTGCGCGAGATGTCTTCGGCGACCGAGGTCTGCTCTTCGGCAGCGGTGGCGATCTGGCGGTTCATGTCGCGGATGGCTTCCACGGCGTGGGTGATGCGCTCGAGCATGGCACCGGCCTGCGTCACTTGCTCGACGCTTTCTTCACTGCGCGACTGACCGCTTTCTATCGCCTGGGCCGCGTCTACCGCACCGGTTTGCACCGTCTGGATAATCTGGTTGATCTCAATGATCGACGCCGCCGTGCGCTGGGCCAGGCTGCGCACTTCATCGGCCACCACCGCAAAACCGCGCCCGGCTTCACCGGCTCGGGCGGCTTCGATGGCCGCGTTGAGCGCCAGCAAGTTGGTCTGTTCGGCGATGCCGCGAATCACTTCCAGCACCTTGCCGATGCGGCCGCTGTCGGTTTCCAGTTGTCGAATGACCGTCGCGGTGTTGGCGATTTCACCGCGCATGCGGGTGATGGTGTGGATGGTGCCCTGCATCACTTTTCCGCCTTGTTGGGCGGACTGGTCGGCGTCATCCGCCGCACGCGCGGCATCGGCGGCATGCCGTGCGACTTCTTGCGCCGTGGCGGACATTTCGTTCATCGCCGTGGCCACCTGATCGGTGCGGTTGAACTGTTCGTTGGTGCCGCTGGCCATGAGGCCGGCGATCGCTTTCAACTCATTGCTGGCGCCGTCCAGATCCTTGGTACTGGCCTGCAAACGACTGAAGGTTTCGGCGAGAAAATCGCGCAACGTGTTGGCCGCCATCGCCAATTTGCCCAGCTCATCCTGACGGGTGCTGGCCACGCGTTCGGCAAACTTGCCCTGGCTGAGTTGCGCCACGTAATCGATCAGCTTGCGGATCGGCTCGACCAGGTTGCGGTTGACCAGCCACAGGCTCAACAGGCCGATCAACAGACCCGAAGCGAGCATCACGATGATCCCCAGCAACACGGTGCGATCGGCACTGGCGCTGATCCGCTTCGACTGTTCAGTGCCCTGCTTGCGCAGCTCGCTGACCAGTTCGCTCATCTGATCACTGGTCGCCCGGTCCACGCCCTTCACCGCGGTGTCGCCCGCCGTTGGATCGGCACCGGCCGCCACGTAGGCATCGCGGCCCTTCTGGTACGCCGCACCTAACACGCGGTGTTCGTCACGCAGGCGTTCGATGCGGGTCTTGAGTTGCGGCTCGATACCCTTCTGCCCTGCCAGCTCGCCGAGGATGCCCTGCACATCGCGCTGACGGTCTTCGAATTGCTTCCAGTACTTGTTCAGATCCGCCGGTTGCTTGCCGCGCAGCAGAACGTTTTTCCATTCCTGGACCTGCACCTTGAACTGCAGGTTGGCTTCATCGATCAATTGTGAGGTGTGCAGCGGGCCGTCGATCAAGTTCGCATAGCTTTGAACGCCGCTGGACAGAAAGTGAAAGCAGGCCAGCGCGATCAACAGCATCGCAAACAGGCTACCACTCAGCAGGGCGAGAATTTGCGCTCTCAAGGACTTTTGCAGAAACATCGGAAGGTACTCATGACAGGAATGAGGCACGCCCTGGGTGAGGCGTGAAAGTAGATCGGACATCCCTGTCTGCCGCGTCGGCGGGTGGCCGACGGCGCGCAACTTAACCTAAGCGTGATCGGCGTGCCAGAGCGCTTCTTTAAGCGAATCCGACCATCGGCAGCGCAATCGTTTGCGTTATTTATCCGTCACAAAAACGTCATCACGGCTTGCGATGATGCGGCTCAAGTGAACCTGTGAAACCCGCGACAGGCGCCTCCTCACAACGAGACCTCATGAACCACAGCATCGACCAAAGCCATCGCGACCCGGACCTGTTCGGTCTGCTGTACGGTTTCAGCTTTCGCCCCGGCGAACGCGGCCGGGAGATCGATTCGGCCATGGCGTTGCGGTGTCTGCAGCAACCGGGCGACAGCGATGAGTTTCTCTGGCTGCACCTGAACCTCGCCCATGCCGCGTGCGAGCGCTGGATGAAAAGTCATCTGGAGTTGCCCGACGAATTTTTCGAAGCCTTGCATGAAGGCTCGCGTTCGACGCGCATCGAGCATGTCGATTCGGCACTGCTGGCGGTGGTCAACGACGTGGTGTTCAACCTCAGCAGCATGGTCTCCTCGGATGTGTCGACGTTGTGGGTATGCGCCCGCAGCCGGCTGATCATCAGCGCGCGCCTGCAACCGCTGCACTCGGTGGACAAGTTGCGTTCGTCGGTGAAGGCCGGTGAATGCTTTCGTTCGCCACTGGAATTGCTGGTGCATTTGCTGCGCGACCAGGGCGAGGTGCTGACGCAGATCGTGCGCAAGACCAGCCTCAGTGTCGATCAGATCGAAGATGAATTGCTGTCCTCGCGGCTGTCGACCAACCGCGCGGAACTGGGTGCCAATCGCCGGGTGCTGGTACGCCTGCAACGGCTGCTGGCGCTGGAGCCGGGCTCATTGCTGCGCCTGCTCAATCGTCCGCCGCAATGGTTGCAGAAGGAAGACGTGAAAGAGCTGCGCAAGTCCACCGAGGAGTTTGCGCTGATCATCAACGACCTGACGGCGTTGGGTGAGCGGATCAAGCTGTTGCAGGAAGAGATTGCCGCCAACCTGAATGAACAGAGCAACCGTACGCTGTTCACCCTGACCGTGGTGACGGTGCTGGCCTTGCCGATCAACATCATTGCCGGTTTCTTTGGCATGAACGTGGGGGGCGTGCCGCTCTCCCAGGATCCGGAGGGGTTCTGGATTCTGGTGGCATTGGTCGCGACGTTTACCGTGATCGCGGGGCGATGGGCGTTTCGCAAGCGGCAGGATTACTAATCCCGAAGCGCATCGAGCCCCTGTGGCGATGGAGCTTGCTCCCGCTGGGTCGCGAAGCGGACCCACATCCTGCCAAACAGTTTTTCTGACACACCGCGAGTACCGGGTTTACGGTTGCTTCGCAGCCGAGCGGGAGCAAGCTCCCTCGCCACAGGGGATTGCGTAGCCCTTGGATGTTGGTGCGGGGTTCTGATCAACGGATCAGCAAAAGCGCCAAACACTGACCCAGCGCAGCGTCTCTGTAACATT
The DNA here is from genome assembly GCF_000293885.2 of Pseudomonas fluorescens NCIMB 11764. Taxonomy (NCBI): domain Bacteria; kingdom Pseudomonadati; phylum Pseudomonadota; class Gammaproteobacteria; order Pseudomonadales; family Pseudomonadaceae; genus Pseudomonas; species Pseudomonas fluorescens. The sequence continues at coordinate 6,504,534 of NZ_CP010945.1, forward strand.
TGGCAATGATCATGACTGGCATTCCTTTCTCTCCTCAGGATTGTCCGCGATGGCTACTCCTTCCTACACCGCCGCCCAGGCGCCCGCCCGCAGCGCGAAGCCGCAGTTCGATAAAAAACCCGGCCTGCTGACCATCGTGATTTTCTTCGCTGTGCTGGCGATCGGGCTGTTGTTTACCGCGTACAGCCTGATGCACGACATGAACGAACTCGGCACGGTGGTCACCACCTGGACGCCGTTTCTGCTGCTGGGCGTGGCGTTGCTGATCGCGCTGGGGTTCGAGTTCGTCAACGGTTTCCACGACACCGCCAACGCGGTGGCCACGGTGATTTACACCAACTCCTTGCCGCCGAACGTTGCGGTGGTCTGGTCCGGGTTGTTCAACTTCCTCGGCGTGCTGCTGTCGAGCGGCGCGGTGGCGTTCGGCATCATCGCGTTGCTGCCGGTGGAGTTGATTCTGCAAGTCGGGTCGTCCGCCGGTTTCGCGATGATTTTCGCCCTGTTGATCGCGGCGATTCTGTGGAACCTCGGCACCTGGTGGCTGGGCTTGCCGGCGTCGTCGTCGCACACGCTGATCGGTTCGATCATCGGTGTCGGCGTCGCCAATGCCCTGATGCACGGGCGCGACGGCACCAGCGGCGTGGATTGGGCGCAAGCGACCAAAGTCGGTTATGCGTTGCTGCTCTCGCCCCTGGTCGGCTTCGCCGCCGCCGCGTTGCTGCTGCTGGCCCTGCGCGCCTTCGTCAAGAATCGCGCGCTGTACAAGGAGCCCAAAGGCAATACCCCGCCACCGTGGTGGATTCGCGGCCTGTTGATCCTGACCTGCACCGGCGTGTCCTTCGCCCACGGTTCCAACGACGGCCAGAAAGGCATGGGCCTGATCATGCTGATCCTGGTGGGCACCCTGCCGATGGCGTATGCGCTGAACCGCACCATGCCGGCGGATCAGGCGCTGCAATTCGCCGCCGTGGCCGAGGTTACCCAGCAAGCCCTGATGAAGCACACCTCGCTGCCCGCACCCGCCGATCCGCGTCCGGTGCTCTCCGATTACATGCGCACCAAGGACGCTACGCCGCAACTGATCCCCGCCCTCGCGACGCTGGCCGGCAACATCGGCAACGAAGTGAAGGGTTACGGTTCGCTGTCGAAAGTCCCGGCCGAGGCCATGGGCAACGTGCGTAACGACATGTACCTGACCAGCGAAACCATTCGCCTGATGGAAAAAAACAAGGTCGGTAACTTCGACGCCGACACCACCGACAAGCTGCAGCTGTTCAAGCAGCAGATCGACAATGCCACACGGTTCATTCCGCTGTGGGTGAAGATCGCGGTGGCGATCGCGCTGGGCCTGGGCACCATGGTCGGCTGGAAGCGCATCGTGGTGACGGTCGGCGAGAAGATCGGCAAGAGCCACCTGACTTACGCCCAAGGTGCCTCGGCGGAAACCGTGGCCATGCTGACCATCGGCGCGGCGGACATGTTCGGGCTGCCGGTGTCGACCACCCACGTGTTGTCCTCGGGGGTGGCCGGGACCATGGTCGCCAACGGCGGTGGCTTGCAGATGAAGACCATTCGCAACCTGCTGATGGCCTGGGTGTTGACCTTGCCGGCGGCGATTCTGTTGTCGGGCAGTTTGTATTGGTTGTTCACCCGAATCTTCTGACCACCACAGGTTATGCGTTGGACTGGATAATCTGCGCCAACCAATCCATGAACGCTCTGACCCGCAACGGCAAACGCCGTTGCGGGGCATAGAGGAGCGACACCTCCATCGACGGCGCGTTCAACTGCGGTAACACCGCCACCAGTTCACCGCTGAGCAAGCGCGACTGCATGCCCTTCAGCGGTGCCTGAATCAACCCGAATCCCCCCACGCACGCCGCTTCATAAGCGTCGGTGCTGTTCACCGTGACGCTGCCCGCCATCGGTAATCGATGCAGCTTGCCATCGACCTCATACAGAAACCCCTCCGAACGCGAACCCAGTACGCCGACGTAATGGACCAGCCGATGCTGCGCCAGGTCTTCGAGTGTTTCGGGAATGCCATAACGCTGCAGATAAGCGGGACTGGCGCAATTGACCATCGCAAAATCACACACGTGACGCGCGACCACCGATTGATCCGGTTGTACGCCAACCCGCACGACGCAGTCAAAACCCTCCCTTTGCACATCAACCCGGCGATCGGTGGTGCTGATTTCCAGTTCCAGATTGGGGTGCAGCGCGATGAATTCCGGCAACCGCGGCAACACCACCTGGCGCGCCAGGAAGTTGGGCATGTCGAAGCGAATCCGCCCGGTGAGCGACGCCGCATCCTGGCGAAACAGCCCTTCGATTTCGTCCATGTACGACAGCAAATCCTTGCTGCGTTCGTACAACACCAGGCCGTCCTGTGTCGCCTGAACCCTGCGCGTGGTTCGTTGCAGCAACCGCGTTCCCAGCAGCGCTTCGAGCGCCTGAACATGTTCCGACACGGTGGAACGGGGCAAGCCCAGGCTTTCGCCGGCCAGGGTAAAACTCGACACCTCGCTGACGCGAACGAAGGTGCGCAGCAGTTCCAGTTTGTTCATGGTTCGACCTTCGATTGTCCGGATTAACCGATCAGTGATTCCAGTTTCAGCCTGTTTATCACCCTATGGCGGATAAATAAACTTCCTTCACACCGTTACTCACCACCCTTGAGGAAGCCCCATGAATCGCAAAATCGCACTGATCACCGGCGCCAGCCGCGGCCTTGGCAAAAACGCAGCACTGCATCTGGCCGCCCAGGGTGTCGACGTCATCGGCACCTATAACAGCAAAGCCGATGAGGCGCAGGCACTGGTCGCGGAAATCGAAAGCCTCGGTGGTCGCGCCGCCATGTTGCAACTGGACGTGGGCCAGAGCGAGCGCTTCGCAGATTTCGCCACGCAGGTCGCCGAGGTATTGCGCAGCCGTTTCGATCGCCAGCACTTCGACTTTTTGCTCAACAACGCCGGCATCGGGGTGTATGCGAACTTAGTCGACACCACCGTCGAGCAGTTCGACTTGCTGATGAACATCCATTTGAAAGGGCCATTTTTCCTGACTCAGAAGTTGCTGCCGTTGATGACGGATGGTGGCCGCATCCTCAACGTGTCCAGCGGACTGACCCGCTTCAGCCTGCCGGGTTACGGCACTTACGCGGCGATGAAAGGCGCGATGGAAGTACTGACGCGTTATCAAGCGAAGGAGCTCGGTGCACGGGGCATCTCGGTAAATACCTTGGCGCCTGGCGCGATCGAAACCGATTTCGGCGGCGGTACCGTGCGCGACAATGCGCAGGTGAACCAGATGATCGCCGACAATACCGCGCTGGGTCGTGTCGGTCTGCCGGACGATATCGGCGCCGCGATTGCGCTGCTGCTGGCACCGGGCAGCCAGTGGATCAACGGCCAGCGCGTCGAGGCGTCGGGCGGGATGTTTTTGTAAGATAAGGAACAAAAGATCGCAGCCTTCGGCAGCTTCTACAGGGAATTGAATTCCATTGCAGGAGCGGCCGGAGGCTGCGATCTTTTGCTTTTATCCCTCGCAAGCACTGCGCATGAGGACCCGCTCGCGCACCACGTCATACGCCCAGTGGTAAACGTAGGTGTACGGCAGGAAAAACAGCAACACACCGATATCCAGCAGGAACGCCTGCCACAGGCTGACATTGAGCCACCAGGCAATCAGCGGCACGCCAACCGCCACCAGCCCCCCTTCAAACAACAGCGCATGGACGACTCGCGTCCATGCGCTGTGCACGATGTCGAAACGCTGCAGCACACGATCAAATACCCCGTTGAACACCACGTTCCACGCCAGTGCCAGCGCCGCGATCACGACGGTGACGACGCCCATGTCGAGCATCGGTTTGTCCATGATCCACGCCAGCAACGGGGTGCAGATCACGATGGCCAACAGCTCGAAGCCGATGGCCTGGAAAATACGTTCGGTGATGGATTTTTGCATGTTCATGAGCAGAGCCCCTGAGTGACTGTAGTTGTCATGATCCACTCCCGCACCGATACTTCATAACCAATAACCATCGATCAAGGCGATAGTTCATGGCGTCCCAGGAAGTGTTGCAGGCGTTTGTGCAAGCGGCGACCCAAGGCTCGTTTTCCGCCGCGGCGCGCAAGCTCGGGCGCAGTCAGTCGACCATCAGCGCCGCAGTGGCGAGCCTGGAGATTGATCTGGATCTGATCCTGTTCGACCGCAGTAGCCGCAAGCCGACCCTGACACCGGCCGGGCATGTGATGTTGCAGCGGGCCGAGGAGATTCTGGCGGCCACCAGCCGTCTGGAAATGACCGCCAGCCAGTTGGCTCAAGGGGTTGAGCCGAAGCTGACCGTGGCGATTTCCGACACCTATCAGTCCGACCGTTTCGAAGCGGCGCTCAGTGCGTTCGAACAGCGATACCCGGACCTTGAGCTCGAATGCCTGATCGCCGAATGCGATGACCTGGTGGCGCTGGTACAAAGCGGACGGGCGCATGTGGCGTTCGCCGAGCAACAGGAAAGTTACCCACCGGATCTGGTCAGCTCGACGGTGGCAGAGCGCACCGAAATCGCCCTGTTCGTGTCCCGCGAGCATCCGTTGGCAACGCTGGCTGTCATCGATCAGGACATCTTGCAACAGCACCGGGAGTTGCGTCTGGCGACGATCGTCAATCCGTATGAAAGCCGCGCCAAGGGGCGCGTCTGGTCGGCACCGAGTTATTTGATGCTGCTGGAAATGGCCCAGGGCGGATTCGGTTGGGCGCCGTTGCCGCGGTGGCTGGTGGGACGGTTTGGCGCCGGGACGTTGCAGGAGTTGAACGTGCGCGGGTGGCCGAAACCGCTGTTCGTCGATGCGCTGTGGTCGCGGCTGCATCCGCCGGGGCCGGCGGGGAGCTGGTTGTTGGGCAAGATGCTGGAATGACGGTCCTGCGGACCTTATCGCGGGCTTGCCCGCGACGGGGCGGGCACTTTATTTCAAAGCCTTGATCCGGGCCTCGATAAACCGCCGCTCCGGCACCTGCTGCGTCAATTCCAGCGCCCGCTCATACGCCGCCCGTGCCTCCTCCACCCGTCCCAACTGCCGACAAAACTCGGCCCGCGCCGAATGTGCCAAGTGGTAATCCAGCAAATCCCCGCGCCCCAGAATCCCTTCAATCAGCGTCAACCCCGCCAACGGTCCATCCCTTCTGGAGATGGCGGCCGCACGGTTCAATTCGATCACCGGCGAAGGCACGGCCGCCAACAGCACGTCATACAACCCCACAATTTGCAGCCAATCGGTCTCCCCCGCCGTCGGCGCTTCGGCATGCACCGCCGCGATGGCCGCTTGCAAACAGTAAGGACCGAATCGCCGGGTACTCAGCGCACGCTCGATCAGCGCGCAGCCTTCGGCAATCAACCCGGCGTCCCACAGCGAACGGTCCTGCTCATCCAGCAGGATCAGCTCGCCACTCGACGACGTCCGCGCCGGACGCCGTGATTCATGCAACAGCATCAGCGCCAGCAGGCCCATCACCTCGGGTTCGGGCAGCAGTTCCATCAGCAAACGCCCGAGGCGGATCGCCTCGCGGGTCAGGTCTTCACGGATGAGCTCGGTGCCGACGGACGCCGAGTAGCCTTCGTTGAACACCAGGTAAATCACCCGCAGCACGCTGTCGAGTCGCTCGGGCAATTCCGCCAGGGTCGGCACTTGGTAGGGAATTTTCGCGTCGCGGATTTTCGCTTTGGCCCGCACGATGCGCTGGGCAATGGTGGCCGGTGCGGAAAGAAACGCCCGGGCGATTTCTTCGGTGGTCAGGTCGCAGACTTCGCGCAATGTCAGCGGCACTTGAGCATCCGCCGCGAGTGCCGGGTGACAGCAGGTGAAGATCAGGCGCAAGCGATCGTCTTCCACGTCGTCGTCACTCCAGTCAGCCTGCTCCAGCGCCTCCAGTTGAGCGATCAGCATTGGCCGGGACGCGGCAAACCGCGCGCGGCGACGCAACACATCGATGGCCTTGAAACGCCCGGTGGAAACCAGCCACGCCCGTGGATTGTCCGGCACACCGTCACGCTGCCAGCGCTCGACCGCGATAAAGAACGCCTCGTGCAAGGCTTCTTCGGCGAGATCGAAATCGCCAAGCAGACGGATCAGGGTCGCCAGGATCCGCCGCGACTCTTCGCGGTAAACCTGCTCGACCCGAGCCTTGACCGACACCCCGGGCATCAGTCCTGCATGCCTTGCGTCACCATGGAATCTCCTTGCCTGTGACCGTTAAGGATTCAACTCTCGAACCGGCCGTACCTCGACACACCCGACCCGCGCCGCCGGAATGTTGCCGGCAACCTGAAGGGCTTCATTGAGGTCTTTGGCGTCGATCAGGTAGAAGCCGGCCAATTGCTCCTTGGTTTCGGCGAACGGGCCGTCGGTGATCGACATTTTGCCGTTGCGCATGCGCACGGTAGTGGCGGTCTGCACCGACTCCAGCGCCTCGGCGGCGAGCATGCGGCCGCTGCCCTGGATCGATTCGGCATAGGCCATGCACTCGGCGTCCTTGGGGCTTTCGGGCAGTGAGTGCAACTCCTGTTCGTTGCTGTAGACCAGGCATAAGTACTTCATGGGGCTCTCCGATCGAACTGATCAACTATGGCTGCAGTTTGATGTTTTGGCGCTGATTCCCGACGATCAGGGTTCAAGGTTGAACAGCGCAGTGCCGCTCGTCATGTCGAACGGGGCCGACCAGTGTTCGTGGACGATGCGCCATTGGCCGGCCTCGCGACGATAGCAGGCGGTCACGCGCATCCAGCAGGCCTGGGTTTCGCCCTTGTCGTTGGTGCCGCCGCAATGGGCCAGCCAATGAGCGAAGGCGATGTGCTCGTCCGCCACGACGTTCATCTGATCGAAGTCGAACTTATGCGCGCCCTGGCACATTTCCATGCATTCCAGCCAATGCTTGCGGTAGGCAGTCTTGCCGCGAAACTGCAGGGCCTTGACCGCGTCGTAGGAGACGATGTCATCGCCATACAACGCCATGATTTTCTCGACATCCTTGGCGATGACCGCCTGGCGATAGGTGTCGATCAGAGTCTCGATTTCGTGAGTTGCGTTCATGGTGGTTCTCCGTGTTTTTTGTTGTGAAGACACCCTTAGTCGTTCGGCGAAATGCCGAATCGACAGTCGAAATAAAAATAATCCATGGGCGCAAACTCGCTAGAATCCGAGGCTCATTTCTGATGGAAAAAGGACACTCCAGTGACAACCCGACTCGTGCCTTACGAAACCCTGAACGCGCGCCAGCGCCAGCAGGTCGAGGCCATCGAAGTTCGCAAAGAACAAATCAGATTCTCCGGCGACATTCATGGTGCGCTGCACACCTTGTTGTCCAAACCCGGCCCCGGCGTCAAAGGATTTGCCCTGTTGGCCGATGACATTCCGGTTGCCTTCCTGCTGCTCAAACGTCCGCCGGTGCTGCCTGCCTGGGCCGATGAACACAGCGCCACGCTGCATGCACTGCAAGTCGGCCAGCGTCATCAAGGCAAAGGGTATGGCAAGGCCTGCCTGCAAGCCCTGCCCGACGTGGCGCGCCAGGCATTTCCTGAAATCAGGGCGCTGGAATTGTCGGTGGATGCGGACAACGAGGCCGCCATCGCGCTGTACGCCAGTTTCGGCTGGGTCGACAGCGGCGAAGCCTACAAGGGCCGGATCGGTTACGAACGGCGCATGGGACTGATTTTCTGAGGTGGTTATGCTCGACAGTATCGAAGCACTGGAAGCGATCTACGGCCAACCCCACGACCGCGCCATGCGCAAGCGAATCGCCTTTCTGAACGAGGACTATCAAGCGATGGTCCGCGCCTCGCCACTGGTGATCATCAGCTCGGTCGGCCCCGACGGCCTGGACGGCTCGCCGCGCGGTGACACGCCGGGTTTCGTGCGAATCATCGATGAGCGCACCCTGGCGATACCGGACCGCCCGGGCAACAACCGCATCGACACACTGCGCAATGTGGTGCTCGATTCACGGGTGTCGCTGCTGTTCATCATCCCGGGGATCGGCGAGACGTTGCGGGTCAACGGCTCGGCGCAGATCAGCAATGAACCGGGGTTGCTGGAAAGCTTCGCGGTCAACGGCAAACCGGCGCGCACGGTGATGCTGGTGACGGTGGAGGCGGCGTTTTTTCACTGCTCGAAAGCGATCGTGCGGTCGGATTTGTGGAACCCCGAGAAGCACCTGGATCGCTCGGCGCTGCCGACGGCGGGGGCGTTTCACAAGCGCTTGAATGATGGGGCGTTTGATGCCGAGACGTATGACCGGGAAGCGCCGGCGCGGGTGCGGAATAGCCTCTACTGATATTGCTCCCACACTCGATCTTCGGTGTTCGATGGAATCTGGTTACAACGTCAGCACCATCTCATGCCAAGCCATCCCGCCATGATCCGACGCGGAAGGCTTGATATAGGCGAAGCCAAACCCGGCATACAGCGGAATATGCCGCTCCTTGCACATCAGGTTGATGCTGGCCTTGCCCAACGCACGCATCCGCTCGATGAACTCGCCCATCAAGCGTTTCGCCAGACCCTGCCCCTGATAATCCGGGTGCACCACCACCGACATGATCACCACGTGCGGGCCGGCCGGGTCGTGGCCGATCAGTTCCTTGAACGCTTCGTCCGACATCTCGACCTGAAACGCCGCCCCGGAGTTGATGAAACCGGCGACCACGCCGTCCACTTCGGCGACGATAAACCCCTCGGGCCAGGTGGCGATGCGGGTGGCGATTTTCTCCCGGGTGGCGGCTTCGTCGCCTTCGTAGGCAACGGTTTCGATGGCGTAGCAGCGGTCCAGGTCAGCGGGGGTGACGTGGCGGATGACGGTGTTCATGGCAGCTCGGAATCAGCGGGGGAAAGGCTGGGGATCATAAATCAGCGTCGGCACGACATCGAGAGGCGAATCGCGGATCCGCCTCTCGATACCGACGTTACGCCTTGAGCGGCAGCCAGATTTCCAGCTTGCCGGTTTTGAGCTTCGGGTTGAAGTCTTCGCTGTAGCGTTCGAATTCCGGGGCGTCCGCGGCCTCTTTACCGGACTGCGGCAACCAGGTTTTCCAGATGTACTGAAACGTCTCGGGCAACTGGTCCAGCGAGCCTTTGTGCTCGAACACCGCGTAATGCTGGGGTTGAACCTCGACCCAGCGGTACTTTTCGGGCAGGTCGTCGAGTTTTTCGATCTCGACGCCCGCGATGTATTCGAAGCCGCCCTTGCCATCCGGATTGCAGCAGATGCCGTAGGTCACTTCGCTTTTTTGACCGGGAATCTTGCCAATCTCGGGAACGAATTTCTCCCAGAGTTCGGGAATGCCTTGCGTGGTCTGTTGGGTAAATCGTCCACCAAGCCCCGCAATGAGCAGAAAGTGCCCGTGTTCAAAACGTGGCTCGGCCGGTTTTACGTCTGATTGCTCATCCATGACTCGACTCCTGGATCAAAAAAGTGGGTTCGGCTGGGAGTATAGAAGCCAAACCCGATTAGCCCAGTCAGAGGCTGTGCAACGCCTCGACAGCACCCGCGCCTACAAACTCGTTGTAGCCCGATAGAATCACGTACACGGCGAAATAGCAGAAGATCGCCGCCGATGCCATGTAGGAGTAACGCAGCAGCTTGTCGCCGAGCAACTTGCCGCCATGGCTCGCGGCGAAACACAGGCCGGCGGACCACAGCAATCCCGCGCAGAGAAAACCGCCGAGAAAGAGTGCCGAGCTGAGTGCCCCGCCACCGCCGGACCGCGCAATCAGCGTGCCGCCCACCGCGGCGAACCAGAGAATGGCGCTGGGTGACGACATGGCGAGGAAAATTCCACGAAAAAACTCTTTACGGTGTGAGTTGTGACCGACTTCAGCGGTCTGTGCCAATACGGCTTCGTGGTGAATTGCCGAATAGATCATCTTCGCCGCGAAGTACACCAGCAACACCGAACCGCCGATCCACAGCACCCAGCGCACGGTTTCGTATTGCAGCAAAACAGTCATGCCAGCCAGTGCCAGCACCGCGTAAATCAGGTCGCCGACGCAGGTCCCCAATCCCAGCGCAAAGCCTTGAAAATAGCCGCGCTGCATGGCCAGGGTGATCATCGCGATATTGGCCACGCCGATGTCCAGGCACAAAGAAAGGCTCAGCAAGAAGCCGCTGCTAAATTCCATCAACCGTTATCCTTCGGAAAAATTTGTTTACACACTGGCTGGACAGTGTGCCATGCCACCCCTTATCTTCCGCAACAGGTCACCGCAGTGACCAGCGTCGCTCGGACGGTTCCGGGCGCTCACGTTATCCGAGGCAACAATGGCTAACCCAGGTTCGCCGCGCCGCTTTGCGCGCATAGATCGACTCCCCCCTTACGTTTTCAACATCACTGCCGAGCTGAAGATGGCCGCCCGTCGTCGTGGCGAAGACATCATCGATTTCAGCATGGGCAACCCCGACGGTCCGACGCCGCCGCACATTGTCGAAAAACTCGTCACCGTCGCCCAACGCGAAGACACCCACGGTTACTCGACGTCCAAGGGCATTCCGCGTCTGCGCCGGGCGATTTCCAACTGGTACAAGGATCGCTACGAGGTCGACATCGACCCGGAAACCGAAGCCATCGTGACCATCGGCTCCAAGGAAGGCCTGGCGCATTTGATGCTGGCCACCCTCGATCAGGGCGACACGGTGCTGGTGCCGAACCCGAGCTACCCGATTCACATCTACGGCGCGGTGATTGCCGGCGCCCAGGTGCGTTCGGTGCCATTGATTCCGGGCGTGGACTTCTTCGCCGAACTGGAGCGGGCGATTCGCGGCTCGATTCCGAAACCGAAAATGATGATCCTCGGCTTCCCGTCCAACCCGACCGCACAGTGCGTTGAGCTGGACTTCTTCGAGCGTGTGATCGCCCTCGCCAAACAGTACGACGTGCTGGTGGTGCATGACCTGGCCTATGCCGACATCGTCTACGACGGCTGGAAAGCTCCGTCGATCATGCAAGTGCCGGGCGCCAAGGACATCGCGGTGGAGTTTTTCACCCTGTCCAAGAGCTACAACATGGCGGGCTGGCGCATCGGCTTCATGGTCGGCAACCCGGAACTGGTCAACGCCCTGGCGCGGATCAAGAGTTACCACGACTACGGCACGTTCACTCCGCTGCAAGTCGCGGCCATTGCGGCGCTGGAAGGCGATCAGCAGTGCGTCAAGGACATCGCCGAGCAGTACCGGCAGCGCCGCAACGTGTTGGTCAAAGGCCTGCACGAGCTGGGCTGGATGGTCGAGAATCCGAAGGCATCGATGTATGTCTGGGCGAAGATTCCCGAAGCCTACGCGCACCTTGGCTCTTTGGAGTTCGCCAAGAAAATGCTCGCCGAGGCCAAGGTCTGCGTCTCGCCGGGTGTCGGGTTTGGTGAGTATGGGGATGATCATGTGCGCTTCGCGCTGATCGAAAACCAGGACCGGATTCGCCAGGCCGTGCGCGGGATTCGCGCAATGTTCAGGGCGGATGGGCTGGTCAGCAAATCCTGAGGCCTGGACACATAACACTGTGGGAGCGAGCCTGCTCGCGATAGCGGACTTACATTCAACATCTTCGCTGAATGTTAAGCCCTCATCGCGAGCAGGCTCGCTCCCACATTTGGTTTTGCGGTGTGCTTAAACGAACAACGACAGCAGCAGGATAAAGCCCAGGGCCACCACAGACAGGATGGTTTCCATCGCCGTCCAGGTCTTGAAGGTCTCCGCCACGGTCATGTTGAAGTATTGCTTCACCAGCCAGAAACCGGCGTCGTTGACGTGAGACAGGATCAACGAACCGGCACCGGTGGCCAGCACCAGCAACTCACGGTTCACACCCGGAATCATCCCCACCACCGGCACCACGATGCCGGCGCCAGTAATGGTCGCCACGGTCGCCGAACCGGTCGCGATACGGATCACCGCCGCCACCAGCCATGCCAGAAGGATCGGCGAGATTTCCGCAGCCACCGCCATGTTGCCGATGACATTACCCACGCCGCTGGTCACCAGCATCTGCTTGAAGCCACCACCGGCACCGATGATCAGGATGATTGCGGCGGTTGGCGCGAGGCTCGCGTCCAGCCATTTGAGCATCTGGTTGGAACCAATGCCCTGCTTGTAGCCGAAGGTGTACAGCGACAGCAGCAACGCCAGCAGCAGTGCCGAGATCGGGTGACCGATCAGGTCCATGAAGGTGCGGAAAAAGTTGCCGTCCGGCAGCACCACATCGGCAAAGGTCTTGAGCAGCATCAGGAACACCGGCGACAGCACGGTGATCAAGGTGATGGAGAAGCTCGGCAGATCGGCAGAATCGTTCTCGCGCGCCAGTTGATCCACCAGTTCCTGATTGGGATGACCGGGAATGTACTTGGCAATGAAGGTGCCGTAGATCGGGCCGGCGATGATGGCCGTCGGCAGCGCAACGATCAGGCCGTAGAGAATGGTTTTACCGATGTCGGCACCGAACACGCCGATGGCCAGCAACGGACCCGGGTGCGGGGGCACCAGACCGTGCACGGCGGACAGGCCGGCCAGCAGCGGGATACCGATCTTGATGATCGACACGCCGGTACGCCGGGCCACGATGAACACCAGCGGGATCAGCAGCACGAAGCCGATCTCGAAGAACAGCGGAATGCCGACCAGGAACGCGGCGAACATCATCGCCCACTGCACCTTGTCCTTGCCGAACGCGCGAATCAGCGTCTGGGCAATCTGATCCGCCCCGCCCGACTCGGCCATCATTTTGCCAAGCATGGTGCCCAGCGCAAGGATGATCCCGACGAAACCGAGCACCCCACCGAAGCCGTCCTGGAACGCTTTGATGATGGTGCCGATCGGCATGCCGGAGGTCAGCCCGAGAAAGGCTGCGGCAATGATCAGGGCAATGAACGGGTGAAACTTGAACTTGGTGATCAGGACGATAAGCCCGATCACCGTGACCACTGCATCGAGCAGCAGGAACGTCTCGTGGGACATGCCAAACATTAGGGGTGTCTCCTGGTTGTTGTTGTTATTGAAGCGGGTAATTCGAAAGCCATAAGGACAGCGCTATCTCTTCGAGCAAAATCAACCGGCGCGTTTCAAGCCGTGTTCCAGCCACCAGGCATGCGCCTGTTTCGCCAATTGGTCGACGCTGTGGGTCGACGCATCGAGGGCCAGGGTCAGCGGTTCGCCAACGGGGGACTCAAGGGTGGCGAACTGGCTGTCGATCAACGTCGACGGCATGAAGTGCCCTGGCCGATGGGAGACACGATCGGCCGCCACTTCAGGCGTGAGTTCAAGGAACACGAAGCCCAGGCCCGGCAAGGCGCTGCGCAGACGTTCGCGGTAAATGTGTTTGAGGGCCGAGCAGGTCAGCACCGGGCGAGCGCCCGTGGCGTCTACGCGGCGCAGTTCGTCGCACAGGCTGTCGAGCCAGCCGGCACGGTCGTCGTCGTTCAGGGGAATGCCTGCGCTCATCTTTTCGATATTGGCGGCAGGGTGAAAAGTGTCGCCTTCAATGGCAGTCGCGCCGCTGAGCTCGCACAAGGCTTCGCTGACGCAGGTCTTGCCGCAACCGGCAACGCCCATGATGACCAGGGCGGTGATGGGATGATTCATGTAACACCTCAGCGCGCAGACAGCGCTACCTTTGAAAGCTATGACACTCGTTCAAAAGCAGAAGTTGCCGACGCCTTCTTGTCATTTTTGTGGGTTGCAGCGTGTTCGTTCCCGACGCCGAAAAGCGAGGTTCAGGCAAAACTCGCTTACGCATTTGCAGCTGCTTCGGGACAGCGCTACCTTAGTGCCTTGAATTTTGTTTGGCAAGCCGCCCGATGACCTCCCCTAAAAACGATAAAAATACGCGAACCACTGGCCGTCCTACTCTGAATGAAGTCGCCCGACTGGCCGGCGTCAGCCCAATTACCGCGTCCCGCGCCTTGCGTGGCGTGAGCACGGTGGCCACCGACCTGGTGGAAAAAGTCCAGAAAGCGGCGCTTGAGCTCAACTACGTGGTCAACCCCGCCGCCCGCGCGTTAGCCTCGGCCCAGAGCCATTCCGTCGTGGTGCTGGTGCCGTCGCTGTCCAACTTGCTGTTCATCGACACGCTGGAAGCCATTCATCAGGTTTTGCGACCGAAGGGCTTCGAAGTGCTGATCGGCAACTTCCATTACTCGCGCGATGAAGAAGAAAACCTGCTGCGCAATTACATGGCGTATCAGCCGCGTGGTTTGCTGCTGACCGGGTTTGATCGCACCGAAAGTTCGCGGAGGATGATTGAGGCGAGCAACATTCCCTGCGTGTACATGATGGAACTGGACAGTGCGGCGGGCCTGAATTGCGTAGGTTTCTCGCAGCTCGCCGCCGGCGAAACGGCGGCCGAGCATTTGCTGTCACGCGGTCGCAAACGCCTGGCCTACATCGGCGCGCAACTGGATCAGCGCACATTGCTGCGCGGCGAAGGGTTCCGCAAAGCCCTGCAGAAGGCCGGTCGGTATGACCCGGACCTGGAAGTGCTGACCCCCCGCGCCTCCTCCGTAGGTCTGGGTGGCGAACTGTTCCTGCAACTGATCGCCAGTCATCCGGATGTCGATGCAATCTTCTTCGGCAACGATGACCTGGCGCAGGGCGCGCTGCTGGAAGCGATGCGCTGCGGGATCAAAATCCCTGAACAAGTGGCAATCCTCGGTTTCAACGACCTGCCGGCCTCGGCGCACATGGTCCCGCGCCTGAGCAGCATCAACACCCCGCGCGAGGCCATCGGCCGACGTGCCGCCGAACAGATGCTGACCTTGATGGCGGGCAACACGGTGGCGAAACCGGTGCAGGACATGGGGTTTGAGTTGAAAGTGCGCGAAAGTACGTAGTTCAGGACTGATCGTTGCCACGCTCTGCGGGCTGAACGGGAACGATCAGTTACACCTTTACCCTCCACCCCATGAGGGCCTCGTGCAAAATCCGCCCTCTCCATCCCGGCGGACACGTATATGCGCAAGATAATCATCATGGCCCTCCTGCTCGCCGTCTCGCTTGGACAGGCGCTACAGGTGCAGGCCTCTGAGCCAGATGACTGGACTCGTTTCCTGAACGACCCACGTTTCATGCCGGCGATCAAACGCTGTCTCGCCGCCCACCCGCAAGGTCAGGGGCCTGCCGTCGTGATGGGTGTTGGGCATGCCAGTCTTGAAGAGGCTTACGTCATGACCACCGACCTCACCGGGCGTAAAAATGTGTGTTTTTCCAGTAAGGATACGGGACTGGAAGTGCGCTCCCAGACCGTTTTCGATCTGCCAGGTCCGCTGTTTGTTTCAGTGGATCAAGTCAAGGTGGCCCCCAAGGGCGAGTGCATCGAGCCCACCCCTGTATTCATCGATCAACAGCTTCAAGGCTGGATCCTCAGGCAACCCATCCTCAATCAGCACATGCCCAGTGCCTGCTCGACTCCGGTCTGGACTGATCTGATACCGCTCGATTAGGTCTCACGACCCTTTTTTCAACGGTCGGTATCTGCACCATCAAGCCGCGCATCATCCATGCCGCAGGTTTTCAACTAATCTTGTGGGTGCTCCCTGTCCCGATTACCGCCTGCCAGGGCGGGCATACTGTTAGAGTCCCGAAGCGTCGAATCGCTAACGGAGTAGCTCCATGGAACATGCACTGAAGATCCTCGGTAAAGCGTCGTCCATCAACGTCAGAAAAGTCCTGTGGACCTGCGACGAGCTGGACCTTTCCTACGAGCGAGAAGACTGGGGCAGCGGCTATGCGTCGACCCACAGTCCCGAGTTTGTCCGACTCAACCCGAATGCACAGGTACCGGTGATCATCGACGATGCTGGCGTGCTGTGGGAGTCCAACACCATCTGCCGTTACCTGGCCGGCAAACATTCACACGCTGATTTGCTGCCGCACGAACCCGCGGCGCGCGCCCGGGTGGAGCAATGGATGGATTGGCAGGCCACTGATCTCAACTCGTCCTGGAGCTACGCGTTTACAGCGCTGGTACGCAAAGACCCGGAGTTCCAGGACGCGCACCGGATTGCCACTGGCTTACGCGGCTGGAACCAGAAGATGAGCATCCTCGAACATCAGCTCGCGGCCACCAAAGCTTATGTTGCCGGCCCCCGGTTCTCACTGGCCGACATTGTCATCGGGCTGTCGGTCAACCGCTGGCTGATGACCCCGATGGACCGTCCAGATTTTCCTGCCATCGACGAGTATTTCCAACGGTTGGCGCAGCGCCCCGGATTCCTGAAACATGGATGCAACGGCCTGCCTTGAAACCATGCCGGCTTCTCGGCGGTCGACGACTGCCGCCGGGCGGCAAAGGTTAACCGCGAGATTCGCGCCATTCGTCGGCCAAATAGAACCTAACCGACTGAAAAATATGTAATTTTTAATGCAGGCATAGTATTTGCTGAAGGCACTGCACCACAAACACCTACAAGGTCTACTCATCATGTTGGTCAGTGCAAACAAACAGTCGCTAATGACGCCAATCCTCAAGAAGCCCGGCGAAGATCCGACCGCCGAAGCCGCTGCCGGTCTTCAGAGTGTGATGCTGCAACGACAAGGCAACGTTCAGCCGCTCTCCGCGCAGGTGCAGAATTCCGCCACCCAAAACGCCACCCGGCAAGTCAGTGAGGCGAGCAAAATCAGCGACAACGTTGATGAAGCGTTCGCGAAAACACGCGTGGGACTGCAATTGACTAACGCGCCGCTTCCGACCGATGCGCAAGGCAAATTCAGTGGCGGTACGGCCACAGACGCGTTCAAGGAATACATGAGCAAAACCCCGGAAGAGCGCATGCAAGACGCCATTCTGGAAGAGATGGGCCTGACAAAAGAAGAAGTGTCACAAATGTCGCCGGAACAACAACAGGCGGTCGCTAAAGAAATGGCCGAACGCATGCAGGACAAGGTAAAACTGGCGCAGGCCGAGAAAGAAAACGGTGGGAGCGAGAAAGGCAGCCCGCAAGTGGTGGACAAGTTTCTCGCGTCGCTTTAACAACACCGGGTAATGCTGTTCACTTGAGCGCGCTCTTGGGTCATGCATACCTTTGTGGCGAGGGAACTCGCTCCCGCTTGAGTGCGTAGCACTCACAAAATCGGTAATGGTTGTCAGATTTTTGGGGCCGCTACGCAGCCCAGCGGGAGCAAGCTCCCTCGCCACAGATTTCTTGCTTGCCTGAAGACTTTCTTGAGTGCCCTCTACCGGCCCCTTGTCAGTTTGCCGCCATCAACTTATCTGCAAGGTCGAGTTGAACTGGCTGATCGCATCCACGACATGCCGCGACCCCTGTTGAATCTCCAGAATCACCTCCCCCGCCTCGTTCGCCAATTCCACCCCAAGACCGGTCCGGCTCAGACTCGACTGCATGCTCGACACCGCGCTCAATGACAAGTCGTGGTTCTTGCGCACCACGTCGACGATCTCCAGCGTCGCCTGACTGGTGCGTGCGGCGAGGCTGCGAACCTCATCGGCGACGACGGCGAACCCACGCCCGTGCTCCCCGGCCCGGGCCGCTTCAATCGCCGCGTTAAGCGCCAGCAGGTTGGTCTGATCGGCAATGCCGCGAATGGTCTGGACGATGGTGCCGATGATGTCGGACTGCTTGCTGACCGCGTCGATGCTCAACGCCGCCTCGTTCAAGTTTTTGGAAATGTCCTGGATGATCTGCACCGTTTGCTGCACCACCTGCGACCCTTTCTGCGCGCAGGCGTCGTTCTGGACCGAGGTGCTGTGGGCCGATTCGGCAGCGGTTTGCAGGGTGGTCACCTGATTCGTGATGTCGCTGGCAAACTTGACCACTTTGTACAGCCGGCCCTTGGTGTCGAACAACGGGTTGTAGGACGCTTCAAGGAAAATGGTATGGCCGTGTTTATCTTTGCGTTCAAAACGGTGCGAGTGATATTCGCCGCGATTCAATGAGGCCCAGAACGCTTTGTAGGCCTGGGATTCGGCTTCGGCGCGGTGGCAGAACAGGCTGTGATGCTGACCGACGACTTCGTTGAGCGAGTAATGGGTGGTCTTCAGGAAGTTCTCATTGGCGGTAATCACATGGCCTTCGGGAGTGAATTCAATCACCGCCATGGAACGACCGATCGCCGCGAGCCTGCTTTCGTTTTCGTGTTCTTTGGAAATCCTGGCGGAGACGTCCGTCGCCACTTTGATCACACTTTTTACCTGGCGGTCGGGACCGAAAACCGGCATGTAACTGGCTTCCAGCCAGATCTCCTTTCCCTTCTTGTTCAAGCGCAGGAAAGTGCCGCTGACCGGTTCGCCACGGGCCAGGTCACGCCACAATCTGGCGTAGTCTTCGCTTCGGTAAAACGCTTCTTCGCAAAAGATCCGGTGATGTTTGCCACGCACTTCCTCGACGCTGTAACCCATGGCGGCGCAAAAGTTTTCGTTGGCATCA
Organism: Pseudomonas fluorescens NCIMB 11764; assembly: GCF_000293885.2. NCBI lineage: Bacteria > Pseudomonadati > Pseudomonadota > Gammaproteobacteria > Pseudomonadales > Pseudomonadaceae > Pseudomonas > Pseudomonas fluorescens. The sequence goes on from NZ_CP010945.1 coordinate 6,522,953, forward strand.
AGGACGATGCCTTCAGGGGTGAACTCAATCATCGCCATCGAACGGCTGACGGCGGCCAGCCTGGCGTTGGCCTCGCTCAGTGCACAGCTGTAGCGCTCGATTTCCTGCAGGTCAGCTTTGTGATGTCGGTTAAACATGGTCGTATCACCCTAAGTGCGGTCCTTTGATTGATGAAAGTTCTTCAGTCTTTCAACGTATCCACCACAACGTTCCATGGCACAGGCGCACACATTCCTCCACAGGAGGAACGGTCAGGTGATCGATGATGTTGAATCGGAGAGTCCATGCGGCAACGCTCTTATCAAGACATCCGTCTCTTGATAGCCCGGGACCGGGCCAGCCCTGATGTTTTCAAAAGTAATTCCCTTTGTCGAAAGCTCCCTGTTGCTCGCGTCGGTGCCTTGGGTTGCGCACTCTTGAGGAGTGCATGACGGCCTTCATATCGCGACCTTCATGGTTTGGAATGAGCATAGTCAGGCGCAATCGGCTTGCAAGGCCACTAGTCGGCCAGTATTGAGGACAAAATCGGTTCAGCTTCGAGTCTATTTGCTAAACATCGGGCGAAAAACCACACTGATCATCGTGTCGTTTTTCGGGATAAGGCGGGACTCGGAATAAATCTCTATCCACCCACCGACAGGTTCTGTTTTTTCGGGAATGCCCAACGGACAGCACTCATTCTCATAATGGAAATCCTTGAGGGTACATGTCATGACCTTCCCCTGCCCGCCAGGTCCTTCCACACCGTAAACGATCACTGAGTACCGCTGATTGTTGTACTTCCAGGAAGATACTTGCCGGCTCATGTTGTAGTCGGAAAGGTTTACCGGACTATTCGAAGGCGTACTCTGCAGTGCTAATTTGGTGCCGCCAAAGTCCCAAGCCGTCCAGACGCAAAAATAACCATAGGCGCAGTTGGTATCTTTTTGTTCAGCGCCTGAAACCGGAAACGTCATCACAACGGCTCCTTTTTCGTAAGCCACCTGAGTGGAGCTGACTTGTTGTCCTCCCGTTTTTCTCCTGAGCTGTTGATCAATCTGCTGTTGAACATCTGCCTTCTGTTCGGCCGTCATCTCGGGATTGAACAATGCATATTTGCCAAGCTCCTCAGCATCCGGTTTCGCATAGAAAAAAAATGCCAAACCGACACAGGCACACAGTGCTGCGCAAACTCCCAGCCACTTGATGTTCATATTGAACCCCACACGTTAAGCGCCGAGAAAACCCCGGCGACCTGAAGCGCAGAATCCAAACATTACACGCGGCCGTCTACTGTCATAACTGACAGTCAAGACAATCGGTGCGGATGAATTATTGCTCGGAGAGCATCCCCATTAGCGCCTGCACCGCTGCCGAGGGTGGCTTGTTCGCCGCGATCACCAAGGCGAACTCGCGATCGATTCGCGGTTTCAGCGGCACCACACGCAGGCCCTGGAGCTGGCTCGGCAGGGTCATTTCCGGCACCAGGGTCACACCGATGTTCTCCCGCACCAGGGTAAACGCACTGCTCCACTCGCGAACCTCGACCCGGACGTCATGCAACTGCAAACCGGCCTCGATGGCCAGGCTGCGGGCATTGGTCGAACAGCCGCCCGTGGCCAGCACAAAGGGTTGCTCCGCCAACTCGGCGAGGGCGACACCCTCTTCAACCGAGCGCCGCGCCAAAGGATGGCCGCCCGGCAGAACCGCCACCCAGGCATCGCGCCCCAAACGGCCGGCATTGCGCTCCGGTGCCGGGTTCAACACCACCCCCACGTCCACCAGACCGGCGCCGAGCAGTGTTTCCACTTCATCGTCGCTGACTTCCAGGGCAGTCACCTGAATACCGGGATACAGCCGATTGAACTGGCGCAGCAGCGGCGGCAGGAACGTCGCCAGCACCATGGGGAAACTCGCCAGGCGAATCGTCCCGCGCTCGATGCCTTTCGCGGCATCGACGGTACTGCGGATGGTTTCCAGGGCGCCGAGCATGGTGCGCGCCTGCTCGATGACCGGCAGACCAATGGCGGTTGGCAGGGTCTGGCGGTTTTCCCGGCTGAACAGTTGAACGCCGAGGGTTTCCTCGATCAACGCCAGCGCCTGGCTGGCGCCGGACTGGGTCATGCCGACGCGCTCGGCTGCGCGGGTGATGTTGCCTGTGTCTGCCACGGCCACCACCATTCGCCAGTGCATCAGATTCATCATGGCAGTAGCTTTCCTTATGGCAGTTTTCTGAAGAATTAATTTTACCGAAGGCGCCGCGCACTATGACACTGGCGAAAACCCCGAACCAGAGGCCTGCCGATGCAGTTGTATTACGCCCCACACGCTTGCTCGCTCGCACCACACATTGTACTGCGCGAGCTGGACCTGCCCTTCGCATTGATTCGCGTCGATAACCGCACCAAACAGACCGCGAGCGGAGCGGACTTTCTCGTCATCAACCCGAAGGGTTACGTCGCGGCGCTGCAACTGGACAACGGTGAAGTGCTGACCGAAGGCCCGGCGATCCTGCAGTACCTGGCGGACCTGTGCCCCGAGGCGAATCTGGCGCCAGCCCATGGGACGTTCGAGCGGGTGCGGTTGCAGGAGTGGTTGAACTTTGTTTCGACGGAGATTCATGGCGCGCTGGGTTGGTTGTTCAATGCGCAGTTCCCGGAGCAGGTGAAGGCGCAGATCAAGGAGAAGTTGTACAAGCGGTTTGCGGTGGTGAGCCAGACGCTGGAGCGTCAGGATTATTTGCTGGCGGGTGGGTTCAGCATTGCCGATGCGTATTTGTTTACGGTGTTGCGGTGGGCGCCGTTGTTTGCGATTGATTTGGATGAATGGCCGGCGTTGGCGGCGTTTCAAGCCAGAATTGATCAGCGGTCGGCGGTGAAAGCGGCGTTGGCCGCAGAATCCGCGTAAGCCTTGAGGCCATCGCGGGCTTGCCCGCTTCCATAAATGCGTGTGGCGAGGACGCTTGCTCCCGTTGGGTCACGAAGTGGCCCCAAAAAAGGGACTGCTGCGCAGTCCAGCGGGAGCAAGCGCCCTCGCCACAGGTTCACAAGAATCAATGACCGAACACATCCACCTTCTTGGCCTTTTTGTCTGCGCGCTTTTCATCGGCGGTTTTCGCCGGTTTCTTCTTTGCCGCTTTTTTTGAATCCATGCCTTTGGCCATGATACGTACTCCACTCATACGGGATGTGAGATCAGGTATACACCTATCGCCGGGCGCGCGTTCTTTTATAATCGCCCGCTTTGCGCACCGACAGATCACCTCCATGCCCGACACCCAGTACACCTTGCTCGCCGAGCCGTTATGGCCGCTGATGAACAAGTTTTATCGTGCCCACCAATCGTCGATGAAAGCAGTGCGCGACGCTCGATTGTGGGTCGCCAGGCGCGACGAGATCATTGGCGCGCTGTGTTTGCGTCCGGTCTCGGGCGGGCATTGGCTGACCGGTTTGTTCGTCGATCCGGCCTGCCGCGAACAAGGAATTGCGGCGGCGCTGATCGCCGAAGCGGTGAAAGGTCTCGAACAACCGGTGTGGCTGTTCTGCCATCCGGATTTGCGCGGATTTTATGAACGACGCGGTTTTACCTTCGATCCGGCCATGCCTTACGCCATGGTCGAACGCTTGAGCCGCTATGCGCGCAGCAAGCCGATGATTGCGATGGGGCTGGAACCGGTCGGGTAGAGGCATGGAGATCTAATGTGGGAGCGGCGGTGAAATCAATCGTCGGCGTTGGGATCGAGATCCGGGAACATGACTTCGGTGAACCCGAACTTGCTGAAGTCGGTAATCCGCGACGGATATAACCGGCCGATCAGGTGATCGCATTCGTGCTGCACCACACGGGCATGAAAGCCCTCAGCAATGCGCACGACCGGCTCGCCCTTCGGGTCGAAACCTTCGTAGCGAATCTGCTGATAACGATTTACCGCGCCACGCAGGCCAGGCACCGACAGGCAGCCTTCGAAGCCCTCTTCCATCACCGGGCTCAACGGCGTGATCAGCGGATTGATCAGAATGGTCTGCGGCACCGCTTCGGCATCCGGGTAGCGTTCGCTGTGCTCGAAACCGAAGATCACCAGCTGCAGGTCGACCCCGATCTGCGGCGCCGCCAGGCCAACGCCACCGACGCTTTCCATGGTCTGGAACATGTCGTCGATCAGTTGCCACAGCTCCGGGCTGTCGAACATTTCGGCGGGGACCGGCGGAGCGACACGCAGCAGGCGCTCGTCGCCCATTTTCAGGATTTCACGGATCATTTGATGACTTCGTCAGTGTTCGGCTTGATCGAGTGATCCCGACCCAGTCCCGAAACGTGGTGTTTATGTGCAGGGTCGAGCTCGCCGGGGACCTTTTCGCCAGGGCCCTTGCCTTCGTTCGACATGTGTTCGATCACCGCATTCATCTCCGCACCGAGCAACAGCACCGCCGCGGAAATATAGAAGTACAGCAACAGCACGATGATCGCGCCGATACTGCCATACATGGCGTTGTAGTCGGCGAAAGTCTTGACGTAGAACGCGAACCCCAGGGAAGCGACGATCCACACCGCCACCGCCAGCACCGAGCCGGGGGTGATGAAACGAAACTCTTGCTTGACGTCGGGCATGACGTAATAGATCAACGCCACCGCAATCATCATCAGGACAACGATGACTGGCCAGCGAGCAATCGTCCAGACCGTGACAATGAACTCTTCCAGCCCGACCTGCGCAGCAATCCAGCCCATCACCTGCGGCCCGAGCACCATTAACGCGGCGGCGACCAGCAACATGCCCGCAATGCCGATGGTGTAGATAATCGACAGCGGAAAACGCTTCCACGCAGGACGGCCCTCCACCACATCGTAGGCGGCGTTCATCGCGCTCATCATCAGGCGCACGCCGGCCGAAGCCGTATACAGCGCGATGACGATACCGACCGACAGCAGGCCACCCTTGGATTGCTGGAGCTGGTCGATCACCGGGTTCACCTGTTCCAGCGCCTGGGGCGGCAGGACCAGTTCCGATTGCAGACGCAGCCAGGAGAAGAAGTCCGGCAGGTGCAGGAAACCGATCAGGGCGATCAGGAACAGGATGAAGGGAAACAGCGAAAACAGCATTTGATAGGCCAGTGCCGAGGCATAGGTCGACATCTCGTCGTCGACGAACTCGGTCACCGTGCGCACCATGACACGGTGCAGGCGCAGGCCTTTCATGTGTGGGAAAAACATTAGCGTCTCCTTTCGCCGCAGATTGGGTTGAAGTCGTGGCGACTCAGGGGCCGTTTTCTACATCAAAGTAGCCTACTTGGCGACTTTGAAACAATTTCAGTGTGCAAGTTCAGGCTGACACAAAAACGGCCATCCGTGGATGGCCGCCTCTGATATTCATCCAAGGCCGAATCAAGCCTTGTCGATGCCTTTTTTGATCGCGTCCTTGGCTTTGCCCACTGCTTGCTGAGCTTCGCCTTTCCTTTCCTGCACCACGCCTTCGGCGCGCATTTTGTCGTTACCGGTGGCCTTGCCGACGCCTTGCTTGACGTTGCCGGCGGCTTCGTTGGCCATGCCTTTTACTTTATCGCCAGTGCTGCTCATGGTGTTTCTCCTGTGAACAATTGAACGAGAAAAGTCGTTACACAAGAATTGACCGGAGCCGTTTGCGCGGAGTTTCATTTATTTTCCCGGCGACATTTCATCGTTCCGTGCAGGTTGGGCTTTATGTTTGCCGAGCAACCCCCGAGAATGCGCAACGTATTCAGGCCGTGGCGCTGAAGATCCAATCCCGTAGGAATGTTATGAAACTCGATAAAAAGCAGGCCATTGCCCGCAGAAACCAGGAACTCGGCGGTGCTGTGCTTGGCGTCAACAACTGCCATTTCACCGAATTGAACCGTAACCGCAACATCTGGTGGTTCGACATCCCGGTGGCACGCCTGGCCGTTGGTCAGTACGAATGGATCCACCTGCTGATGCACACACCGGACACCGATGAACTGCTGCACCTGAAAGTGCCGACGGTGTTCCTGCGCGAGAAGCTCGAAGGGCTGGTCGTGCGTAACCAGGGCAAGCGCAAGGCTGCGTTAAGCCTGGAACTGAGTGCGGACAAGGATTCGTACTTGCAGGACATGCGCCCGGCGGGCACCCACGTCAATTTCGCGCCGTTCCGCCTGTAACACCGATCGCAGACAAACTGTGGCGAGGGAGCTTGCTCCCGCTGGGCTGCGAAGCGGCCCCAAATCAGGCGCCGCGATACTCCTGATGTATCTCCATCGCAGTGATCGCGGCTGCTGCGCAGCCGAGCGGGAGCAAGCTCCCTCGCCACAGAAGCCCGCCCCTATCGCTATAAACAAAAAGCCCCGCATCTGCGGGGCTTTTTGCTGGATTACGCGGTGGCTTTCTTCGCGTTGATCTTCTTCAGCTCTTCATCACGCAATTCCCGCCGCAGGATCTTGCCAACGTTGGTGGTCGGCAACGCATCGCGGAACTCCACCGCTTTCGGCACCTTGTAGCCGGTGACGTTGGCGCGCATATGCTCCATCACCTGCTCCTTGGTCAGCGTCACGCCCGGTTTGGCGACGATGAAAATCTTGATCGCTTCGCCCGACTTCTCGTCCGGCACGCCGATGGCTGCGCATTGCAGTACGCCCGGCAGGGTCGCGAGCACGTCTTCGAGCTCATTCGGGTACACGTTGAAACCGGACACCAGAATCATGTCTTTCTTGCGATCGACGATGCGCATGTAGCCATCCGGCTGGATCAGCGCGATGTCACCAGTCTTCAACCAGCCTTCGCTGTCGAGGATTTCATCGGTGGCTTCCTGGCGCTGCCAGTAGCCTTTCATCACCTGCGGACCTTTCACACACAACTCGCCGATTTCGCCCATCGGCTGTTCAACGCCGGCATCGTCAATGATTTTGCACAGGGTCGACGGAACCGGAATACCGATGGTGCCGATCTGGATGTTCTGGATCGGGTTCACCGTCGCCACCGGGCTGGTTTCGGTCATGCCGTAACCTTCGCAGATGGCGCAGCCGGTGACCGCTTTCCAGCGCTCGGCCGCCGCCAGTTGCAGGGCCATGCCGCCGGACAGGGTGACTTTCAGCGCAGAGAAATCCAGTTTGCGGAAACCTTCGTTGTTGCACAGGGCAACGAACAGCGTGTTCAGGCCGACGAAACCGCTGAACTTCCACTTCGACAGTTCCTTGACCATCGCCGGCAGGTCGCGCGGGTTGCTGATCAGGATGTTGTGGTTGCCGATCAGCATCATCGCCATGCAATGAAAGGTGAACGCGTAGATGTGGTACAGCGGCAGCGGCGTGATCAGGATCTCGCAGCCTTCGTTGAGGTTGGAACCCATCAGCGCCTTGCACTGCAGCATGTTGGCGACGAGGTTGCGATGGGTCAGCATGGCGCCCTTCGCCACGCCAGTGGTGCCGCCGGTGTATTGCAGCACCGCCACGTCACTGCTGGCCGGGTTGGCTTCAGCCACTGGCTGGCCATGGCCCTTGCTCAACACGTCGTTGAACTTGACGGCCTTGGGCAAGTGATACCCCGGGACCATCTTCTTCACGTACTTGATGACGCTATTGATCAGCAGGCGCTTGAGCGGCGGCAACAGGTCCGCCACTTCAGTGACGATGACATGCTTGACGCCGGTTTTCGGCACGACGGTCTCGGCCAGGTGCGCCATGTTGGCCAGGCAAACCAGGGCTTTGGCGCCGGAGTCGTTGAACTGGTGTTCCATTTCCCGCGCGGTGTACAGCGGGTTGGTATTGACCACGATCAGCCCGGCGCGAATGGCACCGAACACAGCGACCGGGTACTGCAAGACGTTGGGCAGCTGCACGGCGATTCGATCGCCCGGTTGCAAGTCGGTATGCTGTTGCAGGTAAGCGGCAAAGGCACCGGACAATTCGTACAGTTCACCGTAGGTAATTGTCTTGCCCAGGTTGCTGAATGCCGGTTTGTCGGCGAAGCGTTGGCAGGACTGTTTCAGCACTGCCTGAATATTCGGATACTCGTCCGGATTGATGTCGGCAGCAATCCCGGCAGGGTACTTATCCTTCCAGAAGTCTTCGATCATGGAAGCCCACTCCTCAGCAACGCGAATTCAAATACCGCATTTTGATGCGGTTATTATTGGTGTTTGATTATGGGTGAGTCTGGCTGTTAAAGCCGCCGAGAGGTCCCAAAGCGCGCCGAGAGTAGCAGCTTTGCAAAGGGCCGACTAGAGCCAAAAGCGGCCTCTACAGTCACTTTTGTGACTCGAGAATAACAAGCGGTCATTTTAGAGCAATAATTCTATAAATCCCTGAAAGCCTTTAAAACCGCGCCATAAAAGCAAAAGATCGCAGCCTTCGGCAGCGCCTACGGAGGAATACGATTCCCTGCAGGCGCTGCCGAAGGCTGCGATCTTTTGGGACCGCCCGGATCTATGACCGATCAGGCGATATCCCGCAACTCCCGCCGCAGAATCTTGCCCACCGGCGTCATCGGCAACGACTCACGCAACACAATGTGCTTGGGGACTTTGTACGCCGTGAAGTTTTCCTTGCAGTAGGCCTTCAGCTCTTCAAGGCTGACCCCCGACTCTCGCGCCACCACAAACAACTTCACCGCTTCGCCCGAACGTTCGTCCGGCACACCAATGACCGCGCAGTTGGCGACTTTCGGGTGAGCCATCACCACGTCTTCGATCTCGTTCGGGTACACGTTGAAACCCGAGACGATGATCATGTCTTTCTTGCGATCGACGATGCGCACAAAACCGTCCGGATCGATCACGGCGATGTCGCCGGACTTGAACCAGCCTTCGGCATCCAGCACTTCGGCAGTGGCCTCGGGTTTCTGCCAGTAGCCCTTCATGATCTGCGGACCCTTGATGCACAGTTCGCCGCGCTCGCCCATTGGCTGCTCGACGCCTTCATCGTTGATGACTTTCAGCGTAGTGCCCGGCACCGGCAGGCCGACCGTGCCGATCCGCGATTTGTCGCCGTACGGGTTGGTGCACGCCACCGGCGAGGTTTCGGTCAAGCCATAGCCTTCGGTGATGCGGCACCCGGTCAGTTGCTCCCAGCGCTCCGCGGTGGCCTTGACCAGCGCAGTGCCGCCGGAGTTGGTCAGTTTCAGGCTGGAGAAATCCAGGGTCTTGAAATCCGGATGGTCCATCAACGCAACGAACAGCGTGTTGAGTCCCAGCAATGCCGAAAACCGCCAGTTCTTCAGTTCCTTGATGAAGCCCTTGATGTCCCGTGGATTGGTGATCAGCACGTTATGGTTGCCGGTCACCATCATGCACATGCAATTCGCGGTGAAGGCATAGATGTGATACAGCGGCAGCGGCGCGATCATCACTTCCTGGCCTTCGCGCAGCAGCGGCTGGCCATCGTTGCCGAACTGCCCCAGGCACGCCCGCGCCTGCTGCATGTTCGCCACCAGGTTGCCGTGGGTCAGCATCGCGCCCTTGGCCAGGCCGGTGGTGCCGCCGGTGTATTGCAGCACGGCGATATCGCTGAGGCCGGCGTCCAGCGGCTTGATGCCCAGGCCCCGGCCCATGCGCAACGCGCTCTTGAAGGAAACGGCCTGCGGCAAGGAATAGTCGGGGACCATTTTCTTGACCTTGCTCACCAGGGTGTTGACCAGCCAGCCTTTGGCGGTGGGCATCATGTCGCCCATCTTCGCTTCGATCAGGTACTGGATGTCGGTGTCGGCCAGCACTTCCTGGACCTTCTGCCCGAACATGTTCAGGTAGACCAGCGCCCGGGCACCGGAATCCTTGAATTGGTGACGCATTTCCCGTGCGGTGTACAGCGGGTTGGTGTTGACCACGATCAGCCCGGCGCGCAACGCACCGAACACGGCAATCGGGTAGTGCAGGACGTTGGGCATCTGCACCGCGATGCGATCCCCCGGCACCAGGTCGGTGTGGGCTTGCAGGTAACCGGCGAACGCGGCGCTGTAGCGTTCCAGTTCGGCGTAGGTCAGGGTCACGCCCATGTTGCTGAAGGCCGGGCGGTCCGCAAATTTTTTGCAGGAACGCTCGAACACCTCGATCACCGACTTGTAAGCCCCTTGATCAATGTCCAGGGGTACGCCGGCCGGGCGTTTGTCATTCCAGAAATCAGGTTGCATTGTTCTTGTCCTCTTTACCTGAACCGATCCGGGGCCACTCTCTGCACTGTCAGAAAAACAAAAAGCAAAAAGCGGAGCTTCACGGACACTAGCAGCTATGACGAATCAGGCAAATATGCCAACGTCCGTCATTGATCGTGTGAATCTTGGTGCCGTGGCGTGGCCTGATCAGACGCCCGGTGAAGGATGCGCTATACAATGCACCGAGCCCATGCAAAGGAATCGCCATGATCCACGACACCTTCTGGTTGACCGCGAGTGACCGCAGCCGCCTCTTCGTCAACCAGTGGCTGCCCGGCGCACCGTTGAAAGCGGTGATCCTGGTGGCCCACGGCATGGCCGAACACAGTGCCCGCTATGCCCGTCTGGCGGAAAAATGCTGTGAACAGGGCTATGGCGTTTACGCACCTGACTTGCGTGGACATGGCAAAACTGCCGAAAACGGGACACTCGGACATTTCTCCGATGACGATGGCTGGTGCAAGGTCGTCGGTGACCTCGCCAGCCTCAATCAGCACATCGGCCAGCAGCATCCCGGCGTGCCGATCGTGCTGCTCGGCCACAGCATGGGCAGTTACATCGCCCAGGCCTATCTGCTGCATCACAGCGCCAGCCTGTATGGGGCGGTGCTCAGTGGTTCGAACTTTCAACCGGTGGCGCTTTATCGCGCCGCCCGGCAAATCGCCCGCCTCGAACGCTTGCGCCAGGGGCCGAAGGGGCGCAGCGCGCTGATCGAATGGCTGTCGTTCGGCTCGTTCAACAAGAAGTTCAAACCGGTGCGCACCGCGTTCGACTGGCTCAGCCGCGACCCGGCCGAAGTCGACAAATACGCCAACGACCCGCTCTGCGGCTTTCGCTGCACCAATCAGTTCTGGATCGATTTGCTCGGCGGCTTGCAGCAAATCAGCAAAGCGTCCAATCTCGCCCAGATCGATCCGGGCCTGCCACTGCTGGTGATTGGCGGTGAATGTGATCCGGTGAGTGAGGGCAAGCGTCTGAAAGATCTGGCCGATGCACTGCGTGCCGCTGGCAGCCAGAGCCTGCAACTGAAGATTTACCCGCAGGCACGGCACGAACTGTTCAACGAGAGCAATCGCGATGAAGTGACAGCCGATGTGCTGAGCTGGATCGCGCACGCCCTGAGCCACCGCCGCCCACCCCGATCCGAATAGTTTTTTGTGGTTTTTTTATTTGTCACAGGAATTGAAACCGATGACCCAGGTTACCAACACCCCTTACGAAGCCCTTGAAGTCGGGCAGACCGCCAGCTACAGCAAGACGGTCGAAGAGCGCGACATTCAACTGTTCGCCGCGATGTCCGGTGATCACAACCCGGTGCACCTGGACGCTGAATTCGCCGCTGGCACCATGTTCAAGGAGCGTATCGCTCACGGCATGTTCAGCGGTGCACTGATCAGCGCCGCCGTTGCCTGCGAGTTGCCTGGGCCGGGCACCATTTATATCGGTCAGCAGATGAGCTTTCAGAAGCCGGTAAAAATTGGCGACACGCTGACGGTGCGCCTGGAGATCCTGGAGAAACTGCCGAAGTTTCGTGTGCGCATTGCGACGCGGGTGTTCAACCAGCGTGATGAGTTGGTAGTGGATGGCGAAGCGGAAATTCTGGCACCGCGCAAACAGCAAACCGTGACGTTGCCAACGTTGCCGGCGATCAGCATCGGCTGATTCACCGCTCCCCTGTGGCGAGGGAGCTTGCTCTCGCTCGGCTGCGAAGCAGTCGCAATAAACGTCACCTCGGTTCACCAGATTAAACGCGGTGCCTGATTTTGGGGGTGCTTCGCACCCCAGCGGGAGCAAGCGCCCTCGTCACAGGGACTGCTACCGGTCGCCTTCCTGCACCTGCACACTCGCCGTCATCCCCGAACTCAAATTGATCCCCTCGGGCACTTTGTCCAGTTTGATCCGCACCGGAATCCGCTGCGCCAGTCTCACCCAGTTGAACGTCGGCTCCACTTCCGCCAGCAACTGCCCATCCGGCGTGGTGTTGCGATCGGTGATCCCGCGGCTGACGCTTTCCACATGCCCTTGCAGCGCCTCGCCCGCACTCATCAACCAGACCTTGACCGGATCGCCAACGCGAATCCTCGGCAGTTTGGTTTCTTCGAAGTACGCCTGCACATAGAACGTTGAATCGTCGATCAGCGCCATCACCGCTTGCCCGGCATTCACGTAATTGCCCTGGGCCAGACGCAAGTTGGTGATGTGGCCGCTGCGCGGCGCGTGGACCTCGCTTCGGGCGAGGTTGAGTTCAGCGACCTTGGCTTCGGCCTGGGCTTCGCGCAGTTCACCACGGGCGATGCCGGCGTTGATTTGCGCGTTCTCGCGCAGCTCGGCACTGATCGCTTGCGGGCCGAGGGCAGCACGGCGACTGGCTTCGCGCTCACGCAGATTGAGTTGCTGCTGACGGGTTTGCACCACCGCTTGCGCCTTCTCCAGCGCGGCTTCGAACCGGTCGCGGTCGATGCTCAGCAACAGGTCGCCCGCCTTCACCGACTGGTTGTCGAAGGCCTTGAGCTCACGCACCCAGCCTGACACATCCGGAGCGATCACCACCACATCGGCGCGAATCCGCGCATCCCGGGTCCACGGCGTGAGCATGTAGTACTGCCACAAATGAAAACCGGCAAAAATCGCCACCGCCACCAGGCACAGGGTAACCGCGACACGTACGGATGTACGCATGTTCAACTCCTTATAAAGGTCCGAGGACGACGGTGATCAGGGTCAATACACAGACGTACAAGGCGCAATCGAATAACGCTTCGTGCCAGATCCAGCGGCCGGCCGGGGTCAGGCGCAACAGCAGGCGCAAGGCCCCGGTGACGAGCAGCGCCAGCAGCACATAAATCAGAAACGGGCTGAGCAGCACGCCCCCCACCGACCATTCACGCAAGCCCATGGCTTTGCTCCTGTTGACGGCACCACGCGCGCCAGCTGTTCTGCAATTGCAGCACCGCGCCCTGTGCCAGTTTCACGGCATCGCTGGGCGGCAACGCGTACAAGGTGTTCAAGAATGCTTCGCTGGGCTGTTCCAGGGCATCGGCATAACGACCGCTCGGGCCCTGTTCGAGGACTTTTTCCAGTGCCTCGAGATAGCGGCGCTGCGGCGCACTGACCGGCACCTGCGCCACGGCCAGGCTCAAGCGCAAATGCAGCAGTTCGTCGCCGATGTCCAGACCGAGCAAGCCGTCATCCCAGCGACTGCGCGCCGGCTCCGGCAACTCCGGATGGTGCCGCGCCAGTTGCAGCAAACGGTCGGCCATGCGCCCGCCGAACCAGCTTTCAGCGCCAGGCAAATTGCGCCGGGTCAAGCGCACGAGATCGTCGAGGGTCGCTGCCAGCAGACGTCGCCCATGCCAGGCCGGGTTGCGCAGGATCAGCAAGTGAAACGCCAACACTGCCGCGCCGACGCCGACCACCATGGCTTGAGCGCTGTTGAAGAACGTCGCGACGTCGAACTTCATCGCGTTGAGCGGTGACACCAGCACGATGAAATGCAGGCAAAACGAAGTGGCCGTGGCGCCGATCTGCGGCTTGGCCATGCCCAGCGCGCCCAGAAACAACGGCACGCCCATGCCCATGCAAAGCAACGCAAAACCACTCCATTGCGGCAGCAGAATCTGCCCGACAATAAACGCCGCCGGGATCGCCAGAAAAATCCCGCGCATGAAACTCATGCCGATCTGCGCGCCGTTCTCGCGACTGGCGAACAGGCTGCACACCACGCAGGTCAGCACCAATGCGCCCGAGGCGGCGGGCCAGGCCGTCGCCAGCCAGAAACACGACACCACCAGAAACGCCAAGGCACTGCGCGCCCCGAAGACCAGCGCCAATGACAGGTCGCGGTGCGGCGTCAGGGTGCGCGGCGGTTCAACGGTTTCCTTGCCCTCCTCCACCGCCTTCAACGCCGCGTTGGCCGCCATCGCGGTATCCATCAACAATGTGAAACGGACCAGGCAATAACTCTGCGCAGAGCTGATCCGTGGATCATGGGAGGCATCGAGCAAACGCGGTCGCAAGGCTTGCAACGTCGCTGTATCCGGGCTGGCGAGCGCTTCCTGAACCTCAGTCATCCACGGCGCCAACTGTACGGCTTCCTGCGGTTCCAACTGCTTCCACTGACGCCGTACTGAACGGGCGATGCGCAGCAGCATCAACAGTTTCTGGCTCAGTCCGCTGATGGCCCGCGCACGTTGCCGGCCGAGTCCGCCTTCGAACCAGGCGTGCTCGCGCTGGGCATCCACCGCGACAATTCGACCGAGGATTTCCAGCAGGCCCTTGCGCGCCTGACCGTCGCCGGCCAACGTCGCGCGCGCGGCATTCATGCCACTCTGCCACGCGGCTCGCGCCTGATCCGCCAGTTGCCGTTCAACCCGCATTGGCCACAGCAAGGCACTGGCGGCGGTGGCGCAGAGAATGCCCAGACAGATTTCCGTGCAGCGCGCCACCGCTTGATCGAACACCGTCAGCGGGTGAGTGATGGCGGGCAAGGCGATGATTGCGACCGTATAACCGGCCAACACAAACGAATAGGACCAGGCACTGCGCAGCAAGGTCGAACTCGCCGTACACAGCCCGAGCCACAACGCCAATGCCAGAAGAAACAACCACGGCGTCTGTGCGAACAGGCTCATGAACACCACCGACATGATCGTTCCGATCAGCGTCCCCAACAGCCGCGCCAAGCCCTTCTGCACCACCATCCCGGACAGCGGCTGGGCGACGATGAACGCCGTCATCAACGCCCAGGCCGGTTGCTCCAGCCCCCAGCGCAATGCCAGCCACAACGCGAGGCCGCCGCCGAGCAGGGTCTTGATCGCGAACTGCAGGGCACGGCGGTCGGGCGCAAACAAAGCCTGCAAAGTGATAGGCACGTAAAGCACTCTTCAAAGGACGATTTAACGATAGTCGGGTTCACCGAAGTGACTTGAAATCAAATTATTAGCTGGCTATCTATCTATCGTCCAGCGCTAAAAGCCGGGCACAAAAAAACGCCAGACTGGCTGGCGTTTCTGACAGGCTTTGCGCGCTTACGAGCGTGCGCGAGCCTGGTTACGCAGGGCTTTCACCTGATCGTGATTGCGTTGCACGCCGTGGTACTGACGTTCAACCAGATCACGAATGCCCACCAGGTTGTGCTTGTTGATTTTTTCGATGGCTTCTTTGTAAGCCTTCAGCGCATGGTCTTCACCGCGTTCGGCTTCGTTCAGCACAGCTTCTTCATCCTTGCCGGTGAACATGGCTTTCACGTCGACCCAGCGACGGTGCAGATCACCGCTGACGCTGGTGGAAGTTTCCGGATCGCCACCCATCGAACGCACAGCCGCTTGCAGCTCCGAAGCGGCCGTAGCGCAGTCGGCGGAGCGCTGGATGAACAGCGTTTTCAGTTCTGGGTGCTTGATGTCTTCAGCGCAAGTCTTGAACCCTTCCTGACCGTCTTTGCTGGTTTCAATCAGGTCATTGAGTACAGAGATCGCTTCTTTATTCATGTCGGTCATTTTCAATTCCTCGCGGGTTGATGAAAGATGCAATAGCTATTGCACCCTGCATGCCAGCTTTGAATTGATAATTTATTGCTTACATTTCAATAACTTAACTTTTACCCAGAAATCTGTATCCGCGTTATTTGCATGATCTGTCAATTGGCCTGCATGCAGAATGCCTGTATTTTCCAGCCTGACCGATTCAAGACGACTGATTGATGAACCCTGAAAAACTCGAACTGCTGATTACCCGTCAAATGCCCTTCGGCAAGTACAAGGGCCGCATCATTGCCGACCTGCCCGGCCAATACCTGAACTGGTTCGCCCGGGAAGGTTTCCCCCATGGCGAACTGGGCGGACTGCTGGCCTTGATGCAGGAAATCGATCACAACGGCCTGTCGGAGTTGCTTGAACCGCTGCGCGCCAAACACGGCAAACCCGCCCCTCGCCACTGAGCCATCCCCATGCCCGATAACACCCGCCGCGCCCGTGATGAAATGTTTTGGCAGACCTTTGCCGACCGCTATGCCGTCGAACCCGGCCCGATAAACCTCGAGAACGGCTATTTCGGACGCATGTCGCGCACGGTGATTGAGGAATACCAACGCAACATCGAACTCATCAACCGCAGCAACTCGGTCCATGTACGCCAGCGCTTCGAACGGGACGAAAACCTTGCGATCCTGGCCCAGCTCGCCGACCTGATTGGCGTGGCCGCAGAATCCGTTGCCCTCACCCGCAACGCGTCGGACGGTCTGCAATCGCTGATCCGCAATTACAACCGACTGCAGCCGGGCGATCAGGTGCTGATCTGCGATCTGGAGTACGACACGGTCAAAGGCGCCATGCGCTGGCTCGCGCGGCATCGCGGTGTTGAAGTCATCGAGATCGATCACGCGCACCCCGCCAGTTTCGACAGTTTGCTGGCCACTTATCGCGATGCATTCGCGCGTTATCCGAAGCTCAAGCTGATGGCCCTGACCCACGTCACTCACCGTACCGGGCTGGTGATGCCGGTGAAGGCGATTGTCGCTGCCGCCAGGGAACACGGGATCGACGTGATCCTCGATGGCGCTCATGCACTGGGCCAGATCGAATTCAAACTCGATGACCTCGGCGTCGCATTCGCCGGTTTCAACCTGCACAAGTGGATCGGTGCGCCGCTGACCCTGGGCTTCATGTATATCGCTCCCGAGCGCCTGGCCGACATCGACCCGGACATGGGCGAGATGCATTTCCCGGTCACTGACGTTCGCGCCCGCACGCCATACAGCACCCCCAACATCCCGGCGTTGCTGACCCTGCCGCTGGTGTTCGAGGAGCATCGGGCCATGGGCGGTTCGGCCGCCAAGGGTGCACGGCTCAATTACCTGCGCAACCGCTGGGTCAATGCGGTACGCGATCTGGCGGGCATCGACGTCATGACCCCGGACGACCCTCGACTGTATTGCGGCATCACGGCGATGCGCTTTACCCGGCACGCCGATCAGCAGGCAATGGCCGAGCGGCTGCTCAAGGACTACAACCTGTTCACCGTGACGCGCAGCGGTGCAGCGAGTGGCCCGTGCATCCGCATCACACCGGGGCTGACCACCACCGCTGCGCATATGGACGTGTTGACCCAGGCACTGCACGAACTGCGGTGACGTCAGACCGTGTATTTGTCGAAGTCCTCCGGTTTGATCTGCGATGACGCCGCGAACGTGTCGATGCCAATGGTCATTTGGCCGAAAAACCCGTCTTCTTTCGAGTCTCGACTGAGGGTGTGAACGGTCAGGGTCGAGGCTTCGCCGCCCATGGTTTCATAGAGAACATCCTGATCGTTGGTCAGTGGCGCGACGCTTCGGCCACTGTATTGCCGGGTGTTGAGCACCGAACGCGAAGCCGCTTCAGGGAAGTACAGCTGGCCGACCCAGGCGACATGCCGTTCTTCGAGATAGTTGTTGCCTGCGGTGACTCGGACTGCGACGTGGATGTGCAACGCGCGTCCGGCATAGAAACCCGGATAGATCGTGGTAAAGCGCACGATGCCTTTCTGATCCGTGAACTGCCCGCCGCGCAGGTAGGTATCGTCATCGGTACGCGGGATCGCGCCGATATCGCCGTTGTCGACTTCCTTGTCCGGGTCGATCCTGCTCCAGCCCGAATACGCACCACGCGCATTGCAATGCCAGATATCGACGATGGCGCCGGTGACCGGCTGGCAGGTCATCGCATCGACGATCGTCAGTTTCAGCACCAGAGGAACGCCGTCCATGCCTTCGCTGATGTTTCGCCTGATCAGTTTAGGGTTTCGAAAATACGGGCCGGCGATCTGTTCGGGTGACAGCAGGCAAGCCGGTTGTGCGGATGTCACTGAGGTGTTGTCGTCCATGACGTTCTCTCTTCCATAAGATGAACGCAGGTTAACGCCGGATGAGCGGCGAGATGCGGTAACTATGTATCGCGTGATGTCCTGTCTCGAATGCCACCCTCGCCACAGGTTCAGTGGTTTCCATTGGGCAAAAAAAAACGGTGCACCGACCAAGCGCACCGTTAAAGCCGTAGAACACACAACGAAGTGTCAGGTAAAAGCAGATCAGTCCAGCAGCGCCAAGGCCTCGGCGGTGCATTCCTGAATGCGGGCCCAGTCACCGTTCTTGATCCACTCCGGATCAAGCATCCAGCTACCGCCCACGCACATCACGTTTTTCAACGCCATGTAGCTCTTGATGTTGGCCGGGCTGACGCCGCCGGTCGGGCAGAATTTCACTTCGCCGAACGGGCCGCCCAGGGCTTTGATCGCCGCGACGCCGCCGCTGACTTCCGCCGGGAACAGTTTGAAGCGGCGATAGCCCAGACCGTAGCCTTCCATGATGCCCGAGGCATTGCTGATGCCCGGCAACAGCGGGATCGGGCTGTCGACGCTGGCTTCGAGCAAGTCACGGGTGATGCCCGGCGTGACGATGAACTGCGACCCGGCAGCTTCTGCGGCAGCCAGCATGTGGCGATCGAGCACGGTGCCGGCGCCGGTCACCAGTTCCGGACGCTGCTCGCGCAGGATCTGGATGGCCTTGAGGCCGAACTGCGAACGCAGGGTCACTTCCAGGGCTGTCAGGCCACCGGCCGCGAGGGCGTCGGCCAGCGGCAGCACGTCCTGTTCGCGAGCAATGGTGATTACCGGCAGGATCCGCGCCTTGGCGCAGAGGCTGTCGATCAGGGCAACTTTGTCCGCCATGGAAACGGTCGGGGATGGGGTTGTCATAGCGGCTGTTCCTTGGCTCATGGGCACCAGTAAATCTCTAACGTAGGTTGCAGAAACGCGCGAATCGGCATGGCGGCGACATCGTCACCGGCCAATGCGGCACTCAGGGTGGTCAGCTTGGACTGACCGGAAATCGATAGAACGGTGTGTTTGGCCGAAGCCAGCAGCGCGCGACTCATGGTCAGGCGCTGATGCGGCACGGTCGGCGCCAGCATCGGGTAGCAACGACGTGTGCCGTCGACTTTCAAGGCGTCGGCCAGGTTCGGACTGTTCGGGAACAACGACGCGGTGTGGCCGTCGTCGCCCATGCCCAGTACCAGCACGTCGATGGCAGGCAACTCGGCGAGCAAACGGTCGGCTTGCTCGGCCGCTTGTTCAAGGTTGGCGCTGGCGCTGTACAGACTCAGGAACTGAGCCTTCGCCGCCAGACCCTGCAACAGGTAACGCTTGAGCAGACCGGCGTTGCTGTCGGCGTGTTCCACCGGCACCCAACGCTCATCAGCCAGGGTCACGACGACCTTGGACCAATCCAGTTTCTGTTTCGCCAGGTTCTGGAAAAACGCCACCGGGCTGCGTCCACCGGACACCACCAGCGTCGCGGTCCCGCGAGCGTCGATAGCGTCACTCAGTTGCTTGGCCACCTTCAGCGCCAAACCATCGGCGAGCAACACCGGGCTCTTGAACTCATGGGCGCTGACGCCCTGAGGCAGTTTCAAATTAGATATCGCCATACCACGACCTCCCGTCCCGCGTGATCAGAGCAATGGAGCTCATCGGTCCCCAGGACCCGGCCGCGTACGGCTTGGGCGCATCACCGGATTTCTTCCACCCGGCGATCAACTGGTCACACCACTTCCACGCGGCTTCGATTTCATCTTTACGGACAAACAGGTTCTGATTGCCGCGCATCACTTCCAGCAACAACCGCTCGTAGGCATCGGGAATCCGTGCGCTGCGCCAGGTGTCGGAAAAATTCAGCTGCAACGGACCGCTGCGCAGCTGCATGCCCTTGTCCAGGCCTTGTTCTTTGGTCATCACACGCAAGGAAATGCCTTCGTCCGGTTGCAGGCGGATAATCAGTTTGTTGCTGATTTGCAGGCGCTGCTCGGGGGCGAAGATGTAGTGCGACGGTTCCTTGAAGTGGATAACGATCTGCGACAGTTTCTGCGGCATGCGCTTGCCGGTGCGCAGGTAAAACGGCACGCCGGCCCAACGCCAATTGCGGATGTCGGCACGCAGGGCGACGAAAGTTTCCGTGTCGCTCTGGGTGTTGGAATTCGGCTCTTCCAGGTAGCCGGGAACCGGTTTGCCTTCGCTGTAACCGGCGATGTACTGGCCGCGCACCACTTGGGTGGTCAGGCCTTCCGGGCTGATGGGCGCCAGCGCCTTGAGCACTTTGACTTTCTCGTCGCGGATGCTGTCGGCGGACAGGTCGGCCGGAGGGTCCATGGCGATCAGGCAAAGCAGTTGCAACAGGTGATTCTGGATCATGTCCCGCAGCTGACCGGCCTTGTCGAAGTAGCCCCAGCGGCCTTCGATCCCGACCTTTTCAGCCACGGTGATTTCCACGTGGGAGATGTAATTCTGGTTCCACTGGGTTTCGAACAGGCTGTTGGCAAAACGCAGGGCGATGAGGTTTTGAACGGTCTCTTTGCCCAGGTAGTGGTCGATGCGGTAGGTGCGGTTCTCCGGAAAGAACTGCGCCACGGCGTCGTTGACCTTGCGCGAGGATTCCAGGTCGGAACCGATGGGTTTTTCCAGCACCACACGGGTGTTCTCGGCCAGACCGACCTTCGCCAGGTTTTCGCAGATCGCGCCGTAGACAGCGGCCGGCGTGGCGAAGTAGGCGATCACTCGCTGGGCGCTGCCGGCCATTTCGGCCAGGGCCACATAGTCTTCGGACTTGAGGAAATCGACGTGCAGATAGGTCAGGCGGGCCAGAAAACGTTCGACCACCGCTTCGTCCAGCTCTTTGGCGCCGACGTAGCGGCGCAGCTCGGAAGCGATGAACGCCAGATGCTCCTGCTCGCTGCCCGGCTCACGGGCCAGCGCGATGATGCGCGTGTCCTCGTGCAACAGGCCTGCGCCATCGAGTTGATAGAGGGCAGGAAACAGCTTGCGCAAGGCCAGATCGCCAAGCGCGCCGAACAAGGCAAAGGTGCACGGTTCAACCGTAATCGAAGGCATGATGTTTGTTCTTTTATCAAGTTAAGCTACAAATACCTTTTTTCAAGGCATCGCTCAAGCAAAAATGTAGTAATAACCACAACATTTTCGCAAAATACAGATTCCGAGTGGTGGTCAGTCGGAGCCATCAGTAGGATAGGCCACCGCTTGGGGTCGCATCAAAGGCCCAATTTGCATAGCCGAGCCCTTATTTGCATTGCAGAACCTAGGAAATCATATGGACCGCGTGCGAAATCTGCTGGAACAGATCCAGAATCGCCTTGAAGACCTGAACAAGGCCGAACGCAAAGTCGCCGAAGTGATCCTGCTCAACCCAGAGCAGGCCACCCGGTTCAGCATCGCCGCCCTCGCCCAGGCCTCCAAGGTCAGCGAGCCGACGGTCAACCGCTTCTGCCGTTCGTTCGGCGTCAGCGGCTACCCGGAACTCAAACTTCAGCTGGCCCAGAGCCTGGCCAGTGGCGCAGCGTATGTCAGCCGTGCGGTCGAGGCCGACGATAATCCGGAAGCCTATACCAAGAAGATTTTCGGCAGCGCCATCGCGTCGCTGGACAGTGCCTTGCAGGCCCTGGACCCGAATCTGATCAGCCGCGCCGTCGACCTGTTGATCCAGGCCCGGCAGATCCACTTCTTCGGCCTCGGCGCATCAGCCCCGGTGGCGCTGGACGCGCAGCACAAATTCTTCCGCTTCAACCTCGCCGTCACCGCCCATGCGGATGTGCTGATGCAGCGCATGATTGCGTCGGTGGCCCACACCGGCGAGTTGTTCGTGATCATTTCCTACACCGGCCGTACTCGCGAACTGGTGGAAGTGGCGCGTATCGCCCGGGAAAACGGCGCTTCGGTGCTTGGGCTGACAGCCGAAGGTTCGCCGTTGGCCAAGGCCAGTACGCTGAGCCTGAACATCCCGCTGCCGGAAGACACCGACATTTATATGCCGATGACGTCGCGGATCATTCAATTGACGGTGCTGGATGTGCTCGCCACCGGCATGACGTTGCGCCGTGGTGTGGATTTCCAGCCGCATTTGCGCAAAATCAAAGAGAGTTTGAATGCGAGCAGGTATCCGGTGGGGGATGAGTTCAACTGATCCGAAATCTCTACTGACCGGTTCGGCCTCATCGCGAGCAGGCTCGCTCCCACATTGGATCTTCGGTGAACACAGCATTTGTGTTCAAAACCAATCCCCTGTGGGAGCGAGCCTGCTCGCGATGGCGGTAGTCCAGACACTGCCGCACCTGAACTAAACTCCCACCCGCGCCTGCAAACTCAAATGCGCCTTCTGCCCCGGCGCCAGGCTCAAGCTATCGGTCCCGCCGCTTGCCGCTTCCACACAGACAAACTCGGAAATCTCGTTCCAACTGACGCCCAATAGCGGACGCGAACCGGGATGCCAGACCACCGTGTCCGCATCCTCCCCGGTATCAATGCACAATTCCCGCTGCCAGGCGTGATCCCTGAGCTGCAATTCGCCGTCATGCTGGAACACGCGTTGACAGCCACCCTCCACCCGCAACTCGCCTTCCTGCTGGCAAGCCTGGCGGTTCAACTGGTCATAACCTTGCGCACCGTCGAGCCCAGACAGCGCTATCTCGCCAACATCGCCAATACGCCAGTAAGCATGCAACGCCTGACTCAATTGGCACGGCAGGCTGTCCTGATGCTCGGTACTCAGGCGCAACGCCATGCGTTCGCCAAGGTGGGCATGCAGGTCTACTTGCCAGTCACACAACTGCAGTTGCCAGTGCAGGTGCACGCCGTCGTCGTCATGGCTGCTGTCGAGCAGTTTCCAGTCGAGCAACCGCGCCCAGCCATGGGATGGCCATGCGTTTTCACTCGGATGCCGTCCGTACCATGGCCAACACACCGGCACGCCGCCACGAATCGCACCCACGTGGGGCCACTTCGCCGCGCACCAGAGCCACGGTTTCTGCCCTTTGGGCTGGAAGTGCAGCAATTGCGCGCCCTGCCGACTGAACACCGCCTGACACAGCGGATGATCGATCACCAGCACATCGCGCATCTGATAGCGCTCCCACGCAAACATCGGACGTTCGCGCAAGGATTTGAAGAAGCGTTGTAGCGGATGCTCATGCATGTGCCACTGTCCTGAAAATCATCTGTCACCGGGGTGCGCCGCCCCCAAAAAAAAGCGGACAGCCTGGGCTGTCCGCAAAAATGCGCACATAGAGAGGAGCTTATCGCAACAGCGTTAGAACACCGACTGAATTTTCAGGCCGGCCACCAGCGCGTTGTCGACTTCATCCACACCGCCCGGGTGAGTGATGTATTGCAGGTTGGGACGCACGGTCAGCCAGTTGGTAACGTGGAAGCCGTAGTTGATCTCGTAGTTGTATTCAGTGTCACGCAGTGGCGCAAACCGCGGATCTTCGTACTGGGTGACACCATTGTCGGCGTTGACCAGCTCGGCGTTTTTCTTCACGTCATCGTTGACATGGATACGGGCGAAACCGATACCGACGTCATCTTTCGGACGTGCATCGAACGGGCCCTTGTACACAAACATCAACGACTGATAGTTGTCGACGATGTTGGTGTCCTTGTCGTGGAACGTGGCGTTGGCCGATACGGTCAGACCACGGCTTTTGTCACCGTTGTGGTCGGTCAGCTGTTGCTGCGCCACGAACCAGTAGCCGGACTTGCTGCTGTGGCTGCGGTAAGCGTTGCCGCTGGTGGCCGCATCATTGCCGTTGTCGTCTTCACGAACGTCATCGGCGCTGGCCGTGCTTTTGTAGTAACCGACACGGTATTCGCCCGGCAGGTTGTTCAGGTTAGGCAACCAGACCAGTTCGACCGGCAACACGGTGCCCTTGGTACCACTGCCGCTAAGCTTGAAGCCGTTGCCGTGTTCCAGTTGCGACGGGTTCTGGTTGTACGCGCCGATCTGCGCATAGAACTCGGGCGAGATGTTGTACTTCACGCGGATTGCGGCCTGGCTGACGGGCCAGTTGTACCAGATGTTGGTCGCCCAGTTACCCACCTGGGAACCGCAGAATGCCAGGTTCTGGAATTCGCAAGGGAAGGTGTTGAAGTCTTCGCCTTCGCCGAAGTAACCGGCCTTGACGTCCAGTTTGCCGTCGAGGAACTGGTGCTTGATCCACAACTGGGTCAAACGAACCATATGGCCGCGACCGTAGACTTCCTGGGAGGAACTCAAGGTGCCGGCACGCGGGTCGCCAACACGGTCATTGGAGATGTTTTCACCATTACGGTTGGTCAGCTGGATCTTCGCCTGAGTGTTATCCCAGCCCCACAGCTTTTGCAGGTCGAGCGCCACGCCCAGGCCGAACTGGTCGGCGTAACGCGCCGTCTTGTCGTTGTTGTAGCCGCCGTGGAGGTTGCTGCCCACTTCACCGACGTAGTCCATCTTGATGTCGATGCCCTGCTCGATCAGCTTGGTCCGCTCACCACCCCAATCGCCGGTCATCCATTCGGAATCGGCGCTGAACGCGTCAGCCGCGTGCACACTGCCAGCCAGCATCATTGCCGCAATCGCCGACAACTGGCAGATAAGCTGAGCGTTTTTGTTCTTCTTCATCCCTACATCCTCGTTTTATTGTTATTAACTGTTTTTATCTAACGCGGTTACATCAGTTGCGAAGAGCGACAGGCCGCTCACCGCATATGCCCCTGTGAGACCGGGCTTGTGGGAGCTGGCCTGCCGGCGATGCAAACGACTCGGTTTAATGTCGAACCGATTTGATGCCATCGCTGGCAGGCCAGCTCCCACACAACCCCATTCCCACATTTGATCTTCAGCGGCCTTTGAATTGAGTCACGTTGGCGCTGTGCACTTCGGTCTTTGGCAGACCGGCCACCCCCAGGCGCTCCCCGGTCTTGGCATCGAACAGCAGCACTTTCGATGGATCGAATTGCAGGGTCAGGGTCTCGCCCACGGCCGGTGCAACGTCCGGCGCCAGGCGGCAGCAGACTTTGGTGTCGTTGAGATTGACGAAAACCAGTGTGTCGGGACCGGTCGGTTCGGTGACCTGGACTTCGGCGCGAATGGTCGGCAAACCGTTCGGCTCGCTACCCGCCAGCACGATCTGTTCCGGACGCATGCCGAGGATCACTTCGCGGTCTTCGAGCCCTGCGTCCTGCATGCCCAATGGCAATTCGCAACGCGCCTGACCGCTGTCGAGCAGCGCCACCAGACGACCGTCCTTGCGCTGCAAACGCAGGGGGATGAAGTTCATCGGCGGCGAACCGATGAAGCTCGCCACGAACAGGTTGGCCGGGTTGTTGTAGATGTCTTTCGGCGTGCCGAACTGCTGGATGATCCCGTCCTTCATCACCGCCACTTTATCGCCCAGCGTCATCGCTTCGATCTGGTCGTGGGTCACGTAGACCGTGGTGGTTTTCAGGCGCTGGTGCATCAGTTTCATTTCGGTGCGCATCTCGACGCGCAGCTTGGCGTCGAGGTTGGACAGCGGTTCGTCGAACAGGTAAATCTTCGGCCGCCGCGCCAACGCACGGCCCATCGCCACGCGCTGTTGCTGGCCACCGGAGAGCTGGCCCGGCTTGCGATTGAGCAAGTGTTCGATCTGCAACAGCTTGGCGACCCGCGCCACTTCCGCTTCGATATCGGCGGCAGGCATTTTGCGGATTTTCAAGCCGAAGGCGATGTTCTCGCGAACGCTCATGGTCGGGTACAGCGCGTAGGACTGGAACACCATGGCGATGTCACGGTCTTTGGGGCTCATGCCGCTGACGTCCTGATCACCGATCATGATCGCGCCGCCGGTGATGGTTTCCAGGCCGGCGATGCAATTCATCAGGGTCGATTTGCCGCAGCCCGAAGGGCCGACCAGGATCAGGAACTCACCGTCCTTGATCGACAGTTCGATGTTCTTGAGGGTGTCCGGCAGGCCTGGGCCATAAGTCTTGTTTACGTTGCGAAGTTCGAGCGTTGCCATGATTACCCCTTGACTGCGCCGGCCGTGAGACCGCGCACGAAATACTTGCCTGCGACCACATAGACCAGCAGGGTCGGCAGCCCGGCGATCATCGCCGCCGCCATATCAACGTTGTATTCCTTGGCCCCGGTACTGGTGTTGACCAAGTTGTTCAGCGCCACCGTGATCGGTTGCGAATCACCGCTGGAGAACACCACGCCGAACAGGAAGTCGTTCCAGATCTGGGTGAACTGCCAGATCAGGCAGACCATGATGATCGGGGTGGACATCGGCAGGATGATCAGCCGGAAGATGGTGAAGAAACCCGCGCCATCCAGCCGTGCGGCCTTCACCAGCGCATCGGGAACGCTGACGTAGTAGTTGCGGAAAAACAGCGTGGTGAACGCCAGCCCGTAGACCACGTGCACGAACACCAGGCCCGTGGTGGTGCTGGCCAGGCCCATTTTGCCGAGCGTGAACGAGGCCGGCAGCAGGACGGTCTGGAACGGCAGGAAGCAACCGAACAGCAGCAGGCCGAAGAACAACTGCGAACCGCGAAAGCGCCACATCGACAGCACATAGCCGTTCAGCGCGCCGATGGCGGTGGAGATCAGCACCGCCGGGACGGTGATCTTGATCGAGTTCCAGAAATACCCGTCGACGGTGCCCCAGGCCTTGACCCAGCCAATGCCGCTGACCACGGTCGGCCAGCTCAGCAGGTTGCCGGTGTTGATGTCTTCCGGTGTCTTGAAACTGGTCAACAGCATGACCACCAGCGGTATCAGGTAAAGCAATACCGCCAGGATCAGCACGCCGTAGATCGCGATGCGACTCAGGCTGATGGAAGGTTTGGCAGCGAAACTAGTCATGACGCTTGGTCCTCAGCTCGGAGTACAGGTAAGGCACGATGATTGCGAGAATCGCACCGAGCATCAGAATCGCACTGGCCGAGCCCATGCCCATCTGGCCGCGACTGAACGTGAAGGAGTACATGAACATCGCAGGCAGGTCGGAGGAGTAACCCGGGCCACCGGCCGTCATCGCCGCCACCAGGTCGAAACTCTTGATCGCGATGTGAGCGAGGATCATCACGGCGCTGAAGAACACCGGACGCAGGCTCGGCAACACCACTTTGAGGTAGATGCGCGGCATGCTCGCACCATCGATCTGGGCGGCACGGATGATCGATTGATCAACCCCACGCAGGCCGGCGAGGAACATCGCCATGATGAAGCCCGAGGCTTGCCATACCGCAGCGATCACCAGGCAATACACCACGCGATCGGGATCGATCAGCCAGTCCAGGCGAAAGCCTTCCCAGCCCCAGTCACGCAACAATTTGTCCAGGCCCATGCCCGGGTTGAGCAGCCATTTCCAGGCCGTGCCGGTGACGATCATCGAGAGCGCCATCGGGTACAGGTAGATGGTGCGAATGAAGCCTTCGCGGCGAATACGCTGGTCAAGAAACACCGCCAGCAGCACACCGATCACCAGGGTGATGCCGATGAACATGCCGCCGAACACCGCGAGGTTCTTGCTCGCCACCCACCAACGGTCGTTGTCGAACAGCCGCTGGTACTGCGCCAGACCCGCCCACTTGTAAGTCGGCAGAAAGGTCGAACTGGTGAACGACAGCACGAACGTCCACAGGATGTAGCCATAAAAGCCCACAAGAACGATGAACATGCTGGGCGCCAGCACCAGTTTGGGGAGCCAGCGCTGCAATGCATCGAACGGCGAGGCCTTGCTGAACACAGCAACAGAACTCATGGGAAAATCCAGTATGTAGAGAAAGGATTACAAGCGCATTCCCTGTGGGAGCCAGCCTGCTGGCGATTGCGCTGTGTCAGTCGCACATTGAGTACCTGACACTCCGCTATCGCGAGCAGGCTCGCGCCTACAGGCCAAGCATTACTTGGCAGCCTTGATGGCCGTGCCCAGTTGCTTGGCGGCCGTGGCCGGATCGGCTTTCGGGTCGTTGATGAAGTTGGTCACGACATCAAAGAACGCACCCTGTACCGCCAGCGTGGTCGCCATGTTGTGCGCCATGCTCGGCTGCAGGCCGCCGGACTTGGCGTCTGCCAGGAAGTCCTTGGCCGCGGTCTGGGCGCAGGCGTCGAAACCGTACTTGCCCATGTCGCTCAGCATGTCGTTTCGAACCGGGATCGAGCCCTTGTTGATGCTGAAGACTTTCTGGAAGTTTTCACCCAGCACGATTTTCGCAATGTCCTGCTGAGCGGCAGCAGTACCTTGGTCTTTCTGCTTGAACACGGCCAGGGAGTCGATGTTGTAGGTGAACGCTTTTTCGGTGCCCGGGAAAGCTACGCACTCGTAGTCCTTGCCGGCGACTTTCTTGGCCGCTGTCCACTCGCTCTTGGCCCAGTCACCCATGATCTGCATGCCGGCCTTGCCGTTGATGACCTTGGCCGCTTCCAGGTTCCAGTCCTGGCCTTTGCCATCGACGTCCATGTAGGTCGCGACTTTCTTCAGCTCGGTCAGCGCCTTGACCATGTCAGGGCCGGTCAGCGCAGCGTTGTCCAGGTCCACCAGGGCTTTCTTGTAGCCGTCGACGCCCATGACCGAAAGCACCACCGCTTCGAACACGGTGCTGTCCTGCCAAGGCTGGCCGCCGTGGGCAAGGGCGATGAAGCCTGCTTTCTTGAGTTTGTCGCCAGCGGCGTAGAACTCTTCAAGGGTGGTCGGGGCTTTTTCGATCCCGGCTTTCTTGAAGACTTCCGGGTTGATCCACAGCCAGTTGACCCGGTGAATGTTCACCGGCACGGCCACGTAGTCACCCTCGTATTTCACGGTATCGGAGACTTTCTTGTCGAGCAGGCTGTCCCACTTCTCGGATTTAGCGGTGTCTTTCAAGACGTCGGTATCGAGCAAGCCGGTGGACGCCCATTCCTGGATGTCCGGACCTTTGATCTGCGCTACGCCCGGCGGGTTACCGGCAACGGCGCGGCTTTTGAGCACGGTCATGGCCGTCGCACCGCCACCACCGGCAACAGCGCCGTCCTTCCAGGTGAAGCCGTCTTTTTCGACTTGGGCCTTGAGCACATCGACCGCAGCCTTTTCGCCGCCGGAGGTCCACCAGTGAACGACTTCTACCGAACCCTTGGAATCGGCGGCAAGTGCACTGAGGGGGAATGCAGAGATTGGAAGCAATGAGGCAAGAGAAATGACAGTAGCGAGGCGAGAAATCGCATTCATCTAGAATTACCTTTCTTGTTGTTATGCATGCAAGTCTGGTGCTTGCGCTGCATAGGATTTTAAACAGGAGTCATCCCCTCGCAGGTAACGAAGGGACGCGTGAATGTCACCGCATGGTTACATAGAACCGCTCTGGGACAACCTCGCCAAGGCACTGGCCATGCTCGGCGCCAGTGGCAGGCGCGGAATCAGCACGGCTTGCCAGGCGTGATAGAGATCGGGTTTACCGGCCCAGATATCCGCACTCGGACGGTTCTGCGGATCGAGTTCATGGTGCCAACTGCCATCGCATCGATCGATGAAATGACGGTCACAAAAGTCCCAGAACAGTCGGTACCAGGTTTCGTAGTGCGCCTCGCCCGTGCGTTTGAGCAACGCGCTGGCGGCGGCGCTGGCTTCGCAATGGGTCCAGTGCAGGCGATGGCGAACCACCGCGCGATTGTCCCAGTCGAGGGTGTAGACAATCCCCGGCAGACCATCGATTTCCCAGCCGTGACGGCAGTTGTGTTCGAAGAGTTTTTGCGCCTCGGTGGCAAGCCAGCCCGGCGTCAGCATCCCCGCCTGCACCCGCGCCGCTTCGAGGTGCAGCAATAGCCGCGCCCATTCGAAACCGTGGCCTGGCGTGGTGCCGTAAGGACGAAAACCGTCGGCCGGGTTGTCATGGTTGTACTCGCGCAGCGGCTGCCAGTCGTGGTCGAAATGCTCGACCACCAGGTAATCGTTGGCGGCGGCGTGACCATGGATCACGCGCTCGACGATCCGTTGCGCGCGGCACAACCAGCGGTTGTCTTCAGTGACATCGGCCAATGCGAGGAAGGCTTCGGTGGCGTGCATGTTGCTGTTGGCACCGCGGTAGCGTTCTTCTTCACTCCAGTCGCGGTTGAAGGATTCACGCATCGCGCCCTCCTCCTCGCTCCAGAAATGCGCGTCGATGATGTTGATCGCGTCATCGAGCAAGGCTTGCGCGCCGGGGCGTTGCGCGACTACCGCAGAACTGGCAGCGAGGGCGACAAACGCGTGCAGGTACGCCGCTTTGCCGCTGTTGCCGTCGCGGTGTTCGGGGGTGGCGAACCAGCCGCCGTGTTCGACATCCTTCAACGGGCCGCTGAGTGCCTGGACGCCGTGATCCACCAGCTCGGCGAAACCCGGCAGGCCCTGGATATGCGCCATGGCAAAGCTGTGGGTCATGCGCGCGGTGTTCATGGTTTCGGCGTGGGCGTTGGCCGGGAGGCGGCCTTTTTCATCGAGATTGCCGAAGCCTTCGGGGAGCTTCGAGGCCTTGGCAAACGCCAGCATGCGCAGGCCTTCGGTAGCGAGCCATTGCTGATGGGCCGGTGCGTTCAGCCAACTGCTGAAGGCGGGTTGGAAGGTGTCCATGGGGTGCCTTTTTTGTTGTTATGACTGCGGGCAGTCTAAACAACGGGCGGGGACGGGCTTGTAACGAAGGGGGCGAGTTATGTCACCGGGTGGTGACATTCACTGCAGCGAGTGATCACCTGTGGCGAGAGAGCTTGCTCCCGCTGGGGTGCGAAGCGCCCACAAAAAAATAGGGACTGCTGCGCAGTCCAGCGGGAGCAAGCTCCCTCGCCACAGGGTCGGTGTCAATCGACTGAGCGCGGCAACTGCAAGGTCACCCGCAATCCACCTTCACGCAAATTCTGCAGGCTGACTTCCCCGCCATGGCTATGGGCAATGTTGCGCGCAATCCCCAACCCCAACCCATAACCCTGCTGCTGCCCGGCCAGGCGAAAGTGCGGCTCGAACACCTGCTCCAGACGCTGCTCCGGCACACCCGGACCTTCGTCATCGACATGCAGGACAAATGCGTTCTCGTCGTCATCGATATGCAAGTGCGCGTTCTGTCCGTACTTCAGGGCATTGTCGATCAGGTTGCCGATGCAACGCTTGAGCGCCAGCGGCTTGCCCGGATACGCCGCCAGCGCCCGCCCCTGCTGGGTCACGCGACCATTGCCGTTGGGCGCCAGGTACGGCTCCACCAGGCAATCGAGCACATGGTTGAGGTCTACCGGTTCGATGTTTTCGTGGATGTCGGTGTCTTTCACGCATTGCAACGCGCCTTTGACCAGCAGCTCCAGCTCATCCAGATCGCGCCCGAACTTGGCTTGCAGCTTTTCGTCTTCGAGCAATTCAACCCTTAGCCGCAAGCGGGTAATCGGTGTGCGCAAATCATGGGAGATCGCGCTGAACAACTGGCTGCGTTCAGTCAAGTAACGGCTGATGCGCTCGCGCATGGCATTGAAAGCGCGGCCCACTTCAACCACTTCACTGCCGCCGCCCTCGGGCACCGGTTCGACCTCGGCACCGAGGGACATGTCTCGCGCTGCCCGCGCCAGGCGTTTGAGCGGACGACTTTGCCAATGCACCAGCAGGCCGATGAACAACAGCAAGAAACCGCTCGTGAGGACGATGAACCAGACTTGTTGCGCTGGCAGACCTTGCTCCTCAAGGCTGGTGTACGGCTCGGGCAGCAGCGAAGCGATGTACAGCCATTCCCCCGGCGCCATCTGGATTTGCGTGACCAGCACCGGCGGGTTCACTGGCTCCAGGGTCAGTGCGTAATGCGCCCAGGAACGCGGCAGCTCATCGAGTTTCAGGCCGCTATTGAAGATCCGCAGATCCTCGGGGCTGACGAAGGTCACCGAAATATCCGTGTCGTGGCCGAGGGAATCGCGCAACACCTGATCCACCGCCTTGAGCACCGCTTCTTTGCGCGGGGTGACCGGCAGCACATCCATGCCCAAGGGTTTGTCGTTGAGGGTCACGACAAAACGGGTGCCGCCCATGCTGCGTAACTGGTCAAGCACCAGCGGCCTGAAGGCAACCGGCAACGAGCGGAAATAACTGACACTGGCGGTCATCGAATGGGCGAGGCTGCGGGCGC
The DNA here is from genome assembly GCF_000293885.2 of Pseudomonas fluorescens NCIMB 11764. NCBI lineage: Bacteria > Pseudomonadati > Pseudomonadota > Gammaproteobacteria > Pseudomonadales > Pseudomonadaceae > Pseudomonas > Pseudomonas fluorescens. The sequence continues at coordinate 6,555,002 of NZ_CP010945.1, forward strand.
TGGTGACCAGGCCTTCGAGCTGTGTAGCGCGCAGTTGCGAAACCCAGATCACACTCGACAACGCCTGGGCGAACAGCACCGCCAGCAACGTCAGCAACAACATCCGCCCGAGCAGCGAACGTGGCACGGGCACCTTGGCCGCAAGCTTGCGGAAAAACTCAGTGACCATTGCTGGCAACCACATTGGCTGCCAGTTGGTAGCCGCTGCCACGCACCGTGCGGATCAGCCGCGGCGGTTTTTCGGTATCGCGCAGGCGCTGGCGCAAACGGCTGACCGCCATGTCGACGATCCGGTCCAACGGCATCAGGTCGCGGCCACGGGTGGCGTTGCCGATGGTGTCGCGGTCGAGGATTTCCTGGGGGTGATCGAGGAACAGTTTCAGCAGGGCGAAATCGGCGCCGGACAGAATCACTTCCTCGCCATCGATGTGGAACAGCCGATGGCTGACCATGTCCAGCCGCCAGTCATCGAACGCCAGTACTTCACTGCCGGAACGCTCCTGACCGAACTGCGCACGACGTAACAAGGCTTTGATGCGCGCCTGCAATTCACGGGGGCTGAAGGGCTTGCCGAGGTAGTCGTCGGCGCCCAGTTCCAGGCCGATGACGCGGTCGGCTTCATCGGAGCTGGCGGTGAGCATGATGATTGGCACCTGCGCCTGCCGCGGGTGCTGGCGGATCCAGCGGCAGAGGCTGAAGCCGTCTTCGTCGGGCAGCATCACGTCGAGGATCACCAGATCGCTCGGCGCCTCGTTCAGCGCCTGGCGGAAACCGGCGCCGTCGGGCGTGGTGCGCACCTGAAAACCCGCGCGGGTCAGGTAGGTGTCCAGCAACTCGCGTATCTCTTGATCGTCATCGACCAACAAAATCGACTTGTTGACTGAGCTCACGGGGCGGCGTCCTTGTTATTGGAATTGGGCGGATTATGCCTGATGAAGATTTGAAAACGAGTAAGCATTTGTGGCGAGGGAGCTTGCTCCCGCTGGAGCGCGAAGCGCTGCCAAACCTGATGATTACAGCCTGACTGACGACGCCTGGTGTCAGGTTTTGCGGCTGCTGCGCACCCCTGCGGGAGCGAGCTCCCTTGCCACACGTTATTTTTTTCAGGCGAGGCTGGATTGTTCCAGCGCCACACCCGCGCCCACCAGCCCGGAATACGGTGCTGTCACCAGCCACACCGGAATCCCCTTGAAGTAATGGCTCATGCAGCCTTTGTCAGCAAAACACCGGGCAAAACCGCTTTCAATGAAAAAATCGGCAAACCGTGGAATCACCCCACCAACGATGTAAACACCGCCTCGTGCACCCGTAGTCAGTACGTTGTTGCCGGCCACTCGACCGAGCCAGCAGCAGAACTGCTCCAGCACTTCCAGCGCAATCGGATCACCCGCCAGACCGGCAGCGGTAATCGCTTCCGGCGTTTCGAGCACAGGCGTGTGCCCGTCCACCGCACAAATCGCCCGATAGACGCGCGGCAAGCCGCCGCCGCTCAACGCCGTTTCAGCGCTGACATGCCCAATCTCATTGAAGATGTGCTGCCACAATTGCGTTTCACGCAGGCTGCTCAATGGCAAATCGACGTGACCACCCTCGCCCGGTAACGCAGCAAAACGGCCCTCGCCCAGGTCGAGCAAGGTGCCAACGCCCAGGCCCGTGCCGGGACCAATCACCACCGCCGGCCGCAACGGTTCCGGCGTGCCTTCGCACACCACGCGGAATTCGCCCGGTTGCAAACGGGTCATGCCCAGCGCCATCGCCGAGAAGTCATTGACCAGCAGCAGTTGATCGACCTGCAAGGTCTGGCAAAACGCCTTGCGGCTGAGGCGCCAGTGATTGTTGGTGAACTTGAATTCATCACCGCTCACCGGTCCCGCCACCGACAGGCACACCGAACCGATCGAACCCGGCGCCAGACCGAGCCCGCCCAGGTAGATCGCAATCGCCTCTTCCGGGCTGGCGTGATCGGCCGTCGCCAGCACCTGGACCGATTCCAGTTGCTGGTTTTTCCACAACGCGAATCGTGCGTTGGTCCCACCGATGTCACCGACCAAAGCCAGTTTCAATTAAGCGTCTCCAGGGCAGAAGTAAAGGCGCTGGCGCCCTGCTCTGCGGAGCTGAAGGCCATGCGCATGAAACCAAACAGCTCACGACCGCTGCCAATGTTGTTGCCCAGCAGGCCCTTGGCAGGTTCGCGCGCCGCGAATTCGTCGGCGTCCACCTTAAGCTCCAGGGTGCCTTTGACGCCATCGACGCGAATGATATCGCCCTCTTGCACCCGCGCCAAAGCACCGCCCACATGAGCTTCAGGGCTGACGTGAATCGCCGCCGGGATTTTCCCCGACGCACCGGACATGCGCCCGTCGGTGACCAGCGCGACTTTGAAGCCGCGATCCTGCAGCACGCCAAGGAACGGCGTCATCTTGTGCAGTTCCGGCATGCCGTTGGAGCGCGGGCCCTGGAAGCGCATCACCGCGACAAAATCTTTCTCCAGCAAACCGGCCTTGAACGCATCGGCCAGGTCCTGCTGATCCTGGAACACCATTGCCGGTGCTTCGACGATCTGGTTTTCCAGTGCCACCGCCGAGACTTTCATCACGCCGCGACCGAGGTTGCCTTCCATCACCCGCAAACCGCCCTCAGGCGAGAACGCTCGAGCGACTGGACGCAGGATGGTTTCGTCGAGGCTTTCGGTCACGCCTTCGCGCCAGACCAACTCACCGTTATCGAGGAACGGTTCCTGGGTGTAGCGGCTCAGGCCATGGCCCAGGACCGTGTTGACGTTTTCGTGGAGCAGACCGGCGTCCAGCAGCTCGCGGATCAGGAACGACATGCCGCCCGCGGCCTGGAAGTGGTTGATGTCGGCTTTGCCGTTCGGGTAGACGTGGCTCAGGGTCGGCACGACTTCGGAGAGGTCGGCCATGTCCTGCCAGGTCAATTGAATACCGGCGGCCATGGCGATGGCCGGCATGTGCAAGGTGTGGTTGGTCGAACCGCCAGTGGCGTTCAGTGCCACGATGGAGTTGACCAGTGAACGCTCATCGACGATTTCGCCGATCGGCATGAAGTTGCCATTCTGCTTGGTCAGGCGCGTCACTTGATGCGCCGCTTCGCGGGTCAGGGCATCGCGCAGTGGCGTGTTCGGGTTGACGAAAGACGAGCCCGGCAAGTGCAGACCCATGACTTCCATCAGCAGCTGGTTGGTATTCGCGGTGCCGTAAAAAGTGCAGGTGCCGGGGCTGTGATAGGAATTCATTTCCGATTCCAGCAGCTCTTCGCGAGTGGCCTTGCCTTCGGCATAGCGCTGGCGCACATCGGCTTTCTGCTTGTTGGAGATGCCCGAGACCATCGGCCCGCCCGGCACGAAGATCATCGGCAGATGACCGAAACGCAGCGCACCCATCATCAGGCCCGGGACGATCTTGTCGCAGATGCCGAGCATCAGCGCGCCGTCGAACATGTTGTGGGAAAGGGCAACAGCGGTGGACAGCGCGATCACTTCACGGCTCGGCAGGCTCAGTTCCATGCCCGGCTCGCCCTGGGTCACGCCATCGCACATGGCCGGGGTGCCACCGGCGAACTGGCCGACAGAGCCAATCTCGCGCAGGGCTTTCTTGATCTGTTCAGGGAAGACTTCGTACGGCTGGTGCGCCGAAAGCATGTCGTTATATGACGAAACAATCGCAATGTTTGCGGAGTTCATCATCCGCAGGCTGTGCTTGTCTTCAGTGCCGCAGCCGGCCACGCCATGGGCGAAGTTGGCGCATTGCAGCTTGCCGCGCATCGGACCGTCGCTGGCTGCACCGCGAATGAGCGCAAGGTAAGCCTCGCGGGTTGCGCGGCTGCGGGCGATAAGCCGTTCGGTGACCTCAAGGACGCGGGGATGCATGTGTAGAACTCCAGGCTAACGGATGTGGCGACCTGATTGTCTATGCTGAGCAAGAGCCGTTGTTGTCGGGATGACAGACGGTTTTCTTGATCGGTCGGACCAGTTGATTCAGGTCACTCGTTGTAGATTGAACAAAATATTGCCATTAAAAAGGCTTGTTTTCTATTTTTATGCGAATAATCTTGTAATTCCAACAACAAAACGACGGCGGCCCTGTTAAATGACTCTTCGAATCGCAATCAATGGTTTTGGCCGAATTGGCCGCAACGTCCTGCGCGCACTGTATACCCAAGGCTATCGCCAGGATCTGCAGATCGTGGCTATCAACGATCTGGGCGACAGCGCAATCAATGCCCATCTGCTCAAGTACGACACCGTTCACGGCACGTTCGATGCCGATGTCCAGCACGATCAGGAAAGCCTGACCGTCAACGGCGACCGTATTGCTGTCAGTGCCATTCGCAACCCGGCCGAGCTGCCCTGGGCCGCTGAAAAGATTGACGTCGTGTTCGAATGCACCGGTTTGTTCACCGACCGGGCCAAAGCCGCTGCGCATATTACGGCCGGCGCACGCAAAGTAATCATCTCGGCCCCGGCCAAAGGCGCCGACGCCACCGTGGTTTATGGGGTTAACCACGACATATTGCGCCAATCCCACCAGATTATTTCCAACGCGTCGTGCACCACCAACTGTCTGGCGCCAGTGGCTCAGGTCCTGCACCGCGAGCTGGGCATTGAAAGCGGCCTGATGACCACGATTCACGCCTACACCAACGATCAGAACCTGACCGACGTCTATCACACCGACCCGTACCGCGCCCGTTCGGCCACTCAGAACATGATCCCGAGCAAGACCGGCGCCGCTGAAGCGGTCGGCCTGGTGCTGCCGGAACTGGCGGGCAAACTGACCGGCATGGCCGTGCGCGTTCCGGTGATCAACGTCTCGCTGGTGGACCTGACCGTGCAACTGAAACGCGAAGCGTCGGCCGATGAAGTGAACGCGCTGCTCAAGGAAGCCAGCCAGCATTCGAAAATTCTGGGCTACAACACCCTGCCGCTGGTCTCCAGCGACTTCAACCACAACCCGCTGTCGTCGATTTTCGACGCCAACCACACCAAGTCCAGCGGCAAGCTGCTCAAGGTACTGGCCTGGTACGACAACGAATGGGGCTTCTCCAACCGCATGCTCGATAACTGCCTGGCGCTGTGCAACGCCGAGTAAGCAAAGCTTACGAGTAGGCGCTGCCGCAGGCTGCGATCTCTTGATCTTGATCTTTTCGGGATTGCTGAAAATCAAGATCAGAAGATCGCAGCCTGCGGCAGCTCCTACAGGTATTGCGTCGTTCATTACGTCCTGGAGCAGCACCCATGATCGGAATCAGCTTTACGCAAAAGACCGTGGCGGCGCGCAAGCGTATCGCCCTGGTCGCCCATGACCACTGCAAGGTGTTTTTGCTGGACTGGGCCGAGCGGCACAAAGACAAGCTCGCTCAACATGAGCTGGTCGCCACTGGCACCACAGGGCTGTTGTTGCAACAACGCCTCGACCTGCCGGTGGAGAGCATGATCAGCGGTCCATTGGGCGGCGACCAGCAACTCGGCGCGCGAATCGCCGAACAGCGGGTCGACATGCTGGTGTTCTTCTGGGACCCGTTCGAACCGCAACCCCACGACCCGGACATCAAGGCGTTGCTACGGGTTGCTGCGGTCTGGAACATTCCGGTGGCCTGCAACGAATGCAGCGCCGACTACCTGCTCAGCAGTCCACTGATGGAGCAGGCGCACTCACAACGCATCCCCGATTACGCGACTTATTTGCTGGGCCGAGCTTAAACCTTCACAAATGAATACTTGACCACTCGAGCGGATGATAAGCATTATCATTTGCTCGAAATGGATCAGGTCCCCCCGTGAGTCAATCGCTCTTCAATCACGTCTTCATCGCCCAGCGGGTTTCCTTGCTGCGCACATTGGAGCGGATGGTCAACAATCACAGCACCGCCGAAGACCTGCTGCAGGAAACCTACCTGCGCGTGACCCGAGCGCTCGGCGAGCGATCCATCGATCACCTTGAACCCTTCGTTTTCCAGACCGCCCGCAACCTGGCGCTGGACCATTTGCGTGCGCGGCGCATTCAGTCCCGCACGATGCTCGACGACGTGCCGGCGGACGTGGTGGAAAGTATCGCCGCCCCCGCCAGCAGTGCCGAGGACGCCGCCCATGCCGAACAATTGCTGGAGCGTTTGAACGTGAGCCTCGGTGAACTCAGTGCCCGCCAGCAACAGATCTTCATCCTCAGTCGCCTGCACGGGCACAGTTATCTGGAGATCTCCGAGAAGCTCGGTGTGTCGTTGAGCACCGTGCAAAAGGAGTTGAAGCTGATCATGGCCATCTGCATCGGTGTCGCCGAGCGGTTAAACGGCGACTGAGCACGCCAGGCTTTGCTACCCTTGCCCGTTTTCAGGCTTCACTAAAAAACAGCCGTGCACAGACACCGCCGAGGAAACACCGTGACGGACACCCACCGCTCCCCTCCGCCCTCCCCGGCGCGGGACGCCGCAAGCGCGATGGACCAGGCTTTGGACTGGTTGATCGTCATGGGCAGTCCGAGCGAAGAACAGGCTCGCCAGTTCCACGAATGGCTGGACGCCGCCCCCTTGCATGCCGAGGCGTTCGCCAAGGCCCAGGCAATCTGGGATGGCCCGCAAGTCGTGCACTGTGCGCAAAACCTGGCCACCCTGCCACCCAAGGTGACCGTGCTGTCGCGCCTGCGCCCGCATTGGAAACCGTTGGCCACCGCTGCCGTGCTGATCCTCGGTTTGTTCAGCTTCAGCAGTTTGCCGATGCGCCTTCAGGCCGATCACTTGACCGTGGTCGGTGAACGTCAGCGCCTGCAACTGGAAGACGGCTCGAAGGTCCTGCTCAATACCAATTCGGCGTTCTCCAGCACTATCAATGATCAAAGGCGTGTCGCCCGCTTGTATCAGGGCGAAGCGTTTTTCGACGTGCCGGCCCGTCTCGGCCAGCCATTGGAAATCGATGCCGGCCCGGTGAAGGCCAGCGTGCACGACACGGCGTTCGCCGTGCGTTACCTCGATGGCGTGACCCAGGTTCGCGTGCAGCGCGGCGATGTCGATTTGCGCGCGACTCGCGACGACGCGCGAATCCGCTTGTCCGCCGGCGAAAGCATCCGCATCGGCCCCAACGGTTTCGACCGGCCCGCCAAGCTCGATGCCGCGACGGACCTGGCCTGGGTCCAGGGCCGACTGGTGTTCGAGAATTGCCCGCTAAGCCAGGTGCTGGCGGAGCTGCGGCGCTACTACCCGGGCTGGATCATCAACACCAACGAACAGTTGGCAGACGTCGCCGTAACCGGCAATTACCGTCTCGACCAGCCGCTGGACGTGGTCCGCTCGCTGGCGCACATCACCTCGGCGAGGCTCCAGGAATTCCCGGCGCTGGTGATCCTGAACTAAATGAGAATTATTTTTACTCGATAGCCGAAGCCCGTACGTCTCGTTATAGCCAATGCAATTGATTCGCATCTTCAGATGCCAGTCAGCACCTATAAAGATTCGTGCGACACGGAGCGCTATCGATGTCCTCTCGCCTTACCCGCCACTCCTCTTCACCGTCCCGCGTGCTCTCGCTGTTGACCGCCGCGATCCTCATGGCCGGCAGCGCGCCGCTCATGGCCGCCACCGCCCCTGAGCAGCCGACACGCAACATGGGCGATTACGCGTTCGCCATCCCGCAACAGTCGCTGGTCTCGGCACTCAATGCCTTTACTGCCGTGACGGGCTGGCAGGTCGGCTTGCCGGCGGAGCTGGGGCAAGGCGTGGCATCGCCGGGCGTGCGCGGGTCCCTGTCGCCGGAGAAAGCCCTGGATCGCCTGTTGGTGGGGACCCAACTGAGCTATCGCAAACTGGGCAACAACAACATCGTCCTGGAGAAGCGCCAGAGCAGCGGCGCCCTCAACCTGCAACAGGTGACCATCAGCGCCACTCGCCAGGAACAAAGCGTCGAAAGCGTGCCAGGCACCGTCACTGTTCACACCCGCGAAGAGCTGGACCGCAACAACGTCAACACCATCAAGAATCTGGTGCGCTACGAACCCGGTGTTTCGGTGGGTGGCGCCGGTCAGCGCGGCGGGATCAGTGGCTACAACATCCGTGGCATCGACGGTGACCGGATCCTGACCCAGGTCGATGGCGTCGAAGTGCCGAACGATTTCTTCAACGGCCCCTACGCCAAGACCCAGCGCAACTACGTCGACCCGGAGATCATCAAGCGCGTCGAAATCCTGCGTGGTCCGGCCTCGGTGCTCTATGGCAGCAACGCCATCGGTGGCGCGGTCAGCTATTTCACCCTCGACCCGGACGACATCATCAAGCCCGGCAAGGACGTCGGCGCCCGCCTGAAAACCGGCTACAGCTCCGCCGACGACAGCTGGCTGAAGTCTGCCACCGTGGCCGGTCGCGCCGACCAGTTCGATGGCTTGCTGCATTACAGCCAACGCGACGGTCACGAAACCGAATCCTACGGCAGCCACAACGGCACCGGCCTGGCGCGCACCGCCGCCAACCCGGAAGACGTGCGCACCAGCAACGTGCTGGCCAAGATCGGCTGGAACTACAACGAAGATTCGCGTTTGGGCCTGACCTACGAAAAGTACAAGGACGATCGTGACACCGATCAGAAAAGTGCCTACGGCGGTCCTTACTTCCAAGGCGCACCGACCGTTCCGAACAGTACGCTGCCCGGCGGCATGTACCAGTGGCGCACCGGCAATGACACCGTCACCCGCGAGCGTTTCGGCCTGGAACACAGCTTCGCCCTCGACAGCCTGCTGGTCGACAACGTCAAGTGGAGCCTGAACCATCAGGTCGCCAAAACGGACCAGAGCACCGAAGAGTTCTACTTCCCGTTCTCGCGCAAAGTGTTGCGCACCCGGGAAACCCTCTACGAAGAAAAGCAGTGGGTGTTTGACGCACAACTGGACAAGGCTTTCAGCATTGCCGACACCGAGCACCTGCTGACCTACGGCACCACGATCAAGCAACAGAAAGTCACCGGTTCGCGCAGCGGCAACGGCACCTGCTACCAGTCCTTTGGTACCTGCCGCGTCGTCGGTGCCGTCAGCCCACTGGATGTCCTGAAAAAATCCAGCGACTTCCCGGACCCGACCGTCAATACCTACAGCCTGTTTGCCCAGGATCAGATCAGCTGGGACAAATGGACCTTCCTGCCGGGCCTGCGCTACGACTACACCCAGCTCAAGCCGCACATCACCCAGGAATTCATGAATACGGTGGCGGCTACCCCTGGCGGTACTGTCAGTGACGACACCAAGACCTGGCACCGCGTGTCGCCGAAATTCGGTCTGACCTACGCCCTGACCGACCACTACACCTGGTACGGCCAGTACGCCGAAGGCTTCCGCACGCCGACGGCCAAGGCACTGTTCGGGCGCTTCGAGAACACCACCACCGGGTATCGCGTGGAACCGAACCCGAACCTCGAGCCGGAAACCAGCAAAGGTTTCGAGACCGGCCTGCGCGGTCAATTCGAATCCGGCTCCTTTGATGTCGCCGTGTTCTACAACAAGTACCGCGATTTCATCGAAGAGGACGCCATCACCCCCGGTTACAGCGAGCTGACTTTCCAGAGCGCCAACATCAAGCACGCCACCATCAAGGGCGCAGAGGTCAAGGGCCGTCTGAACCTCGACGTATTCGGCGCGCCACAAGGGCTGTATACCCAAGGCTCGGTGGCCTATGCCTACGGTCGCAACAACGACAACGGTGAACCGATCAACAGCGTCAACCCGCTGACCGGTGTGTTCGGCCTCGGTTACGACCAGGACAACTACGGTGGCTTGCTCAGCTGGACGCTGGTGAAAAAGAAGGATCGTGTCGACGACAGCACATTCAAGTCGCCGGACGGCGTCAGCAGCCAGTTCAAATCGCCGGGTTTCGGCGTGCTGGACCTGACCGGCTTCTACAAGGTGACCGACGACGTGACTGTCAGCGCCGGGGTCTACAACCTGACCGACAAGAAGTACTGGCTGTGGGATGACGTGCGCGGTTACGACGGCGTCGGCGAGGCGTCGGTCATCAGCCCGGCCAACCTGGATCGCCTGACTCAGCCGGGGCGCAACTTTGCCGTCAACGTGGTCTGGGACATCTGATCCTGCCCTCTCGCTGCGCGGCATTTTATAGAGCCGCACAGTGAGTTTTTTTTACGCTCAGGCGCCTTCCTGTTCGTCTCGTTACCAGGCGCCTCTTTTCTTCAAGGATTTCTCATGACGACCCAGGACACTGCTCAACGCCCGGCTTTGCGTTCGCAACGTTTGAACCAGATCACCAACGAACCCCACACCAGACTCGATGAGCTGGTCAAAGCCCACGCGCAGTTCGAAACCCAGGCCAGTTTCGCCCGTTTCGTGGTGGCGCAGTATTGGTTCCAGTCGGAACTGGTGGGGCTGTACAACGATGCCGAACTGATCGCCATCATTCCTGATCTGGCGGCACGCTGCCGTGCCGAAGCGGCCAAGGCTGACCTGGCCGATCTGGAAACCGAAGTGCCGGCGCCCGTCGCGGGCGCAGTGAAGAATCCGGGCAAGGCCGAAGCATTGGGGTGGTTGTTTGTTTCCGAAGGCTCGAAGCTTGGCGCAGCGTTCCTGATCAAACGTGCGGTCGGCCTGGGCCTGAGCGAAACCTTCGGCGCCCGTCACCTCGGCGAACCGGCCGGTGGCCGCGCCGAAGGCTGGAAAAGCTTCGTCAAGACCCTGGATGGCCTGGAGTTCACCGAGCAGGAAGAGGCCGAGCTGGATAAAGGCGCCATCGCTGCGTTCAACCGGTTCACCGTGTTGCTTGAACAGGCTTACGCCACCACCCCCGAACTCGCCTGACTGAATGCACGCCCTTGCGGGGGCTTGCCCGCGAAAGCGATATAACATTCAGCCTCTGTGTTGAATGTTAAGCCGCCATCGCGGGCAAGCCCACTCCCACAGAAACTGAGCAACTCGCAAGATTCTCCATCAAGCCTGACACGCGTTCGCCCGAGCCCATGCCTCTACCCGTTCCCAACAAACTCGCCCGCCTTCTCTTCGGTCTACTGGCTTACATCAGTCTGGGTATCGGCCTGGTCGCCATCGTCGTCCCCGGCCTGCCCACCACCGAGTTCATCCTGCTGGCCGCCTGGGCCGCGACCAGGAGTTCGCCGCGCCTGAGCGCCTGGCTGGAACACCACCGATTGTTCGGTCCTATCCTCTGCAACTGGCGCAACGGCAAGATCGTCGCACGTCGCGCCAAGGTCAGCGCCACCCTCAGCATGCTGCTGTGCGCCGCTGTGATGTGGCTCATGCTCGATCACGGCTGGCCGGTTTACCTCGCCATCGCCGGCATGAGCCTGGGCAATCTGTGGATCTGGTCACGCCCGGAATCAATGCCGTCACCCTCCTGACAACACCGCGATTTTCCTCCGTTTTACGCCGCTTTTCGGCACATTTTTCCGCGCAAACGTTAAACCATGACCGTTCGTCGGAGCCACCATCATGCATCCCCGCCCCTCGCCGATTGCAATGAATGGCGCTGAATGGATTTGGCGAACCGGGTCGACCTCGACTCACAGTCACCACCTCATTCATTTGCGAGCTCGTCCTATGTTCGACTCTCTGTCCATCCGCCTGAAAATCGTTCTGCTCTCCGGACTCTGCCTCCTGGGCGTGATCGCCCTGATCGTCAGCATGAACTTCTACGAGACCAACCAGAACGACGAACTGGTCAGCACCTCCAGCAGCAAAATGCTCACCGACAGCGTGCAGGACCTGCTTCAGGCCAAGGCCGCCGAGCAGGCGGTGCGGGTGCAGAAAACGTTCGGCGAAAGCCTGCTGGTGGTGACCGCCCTGGCGGACCAGATCAAGGACATGCGCAACATGGCGGCCAAGCGTTCGCTTGAAGCCGGTGCCCTGCGTGAAGAGTTGAACCAGAGCCTGAAAACCGCGTTCGAGCGCAATAGCAAAGTGCTGGGGATCTGGCTGGCGTTCGAGCCCAACGGCCTGGACGGCAAGGACAGCGAGTTCGCCAATGACGCCGCTCGCCAGTCCAACGAAGCCGGTCGTTTCGCCAGTTACTGGAGCCGCGCCGGCGGTGCCGCGCTCAACACGATCATGGTCGAAGACGACATGACCAAAACCACCTTGAGCCTCAGCGGCACGCCTTACAACAGCTGGTACACCTGCCCTCGCGACAGCAAGCGTACCTGCCTGCTGGACCCGTACGCCGACACCGTCGGCGGCAAGGAAATGCTGATGACCACCATTTCCGTCCCGCTGCTGGTGGACGGCAAATCCATCGGCGTGGTCGGTGTGGACATCGCCCTCGACGCGCTGCAGGCCGCGGCTGTCGATTCCCAGCGTGACCTGTTCAACAACGCCGGGCACATGCTGATTGTCTCCGGCAGCGGCGTGCTCGCCGGTTACAGCATCGACGCGAGCAAGGTCGGCAAAAGTATCGGCGACACCCTGGGTGCAGAGGGCAAGGATGTCCTGCAATTGCTCAGCGGTGGCGCACCGAAAATTCTCGAACAAGGTGATTTGATTCGTGCGGTGTACCCGGTCAGCCCGATCAGTGACTCCAGAGCCTGGGGCGTGGTGATCGACCTGCCGAAACAAGTGCTGCTGGCCGATTCGGTGAAGCTGCAAGCGGTCCTCGATGACGCCCAGCAAAGCGGCACGATCAAAGCGGTGCTGGTGGCCGTCGGCGCCGGCCTCGTCGGTCTGTTGCTGATCTGGCTCACCGCATCGGGCGTGACCCGGCCGATCAACAGCGTGGCCGAGATGCTCAAGGCAATTGCCAGTGGCGACGGCGACCTGACGCAGCGTCTGCACTACAGCAAGAAAGATGAACTGGGGGAACTGGTCAGCTGGTTCAACCGTTTCCTCGACAAGCTGCAACCGACCATCGCCCAGATCAAACAGAGCATCACCGACGCCCGTGGCACCGCCGACCAGTCTTCTGAAATCGCCCGCCAGACCAGCGAAGGCATGCAGGTGCAGTTCCGCGAAATCGACCAGGTGGCCACGGCCTCCAACGAAATGAGCGCCACCGCCCACGATGTCGCCAACAGCGCCTCGAGCGCGGCAAACGCGGCCAAAGGTGCGGATCAATCAGCCCGCGATGGCATGTCGATCATCGAACGCAGCACTCGCGATATCAATCAACTCGCCGACGAAGTCAGCAAGGCGGTCACCGAAGTCGAAGCCTTGGCGGTCAACAGCGAGCAGATCGGTTCGGTACTCGAAGTCATCCGCAGCATCGCCGAACAGACCAACTTGCTGGCGCTGAACGCCGCCATCGAAGCGGCCCGTGCCGGGGAAAGCGGTCGCGGCTTTGCGGTGGTGGCCGACGAAGTGCGCAACCTCGCCAAACGCACCCAGGATTCGGTGGAAGAAATCCGCCTCGTCATCGAACGCATCCAATCGGGCACCCGCGGCGTGGTCGCCACCATGCATTCGAGCCAGACCCAGGCCCACAGCAACGCCGGGCAGATCCAGCAAGCCGTGCAAGCCTTGAGCAAAATCAGCGACGCGGTCACCGTGATCAGCGACATGAACCTGCAAATCGCCAGCGCCGCCGAACAGCAAAGCGCCGTGGCCGAAGAGGTCAACCGCAACGTCTCGGCGATCCGCACCGTCACTGAAACCCTCACCGGCCAGGCCACCGAATCGGCGCAGATCAGCAGCCAGCTCAACGCCCTGACCAACCACCAGATGAAATTGATGGATCAGTTCCGGGTGTAGAGAACCCGCACACAATACGGTGGGAGCAGGCAAGCCAGCTCCCACGGGTTCAGATGTTCGGTCGACACTTGGGGATTTCATCCGGCCGGGCATTTTTTTGATCTATGATCGGGCTCTCGTTCCGGAGGGCCTTCGATGACTGGTTTACTCACGTCCATTCAAGCCGCACTCGGCTTGCCCCGCACCCCGATTCCGTTCACCTCGAGTGGCGCCCTGCCCTCGGCGTTCGCCGTCACCGACCTCGCCTGCGCCAGCATCGCCGCCGCCGGCCAGGCTGCCAGCGCATTACTGCAGCAGCAGACCGGTCGCTTGCCCAACCTTGAAGTCGACCGGCGCCTGGCCTCCTTCTGGTTCGCAACGTCGATCCGCCCCGTCGGCTGGAGCGTTCCACCACTGTGGGACCCGGTTGCCGGCGACTATGCGACCAAGGATGGCTGGATCCGCCTGCACACCAACGCACCTCATCATCGCGCCGCCGCCGAAAGCGTGCTCGGCGCGTGTGCCGACCGCGCAGACGCGGCGAGCAAGGTTGCGCAATGGTCGAAAACCGATCTGGAACAGGCCGTGGTCGACGCCGGTGGCTGCGCCGCTGAAATGCGTACCTGGGCGCAATGGCAAGCGCACCCCCAGGGCTTGGCCGTAAACGCCGAGCCGTTGATTCAGTTCAGCGCCGGTAACCCGCAACCACCGAAATCCTGGAAAGGCTCGGTGGCGCAACCGCTGGCCGGGATCAAAGTGCTGGACCTTACGCGCGTGCTCGCGGGGCCCATTGCCAGTCGTTTTCTCGCGGGCCTCGGCGCCGATGTCTTGCGCATCGACCCGCCGACCTGGAACGAACCGGGCGTGGTGCCGGAAGTCACGCTGGGCAAGCGCTGCGCAAGGCTGGACCTGCACAACCCTGACGATCGAGCCGTGTTCGACAGCCTGCTCAAGGACGCCGACATTTTGCTCCACGGCTACCGCGCCGACGCACTGGAAAGGTTGGGTTACGGTGTCGCCGAGCGGCAAAAACTGGCGCCCGGCCTGGTTGATGTGTGCCTCAACGCCTACGGCTGGAGCGGTCCGTGGCAGAACCGTCGCGGCTTCGACAGCCTGGTGCAGATGAGCAGCGGGATCGCCGAGGCGGGGATGCGGTGGAAGAACGCGGACAAGCCGATGCCCTTGCCGGTGCAAGCGCTGGATCATGCGACCGGGTACTTGATGGCGGCGGCGGCGATTACTTTATTGGGACGTGCTGGGTCAGCCAGATTGTCGTTGGCGCGCACGGCGAAGTTGTTGATTGAAAACGGTGCAGGAACGGATGAAACGCTGCGTGCTGAGGACGACAAGGATCAAGGCCTGTTGGTTGAGCAAACGCCCTGGGGGCCAGCACATCGGCTGCATGTGCCGCTAAAAATCACCGGAACACCGTTGCAGTGGGCCCTTCCAGCAGCTGAACTGGGTTCCCATCGCGCGCAGTGGTGGTGACCGTTCTGGCCCCATCGCCAGCAGGCTGGCTCCCACAGTGAATCTGCATCATTCACAAAACCTGTGGGAGCCAGCCAAACCAAATCATCACAATCAAGACAGTTGATTTATGTCGATCACAAAACCTGTGGGAGCCAGCCTGCTGGCGATGAGGCCGGAACAAACAACTCAATCCATCCGGCTCAGCGATATCCAAAGAAGCTGCGCCGCATACCCTCGAAAAGGTCGCCAGTCCTGAGCCCGCGCCGACAACTCCCTAGCCGTCACCCGCTCACCTTCAAGCGCAACCAGCGCCTTGATCAACCCCACATCCCCCGATGGAAATGCATCCATCTCCCGCAACTGCCGCAACGCAATGTACTGCGCCGTCCAGTCGCCAATCCCGTTCAACGCCAGCAACCGTGCCACGCCGCCCTCACGCCCCGGCTCAAACAACAGCGGATCATCGAGCAACGCCTGAGCCACACCCGACAACGTCCGGCCACGAGTTTTCGGCATGCCCAGCGTCGCCAGATCCGCCACTGCCAAAACGGTCGCTTCAGGAAACACAGACGTGACGCCGGGCAAAACAGACGCCAAGGGCTGTCCATACTGTGCAACCAGTTTCCCCGCCAACCGGATCGCCGCGCTCACCGTAATCTGCTGACCCAGCACCGCACGAATCGCCAGTTCCAGGCCGTCCCACGCCCCCGGCACCCGCAACCCCGGCCGTTCGGCAATCAACCGCGCCATCAACGGATCTGTCTTCAAAGGGCGATGGATCGTCGGCAGGTCCGCATCCAGATCAAACATTCGCCGCAACCGTGCAACGATCTCCGGCACCGCCGCCGCGTCAGGAAAATCCAGCGTCACTTGCAACGCATCGCCCGCCACCGGCGTGATCGAAAACGTACCGTGAACACCGTTCAACCCGATGCTGCGCGAGTACACGCCATCGACAATCGCTTCCATCCCGACCACGGCCCGCGCCGACAGAAAACCCAGCATCGCCGGCCAGTCATAGGGCGGCCGATACGCCAGCAACAACCTCACAGCGACAACAAGCCGCTGTACAACCCATACGCCGCCAGCCCGGCGCCACTGATGACAGCGGTAAAAATACCTGTCTCGATTGGCGTAAACAGCGGTTCACCCTGCTCATGTTTGGCCTTGGCGAACAAGATCACCCCCGGTGCGTACAGCAACGCTGACAGCAGCAAATACTTCACCCCGCCGGCGTACAACAGCCACACCGCATAACTCAGCGCGATGCCGCCAATCAGCAAGTCTTTGGTGCGCTCCGCCGAAGCGTGTTCGTAGGTTTCCCCCCGCCCGCTCAACAGCACCGCATACGCCGCCGACCACAGATACGGCACCAGGATCATCGACGACGCGAGGTAGATCAGGCTGGTGTAGGTACCGGCGGAAAACAGCGTGATCAGCAGGAAAATCTGGATCATCACGTTGGTCAGCCACAGCGCGTTGACCGGCACATGATTGGCGTTTTCCTTTTTCAGGAAGGCCGGCATGGTGTTGTCTTTCGCCGTGGCGAACAGGATCTCGGCGCAGAGCAGCGCCCAGGACAGCAGTGCACCCAGCAGCGAAATCGCCAGGCCAATGCTGATCAACAAAGCGCCCCAAGGCCCTACGACATGCTCCAGCACGGCCGCCAGCGACGGGTTCTGCAGGTTGGCCAGTTCCGGCTGACTCATGATCCCCAGCGACAACACATTCACCAGCACCAACAGCGCCAGCACGCCAAGAAAACCGATGACCGTCGCCCGCCCGACATCCGAACGTTTCTCCGCCCGCGCTGAATAGACGCTCGCGCCTTCGATGCCGATAAACACGAACACGGTGACCAGCATCATGTTGCGCACCTGATCCATGATGCCGCCAAAATTCGGGTTGCTGCGGCCCCAGACGTCACGGGTGAAGATGTCGGCCTTGAACGCCACGGCGGCGATCACGATGAACATGATCAGCGGCACGATCTTGGCCACGGTGGTCAGCTGATTGATGAACGTCGCTTCCTTGATCCCGCGCATCACCAGAAAGTGCACAGCCCACAGCAGCACCGACGCGCAGCCAATGGCAACGGGCGTGTTGCCCTGGCCAAACACCGGAAAGAAATAACCGAGGGTGCTGAACAGCAACACAAAGTAGCCGACGTTGCCCAGCCAGGCGCTGATCCAGTAACCCCAGGCGGACGAGAACCCCATGTAGTCACCGAACCCCGCCTTGGCGTAGGCATACACCCCGGAATCCAGCTCGGGCTTGCGATTGGCCAGCGTCTGGAACACGAAGGCCAGCGTCAGCATGCCCACGGCGGTGATCGCCCAACCGATCAAGATCGCCCCGGCGTCTGCTCGGGCGGCCATGTTCTGTGGCAAGGAAAAAATCCCGCCGCCAATCATCGATCCCACCACCAGCGCGATCAGCGCACTCAGAGGAAGTTTTTGCGTCGGTTGCGACATCCCAGCGTCTCCCTTTTTCTTGCACTGAACCTGTGGCGGGGTGCTTGTCGGAACGCCGCACCGTCCCGCCGGGTTGCGGAACGACCTCAACAAAAGGAACTGCTTCGCAGTCCAGCGGAAGCAAGCTCCCTCGCTACAAGTGGATAACTTTAACTAAATAGGTAAACGGTAATAACGTTAGTTAATTAATGGCAGCTCACGTCTTTTATTTATAGCCGATACTTCTATGCCCATAGCCGGCAATAGCAGTCTTGTCTGTAGATCCTAATAAATCAATTCGACACTGCAACAACCGTCCAAAAATTTGCGGAAACCGTAAAACCAACTAGCGTAAAAACTCCAAGCAATACCCGTTATTCCCGCCTGACTTATCCGAGGCCTCTGGAATGGGCTTTTCCGGCGATACCTTTATGCCCGGGAAAGATTCATAAGTCTTTCATTAACAATGGAATGTGAGCATGCACTGATCTATGTCAGATGATCGAATGGCTAACGGAATTAATCTGTCGTCTCTTTTCTCCTGCATTGGAGTCATGCAATGTCTGAATCCCCCGGAAAACTGAAACTCGGTGCACTGGTTGCGTTGGTTGTCGGCTCAATGATTGGTGGCGGGATCTTCTCTTTGCCGCAGAACATGGCCGCCAGTGCCGACGTCGGCGCCGTGCTGATCGGTTGGGCCATCACCGCCGTCGGCATGTTGACGCTGGCCTTCGTGTTCCAGACGCTGGCCAATCGAAAGCCTGATCTGGACGGCGGTGTCTACGCCTACGCCAAGGCCGGTTTCGGCGACTACATGGGCTTCTCGTCCGCGTGGGGTTACTGGATCAGCGCCTGGCTGGGAAACGTCGGTTACTTCGTTCTGCTGTTCAGCACCCTCGGTTACTTTTTTCCGATCTTCGGCGAAGGCAACACAGTTGCTGCGGTGATCGGCGCTTCGGTGCTGCTCTGGGCCGTGCATTTCCTGGTGCTGCGCGGGATCAAGGAAGCAGCGTTCATCAACCTGGTGACCACCGTCGCCAAGGTCGTGCCGCTGCTGCTGTTTGTGTTGATCGCAGTTTTCGCATTCAAACTGGACATCTTCACGGCCGACATCTGGGGCCTGAAAAACCCGGACCTGGGCAGCGTGATGAACCAGGTGCGCAACATGATGCTGGTCACCGTGTGGGTGTTCATCGGCATCGAAGGCGCGAGCATTTTCTCGGCCCGCGCGGAAAAACGCAGCGACGTCGGTAAAGCCACCGTGATCGGTTTCATCACCGTGCTGCTGTTCCTGGTGCTGGTGAACGTGCTGTCGCTGGGCATCATGACCCAACCGGAACTGGCCAAGCTGCAGAACCCGTCAATGGCAGCCGTGCTGGAACATGTGGTCGGTCCGTGGGGCGCGGTGCTGATCAGCGTCGGCCTGGTCATCTCGTTACTGGGAGCACTGCTGTCGTGGGTGCTGTTGTGCGCCGAAATCATGTTCGCCGCCGCCAAGGACCACACCATGCCAGCGTTCCTGCGCAAGGAAAATGCCAAGCAAGTGCCGGTCAATGCCTTGTGGCTGACCAACGCGATGGTGCAACTGTTTCTGGTCATCACCCTGTTTTCGGCCAGCACTTACCTGTCACTGATCTACCTCGCCACCTCAATGATCCTGGTGCCGTACTTGTGGTCGGCGGCATACGCGCTGCTGCTGGCGGTGCGTGGCGAGAGCTATGAAAACGCCGCGGCCGAACGCCGCAAAGACCTGATCATCGGTGCCGTCGCGTTGATTTACGCGGTCTGGCTGATCTATGCCGGCGGCGTCAAATACCTGCTGCTCTCCGCCCTGCTCTATGCCCCCGGCGCGATCCTGTTCGCCAAGGCCAAGATGGAACTCAACAAACCGGTTTTCACCAACGTCGAGAAGCTGATTTTCGCCGCAGTGATCGTCGGCGCCCTGGTGGCGGCCTACGGCCTGTATGACGGCTTCCTGACCCTGTAATTTGTTATCTGGAGGATCACGGTAATGACCACCGAAAAAGTTAAGTACGGCGTCCATTCCGAAGCCGGCAAACTGCGTAAAGTCATGGTTTGCTCCCCCGGCCTGGCCCATCAGCGGCTGACCCCGAACAACTGCGACGAACTGCTGTTCGATGATGTGCTGTGGGTGGCCCAGGCCAAGCGCGACCATTTCGACTTCGTCACCAAAATGCGTGAACGCAACGTCGATGTGCTGGAAATGCACAACCTGCTGACCGACATCGTCGCCATCCCCGAAGCCCTCGACTGGATTCTGGAACGCAAGGTCACCGCCAACTCGGTCGGCCTCGGCCTGATCAACGAAGTGGGTTCGTGGCTGCGCAGCCTGGAGCCCCGCCATATCGCCGAGTTCCTGATCGGCGGCGTCTCCGCCGATGACTTGCCGGACAGCTTCGGCGGCAAGACCATCCAGATGTTCCGCGATTTTCTGGGCCACTCAAGCTTCATTCTGCCGCCGTTGCCCAACACTCAGTTCACCCGCGACACCACCTGCTGGATCTACGGTGGCGTGACGTTGAACCCGATGTACTGGCCGGCGCGCCGCCAGGAAACCCTGCTGGCCACCGCCATCTACAAATTCCACCCGCAGTTCACCAACGCCGATTTTGAAATCTGGTATGGCGACCCGGACCAGGATCACGGCAGCGCCACCCTGGAAGGCGGCGACGTGATGCCAATCGGCAACGGTGTGGTGTTGATCGGCATGGGCGAGCGGTCGTCCCGTCAGGCCATCGGCCAATTGGCGGTGAACCTGTTCAAGAACAAAGCCGTGGAGAAAGTCATCGTCGCCGGCCTGCCGAAGTCCCGCGCAGCAATGCACCTGGACACGGTGTTCAGTTTCTGCGACCGCGACCTCGTCACGATCTTCCCGGAAGTGGTGAACCAGATCGTCGCCTTCACCCTGCGCCCTGACGAAAGCAAGCCGGGCGGCGTCGACATCCGCCGCGAAGAAACCAACTTCCTCGACACCGTCGCCAAGGCCCTCAACCTCAAAGCGCTGCGCGTGGTGGAAACCGGCGGCAACAGCTTCGCCGCCGAACGCGAGCAATGGGACGACGGCAACAACGTGGTGGCCGTGGAGCCCGGCGTGGTGATCGGTTATGACCGCAACACCTACACCAACACCCTGCTGCGCAAGGCCGGTGTGGAAGTCATCACCATCAGCGCCGGCGAACTGGGACGCGGCCGTGGCGGTGGCCACTGCATGACCTGCCCGATCATTCGCGACCCTATCGACTATTAATGCTTATCCCTGCTTCGCGCCCATAAAGCGTGAAGCAGGCGGATAACCGAAACCCAAGGAGATCCAAAATGGCTTTCAATATGCGCAACCGCAGCCTGCTCTCGCTGATGCACCACACCACTCGCGAGCTCAACTACCTGCTGGACCTGTCCCGCGACCTCAAACGCGCCAAGTACACCGGCACCGAGCGTCCGCACCTGCAAGGCAAGAACATCGCGCTGATCTTCGAAAAAACCTCGACCCGCACCCGTTGCGCCTTCGAAGTGGCGGCCCATGACCAGGGCGCCCACGTCACCTACATCGACCCGGTGTCGTCGCAGATCGGCCACAAGGAAAGCATGAAAGACACCGCTCGCGTGCTCGGGCGGATGTTCGATGCCATCGAGTACCGTGGCTTCGAACAGGAAATCGTCGAGGAGCTGGCCAAGTTCGCCGGCGTGCCGGTGTTCAACGGCCTGACCGCTGAATTCCACCCGACGCAGATGATCGCCGACACCCTGACCATGCGCGAACACAGCGACAAACCGCTGCATGACATCAGCTACGCCTACCTCGGCGACGCTCGCTACAACATGGGCAATTCGCTGTTGATGATCGGCGCCAAACTGGGCATGGACGTGCGCATCGCCGCGCCGAAAGCGCTCTGGCCACACGCTGATTTCATCGCCCAGTGCAAAGCCTTCGCCGAAGAAAGCGGCGCGCGCATCACCATCACCGAAGACCCGAAAGCAGCGGTCAAGGGCGTGGACTTCATCCACACCGACATCTGGGTGTCGATGGGTGAGCCGGTTGAGGCGTGGGACGAGCGTATCGAGCAACTGCTGCCGTACCAGGTCAACGCCGCGATGATGAAAGCCTCCGGCAACCCGCGGGTGAAATTCATGCACTGCCTGCCGGCGTTCCACAACAGCGAAACCAAGGTCGGCAAGGACATCGCCGCACGCTATCCGCACCTGGCCAACGGCGTGGAGGTGACTGAAGAAGTCTTCGAATCGCCGGCCAACATCGCCTTCGAGCAAGCGGAAAACCGCATGCACACCATCAAGGCGATTCTGGTGTCGGCGTTGGCGGATATCTAACGGCCCACCCGGCTCTCCCGGCTGGAACAAAGCCCCTGAGGGAGCGAGCCTGCTCGCGAAAGTGGAGTAACAGTCAACGTCTCTGTTGAGTGTTAAATAGTCATCGCGAGCACGCTCACTCCCACACTGATCGGGTTTCACCAGGGAGACCGAGTCACCTTATTTAGAAGGACTGCATTATGCGTATCGTCGTTGCCCTGGGCGGTAACGCCCTGCTCCGCCGTGGTGAACCCATGACCGCGGACAATCAGCGCGCCAACATCCGCGTCGCCACCGAACAGATCGCCAAGATTCATGCCGGCAATGAACTGGTCATCGCCCACGGCAATGGCCCGCAAGTCGGCCTGCTGTCGCTGCAAGCGGCGGCCTACACCTCGGTTTCGCCGTACCCGCTGGACGTGCTCGGTGCCGAAACCGAAGGCATGATCGGCTACATCATCGAACAGGAACTGGGCAACCTGCTGGACTTCGAAGTGCCCTTCGCCACCCTCCTGACCCAGGTCGAAGTCGACGCCAATGACCCGGCCTTCCAGAACCCGACCAAACCCATCGGCCCGGTCTACGCCAAGGCCGAAGCGGAAAAACTCGCCGCCGAAAAAGGTTGGGCGATTGCCCCGGACGGCGACAAATACCGTCGTGTGGTGGCCAGCCCGAGACCGAAACGCATCTTCGAAATCCGCCCGATCAAATGGTTGCTGGAAAAAGGCAGCATCGTGATCTGCGCGGGCGGTGGCGGCATCCCGACGATGTACGGCGCCAGCGGCAAACTGCAAGGTGTGGAAGCAGTGATCGACAAAGATCTGTGCTCGGCGCTGCTGGCCGAACAGCTGGAAAGCGATCTGCTGGTGATCGCCACCGACGTCAACGCCGCCTGCATCGACTTCGGCAAACCGACCCAGAAAGCCATCGCCCAGGCCCACCCCGACGAAATGGAAAAACTCGGCTTCGCCGCCGGCTCCATGGGACCGAAGGTGCAGGCCGCCTGCGAGTTCGCCCGCCATACTGGAAAAACCGCGGTGATCGGTTCACTCTCGGACATCGAAGCGATCGTCCAGGGCACGGCCGGCACGCGCATCAGTACGGCGACACCTGGCATTACTTATTTATAAGGAGAAACGTCAATGGCAACGTTCGCCCCCGGTCACTTGCACATCGAGCGCCACGCGCTGACCTCGGATGATGTCAGCTACAACCTGCACTTCGACTATGAGGTCAGCAATAACGACAAAGGGGAAAAAGGCATCCAGTTCACCATGCATGGCAGCATTCTGGGAAAGGATATGAGCGAAACCTTCTTTCTTCCCAAGGTTGAGGCCTACAACTTCGCCAACAACATAACGAATATCGCCGAGAAGTACGGTATTCCAAGGACCCACAGCCAAATCGGCTCGGCTCACAAAAATTACGACCAGGTGTTTGAAGACATTCGGAAGAAGCTGGATATGAAATCCGGCGACCCGGTAGACCTCAAAAACTTTGAGTAGCCTGCGTCCCCTTGTGGGAGCGGGCCTGCTCGCGATGACGGACTTTCATTCGCTATGGATGCCGACTGAAAGACTGCGACCCCACGACCTGTAGGAGCGAGGCTTGCCCGCGAAGCTTTTAGCCGTCTTGATGGCCTCTTCGCGGGCAAGCCTCGCTCCTGCAGGTTGAACACGTGCATTTCACCTGAGACCCGCCCCAAGGCATACTTGCCCCCTCCGCTTGCCAGATTGAAAACCGCCCCATGCGTATCCACGTCAGCTTCATCGACCGCGTCGGCATTACCCAGGAAGTCCTGGCCCTGCTCGGTGGGCGCAATCTCAATCTGGATGCGGTGGAAATGGTCCCGCCCAATGTTTACATCGATGCCCCGACCCTGAGCCCGGAAGTCCTCGAAGAGCTGCGCGATGCGTTGCTCAGCGTGCGTGGCGTGCAAGCGATGACGGTGGTCGACATCCTTCCGGGGCAACGGCGGCACTTGCAGCTCGATGCGCTGCTCGCCGCCATGACCGACCCGGTGCTGGCCCTGGACAGTGACGGCAAAGTGTTGCTGGCCAACCCGGCGCTGATCGCGTTGTATGGTCGCGAACCGGCCGGTGAAAGCATCGCCGATCTGTTTGCCGATCCCGCCCTGCTCGACACCCTGCTGGAACAAGGCTTTCGCCTGCCGCTGCGCGAGATCACCGTCAACGGCCAGACCCTGCTGCTGGACGCGACACCGATCACCGATGCCGGCGCGTTGCTGACGCTGTATCAACCGAACCGCATCGGCGAACGCCTCTCGGCGCTGCACCACGACCATGCCGAAGGGTTTGACGCGCTGCTGGGCGAATCCCCGGCCATTCGCACCCTCAAGGCCCGCGCCCAACGCGTGGCAGCCCTTGATGCGCCGCTGTTGATCCAGGGCGAAACCGGCACCGGCAAAGAACTCGTCGCCCGCGCCTGTCACGCCATCAGTGCGCGGCACAGTTCACCCTTCCTGGCGCTGAACTGCGCGGCATTGCCGGAGAACCTCGCCGAAAGCGAACTGTTCGGCTACGCCCCCGGCGCTTTTACCGGTGCGCAACGGGGCGGTAAACCGGGACTGATGGAACTGGCGAACCAGGGCACGGTATTTCTCGATGAAATCGGCGAAATGTCACCGTACCTGCAGGCGAAACTGCTGCGGTTTTTGAACGACGGCAGCTTCCGCCGCGTGGGCGGCGATCGTGAGGTGAAGGTCAACGTGCGGATCCTCAGCGCCACGCACCGTGACCTGGAAAAAATGGTCAGCGAAGGCACGTTCCGCGAAGACTTGTTCTATCGCCTCAACGTCCTGAATGTCGAAGTCCCGCCGCTGCGCGAGCGTGGCCAGGACATCCTGCTGCTGGCCCGTTATTTCATGCAGCAGGCCTGTGCGCAAATCCAGCGACCGGTGTGTCGTCTGGCGCCGGGGACTTATCCTGCACTGCTGGGTAACCGCTGGCCAGGCAACGTGCGGCAATTGCAGAACGTGATCTTCCGCGCTGCCGCGATTTGTGAGAGCAGCCTGGTGGACATCGGCGACCTCGACATTGCCGGCACCTCCGTGGCGCGCCAGAGCGACAGCGAAGTCGACAGCCTGGAGCAGGCAATGGAAGAGTTCGAAAAGACCCTGCTCGAAAAGCTCTACGTCAGCTACCCCTCGACCCGGCAACTGGCCAGCCGCCTGCAAACTTCCCACACCGCGATTGCTCATCGGTTGCGCAAGTACGGCATTCCAAACAAACCCTGAAGTCCCCAAAACACCGCAGCCCCCCTGTGGGAGCCAGCCTGCTGGCGATTGCGGTGTAACAGGCAAAAAGGTGTCGACTGGCATGGCCTCATCGCCAACAGGCTGGCTCCCACAGCTTTTCTGTTGTCACAGGAAATCCCTCTCCAAATACGACCTCCACCTGTACTGAAAGCGCTACAGCGGAACGATATCGATACAGCTCTTTCTAATCAGCGCTGTACAAGGCTTTGATCCCATTACGCTTTTTTCTTCGCTTCCGGCTGTAGCGATTTCGCTACAGTCATTCCATTCGCTCGCACCTCAAAAATACTCAAGGCACTGATTTATAAGGATTTATTAACATTGGCCGCGATCTTGCTTAGTAGCCACGTATAAAGAAGGGCTTTTGCCCAAGCATTCAATCGCGTCCACCAGACGAGTCTGGCCCCCTAGGAGTTTCCATGAGCGAGTTGCGTTTTACTGAAGATCACGAATGGCTGCGCACCGAAGCTGACGGCACTGTCACCGTCGGCATCACCGCTTTCGCGCAGAATGCCCTGGGCGACGTGGTTTTCGTACAACTGCCTGAGCTGCAGTCCTACGACAAAGGCGCAGAAGCCGCCACCGTGGAATCGGTAAAAGCCGCCAGCGGCGTGTACATGCCACTGGACGGTGAAGTGTTGGAAGTGAACCCGGCGCTGGACAGCAGCCCTGAACTGGTCAACGAAGATCCGCTGGGCGAAGGCTGGTTCTTCCGCTTCCAGCCAACCGACGCCTCGGCAGTTGCCAAACTGCTGGATCAGGACGCCTACGACCGTCTGATCAAAGCCAACGCCGAAGCCTGAGGAGCGCTGACATGACTCAAGTAAACCTTACGACCGCTAACGAATTCATCGCGCGCCACATCGGCCCGCGTTCCGGCGATGAGCAAGCCATGCTCAACAGCCTCGGCTTCGATTCGCTGGAAGCCCTGAGCGCCAGCGTCATTCCGGAAAGCATCAAAGGCACCAGCGTCCTCGGCATGGACGACGGCCTGAGCGAAGCCGACGCCCTGGCGTTGATCAAAGGCATCGCCGCCAAAAACCAACTGTTCAAGACTTACATCGGCCAGGGCTACTACGGCACGCACACGCCGTCGCCGATCCTGCGCAACCTGCTGGAAAACCCGGCCTGGTACACCGCGTACACCCCGTACCAGCCAGAAATCTCCCAGGGCCGTCTCGAAGCGCTGCTGAACTTCCAGACCCTGATCAGCGACCTGACCGGCCTGCCGATCGCCAACGCCTCGCTGCTGGATGAAGCCACCGCCGCTGCCGAAGCCATGACCTTCTGCAAACGCCTGAGCAAGAACAAAGGCAGCCACGCGTTCTTCGCATCGGTTCATTGCCACCCGCAAACCCTCGACGTGCTGCGCACCCGTGCCGAGCCGCTGGGCATCGACGTCGTCGTCGGCGACGAGCTTGAACTGACAGACGTAACGCCGTTCTTCGGCGCGCTGCTGCAATACCCGGCGAGCAACGGTGACGTGTTTGATTACCGTGAACTGACCGAACGCTTCCACGCCGCCAATGCTCTGGTAGCGGTGGCTGCTGACCTGCTGGCCCTGACCGTGTTGACCCCACCGGGCGAGTTCGGCGCTGACGTGGCCATCGGCAGCGCACAACGCTTCGGCGTTCCGCTGGGCTTCGGTGGCCCGCACGCCGCTTACTTCTCCACCAAGGATGCATTCAAGCGCGACATGCCGGGCCGTCTGGTCGGTGTCTCCGTGGACCGTTTCGGTAAGCCGGCCCTGCGTCTGGCGATGCAGACCCGCGAGCAACATATCCGCCGCGAGAAGGCCACCTCGAACATCTGCACCGCCCAGGTCCTGCTGGCCAACATCGCCAGCATGTACGCCGTGTATCACGGCCCGAAAGGCCTGACGCAGATTGCCAACCGCATTCATCACCTGACCGCGATCCTTGCCAAAGGCTTGAGCGCACTGGGCCTGACCGTCGAACAAGCCAGCTTCTTCGACACCCTGACCCTGAACACCGGCGCCAACACCGCCAAACTGCACGACAAGGCACGTGCGCAGCAGATCAACCTGCGCGTAGTCGATGGCGAGCGTCTGGGCCTGTCCCTCGACGAGACCACTTCGCAAGCTGACGTCGAAACGTTGTGGGCCTTGTTCGCCGACGGCAAGGCACTGCCGGACTTCGCCGCCCTCGCCGCTGCAGTGGTCAGCACCCTCCCGGCCGCTCTGGTTCGCCAATCGCCAATCCTCAGCCACCCGGTGTTCAACCGTTATCACTCGGAAACCGAGCTGATGCGCTACCTGCGCAAGCTCGCCGACAAGGACCTGGCCCTGGATCGCACCATGATCCCGCTGGGTTCGTGCACCATGAAACTCAACGCCGCCAGCGAAATGATCCCGGTGACCTGGGCTGAGTTCGGTGCCCTGCACCCGTTCGCCCCGGCCGAGCAAAGTGCCGGTTACCAGCAACTGACCGATGAACTGGAAGCGATGCTCTGTGCCGCCACCGGTTACGACTCGATCTCCCTTCAACCGAACGCCGGTTCGCAAGGTGAGTACGCCGGTCTGCTGGCGATTCGCGCCTATCACCAGAGCCGTGGCGAAGACCGCCGCGACATCTGCCTGATCCCGTCGTCCGCCCACGGCACCAACCCGGCCACCGCCAACATGGCTGGCATGCGTGTGGTCGTGACCGCGTGCGATGCCCGCGGCAACGTCGACATCGAAGACCTGCGCGCCAAGGCCATCGAGCACCGCGAACACCTCGCCGCGCTGATGATCACCTACCCGTCGACCCACGGCGTGTTCGAAGAAGGCATCCGCGAAATCTGCGGCATCATTCATGACAACGGCGGCCAGGTGTACATCGACGGCGCCAACATGAACGCGATGGTCGGCCTCTGCGCACCGGGCAAGTTCGGCGGCGACGTGTCCCACCTGAACCTGCACAAAACCTTCTGCATCCCTCACGGCGGTGGCGGGCCAGGCGTTGGCCCGATCGGCGTCAAGTCGCACCTGACGCCGTTCCTGCCGGGCCACGCCCAGATGGAGCGCAAGGAAGGCGCGGTTTGCGCGGCACCGTTCGGCAGCGCGAGCATTTTGCCGATCACCTGGATGTACATTCGGATGATGGGCGGCGCGGGTCTCAAGCGCGCTTCGCAACTGGCGATCCTGAATGCCAACTACATTTCCCGTCGCCTCGAAGAGCACTACCCAGTGCTGTACACCGGCAGCAACGGCTTGGTAGCGCACGAATGCATCCTCGACCTGCGTCCGTTGAAAGACAGCAGCGGCATCAGCGTCGATGACGTCGCCAAGCGTCTGATCGACTTCGGCTTCCACGCCCCGACCATGTCGTTCCCGGTGGCTGGCACACTGATGATCGAGCCGACCGAAAGCGAATCCAAGGAAGAACTGGACCGCTTCTGCGACGCCATGATCCGCATCCGCGAAGAAATCCGCGCAGTGGAAAACGGCACGCTGGACAAGGATGACAACCCGCTGAAAAACGCTCCGCACACCGCGGCGGAAATCGTTGGCGAGTGGACGCACCCGTACAGCCGCGAGCAAGCGGTGTATCCGGTCGCATCGCTGATCGAAGGCAAGTACTGGCCGCCGGTCGGTCGCGTCGACAACGTCTTCGGCGATCGCAACCTGGTTTGCGCTTGCCCGTCGATCGAAAGCTACGCTTAAACGAATGAGGGGGCGGGTTCGCTCGCCCTCACCTTCGAGAACACTGCAAGACTCTGTGGGAGCTGGCCTGCCAGCGATAGCGGTGGGTCAGTCGACATTTTCGCTGTCTGACACTCCGTCATCGCTGGCAGGCCAGCTCCCACAGAATCGTGCCTAGCCTGAAATTCCGTGAATTCCTATAACAAGAAACCGGAGAACAACCATGTCGTTAAGCGTGTTCGACCTGTTCAAGATTGGCATCGGCCCCTCCAGCTCCCACACCGTCGGCCCGATGCGCGCCGCTGCGCGTTTCGCCGAAGGTCTGCGCCGTGAAGGGCTGCTGACCGCCACCACCTGCGTCAAAGTCGAGCTCTACGGCTCGCTCGGCGCTACCGGCAAAGGACACGGAAGCGACAAGGCTGTGTTGCTGGGCCTGGAAGGTGAACACCCGGACACCGTGAACACCGAGACCGTCGCCGCCCGTCTGCAAGAGATTCGCGGCAACGGTCGCTTGAACCTGCTCGGCGAACACAGCATTGCGTTCAACGAGAAAGAACACCTGGCGATGATCCGTAAACCATTGCCCTATCACCCCAACGGCATGATCTTTCGCGCCTTCGACACAGCGGGCCTGCAGATCCGCAGCCGCGAGTACTACTCGGTTGGCGGCGGTTTCGTGGTCGATGAAGACGCCGCCGGCGCCGACCGCATCGTCGAAGACGCCACGCCGCTGACCTTCCCGTTCAAAAGCGCCAAGGACCTGCTCGGTCATTGCACTACCTATGGCTTGTCGATCAGCCAGGTGATGCTGACCAACGAAAGCGCCTGGCGTCCGGAAGCGGAAACCCGCGCCGGCCTGCTGAAAATCTGGCAAGTGATGCAGGATTGCGTCGACGCCGGTTGCAGGAACGAAGGCATCCTGCCCGGCGGTTTGAAGGTTAAACGTCGAGCGGCAGCACTGCATCGGCAACTGTGCAAGAACCCGGAATCGTCGTTGCGCGATCCACTGTCGGTGCTGGACTGGGTCAACCTCTACGCCCTGGCGGTCAACGAAGAAAACGCCAACGGCGGGCGCGTGGTCACCGCGCCCACCAACGGCGCAGCGGGTATCGTCCCGGCGGTTTTGCATTACTACATGCGCTTCATCCCCGGCGCCAACGAAGATGGCGTCGTCCGTTTTCTGCTGACGGCCGCGGCCATCGGCATTCTCTACAAAGAGAACGCCTCGATCTCCGGCGCCGAAGTCGGCTGTCAGGGTGAAGTCGGCGTGGCCTGTTCGATGGCCGCCGGCGCCTTGTGCGAAGTGCTTGGTGGCACCGTGCAACAAGTGGAAAACGCCGCCGAAATCGGCATGGAACACAACCTCGGCCTGACCTGCGATCCAATTGGCGGGCTGGTACAAGTGCCTTGCATCGAGCGCAATGCCATGGGTTCGGTGAAGGCGATCAATGCGGTGCGCATGGCCCTGCGCGGCGACGGTCAACATTTCGTCTCCCTCGACAAAGTCATCCGCACCATGCGCCAGACCGGCGCCGACATGAAAAGCAAATACAAGGAAACCGCCCGTGGCGGTTTGGCGGTCAACATTATCGAGTGCTGATGCGCGCTCATTCGCATCTGCACACATTTTCAGGAGCTGGATATGTCCACCGAACAACTGTTGAAAACCCCGTTGCACGCACTGCACATCGAACTCGGCGCCCGCATGGTGCCGTTTGCCGGCTACGACATGCCGGTGCAATACCCGCTGGGCGTGATGAGAGAGCACCAGCACACCCGTGATCAGGCCGGGCTGTTCGATGTCTCCCACATGGGTCAGATCCGCCTGACCGGCGCCAATGCCGCCAAGGCTCTGGAAACCCTGGTGCCAGTGGACATTATCGACCTGCCGGTGGGCATGCAGCGTTACGCCATGTTCACCAACGAAACCGGCGGCATCCTCGACGACCTGATGGTCGCCAACCTCGGAAACGACGAACTGTTCCTGGTGGTCAACGCCGCCTGCAAGGATCAGGACCTGGCGCATCTGCGTCAGCACATCGGTGATCAGTGCACCATCGAGCCGCTGTTCGAAGAGCGCGCCTTACTGGCGTTGCAAGGTCCGGCAGCAGTCACCGTGCTCGCACGCCTGGCGCCTGAAGTGGCGAATATGACCTTCATGCAGTTCACCCGTGTGAAATTGCTGGGTGTGGACTGCTTTGTCAGCCGCTCCGGCTACACCGGTGAAGACGGTTTCGAAATCTCGGTGCCGGCCGCCAACGCCGAAGCCCTGGCTCGCGCTCTGCTGGCCGAACCGGAAGTCGCGGCCATCGGCCTCGGCGCCCGTGATTCACTGCGCCTGGAAGCGGGCCTGTGCCTCTATGGCCACGACATGAACACCGAGACCAGCCCAATCGAAGCCAGCCTGTTGTGGGCCATCTCCAAGCCTCGTCGTGCCGATGGCGCACGGGCTGGCGGCTTCCCTGGCGCTGAAACCGTGTTTACCCAGCAACAAGCCGGTGTCAGCCGCAAGCGCGTAGGCCTGCTGCCTCAGGAACGTACGCCCGTGCGCGAGGGTGCAGAGATCGTCAATGACGCGGGCGAGATCATCGGCACCGTGTGCAGTGGCGGGTTCGGTCCGACCTTGGGCGGCCCCTTGGCCATGGGTTACCTCGACAGCGCCTACATCGCCATCGATACACCTGTGTTCGCGATCGTTCGTGGGAAAAAGGTGCCTCTGCTTGTAAGCAAAATGCCATTTGTTCCACAACGCTACTATCGTGGCTGATTGACTGTTTCTATAAGTAACGAGGTTGCGTTAACAGTGCACTAATGTGTAACGCAACCGCCATAAAACAGTGCATTCCTTTAGCTCTAAGCTTCGTTTATGAACTTTGCTTATAACGATCGAAAACAATTGAACACCTCCTTCGCATAAGCCAGCGCTAGTTGGCGCTCGAAGGCCACCAACGCGAGCAAAACCGGGCCTTTCACAGGGCTTGTTTTTTCTCCCGTAGTTGGCGTAGAGTTTGTTCACTGTGTTTGCATGGGTCGCTTGGAATCGTGACCTGGGCAGTAGCCTACAAGTTAGCTACATCCCGTTCGACGTCTTCTTACTCTCCTGCAACCAGCACCAGTACTCTTTCATGAGAAGGAGACTGTCATTAATTTTTGCGTCAAAGGAAATAAGAAATGTCCCAACGTCAGAGCGGTACCGTCAAGTGGTTTAACGACGAGAAAGGTTTTGGTTTTATCACTCCAGAAAGCGGTCCGGATCTGTTCGTGCATTTCCGCGCTATTCAGGGCAACGGCTTCAAGAGCCTGAAAGAAGGCCAGAAAGTGACCTTCATCGCCGTGCAAGGCCAAAAAGGCATGCAGGCTGACGAAGTACAAGCAGAAGCCTAACCTTCTGTTACGAAAAAGCCCCTGATGCTGACATCAGGGGCTTTTTTGTGCGCGTAAATCCGTAAAATGGCTTCTTTTTTCGTCGAGAGCCCTGCCATGTCGAAACACTTGCTCAACCCTCAGGGCGACTTTCCCGCCGCAACCCTGGGTCGTCGCCTGGCAGCGATGTTCTATGACTTCCTGCTGTGCACCGCCCTGCTGATCGTCACCAGCGGCGTTTACAAGATGATCCAGATGGCGATCATCGGCGAAGACAAAATGCGCACCCTGACCGAAGCCGGCGCGCTGGACGGCGATCCGTTGTTGTCGACGGTGCTGTTGTTCGTGCTGTTCGGCTTCTTCGCCAAGTTCTGGACCTGGTCCGGCCAGACCCTGGGCATGCAAGTGTGGTGCATCCGCGTACAGAACGCCGACGGCTCATCCATCAGCCTGTGGCAGGCACTGCTGCGGTTCGTGGTGTCGATCGCGTCGCTGCTATGCGTTGGGCTGGGGTTCATCTGGTCACTGTTTGATAAACAGAAACGCAGCTGGCATGACATGTACTCCAACACCCAACTGGTGCGCATCCCGAAGAAAACCAAATAACGGCCACAAAAAAGATCGCAGCCTGCGGCAGCTCCTACACGGTTTTTTGTTCACCTGTAGGAGCTGCCGAAGGCTGCGATCTTTTGATCTTGCCTTTAAGCGTTACCGGCCAGCTTCATCCGCGCTGCTTGCGTGAAGTCGAGCATCCGCTTCAACGGCCGAATTGCCTGAGGAATCAACGCCGGATCAACAAAGATCTCGTTCGTCCCTTCTTTCAAGCTCTTCAGCACGCGCTCAAGCGTATTCATCGCCATCCACGGGCAATGTGCGCAACTGCGGCACGCCGCGCCGTTACCCGCCGTTGGCGCCTCGATGAAGACCTTGTCCGGGCACAACTGCTGCATCTTGTAGAAGATGCCACGGTCGGTGGCGACGATCAGCGTCTTGTTCGGCAGGCTTTGTGCCGCAGCAATCAGCTGACTGGTGGAACCGACGGCATCCGCCAATTCGATCACCGAGGTCGGCGATTCCGGATGCACCAGAATCGCCGCGTCCGGATACAGGGCCTTCATGTCTTCAAGCTGCTTGGACTTGAACTCTTCGTGAACGATGCAGGCACCGTCCCATAGCAACATGTCCGCGCCAGTCTTGCGCTGGATGTAGGTGCCGAGGTGTTTGTCCGGCCCCCAGATAATCGTTTCGCCGTTGTCCATCAGGCTTTCGACGATTTCCAGCGCACAGCTAGACGTCACCACCCAGTCCGCCCGGGCTTTGACTGCTGCCGAGGTATTGGCATACACCACGACGGTACGTTCCGGGTGCTGATCGCAGAACGCCGAAAACTCGTCTACCGGGCAACCCAGGTCGAGCGAACAGGTCGCTTCCAGGGTCGGCATCAGCACCCGTTTTTCGGGGTTGAGGATTTTCGCGGTTTCGCCCATGAACTTCACGCCGGCGACCACCACGGTCTTGGCCGGGTGAGCATTGCCGAAGCGGGCCATTTCCAGCGAGTCGGAGACACAGCCACCGGTTTCTTCAGCCAGGGCTTGAATAACCGGATCACAATAAAAGTGGGCAACCAGCACCGCGTCCTGAGCCTTGAGCTCGGCGGCAATGGCAGCACGGTAATAGGCCTCTTCCTCGGCTGTCAGCGGCTTGGGCTGCTTGGCGTCGAGGTGGGCTTGAACCAGAAGGCGTTCGGAAATCTGCGTCATGTTCGCAAGACCTGCAAGCGCTTACGCGCGAAAGTCGAGTATACACCCGGCTCCGGCCCCTTCAGGGGTACCGCCGGGAGAGTGGGTAATCATCAGGCACGGATAGCGTTGAAGCTGCGCAAGGCTACAGAATATCCAGTGGATGCAAAAGATGATTCTGACCTGTGTCACGCAGTGCAGCCCGAACGGCGTCGACCTTAAATCGCGGGCAAAAAAAAATCCGGAAATCCTCACTTGCGTGGGCCTTCCAGACTTTTAAAACTGCTATAAAAATGGTGGGTCGTGTGGGATTCGAACCTACGACCAATTGGTTAAAAGCCAACTGCTCTACCAACTGAGCTAACGACCCGCTGTGTGGTGGCGCGTATAATACTGATTTTTAAGGACTATTCAACACCTAATTTGAAATAAATCAAAAATAAGGTGTTGGATCGCTGATTCCGGCCGCTGCGAAGCCTTCAGCACGCAGCCTGCAGCTGTCGCATTTACCGCATGCACGGCCATTATCGTCGGCTTGATAGCAGGAAACAGTCAGCCCGTAATTGACGCCCAGCTTAACGCCCGCCTGGACGATCTGCGCCTTACTGAGGTTTTGCAGTGGCGCCTGGATACGGAAACCATTGCCCTCTACACCGGCCTTGGTCGCCAGATTGGCCATGCGCTCGAAGGACTCGATGAATTCCGGACGGCAGTCTGGGTAGCCGGAATAATCGACGGCGTTGACACCGATAAAGATGTCACGCGCACCGAGCACTTCAGCCCAACCCAACGCCAGCGACAGGAACACCGTGTTGCGCGCCGGTACATAAGTGACGGGTATGCCCTCCCCCAACTCCTCGGGGATGTCGATGCTTCTGTCGGTGAGTGCCGAGCCGCCCATACCGTTCAGATTCAGGCCGATCACCTTGTGTTCGACCACACCCAAATCCCGGGCAACACGCTCGGCGGCGTGCAATTCGGCATGCGACCGCTGACCGTAGTCGAAACTCATGGTGTAGCAGCTGTAGCCTTCGGCCCGGGCCATGGCCACAACAGTGGCCGAATCCAGGCCGCCGGACAGCAAAATGACCGCACGTTTTTCAGTGGTGTTCAATTGTTCAGTCATATCAGCGCCCCGGCTCGTCATTCCAAAGATATTTATGCAGCTGCAATTGCAGGCGCACTGGCAGGTTGTCCGCCACCACCCAATCCGCCAGGTCCCGAGCATTCAGGTCGTGGTGGCTTGGCGAGAACAGCACTTCGCCGACACGCCGGTCCAGACCGTACTGAATCAGCTTCGATACGGCCCAGTCGTAGTCTTCCCGCGAACAGATGACAAATTTCACCTGATCGTTGGGCGTGAGCAGCTCGATGTTCTCGTAAAGGTTGCGATGCGCTTCCTTCGAACCCGGGGTTTTCAGGTCGACAACACGACTGACCCGTGAATCTACCGCCGAGATATCCAGCGCACCACTGGTTTCCAGTGACACTTCGTAACCGGCGTCGCACAACTGCTGGAGCAATGGGATGGCGTTAGGTTGCGCCAGCGGCTCGCCGCCGGTGACACACACATAACGCGGGCGGAACCCGGCCACTTGCTCGAGGATATCGTCGAGCGTGCGGACAGTGCCGCCAGAGAACGCATAGGCGCTGTCGCAGTATTGGCAACGCAATGGGCAACCGGTCAGGCGCACAAAAACAGTGGGCAGCCCGGCAGTCCGCGTTTCACCCTGCAACGAGTAGAAAACTTCGGTGATTCTCAATGTGTCTTGCATAGTCGCCACGGGCGTAACAGCTAAACAGGCTGTCCGCCTCCGTCAGGCACTTCAAGGAACCCCGCCAATGCGCAGATCCCAAAAAGCGTGTTTCATAAAAAGGGCGTGAATTCTAACGAAAAAACCCGCGACAAGCGCGGGTTTCTTCGAAATGGGTCAAGCGGGCTTACATGCGTTGCAGATCGCGTTGGGCCAGCTGAGCGGCGGAAGTGCCCGGATATTGGGACACCACCTGCTGCAGAATGCCTTTGACCTTGTCGGGATGACCGAGGCGGCGCTCTACATCAGCCAGCTTGTACAGCGAGTCAGGCACTTTGTTGTGCTTGGGGTACAACTGCGACACCTTGGCAAAGGCTTGACCTGCACCTTGCAGATCGCCTTTGGCCAGGTTCACTTCGCCCAACCAGTACTGGGCGTTACCCGCGTACTGGCTGTTCGGGTATTTGCGCAGGAAAGCGGCAAAAGCCTGGCTGGCCTTGTCGAAATCCTTGGCCTTGATCAGGTCGAAGGCTGCATCGTAATACAGTTTTTCCTTCGCCGGATCCGCCGGTTCGCTACCCGCGGCAGGCGCTTGAGCGGCAGCCGCCCCTGCACCTGCACCCGCTGCAGCACCGGGGGCGTTCAAATTGCCACCGGAGGAAGAATTCTCAGGAGTCGCGGCTGGTGCAACGCCGGTTCCTATGCGCCGATCAAGATCCTGATATCGCTCCAGGTTTTCCTGCTTCATGCGCGCTACATCATTTTGCAGAACTTCGATGATGCCTTGTTGGCGCGAGATCTGCTCCTGCATCGATTGCAGTTGGTTGAACAGCTCGCCCTGTGCCGAGACAGGGGCCGAAACCCCTCCCCCGGCATAGGCGCCGTTCGTACCGTAACCCGCAGGCGGATAACTGCTCCCGCTATTGTTATAGCCGGAGTTGTCCTCGACCACAGGAACCGCAGCCCACACCGCAAGCGGTGCGAGGCTGAGAGCCAAAACAGTTACAGCACGACGGCACGTTCGCATGACGAATTACTTACGCAGTTCGACGCGACGGTTTTGAGCCCAGGACTGCTCGTCGTTGCCGGTAGCAACTGGACGCTCTTCGCCGTAGGAAACCAGTTCCAGCTGAGCTGGGGAAACACCTTGCAGTACCAGGTAGCGTTGAACGGCTTTCGCACGACGCTCGCCCAGTGCCATGTTGTACTCACGAGTACCACGTTCGTCGGTGTTGCCTTCCAGAACAACGCGAGCGCCGTTTGCTTTCAGGTCTTTGGCGTGAACGTCCAGAGCGCGCATGGCTTCTGGCTTCAGGTCCGAGCTGTCGTATTCGAAGTAGAAGGTGGTGATTGCGCGCAGAGCAGCTTCTTCGCTCAGGGAGCCATCAACGGCACCAGTGTTAGCGCCGTAACCAGCGTTTGGATCAACAGCGCCTTCACCGGCGTTGTCGCCGCCTTTGGACGAGCAACCTACAGCTACAGCCATGGCCAGAGCCAGCGCAGCAAATTTACCAAACTTCAGCATTTCCATCGTGAAACTCCTAATGAACCCCAGTGTGTTAAGTAAAACGTATAGCGCCGCGTCAGTTCAGGTAAGGGGACCAGGAAGGTTCTCTGACTTCGCCTTGTGCGGTAGGAAGCGGGAGCCTTACGCGTCCATTAATGGACACGAGCATCAAGACTCCCCGGCCCTGCTGGCGGGTGGCGTAGATTACCATGGTGCCGTTGGGCGCAACAGTAGGCGACTCGTCCAGAGTGCTATCAGTGAGGATTTTTACGCTTCCGCGCTGCAAATCCTGGGCCGCCACCTTGAAATTAGTGAAACCATCCTGGCGATGGATCATCACCAGGGTCTTTTCATCAGCCGAAAGCTTCGGGTTGGCGTTGTAGTTACCGATAAAGGTCACACGCTCCGCACCGCCGCCGCTAACGCTGGACTTGTAGATCTGTGGCTTGCCGCCACGGTCTGACGTGAAGTACAGGGTCGAACCATCCTTGCCCCAGAACGGTTCGGTGTTGATGCCGGGACCGTTGGTGACGCGAGTGATCTGACGCGAACCCAGGTTCATCACATAGATGTCCGGGTTACCGTCTTTCGACAGCACGAACGCCAGGCGATTGCCATCCGGCGACCAGGCTGGTGCGCCATTCAGGCCTTCGAAGTTGGTGATCTGCTCACGGCGACCGGTGTCGATGTTCTGCATGAAAATACGTGGACGCTTCTGCTCGAACGACACATAAGCGATGCGCTTGCCATCCGGTGCGAAACGCGGCGACAGGATCGGCTCGCGCGACTGCAGCAGGGTCACGGCGCGGGCACCGTCATAATCCGAACGTTGCAGCGTGTAGCGCGTGTTCTTCTCGGAGAAACGCTCCGCAGTCACGTACAGCAGACGAGTCGAGAACGCACCTTTGATACCGGTGAGTTTTTCGAACGACTGGTCCGCAATGTAGTGCGACATGTCGCGCAGTTGATCAACGCTGCCCGACACGCTGCCGGTCAGCACTTGCTGTTCGGTGGCGACGTTGAACAGAGCATATTGAACCTGCAGGCGACCGCCCGCTGGAGCAATGCTGCCGACCATGACGTACTGGGCGCCCAGCGCCTTGAAGTCACGGTAGATGATTTCGCTGGCCTGGCTCGGCTGGCTGATCATGTTCTGCTTTGGAATCGGCGAGTAGTAACCCGAGTTGCGCAGGTCGTTACCGATGATTTCGGCCATGTCGTCCGGCAGCACGCTGCCGCCCTGGTTGCCGAACGGTACAACGGCGATCGGAGTTGCCCGATCGCTGCCGCTCGTGACCAGAATGTTTTTTTCATCTGCCGCCGCTATCCCTGCCATGCAGCAGATCACGACAAGCATTCCTCGAAGAAGGTTTCTCACAAGGCTAGATCCTCAGGTGTGAATGTCATCTTGAATGAACGATACGGGGCGAAATCGCCCGGCTTCATTCCCTGCATTTCTGTCAAACGTCCAATATTCTTCACCGCCGCTACAGCCGAAGCGTCAAACGGACCATCACCACTGGACTTGGACACAGTGACCGAAGTCACCGTACCGTCCGGCAACATGCCGATTTGCAGAACGACCGTCATGCCTTTGCGTGCCGAAGGAGGACGAGCCCAGCCTTCCGCTGCACGAGCACGAATCAAATCATCGAAACTGCCGGCGACTTCGTCACCCTGCTCATCCGCCAAGGCCTGCTGGCGCTGCGGCGTGTCGGAAAGCAAATCTGCCAGGGCCTGAGCCTTTTTCTCTTCGGCGGATTTACGTGCCGCTTCCTGCGATTTCTTCTTCGCAGCATCGGCAGCAGCTTTCTTCTTCGCGTCTTCGGCGACTTTCTTTTTCGCCTCTTCAGCTTCAGATTTCTTCTTGGCGTCTTCCGCGGCTTTCTTCTTCGCGTCTTCGACAATCTTCTTCTTGGCTTCTTCCGCGGCCGCTTTCTTGGCCTCTTCTTCAGCCGCTTTCTTGGCTTCTTCTTCAGACTTCTTCTTAGCTATATCAGCCAATTGTTTCTCTTCGGCCTTTTTGGCTTCCGCGGTCTTCTTCGCTTCATCGGCTTTTTTGGCTTCGTCAGCCTTTTTAGCCTCTTCCGCTTTCTTGGTCTCGTCGGCTTTCTTGGATTCTTCGGCTTTTTGAGCCGCGTCTTCCTTCTTTTGTTCCGCGGCTTTGATCGCTTCCTGCTCGATCAACTTCTGCTCCATCTGTTCGACTTCGGTCTGGCGCGCGGCGGATTTCTTCGCCTCACCCGCAATCTTCTGATTGGTCTGGGTGGTCGCCTGACTTTTCGACTTCAGCTGGTACAGGGTTGCCTGGACAATCGGCTTGGCCGGCGGGAGCTCCGGTGTGAAGGCGAAACTGACGAACAGCATGCCGAAAACCAGCACGTGTAAGACAATCGCCCAGACACTAGGCCAGAAGTAGCTTTCCGAGGCTGTTGGCTCTCGCTGTTGCTGCATCAGGGCGCCTCGGTAATCAGGCCAACGTTACCGACTCCGGCTTTCTGCAACCCGCCCATCGCCCCCATGACGGAACCGTAATCAACGGTCTTGTCGCCGCGGATGAACACTTGGGTACGCTTGCCGCCTTCAGTACCGGCGCGAATGATCTTGGTCACAGCGTCAGTCATTTGCGGCAAGGTCATTGCCTTGTCCTGCTGCTTTTGCGTGTCGACTTCGCTGCCAAGGTTCCAGTAGTAGGTCTTGTCAGCCTTGATCGAAATGGTCAGGACCTGGGTGTTGTTGTCCTGCGGCAAGGCTTCGCTGGAAACCTTGGGCAGATCAACTTTCACGCCCTGATTGAGCATCGGCGCGGTCACCATGAAGATGACCAGCAGTACCAGCATCACGTCGATGTAAGGCACCACGTTCATCTCGGCGACCGGCTTGCGCTTTTTGCGAGCTCGAGCGATTAAAGCCATTGGAAATTACCTGCTTATTCTTCGCTGGTGTGCACTTTGCGGTGCAGGATCGCCTGGAATTCATCGGCGAAGGTGTAGTAACGGCTGATCAGCGTTTCGCTGCGAGCGGCAAAACGGTTGTAAGCGATAACGGCCGGGATGGCTGCGAACAGACCGATCGCGGTGGCAATCAGCGCCTCGGCAATACCTGGAGCCACGGTGGCCAGGGTCGCTTGCTGGGCAGTCGCCAGACCACGGAAGGAGTTCATGATGCCCCAGACCGTACCGAACAGACCGATGTACGGGCTGACGGAACCGACGGTGGCAAGGAACGGCAGGCTCTGCTCGAGCTTTTCTTCTTCGCGGGAAATGGCTACGCGCATGGCACGGGCCACGCCTTCCATGACCGCTTCCGGGTCAACGCCTGGCTGCTGGCGCAGACGGGAGAATTCCTTGAAGCCGGCACGGAAGATCTGCTCAACGCCCGAATCCGGATCAGGGTTGCTGCCGGCCTGACGGTAGAGCTTGGACAGGTCGATGCCCGACCAGAAGCGCTCTTCAAAGCTCTCCAGGGCACGTCGACCCGCGCGCAGCAAGTTGCTGCGCTGAAAGATCATGATCCATGAGGTCACCGATGCGGCTACCAGGATCAGCATTACCAGTTGCACCACGATACTGGCATTGCTGACCAGGCTCCACATGGAGGAATGGTCGACGACGTTAGCTTCCACGCTTTATCTCCTGCTTTGAGTGAGTACCCGCGCCGCTCACGTCGGCAAAGGCCGCACGTAGAGCTTCGGGAATGGCCCGGGGTTTTAAACTTTCAGTGCGCACACAGGCCACCAGAAACTGCCCTTCGCAGAGCAGCACATTATCCGTGGCTCGCCTGACCTGCTGCTTGAAGCGCAGGCTGACACGGTTCAATTCGATTACTTCAGCGCTTACCAGGAGTTCGTCGTCCAGTCGCGCCGGCGCGTGATAACGCGCTTCGCTGGAATGCACGACAAACAACAGGTCCTCTCCTGCCAGCTGGGATTGGGCAAAGCCCAGCTCCCGGAGCCGCTCGGTTCGAGCCCGTTCCATAAACTTGAGGTAATTAACGTAATACACGATGCCGCCCGCATCGGTGTCCTCGTAATAAACGCGACAACGAAGTGCGAAAGGCTCAAGCCCGTTTTGCGCGCGCATACTCTAGTGCTTACTCCTCAGGTTGCCAATCCGGCCAGGCAACTGTTTTTCATTGATTCACGGCTTTCTCGCGAAAGTACGGTCCTAGGACAGCACAATGCCCGAAAATTCTGCCCGCAAATGTTAATTAATCGTCCACGGCATCAAGGAACTCGTCTACCACGGGCATCTCGCCCAATCGTGACGGAATATTTAAACCGAAATGCAGATAGGCATGCCGGGTGACCACCCGCCCCCGCGGTGTGCGCATGATGTAGCCCTGCTGGATCAGGTACGGTTCCAGCACGTCTTCGATGGTGTGACGTTCTTCGCTGATCGCAGCAGCCAGGCTGTCGACGCCGACCGGCCCACCGTCGAACTTCTCGATCATGGTCAGCAGCAGACGTCGGTCCTGGTGGTCGAAGCCACGCTCATCGACATCCAGCAGATTCAAGGCCAGATCGGCAATCGGTTTGGTGATGTGGCCCTGGGCGCGAACTTCAGCGAAATCGCGCACCCGACGCAACAAACGGTTGGCAATCCGCGGCGTTCCACGGGCACGACGGGCGATTTCGAAGGCGCCTTCCGGGTCCAGCGGCAAGCCGAGGATGTTCGCCGAACGACTGACAATCGTCGCCAGATCAGCCGTGCTGTAAAACTCGAGGCGCTGGACGATCCCGAAGCGGTCACGCAGCGGGTTGGTCAGCATGCCGGCGCGAGTCGTCGCCCCTACCAGCGTAAACGGCGGCAAATCCAGTTTGATCGAACGCGCAGCCGGCCCTTCGCCAATCATGATGTCGAGCTGGAAATCCTCCATGGCCGGGTACAGCACTTCTTCGACAATCGGCGACAGCCGATGGATTTCGTCGATGAACAGCACGTCGTGAGGCTCAAGGTTGGTCAGCAGTGCGGCCAGGTCACCGGGACGCTCAAGGACCGGGCCCGAGGTGCTTTTGATCGACACACCCATTTCCTGGGCGATGATGTTGGCCAGGGTAGTTTTACCCAGGCCTGGCGGGCCGAAGATCAGCGTGTGGTCGAGGGACTCATTACGTCCACGGGCAGCCTGGATGAACAGCTCCATTTGCTCGCGAACGGTCGGCTGACCAATGTATTCGGCCAGACTGACAGGACGAATCGCCCGGTCCTGGACTTCCTCACGGTCGCGAGGGCCAGGCGTGGCGGCTATCAGACGATCAGCTTCAATCACTTAGATCATTCCCTTAAGGGCACGACGAATCATGTCTTCACTGCTCAAACCTTTCTCCTTGATCGCGGAAATCGCCTTGCTGGCTTCCTGCGGCTTGTAGCCCAGGGAGATCAGCGCGCTGACCGCGTCATTTTCGGCGGTAGCAACCGGATGCGGCGCATCTGGCCCGCCCGGCTGATTGGGCACCAACGCGAACATCGCCGGTACGGTTTCCCAGGCTTTGAAGCGATCCTTGAGTTCCACCAGCAGACGCTCGGCCGTCTTCTTGCCCACGCCCGGCACCTTGGTCAGCGCCGAGGTGTCCTGGGATTGCACGCAACGTACCAGTTCGTCGACTTCCAGGCTCGACATCAAGGCCAGCGCCAGTTTCGGCCCCACACCATTGAGACGGATCAACTCACGAAAAAAGTCTCGCTCACGCTTGCTGGCGAAACCATAGAGTAACTGCGCGTCTTCGCGTACGACCAAATGGGTGTGCAGCGTCAGCGGTTCACCGACCGACGGCAAGCGATACAGCGTAGTCATGGGCACTTCAAGCTCATACCCCAGACCGTTTACATCCAGAATCAGGTGCGGCGGCTGTTTCTCAGCCAGTGTGCCGCGCAAGCGTCCAATCACGTTTCAGATCCTTGAGCGTTGGCCAGACCGGTGCTGGCGACTGACAGAACAAGGGTTTTGCGCCGACAACACAGGCGCAAAACCCTCATTCCGTAAAAATGACTGCTGATGCTATCAGAGACGCAGGCGCCCGCCACGACTGCGTGCCGTGCCCAAGCCATGTGGCAGAAGGCTGGAACGGGTATGAGCATGGCATATGGCAATCGCCAGGGCGTCCGAAGCATCGATTTGCGGCTTGCTGATCAGTTTCAGCATGTGCATGACCATCATCTGCACCTGCTCTTTATTGGCCGCGCCGGTCCCGGTCACGGCTTGCTTGACCTGGGTCGCGGTGTATTCGGCGATTTCGAGGTTTTCTTCGGCGCCGGCAACGATTGCCGCACCGCGCGCCTGGCCGAGTTTCAACGCAGAGTCGGCGTTACGCGCCATGAACACCTTTTCGATGCCCATGGTCACCGGGCCGTAGGTCTGGATGACTTCTCGAACGCCGCGATAGACGATTTGCAAACGCTCATGCAGCTCGCCCGAGCCGGTGCGAATGCAACCCGACGCGACGTACACGCAGCCACGCCCGGTATCGCGTACCACGCCGTAACCGGTGATGCGCGAACCGGGGTCGATACCAAGAATTAAAGTCATAACGCCTGCGGGTTAGGTAAAAGCACGATATCCAATACACGAATAACAAGTGTGGGAGCGAGCCTGCTCGCGAAAGCGGTTTTATA
Organism: Pseudomonas fluorescens NCIMB 11764; assembly: GCF_000293885.2. NCBI lineage: Bacteria > Pseudomonadati > Pseudomonadota > Gammaproteobacteria > Pseudomonadales > Pseudomonadaceae > Pseudomonas > Pseudomonas fluorescens. The sequence goes on from NZ_CP010945.1 coordinate 6,598,821, forward strand.
TTCAGCAACGATACTGCCTGAATATCCGCATTCGCGAGCAGGCTCGCTCCCACATTGGATCTTAGTCGCCCTTAACCGAGCTGCGCAGCCACCGATTCGGGGATGTCGGCATTGGAATAGACGTTCTGCACATCATCCAGGTCTTCAAGCATGTCGATCAGCTTGAGGACTTTCTCGGCGCCTTCCAGGTCCAGTTCGGCGCTGGTGGTCGGCAACATGACGATTTCCGCATCATCACCTTTGAAACCCGCCGCTTCCAGCGCGTTGCGCACGGAGTAGAACCCGGCGAACGAGGTGAACACGTCGATGGAACCGTCTTCGTTAGTCACCACGTCATCGGCGTCCGCGTCCATGGCCGCTTCGATCAAGGCATCCTCATCAACGCCCGGCGCGAAGGAAATCTGCCCCTTGCGCTCGAACAGATAGGCCACGGATCCGTCGGTCCCCAGGTTGCCGCCGCACTTGCTGAACGCGTGGCGAACAGCTGCTGCGGTGCGGTTACGGTTGTCGGTCATGCACTCGACCATCACCGCCACGCCACCCGGGCCGTAGCCTTCGTAGCTCAGTTCGACCATGTCGTCGGTATCGGCGGCGCCGGCACCGCGGGCCACCGCCCGATCGATGATGTCGCGGCTCATGTTTGCGCCCAGCGCCTTGTCCAGGGCCAGGCGCAGACGCGGATTGGAGCCCGGATCACCGCCGCCCTGACGGGCCGCAACGGTCAGCTCACGAATCCACTTGGTGAAAATCTTGCCCTTCTTGGCATCCTGACGTTCTTTGCGGTGCTTGATGTTCGCCCACTTGGAATGACCCGCCATAACTCGCTCCGAATTCTCTTTGAAACGTTGCCCGCTGTGCACGATGCGCCAGCCAGCAATACAAAAATCCTGACCTAAAGAAAAGGCGCATCCGGGAAGGATGCGCCTTTGCGGTCAGCCTTACTCAGCTTTTGGCGTTTCGCGCAGACGAATATGAAGCTCGCGCAGCGCCTTGGCATCCACCACGCCCGGTGCTTGCGTCATCACGTCCGCAGCACTCTGGGTTTTCGGGAAGGCAATCACTTCACGGATCGACTGGGCGCCGGTCATCAGCATCACCAGACGGTCCAGGCCGAACGCCAGGCCACCGTGTGGCGGCGCGCCGTATTTCAGGGCGTCGAGCAGGAAGCCGAATTTCTCTTCCTGTTCCGCTTCATTGATACCCAGCAGACGGAACACCGACTGTTGCATTTCCTTGCGATGGATACGGATCGAACCGCCACCCAGCTCAGTACCGTTGAGCACCATGTCGTAGGCACGGGACAAAGCGGTCGCCGGGCTGGCTTCCAGTTCTTCCGGGGTGCACTTCGGTGCGGTGAACGGGTGGTGCAAGGCGCTGAAGCTGCCGTCGTCGTTCTCTTCGAACATCGGGAAGTCAACGACCCACATTGGCGCCCACTTGCAGGTCAGCAGCTCCAGGTCGTGGCCGAGCTTGATCCGCAGCGCGCCCAGGGCCTCGCTGACGATCTTGGCTTTGTCGGCACCGAAGAACACGATGTCGCCATCAACCGCGCCAACGCGATCAAGGATCACATTGAGGTTGGCTTCAGGGATGTTCTTGACGATCGGCGATTGCAGACCCTCGACACCCTTGGCGCGCTCGTTGACCTTGATGTACGCCAGGCCCTTGGCACCGTAGATGCCGACGAACTTGGTGTAGTCGTCGATCTGCTTGCGCGGCATGCTCGCCGCGCCTGGAACGCGCAAGGCGGCAACACGGCATTTCGGATCGTTGGCAGGACCGCTGAAGACTTTGAAGTCGACTTCTTTCAGCTGGTCGGCAACGTCCACCAGCTCCAGCGGGTTACGCAGGTCCGGCTTGTCGGAACCGTAACGACGCATGGCTTCTTCGAAGGTCATGTGCGGGAATTCGCCGAATTCCAGATCCAGCACTTCCTTGAACAGGGTGCGGATCATGCCTTCGGTGAGGCCCATGATGTCTTTTTCATCGAGGAAGCTGGTTTCGATGTCGATCTGGGTGAATTCAGGCTGACGGTCGGCACGCAGGTCTTCGTCGCGGAAGCATTTGGCGATCTGGTAGTAACGGTCGAAGCCGGCGACCATCAGCAATTGCTTGAACAGCTGAGGCGATTGCGGCAGGGCGAAGAACGAACCGGCGTGAGTACGGCTTGGCACCAGGTAGTCACGTGCGCCCTCAGGCGTGGCACGGGTCAGGATCGGCGTCTCGACGTCGAGGAAGCCGTTCTCGTCCAGGTAACGGCGGATGCTGGTGGTCATGCGCGAACGCAGACGCAGTTTCTCGGCCATTTCCGGACGACGCAGATCAAGGAAACGATAACGCAGGCGGGTTTCTTCACCGACGTCGGAGAACTCGTTCAGTGGGAACGGCGGGGTTTCCGATTCGTTCAGCACTTCAAGTTCGTAACCCAGGACTTCGATCATGCCCGAGGCCATGTTGGCGTTCGTGGCACCGGCCGGACGCAGGCGCACCTTGCCGGTGATCTTCACGACGTACTCGCTGCGCACGCGATCGGCGGCGGCGAAGCTCTCGGCGCGGTCCGGGTCGAACACCACCTGGGCCAGACCGTCACGATCACGGATATCGAGGAAAATCACCCCACCGTGGTCACGGCGACGGTGAACCCATCCGCAAAGGGTAATTTCCTGGCCTTCCAGGCTTTCGTTCAGTTGGCCGCAATAATGGCTGCGCATCATGGTAGTGGTTTCACTTCTCGTAATTCGAAATTCGGTTGGAGGCCTTGCATTCAGGATGATGCAAGAGCTCGCACGTGTCGTTCAACTCAGGTTCCAGACCCTAGTCGGCTTTGTCGCCGCCGGCCAGATTCTTCTTGGAACCGGTCTTGAAATCGGTTTCGTACCAGCCGGTGCCACTGAGGCGGAAGCCCGGCATGGACAGCATCTTCTTTAGCTCTGGCGCCTGGCAGGCAGGGCAGTCGACCAGCGGTGCTGCGCTGATCTTTTGAATGGCTTCCAACTGATGACCACAGGAAGCACATTGATAGTCGTACATCGGCATGGGGGTTGTCTCGGCGATCAGATTGCTACCGCGCACGCTGGGTTTTGCGGCAAAGAGCGGGATTATATCCATTAAATGCAGCCTGTGCAGCCGTAAGACTGCACAGACCGACACTCGACGCATTGCGCTGCCACGGGTTACGCCATGACGACGCAATTCCCTTCCTTGAGGCTGTGCACCACGCAGACAACCCGCACCAGCCCGCTGAAGTTCTTTACCCCACCGTGGCGCAAATGCACTTCGCGATCCACGTGGGACAGCAGGGCACTGACCGAGCAGCAATTGATCCTGGCCATTTCCCCCAAAATATCCCAATACACCTGCTCCAGTCGCAAGCAGGTGGCAAAGCCATTCAAACGTATCGACCGGGATAATGGCCGAGCCAGGCCCATGTCGAATTCACTGATAAACGGATCGATCCTTACTTCCTTGAACGGCCCCACCCTTGCGTCGTTTAACCTGCTTTCATAAACCATCCGTTGACACTCCTTTGCCATCCCTGGTTTCGATAAGAGCCATGTTGCGGGTCTTATAAAAGCGCAGGCGCAAAGTTATATCCAGATGACTTTATGACCATCGACGTAGGATAAGCCAACAACTGAAGGCAGATCATGGAGACCGTCCTAGTCGGGACAAAGTCCTACACAATCGGGGGCAAGATCGCTCAACTAACTGCCCCCCAAGACAGGGCGCGCACAACACAGGAACAGCGTGATCCGCGCTCTGGCAGCGTTACTGGTCCAGCAATGAACGCAACATCCACGCGGTTTTCTCGTGAACCTGCATGCGCTGGGTCAGCAAGTCCGCCGTTGGCTCGTCACTGACTTTGTCGAGCAGGGGAAAGATCCCGCGCGCAGTCCGCGTGACAGCTTCCTGCCCTTCGACAAGTTGCTTGATCATGTCTTCCGCAGTGGGCACACCCTCCTCTTCCTTGATGGAAGACAGGCGCGCATAAATCGAATAGGCGCCCGGAGCAGGAAAGCCAAGCGCACGAATTCGTTCGGCAATCGAATCGACCGCCAGGGCCAACTCGTTATATTGCTCCTCGAACATCAGATGCAGAGTCCGAAACATGGGACCGGTGACGTTCCAGTGAAAGTTATGGGTTTTCAAATAAAGTACATAAGTGTCCGACAGCAGACGCGAGAGTCCTTCGACGATGGACTTGCGGTCCTCTTCACTGATACCGATATCGATTGCCATGTTTTTCCCCTAAAGGTGATGAATTTCATCCGACAGGTGCAGGACCACTCTAGCAAGCCTGCCGCGCAACCGCAGCCCGGATTGCCCTCCAGGCCTGCGACAAATCGCCCCCGATGCACCGCTGGACTCCCTGATTTGAGTAGCTGCAAGCTTTGCTGTTAAATAGGCAGTGTGTCGCAGGTGCCTATTTTTTCGGGCGCTGCGCATAGGCTGATACCGGGTGCGTGCCCAACGCCTCCTATAGTTCTGAAGCGAACCGCGCCCCATCAGCTCTTCCTTGCGATCCGTCTTAACGTGAGTTAATCAAAATGTTGAAAATCGTCCACCTGCTAATGGGCGCAGCAGCCCTGCTCCTGTCCTTCATCCCTAGCCTGCGTTCCGAGGCTGTTCCTTACCTGCAACAACCCGATGCGCTGTACCTGGCCTTTTTCGGCCTGCTCAACCTCACCCTCGCACCTGTCATCCCATACTGGAACAAAGGTCCGCGTCATCAACTGCAAAACCTGGTCAGTGCCCTGCTGGTTCTGACTGTTGTTCTGCAAACCCTGACGCTGCTCGCGCCGATGCCTGTCATCGCCGGTCAACCTGCCGTTCTGTTCAGCCTGGTGGCTGCCCTGATCGCCGTTCTTCTGCACCTGGCCATCAGCTTCTACAAATCCTCACCGGCCACCGCCTCGCCAAGCTATGACATGAGCAACCGCGATACCGGCACCGTCAAGTGGTTCAACACATCCAAGGGCTTCGGCTTCATTTCCCGTGATTCCGGCGATGATATTTTCGTGCATTTCCGGGCCATCCGTGGCGAAGGCCATCGCGTTCTGGTCGAAGGCCAGCGCGTGGAATTCTCCGTCATGAATCGTGACAAGGGCCTGCAAGCCGAAGACGTGATCGCCGCGCTGCCGCGACGCTGACTCAAGGCTAAAAAAAACCGCGAGCAGCCTGGCTGTTCGCGGTTTTTTATTGCCTTTTGTTCAAACGAAAAAGCCTTGAAACAAAAGCTAGTAATGCGGCGGTGGCGCTTCTTCTTCAAAAGTCTCGAACTGGCCAGCCATTTCCTCCTGCCGCTTAAGCAGGGCGGCCATTTGCAGTTGCAAGCGTTCCACGGCGCGCTGCTGCGTCGCCAGCACATCGCTCAATGCCTGGATGGTGTCATCCTGAAACGCCAGCTGGCTCTCCAGATCGGTAACGCGTTCTTCCAGGCTCATGATTCAACCCTCCAGAAACGTGAAGTCTTCAGTCAACACAAGACGCAGCCGCTCGCGAATGACCGCGATCTGCTCCGCCGTGTACGGTTTGGCCGGGTGTTTGCCCCACACCGGCGCGGGCCAGGCAGCATCCTCGCGCTTGCGCACAATCACATGCATGTGCAACTGACTGACAACGTTACCCAGGGCCGCAACATTCAACTTGTCCGCGTCGAACGAGTCCTTGAGCATTTCCGCCAGCGCGGTCGTTTCCTGCCACAGCTGCCGCTGATCGGCGACATCCAACTGAAATATCTCGCTGATATCGTCGCGACGCGGCACCAGGATGAACCACGGGTAGTTCGAATCATTGGACAACAGCAACCGGCTGAGCGGGAAATCCCCGATCTGTAACGTGTCTTGTTGAAGTCGTGGATCTAAAGCGAACACTGCGCGCACTCCCGGTAGCTCATCATTTTCAGCTTAGCGCCCATCCCGTGAGATGGCGCACCAAGCGACAAGAAGGCAGCATACCTGCGAACGTCGCTGGCTTCACGACGCACGACTGTCGAAGCACAGGCATCGACGCCGAGAGCGCTCCGACATGAGACATTTTTTGCGCGAGCGCACCATTACAGAACCGTCAGCCACGCAAAAAACACTCAAGTGACCAACAAACCAAGGCCTGTTCACGTTTCACAACAGGCAACACTGTATGAATTCAGGACGGCGATTAAAATTTTTTGCACCAAAACCGCACAGTGCGTCTACGCTCTGTGCGTCGGGCATCCGCCAAGTACTCACCGCGGGGTGAACCGGTAACGTTTTTGGTTGTCGCGCAGTCGGCCAGGGAGGTGCAACACCATGCAAACCATGGCGTCAAGCCCCATCAAAAAGTGCTTGTAACCCCCGGTTTTATGAGGTTTTTACGGTAACAGGCAGACGTTCAGAAAAAAAAACAGCGAATTGCTGATTTGTGCACGCTTGTTGCATTCACACTCACATCGCCTTCGAGGCGTCCGCTGGAAGTGGACGCCTCGAAGGCAATAAAAACAGTGGCAGGGTTGCCCGATGGAGATTCACACGTTTCACCAAGGACTCTTTTTACCGATGCTCAAGCCCCGGAAAACAGCGCTGAAGTTGTCATTCCTATTGCATTGGGGCTGTAAATTTGCGACATCTACCAAGCCGTTTGCGACAGGGTCGTAAAGAAGCTGAAAGGTTAGATGCGCAAGTATCGCCAACATGGTCGGCGTGATATAAGTTTGCGCCGACACAAAAAGAAAGAGCCGCCCAGATAATAAAACAGGTGGGACGGCAGTACTCTTCTAAAACCAAAGGAGCAAATCACGATGCGCGTGATGAAGTGGAGCATGATCGCACTGGCTGTTTCGGCCAGTACTTCGCAGTTCGCAATGGCGTCCTCTCAAGAGGAATCCAAGGGCTTTTTTGAAGATCAGAGCCTGAATGTACATAGCCGTATGCTGTACATGAACCGTGATTTCAAAAACAACCCTAGCACTTCGCAAAGTTATCGCGAAGAGACTGGCCTCGGCGTACGTACCACGTACGAGTCCGGCTTCACTCAGGGCACCGTAGGCTTCGGTGTGGATGCCTTGGTCAATAGCATGGTCAAACTGGATAGTGGCCGTGGCCGCACCGGCAATGGCATGTTCGGTCGTGATAGCGAAGGCCGCCCGGAAGACACCCAATCCAAGGCTGGCGGTGCAGTTAAGTTCCGTCTGTCCGACACTGTACTGAAATATGGCAACCAATACGTTGCCAGCCCGGTATTCTCCACTGACGACAGCCGTCTGCTGCCAGAAGTTGCTACCGGCACCGTCATCACCAGTAAAGAGATCAAAGGACTGGAGCTGACCGCAGGTCGTTTCACCGCCCTGAGTTCGCAGACTGGCATGGGCCGTGACAGCATCAACGGACCGCACAACCCTGGCCTGACCAGTGCCAACATTGCCGGCGCTACCTACCAGTTCACCGACAATTTTGTAGCCGGCTTGGCTGCTTCCGATGTAGACGACTACTTCAAGAAGCAATACATCAACGCCAACTACACCCTGCCGATCAACGAAGATCAGTCCCTGAACTTCGACTTCAACGGCTATCGCTCCAAGAGCCAGGGTCAAGAGCTGAGCGGTGATGTTGACAACCGCATCTGGTCCCTCTCCGCTGCCTATAGCATCGGCGCCCACAAGTTCACCGTGGCGCACCAACGTTCCAGTGGTGATACCGGCTACGTTTATGGCGTTGACGGCGGTGGTACTATCTTCCTCGCCAACTCCATTCAGTACTCTGACTTTAACGGTCAAGACGAGCGTTCGTGGCAGGCTCGCTACGACCTGAACATGAAAACCTATGGCGTTCCAGGCCTGAGCTTCATGACTCGTTACGTTCGGGGTGACAACATCACCACTGGCGCCGAAGAAGGTAAAGAACACGAGCTCGACTTCGAAACCAAGTATGTTATGCAAAGCGGCCCGGCCAAAGACTTGTCTTTCCGCGTACGTAGCGCGTTCTACCGTACAAACTCCTCTTACAACGCCATCAATGGCAACGACAACAACGACTTCCGCTTCATCGTCGAATACCCTCTGAGCATCTTGTAATCTCTCAGCGGTAGTTCGATAGCTTCAAATCTGCACTAACAAAAAACCGCTCACCTGATCCAGGTGAGCGGTTTTTTTTGTATCCGGGCTCCCTACAGGCCTACTTAGTTGCATAGCAACCTAACAAAAAGCCGACCAATCCGCCAAGAACCGTTATTGCGCCACTCCTTCGTGGAGCATACGGATAACCCGCTGCGGAAACGGAATATCAATACCGGCAGCCTTCAAACGATCACGCGATTGTTCGTTAAACATGAACATCACATCCCAGTAATCCGCCGTCTTCACCCACACTCGCAGGGAAACCGTAATCGAGCTGTCCCCCAAGGTCGAAATGACCGCCTGCGGAGCCGGTTCGGCCAGGATGCGCTCATCCTTGGCCAGATCCAGCAACACTTCGCGAGCCTTCTGCAAATCCGCCTCGTAATCAACGCCCACATCAAACACAACCTTGCGGGTCGGCTGGCGGTTAGTGTTGGTGATGATGCCATTCGACAGGTTGCCGTTAGGCACGATGATGGTTTTGTTATCGCCTGTACGCAGCACCGTGTGGAAGATCTGAATGCTGTCGACCGTACCGGCAACACCCTGAGCTTCGATCCAGTCACCAATACGGAACGGACGGAACAACAGAATCAGTACGCCACCCGCGAAATTCGCCAGGCTGCCCTGCAACGCCAGACCAATGGCCAGGCCCGCCGCACCGATCGCCGCGACGAAGGAGGTGGTTTCCACGCCGATCATCGAGGCTACGCTGACGATCAGCAAAACCTTGAGAATAATGTTCGCCAGACTGCTGATGAACCCTTGCAGCGCCAGGTCGGCGTTTCGCAGCGCGAGCAAACCGCCCAGTTTCTGCGTCACTTTATTGATCAGCCACCAGCCGATGGCCAGGGTGATGATCGCCAGCAGTACGCGGCTGCCGTATTCCATGATCATCGGAATCCAGGCTTGGGACGCCTTGACCAGGTTGTCCACTTCAGCATTCAAATCCATCTACGTTCTCCTGATTTCCGGCTACCCGGCACGCGAAAAATGAGCGGCAGAAAGACCGGCCCCTTGCGGACCCGATCGTTTCTGCCGTTACTTGGGCCTCGGACGCCGAAAACGCCGAGAGGTTCCCGCTTGAACAATCAGTCGCGGAAGTTGTTGAACTGCAGCGGCATGTCGAATGTCTTGGCTCGCAGAGCCGCGATGGCTTCCTGCAAATCGTCACGCTTCTTGCCGGTGATGCGCACCTGCTCGCCCTGAATGGCCGCTTGAACCTTGAGCTTGGCGTCCTTGACGTGAGCGACGATTTTCTTCGCCAGCTCTTTGTCGATGCCTTCCTTGAGGACGGCTTCCTGCTTCATCAGCTTGCCCGACGCGTAGGCATCCTTGACTTCAAGGCACTGCACGTCGATTTTGCGCTTGACCAGCGCCAGCTTGAGGATCTCAATCATCGCTTCGAGCTGGAAATCGGCTTCAGCGGTCAGGTTGACGGTCAGGTCCTTTTCCTTGAACTCGAAGGTGCCCTTGCCTTTCAGGTCATAACGACGATCGAGTTCCTTGACGGCGTTTTCGACCGCGTTGGTGACTTCGTGTTTGTCCAGTTCGGATACCACGTCGAACGACGGCATGTAATCTCTCCAATAAAGGGCGCGCTCGATCACGATGGAGCACGCCTGGCTTGCGGTTAAAATCCGCGCTGATTATAACGGGTCTTTCCCATCATTCACTGCGAGCCTCCGATGCACGCCTTAAACAGAGCAAAAAGCTGATGTCCACCACCTGGCATGTCCTGGGCGCCGGCAGCCTCGGCACCTTATGGGCCACGCGCCTGGCGCGGGCCGGGGTGCCGGTCAGGCTGATTGTGCGGGATGCGGCGCGTTTACAGGCTTATCAGGCAGCGGGCGGCCTGACGCTGGTGGAGCATGGCGAAGCAACCACCTGGGACATACCCGGCGAAACCGCCGACAGCGACGAGCCGATAAACCGCCTGCTGGTGGCCTGCAAGGCCTACGACGCCGAGCAGGCCGTGGCCCGACTGGCGCCGCGCCTGGCGCCCGACGCCGAATTGATTTTGCTCCAGAACGGCCTCGGCAGTCAGGACGCCGTTGCCGCACAGGTTCCGCAGGCACGCTGTATTTATGCTTCGAGCACCGAAGGCGCGTTTCGCGACGGTGACTGGCGTGTGGTGTTCGCGGGTCACGGCTACACCTGGCTGGGGGATGCCGGACATCCGGTGGCGCCGATCTGGCTGGATGATGTCAGCGCAGCAGGCATTCCCCACGAATGGAGCACCGACATTCTCACCCGGCTGTGGCGCAAACTCGCGCTTAACTGTGCGATCAATCCGCTGACCGTGCTGCACGATTGCCGTAACGGCGGCTTGCAAGACCACCACTGCGAAGTCGCCACCCTCTGCGGTGAATTGACCGAAGTGCTTGAACGCTGTGGCCAGCCGGCAGCGGCCGAGGACCTCCAGCAGGAAGTCGAGCGGGTAATTCACGCCACCGCGGCCAATTTCTCCTCGATGTACCAGGACGTCGCGAATCGGCGCCGAACCGAAATCAGCTACCTGCTGGGCTATGTCTGCAAAGTTGCCTCGCGACATCAGTTGAACCTTCCGCACCTCAACCAGTTGCAACAGCGGCTGATCACCCATCTGCACAGCCTTGGATTGCCCAGCGACTGAGCAGCGGCTACGCTGGCCACTTGTTCCTTTTCTGCGATAAAAACTGATGCCATTGCGCCAGCGCCTCGAAAACCTTCCGGTCGGCCAGAAACTACTGGCCGCCCTGCTGGTGCTGTTGACCACCGTTTTGCTGGTCGCCAACCTGACCTTCATCAGCGCCGCGTACTACATTTCCCAGGAAAGCATGGCGCCCCAGGCCTTGCAGACCATCGGCCGGCTGGTGTCCAACCCGAGCCTGGTGGCTGATGCGCTGCAATCGCCACAAAATGCCGAACGACTGCTGAATGAGCTCAACAGTTATTCACCGCTGCGCGCGGCAGCCCTGTATGACGGCAAAGGCGAAAGACTGGCGCAGTTGCAGCGCGGCGATCATTTGGGCCTGCCGGAGCGTTACCGCCACATCGAAGCCTGGCAGGCCACCGAATTTCGCAGCAATCAAGTGATCACCCTGCCCCGCCCCGGCACCGCGCCCGGCCACCTGCTGTTGGTCGCCAGCAGCGAACTGCCGATGGCCTTCTACACCGGGACCCTGACCGCCAGCCTCGGGATCCTGATCTTCAGTGTGCTGTTGTGGCTGGTGATCGCCCGGCAGATCAAACGCCTGATTACCCGGCCGATCCATCAACTCGAAGAACTGTCCCGGCAAGTGACCCGGGAAGAGAACTACGCCCTGCGCGCCTCCCGGGGCAATCACGACGAAATCGGCAGCCTGGCCGAGGCCTTCAACACCATGCTCTCGCGAATCGAAGCGCGGGAGCAGCAACTCAAACGCGCGCGTGACGATTCCCAGGCGGCCTACGACCAGGCCCAGGGGCTGGCCGAGGAAACCCGTCACACCAACCGCAAACTGGAACTCGAAGTCCAGGTGCGCAGCAAGATCGAGAAGAAACTTACCGGGTTCCAGAACTACCTCAACAGCATCATCGACTCCATGCCATCGGCGCTGATCGCCCTCGACGAGCAGCTCTACGTAACGCAATGGAATCAGGAGGCCAGCGCCCTCTCCGGCACGCGACTGGACGAGGCGCTGAACCAGCCGATCTTCCTCGCCTTCGAACCGCTCAAGCCGTTTCTGCCACAGCTCAAACAGACCGTCGAGCAACACACCGTGGCAAAGATCGAGCGCGTGACCTGGCTCAAGGATGACGAACCCAAGCATTACGCCCTGACCTTTTACCCGCTGATGGGCGGCGCGGGACGCGGTGTGGTGATCCGGATCGACGACATCACCCAGCGCCTGTCCCTGGAAGAAATGATGGTTCAGTCGGAAAAAATGCTCTCGGTCGGCGGCCTCGCCGCCGGCATGGCCCACGAGATCAACAACCCGCTGGGTGCGATCCTGCATAACGTGCAGAACATTCGCCGACGCCTGTCCCCCGATCTACCGAAAAACCTCGAGCAAGCCGAGCAAATCGGCATCGAGCTGGACACCGTTAACGAGTACCTGAAAGCACGGGAAGTGCCGCAGTTACTCGACGGTATTCAGCAGGCCGGCGCCCGGGCGGCGAAGATCGTGACCCACATGCTCAGTTTCAGCCGTCGCAGCACCCGGCAAATGGCTCCGTGCGATCTGCCGGCACTGATCGATCAGGCCGTGGAAATTGCTGGCAACGATTTCGATCTGGCGATCGGCTTCGACTTCAAGGGCCAGGCGATCATTCGCCAGTTCGATCCGGCGCTGGGCCCGGTGCCCGGCACCGCCAACGAACTCGAACAAGTGCTGCTCAACCTGCTGAAAAACGCCGCGCAAGCCATTCACCAACGTGAAGATGACCGTGAGCCCGGGCGGATCATCCTGCGTACCAAGCTGAATCCGCCGTGGGCGGAAATCCAGGTCGAAGACAACGGCATCGGCATGAGCGAGAGCGTGCGCAAACGCACCTTCGAGCCGTTTTTCACCACCAAGGAAATCGGTCAGGGCACCGGGCTTGGGCTGTCGGTCTCGTATTTCATCATCACCAACAACCACAAGGGGCAGATGGAAGTGCAATCGACACCAGGCCAGGGCACGTGTTTCACCTTGCGCCTGCCGTTGGCGAGCACCCCGCTCGTCTCTCAAGAATTCAATCAGCTATCGAGGTAACCATGGGCTTTCGCTTGTCGAAGATTTACACCCGCACTGGCGACAAAGGCGAAACCGGATTGGGCGACGGCCGCCGCGTGACCAAGGACCATCCCCGGATCGAGGCCATTGGTGAAGTCGATACGCTGAACAGTCAGGTAGGCGTGCTGTTGGCCGGGCTGGAAGCGCAACGTGGCCAGTTTCCAGGATTGAACGAAGTGATCGAGGTGTTGGCGCCTTGTCAGCATCGGCTGTTCGATCTCGGTGGAGAGCTGGCGATGCCGGTGTATCAGGCACTGAACGCGGCAGAAATTGAACGCCTGGAAGCGGCGATCGATGTGTGGAATGAAGAGCTGGGACCGCTGGAGAATTTCATTCTGCCGGGCGGTTCGGCGCTGATTGCCCAGGCCCATGTGTGCCGGAGCCTGGCGCGGAGTGCCGAGCGCAGGTGTCAGCATTTGAACGCGATTGAACCGTTGGCCGGGGTCGGGTTGGCATACATCAATCGACTGTCGGACTTGTTGTTTGTGGCGGCGCGGTTGATTGCCAAGCGCCAGGGGATTGCAGAGATTCTTTGGCAGGCGGCGGCGAAACCTCAGGTTTGACCGGCGCCTGTCTGGGCCACATCGCCAGCAGGCTGGCCCCCACGGGAGACTGAGTTTATCTGTGGGAGCCAGCCTGCTGGCGATGAGGTCATCCGCTTCAACGCAAAATCATGCGTCAGGCCAGAACGCTCGAATCCCCGCGACACCTTGGGCGCCCGCCTCCCAAGCCTTTTGTTGCTCAGCTGGCCCAACACCACCCAGCAAGAACACCGGTTTGCTGAAGCCTTCGATCAGGATCGACGCCTGCTCCCAACCCAACGGCTGAGCCCCCGGGTGAGTCAGGGTCGGCTCTACAGGTGACAGCGTCACAAAGTCCACGCCCATCTGCTCGGCCAATGCCAACTCTTCAGGGTTATGGCAGGACGCCGCCAACCAGCGCGACGCCGGCAACGGACGACCTGCCGCCGCGTATTTGCGCAGTTGTGCCGAGGTGATGTGCCAACCGGCGGACGGAAAATCGCCCAGCCACTCGAACGGCCCCTTGATCATCAACTGTGCCTTGCCGGCACACAGCCCCGCCGCATCCACCGCCAGATCGCGGTATTTCGGGTCGTAGCCGTTGGGCGCCCGCAGCTGGATCAGCTTGATCCCGCCGGCGATGGCTTTCTGGATACCGCGCAGCAGCGCCGGGGTTTCCAGGTCTTCAGGCGTGATCAGGTACTGCGCAGGCAAGCGTGCGGCCGCAACGATCGGCTGGTTGGCCGCCGGGAATTCGTAATTCAACAGATCACGGGGCGCAACCCATTCCAAAGGCTGGCCTTCGGCACCGTGGGGTTCACCGGTGAAATTCGAGACTTCCCAGACATCGAGCAACACTTGCTTGTCCGGGTAGTCATGGCGGACCTTGATCAACGGACGCGCCGCGCTGACCACAATGCCCAACTCTTCGTGAAGCTCGCGGGCCAGGGCGGTTTCGACGGATTCGTCGACCTCGACCTTGCCACCGGGAAACTCCCACAAACCGCCTTGGTGCTGTGTGTCGGCACGGCGGGCGATGAGGATCTTGCCGCTGTTATCGCGGATGACGGCGGCCGCTACGTGTACTCGTTTCACTGCCCGATCTCCTCCAGACCTGCCTTTTGCCACGCCTTGAAGGCTGGCCATTGGTAGATCGTTTCGACGTAGGCCTCATCCGCCGCCGGCAATTTCACCTGATAGGTGCGCAGGCGTACGGCAATGGGGGCAAAGAAGGCATCGGCGAGTGTCGCGCGGCCAAACAGGAACGGACCGGTTTCGGTCGCGGCTGCGCGGCATTCGGCCCACAAGGCCTGCATGCGTTCGATGTCCGCCTGGACGTCGGCCGGGGCCGGCGACAACGGTGCGTCGCGACTCAGGTCGAACGGCATGTTGCCGCGCATGGCGAAGAACCCTGCGTGCATCTGCGCGCACGCCGAACGCGCCTGGGCGCGGGCGGCGACATCTTTGGGCCAGAGGCCAGCATCCGGGAATTGTTCGGCCAGGTACTCGGCAATCGCCAGGGAATCAGCAATGGTGCCGTGTGCGGTTTTCAGCAGCGGGACTTTACCGGTGGGCGAATGCTTGAGCAGACGTTCACGGGTGTCCGGCTGGTTCAGCTTGATGAGCTCTTCGGTGTACGGAGCGCCGGCCAGATCGAGGGCCAGGGCGCCGCGCAGGGACCAGGAGGAAAGCAGTTTGTCGCCGATGATCAGGTGGAGGCTCATGTTCGGGACCTTTTGATGAGGGGTACAGACCCGCCTCTTGAGTGTCTGGTCTGTCGTCATCGCGGGCAATCCCGCTCCCACAGGATTTGCGCTAACCCTGAGGGAGCAGGCTCGCCCGCGAAGGGGTCGACTCGGTATTAAGTACGGTACTCGGCGTTGATCTTCACGTATTCGTGGGACAGGTCGGTGGTCCAGATGGTTTCGCTGCAATCGCCGCGACCCAGCTCTATACGGATGGTGATCTCTTCCTGCTGCATCACCGCTGCGCCCTGGGCTTCGGTGTAGGTCGATGCGCGGGCGCCACGGCTGGCGATGCAAACGTCGCCGAGGAACACGTCGATCTTGCTCACGTCCAGGTTCGGTACGCCGGCACGACCAACGGCAGCCAGAATGCGCCCCCAGTTCGGGTCGGATGCGAACAGCGCGGTCTTGATCAGCGGCGAGTGCGCCACGGTGTAACCGACGTCCAGGCATTCCTGGTGATTGCCGCCGCCGTTGACTTCAACGGTGACGAACTTGGTCGCGCCTTCGCCGTCGCGAACGATGGCCTGGGCCACGTCCATGCACACTTCGAACACGGCCTGTTTCAGCTTGGCGAACAACTCACCGCTCGCGGAGGTGATTTCCGGCAAGGCCGCCTGACCAGTGGCGATCAACATGCAGCAGTCGTTGGTCGAGGTGTCGCCGTCGATGGTGATGCGGTTGAACGACTTGTTGGCGCCGTCCAGCAACAGGTTTTGCAATACGTCGCGGGAGACTTTGGCGTCGGTGGCGATGTAGCCGAGCATGGTGGCCATGTTCGGACGGATCATCCCCGCACCTTTGCTGATGCCGGTGACGGTGATGGTCACGCCGTCATGCTGGAACTGGCGGCTGGCACCCTTCGGCAGGGTGTCGGTGGTCATGATGCCGGTGGCGGCAGCTTCCCAGTTGTTCACCGACAGATCGTCGAGCGCGGCTTGCAACGCGCCTTCGATCTTCTCGACCGGCAGCGGCTCGCCGATCACGCCGGTGGAATACGGCAGCACCAGGCTGGCGTCGACGCCGGTCAATTCAGCCAGTTTGGCGCAGGTGCGTTCGGCGGCAGCCAGGCCAGGTTCGCCAGTGCCGGCGTTGGCATTGCCGGTGTTGGTCAGCAGGTAACGCACCGGACCTTGCACGCGCTGCTTGGCCAGGATCACCGGCGCTGCGCAAAAGGCGTTCAGGGTGAACACGCCTGCGACGGTAGAACCTTCGGCGCAGCGCATGACCACGACATCCTTGCGCCCGGGGCGCTTGATGCCGGCCGAGGCGATACCGAGTTCAAAACCGGCAACCGGGTGCAACGTTGGCAAAGGACCAAGACCAACAGCCATGAATGCGCTCCTTAATAAATGATGTCAGCACCGCTTTCAGGAAGAACGGTGGTGTAAATGGCAAAACGCCGCGACGGCTGATGCCGGTCGCGGCGCGGGTATTTCAGCGTATGAAACGGGTTTTACTGGATCTGCCCGTGGCAATGCTTGAATTTCTTGCCCGAACCGCAGTAGCACAGCTCGTTACGGCCCAGCTTCTGTTCGTTGCGAACCGGTGCGGTGGCGAGGGCTACATCGACCTCTTCACCGAGCAGGTCCGGCTGCTCGAGACCCGGTGCTTCGTCGTGCTGGAACTGCATGCGCGCCGCCAGTGCTTCGGCTTCCTGACGCAGGCGTTGCTCTTCTTCGATCGGGTCTTCGCGGCGAACCTGGACGTGCGACAGCACACGGATCGAATCGCGCTTGATCGAATCCAGCAGCTCGGAGAACAGCGTGAACGACTCGCGCTTGTACTCTTGCTTCGGGTTCTTCTGAGCGTAGCCACGCAAGTGGATGCCATGACGCAGGTGGTCCATGGTCGACAGGTGATCTTTCCACAAGTCGTCCAGCACGCGCAGAACGATTTGCTTCTCGAAGGTGCGCAGCGCATCGGCGCCGGCCTGGTCTTCTTTCTCGTTGTACGCCGCAATCAGCTCTTGCATCAGCTTCTCGCGCAGGGTTTCTTCGTACAGGTGATCGTCTTCGTCGAGCCATTGCTGGATCGGCAGCGAAACACCGAAGTCGCTCTGCAATGCCGCTTCCAGACCGGCCACGTCCCACTGCTCGGGCAGCGATTGCGGTGGAATGTGTGCACTGACAGTCGCGTTGAGTACGTCCTGACGGAAGTCGGCGATGGTTTCACCGATGTTGTCGGCGGCCAGCAACGTGTTACGCATGTGATAGATCACTTTACGCTGTTCGTTGTTGACGTCATCGAACTCGAGCAGTTGCTTGCGGATGTCGAAGTTGCGGCCTTCAACCTTGCGCTGGGCCTTCTCGATGGCGTTGGTCACCATGCGGTGCTCGATCGCTTCACCGGACTGCATGCCCAATGCTTTCATGAAGTTCTTCACCCGGTCAGAGGCGAAGATGCGCATCAGGCTGTCTTCCAGCGACAGGTAGAAACGGCTGGAACCGGCGTCACCCTGACGACCGGCACGACCACGCAGCTGGTTGTCGATACGGCGCGATTCGTGACGTTCGGACGCAATCACCTGCAAACCGCCCGACTCGAGCACTTGCTGGTGACGTTTCTGCCAGTCGGCCTTGATCTGGGCAATCTGCTCCGGCGTCGGGTCTTCGAGCGACGCGACTTCCACTTCCCAGTTACCGCCCAACAGGATGTCGGTACCACGACCGGCCATGTTGGTGGCGATGGTCAGTGCGCCTGGGCGACCGGCCTGGGCAATGATCTCGGCTTCTTTTTCGTGGAACTTGGCGTTCAGGACCTTGTGTTCGATACCTTCTTTCTGCAGCAGCGCAGACATGTGCTCGGACGTTTCGATGGTCGCAGTACCCACCAGCACCGGACGGCCCTGGGTCATGCATTCCTTGATGTCGTTGATGATCGCCGCGTATTTCTCGTCGGCGGTCAGGAACACCAGGTCGTTGTAGTCTTTACGCGCCAAAGGCTTGTTCGGCGGGATGACCATGACCTGCAGGCCGTAGATCTGGTGGAATTCGAACGCTTCGGTGTCCGCGGTACCGGTCATGCCGGACAGCTTGTTGTACAGACGGAAGTAGTTCTGGAACGTGGTCGACGCCAGTGTCTGGCTTTCGGCCTGGATGTTCAGGTTTTCCTTGGCTTCGATGGCCTGGTGCAGGCCTTCGGACAAACGACGACCCGGCATGGTACGACCGGTGTGTTCGTCGACCAGGACGACCTGACCGTCCTGCACGATGTATTCGACGTTGCGGTTGAACAGCTTGTGAGCGCGCAGGCCGGCATAAACGTGGGTCAGCAGGCCCAGATTATGCGCCGAATACAGGCTCTCGCCTTCTGCCAGCAGGCCGACGCGGGTCAGCATGTCTTCGATGAACTGGTGACCGGCTTCGTTGAGTTCGACCTGACGGGTCTTTTCGTCAACGGTGTAGTGGCCGGCCTTGGTGACTTCGCCTTCGACCTCTTCGACATGCAATTCAAGCTGCGGGATCAGTTTGTTGATCTCGATGTACAACTTGGAGCTGTCCTCGGCCTGACCGGAAATGATCAGCGGGGTACGGGCTTCGTCGATGAGGATGGAGTCGACTTCGTCGATCACGGCAAAGTTGAGTTCGCGCTGGAATTTTTCTTCCATGCTGAACGCCATGTTGTCGCGCAGGTAGTCGAAACCGAATTCGTTGTTGGTGCCGTAGGTAATGTCGGCGGCGTAGGCCTGACGTTTCTCTTCCGGCGGCTGGAATGGCGTGACCACACCGACCGTCATGCCGAGGAATTCGTAGAGCGGACGCATCCAGTTGGCGTCACGGCGGGCCAGGTAGTCGTTCACGGTCACAACGTGCACGCCCTTGCCGGACAGCGCGTTGAGGTAAACGCCCAGTGTGGCCACCAGGGTCTTGCCTTCACCGGTACGCATTTCCGCGATCATGCCTTCATGCAAGGTCATGCCGCCGATCAGCTGGACATCGAAGTGGCGCATACCCATCACGCGCTTGCCGGCTTCGCGGGCGACCGCAAAGGCTTCTGGCAGCAGCTTGTCGAGGGTTTCCCCTTTGGCGATGCGGGCCTTGAACTCATCTGTCTTGGCACGCAATTGATCGTCCGAAAGGGCCACCATTTGCTCTTCGAAGGCATTGACGAGTTGCACCGTCTTGAGCATGCGTTTGACTTCACGCTCGTTCTTGCTTCCAAAAAGTTTCTTTAACAAAGGCGCAAACATATCGGCAGGATCTTCCACACTAAAGGGATGGAGGGCGGCCCCGTGAGTCGCCCGTGCAGCCCTCATGGCCGCATGCGAACGAGCATTCTACCCGGAAACGATGGTGAGGAAAGTGGCGTTGTTCCACGATGCATGCACTGCGCTGTAACGGGGCTCACTTAAAATAAGGGCGTTTTGCTGAACTTCAAGCCAGTTACGGCAGAAGTTACTTGTTGATTTAATGGGTAAAGCGCGCGCAAAGCAATGGGTCGGGTGCATCCGGTGCTTTCTGCTACCATGGCGCCTCTGTTACTTCAGGTGTCTGATCATGGCATTTCGCCCTCTTACGGCCAGAGCACCCGCCGTTCTGCTTCGCGAAGCCAAACCGCTGAAAGCCATTTTTGGCCATGCTCAACGCCTGGGTCATTTACAACGTCTGCTGGAAAGCCAATTGCAGCCTGCCGCCCGCGAGCATTGCCACGTGGCATCGTGGCGCGAAGGCAGTTTGTTGCTGATTGTCACCGATGGTCATTGGGCAACTCGTCTGCGTTATCAACAGAAGCGTCTGCAACGGCAGTTACAGATGTTTGATGAATTCGCCAGCCTGACCCGGATTCTGTTCAAGGTGCAGCCACCGACCGTTCAGCAAGGGGCGGCGGGGCATACCATCAGTTTGTCCAGCGATGCGGGCGCGACCATTCAGGCCACGGCGGAGGGGATCAGTGATCCGAATCTGCGAGCGGCGCTGGAGCGATTGGCGGCGCACGCCAAACCCAAGGATTAAAGGCTGCGATCTTTTGCTTTCAGCGGCGTTTACTGCCACCGAGCAGCGAGCCCATCAACCCGCGCACCAACTGCCGCCCCAACTGATTGGCCGCCTGTCGCATTGCCGATTTCAGTGCCTGCCCTGCCGCCGTGCCGAGGAACTCCCCAGCCTTGTCGGTGAAGCTCGGTTCCTCCGCCGCAGGTTTGCCCGGCGCCGCTTCGGGCTCTGGCGCCAATCCTTTACGCCCCATCAACACTTCATACGCCGATTCCCGATCAACCGGTTTGTCGTACCGCCCCTTGAACGGCGAGCCGGCGATCAGCAGCGTGCGTTCCGTCTCGGTTAGCGGCCCGATCCGCGATTGCGGCGGCGCGACCAATACGCGCTGGACCATCTCCGGCGTGCCCTTGTCCTGCAACGTGCCGACCAGCGCTTCGCCAATCCCCAGTTCAGTCAACACCGACAAGGCGTCGAATGCGGGGTTCGGACGGAAGCCTTCGGCCACGGCCCGAAGGGATTTCTGTTCCTTGGCCGTGAACGCGCGCAAGCCATGCTGGACGCGCAGGCCAAGTTGAGCCAACACGTCATCCGGCAAGTCGCCCGGCGACTGGGTGACGAAATACACGCCGACGCCTTTCGAGCGAATCAGCCGCACCACTTGCTCCAGACGCTCCTGCAATGCCTTGGGTGTATCGGCAAACAGTAAATGGGCTTCATCGAAAAACAGCGCCAGCAACGGTTTGTCAGCATCGCCGCGCTCCGGCAGTTGTTCGAACAGTTCGGCCAGTAGCCACAAAAGGAACGTCGCGTAGACCTTGGGCGCCTCGTGCACCAGGCGACTGGCATCCAGCAAATGAATGCGCCCCCGCCCCTCGGCGGTCGGCTGCAAAATGTCTTCGAGTTGCAACGCTGGCTCACCGAACAGTGCTTCGGCGCCCTGTTGTTCCAGAATCGCCAGGCGCCGCAACAGGGCCTGACTCGATCCCGTGGTCATCAGCGCGGCGTCGTCCCCCAGCGATTCGGGGTGGTCGCGCAGGTGATTGAGCAGTGCCTTGAGGTCCTTCAAATCCAACAGCAGCAAGCCTTCACGGTCCGCGACCTTGAACGCGGCGTACAACGCCGACTGCTGACTGTCAGTCAGTTCCAGCAGGGCGCCGATCAATAACGGTCCCATTTCGCTCAAGGTTGTGCGCAATGGATGACCGGACTGGCCGTGAATGTCCCACAGGGTGACCGGATAGGCCTGAGGCGTGTGGTTCAGCCAGGGCATCCCGGCGATGCGCTCGGCAACTTTGCCTTGAGGGTTGCCGGCCGCGCCAAGACCGCACAGGTCACCCTTGATATCCGCGGCAAACACGGCCACGCCAGCATCGCTGAACGCCTCGGCCAGTTTTTGCAAGGTGACGGTCTTGCCGGTCCCGGTAGCGCCCGCGACCAGACCGTGACGGTTCGCCAGGCGCATGGCCTGGGCGATCGGCTTCCCCGCGAGATCGGCACCGATAACGAGTTGCGATGAATCAGGCATTTGGTCACCCATGGTTAATCTTTAATGCTGCACGGCCGATATAAAAGACTGAAAAGCGTCGGTAATCCCCCTAAGGAGAGGACGGAAATATCAGCTTGTTTTCATGATCGCCCACTGCGCTTTTTCCTATAAAAGCACGCCTTGGGCCTTAAGACCTTAGCGGAACCCCGAGCCATGAACAAAAATCTGCGCTTCAGCCATAAAATCCTGCTCGCCGCGGCACTCATCGTCATTGCCGCGTTCGCCTCGTTCACACTGTACAACGACTATCTGCAGCGCAACGCCATTCGCAAGGACCTGGACAACTATCTGCAAGAAATGGGCAGTGTGGCTGCCAACAATATCCAGACCTGGCTGAGCGGACGCAGCTTGCTGATCGAAAACCTCTCACAAAGCATCGCGCTGAACGCCGACATCGACAACGTCGCCAAGCTGCTGGAGCAGAAAGCAGTGACGTCGACCTTCATGGGTGCCTATCTGGGCAACAAGGATGGCACCTTCATCATCCGGCCGGACAGCAAAATGCCGGAGGGCTATGACCCCCGCGCCCGTCCCTGGTACAAAAGCGCCCAAAGCACCAGCGGCCCGGCACTGACTGAACCCTACATCGATCTGGCCTCCGGCCAGCTGGTCATCTCCATCGTCAATAGTGTCCTCAAGGACGGTCAGAACATCGGCGTGGCCGGCGGCGACCTGAGCCTGCAAGTGATCGCCGACAGCCTGAATGCGATGGACTTCAACGGTATGGGTTATGCGTTCCTGATCAGCGCCGACGGCAAGATTCTGGTGCACCCGGACAAAGCGCTGGTGATGAAATCACTGGCCGAGGCGTACCCGAAAGATACACCGCGCATCAGCAGCGATTTCAGTGAAGTTGAAGTCGATGGCAAAACCCGCATCGTCACGTTCACGCCGATCAAAGGCCTGAATTCCGTCAACTGGTACATCGGTCTGTCGGCGGATAAAGGCAAAGCCTTTGCGAAGCTCAGCGAATTCCGCGCCTCGGCGGTCGTGGCGACCATCATCGCGGTCGCCATCATCATCGCCCTGCTGGGCATGTTGATCCGCCTCCTGATCCAGCCGCTGCACGTCATGACGCGCGCCATGGCCGATATCGCCGACGGTGAGGGCGACCTGACCAAACGCCTGACTATCCAGAACAATGATGAATTCGGCGTGCTCGGCACCGCGTTCAACCGTTTCGTGGAGCGCATTCACGGTTCGATCCGCGAAGTGTCTTCGGCCACCGGGCAGGTCAACGAAGTCGCCCTGCGCGTGGTCGCGGCCTCCAACTCGTCGATGTACAACTCCGACCAGCAAGCTTCGCGCACCAGCAGCGTCGCCGCCGCCATCAATCAGCTCGGTGCCGCGGCCCAGGAAATTGCGCGCAACGCCGCCCAGGCCTCGAGTCAGGCCAGCGACGCCCGCAGCCTCGCCGAAGACGGCCAGCAAGTGGTGGATCGCAGCATTGTCGCGATGAACCAGCTGTCGAGCATGCTCAGCGCCTCCAGCACCAACATCGAATCGCTGAACAGCAAAACCGTGAACATCGGGCAGATTCTCGAAGTGATCACCAGCATTTCCCAGCAAACCAACCTGCTGGCGCTCAATGCTGCGATCGAGGCCGCCCGTGCCGGTGAAGCCGGGCGTGGTTTCGCCGTGGTGGCCGATGAGGTGCGCAACCTGGCGCACCGCACGCAGGAATCGGCGCAACAGGTGCAGACCATGATCGAGGAGCTGCAAGTCGGCGCCCGCGAATCCGTCAGCACCATGAGCGACAGCCAGCGTCACAGCCAGGACAGCGTGGAAATCGCCAACCTGGCGGGAGAGCGCCTGAACAGCGTGACCTTGCGCATTGGCGAGATCGACGGGATGAACCAGTCGGTGGCCACGGCAACCGAGGAACAGACGGCGGTGGTCGAGTCGATCAATGTCGACATCACCGAGATCAACACGCTGAACCAGGAAGGCGTGGAAAACCTGCAATCGACCTTGCGGGCGTGTTCGGACCTGGAGCAGCAGGCGGCGCGCCTCAAGCAATTGGTGGGCAGTTTCCGTATTTAGTGTTTCCCGGACCTGTGGTGAGGGAGCTTGCTCCCGCTGGGTCGCGAAGCGAGCCCAACATTCTGTGGGTGTGTCAGATCTGACGCACCGTCTGAATGACGACGGCTTCGCAGCCGAGCGGGAGCAAGCTCCCTCGCCACATAACGGTCCAAAGTTCCAGCCCCCGCCACAAAACCCCAACCGAACATCTATCCTTCATAAAGGTCAACCAACGGAGAACAACGGATCGGAGGAATGCTCATCGTGCATATCGCTGACATCACCATGTTCTACGCCCCTGCCAGCGGTGGCGTGCGCACGTATCTGGATGCTAAACACCGTCGCTTGGGTATCAAGCCCGGCATTCGTCACAGCCTGCTGATCCCCGGCGCACACCTGGGTGAACAGGATGGTATTTACACGGTTCCAGCCCCCGCCCTGCCCTTCGGCAAGGGTTACCGTTTCCCTCTGCGCCTCGCGCCCTGGCGCAATGTCCTTCAGGATTTGCAACCCGATCTGATCGAAGTCGGCGACCCGTACCTCACGGCCTGGGCCGCGCTCGACGCCCGGCGACAACTCGATGTGCCAGTGATCGGCTTTTATCACTCGGACCTGCCGCTGCTGGTCAGTAACCGCATGGGCAACTGGGTCACCACCAATGTCGAGGCCTACGTCAGCAAGCTGTACGGTAATTTCGACCGGGTGCTGGCGCCGAGCCGGATCATGGCCGACAAATTGATTACCCTGGGGGTGAAGAACGTTTTCGTCCAACCCCTGGGTGTCGACCTGCACACCTTCCATCCCGATGCACGAGACCCGGGCCTGCGCGCAGAACTGGGCATCGATGAAAATACCCATCTGCTGATTTTCGCCGGACGCGGCTCCAAGGAAAAGAACCTGCCAGTGTTGCTCGACTGCATGAGGCGCCTGGGCCGCCGCTATCACTTGTTGCTGGTGGGTTCGTCGATGCCGGCGGTGGTGCCGGACAACGTGACGGTGGTCGATGAATTCTGCCCGGCGACGCAAGTGGCACGGCTGATGGCCAGTGCCGACGCGCTGCTGCATGCCGGCGATCAGGAAACCTTCGGCCTGGTGATTCTCGAAGCCATGGCTTGCGGCATTCCGGTGGTGGCCGTGGCAGCCGGGGCCTTTCAGGAAATCATCAACTCAGACTGCGGCCTGCTTTGCGCGCCGAACAACTCAATGGCGATGGCCAACGCCGTTCGGGAGTTGTTCGGTTCGGGCAGTGCCGTTCTGGGCCAACAGGCTCGCAGTCATGTCGAGCGCCATTATTCCTGGGACACGGTGGTCAACAGTCTGCTGGGCCATTATTACGCCGTCCTCGGCAGCCAATGGCCGCGGATCGCCAATGGCTGAGCCCATGAACGCGCCCAGCCTGCTATTGGTGTTGCATGACGTCGCCCCACAAACCTGGGCCGACTACCAACCCTTTGTCGAAGCCGTCGACGCCTTGGGCGCAGTGCCGATGACCTGGCTGGTGGTGCCGGACTTTCACAAACACAACGATCTTGAGGCCCATCCGGGATTTCGACGGATGCTCACCCGCCGTGTCGCCCGAGGTGACGAACTGGCGCTGCACGGCTATTTTCATTGCGATGAAAGCCCGCCCCCCCACACACCGCGAGACTGGTTCATGCGTCGCATCTACACCCACGAGGGCGAGTTTTACAGCCTGTCTCAGGAAGCCGCCCTCGCACGTCTGCATGCCGGCATTGAAGTGTTCCATCGCTACCACTGGCCGCTGGAGGGTTTTGTCGCCCCGGCCTGGCTGATGAGCGAAGGAACGCGCCAGGCCTTGCGCCAGTTACCCTTGAGTTACACCAGCGATCCGCAGCACCTGTATCGCCTGCCGGATTTCACCCCGGTCGATGCGCCGGGGTTGGTGTGGAGTGCACGCAGTGCCTGGCGTCGGGGTGTGTCGAAGCTGGTCAGCGATCAGCGTGAACACCGCTGGCGTCGCGCTGCGGTGATTCGCCTGGGGTTGCACCCGGTGGACATGCGTCACCCTTTCTCACGCAATTATTGGCTGCAAACCCTCAAGCGCCTGCTCGACGAGGGCCGTGTGCCGATGACCAAGGCGCGGTGGCTGACGCTGCACACCGACCGCGTCGGTCGCGCCGCATGAGCCGCGCAATTGTGTTGTTTGTCGCGCTGCTCGTTGCGGTGCTGATTCCTCTGTTACTGGGCGGTAACCAGACCTGGTCGCGACTGCAGAGTTTTCCATTGAACTGGCTGTTGATCATGTTCGGCATGATCCTGCTGTGCTGGGTGGTGAACACGATGCGCTTGCGTCTGTTGCTGGGTGATCAGCGCGACAAGGTCAGTCCGGTCAAAAGCCTTGGCGTGGTGATGGCGGCCGAGTTCGCCTACTGCGCCACGCCGGGCGGCAGCGGCGGACCGCTGACGATCATGGCGCTGCTGGCACGCAACGGCGTGCGCCCGGCACGGGGTAGCGCCGTCTTCGCCATGGATCAACTGAGCGACCTGCTGTTCTTTCTCTGCGCGTTAATCGGGATTCTGATTTATGCGCTGTTCCAGCACCTCAGCGAACGCATGGAATGGCTGCTGACGGTCAGTGCCATTTCGATGTTTGGCGGGCTGCTCAGTTGCGTGGTGATCGCGCGCTATCATCGGCTGCTGATTCGCCTGAGTGGACGCTTGCTCGTGCGCCTGAATGTCAAAGGCAGCACGCGAATGCGTTGGGCACGAAAACTCCTGCATTTTCTGGCGGCATTCACTGACACGCTGAAGTTGCCCGCTCAGACGTTGATCAAGGTGTTTGTCCTGACCTGTGTGCATTGGGTCCTGCGCTATAGCGTGTTGTACCTGGCGTTGCGCGGGCTCGGTGCGGATTTGCAGTGGGCCTGGAGTTTTCTGATCCAGATGCTTTCGCTGAGCGCGGGGCAATTCAGCCTGTTGCCGGGTGGCGCAGGGGCTGCGGAATTGACCTCGGCCGCGCTGCTGGCACCCATGGTGGGGAAATCCACGGCGGCGGCGGCGATTCTGATTTGGCGGGCGGTGACTTATTACTTTTATCTGGTGGTTGGGGGACCGGTGTTTTTGTTGATGCTTGGGCGGCCGTTGTTGAAGAAGTTGATGAGGTTTAGGCAGGCTTAGGGGGGGTGTTTTTTGTTGTGAACATATCCGGTGCTGCAGCAACGGATATGCACACAAAAAGCGACCGCACGCCAAACCTCAAGACCGCTTCACCGGCAATCCAGCTCCTTCAGGGCCAGAATCCGGATTCAACGCCTCCCACAACTCCGCCGCCCCCGGAAACTCCGTCCCGTCTTCAGGGCTCAAGTCATCCGGGTCGTAGCGGCTCAAACACCCCTCCCCCAATGTCGCGGGGGCCTTGGAAGTAGCTTTGTCCAGCGGATCGGCCATGGTCATGTCCTCAGTGCAGAAACGGCGAAGGGCCTGAGCGATTGAACGCCCAGGCCCTTCGAATTTCAACCGTGTCGTGCGGGGATCAGAACACCACGGTCTTGTTGCCATGCACCAGCACCCGGTCTTCCAGGTGATAACGCAGACCACGAGCCAACACCATCTTCTCGACATCACGCCCGAAACGCACCATGTCTTCGATGCTATCGCTGTGGCTGACACGCACCACGTCCTGCTCGATGATCGGGCCGGCATCCAGCTCTTCAGTGACATAGTGGCACGTCGCACCGATCAGCTTTACCCCACGCAGGGAAGCCTGGTGATAAGGCTTGGCGCCGACGAACGACGGCAGGAAGCTGTGGTGAATGTTGATGACCTTGTGCGCATATTCACTGCACAACTCGGGCGGCAGGATTTGCATGTAACGGGCAAGTACCACCACTTCGGCTTCGTGCTGTTTGACCAGGCGCGAGACTTCGGCGAACGCCGGTTCTTTATCCTGTGGATTGACCGGCACGTGGTAGTAAGGAATACCGTGCCACTCGACCATGCTACGCAAATCGTCATGGTTGGAAATCACGCAGGAGATTTCGCAGTCCAGTTCATCGCTGTGCCAGCGGTGCAGCAAGTCGGCCAGGCAATGAGACTCGCGGCTGGCCATCAACACCACGCGCTTTTTCTGCGCGGTATCAGTAATGCGCCAGTTCATCGAGAACTCTTCGGCAATCGGCGCGAACGCTTCGCGGAAGGCCTCGATACCAAAAGGCAGCGAATCGGCCCGAATTTCGTGACGCATGAAGAACCAGCCACTGAGATTATCCGAGTGATGGCTCGCTTCAGTGATCCAGCCGTTATGTGACGCCAGAAAGTTACTGACTTTAGCAACGATGCCGACGCGGTCCGGGCAAGCAATCACCAGCCGAAAAGTGCGCATGGGGGGGAAACTCCAGAACTTCGCAAAGGCCGCATTCTAGCGATTGCGCGGAAAAACTGCAGTATAGATGACACCTTGCGTTGTGCGGGGATGGCAGGCACACGCGTTGAAAGCACTCGCTCACCCGCGCAATGGTGCTCTTGTTGCCAATCTTCAAGTGCTCAATTGTGAATATCTGTGATACCTGGGTCACACTATTTAACTGCGCATCCAGCGTGCGCCCTATTCACGACAACTAATTCAAATAAACTCCGGTTTAATTGTTTACTTGATGAAACACCCTGACTATTATTGCCGCACTGTCACCTGCCATCCAGCGCTTAACATAAGGTAGTCCCCATGTCCTTGATCAACGAATATCGCGCCACCGAAGAAGCTATCAAAGAGCTGCAAGCCCGTTTGAAGAACCTGTCCCAAGACGACAAACTGCAAACCGAGCTGGAATTCGAAGGCAAACTGCGCACCCTGATGGGCGAATACTCCAAGTCCCTGCGTGACATCATCGCGTTGCTGGATCCAGAATCCAAAACCAAGGCACCACGCGGCGGCGCAGTAAAAACTACTGGCACCAAGCGTGCTCGCAAAGTTAAACAATACAAAAACCCGCACAACGGTGAAGTCATCGAAACCAAAGGTGGCAACCACAAGACTCTGAAAGAGTGGAAAGCCAAGTGGGGCGGTGACGTGGTTGAAGGCTGGGCTACCCTGCTGGGCTAAGCCACAACGCTTTTCGCTGCAAAAAAAGAACGCCAGCAAACGCTGGCGTTTTTTTATGCCCGGCATTCAGTGCCGGGCATTTCAGTTTCAAAGATTCAAACGTTTGCGCAATGCCTGGACATAATTGCTCCACTCGTTGAGCACCTCTTGCTGGAATGGCGTCGCCGTAATGTTCAAGTGGGCTGCGGCCTCTGCAAAAGTTTCCAGCGTATTGGGCGCTCCCCACTCAGGATCTGACAAACGTTGCTGACAGAATATTCGCCAACGTTCTTGCTCTTCGAAACTCAACGTGTCGGGAAAGTTACGTGCTCGATATCGAAACAATAATTCGGGTAAACGTTCATCATCGAAAGGCCATTGTACCTTTGCTAATTGCGCCGGGTCAGCTGCCCGGACTTGCTCACAAAGGCGCCGATCCCGATCACCAATAAAACCATCGTATAACTGTTGCTCGGGGTCTTTGCTCTGGGTGAAATCCTCGCTGGCATAAATGGCCTGAACTTTATCTCGCCAAACTTGCTGTGCGTCACTTAGCCGCAGCGTGCGCTCCTGATATAACGCCATGTCCAGCCCCAGGCGTTGCTGATCAACGGGACGAAGTACCGACAGGGGCGCGACCACCGGGCATTTGTTGATGTGGATAAGCTTGAGCGGCACCGGCAACTCGCCCTCGGCCAGATCATCGCGACGGGTATACAGGCGCTGGCGCAAGGCGTCAGCATCCAGATCAAGCAAGCCCTGGGGATCCAGGTGCAAGTCGCAGACAATCAACGCGTTCTTGTTGCGCGGGTGCCAGGCCAGCGGCAGCACCACGCCGACATAACTGCGTGCGGCCGAAAAGCGCCCGGAAATGTGCACCATCGGCTGCAACAGCCGAATCTGATCCATCACTTTTTGTTTACCGCGCAACTGAAACAGCCAGTCGTACAGCTTCGGTTGTTTCTCTCGAATCAGACGCGCCAGCGCAATGGTCGCTCGAACGTCCGACAGCGCTTCGTGAGCATTGCCGTGATCGATGCCATTGGCGGCGGTCAGGCGTTCGAGTTTGAGCGTTACCCGCCCCTCGTCATCCTTGGGCCAGACGAGGCCATCCGGACGCAAGGCATAGGCGGCGCGCACCACGTCGATCAAATCCCAACGACTGTTACCGCCCTGCCACTCGCGCGCGTACGGGTCGAAAAAATTGCGATACAGGCTGTAACGAGTCATCTCGTCGTCGAAGCGCAAGGTGTTGTAACCCGCGCCACACGTGCCCGGCGCCGCCAGTTGGGCATGCACCCGGGTCATGAAATCCGCTTCGCTCAAACCGTGCCCGGCCAATTGGCCCGGTGTGATGCCAGTGATCGCGCAAGCCGCCGGATGCGGCAGGATGTCCTCGCTGGGCTGGCAGTAAAGATTGACCGGCTCGTCGATGACATTGAGATCGAAGTCAGTGCGAAGGCCCGCCACTTGCAGCGGACGGTCGCAACGGGGGTTGATGCCGGTGGTTTCATAGTCGTACCAGAAGATCGAGGTCACGGGCTATTCCTGAACTGAAGATCGGCGAAGTCTAGGCGTTTGCATCCCGCCCCGGCCAGTGATCTTGCATTCAATCACCTCTCGCCACGCACCGTGCAATACATAGTTATGTCGTTTTCCCCCAAGAGGCTGCTAGCATCGGCCGGACAGAGAATCCCGATCAGGCCACATCATCAGGTTGCCCATGCTCGAGACCGCAGCACTGCCAAGGAAAGCGACGCTGTCCCCGCCACTGGATACGCGGTATCAGGTTGAAACGCCGGAAGGCATCGACTTGCCACTGCGCCCGGCCGGGTTGATGGTGCGTGCGCTGGCGTTCTCCATCGATCTCGGACTGCGCGGCTTGATCCTGGGCCTGCTGTTCATTGTCCTCGCGTTCCTGGGAAAACTTGGCGCCGGGCTGGGCTCGATCCTGCTGTTCGGGGTGAGCTGGTGGTACATGGTGCTGTTCGAGGTGCTCAATCACGGGCGCTCGCCGGGCAAGCAATGGATGGGCCTGCGGGTGGTGCAGGACGATGGCACGCCGATCGGCTGGTCCGCATCGTTGTTGCGCAACCTGCTGCGCTTTGTCGACCTGTTGCCGTTCGGCTATTTCCTCGGCGCCATCAGTTGCCTGCAACACCCCAGCTTCAAACGCCTCGGCGACCTGGCCGCCGGTACGCTGGTGATCTACCGCGAGCAGCCGCTCACCCGACCGCAACTGCCGGACGCCGAGCCGCGGCGTCCGCCGTTTGCCCTGACGCTGCCCGAGCAACGCGCCATCCTCGGGTTTGCCGAACGCCAGGGCGAACTCTCCGAAGCGCGGGTCACGGAACTCGCTTCCATCCTCGCGCAACCGTTGAAGGTTTCAGCACCACGCGCCGTGGCGGAACTCAACGGCATCGCCCGCGGCTTGTTGGGCCCCGCATGAAGCAAAGTCTTTTCGAGAATCGCCACAAGGCTGAATGGGCGCAATTTTCCCTCCTGCTCGACAGGCTGGAGCGGAACAAGGACACCACACGGATCGCCAGTTTTCCGAAAGACTATCGGAGGCTCTGCCAGCATCTGGCTCTGGCCCAGGAACGCGGCTACAGCAGTTTTCTGATCGACTCGTTGCAGCAACAGGTGCTGCGCGGGCACCAACAGCTTTATCAGCATCGCAGCCGACTGGGTGCAAACGCGCTGGGTTTCATCCTGGCGGATTTCCCGCGACTGGTACGTGAGCAGTGGCGTTTCGTGCTCGCCGCCAGCCTGATGTTTTTTGGCAGCCTGATCGGCTTTGCCGTGCTGGTGTATCTGTTCCCGGACCTGGTCTACAACCTGATCCCGGCCGAACAGGTCAGTGAAATGCAAGGCATGTACGACCCTGTCGCCGGCCACCTTGGACGCTCGGCGGAACGGGCGGCCAGTGAAGACTGGGTGATGTTCGGTTTCTACATCATGCACAACATCGGCATTGCCTTTCAGACCTTCGCCAGCGGTTTGCTGTTTGGCCTGGGCAGCGCGTTTTTCCTGTTCTTCAACGGTTTGATGATCGGCGCGGTGGCCGGGCATCTGACTCAGATCGGCTACGGACAAACCTTCTGGTCCTTCGTGATCGGCCACGGTGCCTTCGAACTCAGCGCCATTGCCCTGGCAGGTGCCGCCGGCCTGCAACTGGGCTGGGCCTTGATTGCACCGGGACGACTGCCGCGCGCCGAAGCCCTGCGCGTGGCGGCGCGCAAAAGTGTGCTGCTGATCTGCGGGGTCATGCTGTTTCTGTTGATCGCGGCCTTTATCGAAGCCTACTGGTCGTCGATGACCGGGCCAGCACCGATGACCAAATATCTGGTCGGCGCGTCGCTGTGGTTTTTGGTAGCGATGTACCTGCTGTTTGCTGGACGGACCCGCCATGCGCCTGAGTGACGCGACCGTGGTGATCCGCCCTCGAACCACCTGGGAAGCCATGGACCTGGGCGTGCTGCTGAGCCAGCGGCACCGACGCCTGCTGATGGCCAGCTGGGCCATCATGACCCTGCCGGTTTTCGCCCTGCTCACCTTGCTGCTGTGGGATTCTCCCTCACTCGTCGCGTTTATCTTCTGGTGGCTGAAACCGGCGTTTGAACGTCTGCCGCTGCACATACTCTCCAAAGCGATGTTCGGTGAAACGCCCACGCTGAAACAGGCGTTGCGCCAGTGGCCACGCCTGCTCAAGCCGCAACTGCTGGCCAGCCTGACCTGGCGACGCTTGAGCCTGAGTCGCAGTTTCCTGTTGCCGGTGGTGCAACTCGAAGGCCTGAGCGGTCAGGCACGACAACAGCGCTTGCAAGTGCTGTTGCAACGCGACGGCGGTGCAGCGCGGTGGCTGACGATCATCGGCGTACATCTGGAAAGTGCGCTGTGGATCGGCCTGATGGTGCTGTTCTACCTGCTCCTGCCGCCACAAGTCGAACTCGACTGGAGCTGGCAGACCTTGCTGTCCGCCGCCACACAGGACTGGCGCTGGCTGGAGCACCTGACGAATGCGTTTTACGTGATGGTGCTGGTGGTGTGGGAACCGATCTACGTGGCCTGCGGGTTCAGTCTTTACCTGAACCGGCGCACGGTGCTGGAGGCCTGGGACATCGAGCTGGTATTCCGCCGCCTGCGCCAACGGGTGAGCGGTGCCGCCCTCACGCTACTGCTGGCAGCATTTCTATTGATGCCAACCGGGCAAAACCTCTGGGCCGCCGAACCGGCCATTGCTCCCGACAGTCCACGTCTGCTGGGCCAGCCACTGACCAGCCAGGCGTCCCGGGACAGCATCAAGGCGATCCTCGATCAGCCACCGTTCAAGAACAAGGAAACCGTCACGCGCTATCGTTTTGGCGAGGACAAGCCATCCGCCGAAAACCCTGACGATGGCAAAGCCCCTGAATGGCTGAAGACCCTGTTCAAGTTGCTGGACAACCAGCGCTTCGGTGCGTTGGCGACCTTGATTGAAGTGCTGCTCTGGGGCGCCGTCATCGGCGCGATCGGTTTATTGATCTGGCGTTACCGGGCATGGTTGCAGGCCTTCGTCAGTCGCCGACCGGCGTTGAAGGGCAAAGTCACGCGGCCGGTACCGCAGCAGGCATTCGGCCTGGACCTGAGCCGCGAAACCCTGCCCGCAGACATTGCTGCCAGCGCCGAAAGCCTCTGGCAATCCAGCCCTCGCGAGGCGCTCGGCTTGCTGTATCGCGCGCTGCTCAGTCATTTGCTGCACGATTACAACATGGCGCTGAAACCTGCCGACACCGAGGGCCAGGTGCTGGAGCGTGTCGAACAACTGCAACAGCCCGCCCTGTTGGCCTTTAGCAAAAACCTGACCGGGCACTGGCAAAACATGGCCTATGGGCATCGCCTGCCACCGGCACATTTACAACAGGAACTGTGTGACGGCTGGCGGACCTTGTTCGGTCCGGGGGCTACGCATTGAACCGCCGATTGTGGCTCGCCGCCGGCGTATTCATCGCCGTGCTGCTGGGCGCGTTGAGTCTTTATCTGTACGCCAGGGCGACGCCCTATCAGGCAGATATCGATCACGGCCCTTCACCCGAAGCCCAGGCCAACCCTTATCTGGCCGCCGAACATTTCCTGCGCAAACAGGGCCTGACCGTCAGCCACGCCAACAGCCTCGATCTCCTGCCCACGCTGGAGCCTCGGCAACGCAGCCTGTTGTTGCTCGGCGACCGCTCCGGCATGACCCCGCGCCAGATCGATCAAGTGCTGAACTGGACCCGCGCCGGTGGCCGTCTTCTATTCATCGCCGAGTCGTTGTGGGATGAAAAACTGGGCCAGAGCAATGACCTGTTGCTCGACCGGGTCCAGCTGCACCAGTCATTGAGCAAGGACCTCAAGGACCCGCCGCCCGACACCGGCAAGGACCCCTACCCCAAACTGACCAAGCTGTACCTCGAGGACGAAGACGCGCCAGCCTATGCCACCTTCGATACCGCGTTCCATCTCGAAGACCCGAAAAATCTCGCCCAAGCCTGGGCCAACAGCGGCAAGGCCACGCACATGATGCAGCTGAACCACGGGCTCGGTTCGATCATCGTGGTCACCGATGCCGACCTGTGGAAAACCCCGGCCATCGACCGGTACGACAACGCCTGGCTGCTCTGGTACCTGACCGCGGACACGAAGGTGACCCTGCTGTTCAACACCGATCACGACAGCCTGCTGGCGTTGTTGTTGCGTTACTTCCCCCAGGCGCTGGTGGCCCTCATCGCCCTGATCGGCCTGTGTCTGTGGCATGTCGGCGTGCGCCACGGCCCGTTGATCGAACCCGCCCCGAGCGCTCGCCGGCAACTCCACGAACACTTGCGAGCCAGCGCCTATTTCATGTGGCGCCGCACCGGCCAAGCCAGCCTGTTGCAAGCCTTGCAGCAGGACATCCTGCGCCGGATGCGGCGCCGTCATCCCGGTTTTGAACAACTCGGCGTCGCCGAACAATGGCTGGTGCTCGCACGCCTGACCGGTCAACCCACACGCGCTATCAGCCAGGCCATGAGCCCGCGACCGAAGCAACGGCTGTCCAGCGTTGAATTCAGCCGTCAGGTCGCCCACCTGCAAACCTTGAGGAATGCCTTATGAGTGAACAGATCGAGCCCGGCGCACCGAGCCATGCCGCGCAGCAACGCCAGCGCGCCAGTCAGTTGGCCCAAGCGGTAAGAGCGGAGCTGCAAAAAGCCGTCATCGGCCAGAACACGGTGATCGACGATGTACTCACCGCGCTGATTGCCGGCGGCCACGTGCTGCTCGAAGGTGTGCCGGGGTTGGGCAAGACCTTGTTGGTGCGCGCCCTCGCCCGCTGCTTCGGCGGCGAATTCGCGCGTATCCAGTTCACCCCGGACCTGATGCCCAGCGACGTCACCGGGCACGCGGTTTACGACCTGCAGACCGAGCAATTCAAACTGCGCAAAGGTCCGTTGTTTACCAACCTGCTGCTCGCCGACGAGATCAACCGCGCCCCGGCGAAAACCCAGGCCGCATTGCTCGAAGCCATGCAGGAACGGCAAGTCACCCTCGAAGGCCGGGCCCTGCCCATCGTGCAGCCGTTCATGGTGCTCGCCACGCAAAACCCCATCGAACAGGAAGGCACGTATCCCCTGCCGGAAGCCGAGCTGGACCGCTTCATGCTCAAAGTGCGCATGGACTACCCCGACGCCGATCAGGAGTTGGACATGGTGCGCCAGGTCAGCCGCTCGACCCGGGCCGACATGCTCGACGTGCAACCGCTGCGCACTGTGTTGCAAGCCAAGGACGTGCTGGCCCTGCAGCGCATCGCCAGCGATCTGCCGCTGGACGACCAGGTTCTCGATTACGCCGTACGCCTCGCGCGCACGACCCGCAGTTGGCCCGGCCTGACCTTCGGCGCCGGGCCTCGGGCCTCCATTGCGCTGGTGCGCTGCGCTCGGGCGCGCGCCTTGCTGCGTGGCGGCGAATTCGTGATTCCGGACGACATCAAGGGCTGCGCGCTGGCGGTGCTGCGCCATCGCGTACGCATCGCACCGGAGCTGGATATCGAAGGGCTGGAGGTCGATCACGTGCTACAGCAATTGCTCGATCAAGTGCCGGCGCCGCGCTTGTGATCACATCTCTGTCACACACACACCCTGTGGCGAGGGAGCTCGCTCCCGCTCGTCTGCGCAGCAGTCGTAAACCCGGCGGTTACGATGTGCCTGACAAACCACGTCGACTGATTTTGGGGCTGCTGCGCAACCCAGCGGGAGCAGGCTCCCTCGCCACAAAAAGAACTCCGGCGACAAAAGGTGTGCGCAGATGAAACCCTCGCGTCTGCTGCTGATCTGGCTGGCATTGCTGCTGGCCATTGGCATCGTGCTCGGTACATTGCGGGCGCTGGACATCGCCGTTTCATCCACGCTGTTGTCGATCAACTGGGGGTTGCTGCTGGCGCTGCTGGCCCTGGCAATACTCGATGCTGTACGCCTCAAACGCCTGCCCTCGCCCCGGATAACAAGACAAATGCCCGGCAGCCTGGCACTCGGCCGCTGGAGGGAAGTGCGACTGGAGGTTGAACACGACTTTCCCCAGCCACTGACTATCCGGATTTTTGACCACGTACCCGACGGCCTGAGCTTCGAAAACCTGCCCTTGTCGCTCGAACTTCAACCCGGCCAGCACAGCCAGGCCGGCTATCGCCTGCGTCCGCTCAAACGCGGCCACTTCACCTTTGAACACTGCGAAATCAACCTGCCGAGCCCCTTGGGCCTATGGTCCGGCAAACGTCTGCCAAAGGTGTCCGACCACACCCGCGTGTACCCCGACTTCGCCCGCCTTTACGGCGGCCAACTGTTGGCTGTGGACAACTGGCTCAGCCAGCTCGGCGTGCGCCAGCGGCAGCGACGCGGCCTGGGCCTGGAGTTTCATCAGCTACGGGAATTTCGCGAAGGCGACAGCTTGCGCCAGATCGACTGGAAAGCCACCGCTCGCCAACGCACACCGATTGCCCGGGAGTATCAGGACGAACGCGATCAGCAAATCATTTTCATGCTCGACTGCGGTCGACGCATGCGCAGCCACGATGGTGAATTGGCGCATTTCGATCACGCGCTTAACGCGTGCCTGTTGCTTAGTTACGTGGCGTTGCGTCAGGGGGATGCGGTGGGGCTCTGCACCTTCGCCAGCGATCAGCCACGTTATCTTGCGCCGGTGAAAGGCACTGGCCAACTCAACGTATTGCTCAACACGGTCTACGACCTGAACAGCACTCAACGCAGTGCGGACTATCAAGCGGCTGCAACTCAACTGCTGGCCCGACAAAAACGCCGGGCATTGGTGATTCTGGTCACAAATCTACGCGACGAAGACGATGAAGAACTCCTCACCGCCGTCAATCGGCTGAACAAGCAACATCGGGTACTTGTCGCCAGCCTGAGAGAAGACGTACTCGACAGCCTGCGCGAGTCCCCCGTGCAAACGTTGAACGAAGCGCTGACGTATTGCGGGACCGTGGATTATTTAAATGCGCGGGCCGAATGCCATGAGCGGTTGAACGCTCATGGCGTGCCGGTGGTGGATACACGTTCCAACACGCTAGGCGCACAACTGGTAACGCACTATCTGAGCTGGAAGCGGGCCGGAAAACTATGACACCGCCGACGTGGAAAAAACGGCAGGTAGAATCTCTCGGCCATCCAATAACATCGACCTCAACTCCAAAGGAGCCAGTCGCAGATCAAACTTGAAGTCCGTGACGTTGATACCTTCACGACTCCCTCCCGTGGCAGCGGTCACCACCAGATCGATCTTTTTATCCGTGGGTAATAGTCCTTCAAGTTCTATTGGCGGATAAGGTCTAAGTTCAGCCAATGGTGCAGGATCTGCCGTCCCTGAGTTGTCTTGTGATTTTCTGCTCATGAAAGCCTCGTCAAAAATGACGTCTCCGCTCTCGTTTTGTATCGTGACGTTGCTGGGTCTGGCGCCCAACCCCTCATAGCTGAACGAAAACCAATAGAGAGCCTTCTTATCGGGAGCTGGAGCTATCGGCAGATCAACACTGCAACGGACAGTCGCCTCGTTGTTGAGTTGTAGATAAAACTTGCCCGTCACACTGTCCTCACGCACCAGATGTGAACCCTCGACAGTCCAGGTATCTTGCCACCCGGAGGAGAAGCCGCCGTGCTCAATCAAATTCCTTCCTTCGACCAACTCATTACTAGTCATGATGACCTCTCCTCTGTTGTCGTTAGTAACAGCTTCCACGTTCAAACATTTATCGACGATGAAACGGGTTGGTTTTGCGGTGGCAGCAATCGCACATTCGCACGGCTGCCTTTGAGCTTCTCGATCACGGCCTGGGTGTACGCTGTGTTACCGGCAAGCGCCAGGTAGCGGACACGAATGATGATGTCCGTCAGGCTGCTAGTGAGTGCCTGCTGCGTATGGTCTTTGCCCATCGGCAACTCGAGCTTCCATTTCGATACCGCGCCGGTACCTTCATAAGGCAGGTAACGTTCATCCTGCTGCATGTTCCCGCCGAGATCGTCCACGCCGCTGGACACGGCTATTTGTTGGCTGTTACGCAGATTGAGCTTGATGTCCAAAGGCGTGCGCGCGGCATCCGGGGCATACAAGTAATCCAGCGAACTCTCGACCGGCTTTACCGCCGTGGTACTGGAAAGTTGGGTAAGAATGGCGCGAGTATCCTGATAGGGACCCAACACTGCGGGGAACGTCACCTCAACGGTCATGATCTGCCGGCAGTAGTGACCGGGATAATCCAGGTCAAACATCTTCTGGGTAAATTCAAAGTCGACTACCCCGTCGTCGCCAAATTTTTTCAGAACTTTTTCCCAATTATCTTCACTCCCTTCTTCCGCTGCCTTGGCATCGAACAACTGACGCAAGGAAATGGTTTTAGTCATTTCCAGACGCCGCTCGTGCCGGTGGAGAAACGCGGATTCCATGCGCAACAGATCAAGGGCAATCGATTCGCCAGCCATCAACCCGTGATGTTTGTCCATCCAGACATTGGGGCGAACGAAGGTGGTGTCGTAGTCGCCCATTTCATACTGCCAGGAAGCCTGGGTGCTCAGGCACATGCCGACCACGGCATCGTGGGCCTGGTAGTAATGGGTCGCCATCTGGCTCACCAGCCAGCGATACAACTCGACGTTGGTGGTTCGGGTCTTGTGGAACGAGTAAATGGCCTGGGCTTGTTCGGCGCTTTTCTTGGCATGGCGCAGACTGGCTTCGGCACCATGAATCGCAGATTCCTGTGCGATGATTTGCTGATCAATTACTTCAATTTCTGCTTGGGCTTGTTGCTCCTGAAAACGCCATTCAGCAGACCGGCGATCATTGAAAGCCGTGATTCGTAAGCTTTCAGAAACCCCATAACTAATAGCCCCTGATCCGGCTAGAATTGAAGCCATGTGCGCAGGAGGCGCCCCTTTATCCCCAGTTTCACTTGTGGCAGAAATGAACGGCACGCCGAAAATCAACCCAGCCATTCCACCAACCTTCTGAAAAATCCTGCCGACCCCGGCGACGACCTCAGGAATAAAGGCTCCCGCACTTGTTACCCGACTAGCGACAGCCAAGCCGTCCGCAGCCTTTTCCCTTTCTATCAGCCCATCCTTTTGCAAGTCCTTGTAGTAGTTTTCCCGTTGCTCGATAACCGCTTTACTCTTGCTCAACCCTTCCTTCGCCGCTTTCAACTGATCAATCGTCGCCTGTTGAATTTTCGTGGCGAATTTACTCAATTCCATCACATGAACCTGGTGCAATTCCTCCAGTTGCCTGCTGTCACGCTGCTCCATGAACTGCAGCACCTGCTGGCCGAAACGCATCAAGGTCTGCACCGCATTCTGTGTCGAGGACAGCATCGGGCGAAAACGGTAATGCGGAATGTTCAACCAGCCACCAGCGCTGCGCGATGCTCCGGAAGATCCCCCTGCCTGAGCCCGTAACAAATCCAATGGGTTGGTTGGTGGCGCGAACAAGGGCAGAAACATGGGCTTGCCATCGATGGTCAAGTTGTTTGCCATGTTGCTCAGGCATTGCTCGATATGCAGCCACAAACCCAGCAGCATCTCGTTTATCGGCGGACGGAACTCATCCAGTTCAAGGCCGGCCAGCTGCGGCGTGCCAACAACCCGTTCGGGCAATGTTGCGACATTGACCTCGATCTGTTGCGCAAACAGTTCCAGCTTCGAAGGCCCGCGAGGCGTGGAGGGCGTGAGAATATCCTTGACCGATTTCGGCACCCAGTGACTCATGGGGGCAGCATCAGGTTTGGGCCCGAGCAGCGCCAGAGCTCGCTCATAGAGCAACTTCGCGGCCACCAGATCATCGCGTGTCAAGCGGCGGTAAAGTTCATCGGCGTTGGTCAGGATGCAGCGCACATAGTTCATGAAGATGGTTTTGCGATAGATGACAGGGCAGGCGTAGGCCATGGCATCCGGGTCTACCAGATTGTTCGCTTCGGCACCGGCATAACCGGGCTCCAGCAACGGACGGCAGTACCAGTGCAGATCAATGTTGGTCGACTCTTCTTCACGCTTGTTCTGCGGGTCGAACAGGTAGTGATACCAGCGTTGGGACTCAAGATAATTGCGTTCTTCACACAATCGATGGGCGATCAGAAATGGCAGGTGGAAGAACAGTTCCCAGTAAAAAACCCCATGAGCGCTTTTGAAATCCATGGGTACAGAAGCATAACCACCAGCAACGGCAGTTGGCGCAGGCTCTGGAGAGTGCTGGGTTTCCCAAGACAATAACTCATCAATCGACACGGCCACTTTCGATTTCAGGACCGGACCAAACAGCGAGTTGAGGCGAACCCAGCGCAGTTTACTCAAACCCAGCGCCTGCAAATCCAGAAACTGTGCACCCGAGGCCTGCGTGTCGAGCAGCGGCAGGCTGCTGGCCGTGGGCGCCTGGTTGATGGTCACCTCATACTTGTCACGGCCGCGCGCGCCCTTGTCATCACCCCAGGTTACATTCAGTATTTTGCCAGCCGGGTCTCCGGACCATTTGTATTCAATCCAGCCAGAGGCATACCAGTTCACCAGATCGAACGTGAACTCCTGCCCCTTAACCTTGTTTGCTCCATCGAACAGGCTCAAACCGAATGTCAACTTTTGAGGCTGTGCATTGACGCTGATTTTATTAACCGAATCGCTGAATCTGGCCGCACCCTGTGGCGTGCGAATTGACAATCCAGCGCCAGTGAACGCTTCGTCTGGTCGTTTGAGGGCCAGTTGCTCCAGCGTTTGCTGCGACAACTGAATCTCCTTCGTCGCGCGCCACCACCTTCCCTCTACCGCAGTGAACTCCGCGGCCGGGATACTACCCAGGACACTTTCCTGCCCGGCGATATTGTTGAACAGCAACTCGATGTGCATCGCAGCAGGTGTCAGAAGATGACATGTCAACAGAACAGACCAGGGCCCGGCGTATGAAATTTCGAAGAAAGCCGGTTCCCCTTCAAATCTGTGCTGAGAAAGCAGCACGATTTCCTTCAAATCGAAATCGAGCCGCGACGCCTGACACACCCCCTGGACCTGCAGTGTGTTCTGAATGACGTTCTGCGCATCCAGTCGACTGTCGAAATTAAGGCTGATCCCCAGCGTGCCACTTAGATCACCCTCGACAGTTCCTCCACTGGCCGGTGCCGCGAGGACCCGATCAAGTGCCGCGTATTCATCACGAATGACTTTGTGCTGCAACAAACGCTGATCTTTGAACCGCCCACTGGACCAGCTCTGCAACGTCGCAACCTTGATTGCCTGTGGCTGGAACAAAGCATCGACACAGGCAAACAGCCAACCCGGAGCGGTATCATCACGCCAGGCTTGCACACCCGGGGCTGCATCGAGGGAGGTAAAACTGACGGCCAGCCAGTCCTCGACATCTTTGCGCGAGCCCGCGACCGTGACGGCCACCAAACGCATGGTTTCTTTTTTCAGAATGGCGAATTGCTCTTTGCGCAAGCTGACCGGCGTGGACCAGATGTCGTTCAACCCCAGCCAGGCAAGCTTGGCCTCTACCGTCCATGCGCCAGGCTTGGTGACAATGCCGTCCTTATCCTTCTCATCCGGGGCTTGTTCACCTTCGATATACACCACGCTCAAACGACCACCGAACACCACCAGGCGAACCGCCAGCACCTCTAAACCTGAGGGCAACTGCAACTCTTCCCATTCTGTCCAGTCTGCCGGATTGAGGTATTCCGTGTCCTGGTTCGCCTGATTAATGTGCACTCGAACCTTGCGCCAGTAGTAAGCGTAAGGTTGCTCGGTCTGCCGGCCGATCATGTAATAGAAGGTGTTCCGGAAAGTGGGCTCATCAGGTTTATCGACTGGGGCTGGTTTGTCGGTGCTGTCGATGTACCCGGAAATCAACTGCAAGTTGCACACTTTTTCAAATTTGCCCAAGTGCTCATACAAAGCAGTTTG
This sequence comes from Pseudomonas fluorescens NCIMB 11764, assembly GCF_000293885.2. Lineage (NCBI taxonomy): Bacteria > Pseudomonadati > Pseudomonadota > Gammaproteobacteria > Pseudomonadales > Pseudomonadaceae > Pseudomonas > Pseudomonas fluorescens. The sequence continues at coordinate 6,640,903 of NZ_CP010945.1, forward strand.
CACCGACGCGTCACTGATACGGGCTTGTGACAAGTTGTTTTCAAGGTCGATAAATGACTTGGTTTTTTTCAGCCGAAGACCGGGTGAAATGTAATTATGCGGGTCATTCTGCAGCATCTTGTAACCCGACCAATCGCTGATATTGCACAAGCGCTTGTACCAGTACTCCAGGTCATCGTCAGAAAACTTCTTGTCGTAGCCGGGCTCCATCCGGTTATAGATTCTTCCCAGGTAACGCTGCAGGCAGGCAATCGCCTCCGCCAAGGGTGACGTGTCGACTTTGTCGGTCATCTGGGTGTCCATCAGCAGATACTGTTCGATTTCGGCAATGGTTTTCAGCCCCAACACCGGGTTAGCGACGTGTCCACGATAGTAATCCACCAGCGCATCACGACGGCGCTCTTCCAATGCCCCGATAACGGACTTTTTCATTATCAATTCTCCATTCACGCCGTAATGTCTGTGAGTTACGCCGCAGGGCGCTATGCCTGTTGTAAGGTCAATGCAAACTCAATAGGTCGATGATCTCAGGGAAGCATCAGGGGTCTTTTTTATTGGGGGCAGAGGCGACGACTTCGACGCCGTATTGAACTGTCATCCAGCCTGAATCGCCGATACCGGCAACAGACAATTTCGCATTGAGACTGTAACTTCCCGGCTGCTCCATATCTTTTGATTGCAACTCCCAACCTCCGCTTGGCATAACGGCGGCGGTGCCATAAATAATTGTCGGCTCCCCCCCCTTGACCAGTGTCACGGTGGCTCCAGGGCGGCCGAATCCGGAAAATACGGGATTGGCAGCAACTTTGGCGCCGTTGAGGGGTGACTGGATATGGGGCGGTTTAAAGTAATTCTCTTTAACGGTAACCATGACATCCGGTGCCCAATACTCGGCACCCGCGGCAGACAACTGCTTGACGGACAGCGTGCACGGACCCGCCGCTTGGGGTTGCGGTAGCTGGACACACCATCGACCCTGATCATCGACTTGAGTCCGTGCCCGATAAGGCAAATCCTTGCCGATAAAAACCTCAACAATGCTGCCTTTCGCGCCCGTACCTCCCACCACCATTCGTTGCTCCACCTCCGAACCGGGCAGCGGATGCTGGACCACGGCCGCGCCGGACCACAAATGCCCCTTCAATACCAGCGTCTGATCAATCCGGTTGCACAACCAGGTCAATTCGAAGCTGCCATCGCGCAAGTCGGCGCAATCGATGGACCAACTCATGGTCTCGCCCGAAACGATGGTGTATTCCCCCGTGAGTGGTGCAAACGTCATCCCCATGGCTTTCGCGGAGAAAGGCGCACTCCAGCCCAGCGCAGCACGTGCCCCATTGAGGTCATGCGTGGTTTCAGGAGTAAGATCGAGTCGATACTTGCGATTGCGGGTAAGGTTCAGGAGGTCACCCGGCTCGATGGTTAGCTCGACAGGGGCTGCGTCGGTCAGGTCGATGAGCTTGATGCGCCACTGCAGCGGCTCAACCACTTCAAGGTCGAATACCCGCTTGTCAGTGCGCCCCTGCATGCGGGCCGTGACTTTATAGCGCCCCGCTTTGGCAGCAAGGAACGGGAACATCGAACGACCGTCGCTATCGGTAGGCACCAAAGCTTCTTCAGGTAGCTCGGGTTGCTCCCCCTCTTCCGGTGGATCCAGAAACTCAACAACCCACTCAATCGGATAACGGGCGATCGGCGAAGCGTCGTTGTCCGCCAGCTCCCGGACTTCAATCCACAATTGGCTGGCGCGGTCAGAACCTGCAACCGGCAAGAGATAATCGGCCGATTGACCATGCATCACAGCGCCGCTGGCCACCTCGAGCTCAAGGGATTTACTGCCGTGGGTTACAGAGGCCTTCACTGTCAGCGGCCCAGCTGTAACGGATGACACGGTGAACGTCGCTTCACCGTTCTCGTCGCTGTCGTCGCTGCCAAGCAGGGTTTCGCCCCGGTAGAAAGTGACTCTCGCACCCTGATAAGGCCTGCCATCCAGTCCAATCACTAGACAGCTCAACTCCAGCGACAGTCCCGCCACAGCAGGTGACAACACCTTAAGCACCGTAATGCGAGGCCGATCAACAAAACTGATTTTTTCGAATCTCACAGGGTCCTTGTCTTCGTACCGCGCGGTGACTGTGAGATCGGCCACCGCTTCCCGGCTGCGCAAACGGGTTCGGGCAAAGCCGTCCTTGTCGGTATAAGACACCACCGGGTCCAGAGTTCCACCTGTACATGCCCATTGAATAGGGCGATCTGCAGCAAAATTATAAAACCTGTCATCCAGCCTTACCTGAAGCTCAAGGTATTCGAGGTTCCCGGCCAGTTTCGGCTCGAAAGGCCCAGTGCTGGTGTCCTCTTTTACGAAGTCGATAGTACTTTCGTCACAGTCAATCAAAATAGGTTCGGCATACACCCGCTGCCCCAGGCCATAGCGGGCAACGACTTTGGCCAGGCCCATCCAGTTTCCCGCCTTGAAGCGCACGCTCGCTCTCCCTGCGTGATCGGTGACCGACGTCACCTCTTGCAAGCCGCTGCGTTCACACTCCCAGGTCACTGTAATGTTGGCCAGAGGCTCGCCCTGGAAGTCTCGCAGCATGACTTCGATCCGCGCGTACTCGCCGGGTGCGTTAGCGATCAGTCGGTTAGTCGAGACCGTCGTAGTGCCCGTTACACTTTGTCCAACCTCACCAAACTCCTGTGCTTTGCTCTGGATAGCCGACTCAGACAAACACTGCACGGCGTGCTCTGCCGCCTGGCGACAGCTCTGCACATCGCTTTCCGGACTCAGCATGCCCAATTCCAAAATGGCCTTGGCGTCCAGGCCTGTGGTCGCGGCACAGCCTCGCGCACGGATCACAAAGTCAATCTGCGACAACTCACGAATCAGTGGCAGATCGGGCGCCAGATAATTCGCACACTCCAATACTTCCTTGATGCCCCATTTGACTGCCTGTGCCAGTGAGCTCGCTGCACCATCGCGAATAAGCCGAATGTCCTCCGGGGTCAGTTGGGGCGGAAGCTCATTGACCAGTTTCAAATACGCCAGCAGTTTCTCGGCCGGCTCCTCGGTGTGAATGACTGCGCGACCGTAGATGGTCAACAAGTAGAAGGTATCGAGGGTCAGTTCCTCGATTTGCCGAAGCCCGAACCAGCGCCAATGCTCTTGGGTCGTCAGCGTGGCCAGCATCGCGGAACTCAATGCCAGTTTTTTCACCACGGCGGTACGGCGAACCAGATGCGCCAGCATCTTGAGAATATCGTCACCGACGGCGATGGTTTGTTCCGCTTGTGTCGCATCGCCCAACACCCGCATCGTTTCATTGAGCAGCAGGAAGACCCCGTCCGACTCTACCCACCGCAGCACGGCCAGGGCCTGGTCCTGTTCGACATTGAGATAAACCGCCAGACTCTCTTGCACGACGGCACTCTGCGCCGCCCGGGTCTGCAACACGACCGCCAGAACGGTCGCCCGTACTCGCTCAGCCTGTGTTTCATCAACCTCCGCCATTTCGACCGCACCGTTGATTTCGTCTTTGGCCCAGCTTTCGTACGACGCGTCATCTACAGCATGACCTTTGACGATCAAGCCCTTTTCTTCAACGATCTCGTTCAGCAAGGCCAGCCAATTCGTGCCGAGCTCTGCACGAACCGGTGGAATGCCTGCGCCCAACAGCGCTTCTTCGGTCAGGCGAGTCGGTTCCAGACGCTTGCGCAATTCTTGCAACAGCGCCAATTCGGCTTCTGAAGCCGCTGTCGGCACCTCGACCGGCGACACGTGTTGCACCAGCCAGATCACCTCAAGGTTATTTTCCCGGCACCATTTCACGCAGGACTGAACGGCATGCAGTACATCCAGCACGTCGGCCCTGCCGATCGTTCTATAGCTACCAATGTGGGGGTGCCCCAACAACTCACGCAGCCAATCGCTGCCCATGGGGCTCATGGTTTCCAGCAGCGCTGCCAGCTCTATCGAGGTCACCCCACAGAAAGACGACAGCCTGACCAGTCGATAAAAGCTTGAGACGACCCTGACACTACGCTCCAGCTCATTGCGCATGCCGTAACATTCGGCGACCACTCGAGCGAGATAACGCCAGGTTTCCAGATTAATGCCCAAGCCACTACAGATCTGATCTACCGTGCGACGATCACTGTCGGTTTGCGGGTGAATGGCAAACTTGCCGCCATCGAGGCGAAGCGGTGTGTCGAACAACGATTGGCCGTTAAACACGCGGTCAAACTGAGATTGCTCTTCGCCGCGAGCACAGACGCTCATCTCGTCGATCAATGCCGCAAAATCCTCGGCTGTGCATCTGAACTCCCGACGGAAATCCTGAAAAAGCCCAATGGCTCGCAGCGTACTGTCGGTGATTTTGTAGGATTGAGTCGCTAGCTCTTTTGCCACAGGCTCATTCGCCGATTTGCGTGCCTGGGCACGGCCGGCGGCCACCAACAGCAGATCGCATTCGTCGTACGGCAGATCGATGTGCCGAGCCAGGCGAAGCATGCGGTTAATCAGGTCGAAGTGCCGTTTGGTCGCGTTTATCAGTTTCCTGTCTGTCACCGCGCCCGAAGGTTGGGACACGCTGATTGCATCTGCATTGCCTTCCGCGTTGATAAACACCGAGCCGAACGTTTTCGCGTCCGCCATGGGAGGGGAGGAGACATTCGGAGAAATGTGGGGGGCATAACGTTCAATCGACAACAAGCTGGCCAACTGATCCGAATTGATCGAGGTCTGGGTGCAAAACGTCACTACATCAAGCAAATCGTCGTAATTGGCACCGAAATTGTCTTTGAAAAAATCGTCGTTGGTGGCTTGCGGATCAGGATCGATACGGCCTGTACGGCGATCCACTCGCTGGAGCTTCACTTCCTCGGGCTCCTCCGTCATGACGTACTTATTCTCCGACAGCAACGCCTGCATCGCCGGTCCCAGGCCGCTGGCCTGGCGCATGGCAATACTGGAGCGCCCTCCGTGAGCCCCTGCTTCTTTCCAGTACGGATATTTCGGATCGGCGATCCGCACCACATCCCCCAGGCTCAAACCCTTTTGCTGCAGCACATGGTTCCATTGCACCCGGTACCATTCGAACGGCAACGTGGTCATGGGATAGCGTGCCTGGAGCAGCCGGTCCTCAACAACTTCATCGGCCAGAAGAGGGTCTTCAGGCTGATTTTCGATGATGTGACTCAGTACTTTGTTCACCAACACCACCGTCGGTGTCATCTGGTAAGCCATTGTCGGATCGATGACACGGGTTCCCAGATCAGGCCGCCGGACCGCCATTGTTATTTTTTTTGCACAACCTGCATCTGCGCGCACTTCGAGTTCAAGGGCCTTGGTGAACAGCTCCACGAAGTACGCCACCGGTGCATCGTTGGCATCAAGGTTACCCGGCAGCGTGGTCTCACCCCAGGCGGGATTGAACAGTTTTTCATGGTTCGGGCCATCGACCAGCGCGCTGATGCCGGTGTAGTGCAAAGCGTTGCGCGGTGTATGGCGAGTCAATCGGTGATTGCGAAACTGGCGTGCAACATGCACCAGCACACTGTTGGATTTGTTCTGTACAAGTCTGGCTTCATGGCTGGACAGGCCGAACGTATCCATCAATCCCTGATGCCCCATCCGCACCAGTTGCAAGACCGAGCAGTTATCAGCGGTGAGTTGCTGGTCTTGCGTCAGGCTTTGCATCCGCTCCTGGCCGACCGTCGAATCGAAAAGTTGTGAAATGAGTGAATTACCGCTGGTTTCCTTTGTCATGGGAGATTTCCTGAAAGCGACGGGGGAGACTTCGTGCTACAGGTTTAAGCGATTCAGGAGCAAGCCGTAACCTGTGATAAATGACAGTCACGATGAACGGTCTTCGATCTTGTGCGGTGCATAGTCCAGAGAGGATGTCGCAGGGGGGGTCAATACATAGAACCATTCAACAAAGGTCCAAGGGGAATTATCCTGATCTTGCCGTTTACTGACCGCATGCAGTTGGTGGGGCCCCGGCGACAGATCCTGCCAAAAGTGCCTATCGTGTAGATTTTTGTATGTTCCCATAGGCCCAGAAGGATGAAAGTCGATCTGAAAACCATCAGGTGTTAAACGCCCTCCTTCTCCTTCCTCAAGTTCAACTCTCAGGCTACGACCAGCATGGGCGTAGTAGGCCTTATGAGATTGAGGTGTGTTTACAACAGGGGCCGCTAGATTGGATTTCGGGTCATTCTGAACTGCTGTCATGTTTTCGCTCTCCTGCGGTTGAATAGCGTTCTCCTGGCTATTGCTACCTAACCAAACAGCGAATGGCTACCTGTAATAACTGACAGTCCCGACGAGTGGCTCCCCTCAGGCAGCTTGATTTGGCCGAGAGCCTTGAAGACAATCCCCCGGCATCTGGCAGTGGCGATTTAACAATTGAGTGAGTTGGGTTGTTGCGGGTGGAGAAGTCGCTGGAAAACGGACAGGCGTTCAGCGCGGCTTAGTCTCTATACGTTCAGGATGTGTTGTTTGGTCCGGCGCTTTCGCGAGCAAGCTCCGGGCGGCGTTTCGACGAAAGCAATTGCACCGGCGCCGCAAAACGTCAGGCCGAAGCCGGCAACGGCTGAAAACTGAAGTACTGCTTCAACGCCGCCACCAGTTGCCCATACTCCGGCGGTGCCCATTGCAGGCTGAACCCGGCGTCATAGTGGTGAGGTGTCGCGTCTTCGTGGCACCACAGGCAGCAGGCCTTGAGGTCGATGACCTGCTGGCAGCCATCGGCCATGGGGATTTTCAAGCGCAGATCAAAATCGGCGCCGATCATCATCGGTAACTGACTGATGAGCATCAGCCCGTCTTCAGAGACGTTGCCCAGGAAACCAATCGGTTTGTCAGTGACGCTGTTGAACACTTTCAGAAAATACGGCAGTTGATGCCGCTCGATCCGGCGGTCAGTGAACATGCGCAATTCGCCCAGCAAGGCCCTTAAGCAGGGCCGCACTAATGCTTCGGAACGGGCCTGCCTTTATAGATAGGCAATGGGCGCGCTCTCCCCGATCCCGGTGCGACAGTCCATGGAACCGCTGTCGCTTACTCCTGCCGATCACAGGTGTTACGTCGGCTTGACAGCAAGGCTCTAAACCGGCTTATTCGACTATAGCTCACCACCGCCAGTGAGCCAGCCGCTGGATGCAATCAGAACCGGGTCGGGCGAACCACGGCGGCAGAGTTGCGCAGCGGGTAATGACCCAGCGACTGCAAGGTTTCCAGTCGGGCGCGGGCACGATAGGCGTACTCGCTTTGCGGGTAGGAGGCGATGATGAACTGGTAGGTCTGCGCCGCATCGACAAACAGCTTTTGTCGTTCCAGGCACAAACCGCGCAGCATCGACACTTCCGGCCATACGTAAGACCGCGCGCGGCTGGCGCGTTCGACTTTGGACAGTTCAAGCGTCACTTGCTCGCAATTGCCACGGTCATAAGCCTTGTAGGCATTATTCAAATGATGGTTCATCGAAAAACGGGTGCAGCCCACAACACTGAGGGCAAGAATGGCTATGAGCACGAATCGCATGGGGGTTCTCCTGTCTTGAGTTCTGTATCGACCCGTGGCGCAAAATCTTCAAGATTGTTCGTTTAAAGATATAAACGAATAAGTAGTGCAAACGAACAATGACTACAACCGGAGACCATAGTAGCCTCACTCAGCGCTTGAACTCAGGAGTCTATGCATGTCCGTCCGTCGCACCAAAATCGTCGCTACCCTTGGCCCGGCCAGTAACTCGCCGGAAGTTCTCGAACAGCTGATTCTGGCTGGCCTGGACGTCGCCCGCCTGAACTTCTCCCACGGCACCCCCGACGAGCACAAGGCTCGCGCGAAGCTGGTGCGTGACCTCGCTGCCAAGCACGGCCGCTTCGTGGCCCTGCTGGGTGACCTGCAAGGCCCGAAAATCCGTATCGCCAAATTCGCCAACAAGAAGATCGAGCTGAAGATCGGTGATCAATTCACCTTCTCCACCAGCCATCCTCTGACCGAAGGCAACCAGCAAGTGGTCGGCATCGATTACCCGGACCTGGTCAAGGACTGCGGCGTGGGCGACGAGCTGCTGCTCGACGACGGTCGTGTAGTGATGCGCGTCGATACCGCCACCGCCACCGAACTGAACTGCACCGTGACCATCGGCGGCCCGCTGTCGGACCATAAAGGCATCAACCGTCGCGGCGGTGGCCTGACTGCTCCGGCCCTGACCGAGAAAGACAAGGCCGACATCAAGCTCGCCGCAGAAATGCAGGTCGACTACCTGGCCGTGTCCTTCCCCCGTGATGCGGCCGACATGAACTACGCCCGTCAACTGCGCGACGAGGCCGGCGGTACTGCCTGGCTGGTGGCGAAAATCGAACGCGCCGAAGCCGTGGCCGACGATGAAACCCTCGACGGTCTGATCCAGGCTTCCGACGCGGTGATGGTTGCCCGTGGCGACCTGGGCGTGGAAATCGGCGACGCCGAGCTGGTGGGCATTCAGAAGAAAATCATTCTGCACGCACGCCGCCACAACAAGGCTGTGATCGTGGCGACCCAGATGATGGAGTCGATGATCCAGAACCCGATGCCGACCCGTGCCGAAGTGTCCGACGTGGCCAACGCCGTGCTCGACTACACAGACGCCGTGATGCTGTCCGCCGAATCCGCCGCCGGCCTGTATCCGCTGGAAGCCGTGCAAGCGATGGCACGCATTTGCGTCGGCGCTGAAAAGCACCCGACCGGCAAGACCTCCAGCCACCGCATCGGCAAGGAATTCACCCGCTGCGACGAGAGCATCGCGCTGGCGACCATGTACACCGCCAACCACTTCCCGGGCGTCAAAGCGATCATCGCATTGACCGAAAGCGGCTACACCCCGCTGATCATGTCGCGTATCCGTTCTTCGGTACCGATCTATGCGTATTCGCCCCACCGCGAAACCCAGGCGCGCGCAGCGATGTTCCGTGGCGTGTACACCATTCCGTTCGACCCGGCCTCGCTGGAGCCACACGAAGTCAGCCAGAAGGCGATCGACGAGCTGGTCAAGCGCGGCGTCGTGGAGAAAGGCGACTGGGTCATCCTGACCAAGGGCGACAGCTATCACACCACCGGCGGCACCAACGGGATGAAAATCCTGCACGTTGGCGATCCGCAGGTCTGAGTGAGCGGCTGCTGAAAAAACAAAGCCCTGCCATGTGAATGGCGGGGCTTTTGGTTTCTGATCCTGAAGCTGCAGTGTCTGGGCGGACCTCATCGCGAGCAGGCTCGCTCCCACAGGGGATTTGTGGTGTACCGAGCCTGCTCGCGATGAGGCCCGACCGGCCCCCGTCGATTCAATGTCGGTTGATAAACCCCGACAACGCCGCAAGCGCTTCCGGCGAGCGCAGCCGTTGGGTGAACAACGCGCCCTCTTCTTCTATCACCTTGCGCAATTGCTCGCGATCCGGGGTTTTCATCAATTGCTTGCTGATGCGCACCGCTTCCGGTGGCAGCGATTCGAAACGCAGCGCCATCTCCCGCGCCTTGGCCAATGCGGCTTCGCCACTGCCCAAAGCCTCGGTCGCAATACCCCACTCGGCCGCTTGCTCTCCACTGAAACCTTCACCAAGCAGCAACAGTTCCGCCGCTTTGGCATGCCCGAGCAATCGAGGCAAAAGCAGGCTGGAGCCAAACTCCGGGCATAAACCGAGGTTGACGAAGGGCATGCGCAGTCGAGCGTCGCGGCTGATGTAGACCAGATCGCAATGCAGCAGCAACGTCGTGCCGATCCCCACCGCTGCACCTGCCACGGCAGCGATCACCGGCTTGCGGCATTCAAGCAAGGTGAGCATGAACTGAAACACCGGGCTGTCGAGGTTGCTCGGAGGCGCTTGCAGGAAATCGGCAATATCGTTGCCGGCGGTGAAGCATTCGCTGCTGCCAGTGATCAGCACCGCGTTGATTTCGGGGTCGGTGTCAGCCTGTTCCAGCGCTTCGGCCAAATGGCTGTACATGGCGCGGGTCAGGGCGTTTTTCTTGTCGGGGCGGTTCAGGCATAGCGTCAGCAGGCCGCGTTCGCGTTCAATCTGGATGGCATCGGGCATGGCGTGTCCTGATCTGAGAGGATCAACTGTGGCGAGAGTGCTTGCTCGCTACAAAGTCAGCGCTCAACCGCGAGGCAGGAAGACGTCGGCCAGCAGTTGATTGCGCGGCAGTCCCGCCAGATACAGGCGCCGGGCAAAGGCATCGACGCTGTCGGGGGACCCGCAGAGTAAGGCTAGGGTTTGCCGGGAAACAAGCCGCAGTTGCGCCAAAGCCGCGGGCAACTCGGTCGGCGTCCACAGTTCGATACTGAGGTTCGGGCGGCTGGCGGCCATGGCCTGCAGAGGTTTGGCCAGATAATGCTCATCGGCATCATGGGCGAGGTGAATCACGCGGATGCCGCCCTGGTGATCCTGGCGCAGGGCTTCGCGCAAGACGCCGAACAACGGGCCCAGCCCGGTTCCGGCGGCCATCAGCCAGAGTGGCCGGGTGTGCCAGTCCGGATCGTAATGCAAGGCCCCGCCGCGCAATTCGCCGAGACGCAGCGGATCGCCGATTTTCAACTGACGCGCCGCCTCACTGAATTCGCCCGGTTGGCGACAGTCGACATGGAACTCCAGAAAGCGGTCTTCTTCCGGCAGGCTGGCCAAGGAATAAGGCCGCGCCACGTTGCCGCTCCACAACACCAGATGCTGCCCGGCGCTGTAGCGCAACGGGCGTTGCGGCGTCAGGCGCAGACGCAAAACGCTGCTGCTCAACCAATCGACGGCGGCGACCTCGGCCGGACGACCGTCCTGTTGCGGGTCGAAAGCATGCACCTGCAAATCCTCAACCACCTGGCACTGACACGCCAGGCGCCAGCCTTGCTGACGCTGCTCTGCGCTCAGGGCATCGGGCCGGCTGTCGCTCGGCAATCCTTGCGTGCATTGCACCAGACACGCATGACAACTGCCGGCGCGGCAGCTGTAAGGAACGGACACGCCGTTTTGATTCAACGCATCAAGCAGGTTGCTGCCAGACGCCACCGACCATTGACGATCGCCGACCCGTAACTCAGGCATCGACGTTCTCCCACGCCGCCGCGCAACGATTGCGGCCGTCGCGCTTGGCGCGATACAGCGCCTGGTCGGCGCGCTGCAAAGCGTCGTCGAGATCATCGCCCAGCTCCAGCAGGGTCATGCCTGCCGACAGGCTGAGATTGCCGACCTTCAGGCCGATCAACTCGACGTCGGTGAAAGCAATCCGCAACCGCTCGCAGCAGGAAGTCAGGCGTTCCGGGCTGCAGTCGGGCAGCAGCAACACGAACTCTTCGCCGCCATAACGAGCCAGCACGTCCCCCTCACGCAGACAGGCGCTGGCCACACCGGCAAAGGCTTGCAGCACCTGATCGCCGGCAGCGTGGCCGTGCACATCGTTGATGCGTTTGAAATGGTCGAGGTCGATCAGCGCCAGGCCATGCACCACGCCGAGCTCCATGGCGTTGAGTTCGCGTGAGGCCAGGCGCAGGAAATGCCGACGGTTGAACAGCCCGGTCAACTCGTCGGTGGCGACCAGGTCTTCGAGCTGGCGCATCATTCCGCGCAGGGTGTCCTGATGCGCCTGCAAGGCGAAGCGGCGTTGGCGCATCCGTTGGCGTGACGCCTGTACGTAGCGGGCGTAAAGCTCCAGCCAGACCAGCACGATAAACAGTACGCACACCTGCAACGCGGCCAGTGCCGGGTCGGTCAACTGGAAGTGGTAGCCCTCCCACAGCGTGATCGCGCTGAAACTGAAAAACACCAACAGCGCGCACCGCACAAAGGCCCGGCGCGACAGATGAAACAGCCCGAACAGCAAAATCAGCACGTAGAACACCAGAAAAGCGCCGCGTGCCTCATCCAGATTGGCAACCAGCCAGGTTTGCCAACCCAGCCCCAGCAACACTTGCGCTTCGGTCAGGCTGGGGTCGGAGAACCGCAGGTTCCAGCCACTGTAGAAGACCGCGAACAACGTCGCCTGGCTGATGACCACCAGCGCGCTGCCGACAGCGACATTGGCCAGGGGCTCATCGTAATGGCCGGTAAAAAACGCCAGCCACAGCAGCAGCAGGGCCAGGGCGTAGGTGCCGGCTGCGAGGGCAAAACGTTTGAGCAAAAGGCGCTGGATGGCGTTATGGGTCAATCGTTGACTCACCGTGCGAAAGGAGGCTGACCGAGTGTCCTACTCTACAGACCGAATGCCACTTTAGTGGCGTGTCTGACAAATGACCATTCAATTTTCAACGCATAAAACTGGCGTCAAAGCGATGACCCGATGTTGCAAGAATCCTGTGGCGAGGGAGCTTGCTCCCGCTGGGCTGCGAAGCGGCCCCTGCATTTTTTTCCGTTGATTCTATTGCGACTGCTTCGCAGCCGAGCGGGAGCAAGCTCCCTCGCCACAATGGTTCCTCTGCAATATTCATATGTGGGCGGTATGCGACCAACGATTGACTGCCGGCGCGTGTGCCCGCCTGCGAGGCGCGTTATACTGCCGCGCCTTTTTAGCGTCGCGCCAGCATGCCCGGCGTGCCTTGAAAGGTGCTTGCAACCGACCGATGCACCCAAGCTGCAAGCACCTTATTGAATGTTCCCGTCTTTTAGAGGAGCGCGACTCATGACCGTGATCAAGCAAGACGACCTGATTCAGAGCGTTGCCGACGCCCTGCAGTTCATATCCTATTACCACCCCGTTGATTTCATCCAGGCGATGCACGAAGCCTACCTGCGCGAAGAATCGCCAGCGGCCCGTGACTCGATGGCGCAAATCCTGATCAACTCGCGCATGTGCGCCACCGGCCACCGCCCGATCTGCCAGGACACCGGCATCGTCACCGTGTTTGTCCGCGTGGGTATGGACGTGCGTTGGGATGGCGCCACCATGGGCCTGGACGACATGATCAACGAAGGCGTGCGCCGGGCTTACAACCTGCCGGAAAACGTCTTGCGTGCCTCGATCCTCGCCGACCCGGCGGGCGCTCGTAAAAACACCAAGGACAACACCCCGGCTGTTATCCACTACTCCATCGTTCCGGGTAACACCGTGGAAGTGGACGTGGCGGCCAAGGGCGGCGGCTCCGAGAACAAGTCGAAAATGGCCATGCTCAACCCGTCCGACTCGATCGTCGACTGGGTATTGAAGACCGTTCCGACCATGGGCGCCGGCTGGTGCCCACCGGGCATGCTCGGCATCGGCATCGGCGGTACCGCCGAGAAAGCCGCGGTGATGGCCAAGGAAGTGTTGATGGAATCCATCGACATTCACGAGCTGAAAAAGCGCGGCCCGTCCAACCGTATCGAAGAGATGCGCCTGGAGCTGTTCGAGAAGGTCAACCAGCTGGGCATCGGCGCCCAGGGCCTGGGTGGCCTGACCACCGTGCTCGACGTGAAGATCATGGATTACCCGACCCACGCCGCTTCGTTGCCGGTGTGCATGATCCCGAACTGCGCCGCCACCCGTCACGCGCACTTTGTATTGGATGGCTCCGGCCCGGCGACCCTGGAAGCGCCACCGCTGGACGCCTACCCGGAAATCGTCTGGGAAGCCGGCCCGTCGGCCCGTCGCGTCAACCTCGACACCCTGACCCCGGAAGACGTGCAGAGCTGGAAGCCGGGCGAAACCGTCCTGCTCAACGGCAAGATGCTCACCGGTCGCGACGCCGCGCACAAGCGCATGGTCGAGATGCTGAACAAGGGTGAAACCCTGCCAGTGGACCTCAAAGGTCGCTTCATCTACTACGTCGGCCCGGTTGATCCGGTGCGCGAAGAAGTCGTTGGCCCTGCCGGTCCGACCACTGCAACGCGGATGGACAAGTTCACCCGTCAGATCCTCGAGCAAACCGGCCTGCTGGGCATGATCGGCAAATCCGAGCGCGGCCCTACCGCGATCGACGCGATCAAGGACCACAAGGCCGTTTACCTGATGGCAGTGGGCGGCGCGGCTTACCTGGTGGCGCAAGCGATCAAGAAGTCTCGCGTGGTGGCTTTCGCCGAACTGGGCATGGAAGCGATCTACGAGTTCGACGTGAAAGACATGCCGGTGACGGTTGCGGTGGATAGCAAGGGTGAGTCGGTGCATATCACTGGGCCTGCTATCTGGCAGAAGAAGATCAGTGAGAGTCTGGCGGTGGAAGTGCAGTAAGTTACGCTGCCCCCCCTGAAAAGAACCGGCCTGTTGGTGACGACAGCCGGTTTTTTTTCGCCTGGAGTAGCCAGGGATTTTCCCGGCCAACAAGGCAGACCTGTCAGATATGACAGGTCACAACCACCGCCTCCCCTGATAAGTTGAATGCACTTGTGCGTCCTTGTCAGGTGGAAACGGAAATGGCCACGGAAGAACAAAAAGGCACTATCAATATTTCAGCTCCCGCCCAACCGAAAATCGGTGGCGCCATTGCCAGCTTTGGCGGCTGGGGGGCAGTGGGCACGACAGGTTCGGCCTCGTTGGCCATACCGCTGCCCGTTTCCCAGGCGCCCAACCGGGAAATGGTGCCGGCCCTTTCGCTTGGCTACAGCAGTCACGTGGGCAACAGTATTTTCGGTATTGGCTGGCATTTGACCGTGAATGCGATAACGGTGCGCACGAGCAAGGGCGTTCCGCTGTACGACAAGCGCAAGGATCTGCTGGTCGGCGCCGACGGCGAAACCTGGATGCCGGAGCTGGATGCCGACGGCGAGATCGTTGACAGACTCGTCACCCTCGGGACAACCAGCTATCGAGCCATTCGCTATCAGCCACGCATCGAGGGCGGTTTTGCCAAAATCGAACGGCTGATCAGTGACGACGATGCGGCAGGTTTCTGGCTGATTCATAGCGCCGATGGCAATCGCCATGTCTATGGCAAGACACTGGCGTCGCGCCGGGCGGAACCAAGGGACGAGAGCAAAGCGCTGGAACCTGAACGCGTCGGGGTCTGGCTGCTGGACGAAACCGTCACTCCCCGCGGTGAGCACATCGTCTATGAATACAAGGCCGAAACGGAAAAACCGGTCGCGCCGGATTTTCGCGACTATCGTGCCCAGCGGTATCTGCACCGGGTGCTCTATGGCAATGCAGTGGCGGAGCCTGAACTGTACTCGCTGAAAGTCGGTGAATGGAAAGACGTCGACTTCCATTTTCATCTGCTGTTCGATTACGGCGAACGCAGTCACGACCTGACGCAAATACCGGTATACGGTCCACCTTACACATCGGGCGGCGATCAGTACGGCGAATGGCTGGAACGCAGCGACCCGTTCTGGAATCACGATTACGGATTTGAACTGGGCACTCGACGTCTGTGCAGACAAGTCATGATGTTTCACCATTTCCGCGACGAACTGGGTAACTCACCGAAACTGGTTCAACGGCTTCTTCTGGAGCACCACCAAGGCGCGCTGGACTACAACCATCTGACTGCCGCTCATCTTCAGGCTTACGGCAAGCAAGACGATATCGAGAGCCGGCCACCGTTCGAATTCAACTACGCGCCCTTCGATCTGGAAAAAGCTGATCAACCCGGCTGGAAAGCGTTCCCGCAGATGCCAGGCCTCAATGACGGTCAGCGTTACCAGTTGGTGGATTTGTACAGCAAAGGTATGCCCGGCATTTTATGCCGCTATGACAAGGCCTGGTATTACCGCGAACCGTTGCGCGATAACTACCCCAGCGATGACGTTCGCTACGGCGACTTGAAAGAACTGCCATACATTCCGCTGGCCGACAGCAGTAAATCGCTGCGTCAGACGCTCACTGACCTGAACGGTGACGGCAAGCTCGAATGGGGCGTACACGCCCCGACCATGAACGGCTGTTTCACCCTGAATCCTGACCGCCAGTGGTCAGGATTTGTCCCCTATAAAGCCTTTCCGCTGGAATATTTCCATCCTCAGGCGCAAATGACCGATCTGGTCGGCGACGGTCGCACTCACGTGGCCCTGATCGGCAGCAACAGTGTGCGTTTGTACACAAATCTGGGCGATGACCAGGGGTTCAGTGCCGGCCGGAATGTTGAACACGACAAAGACGATGCCCTGCCACTGCCGAGCAATTCAGAAACCGAAGTGGTGGGCTTCAGTGATGTACTGGGCAGCGGCAAACAGCACCTGTTCCGTATCCGTCACAACAGCCTGGAGTGCTGGCCCAACCTCGGCCATGGGCGCTTCGGGACAAGAATCGTGCTCAGCTCACCAACGTTTCCTTACGAGACATTCAATGCCTCGCAAGTGCTCCTGGCGGACCTCGACGGTTCAGGCGCAACGGACCTGATCTACCTGCAATCCGACGGATTTCTGATCTTCATGAACCACTGCGGCAAGGGCTTCGTCACCGAACCTGTCGAAGTGCCCTGGCCCGAAGGCGTGCGCTACGATCGGTTGTGTCAGGTCACCACGGCGGACCTGCTGGGAATGGGTTGCACCAGCCTGATCCTGACCGTACCGCACATGTCTCCCCGGCACTGGCGCTACGATTTCGTCAACGCCAAGCCCTACCTGGTCAACCGCAGCAACAACAACATGGGCGCCCTCAGCTTTATCGACTATCGCAGTTCGGCGCAGGAGTTCCTCGATGAGGAATACGAACATCACCTGATCGACAAGGACGCCGTCGTCGAGTCCGAACTGCCATTCGCCATGCATCTGGTCAAGCGCCAGACTCAGGTCGATGAAATCACCGGCAATAAACTGACCCAGCTCATGAGTTACCGCCAGGGTTACTACGACCCCTTCGAACGGGAGTTTCGCGGTTTTGGCCTGTTATTGCAGACCGACACCGAAGCCACCGAAGCGGTACGTGCAACCTTGGGGTTCACCGCTCCGATCCTGAGTAAAACCTGGTTTCACGTTGGCAAATCCATTAATCAGCCAAGGGTCGGGTATTACAGCGACGATGCGCAGGCTGTTGCGCTGCAACCGACCAAACTGGAACGCTTCCACCTACGGGACAGGGTTGGAGAACCGCTTGAGCCTGACGAGGAAACGACCCGCCAGATCGCACGATCGCTCAGTGGCTCGACATTGCGCTCTGAAGTGTTCGCTTTGGATAATCCAGTGGTGCCCTATGCGGTGACGGAAGCTCGCTTTCTGGTGCGCCTGCTGCGGGCGAAAAGCGAGCACTACCCCTATGCCGTGCTGCAACCCATGGCGCTGGAATCGATCAGCTATCAGTACGAACCTGAAATGCCCGACGATCCACGCTGCGAGCACACCCTCAATCTGAAATGGGATGAGTTCGGCAGTCCGCTGCACGCCTTCATCGTCTACTACGCACGGCGCAAAACCGACGAAACACCGCCCTTCGACGACGAGCATGACAACCGATACTGGAAGGACGCCCACGATGAGGCGCAACAGCGCTGGTATCTGACCGAGTCCAAGGCCGAACTCATCCATCTGTACGATGAAGCGACCTGGAAACCGGGAACGCCTTTTCGACTGGGGTTGCCGTATCGCGAGCGCGGGAATGCGCTGGTACTGGAAAAGGCGCAGTTAAGTATCAAGGATATCCATCACGAGAATTTCCTGGCGTGGAGCGAGGACGAGGGGGAGTGGGCGAAGCAGTCGGTGCTCGCCGGCATGTCGATGCAGTTATACATTGACCCTGCCACCCACCAGACCATGGAAAAAGGCGACGCGACAATTCACGCGCTGCCTGGCTACGTGGAAATCGCCGAACTGGATGCCCACGCCTTGAGCGCTTACGACAAACTCAAGGATGATCAGGGGCAGATGCCTTTCAATCTCAAGGAGAAGCTTGAATCCCCCGAAGTGGGCTATCACATCATGAAGTGGTTCCTGCCCGAGGTGGAACAGGCCGAGCCTGATGATCCGACCGATGCGAAAAACTACCTGTGGTCCGTGCACCGTGGTTTCCCGCGCTACCTTGGTCCGGAGGGTTTCTACAATGTCGAATCCTTCCAGCAGACGCAAAGTCACGGCGTCACGAAAGTCACGTATGACCCCTACTGGTGCCTGCACACGGCAATCGAGTTACCGGACGGTTGTGTCACCCAGATCCTCGATGTCGATTACTGCACGTTCTTGCCCGCAGCCATCAAAGACCCCAACCAAAACACTCAGGAAGCGTGTTACAACGCCTTTGGCGAAGTGTTGGTCACCAGTTTTCATGGCACCGAACTGGGCCTGCCAGTGGGCTTCGATCCGCTACAGGACTACGTGCGCCCTACAGATCGCAGCCCGGCTCACGCCATCGAATCGCCCAAGGTTGCCATCGGCAACTTCGCCATGGCCATGTTCAGCGATGCATTGAGCTGGATGGGGCAAATCCCCAAGACCGAGTCACCGGGTGCGCAATGGTTGGCCTGGGCACGGGAACAAGGCTTTGTGTTGCCCAGCGGGCATCTCTGCGATCGCGCCCGCCAGCACGTGCTGGCGCTCGAAAACCCGAGTGCGCAAGAACAGCTTCTTCAGCAATACGTCGACGCCGCCCACCGAGAACCTGTTCACGTCGCCACCTTGCAAGCGGACCGTTACCCGGGTGATCCGGAGTTACAGATTCGCATCGCCATCCTCCATCAGGATGGCTTTGGCCGGGTGCTGCAAACCAAACAGGAAGTCGAGCCTGGCAAGGCCTGGGTGGTGCTGGAAGACGGCACGCTGAAACTCAAGGAAGATGGCCAGCCGGAAGAAGCCGAAGCCACACGGCGCTGGCGGGTCAGCGAACCGGTCGAATACAACAACAAGGGCGAGAAAGTGCGCATCTACCGGCCTTACTTCGCGGATCAGTTCCGACGTATCAA
This sequence comes from Pseudomonas fluorescens NCIMB 11764, assembly GCF_000293885.2. Taxonomy (NCBI): domain Bacteria; kingdom Pseudomonadati; phylum Pseudomonadota; class Gammaproteobacteria; order Pseudomonadales; family Pseudomonadaceae; genus Pseudomonas; species Pseudomonas fluorescens. The sequence continues at coordinate 6,659,667 of NZ_CP010945.1, forward strand.
CGATGACTCGCTACGCGTGTTCGCCTATCACGACCAGCAGTTCTACGACGCCGCCGGCCGACCGACCCACACCATCCTGGCAAAAAAAATGCCGCAAGGCGAAAATTCGGAACTCAAACCGTTGCGCCGGGAACAGCGCTACCGCTGCTGGTACGTCATCGCCTTCGATGAAAACGATCTGTTTGATGAACCACCCGCAGCAACACGGCGCCTCAACAGAACGCTGCATTGATGCCAGCCATTGATGAACAAACTCCACACGTTGGAGTCATCGACAACCGTAACCTGTCAGTACGTGAGGTGGCGTACTGGCGGCGGGACGCCAGCGAACTCAAGCCTGAATCGCGGGTGACGGCTCAGCAGTACGACGCGGCCGGCCGTTTGGTTGCGCAACGGGATCCGCGCTTCCTCGCGCCTGGGTCCCGCCCGAACACGGCCACGGTTTACAGCTTGTCCGGCACTGCGTTGTGCACTGAAAATCTCGACGCCGGATGGCGCCTGGGTTTACCGGACGGGACCGGGCAAATGCGCGAGCATTGGGATGGTCGAGGCAGTCATTGGCAGCTTGATTACGACGTACAGCGACGGCTGACAGCAGTCCATGAGCACATGCAGGGCTTGACCGTACGCACCGTTGAACGCCTGACCTATGCCGACAACGCGGGCGAATTTGCCAAGCGCAACCAGTGCGGGCAACTGATCCGCCACGATGATCGAGCCGGTGCAGTGTGGCTCGACCAGCAGGCACTCAGCGGCGGAGTCGTCCGGCAACGTCGACGGTTTTTACCGGACCAATGCGAAGTCCATCCCCACTGGCCCGTTGTCGAAGCGGAACGCGACACCCTGTTGCAACCCGGCGTGGGGTACACCACCACCGCCCGCTTCGGGTCGCTGGGACAAGTGCTTGAGCAAACCGATGCCGGAAGTCACCGACAGCACTTCAGCCTTGATCGCGCCGGGCAATTGCAGCGCATTGACCTGACCCTCGAATCTCAAGGCCGGCAACCGCTGTTGAAAGCGGCGAGCTACAACGCCGAAGGCCAACTGCTGACTCAGCTGACCGGCAACGACGTCACCAGCAGTGCGACCTACGAGGCAGCAGGCGGTCGGCTGGAACGCTTGACCGCCATCACCTCGGCAGGCGTTCGTTTGCAGGATCTGCGCTTTGAGTACGACCCGGTCGGCAACATTCTGCGACTGCTGGACCACACCCAACCCATCACGTTTTTCGCCAACCAGCGTGTAGAGGCAGCAAACACTTTTTCCTACGACAGCCTTTACCAGCTGACCTGCGCCACGGGTCGTGAGACCGCCAATGCCGGTCAGCCCCCCGGTTTGCCGGAACTCATCATTCCCAGTCCCATCGATCCTGGCAGGCTACTCAACTACACCGAGTATTACGAGTACGACGCGGGCGGTAACCGCACCGGGTTGCGCCATGTCAGTGATAGAAATCCGTTCAGGCAACAGCTGCGCGTCGATCCGCACAGCAACCGCGCCTTGCCCTGGAACGAGGGTGACGACGAACCGGACTTCCTGCGTGACTTCGACGCGAATGGCAATCTGCAACGGCTGGTTCCCGGTGCTCAGGCGATGAACTGGGATGCGCTGAATCAGCTACAAAGCGTGACCACCGTTCGCCGCACGACCGCCGCCGATGACGGTGAAGGGTATCGCTACAGCGCTGGCGGTGAACGGGTCGTCAAATTCAGTGCCCAACAGGGCAGCGCCGTTACCCACCGACGTGTCGTCCATTACTTGCCCGGACTGGAAGTGCGCACAACCGAAGACGACGAAGAACTTCAGGTCATCTGCGTTCCACTGGCTCGTGGCAGCGTGCGGTGCCTGCATTGGGTCAAGGGCAAACCCGATGATATCGACGCTGATCAACTGCGCTACAGCGTCGACGATCATGTGGGGTCTTGCAGTCTGGAACTGGACGAGCACGCAGGTGTGATCAGTCATGAAGGCTATTACCCATTTGGCGGTACAGCCTGGTGGGCGGCTCGTTCGCGTGTTGATGCCGATTACAAGACCATTCGGTATTCGGGCAAGGAACGGAATGCTTGCGGGCTTTATTATTATGGGTTTCGGTATTACGCGCCGTGGTTGGGGCGATGGGTGAATCCGGATCCCGCTGGCTCGGTGGACGGCCTCAACTTGTATTGGTTCTGCGGCAATAACCCCGTCTGCAGGACAGATTCTGATGGGCGTACGTGGGGGCCGGCTGACGATGAGTATGTAGAAGAATTATTCAAATATAGAGTTGAATATGAAGCGCTGCCTTCTCCTGCACCCGAACTGAATGATGAGTCCATGGATTATCAGGACTCTGCTAAAAGCCAGGTCCCGCCGCCCCCACCGACGGCTGATCAAAAGGCCGTCCTCGACATTCTGAATGCGGACCCCGATCAACCCGATCACCATTGGAACGATGCAAACTTGCTGGAAAGAACCAGCTTTGGCGGCAAAGTGTACCGGGCAGATCGGCGTAAGCCTGAAGAGGTGCTAAACGAGGGGTTCGAAGCTTCAACTGAGTTCACTGCCGTCAGTAAAATGATCTGTAACGAGGCGTTGATTGTCGCGGAGACGCTCGAAGGGGCGCTTTTTTACGCAGCACAATCGCCAAATGGTTATTATTTCTATGAGATCGATGCCAAAGATGTAGGTGGCGTCTCCTTGCTTGAAAACCTGATACTCAATACACCAAGAATGCTTCAACACCTTGATGCCGAACCCACCAGCAGCCCGTCCAGTCAAACCGGGCTGGCCAACAGAATGCATGAAGCACATTTGAGTATTGATGATCTGAGATCGAACAGACGTGCTGTAGTGTCGTTGGGGCAACTGCCACAAGAAATGGAACGCATGCGCCAGAGAATCAACTTCTGATAAGTCAAGAAGGCGGCCGATGTCATGAGATGATCGCTGGCGCAAGACAGCCCACATGCTATCTTGCGCCTCCTATCGTCAGTCTGACTCGCGCTCCATGATTCCGATTTCCCGAACCCTGCGCCTGACGCTGTACACCTTTCTTATCCTCGCCGGTGCAGCCCTCGCCGCCACCCTGGCCATGCGTCACGCCGAGCGTCAGGCCTTGGTGGAAGACGCGGCCCGCGCCAATCTGCAATTGGGTTTGTACGCCACCTCCCTGCATACCCTGATCGAACGCTACCGCGCCCTGCCCGCCGTGCTGGCGCTGGACCCGGAACTGCGTTCGGCGCTCAAAGGGCCGGTAACGCCCGAACAACAGGATGTGCTGAACCGCAAACTGGAAAAGATCAACGGTGCCGCGCAATCCTCCACCCTGGAACTGCTTGATCACACCGGCCTTGCCGTGGCGGCGAGCAACTGGCGTTTGCCCAGCAGTTATGTCGGCCACAACTACGGTTTTCGTCCCTATTTCAGCCAGACCCGAACCCAGGGCACCGGGCGCTTTTATGCAGTAGGGGTGACCAGCGGGATTCCGGGGTACTTCCTGTCCAGCGCCGTCACGGGTGACGACGGGAAGTTTCTCGGCGCGATGGTGGTGAAACTCGAGTTTCCGGAACTGGAACGCGAATGGCGTCAGGGCAGCGACACGCTGCTGGTCAGCGATGCACGCGGAATCATCTTCATCGCCAATCGGCCGGGCTGGCGCTATCGCCAATTGAAACCGCTGAGCGAGAGCGATCACGCCGAGCTCAAGGCCACCCGCCAATACGACAAGCAACCGCTGACACTGCTGGACTATCAATCGCTGCGCCGCTTCGACGACAACAGTGAGCTGGCGCAGGTCGATGGCCCGGACGGCAAAACGGATTACCTGTGGGAATCCCTGCCGCTGACCACCGAAGGCTGGACCCTGCACCTGCTGCGCCGCCCCCAGGTGGCGTTCGAAGACAGTCGCAACGCCGCACTCGCCGCTGCCGGCCTGTGGCTGACACTGGTGTTTCTCCTGCTCTTCCTCAACCAGCGCTGGCGCCTGGCGAAAATTCGCCAGCGCAGTCGCGAAGAGCTCGAACAACTGGTGGAAGAACGCACCCGCGACCTGCGCACGGCTCAGGACGGCCTGGTGCAATCGGCCAAACTCGCGGCCCTCGGCCAGATGTCTGCCGCCCTGGCCCATGAAATCAACCAGCCACTGACCGCCCAGCGCATGCAACTCGCGACCTTGCGTCTGCTGCTCGATCACGGCCGCATCGACGACGCCTACAAGGCACTGAAACCGGTGGATGACATGCTGACGCGCATGGCCGCCCTCACTGGCCACCTGAAAACCTTCGCCCGCAAAAGCCCCAGCGGCTTGCGCGAACGCCTGGACCTGGCAGCGGTGGTGGATCAGTCGCTCGAGCTGCTCGACACGCGCCTGCGCGATGAACAGGTCAGCACCGTGCTGCACCTGACGCGCCCGGCCTGGGTGCGCGGCGATGCGATTCGTCTGGAACAGGTGCTGATCAACTTGCTGCGCAATGCGCTGGATGCGATGCAGGACAAACCCTGCAAACGCCTGGAAATCCGCCTCGAAGCCGACGAACAACTGTGGCGCCTGAATGTCATCGACAACGGCAGTGGCATCGCCGAGGAAAATCTTGCGAAGGTGTTCGACCCGTTTTTCACCACCAAACCGGTGGGCGATGGCCTGGGCATCGGTCTGGCCGTATCCTTTGCCATTGTTCACGAATCGGGCGGACGCTTGAGCGCCGATAATCACGACAACGGCGCGGTGTTCACACTCACCCTGCCCATCGACCCGGAGGCGCCTGGCGCATGCTGAATTCAGTGATGGTGGTCGACGACGAAAGCAGTATCCGCAGCGCCGTCGAACAATGGCTGAGCCTGTCGGGTTTCGAGGTGCAACTGTTCAGCCGCGCCGAGGAGTGCCTGGCGCAGTTGCCGAAGCATTTCCCCGGCGTGATCCTCAGCGACGTGCGCATGCCCGGCATGACCGGGCTGGAACTGCTGGCCGAAGTGCAGCGCCGTGACGCCGATTTGCCGGTGATTCTGCTGACTGGCCACGGCGATGTGCCAATGGCCGTCGATGCCATGCGCGATGGCGCTTACGATTTCCTCGAAAAACCCTTCAGCCCGGAAACCCTGCTGGGCAGCCTGCGCCGGGCGCTGGACAAGCGCCGGCTGGTGCTGGAAAACCGCGCCTTGCATGAGCAGGCCGACAACCGCGCCAAACTCGACGCGACGCTGCTGGGTGTGTCCCGTGGCTTGCAGACGCTGCGTCGGCAAGTGCTGGACCTGGCGGCGTTGCCGGTCAACGTGTTGATCCGTGGTGAAACCGGCAGCGGCAAGGAGCTGGTTGCCCGGTGCCTGCACGACTTCGGGCCGCGCGCCGGCAAACCGTTTGTCGCGCTCAATTGCGCGGCGATTCCCGAGCAGTTGTTCGAGGCCGAGCTGTTCGGTCACGAGAGCGGCGCTTTCACCGGCGCTCAGGGCAAACGCATCGGCAAGCTCGAATACGCCGATGGCGGCACGCTGTTTCTCGATGAAATCGAAAGCATGCCGCTGGCCCAGCAGGTGAAACTGTTGCGGGTGTTGCAGGAGCAGAAGCTGGAACGGTTGGGTTCCAATCAGAGCATCCGCGTGGACTTGCGGATCATCGCTGCGACCAAACCCGATCTGCTGGATGAGGCGCGGGCCGGGCGGTTTCGCGAGGATCTGGCCTATCGGCTGAACGTCGCCGAATTGCGCTTGCCGCCGCTGCGTGAGCGTCGCGAAGACATTCCGCTGTTGTTCGAGTCGTTTGCGCACAGCGCTGCCGAACGATTGGGCCGCACGTTCCCGCCGTTGAGCGGCCCGCAATTGAGCCATCTGCTGAGCCATGACTGGCCGGGCAATGTGCGTGAACTGGCGAACGTGGCCGAGCGGCAGGTGTTGGGTCTGGGTGAGCCGGAACCGGTCGGGATGGATCCCGGCCAATCGCTGGCGGCGCAAGCGGAAGCGTTCGAAGCACATTGCCTGCGCGCGGCGCTGACCCGACACAAGGGCGATGTAAAGGCAGTGCTTGAAGAGCTGCAACTGCCCCGTCGGACCTTTAATGAAAAGATGCAGCGGCATGGGCTCACGCGGGAGATGTTCCTGCAAGACAGCTGATTTTTTGTTGCCTGATCCGGCCTCATCGCGAGCAGGATCGCTCCCACATTTGAACTGTGTACACCGGCCCCTTGTGGGAGCGAGCCTGCTCGCGATGAGGCCGGCACACACAAACACAAATCCCAGGGCCATAAGCGATTATCCGCTCACCCCCAATTCCCAATAAGCGGATTTCCGCTCACTTAAACCTCAACACCCCTCTAAACCGGCCCTCATTCCGTTGGCACAGCTCCTGCTATAGCCCACGCAGGCTGCGTTTCAACGCGCTCCACAAAAACAATTAAACGAAGGATCCTTCAATGGATAACTCCAACGCCCTGCCCCTTGGGTCGGCTGCCGTGCCGGCCAAAGAAAGAACCACCGCCAGTCGCATCAAATCGATTTTCAGCGGCTCGGTCGGCAACATGGTCGAGTGGTACGACTGGTACGTCTACGCCGCCTTCTCGCTGTACTTCGCCAAAGCCTTCTTCCCCAAAGGCGACACCACCGCGCAACTGCTGAACACCGCTGCGATCTTCGCCGTGGGCTTTCTGATGCGCCCGATCGGTGGCTGGCTGATGGGTCTCTATGCCGACAAGGCCGGGCGCAAGAAAGCGCTGATGGCTTCGGTGTACCTGATGTGCTTCGGCTCACTTCTGATCGCCCTGAGCCCGGGGTATGAAACCATCGGCATCGGCGCGCCGATCCTGCTGATTTTCGCGCGTCTGCTGCAAGGCCTGTCGGTCGGCGGCGAGTACGGCACTTCGGCCACCTACCTCAGCGAGATGGCGACCAAGGACCGTCGCGGTTTCTTCTCCAGCTTCCAGTACGTGACCCTGATCTCCGGCCAGCTCATCGCGCTGGGCGTGCTGATCGTGCTGCAAAACTTCCTGACCACCGAAGAGCTGTATGCCTGGGGCTGGCGCATCCCGTTCGCCATCGGCGCACTGTGTGCCGTGGTCGCGCTGTACCTGCGTCGTGGCATGGAAGAGACCGAGTCGTTCACCAAGGTCAAGAAAGAGAAAAAAGAAAGCGCCATGCGCACGCTGATGCGCCATCCAAAGGAACTGATGACCGTGGTCGGCCTGACCATGGGCGGCACCCTGGCGTTCTACACCTACACCACGTACATGCAGAAATACCTGGTGAACACCGTCGGCATGAGCATCTCCGACTCCACCACCATTTCCGCTGCCACGCTGTTCCTGTTCATGTGCCTGCAACCGATCATCGGTGGGCTGTCGGATAAAGTCGGTCGTCGGCCGATCCTGATTGCCTTCGGCATCCTCGGCACGCTGTTCACCGTGCCGATCCTGACCACCCTGCACACCATCCAGAGCTGGTGGGGCGCGTTCTTCCTGATCATGGCGGCGCTGATCATCGTCAGCGGCTACACCTCGATCAACGCGGTGGTGAAAGCCGAGCTGTTCCCGACCGAAATCCGCGCACTGGGCGTTGGCTTGCCGTATGCGCTGACCGTGTCGATCTTCGGCGGCACCGCTGAATACATCGCGCTGTGGTTCAAGAGCATCGGCATGGAAACCGGTTACTACTGGTATGTCACCGCGTGCATCGCCGTGTCGTTGCTGGTGTACATCACCATGAAAGACACCCGCAAGCATTCGCGAATCGAGACGGACTGAGTTCGTTAGCGCCACAAAAACAGGGGCAGACCTTAACGGGTCTGCCCCTTTTCTTTGCCCGACACAAAACCCTGTGGGAGCGAGCCTGCTCGCTCCCATATTTGAATCTCATCGCTGGAAATTATCCGTTCGTCCTTGCACCATGACTGCCTCCCGATCCTCCCGGAATATATGCCATGCCCGACGACATCCACTACTACGAACCCGCCAACGGCCACGGCTTGCCCCATGACCCGTTCAACGCCATCGTCGGCCCGCGCCCCATTGGCTGGATTTCTTCCCAGGATGCCGACGGCCGCCTGAACCTGGCGCCGTACAGTTTCTTCAACGCCTTCAATTACATTCCGCCGATCATCGGGTTCTCCAGCGTCGGGCGCAAAGACAGCCTGAACAATATCGAGCAGACCGGCGAGTTCGCCTGGAACCTGGCGACCCGGCCACTGGCCGAACAGATGAACCAGAGCTGCGCGATGGTCGGGCCGGAGGTCAACGAGTTCGAGTTGTCCGGGCTGACGCCTGTGGCGTCGAAAGTCATTCAGGTGCCACGGGTTGCCGAAAGCCCGGTGTCCTTCGAGTGCAAGGTCACGCAGATCATTCAGTTGCAGCGGGCCGACGGCAACGTAGTGCCGAGCTGGCTGATTCTCGGCGAAGTGGTGGCCGTGCACATTGCCAAATGGCTGCTGAAGGACGGCGTGTACGACACCGCCGCGGCAGAACCGATTCTGCGCGGTGGCGGACCCGCGGATTATTTCCAGCTGGGGCCGGAGGCCTTGTTCAAGATGTTCCGCCCGGGGGCGGTCAAGTAGTTACCAGATCAGCTCGCCGTCTTCGCCGACGCCCTTGAGGTGCGTCAGTTGCAGGGCGGCAGCCTCGTCCGCTTCTCTGGCGGTCTTGAAGGTTTGCTCTTCCAGCAATTTGTTGAAGCGCGGTGCACCCGAGCCACCGATGGCTTTGGTGGCAATCGCCGCGTAGTAACCGCCTTCGCGGGGCACTACAGCGGATACGGCTTCGAAGGTGTCAAAGGCTTTGCGTGCCATGTCGCGGATCCTGGCTGATGGAAAGTCGAGCCATTAAACCCTCAACCCGCCATTTTGTGTACCCAGGACTGGGTCTGACCCAGCGCCTGGACAGCCGAGACCTCTTTGAAGGTATGAAAATCGAGGCTGTTGACCACCAGTTCCTGCACCAGCTCGGCGAAAATCTCCATCGCCGGCGTGTTGAAATAAGCGGTCATGGCTTGCTGATGGGTCCAGAAACCGGACACCAGCCACAACTCCGGATCGCATTGCGAATGCTGCAGGGTAAAGCTCAGGCATCCGGGCGCGGTGCGCGATGGTTCGATCAAGGCGCTGAGGCGCGCACCGAGCTCCGCCGAACGCCCGGCGCGGGCGCGGACAAAGGCCATATGACTGACGGGGATCTGCGTAGACATGTTCAACCCTCCCAGGTACTCGAGTGGCAGCCGTGGGACGGGCTGCGACAGGATCCAAGGTTAAGCGCCCGCACGCTGCCCTGTTAGTCGATTCCTGCCGGCTTGTTGCACAATCCTGCGAAGCTGCCTTCAGCACCTGTAACAATGTGTAAAACCTGTCACGGCGCTGAAACACGAGGTTCGAGCAAGTTTTCCCTGTGCTAAACCGCCAGAACCACCCGCCTCTGCAACCTCGTGCAGAATCAGGCAAGCTTTTGGCAGGATGTGTCTACCGCTGCGCCTTGCACAAATTTAAGCTCAGCTCATTCCCACTGCTTCGCCGAGGATGCCCTGCATGTCGTCGCTCGATCACTTTCAAGCCCCGCTGGACGCCGACATGGAGAAACAGCGCGCGGAACTGGCGGCCATCATCCGTCGTAACACCACGGAGGATGGCAATTATGAGACCGCCGTCGGTTCGCTGTTTCTGGGCAAACACAGCAAGTCCCATGACTTCGCCCCGGTGCTGGCGCAACCGGCGTTGTGCATCATGGCGCAGGGGCGCAAAGAGGTCAGGCTGGCGGACGAATTCTTCAATTACGATCCGCTGAATTACCTGGTGGTGTCGGTTTCCATGCCCCTGAGCGGGCGGATCGTGAACGTCACGTCTGATGAACCGATCCTCTCGGTACGGCTGGACATCGACCCGGCGGAAATCACCGCGCTGATTGCCGACGCCGGCCCGCTCGGCGTACCAACCCGTCCGACCGGGCGTGGCCTGTATGTCGAACGGATCGACACGGCGATGCTCGACGCGGTGCTGCGCCTGGCGCGATTGCTGGACACACCGAAAGACATCGCCATGCTCGCGCCGCTGATTCGTCGGGAGATTCTCTATCGGTTGTTGCGCAGTCAGCAGGGCTATCGGTTGTATGAAATTGCCATCGCCAACAGTCAGAGCCATCGCATCAGCCAGGCGATCAAATGGCTCAATGGCAATTATGAGCAGCCGCTGCGCATCGATGATTTGGCCAGGGAGGTGAATTTGAGCGTGTCGACGCTGCATCACCGGTTCAAGGCCATGACGGCGATGAGTCCGTTGCAGTATCAGAAGCAGTTGCGGTTGCAGGAAGCGCGGCGGTTGATGCTGGCGGAAGGATTGGAAGCGTCGGCGGCGGGGTATCGCGTCGGGTATGAAAGCCCGTCACAGTTCAGCCGGGAGTACAGCCGGTTGTTCGGGGCGCCGCCGTTGCGGGATTTGGCGCGGTTGCGGTTGACGGTCTGATTCAGCCTTGAGGGGGTAACGGATGGCCCCATCGCTGGCTGGCCAGCTCCCACAGGGATTGTGGGTGATCACAAAATCGTGTGAACACCGATAAACCTGTGGGAGCTGGCCTGCCAGCGATGGGGCCAGTAAGGCCGACATCAAATCCGGATCAGGCACCCAGTACGCGGCAAGCCTCAGCCGGCAAGGTCACCGACACCGGGTTGCCAATGCTCAGCCCAAACCCCTGGCACGGCGTGCTCAACGCCGTAAACGACACGCCCGAACACTCAACGGTCGTCTCGATCGTCGCGCCGATATCACGCACGAACGTCACCTTGCCCAGCAACCGATTCCCCGCCGTCGCCTGCGGGTGCGACAGCTGCAGGTCTTCAGGGCGGATCAGCATTTTCACTTTCTCACCGACCACGATACTGCTGCAGATCGGCACTTCCAGTGCATCACCGCCGGGCAAACCCACCTTGCCGTTACCCAGCGCCGTGGCCGGAAAGATGTTGCCCGAGCCGATGAAGTCCGCGACGAATTCGTTGGCCGGATGACGATAAATTTCGATCGGCGTGCCGACCTGCTGCACGCGATGCTCACCCAGCACCACGACGATATCGGCCATGGTCATGGCTTCACGCTGATCGTGGGTCACCATGATGGTAGTGATGTTCAGGCGCTGTTGCAGTTGACGGATTTCCACCTGCATCGACTCGCGCAGCTTGGCGTCCAGCGCCGACAGCGGTTCATCCAGCAGAAGGATTTTCGGGTGGTTGGCAATCGCCCGGGCGATCGCCACGCGCTGGCGCTGGCCGCCCGAGAGTTTCGCCACCGGGCGATCAATCATTTCCTTTAACTGAATCAGTTCCAGCAATTCCACCACCCGCGCCTGCTGGTCAGCCTTGCTGACCCCGCGCAGTTTCAGCGGATAAGCGATGTTCTCCCCCACGGTCATGTGCGGGAACAGCGCCAACGATTGAAACACCATGCCGAAATTGCGTTGATGCGCCGGTGTGTGGCCGATGTCTTCACCGTCCAGGCGAATCTCGCCGCCGGTCAGGGTTTCGAGCCCGGCGATCATCCGCAGCAGCGTGGTTTTGCCGCAACCCGAAGGGCCGAGGAAACACACCAGTTTGCCTTCCGGCAAATGCAGGTTCACATCCTTTACCGCACAGGCCGAGCCGTAATGTTTCTCGACGTTTTCCAGAATCAGACCAGACATATGAATCACCTCAAGAATCAGAACGAAACGCCACCTTCACCGACCAGCTTCTCCAGCGCCCAGATCAGGACGAAGTCGATCAGCACGATCAGCACGGCAAACGAAAATACGGTGGGGTCGAGCGACGACACAGTGCGGCTGTACATCCAGATCGGCACGGTCATCACGTCGATGGTGTAGAGAAAATAGGTCACGGTGAATTCGTTGAACGAGACGATGAACGCCAGCAGCATCCCCGCCAGAATCCCCGACTTCATCAGCGGCACCACCACATCAATGATCGCTCGCGTTGGCGAAGCACCGAGCATTTGCGCGGCTTCTTCGACTTCGCTGCCGATGGAAAGCATCGCCGCGGTGCAGTTTTTCACCACAAAGGGCAGCGCCAGGATCACGTGGGCAATCACCAGTCGCGAGGTGGTCATCTGAAACGGCAGGCTGTCGAACACCAGCAACAACGCCAGGCCCAACACCACCATCGGAAACACCAGTGGCAGCGACATCAATTGCAGCGCCACGGCTTTGCCACGGAACTCGCAACGGGTCAGCGCATAAGCCGCCGGCACCGCGATGATTGTGGCGAAGACCATGGTCAGGCACGCGACCATCAGGCTGGTGGTCATGGCTTTGCCGAGGCTCAGCACATCGCTGGAATCCGGCGAAACGAAGGTGTGCCAGGCGGCCTTGTACCATTGCAGGCTGTAGCTGCTCGGCGGGAAGTCGAGGTTCGACGCACCGCTGAACGACATGACGATCATGGTCAGGATCGGCAGCACCGCCAGCAGCAGGATGAAACCCGAGAGGATGCCGGCGAACTTGCCGGTATCCCCCGGCAACAGTGAATGACGCTTCTTGATCACAGCGCTCATTGCGAAGCCTCCAGCATGCGGCGACGACGGCCGGTGATGTATTCGGAGAAGGTCATGATCGCGAGCGTGGTGACAATCAGCACCACACCGGCGGCGGACGCAGCGGGCCAGTTCATCAGCGGGGCGATCTGGTCATGCACCATCACCGCCAGCATCGGCACGCGCCGGCCGCCGAGCAGCAAAGGCACCACGAAACTGCTGGCGTTGTAGGCGAATACCAACGTCGCACCGGTGATGATCCCCGGAAAACTCATCGGCAACACCACCTGACGGAACACCTGCAAACGACTGGCGCCCAGCGTGGCGGCGGCCTCTTCGTAGGTACGGGCGACGCCGCGCATGGCGCTGGCGATCGGCAACACGGCCAGCGGGAACGCGGTTTGCACCAGGCCCATCAGCACGCCGTTCTGGTTGTACAGCAGCATGATCGGGCGCTTGATCAGGCCCAGGCCCATCAGTGCCTGATTGAGCATCCCGCCCGGGCCGAGAATCACCAGCCAGCCGTAGCTTTGCAGCAGCAGGTTGACCAGCAATGGCAAGAGCACGGCGGCGAGGAAGATCCGGCGCACGAACGGTGAGGTCAGGCGCGACATGGTGTAGGCCACCGGGATCGCCAGCACGACGGCGATCACTGCGCTGATCAGCGCCAGACGCAAGGTCAGCAGCAGGGATTTCAGGTAGTACGGTTCCAGCAACTGGGCGTAGCTGGCCAGGCTGAACCCGGTCCATTCCGCGCCTTTGGTGCCCACGCTCATGCGCAGCACCAGCAGGCTGGCGGCAATCAGCACGCCCAGAAACAGCATCGACGGCGAGAGGAAAAACCAGGCGCGAGTCGTCGGCGAAACACCCCGATGGGCGCGCGCCGGAGCGGTAACGACCGGATGAGTCAGAGGTTGGTGTTCCATAGCAAGGGTCTCGTCAATGGAAAGCAGCAAGACTGAGATAAGGCAAAAACCTGTGGCGAGGGAGCTTGCTCCCGCTGGGTCGCGAAGCGGCCCTGATCATTCACCGCGCCCGTTCAGACAAAACGCGGTGTCAGGTTTCGCGGCTGCTACGCAGCCGAGCGGGAGCAAGCTCCCTCGCCACAATGGATCTTCAGACCTCAAGAATCAGGAAGAAAAGATTTCCGTGTAGCGACGAATCCATTGGTCATGCACGGAGGCCAGGAAGGCGTTGTCGTGCATGATCGCCTTCTCGGCAATCTGCTCTGGCGTGAGGATGTACGGGCTCTTGCGCGCTTCGGCGGAGATGATCGCCTTGGCGTTGACCGGGCCGTTGTAGATATCTTCAGCCATCTTGCCCTGCACCAGCGGGTCCAGAGAGTGGTTGATGAAGGCGTAGGTCAGGTCGGTATCGCCCGGACGATTCTTCGGCATTACCGAGAGCATCAGGTCGGTGTAGAAACCTTCCTTCATGCCGAACGTGGCACCCAGGCCGTAGGCCGGATCGCGGATCTGTTTCGGGAAGAAGGCCGGGGCGTACAGGCCACCCATGTCCAGGGAACCGGTGCGGAACAGCTCGGCGATCTGGTTCGGGTTTTCACCCAGGGTCACCACACGGTCTTTCAGCTCGGCGAGTTTCTTGAAGCCTGGCTCGATGTTGTGCTCGTCACCACCGGCCAGTTTGGCGGCGATGATGATCAGGTCCATGGCCTCGGTCCAGTTTGGCGGCGGCAGGAAGATGTTCGGCGACAGCTCCGCGTCCCACAGGGCAGCGTAACTGTCCGGCGCTTCCTTGATGGTGCGGGTGCTGTAGACCAGGCTGTTGCACCAGAGCAGGTAACCGATCCCGTGGCCGTTGGCGCCGGTGCGGTATTTCTCCGGGACGTCGACCAGGTTGGGAATGCGGTTGAGGTCGGGTTTTTCCAGCAGGTTGGCGGCGGCCAGGCCTTCGGCGCCGACGCCGGCCAGGGTGATGATGTCGTACTGCGGACGATCACCCGCGGCCTTGAGTTTGGCGACCATTTCCGAGGTGCTGCCGGTGCGGTCAGCGATGACCTTGCAGCCGTACTTGTCTTCGAAAGTCGCCGCAATGTTGCGCAGCGCAGCCAGGCCGGTGTCATCAGACCAGGTCAGCAAGCGCAGGGTCTTGCCCTGGAAACGGGTGTCGCTGGCATTGGCCTTGACGAAGGGCAAGCTCATGGCCGCCGCTGCAACCGAAGCCACGCCCACGGTTTTGATAAATTGACGTCTGTTCAGATCATGCTCGCCCATTACGGACTCCCTTTGTTTTTGTAGGTATAAGGCAGGTCGAAACTGTTGCATCCGCGCGGCCGGACCAGCGCTATCCCTCGTATTTTCGGGGGTTTGGCTGAACCAGTGAGTTCATCCTGAGGTCGTGCAAAAAAGCTGACTATCGATAAAAACTCATCGAAGCCATGACATCAGTGCATGCCTCTATACGAAGCATGCACTCACCTTTTTCGTGCCGTCAGACGGCGCGAATCACGTGTTTGATTTCCTGGAAAGCCTGCAAGCCCCACGGCCCCAATTCGCGGCCGATGCTGCTCTGCTTGTAGCCGCCCCAGGCGGTCTGCGGGAAGATCACTTGCGGCGCGTTGATCCACACAAGTCCCGCCTGCAAAGCGTTGGCGACCCGATCCGCCGCCTCGGCGTCGCGCGTCACAACGCTGGCGACCAGACCGAACTGGCTGTCGTTGGCCAAGGCAATCGCCTCGGCTTCGGTGGTGAAACTGCGCACACAGATCACCGGGCCGAAAATCTCCTCACACCACAACGCACTGTCGAGGGGCACTTCGGTAAAAATCGTCGGTTGCAAAAAATATCCGCGGGGCAGGTCTGCGGGGCGATTGCCGCCGCAAATCAGCTTGGCGCCGGCACTCAAACCGCGATCGATGTGACCGAGCACGCGCTGGTATTGCGCCTGATTGACCAGCGCGCCCATTTCCACGTTCGGGTCGAACGGGTCGGCAACGCGAATGGCTTCGGCGCGGGCCTTCAGGCGCAGGAGGAATTCGTCGGCCAGTTCATCGGCGACCAGCACGCGGCTGGTGGCCGAGCACATTTGCCCGGCGTTGAAGAAACCACCGCCACAGGCCACTTCCACCGCCAACGCGATGTCGGCGTCCTTGAGCACCAGCAACGAAGATTTGCCACCCAGTTCGAGACTCACGCCCTTCACGGTTTCGGCGGCGCGTTGCATCACTTGCACGCCGACCGCATTGCTGCCGGTGAAGGAAATCCTGGCAATGCGCGGGTCTGCCGAGAGGGGCGCACCCACTGCCAGGCCGGTGCCGCAGACCACGTTGAACACGCCCTTCGGCAATCCGGCGTCGGCGATGATCGCCGCCAGTTCCAGCTCCGGCAGTGGCGTTACTTCGGACGGTTTGAGCACTACGCAGCAACCGGCGGCCAGGGCCGGGGCGAGTTTCCACGCGGTGGTGACCATCGGGAAATTCCACGGCACGATCAGGCCGACCACACCGCACGGCTCGCGGCGCACACGGGCGCTGAAGTCATCGGTGGGCAACTCGACATTGCTGTCTTGTTTGGCATCGAGGCCTTCGGCCAGACCGGCGTAATACTCGAACGTGGCAATCACGTCATCGACGTCGATGGCCGCTTCGAACAGCGGCTTGCCGTTGTTGCTCGACTGCAACTGCATCAACTGCTCGCGACCGGCCTGCACGCCGGCGGCAATCTTGCGCAGGATCGCACCACGCTCGGTGCCGGTGGTTTGCGACCAGGCCAAGAAGGCTTCGGTCGCTGCGTTCACGGCATCATCGACGGCGTTTGCATCGCCGCCGTTCACGGTGGTCAGCAGCGCTTCGGTGGCCGGGTTGATCACGCGCAGATGTTCGCTGCCGGCCGACCATTTACCGTTGATGAACAAGCCATCCAGGGTGGTTGGAAAACTCATTTCGACACCGCCTTCATCCACTGGGTCTGATCGATTTCGATCAGGGTCGGGCCTTGGCGATCGGTAGCGCAGCGCAGTGCATTGCGCAATTGATCGACACCGTTGACCGCTTCAGCCGCGCAGCCCAGCGCCTTGGCGACGCCGATGAAGTCCGGGGTGTAGATGTCCACGCCAACCGGTTCGATGGCGCGGTTGACCATGTATTTCTTGATCTCTTCGTAGCCCTGGTTATTCCACAGCAGGACGATCACCGGCGTGCGCGCTTCAACGGCGCTGGCCAGTTCCGGCAGAGTGAATTGCAGACCGCCATCACCGATCAGACACACCACCGGAGGACGTGCGCCACTTTCAACGCTGCCGCCGAGCCAGGCGCCAATCGCCGCCGGCAAGGCGTAACCGAGGGTGCCGTAGCCGGTGGACGAGTTGAACCAGCGGCGCGGGCGTTCCGGGTTGAAGGTCAGGTTGCCGGTGTACACCGGTTGGGTCGAATCGCCGACGAACACGGCGTCCGGCAATTCGTGCAGGACGGTTTCGAGGAAGCGGGTCTGGGCCAGGGTCGGGGCATCCCAGGTGGCGGCGAGGTCTTCACGCAGACGTGCGGCGCGGACCTGGCCCCAATCGTTGCGGCGCTCGGCCAGCGACTTGTGGGACAGCGCGCTCAACAAGGCTTGGGCAGCGTTGCGCGAATCGGCCACCAGGGCGACTGTCGGCGGGTAGTTGCGCACGGTCTGGTCAGGGTCGATGTCCACGCGCAACAGCGCACCGGGAATCTCGAAACCGCCGGCGAAGGTGACGTCGTAGTCGGTTTCCGCCAGTTCGGTGCCAATCGCCAGCACCACGTCGGCCTCGGCCACCAGGGCGCGGGTCGCGACCAGGCTTTGGGTCGAGCCGATCAGCAGCGGATGGCTGGATTCGAGCATGCCTTTGGCGTTGATGGTCAGGGCCACCGGCGCGTCGAGCAGTTCGGCCAGCTCCGTCAGTTCCGCGGCAGCATCGATGGCGCCGCCACCGGCAAGAATCAGCGGGCGCCTGGCGCCGGCGAGCAGCTCGGTCATGCGGCTGATCGCGCTTGGCGAAGCACCGGCGCGGTCGATGTTGACCGGCCGGCTGGCGAGCAGGTCATCGGCCTCTTCGACCAGCACGTCCAGCGGAATTTCGATGTGCACAGGACGCGGGCGACCGGCCTGGAACAGGGCAAAGGCGCGGGCCAATACGCCCGGCAATTCGGACGCCGACATCAGGGTGTGGGAGAACGCTGCCACGCCACCGACCAATGCGCCCTGGTTCGGCAGCTCATGGAGCTTGCCGCGACCGCCGCCCAACTGGTTGCGGGTCTGCACGCTGGAGATCACCAGCATCGGAATCGAGTCGGCGTAGGCCTGGCCCATGGCGGTGGTGATGTTGGTCATGCCAGGGCCGGTGATGATGAAGCACACACCCGGTTTGCCGCTGGTGCGTGCATAGCCGTCGGCCATGAAACCGGCGCCCTGTTCGTGACGCGGAGTGACGTGGTTGATGCTCGAACGGGCCAGCCCGCGATACAGCTCCACGGTGTGAACCCCGGGAATGCCGAACACCTGCTCAACCCCGTAGTCTTCGAGTAACTTGACCAATACTTCGCCGCACGTCGCCATGTCTTTTGCCCTTTTTGTTCGTTTGAGACGCCGGGCCTGCGCAGTGTTTATGATGAATGGGCAGGTCCAGGGATGGCCTCATTGGAACGGGCGACACGTAGCCGTAACAATGGATAAAAAGTCATACTAGCCATGTCCTCACGTCATACCTTGGATCCCAATGAAACGATTGCCTCCCCTGCCGGCGCTGCACACTTTTCTGATCACCGCGCAGTGCTGCAACTTCACCCGAGCGGCCGAACAGCTGTTCATCACCCAGGGCGCGGTGAGTCGGCAGATCGCCGGGCTGGAAGAACATCTGGGTTATGAGCTGTTCATTCGCCAGGCCCGCGGCCTGGATTTGACGGCTGAAGGGCGGGAGTGGCTGCCACGGGTGCAGCAGATTTTCGGCTTGATCGACGAGGCAGTCGAACAGATCGGCGAGAAGCGCGAAACCCTGCAACTGAAGGCACCGACCTGCGTGATGCGCTGGTTGTTGCCGCGTCTGTTGCAGTGGCAACGGGAGCGTCCGGACGTGCCCGTGGAATTGACCACCACGGTGAAGCACGGTGTGGATTTCCATCGCGAACAGTTCGATGCGGCGGTGATGTATGGCGCGCCACCGGACCGTGCGTTGACGTCTTATCTGCTGTTCGATGAGCAACTGACGCCGGTGTGTTCACGGCCGATGCTGGACGGGCCGATGGCGTTGCAGACACCGGCAGATCTGCAACAACACTTGTTGCTGCACCCGACACGGGATGAGCGCGACTGGAATGCCTGGTTGAAAGCGGCGGATCTTCAATTGAGCAACGTCAGCAAAGGCCAGCATTTCGAGACCCTGGACCTGGCGATGTCGATGGCGTCCCAAGGGACCGGTGTGGCGATCGGCGATTGGTCGTTGATCGGCGACGACCTGAGTGCCGGGCGGCTGGTCATGCCGTTTGAATTGAAGGTGAAGACGGGGTTGGCGTATTACCTGGTGTTCCCGGAGAAACCGGCACCTTCACCGCAGTTGCGCGAGTTGATGGGGTGGTTGGTAGCGCAGGCTCAGGCCCGCTGAGCGGACAAACTCCGTAGGAGCTGCCGAAGGCTGCTCCTACGGATGGGCGGTGTTTCTGGATCAGTAGCCGACTGTAAACCGCTGACGGGAATGCTTCGGCGCTTCCACTTCATCGATCATCGCAATCGCATAGTCGGCGAAGGTAATCCAGCTGCGCCCTGCACCGCTCACCAGCAAATCGTCCTTGCCAATCCGGAACGTACCGGTGCGCTCACCTTCGACAAACTCCGCCGACGGCGACACAAAGGTCCAGTCCAGTTCGTTTTCCTGACGCAGGTTCTCCAGGAATTGAGCACCGGCACTGGCCTCGGTTTTGTACGCTTCAGGGAAACCTTTGCTGTCGATCACGCGAGTACCGTCCGGCAGCAACAGCGAACCCGCACCACCGACCACCAACAGACGTTTCACCCCGGCCTGTTTCACCGGCCCGATGACGGCGCGGGCTGGAAGGGTCGCAAAGTGCGCGGCGCTGATCACCACGTCATGACCTGCGACCGCCGCTTGCAACGCTTCGGCATCGAGGGCATCAACTTTCTTGCTGACGACTCCGGCACGCTGACCGATCTTCGACGTATCGCGGGCAATGGCCGTGACGCTATGGCCTCGGCGCAGGGCTTCTTCCAACAGCTGGCTGCCGGCACGGCCGGTGGCACCGATGATTGCGATGTTGCTCATGATGTTCTCCAGTTGGCTTGGGTGATCTTTGCAAATTTGAATGGTAGAAGGGCTTTTGTGGCGAGGGGATTTATCCCCGTTCGGCTGCAAAGCAGTCGTCAAAGCTTGGGACTGCTGCGCAGTCCAACGGGGATAAATCCCCTCGCCACAGGTGTGCGTGTTCATCACATAAATTCACTCACCCCACTTCATCTCGCCCTTGGCGACCTTGGCGCTCAGCTCCAGTGAGCTTTCTTCGCCGAGGGTCGGGAAGCGTTTTTTCATCGCAGCAATCAACGCCGCAGCGTCTTTGGCCTTGGCGGTTTCTTCGTCGAAGGCCTTGATGTAGTCCGCAGTGAATTGCACAGCGGCCAGGGAGCGCGCGCTCTTGCCGAGGTAATGACCCGGCACGAGAGTATTCGGTTTCAGGGTTTCAATGCTGTGCAGCGTAGCCAGCCAGTCGGTGTGGGATTGTGCGGTTTGGGTGTCGGCCATCCACACGTGAATGTTTTCCGCGACCACCACGCCCCCGACCACCGCCTTGATCGACGGGATCCACACAAAGGTGCGATCCGGTTGCTTGCCCTCCAGCCCCACCACCTGCAACTTCTGCCCTTCGAGTATCAGGCTGTCGCCCTCAAGCACGCCCGGCACGATGGTTCTGGCCGGTACATCGGCGCCCATTTTCGGGCCCCAGAACGCCAGTTTGCCGTCGACGGTTTTCTTGATGTGATCCACTGTCGCTTGCGAAGCGAGCACCTTGGCGTGGGGGAACGCAGCGGTCAGGGTGTCGAGGCCGAAGTAGTAATCCGGGTCACCGTGGCTGATGTAAATGGTGGTCAGTTGCTTGCCACTGGCGCGGATTTTTTCAACCACTTGCTCGGCCTGGGATTTGCCGAATTGCGCGTCCACCAGGATCGCGTCTTTCTCGCCACTGACCAGAACCGAGGTCACCGGGAAGATCGCCTTGTCGCCCGGGTTGTACACATCCAGTGTCAACGTCGATGCCGCCGCGTGAGCCGCGAAGCCAAGGGTGGCCGTGGCCAGCAAAATACGCTTGATGGAAGTGAAACCGATCATCTGTTGCTCCGTTGTCCGAGTGCCGTGCTTGGCGATGGAACAGAGCTTAGTTGCACGACTCAGTACAAAAAATGCGATGCTGGAACATAGTTTGTTTCTGAAATCGGGCAAATCATGGATCGTCTACAAGCAATGCGGGTGTTCGTCACGGTGGTCGACCTCGGTAGCCAGTCGGCCGCCGCCGATCATCTGGAGCTCTCACGGCCGGTGGTTTCGCGGTATCTGGCAGAACTGGAAGACTGGGTCGGCGCGCGCCTGATGCACCGCACCACACGCAAGTTGAGCCTGACCGCCGCCGGCAGCGAGATCCTGCCACGGTGTCGGCAGATGCTCGACTTGTCTTCGGACATGCAGGCTGCCGTCAGCGAGCCGGACGATGCACCGCGCGGCCTGCTGCGGATCAGCGTCAGCACTTCGTTCGGCCAGGCACAACTGGCCGATGCCATGGCGGCGTACGTCAAGCGTTACCCCGGCGTCAGCATCGACCTGCAGATGCTCGACCGCACGGTGAACCTGGTGGACGAGCGCATCGACCTGGCGATTCGCACCAGCAATGACCTGGACCCGAACCTCATTGCGCGGCGGCTGACGGTCTGCCGCTCGGTGATCTGCGCCGCTCCCGCTTACCTGGACGAGCACCCGACGCCAATACGGGTGGAAGACCTGAGCCTGCACAACTGCCTGACGCACTCCTATTTCGGTAAAAGCCTGTGGCATTTCGAACAGGATGGAGAACAGGTCTCGGTACCGGTGCAGGGCAACATCAGCGCCAATGAAGCCAGTACGTTGCTGCGCGCGACGATGGCCGGCGCCGGGGTGGCGATGTTGCCGACTTATCAGGCCGGTGTGCATATCCACCGTGGTGAACTGATCCGCCTGCTGCCCCAGGCCGAACCACGCCGGATGAACATCTACGCGGTGTACGCCTCTCGCAAACACATGCCGGCGGCACTGCGCAGCGTGCTGGATTTTCTGGTGCTCAGATTCCCCGAAGACCCAGCCTGGGATATCGGACTTTAAGAGGCCCGCTCCCACGGGGAACATCAGTGTTCTGAATGTCGGCCTACATGCGCAGAACGCGTGACTGGCAACTCACTGCCGCTGACCTATGCTGAAATAAGTACCGAAGGGTATTCGTTCAGAGGTCAACGCCATGAACATCAAAACAAGAAGATACCTCGCGATTTTCATCACCTGCGCGGCCACGCTGGCGCTGTATGGCACGGCGGCCTGGCGCGTCGAGCAGTTGCGACAACTGCCCCGTGAATACGCGAGCTGTAACTTCGAGCGTTGCATCCCCCACAACGCGACCCTCAACGCCCTTCGATAACGAAGCGGATCAGGCCTCGTTGTCCTGATCGGCCTTCAAGCGGTCGCGAAAAGCCTTGGGCGAGATCCCCACCCGGCGCCGGAACAGGCGCGTGAAGTTGGTCGGATCGGAAAACCCCAACACGTCGGACATTTCGTAAATGGTCATGCTGGTGTAGGTCAGCAAACGCTTGGCCTCCAGCAATTGCCGCTCGTGCATGATCTGCAACGCCGGTTGTCCTGCCAACTCACGGCAGGTGCCGTTGAGGTGCGACACGGAAATTCCCAGCCGATGCGCCAGGTCCTCTACCTTGACGTGTTGGCGATACGTCTCTTCCACCAGCTGGATGAACCCGTTGAGGTATTCCCGCGCACGCTGCGGACGTTGACTGGCGGAGCGACGTTGAAGCGCCTGACGGCTGACCCACACCATGATCACGCTGACCAGCGAATGCATGAGCATTTCCCGGGCCGGTTGATGGCCGGTGTACTCGTTCTGCAATGCAGAAAACAGACTGTTGAGGTACTCACCGTCATTGCCGGCCGGATAACTTTCGGCCTGGGCCAGGGCATTCACCGAGTTGCCCAATTGCGCCTGGAGATGAGCGACCAGCGGCGCGGCCAGGGTCACGACAAACCCTTCGACATCCTCGGAAAAACGATAACCGTGCACCGATAACGGCGGCAGAACCAGGATCGCCGGTTCGCTCAGCTGCGTGCGTTTGCCTTCGATTTCAAGCTCTGCCTGACCTTTGAACACGAAGAGCAACTGGCACAGATCGGCGTGGCGATGGGGTTTGATTTCCCACTGATGTTCGCGGCTGCGTTTGGAGATGGTTTCGCAGTGCAACAAGTCCGGGGTCGGCCATTCCAGGCTTTCACCATAGAGCTTGAACACCGGTATCGAAGGCAGGTCAGGCTTGTTCATAACTTCAATCCAGGCCTCGGAAGGTGGTGGGCGATAATCGCACCGATTGGCAGAATGTACAGCTATCGGCTCAGTTTTCACCTTCAATTGACAGACCCGCAAGTGAAAAATGCAAGCACTCGATCCATAAAAATAATTCACCGACTCTGGTCGCGTGGAGCTTGCGAGTCATAAAAACAATGAAAACGCTGAAAACCCAAATCGCCATCATCGGTGCCGGCCCGTCCGGATTGCTGCTCGGCCAATTGCTGCACAACGCCGGTATCGACACCCTCATCCTCGAACGCCAGACCCCGGACTATGTGCTCGGGCGAATCCGCGCCGGTGTTCTCGAACAAGGCATGGCAGAGCTGCTGCGTCAGGCCGGCGTCGGCCAGCGCATGGACGCCGAAGGGCTGGTTCACGGCGGCTTCGAACTGGCCCTCGACGGGCGTCGGGTGCACATTGATCTGCAGGCCCTGACCGGGGGAAAAACCGTGATGATCTACGGGCAGACCGAGGTCACCCGTGACTTGATGGCCGCTCGTCGGGAGGCCGGCGCGCAGACGATTTACGAAGCCGGCAACGTCGTACCCCACGGCATGAAAACCGATGAAGCCTTCGTGACGTTCGAAAAGGATGGCGAAACCTGGCGGCTCGATTGCGACTACATCGCCGGTTGCGACGGCTTCCATGGCGTGGCGCGGCAATCGATTCCCGCCGAGAATTTGAAGGTGTTCGAACGGGGTTATCCATTCGGCTGGCTTGGGATTCTCGCTGACACCCCCCCCGTCCACGATGAGTTGGTCTACGCCCGTCACGAACGCGGCTTTGCCCTGTGCAGCATGCGCTCGGCGACGCGTACCCGGTATTACCTTCAGGTTCCTGCCGACGAACACGTCGAGAATTGGTCCGATCAGCGTTTCTGGGATGAGCTCAAGTCCCGGCTGCCTGCTGCGTTGGCAGAGTCTTTGGTGACCGGGCCGTCCATCGAAAAAAGCATCGCGCCGCTGCGCAGTTTCGTGGTCGAACCGATGCAGTACGGGCGGATGTTTCTGGTCGGCGACGCCGCGCACATCGTGCCGCCCACCGGCGCCAAAGGCCTGAACCTGGCGGCGAGCGACGTCAGTACGTTGTTCAATATTCTGCTGAAGGTTTACCGCGAAGGCCGGGTCGACTTGCTGGAGAAGTACTCTGAGGTTTGCCTGCGCCGGGTCTGGAAAGCCGAGCGGTTTTCCTGGTGGATGACCTCGATGTTGCATCGCTTTGACGATCACGACGGGTTCAGCCAGCGCATCAGTGAGTCGGAGCTGGACTACTTCGTCAGTTCTGAGGCGGGTCGAAAAACCATTGCAGAAAATTACGTCGGACTTCCGTACGAGGCTATCGAATAGCCTCCTATCGACTTACACTGGCGAGCATCCCCGCTCGCCCATGCCTCTTGCGGGACCCTCACTGCCCGCAGGTTCTCCCGTGACCAATCTCAACCAGCCTGACACGCCCAAACCGGCCATTCGCAGCGTGCTGATCGCCCTGATGCTGGCGATTTTTCTCGGCGCACTGGACCAGACCATTGTCGCCGTATCGATGCCGGCCATTTCCGCGCAGTTCAAGGATGTCAGCCTGCTGGCCTGGGTGATTTCCGGCTACATGGTGGCGATGACCGTGGCGGTGCCGATCTACGGAAAACTCGGCGACCTGTACGGTCGGCGCACGTTGATGCTGTTCGGCATGGGGCTGTTCACGATGGCTTCGTTGTTCTGCGGCATAGCCCAGAGCATGGAGCAGCTGGTGCTGGCGCGGATTGTTCAGGGCATCGGTGCCGGCGGGATGATTTCGGTCAGCCAGGCAATCATCGGCGATATCGTGCCGCCTCGCGAACGGGGTCGCTATCAAGGTTACTTCAGCAGCATGTACGCGGTGGCCAGCGTGGCCGGTCCGGTGCTCGGCGGTTACATGACCGAATACCTGTCGTGGCGCTGGGTGTTCCTGATTAATCTGCCACTGGGCCTGGGGGCGTGGCTGGTGGCCAATCGCACGCTGGTGGGGCTGCCCGTACCACAGCGCAAGCCGATCATCGATTACCTTGGCACGCTGTTAATGATCATCGGCCTGACGGCCTTGTTGCTCGGTATCACCCAGTTCGGCCAGGGGCATTCGTGGCGCAGCGCCGAAGTGTTGGGCTTGCTGGGTTGTGCGGTGGTGGTCCTGGCCTTGTTCGTCCGGCATGAGCGCCGTGCGCAGGAGCCGTTGCTGCCCATGCACCTGTTCGCCAACCGCAATGCGATCCTGTGCTGGTGCACGATTTTCTTTACCAGTTTCCAGGCGATCTCGCTGATCGTGCTGATGCCGTTGCGCTTCCAGAGCGTCACGGGCGCCGGGGCTGACAGTGCCGCGCTGCACCTGTTGCCATTGGCCATGGGATTGCCGATCGGTGCGTATTTCGCCGGGCGTCGGACCTCGGTGACCGGGCGCTACAAACCGATGATCCTCACCGGTGCGATCCTGATGCCAATGTCGATTCTCGGCATGGCGTTCAGTCCGCCCCAGGCGGTGGTGCTCAGCAGCTTGTTCATGGTGCTCAGCGGTATCGCCTCTGGCATGCAGTTCCCGACCTCACTGGTCGGGACACA
This sequence comes from Pseudomonas fluorescens NCIMB 11764, assembly GCF_000293885.2. Classification (NCBI taxonomy): domain Bacteria; kingdom Pseudomonadati; phylum Pseudomonadota; class Gammaproteobacteria; order Pseudomonadales; family Pseudomonadaceae; genus Pseudomonas; species Pseudomonas fluorescens. The sequence continues at coordinate 6,685,279 of NZ_CP010945.1, forward strand.
GAATTCAGTGGAGCAACGGGACATCGGCGTCGCGACCAGCACCACCAACCTGTTCCGTTCCCTGGGCGGTGCGGTGGGGGTGGCGTTGATGTCGGCGCTCTTGCTGGCGTTGCTGCAAGACTCGAGTTTCGCTCACCTGGCTGGCTCGACACTGATTGCCGAGGGCCGTTCGGGGAACGTCTTGCTGGACGGCCTGAACGCAGCGCCGGGGGATGCGCAGAACGCCTTGCGCGCTGAGCTGCTGCTGACCTTCCGGCATTTGCTGATGGTCAGTGCGGCGGTGTCGCTGCTGGGGTTGGCGGCGGCGATTGCCATGCCGAACCGGATGTTGCGGGGGCGCGAAGACAAGGCTCGATAGATAGACCGAGTCGCCTGCAATCGCGAGCAGGCTCGCTCCCACACTTGATCTCTGTCGCACACAATGCTGTGATCACTGGAGATCTACTGTGGGAGCGAGCCTGCTCGCGATTGCGGTCTGTCAGTCACCACCATCAAGGGCTGTAATACCCGACCGCCACCAGAAAATGCCCGACCTTTTTCAGGTACGCATGCTTGTTCTCGATCTTGCCGGTCACCGGGTTTTTCCACCGATATTCGTATTCGCCATAATCCTGTTCAGCCATCAACCCCAGGATCGGCTCGCCCACCGGCTTGCCTTCAGGGTCCTTGATCTTGCCGAAATCGGTATTGATCAGCCGCAGGTTGGTGCCGTGCGCGACATAGCGCTGGGTGTCCAGGTCGACGACGAACACATACAGGTCATCCTGCAAATAACCACCCTTGAGTGAGTTGATGGCGGTGAGCGTGCCCTTCTCGTCCCTGGCCAGGTCGGTTGCCGCTTTGTTCAGCAGCGCCATCGCCTGCTCCGCCGACGCCCGTGGCAGGTAATAACCCACTGCCAGAATGCGCTGGCCGATCCGTTGGTAGAACACATGCTTGCGTTCGACCTTGCCGTCTGACCAGTTCTGCCAGCGATATTCCGCCTGCTGGATGCCATTGCCCTCCGGCACTTTCAACGCGTCCTTGAAGGCTTTCTGCACATCCGGGCCGAGCACCTCAGACACATCGCGCCCGATCAACGCCGAAGACGGCCCGCCGCTGGCGAGCATCACACCTTTGGTATCGACGACGAACACGTAGCGGTCCTTGTCGACAAACTCGCCCTGGCGGCTGAAGGCCGCGAACGCCTTGTCACCGTTGTCGTGGTAATAGGCCAGGGCTTTTTCCAGCAAGGCGATGGCGGCCTGGCTGTCATCCTTCTCGGTCCCGGCAGCTTGAGCCTGCCCCAGACACAGCAACAGCATCCCGCCCAGCAGGGCCAACCTGTGCAAAAACCCCATTGCGCATTCCTCATTCTTGTCGATGTTTCAAGAGCGTAGACGGCTTGGGGATATGTACGAACATTCAGGGAACGGTGTGAGGGTGGGGAGCTGAGGTTTTTGTGGCGAGGGAGCTCGCTCCCGCCGGCCGATCCGCGTCCGGGCGCAGCAGACGCAAATCAGGCACCGCGGATTATCTGAGAATCCGCGGTGGATGCTTTGGGGCGGCTTCGCCCCCAGCGGGAGCAAGCTCCCTCGCCACACGTATTCGCGTGCAGGGTTATTGCGCTCGGGCACGCAACTGCTGCTGCAAATTCTGGATCTGCGCCTGCAGGGTGTTGATGTTGCGGGTGACAGAAGCACGGAAAGCGTCGAACTCGGCCGTGCTGGACGAGGCAGGCCCGGCGGCCGGGCGGTTGTCCTGTTCGCTTTTGAGCACAATCATGTCTTGTTCCAGACGTTCAATGGCGGCGCTCGGGTTGCCTTGTTTTTTCAGCGCAACGATGTCGGCACCGAGGCTTTTCAGCTGAGCGTCGAATTTGTCAGTGTCCGCCGGCGCGCTTTTCAGGGCGGCCAGTTCACCGCTCAGGGCTTTGACCTGGGCCTGCAATTGCGTGTTGGCGGTCTGGTGCTCGGTGTTCTGGGCGGTGGCTTGCGCCAGGCGCTTGTCCAGATCGGCAGTTTGCGCGGTCATTTGCGCCAGGCGCTTGTCCAGGTCGGAAGTCTGGCCGACAACGCCCTGCTGCTGCTTGCTCTGATCCTGGAGTTTGCTTTCCAGCTGCTTGATCTGCAGTTTCAGTGCTTCGCTGTCGCTGGTGACGTTGGTCTGGCTGGCGACGACCTTGCCGGAAATGTCCTGCAAGCGCCCCGCCGCATCCTCACTGATGCGCGCGAAACTTTCCTGGGTCGCCACCAGTTGCTGTTCCATCAGCGAGATCTGCTGGAAGCTCCACCAGGCAAGGCCGGCGAAGGCAAAAAACAAGGCGCCGACCAGTGCCCACAACGGGCCGGTGCTGGCAGCCTTGACCTTGACCACCGGCGGGGTGCGCGAATGCACGGCGGTGCGGGCGGAGGGCACAAAATCATCGTCGTCGAGGCTGTCGGCACGCAGGCTCGGTACATCGTCGAAGTCGTCGTTGGCATCGTTACGCATGGACATTGAGTCAACCTTTGTGGAACGCGGTGATGGCTTGATGGGGCGAAGTATAAACCCGTCAGCCGCATCGATTGACCCTTGATTCCCGGACTCGGTTCAGTATCGGGACTGCCTGTGTGTCAGCGAATGTCCTGAGCCTTCCACCAGCCGCAGAATTCATCGAGGGCGGTCCAGAGACTGACCTTCGGATCGTAGTCCAGATAATGCCGCGCGCGGCTGATGTCCAAGGTGAAATTTTTGTTCATCACCTGCATGCCCAGGCGCGACAGGGTTGGCTCGGGACGACCCGGCCAGAGCTTGCACATGCCCTCGTTGAGCGCCGCCACGGTGTAGGCCAGGCCGTAGGAACGGTAGCGGGTCACCTGTGGGACATCCATCTTGCGCATGACGTAATTGACCACGTCCCACAACGGGATCGGCGTTCCGTTGCTGATGTTGTAGGCCTTGCCCAACGCCGATCCGCCGGCCAGCAAACTGCTGAGCAACGCCTCGTTGAGGTTTTGTACGCTGGTGAAATCGACTTTGTTCAAACCGTTGCCGACAATGGCCAGCCGCCCCTTGCGTTGCATCGTCAGCAGACGCGGGAAGATGCTCATGTCGCCCGCACCGGTCACGAAGCGCGGACGCAGGGCCAGGGTTTCGAGGCCGAATTCCTGGGCACCGAAGACCTTCTGCTCGGCCAGGTATTTGGTCGCGGCGTAGGGATGTTTGAAGCGCTTGGGGACCTGCTCTTCGGTCAACCCGAGGTGATCGCGGCCATCGAAGTAGATCGACGGCGAGGACAAGTGCACCAGCCGCCGGACACGCTGTTTCAGGCAGGCTTCGACGATGTTTTCGGTGACCTGCACGTTGCCCAGATGAAAGTCCTGATAACGTCCCCACACGCCTACAGCGCCGGCGCAATGCACCACGGCTTCGACGTCGGAACACAGGTTGCGCGCCAGTTCCGGGTCGCTCAAGTCACCCTGCACGAACTCGGCGCCTCGGCGCACCAGGTGTTCGACGCTTTCGGCCCGGCGACCGTTGACCCGCACGTCCAGGCCCTGCTCCAGGGCGAAACGCGCAAAGCGTCCGCCGATGAAGCCGCTTGCGCCGGTGACCAGAATCTTCATGTAGTGCTCCGAATATTTCGTTTTGCGTAGTGCGTGAGGTCTTGACGCTGCCGGTCAGTCCAACGGCACCAGCCATTGCTTCGACGAGCGCACCAATTGATCGGTCAGCAACCCCAGCAACTGACCGCCATTGCGCCAATGATGCCAGTACAGCGGCACATCGATGGGCTTATCTGGCAAAAGCTCGCGCAAAACCCCGCGTTCCAGCTGATCGCGCACCTGCAATTCAGGCACCAGCCCCCACCCCAGGCCGGCTTCGGTCAGGCGAATGAAGCCTTCGGACGACGGGCACAAATGGTGTTCGAAACCGCCATCTACGCCGAGGGACGCGAGGTAGCGATGCTGCAGGAAATCGTCCGGGCCAAAGACCAGCGCCGGCGTTTTCGACAACTGATCGGCGCGAACGCCTTGCGGAAAATGCCGGGCGATGAAGGCCGGGCTGGCCAATGCGCGATAACGCATGGCGCCCAACAGAACGCTGCGCGCCCCGGCGACCGGACGTTCGCTGGCACAGACACACGCCGCCACTTCGCCTGCGCGCATGCGTTTGAGGCCGACGGTCTGGTCTTCGACCACCAGATCCAGCAACAGGTGTTGTTCGGCGCAAAAATCTCCGACCGCTTCGGCCCACCACGTGGCGAGGCTGTCGGCGTTCAGGGCGATGCGCAGACGTTCCGGCAGGCCTTCTTCATCCAGCGCCGGAACCAGGGTTTGCAGGTCCCGCTCCAGGAGGCGCACCTGCTGCACATGGTTGAGCAAACGCCGACCGATTTCAGTCGGCGCCGGCGGTGTCATCCGCACCAGCACCGGTTGGCCGACCCGCGCTTCCAGCAGTTTGATGCGCTGGGAGATCGCCGATTGCGACAAGCCGAGCACTTGGGCGGCGCGTTCAAAACCGGCCTGCTCGATCACGGCGGCCAACGCGGAAAGCAATTTATAGTCGAACATCAGTTTTCCTAATGAGCGATCAGCATGATTGGTTTTTCTTATACCGCTTGTGGACGGAGAATGGCCAGCAAGAACTCTTGAGCAAGGAACACCGACATGGCTGGCGAAACTTCATTGGCAACGCTTTTGCGCAGCATGAGCCCGCAACTCAACGCTGGCGAGTATGTGTTCTGCACGTTGCGCGACGGCCATTTGCCGCCGGGTCTTGAGATCATCGGCAGTTTTCGCGAGCAGGAAGGCCTGACGGTGATTCTGGAACGCTCCCAGGCCGAGAAGGCCGGTTTCAGCTTCGACTACGTTGCCGCCTGGATCACCCTGAACGTGCACTCCGCGCTGGAAGCCGTCGGCCTGACCGCCGCCTTCGCCACGGCATTGGGCCAGGCCGGTATCAGCTGCAACGTGATCGCCGGTTATTTCCACGACCATTTATTCGTCGGCCAGGCCGATGCCGAACGCGCCCTGCACGTGTTGCGGGATCTGGCAGCGAACGCGGAGTAAATCCTTATGTGGCAAAGCTATGTAAACGGCCTGTTGGTGGCCGCGGGGCTGATCATGGCGATCGGCACTCAGAACGCGTTTGTGCTGGCCCAGAGCCTGCGGCGTGAACATCACCTGCCGGTGGCGGCGCTCTGCGTGACGTGCGATGCGTTGCTGGTGGCTGCCGGCGTGTTCGGTCTGGCCACCGTGCTGGCGCAAAATCCGACATTGCTGGCGGTGGCCCGTTGGGGCGGCGCGGTGTTCCTGATCTGGTACGGCAGCCTCGCGTTGCGCCGGGCCTTCTCGAAACAGAGCTTGCAACAGAATGAAAACCAGACCGTACGTTCACTGCGCGCCGTGCTGCTCAGCGCCTTGGCGGTCACCCTGCTCAACCCGCACGTTTATCTGGATACCGTATTGCTGATTGGCTCCCTTGGCGCACAACAGACCGAGCCTGGTGCCTATGTCGTGGGCGCGGCCAGTGCGTCGTTGCTGTGGTTCTTCACGTTGGCGCTGGGCGCTGCATGGCTGGCGCCGTGGCTGGCTCGGCCGAGCACCTGGCGGATTCTGGATCTGTTGGTCGCCGTGATGATGTTCACCGTAGCCTTTCAATTAATCATCGTCTCCTGATTATTCCAAAAGGCTCTGGAACCTCTATTCCACACAGTTGTTGCGTGGTTATGCCGCACCCCCGGTGCTATGATCCGGTTCGATGCGCCGCAAAGAGTACAAACTCCCCGGCGCTTGTCTGGCCGCCCGTGATCGGCCTTGCGACCACCGCAACTGACCTGATTAGGAGAATCATCATGGCTTTCGAATTGCCGCCGCTGCCCTACGCACACGATGCCCTGCAGCCGCACATTTCCAAGGAAACCCTGGAATACCACCACGACAAGCACCACAACACCTACGTCGTGAACCTGAACAACCTGGTGCCAGGCACCGAGTTCGAAGGCAAGACCCTGGAAGAAATCGTCAAGTCTTCCTCGGGTGGCATCTTCAACAACGCCGCTCAGGTCTGGAACCACACTTTCTACTGGAACTGCCTGGCGCCAAACGCCGGCGGTCAACCAACCGGCGCACTGGCTGAAGCCATCAACGCAGCCTTCGGTTCGTTCGACAAGTTCAAAGAAGAATTCAGCAAAACCTCCATCGGTACCTTCGGTTCCGGTTGGGGCTGGCTGGTGAAAAAGGCTGACGGCTCCCTGGCCCTGGCCAGCACCATCGGCGCCGGCAACCCGCTGACCAGCGGCGACACCCCGCTGCTGACCTGCGACGTCTGGGAACACGCTTACTACATCGACTACCGCAACCTGCGTCCGAAGTACGTAGAAGCGTTCTGGAACCTGGTCAACTGGAAATTCGTGGCTGAGCAGTTCGAAGGCAAAACCTTCACCGCTTAAGATCGACGCCAGTCAAGAAACCCGGCTTTTGCCGGGTTTTTTTTGGGTTTTGGAATGCCTGCCGAATTCGAGTACAGCCGAAGAATATCTGTCCTCTATCAGGTCGTCATCGCTGGCAAGCCAGCGCCCACAAGGTCCGAGGACACCCGCGAAAATCGGGCCGCCCTCACAAGCAGTCTCGTCCCCGCACAAAGGCCGATTTCCCACAATGAAACCAGCCTTCCCCCCCTTGCCCCACCGCCATAGCCGTCTAACATCAACCAAATGGAAAATATCTCTACCCTCCCCTCAAGTTGAAGGACTCGACTACCGACACAGTACTAATAGGACAAATACTCCAGGCAACAGCATTTCGGCCAACCCACAGGCAAATTCCCCTGTGTTTGATTGTCCCTTTGACTGCCATCACGGGATTGCCAATACTCATGGCAACTTGATGCTACCTGCACGGAACAAGGAATGACTCTTTGAAGCTGGAACTCAAGAACAGCTTGTCGGTAAAGTTGCTCCGGGTCGTGCTCCTGTCGGCATTGATCGTCGGCGTGGTCTTGAGCTGCGCGCAGATCGTTTTCGATGCCTATAAAACACGCCAGGCCGTGGCCAGCGATGCCCAGCGCATCCTCGACATGTTCCGCGACCCCTCGACCCAGGCCGTCTACAGCCTGGACCGGGAAATGGGCATGCAGGTGATCGAAGGCCTGTTCCAGGACGACGCTGTGCGCCAGGCCTCCATCGGCCATCCCAATGAAGCCATGCTCGCGCAAAAATCCCGCGACCTGCAGCAATCCAGCAGTCGCTGGCTGACCGACCTGATCCTGGGCAAGGAACGCACCTTCACCACTCAACTGGTGGGTCGCGGCCCCTACAGCGAGTACTACGGCGACCTGAGCATCACCCTCGACACCGCCACGTACGGCGAGGGATTTATCGTCAATTCGGTGATCATCTTCATTTCCGGTGTATTGCGGGCCCTGGCCATGGGGCTGGTGCTGTATCTGGTCTATCACTGGCTGCTGACCAAACCGTTGTCGCGGATCATCGAGCACCTCACCGAAATCAACCCGGACCGCCCGAGCGAGCATAAGATTCCGCAGCTCAGGGGCCACGAAAAAAACGAACTGGGCATCTGGATCAACACCGCCAACCAGTTGCTCGAATCCATCGAACGCAACACGCACCTGCGCCACGAAGCGGAAAACAGCCTGCTGCGCATGGCCCAATACGACTTCCTCACCGGTCTGCCGAACCGCCAGCAACTGCAGCAACAACTGGACAAGATTCTCGTCGACGCCGGCAAGTTGCAGCGGCGGGTTGCGGTGCTGTGTGTCGGCCTCGATGACTTCAAGGGCATCAACGAACAGTTCAGCTATCAGACCGGCGACCAGTTGCTGCTGGCCCTGGCTGATCGCCTGCGGGCCCACAGCGGTCGCCTCGGCGCCCTCGCCCGCCTCGGTGGCGACCAGTTCGCCCTCGTTCAGGCCGATATCGAACAACCCTACGAAGCGGCCGAACTGGCCCAGAGCATTCTCGATGATCTCGAAGCGGCGTTCGCCCTCGATCATCAGGAAATTCGACTGCGCGCCACCATCGGCATCACCCTGTTCCCCGAGGACGGTGACAGCACCGAGAAGCTGCTGCAAAAGGCCGAGCAGACCATGACCCTGGCCAAGACCCGCTCGCGCAACCGTTATCAGTTCTATATCGCCAGCGTCGACACTGAAATGCGTCGCCGTCGCGAGCTGGAAAAAGACCTGCGCGACGCCCTGGCGCGCGACCAGTTCTATCTGGTCTACCAACCGCAGATCAGCTACCGCGATCATCGGGTAGTGGGCGTCGAAGCATTGATTCGCTGGCAGCATCCCGAACATGGGCTGGTGCCACCGGACCTGTTCATCCCGCTGGCCGAGCAGAACGGCACCATCATCGCCATCGGCGAATGGGTGCTGGATCAGGCCTGCAAACAATTGCGCGACTGGCATGACCAGGGTTTCACCGACCTGCGCATGGCCGTGAACCTGTCCACCGTCCAGTTGCACCACGCCGAACTGCCGCGAGTGGTCAACAACCTGCTGCAGATGTACCGCCTGCCACCCCGCAGCCTGGAGCTGGAAGTCACCGAAACCGGCCTGATGGAAGACATCAGCACCGCCGCCCAGCACCTGCTGAGCCTGCGTCGCTCCGGCGCGCTGATCGCCATCGACGACTTCGGCACCGGGTACTCATCGCTCAGTTATCTGAAAAGCCTGCCACTGGACAAGATCAAGATCGACAAGAGCTTCGTTCAGGACCTGCTCGATGACGACGACGATGCGACCATCGTCCGGGCCATCATTCAGTTGGGCAAGAGCCTGGGCATGCAGGTCATTGCCGAAGGTGTGGAAACCATCGAACAAGAGGCCTACATCATCTCTGAAGGCTGCCATGAAGGTCAGGGCTACTTCTACAGCAAACCGCTGCCGGCGCGAGAACTGGGCGCTTACCTGAAACAGGCCCAGCGCAGTAATGCCGCGATCCTCTGAACCTGTGGCGAGGGAGCTTGCTCCCGCTGGGTGGCAAAGCCGCCCCAAATCCTGCCCCCACGGTTCTGACAGAAAATTCCAGTCGACCTGATTACGACTGTTGCACTTTCCAGCGGGAGCAAGCTCCCCTCGCCACAGTGATTGCCAGCTGATACAGGTCATGCTGCTGGCATTCATTCGTGTGAATAAGACATATTTACAAGCACAACCCTTTACAGATAATGCGAAAGATTTGCATTATGTCGCAGTTTCGCGCGCTTGCTGCGCCATTCCACCCCCCTTTCGAAGCAGGATGTTCGCCATGATTCGTATGCCTCTGGCTACCGCCAGTCTGTTGGCCATCGCTATTTCCCTCGCCGGTTGTGGCGAAGGCAAAGACAAAGCTGCCGCTCCAGCGCCGACTCCGTCCGCCAGCAACGCTGCACCGGCTGCCGCACCCGCAGCGACCAGTAAAGTCGACGAAGCCGCCGCCAAAGCCGTTGTCGCGAACTACGCCGACATCGTCTTCGCCGTTTACAGCGATGCCGAATCCACTGCGAAGACCCTGCAAACCGCTATCGACGCTTTCCTCGCCAAGCCGAACGCCGACACCCTGAAAGCCGCCAAGGCTGCCTGGGTCGCAGCTCGCGTTCCTTACCTGCAGAGCGAAGTGTTCCGCTTCGGCAACACCATCATCGACGACTGGGAAGGTCAGGTGAACGCCTGGCCACTGGACGAAGGCCTGATCGACTACGTCGACAAATCCTACGAGCACGCCCTGGGTAACCCGGGTGCCACGGCCAACATCATCGCCAACACTCAGGTTCAGGTCGGCGAAGACAAGATCGACGTCAAGGACATCACCCCGGAAAAACTCGCCAGCCTGAACGAGCTGGGCGGTTCCGAGGCCAACGTCGCCACCGGTTACCACGCCATCGAATTCCTGCTCTGGGGCCAGGACCTGAACGGCACCGGCCCTGGCGCCGGCAACCGCCCAGCTTCCGACTACCTGGAAGGCAAAGGCGCTACGGGCGGTCACAATGATCGTCGTCGCGCTTACCTGAAGTCGGTGACCCAGCTGCTGGTCAGCGACCTTGAAGAAATGGTCGGTAACTGGAAACCGAACGTGGCCGACAACTACCGCGCCACCCTGGAAGCGGAACCGGCTGAATCCGGCCTGCGCAAAATGCTGTTCGGCATGGGTAGCCTGTCCCTGGGCGAACTGGCGGGCGAGCGGATGAAGGTTTCCCTGGAAGCCAACTCCCCGGAAGACGAACACGACTGCTTCAGCGACAACACCCACAACTCGCAGTTCTACGATGCCAAAGGCGTTCGTAACGTGTACCTGGGCGAATACACCCGCGTCGACGGCACCAAAATGACCGGCGCCAGCCTGTCGTCCCTGGTGGCCAAGGCCGACCCGGCTGCCGACACCGCGCTGAAGGCCGACCTGGCTGCGACCGAAGCCAAGATGCAGATCATCGTCGATCACGCCAACAAGGGTGAGCACTACGACCAATTGATCGCCGCCGGCAACACTGCCGGTAACCAGATCGTCCGTGACGCCATCGCTTCGCTGGTCAAACAGACCGGTTCGATCGAAGCCGCCGCCGGCAAACTGGGCATCAGCGACCTGAACCCGGACAACGCTGATCACGAGTTCTGATCAACGCTGGCTGAACAAAAGGCGACCTTCGGGTCGCCTTTTTTATTGGTCCGAACACCGCTCCCACATTGGACGGTGCTGAATCAGTAAGAGTGATGACAGTTTTGAAAAACCCTGCTCCACATCAACCAAACGATAATTCCTCTTATTCAATCTCCACTGCCCTGTTAGACTTTGCGCCCTTGTTTTGCTCGTCTTGCAGGATGTCTGATGCCCTCGCTGCCTCTTCGCTTGTCCGCACTGTTTCTGGCCCTGGGCTTGAGTGCCTGCGATGACGCCCCGCGTTTTACCAAAGCCGAACCCGGTGAAGCCCGGTCCGGTGGCGCCGCGACCGTGCGCAAGACCGATCAGAACGCCTTCTCCCTGCCCTCCGCCAATCTGCCGCCCTCCCGGCGTGTGGACTTCAGCGTCGGCAACAGCTTCTTCCGCAACCCGTGGGTGATCGCCCCGTCGACCACCACCGCCCGGGATGGCCTCGGGCCGTTGTTCAACACCAACGCCTGCCAGAACTGCCACATCAAGGACGGCCGCGGTCATCCGCCCGCGCCTGATGCGCAGAGCGCCGTGTCGATGCTGGTGCGCCTGTCGATCCCCGATGCGCCGGCCTACGCCAAAATCATCGAACAGCTCGGCGTGGTTCCCGAGCCGGTCTACGGCGGGCAACTCCAGGACATGGCCATCCCCGGTGTACTTCCGGAAGGCAAGGTGCGGGTCGACTACACGCCGGTGCCGGTCCGCTTCAAGGACGGCACCGAGATCGAATTGCGCAAACCCAGCCTGAACATCACCCAACTGGGGTACGGTCCGATGCACCCTGACACCCGTTTCTCGGCCAGGGTCGCGCCACCCATGATTGGCCTCGGCTTGCTTGAAGCCATCCCCGATGAGGCGATCCTGGCCAATGCCGAGGCTCAGGCAAAAGAAAAAAACGGTATCGCCGGACGCCCGAACCAGGTCTGGGATGACGCCCAACAGAAAACCGTCCTCGGACGATTTGGCTGGAAGGCCGGGCAGCCGAACCTCAATCAACAAAACGTTCACGCGTTTTCGGGAGACATGGGCCTCACCACAACCCTGCGGCCGATGGACGACTGCACCGATGCACAAACCGCGTGCAAACAAGCGCCCAGCGGCAATGGCCCGGAGGGCGAACCGGAAGTCAGCGACAACATCCTGCGTCTGGTGCTGTTCTACAGCCGTAACCTGGCCGTACCGGCCCGACGCGACGTCGGCACGCCTGAAGTGTTGGCCGGCAAGAGCCTGTTTTTCCAGGCCGGCTGCCAGTCCTGTCACACACCGAAATACACCACTGCCGCCAACGCGGCAGAACCTGAACTGGCCAATCAAGTGATTCGCCCCTACAGCGATCTGCTGCTGCACGACATGGGCGACGGACTGGCTGACAACCGCAGCGAATTCCAGGCCAGTGGCCGCGACTGGCGCACCCCGCCGTTGTGGGGCATCGGCCTGACGCAGGCGGTCAGTGGCCATACCCAATTCCTGCATGACGGCCGCGCTCGCAATCTGCTCGAAGCCGTGCTCTGGCATGGCGGCGAGGCGCAGGCCGCGCAGCAACAGGTTTTGTCTTTCAACGCCGAACAGCGCGCCGCGTTGCTGGCATTTTTGAATTCTCTTTAAACACTTATAAAGAATCGGGAGCCCGACATGTTCCGTCCCAAGTTGTTATTCACCAGCCTTGCCGCACTAGCCCTTGGCGCCTGCTCACCGCAGGATCCGCAAGCTGTCACGTCCGCGGCCATTGCCAAGTCGGTGATCCTGCCGACCTACACCCGCTGGGTTGAAGCCGACCGCCAACTGGCTGTCAGCGCGCTGGCCTACTGCGAAGGCAAGGAAAATCTCGACACCGCCCGCGCCGACTTCCTGCACGCGCAGAAAGCCTGGGCCGAGCTGCAACCGCTGCTGATCGGTCCGTTGGCTGAAGGCAATCGCGCCTGGCAGGTGCAGTTCTGGCCGGACAAGAAAAACCTTGTCGGCCGTCAAGTCGAGCAACTGGTCGACGCCCAGCCGCAGATCGATGCCGCGGCGCTGGCCAAATCCAGCGTCGTGGTTCAGGGCCTCTCGGCCTACGAATACATCCTGTTCGACAACAAGCCTGACGTGGCCAACGACGCGCAGAAAGCCAAGTACTGCCCGCTGCTGAAAGCGATTGGCGAGCGCCAGAAACTGATGGCCGAAGACATTCTGAAAAGCTGGAACAACACCGACGGCATGCTCGCGCAGATGAGCAAGTTTCCGAACCAGCGCTACGCCGATTCCCACGAGGCAATCGCCGATCTGCTGCGCGTGCAGGTCACCGCCCTGGACAGCCTGAAGAAAAAACTCGGCACGCCGATGGGCCGTCAGAGCAAGGGCGTGCCGCAACCGTTCCAGGCCGATGCATGGCGCAGCCAGTCTTCCCTGACCGGCCTCGAAGCCAGCCTCGCCGCCGCCAAAACCGTCTGGGAAGGTGTCGACAACAAAGGCCTGCGCGGCTTGTTGCCGAGCGAGCAGAAGCCGTTGGCCGACAAGATCGACACCGCTTATGCCTCCTCGCTGAAACTGTTCGCCAGCAACCAGCGCTCACTGACCGAGATGCTCAACGACGACGCCGGTCGCCAACAGCTCAACGACCTCTACGACAGCCTCAACGTGGTCCATCGCCTGCACGAAGGCGAGCTGGCCAAGGCGCTGGGCATCCAACTGGGCTTCAACGCCAACGACGGTGACTGATGAGGGCGAGTGCCATGCTGCGACGACAGGCTCTGACGTTAGGTAGTTTGCTGCTGGGAGCAGTGACACTGGGCGGCTGGACGCTGTTCAAGCAAAAGGACAAGAGCCCGCTATTGCTCTCGGCGCGGGACGATACGGATGGCAAGCATTACGCCGTCGGATATCGGTTGGACGGTACACGGGTATTCGCTACCCAGGTCGGTCAGCGTTGCCACGACATCATCAATCATCCGGCCCTGCCGATTGCGCTGTTTGTCGCCCGTCGCCCAGGCACCGAGAGCTACCTGATCGACCTGCGCGACGGCACGCTGTTGCAAACCGTAGCCTCGCAGCCGAACCGCCATTTCTATGGTCACGCGGTGATTCACCACAGCGGCGACTGGCTGTACGCCACCGAGAACGACACGTCCGACCCGGGTCGCGGCTTGCTCGGTGTGTATAAGTTCGAAGGCGAGCGCCTCGTGCACAGTGGCGAAATGTCCACCCACGGCATCGGCCCGCATCAGGTGTCGTGGATGCCCGATGGCGAAACCCTGGTGGTGGCCAACGGCGGGATTCGCACCGAGGCGGAAAGCCGGGTCGAGATGAACCTGAACGCCATGGAGCCGAGCCTGGTGCTGATGCAACGCGACGGTACTTTACTGAGCAAGGAAACCCTCGCCCAGCAGATGAACAGCGTGCGGCACCTGGGGATCGCCAGTGACGGCACCATCGTCGCCGGTCAGCAATTCATGGGCCCGTCCCACGAATCTTCGGAACTGTTGGCCATCAAGCGGCCCGGTCAACCGTTCGTGGCGTTCCCGGTGCCCGAGCACCAGTTGCAGGCGATGGGGCATTACACCGCCAGCGTCGCGGTACACAGTGACTTGCGGCTGGTCGCGTTGACCGCGCCACGGGGCAATCGCTTTTTCATCTGGGACCTGGACAGCGGTGAAGTGCGCCTCGATGCGCCACTTCCCGATTGCGCCGGGGTCGGTGCAGTGGCTGACGGTTTTGTCGTGACGTCGGGTCAAGGGCGTTGCCGTTACTACGATTGCCGCCAGACCGATCTGGTTGCTAAACCGTTGGAGCTGCCTGCGGGGCTTTGGGACAACCACCTTCATTTGATCTGACGCCACCTCCCTTTCGGTGGATCTACCCTGTGGTGAGGGAGCTTGCTCCCTCACCACAGTTTTTTTGTTCCCCCGCAGTGCATGCTCGCCTGTGAAAAGTGGCAGTTGGATTCACTGCCGCTCTCGGAGTAATGTTCCCGTCTGTCTCATGATTTCTCCAAGGAACTGGAAATATGCTGCGTCGCCGCATGCTGATCATGTTGGGTGTTGTTCTGCTGGTCGTGCTGGTCCTGGCCGGTTATAAAGCCTTCTCCATCTACACGATGATTCAAGGCTTCTCCGCGCCGAAACCGCCTATAAGCGTTGCCGTGGCCACGGCCATCGAACGGCCCTGGCAAGCCCGCCTGCCTACCGTCGGCACGCTCACGGCGCTGCAAGGCGTAGACCTGAGCCTGGAAACCGACGGCACCGTCATCGATTTGCAGTTCGAGTCAGGGCAGAAGGTCAAGGCCGGCCAACCCCTCATGCGTCTCGACAGCGCCGTGGAAACTGCCTTTCTGGAAACCGCCCAGGCCGACCTCGGGCTGGCCCAGCTCGATTACGGTCGCGGTAGCCAACTGGTGGGCAGCCAGGCCATTTCCAAAGGCGAATTCGACCGACTTTCGGCGGTGCTGAAAAAAAGCAAAGCCACCGTCAATCAACTCAAGGCTGCGCTCGGCAAAAAAAGCATCGTTGCGCCCTTCAGCGGCACTATCGGCATTCGCCAGGTGGACGTTGGCGACTATCTTGCCAGCGGCACCATGATTGCCACTCTGCAAGACCTCAGCAGTCTCTACGTCGACTTTTTCGTGCCCGAGCAGTCGGTGCCGAAGATCGCCATCGGTCAGCCGGTCGAAATCATTGTCGCGGCCTACCCGACGCAGACCTTCCCCGGCACCATCAGCGCGATCAATCCGAAACTCGAGAACAGCACGCGCAACATGCAGGTCCGCGCGACCCTGGCCAACCCCGACGGCAAACTGTTGCCGGGCATGTTCGCCAACCTGCAGGTGATATTGCCCGACCCGCAGTTACGCGTCGTCGTGCCGGAAAGCGCGATCACGTACACGCTGTACGGCAATTCGCTGTACGTCGTCGCACAGAAAAAAACCGAAGACGGCCAGGTTGAAAAAGACGCCAAGGGTGAACCCATCCTGATCGCCGAACGCCGTTTCATCGAAACCGGTGAACGCCGCGACGGTGTGGTGGTGATTACCAAAGGTGTACGCAACGGTGAAAAAGTGGTCACCGCCGGCCAGATCAAACTGGACAACGGCGCACACATTGCCATCAGCGACGACAAGACTTTAGCCGAGCAGAACAGCCCGCCGCGCGCGGACTGATCAAGGAATCCCCATGGCTTTTACCGACCCGTTCATCCGCCGCCCGGTGCTCGCCTCCGTGGTCAGCCTGCTGATTGTGCTGCTGGGTTTCCAGGCCTGGAGCAAGCTACCGCTGCGCCAGTATCCGCAAATGGAAAACGCCCTGATCACGGTGACCACCGCGTATCCCGGCGCCAACGCCGAAACCATCCAGGGCTACATCACGCAACCGATGCAGCAAAGCCTGGCGAGTGCCGAAGGCATCGACTACATGACCTCGGTCAGTCGCCAGAACTTCTCGGTGATCTCGATCTACGCGCGCGTCGGTTCCAACAGCGACCGATTGTTCACCGAGTTGCTGGCCAAGGCCAACGAAGTGAAAAACAAGTTGCCTCAGGACGCCGAAGACCCGGTACTGAGCAAGGAGGCCGCCGACGCCTCGGCGCTGATGTACATCAGCTTCTTCAGCAAGGAACTGAGCAACCCGCAGATCACCGACTACCTGTCGCGGGTCATCCAGCCCAAACTTGCCACCTTGCCGGGCATGGCCGAGGCCGAGATTCTCGGCAACCAGGTGTTCGCCATGCGCCTGTGGCTGGACCCGGTGAAACTGGCTGGCTTCGGCCTGAGCGCCAGCGATGTGACCGATGCCGTGCGCAAGTACAACTTCCTTTCCGCTGCCGGTGAAGTGAAAGGCGAGTACGTGGTCACCAGCATCAACGCCAACACCGAGCTCAAATCCGCGCAAGCCTTCGCTGCGATTCCACTCAAGGTCGATGGTGACAGCCGCGTGCTGCTCAGTGATGTCGCGCGGGTGGAAATGGGCGCGGAGAACTACGACACCATCAGCTCCTTTGGTGGCACGCCCTCGGTCTACATCGGCATCAAGGCCACCCCCGGCGCGAACCCGCTGGACGTGATCAAGGAAGTGCGCAAGATCATGCCGGACCTTGAGGCCCAGCTGCCGCCGAACCTCAAGGGTGAAATCGCCTACGACGCCACACTGTTCATCCAGGCTTCGATCGACGAAGTGGTGAAAACCCTGTTCGAAGCGGTGCTGATCGTGATCGTGGTCGTGTTCCTGTTCCTCGGGGCGCTGCGCTCGGTCGTGATCCCGGTGGTGACGATTCCGCTGTCGATGATCGGCGTGATGTTCTTCATGCAGATGATGGGCTACTCGATCAACCTGCTGACCCTGCTGGCGATGGTGTTGGCCATCGGCCTGGTGGTGGACGACGCCATCGTGGTGGTGGAAAACATTCACCGGCACATCGAGGAAGGCAAGCCCCCGCTGGACGCGGCTATCGAGGGTGCACGGGAAATCGCCATGCCGGTGGTCTCGATGACCATCACCCTGGCGGCGGTCTACGCGCCCATCGGTTTCCTGACCGGCCTCACCGGAGCGCTGTTCAAGGAGTTCGCCCTGACCCTGGCCGGGGCGGTGGTGATCTCCGGCATCGTCGCCCTGACGCTGTCGCCGATGATGTGCGCCTTCCTGCTGCGCCACGACGAAAACCCCAGCGGCCTGGCTCACCGGCTGGACCTGATTTTCGAAGGCCTCAAGCGCCGCTACCAGCGTCTGTTGCACGGAACGCTCAACACGCGGCCGGTGGTGCTGGTGTTCGCGGTGATCGTACTGTGCCTGATTCCGGTGCTGCTCACCTTCACCAAGTCGGAACTGGCACCGGACGAGGATCAGGGCATCATCTTCATGCTGGCCAGCGCCCCGCAGCCAACCAACCTTGATTACCTGAACACCTACACCGACGAATTCATCAGCATCTTCAAGGCGTTTCCCGAGTACTACTCCTCGTTCCAGATCAACGGCTTCAACGGCGTGCAATCGGGGATTGGCGGTTTCCTGCTCAAACCGTGGAACGAGCGCGATCGCACGCAAATGGAAATCCTGCCCGAGGTGCAGAGCAAACTGGAGAGCATTCCGGGATTGCAGGTTTTCGGCTTCAACCTGCCCTCCCTGCCGGGCACCGGCGAGGGGCTACCGTTTCAGTTCGTCGTCAATACCGCCAACGATTACGAGTCGCTGTTGCAAGTGATGGACCGGGTGAAGAAACGCGCGATGGCGTCCGGCAAGTTCGCCTTCGTCGACGTCGACCTGGCGTTCGACAAACCCGAAGTCGTGGTCGATATCGATCGCGCCAAGGCCGCGCAGATGGGTGTGTCGATGCAGGATCTGGGCGGGACATTGGCGACGTTGCTGGGTGAAGCGGAAATCAACCGTTTCACCATTGAAGGCCGCAGTTACAAAGTGATCGCGCAGGTTGAACGGCCATTCCGGGACAACCCCGGCTGGCTGAACAACTATTACGTGAAAAACACCAAGGGTGAGCTGCTGGCCCTGTCGACCCTGATCACCGTTTCCGACCGGGCCCGCCCACGGCAATTGAATCAGTTCCAGCAGCTCAACTCGGCCATTCTCTCCGGGGTTCCGCTGGTGAGCATGGGTGAAGCCCTCGACGCGGTGCGGCAGATTGCCCGGGAAGAGGCGCCGGCGGGTTTTGCCGTCGACTATGCCGGGGCATCGCGGCAGTACGTTCAGGAAGGTAGCGCGCTGTGGGTGACGTTTGCCCTGGCGCTGGCGATCATTTTCCTGGTGCTGGCGGCTCAGTTCGAAAGTTTCCGCGACCCGTTGGTGATTCTGGTGACGGTGCCGCTGTCGATCTGTGGTGCGTTGATCCCGCTGTTCCTCGGCTGGTCGAGCATGAACATCTACACCCAGGTCGGGCTGGTGACGCTGATCGGGCTGATCAGCAAGCACGGGATCCTGATCGTCGAATTCGCCAACCAGCTGCGCAAGGAAAAGGGCCTGACGCCGCGCGAGGCGGTCGAGGAGGCAGCGGCCATACGCCTGCGCCCGGTGTTGATGACCACCGCGGCGATGGTGTTCGGCATGGTGCCGTTGATCATTGCCTCCGGCGCGGGCGCTGTCAGCCGGTTCGACATCGGCACGGTGATCGCTACGGGGATGTCGATCGGGACGCTGTTTACGTTGTTCGTATTGCCGTGTGTGTACACGTTGTTGGCTAAACCCGATAAACCTGTAAACGCTTGACCCTTGCAGGAGCCGGAAAGCCGGCTCCTGCAAGGGTCGACGCAGGTCTCGAGTCATCGGGCATAAACAAAAGGCCTCGCATATGCGAGGCCTTTTATTTGGGCTTCAATCTGGTCAACTCTGCGGCCTCAGTCCTTGAGAAAGTCCGAACATGAACAGCAATAAATCATGATCGGGTTGGGTTGCAACGGTTGCCTTCGCAACCCGTGGCATCGGACAACGCGTGTCCCCGTTCACTGAACTGAGGACTTGCGTGCGGGGCTGCTCCCAAGCCGCCACCGCCAGTGAAGCAACTGCCAAGGCTCCTATTAAAAACAAACCTCGTGCAATTTCGAGTTTCATTGCTATAAACCCTTGATAGCGCTGCCAAACGCTGTCTCATAAAGGTAGACGAGTTTCTTCCAGTCTGTCGTGCTGAACGACGAGTGGCGACGCAGTTGCTTCAGGTCATGGGACGCGGCGCGACGGGCGGTCAAACGCTGACGGCATTTCTCCAGATCGATCAACGCAACTTCGACTTTCGTCGCCTCGCCCTCACCGGTAACCCGGACAAAGACGTGCTTGATGTAGAGGCAACTGTGCTGCCACCGCCCCTTGTGCATGCGCACCAGGTTATCGGCCAGTTCCTTCAGCACGCGATCATGCACCGCCTCGCCATGACGTTCGCGGCCACCGCCTGCGTACCAGTGCTCGATTTCCTCAAAACCGTCCAGAGCCTTGGTCACCAACAACGCGCGCCACTTGTGGACAGGATCGCGTTGCGCACCACAGAAAATTATCTCCGGAACACGCACGCCGATCCGACTCAACCCGATGAGCGCGTCCCGCTCACGCAGCACCGTCGGCCGACCCAACGGGTACTGCCAGCTGAGATAGACATGCCCGTTCTGACGCTTGGCGTAGAACAACTGTCCATCAATGCTCCTGATGCGTTGCACACCACTTTCACCACCGCGACGAACGTTAGGCTCTTCAACCCATTCGCCCTGCTGGTTCCAGTAATAGTCAAAGTCCCGGGAATCGATGTCCGCATCTGCTGCATATTGCACTGCCATCAGTTACCTCTTGCGTAATACATAAACCCGCCACATGGCATAGAGCGGTATAAAGTCCAGTTGTTCCTGAATACAGAACCCCGCCTGCTCGAATTCCTTTTCGACCGTAGCAGCCGGTAACACAAACCGATTTTGGTAACCTTCCTGTTCACGCTTTTTCTCGGAGCGCTTGCGTTTCCAGGCTTTGAAATTGCCGTCGACCCATAACGAAAGGATCACGCTGTCACGGCTGACGCGCTCGAATTCACGCAGAATGGCCAGTCGATGCTCGGCTTCACCGATGTGGTGCAGCAAACGCATGCAAAAAATGCTGTCGACGGCGTTATCAGGCAAGGCGATGTCGAATGCAGAAGTGTGCAAGGGTTGTACCCTTTTCACGACTTGCGCGGGTTGCGCCTGCAAAGCGATCTTGAGCATGGATTCGGAGTTGTCCGCACCGATGATCACCCGGTTGGTTTTTTCCGCCAGCAATGGCCAGAAACGTCCGGCACCACAGGGTAGATCGAGGACAAGTCCGGGTTCGCCGACCAACGCCAGTGCCTTGCGCGCCAGTTGTTCATCGCGCCAATGGGACAGTCGACGGCCGAGGCCGTCCTGATGTTTTTGCAGGTATTTCCGAGCGTGCTGATCGTCGTACTTATCGGAAAAATCGAGTTTGATCGGGGCGGCCATCATCAAGGACTCCTGAACGTCTGATGACAATTACCTTAGGTAGCGCCGTGTCAGCGTCCGGTCATGCCTTTGTGAAAAAATTGTCATGTTAACCCCCGAATTATTTCAGGGTTTTACATGAGCAAAATGATGGCTTAGGGCCACCCAACACCAGGCGTTCGATCAGTACGAGGGTGGTTAACCCAGTTCCACCTGAAACCGACAGCCGTGAGGCTCCATGTTGGTCAGACTGACGCTCCACCCCTGGTTTTCGCAAATCCGCTGCACCAGCGACAGGCCCAGTCCCAGGCCCTCGCCGCGTTTTTCATTACCCCGCACGAAAGGCTCGAACATCGCTTCGCGTTTTTCCTCGGGAATGCCTACGCCACTGTCTTCGACCCGGAAACCCGTAGTGGTCAGGGTCAAGCGAATGAAACCCTGTTCGGTGTAATGCAGCGCATTGCGCAACAGGTTGCCCATGACCGCGTGCAGAAGCGTGGCGTTGTAGCAGGTGCTGTCCGGATTGCCCGGTTCGAACATCAGCGACAGCCCTTTGGCCTCGATCGGTTCGCGCCACAGGTTGAGCAGACCGTCGGCGACCTGGGCCAGCGACTGTTGCGGCGCCATACTGGCGTCTTCACGTTGGGCGCGGGCCAGCATCAGAAAGGTCTGCACCAGCTCGCGCATCTCTTCGCAGGCACGGGCGATTCGTTCGACCTGAGCCCGACCGCGCTGGTCGATGCCGGAGTTTTCCAGCAACAGCTCACAGGAACTGGCCAACACCATCAACGGGGTGCGCAACTCGTGGCTGACGTCACTGGTGAACAAGCGCTCCCGGGTCAATGCCTGGCGCAGGCGACCGAGGGTGGCGTCGAAAGCCACGGCCAGCTCGCCCACTTCATCCGCGGCATAGTCCGGTGCCAGCGGTGGCGCCAGCCCCAGCAACTGGTCGCGGTGGCGCACCTGACGGGCCAGCCGCACCACAGGCGCCATCACCTTGCGCGCCAGGATCCAGCCGAGGAATACCGCCAACGCCAGACTCAGGACGAAGCCCACCAGCACCACGGCGAACAACACCCGCTCCCGTTCTTCGAAATCACTCTGGTCCTGCAGCAACACATAACGCCGGCCATCGACGACTTCGACCATCGCGTGATACGACAGCTGCTCGCGAAACACTTCGTGGAAACCCGGATCAAGATGGCGCAAATCCTTGGGCAGCTCGAAATCGCCCGGTCCGCCGCTGAAATAGAACAGCTGGTCCGGCTCGGGGCGATGGCTCCAGTCCGACACACTGTCCATCAACAGCAGGCGTTGCAAATCCCCGCCGAGGCCTGCCGAAATCAGTTTTTCTTCTACCAGGTGCACGGTCGCCACAATCCCCATGGCGAAGGCCCCGGCCACCAATGCGCTCATCAGCGCAAAGGCGATGATGATCCGTTGAGCAAGGCTCTGTCTAAACTCCATCACGGCCCTCGGCCAAGCGATAACCCACACCGTGCACGGTTTGCAGCAAAGGCTTGGCGAACGGTTTATCGATCACCTGACGCAATTGGTGGACGTGGCTGCGCAGGCTGTCACTGTCCGGGCAATCATCGCCCCACAGGGCTTCTTCGAGAATTTCCCGGCGCAGGACGTGCGGGCTTTTCTGCATCAGCACAGCCAGCAACTTCAGGCCCACCGGGTTGAGCTTCAGCAAGCGCCCTTCGCGGGTGACTTCCAGGGTATCGAGGTCGTAACTCAAATCCCCGACCTGCAAGGTACGACGGCCGCCGCCCTGTGCCCGACGCATCACGGCTTCGATCCGCGCAGCCAGTTCAGACAGGGCAAAGGGTTTGATCAGGTAATCGTCGGCGCCGGACTTGAAGCCTTGCAGGCGGTCGTCCAGTTGATCGCGGGCCGTGAGCATGATCACCGGCGTGTCGCGACGGGCGTCTTCGCGCAGGCGTTTGCACAAGGTGTAGCCGTCGATGCCGGGCAACATGATGTCGAGCACGATCAAATCGTAGTGCTCGGTGGCCGCCAGGTGCAGGCCTGACAAACCATCCTGCGCGCAATCCACGGTGTAGCCCTTGAGCCCCAGGTAATCGGCCAGATTGGCCAGGATATCGCGGTTATCTTCAACCAACAGAATGCGCATGGGCACCTCCTCCGTACACAGTAACGGCCGTCTTGGCCCGCGCAGCTTAAGGCCTGGCGTGGCTGAGGGCTAGGACTGCGTGCAGTGGAAAACCCTGCCGGCAAACCTGTCGAGCCCTTGACGACTTTTTCACTATCGATTCACACAGCAGCGACACAACCGGGTTCAAACTCCGCGCGGCTGCGCTCTCAAGAACTTACCGACTAAGGAACTGCCATGGTTTCGACCCTTGCCCGCCCCGCCTCTCGCCCGCTCAATTTCTGGGTGTGCCTGGGTGTTCCCGTCGTTGCGGCGATCATTCTGGTGCTGCTCGAACTGACGTCCCTGGACATGGACCTGGCCCGGCTGTTCTATGACCCGGCGGCTGGAGACTTCATCGGGCGCCACAGTTTTTTCCTCGAAGACATCCTGCATGACCGTGCCAAGCAAGTGGTCATCGCCTTCTCGGTGTTCGCGATTTTCGGTTTCATCGGTGCCTTTTTCATCGACTGGCTCAAACCGTTCAAACGGGAATTGGGTTGTATGGTGCTGTCCCTGGGACTGGCGACATCCTTTGTCACGCCGATGAAAGCGGTGACGGCGGTTCAATGCCCGTGGAGTCTGGAACAATTCGGCGGTCATGAGACCTACAGCGAACTCCTCAGCCCTCGCCCGCAGACGGACAAACCCGGCCGTTGCTGGCCCGGCGGGCATGCCGCGACCGGGTTCACGCTGTTTGCCTTGTTCTTTGTGCTGCGGGATCGGCGTCCGCGTCTGGCACGTAAAGCCTTTATTTTTGCCTTCACGTTGGGCACGGTGTTTTCCGTGAGCCGGATGATGCAGGGCGCGCACTTTTTCTCGCACAACGTGTGGACGGCGATTTTCTGCTGGCTCATTTGTCTGGGATCGTACTACTACACCCTGTATCGCCCGGCTACCAACGTTGAGCGGGTTACCAAGTCACAAGCGGTTAGCGTTTGAACTGACATCATCGCGACTCGGTCTCCGGACGGCCCCACATCAAAGGCAATAAAAAACCCCGCCTGCTTTCGCAGGCGGGGTTTTTTCGTACGGGGTAAGGCTGGCTTACATCATGCCGCCCATGCCGCCCATACCGCCCATGTCTGGCATACCGCCGCCAGCTGGTGCGTCTTCCTTGATCTCGGCGATCATGGCTTCGGTGGTGATCATCAGGCTGGCAATCGACGAAGCCGCTTGCAGAGCCGAACGAGTCACTTTGGCCGGGTCCAGGATACCCATTTCGATCATGTCGCCGTATTCGCCGGTGGCAGCGTTGTAACCGTAGTTACCCGAACCCTGCTTGACCTTGTCGACCACTACGCTTGGCTCGTCGCCGGAGTTGGCAACGATCTGGCGCAGTGGCGCTTCAACAGCGCGGCGCAGCAACTGGATGCCAACGTTCTGGTCATCGTTGTCGCCTTTCAGCTCGGAGATTGCCTGCAGAGCGCGAACCAGTGCCACGCCGCCGCCAGGTACCACGCCTTCTTCAACGGCTGCACGGGTAGCGTGCAGGGCGTCTTCAACGCGGGCTTTCTTCTCTTTCATTTCAACTTCGGAACCAGCGCCAACCTTGATCACAGCAACGCCGCCGGACAGTTTGGCCAGACGCTCTTGCAGTTTTTCACGGTCGTAGTCGGACGAAGTGTCGGCCACTTGCTGACGGATCTGCAGAACGCGAGCCTGGATGTCAGCCTCAACGCCGGCGCCGTCGATCACGGTGGTGTTTTCTTTGGACAGGATCACGCGCTTGGCATTACCCAGGTGTTCCAGGGTAGTGCTTTCCAGGCTCAGACCGATCTCTTCGGAGATAACGGTACCGCCAGTCAGAACAGCGATGTCCTGCAGCATGGCCTTGCGACGGTCGCCGAAGCCTGGAGCCTTGACGGCTGCGACTTTGACGATGCCACGCATGTTGTTCACAACCAGAGTCGCCAGGGCTTCGCCTTCAACGTCTTCAGCCACGATCAGCAGTGGACGGCCGGCTTTGGCAACGGCTTCCAGGACTGGCAGCATTTCGCGGATGTTCGAGATCTTTTTGTCGACCAGCAGGATCAGCGGACCGTCCAGCTCGGCAGTCATGGTCTCTGGCTTGTTGACGAAGTACGGGGACAGGTAGCCACGGTCGAACTGCATGCCTTCAACAACCGACAGTTCGTTTTCCAGGCCCGAGCCTTCTTCAACGGTGATCACGCCTTCTTTACCGACTTTTTCCATGGCTTCGGCAATGATGTCGCCGATGGAGTTGTCGGAGTTGGCCGAGATGGTGCCGACCTGAGCGATGGCCTTGGTGTCAGCGCAAGGCTTGGACAGGGCTTTGAGCTCTTTGACGATCGCGATGGTCGCTTTGTCGATACCGCGCTTCAGGTCCATCGGGTTCATGCCGGCAGCGACGGCTTTCAGGCCTTCGTTGACGATCGACTGAGCCAGAACGGTAGCGGTGGTGGTGCCGTCGCCTGCGTCATCGTTGGCACGGGAGGCAACGTCTTTGACCAGCTGCGCGCCCATGTTTTCGAAACGGTCTTTCAGTTCGATTTCTTTAGCGACGGACACGCCGTCCTTGGTGATGGTCGGAGCGCCGAAGCTCTTCTCGATGATCACGTTGCGGCCTTTAGGGCCCAGGGTCGCTTTTACTGCGTCAGCCAGGACGTTGACACCGGCGAGCATTTTCTTACGGGCGGAATCGCCGAATTTAACTTCTTTAGCAGCCATGATCGATATTCCTTAAATACTTTGTAGTAGCGGGAAAATGAGCGGGAAATCAGCCTTCGACAACAGCGAGGATTTCGCTCTCGCCGATGACCAGCAGGTCTTCGCCGTCAACTTTCACAGTGTTGCTGCCGGAGTAAGGGCCGAACACAACCTTGTCACCCACTTTCACGGACAGCGCACGCACTTCACCGTTTTCCAGAACTTTGCCTGGGCCTACAGCGAGGACTTCGCCCTGGTTTGGCTTTTCAGCAGCCGAACCTGGCAGGACGATACCGCCAGCGGTTTTCTTTTCTTCTTCGCTGCGACGGACGACGACGCGGTCATGCAGAGGACGAAGCTTCATTGTCGATCTCTCCTAATTGTGGTTTTCATCGGCCGGTGTATTCCCGGCGGGTTTAACAAATCCGGCAGTGCCGGGTGCGGTTCGTCAAGCGAACCGCGGAAGTCTGTCTGGCATGATCGCCAGAAACCTTGCGGTGACCGTTACATAAGGGCGCATAAGCTTATTACAAGGGCGCGGATCGAAAATTTTTACATCCATGACCCGAAAACGAACACGGCACCCGAAGGTGCCGTGCAGGTGAAACGGTTTACTTGGAATCCCGGTGCTCGAACTCGCCTTCGATCACGTTCGGCTCGCGGCCCAGCGGCTGCTGCGGGGCAGGACCGCCCCGAGGCTGAAGGTCATCGGCGAACGCACGCTGACGGATCGCCGCCTCTTCGGCGCGCTGGCGCATTTTATTGGCCAGCAACCGGCGAGAGATCGGCAGCAACATGATCAGGCCCAGCACGTCGGTGACGAAGCCCGGCAGAATCAACAAACCACCCGCCAGGGCCAGCATCAGGCCTTCGAGCATGGTCTGGGCCGGCAGCTCGCCGCGGTTCAGGCTTTCACGCGCACGCAGCGCGGTTGCCAGGCCGGCGATACGCAGCACGAACACGCCGAGCATCGAGCCGAGAATGACCAGTAGCAGGGCCGGGAAAAACCCGATTGCACCGCTCACCTTGACGAATACGAACAGCTCCAACACCGGAAACAGTACAAAGAGCAATAAAAAAGGGCGCATCAAATGGTTCCTCAACGCAAGAATGCCTTGCCAGTGTTCCCTAGATGACGTCGCCATTGCGTGAATTCAAGCGTCGGCCACTTCATTTTTCGGCCAATGCTCGGCGTGAGCCAGAAAAACCAAGGCTTCGCGTACTTGTGTCGGCGTATTACATGGGGCTTGGAACGGTAGCCAGTAGAGCCCCTGGCCGATGCGCAGGTGCATGCCTTCCGAGTCGATCCCGGCCAATTGCGCCGGCTCGGTGTCCGGCAGGCCGGCGAGCTCGACATAGTGGGCGATGGCTTTGGCGTGGTCGGCATTCATGTGCTCGACCATGCTCACTTCCGCCTTGCCCGCGAAAGGATTGGCCAGTGTCAGCTGATCGACCCAGTGAATCGCACCAAAACCGCCGATGTAGCGGTGACGCACAGGGTTGAGCACCCAGAAATCGAAATCGTGGGCCTTGTGGTAGCTCTGCGAATCCGGGAAATAGCGGTAGTAACGCTCGGCCGCCGCATCGATGGCGGCCTCGTCCTCAAGCTTTTGCGCTTCGGCGAGGTAAGTCAGGCGACCGACGGCTTGCACGTCTTCGGCTTCACGCTCGCCCACGAACAGCGAACATTTCGGGTCTTTTTGCAGGTTATGCGTGTGCTGGGCGATGCGGCTGATCAGGATCAGCGGCCGACCCTGCCCGTCCAGGCAGTACGGAACCACCGAGCCAAACGGGAAGCCGGGCATCGCCTTGGAGTGCGTCGAGAGCACTCCACGGTATTCCTTGAGAAGCAATTCTCGGGCATTCTTGGCCGCTTCAACGCTCAATTTATGACTCCTTATATAGAATCCGTCGAAAAAACGGACAGGCGACTGATGAAAGTTACAGTCCGCCATCGGGGCAGTTCTCATGTGCACGTCCGGTGCAGATCGAGAGGCTCTCTTGCAGGAAGACCACTTCAACCTGTTACCGGGGCATGCGAATGCAACTCACTGACAAAGTAATCATTATCACGGGCGGTTGCCAGGGTTTAGGCCGCTCCATGGCCGAGTATTTCGCCGGCAAAGGCGCGAAGCTTGCGCTGGTTGACCTGAACCCGGAAAAGCTCGATGACGCCGTTGCCGCGTGCAAGGCCAAGGGTGTCGAGGCCCGCGCCTACCTGTGCAACGTCGCCAATGAAGAGCAAGTGACGCACATGGTCGCCCAGGTGGCCGAAGACTTCGGCGCGATCCATGGTCTGATCAACAACGCAGGGATCCTGCGCGACGGCCTGCTGCTGAAGGTCAAGGACGGCGAGATGACCAAGATGAGCCTGGCTCAATGGCAGGCGGTCATCGATGTCAACCTGACCGGCGTGTTCCTGTGCACCCGTGAAGTCGCGGCGAAAATGGTCGAGCTGAACAACAACGGCACGATCATCAATATCTCGTCGATCTCCCGTGCCGGCAACGTCGGTCAGACCAACTACTCCGCTGCCAAGGCCGGTGTCGCGGCAGCGACCGTGACTTGGGCAAAAGAGCTGGCGCGCTACGGCATTCGTGTGGCGGGTATTGCGCCGGGCTTTATCGAAACCGAGATGACGTTGGGCATGAAGCCTGAAGCGCTGGAGAAAATGACGTCCGGGATTCCGCTCAAGCGGATGGGCAAGCCGGAAGAAATCGCCCACTCGGCGGCGTACATTTTCGAGAATGACTACTACACCGGCCGGATTCTGGAGATGGATGGCGGGTTGCGGATCTAAAGCCCGACGCAAAACAACTGTGGGGGAGACGGACCTGCTCGCGATAACGGTGTGCCATTCAACAGTTGAGTTGACTGATCTAACGCTATCGCGAGAAGGCTCGCTCCCACAGGGGATCGTATTTCAGATCATCAATCGTCGCTGATGGTGATGTTCGGCATCGCCGGGGTCGCTGCTTCCTGCAACACAATCCGCGCGCCGACATGGCGGGCGAGTTCCTGGTAGACCAGCGCGATCGGGCTGTCCGGCTCGGCGATCACCGTTGGCTTACCGCCGTCGGCCTGTTCGCGAATGGCCATTGCCAGCGGCAACGAAGCCAGCAGTTCAACGCCATATTGGTTCGCCAGCTTCACACCACCGCCCTCACCGAACAGATGCTCGGCATGCCCGCAGTTCGAGCAGATGTGCACGGCCATGTTTTCCACCACGCCCAGCACCGGGATGTTGACCTTGCGGAACATCTCCACGCCTTTGCGCGCGTCCAGCAACGCCAGGTCTTGCGGGGTGGTGACAATGACCGCGCCGGCCACCGGGACTTTCTGCGCCAGGGTCAGCTGAATGTCACCGGTGCCTGGCGGCATGTCGATGACCAGGTAATCCAGGTCGCCCCACGCGGTTTGCGTGACCAGTTGCAACAGCGCGCCGGAAACCATCGGACCGCGCCAGACCATCGGCGTGTTGTCGTCGGTCAGGAACGCCATGGACATCACTTCGACGCCATGGGACTCGATTGGCACGAACCACTTCTGATCCTTGACCTTTGGTCGGGTGCCTTCGGGAATACCGAACATGATGCCCTGGCTCGGCCCGTAAATGTCCGCGTCGAGGATCCCGACCTTGGCGCCTTCGCGGGCCAGGGCCAGCGCGAGGTTGGCGGCGGTGGTGGATTTGCCCACGCCGCCTTTGCCGGACGCCACGGCGACAACATTCTTGACGTTGGCCAGGCCCGGAATCTGCGCCTGCGCCTTGTGCGCGGCGATCACAGTGGTGATATCAACGCGGGCACTGGTGACGCCGTCGAGGCCTTCGATGGCCATCTGCAGCATCTGTGCCCAGCCACTTTTGAACAGACCGGCGGCGTACCCCAACTCCAGCTGGACGCTGACGCGATCACCCTGGATGTCGATGTTGCGCACGCATCCGGCGCTGACCGGGTCCTGGTTCAGGTAAGGGTCGGTGTACTGGCGAAGGACGGTTTCCACCGCTGCGCGATTGACGGCGCTCATGGGCAACTCCGATAGCAAGACTGGAAAATCAGGCAGGTATCCTACGCCGGACATACATTTGTGGCGAGGGAGCTTGCTCCCGCTCGGCTGCGAAGCAGTCGCAATCAGGCAGACGCACTCCTTCCGCCGAAAACGGGTTGCAGGGTTTGGGGCGGCTTCGCCACCCAGCGGGAGCAAGCTCCCTCGCCACACACAAGCATTTTCACGCTGTTACTGCCTGTTCACAGGTTTGGGCATTCGATGCAACCGGAAACAGGCTGACGGGGTGAAAAATATGCGCCAGCGCTTTATAGTGGCCGACCTCCGTTTCATCAAGTAGCCGAGCCCCATGTCCGAGCCACGCAAGATCCTCGTCACCAGCGCCCTGCCCTATGCCAATGGTTCGATCCATCTTGGCCACATGCTGGAATACATCCAGACCGATATGTGGGTGCGCTTCCAGAAGCACCGCGGCAATCAATGCATCTATGTCTGCGCCGACGACGCCCACGGTTCGGCCATCATGCTGCGTGCGGAAAAGGAAGGCATCACCCCGGAACAACTGATCGCCAACGTCCAGGCTGAACACAGCGCCGACTTTGCCGAGTTCCTGGTGGACTTCGACAACTTCCACTCCACTCACGCCGAAGAAAACCGTGAGCTGTCGAGCCAGATCTACCTGAAGCTGCGTGACGCCGGGCACATCGCCACGCGCTCGATCACGCAATACTTCGACCCGGAAAAGAAAATGTTCCTGGCCGACCGCTTCATCAAGGGCACCTGCCCGAAATGCGGCACTGAAGACCAGTACGGCGACAACTGCGAAAAATGCGGCGCGACCTACGCACCGACCGACCTGAAGGATCCGAAGTCGGCGATCTCCGGCGCTACCCCGGTGCTCAAGGATTCCCAGCACTTCTTCTTCAAGTTGCCGGACTTCCAGGAAATGCTGCAAGCCTGGACCCGCAGCGGCACACTGCAAGACGCCGTCGCGAACAAGATCGCCGAATGGCTGGATGCCGGCCTGCAACAGTGGGACATTTCCCGCGATGCGCCGTACTTCGGTTTCGAAATTCCGGGCGAGCCAGGCAAATACTTCTACGTCTGGCTGGACGCGCCGATCGGCTACATGGCCAGTTTCAAGAACCTCTGCAACCGTAAGCCGGAGCTGGATTTCGATGCGTTCTGGGCCAAGGATTCCACGGCCGAGCTGTATCACTTCATCGGCAAGGACATCGTCAACTTCCACGCCCTGTTCTGGCCCGCGATGCTCGAAGGCGCCGGTTTCCGCAAACCGACCGGCATCAACGTGCACGGCTACCTGACCGTCAACGGTCAGAAAATGTCCAAGTCCCGTGGCACCTTCATCAAGGCCCGGACTTACCTGGATCACCTATCGCCGGAATACCTGCGTTATTACTACGCGGCCAAGCTGGGTCGTGGCGTCGATGACCTCGACCTGAACCTCGAAGACTTCGTGCAGAAGGTCAACTCCGACCTGGTCGGCAAAGTCGTCAACATCGCCAGCCGCTGCGCCGGTTTCATCCACAAAGGCAACGCCGGCGTGCTGGTAGCGGGTAACGCCGCACCGGAACTGACCGAAGCGTTTCTTGCCGCAGCGCCAAGCATCGCCGAAGCCTACGAGGCTCGCGACTTTGCCCGTGCGATGCGCGAAATCATGGGCCTGGCCGACCGCGCCAATGCGTGGATCGCCGACAAGGCACCGTGGTCGCTGAACAAACAGGAAGGCAAGCACGACGAAGTCCAGGCCATCTGCGCCCTGGGCATCAACCTGTTCCGCCAACTGGTGATCTTCCTCAAACCGGTGCTGCCATTGCTGGCCGCCGATGCCGAGGCGTTCCTGAACGTCGCGCCGCTGACCTGGAACGACCACGCGACCTTGCTCAGCAACCATCAGCTGAACGAGTTCAAACCGTTGATGACCCGTATCGACCCGGTGAAAGTGCAAGCCATGACCGACGCTTCGAAAGAAGACCTGACCGCGAGCCAGACCGACACGGGCGAAGCGGCACCTGCCGGCAACGGCGAACTGGCCAAGGATCCACTGTCGCCAGAGATCGATTTCGACGCCTTTGCCGCGATCGACCTGCGCGTCGCGCTGATCGTCAAGGCCGAACATGTAGAAGGTGCCGACAAACTGCTGCGCCTGACCCTGGACATCGGTGACGAGCAACGCAACGTGTTCTCCGGAATCAAGAGCGCTTACCCGGACCCGTCCAAGCTCGATGGTCGCCTGACCATGATGATCGCCAACCTCAAGCCACGGAAAATGAAATTCGGGATCTCCGAAGGCATGGTGATGGCGGCCGGCCCTGGCGGTGAAGAAATCTACCTGCTCAGCCCCGACAGCGGCGCCAAGCCGGGTCAGCGCATCAAGTAAGGTTCTGCGCGAAACCGATCCCACAGTCGTGCCCGGCGTGACTGTGGGATTTTCATGTCTGGCCCATAATGTCTCTGAAGTCGGGCTGCTCCTGCAGAGTTATCCAGCAACCAGCAATAATGTATGGATACAGACGATCATGACCGAGATTGTTCTTACGCTTATCAGCGCCGCCCTGATCAACAACTTCGTGTTGCACTGGCCGCTGGGCGTCGATCCGCTACTGAGCGCCGAGCGCCGCCAGGTGCATGCGCTGGGTATAGCGACGACCTGCCTGATGCTGATCGTCGGCATGCTCGGTCATGCCCTTTACCACGGACTGCTGGTGCCGTTGGGGTTGAGTTCGCTGGGCCTGTTCGTGTTTTTACCCTTGAGCGTTTTGCTGATCGCGCCACTGCTGACGTTGCTGCCGAAGGTGTTTTCCACGCTTTCGTTCGAAGGTCTCTGGCCATTGCTTCTCGGCAATGCCGGCGTCCTGGGGCTGGCGTTGATCAACGTGCGGGACGACGAGGGGTTTTTCCACGCTACAGCCCTGAGCCTCGGCGCCGGGCTGGGTTTCTGGCTGGTGCTGAGTCTGTTCTGCGACTTGCGCCAGCGCACCCTCGATAACGATGTTCCCCTGCCCTTTCGCGGCCTGCCGATCGACCTGATCGGCGCCGGATTGATTGCAGTGGCTTTTCTCGGATTCAGCGGACTGATCAAAACATGAGTCTGATTCAACGCATCGACGCGCTTTTGCCGCAGACCCAGTGCGGCAAGTGTGGCCACCCCGGATGCAAGCCGTACGCCGAGGGCATTGCCAGTGGCGAGCCGATCAACAAGTGTCCGCCGGGGGGCAGCGAAACCATCTCGGCGCTGGCCGAGTTGCTGAAAGTACCGGTGCTGGAACTGGACGTCAGTCGCGGTCCGGCACCGGCGCAAATCGCCTACATTCGAGAGGCCGAATGCATTGGCTGCACCAAATGCATTCAGGCCTGTCCGGTAGATGCCATCGTCGGCGCCGCGAAGTTGATGCACACGGTGATCATCGACGAATGCACCGGTTGCGACCTCTGCGTGGCGCCTTGCCCGGTGGATTGCATCGAGATGCATCCGTTGCCGCTGGCCACGGTGTTGCCGATTGTCGGTGGCCTGGCGTTCAGCCCTGAAGAACAACAGGCGCGCACCGCCAAACGCAATCACGCACGACGCCGTTTTGAACAGCGCAATGCACGTTTGCATCGCGAAGAAGAACAGAAACTCGCCGAGCGCCAGGCTCGGGCACACCGCGCGGCGCAACACACTGAAGTGACAACGCTCAACCCGGTTCAGGCCGCGCTGGAAAGGGTTCGTGCGCAAAAAGCGGCGAATGCCGACGCTGCGTTGAAAAAAGCCAAGATCGATCTGGCAATGAGCCGTGCCCAACTGAACAAATCGCTCAAGGCGTTCGGCCATCCGCCGACCTTCGAACAGCAATCGCAACTGATTGTCCTGCAACAGCAGTTTGAGGCGTCCGAACAAGCGCTGGCGCAGTTGGAAAGCAGTGCACCGCCAGCCGCTGTGCCCACGGCGCCAGTGAAGGACGCCGAGCTGAAACGGGCGAAAATCCAGCTGGCCATGCGCCGCGCCGAACTCAAGAAAGCCCAGGCCAGCGAGGCGCCGGCCGAGCAGATCAAAGCCTTGGAACACGCACTCGGCGACGCCGAAACAGCCCTCCACACCGCGGAGGCTGCGAGCGAACAACCTTTACCTGACCTGGCGCGTGTTGAAAAACGCCCCATCGACAACCAGCTTCGTCAGTTGAAAACGGAATTGGCCTACGCTCGCGCTGACGTCAGCAAACTCGAACGACGCAACGACACACCTGCCGAGCTGATGAACAAGGCGCGCGCCCGTCTCCAGGAAGCCGAGCGTCAGGTGGATGCCTATGTCGCCCCTTGAATCGGTCGACGAGCGCCTGCAGCAAGCCATGAAGTTGGTGTTGCTGGCCACCCTGCCTGGCATGCTGGTGTTGTTCTGGCTGTATGGCTGGGGGGTATTGATCAACCTGATGCTGGCCGGCGTTACTGCGTTGGCCGTTGAAGCGGTGGTGTTGCAGTTGCGCAAGCGGGAGCTCAAACCCACCTTGAGCGACGGCAGTGCGTTGGTCAGTGCGACGTTGCTGGCCCTGGCCTTGCCACCGTATTGCCCGTGGTGGCTGACGGTCTGTGCCGCGGCGTTCGCGCTGTTTGGCAAACAGCTGTATGGCGGAGTCGGGAAAAATCCGTTCAACCCGGCGATGCTCGGTTTTGCCCTGGTGCTGGTGACGTTTCCCCAGCAGATGACCCATTGGCCGTCCTCCCACGGCATGGACCTGCTCGGTGGTTTGCAACAAGTGTTCGGTTTCAGCCTGAGCCAGACGCCGGATGCCTGGGTCCAGGCGACGGCGCTGGACAGTCTGCGAATCAACAAAAGCCTGACCATGGACGAACTCTTCGCGGGCAATCCGGCCTTCGGCCACGTCGGTGCGCGCGGTGTGGAATGGGTCAACCTCGCCTTTCTGGCGGGCGGCATGTTTTTGCTGCAACGACGGGTGTTCAGTTGGCATGCGCCGGTGGGCATGCTTGTCAGCCTGTTCGTCATCAGCCTGCTGTGCTGGAACGGCTCGGGATCCGATTCCCATGGCTCGCCACTGTTTCATCTGCTCACCGGCGCAAGCATGCTGGGGGCGTTCTTTATCGTCACGGAGCCGGTGTCGGGCGCCAAAAGCCCTGGCGGGCGACTGCTGTTCGGCGCGGGTGTGGGGCTGCTGACCTACCTGATTCGAACCTGGGGCGGTTATCCGGACGGCGTGGCGTTTGCGGTGCTGCTGATGAACCTCTGCGTGCCGGCGCTGGACCGGTTTGTCACGTCGAGACAGGAGCGAGTTGCGCCATGAGCCGAGTGTCGAGCGTGGTGATTCTGGTGGTGCTGGCAGGCGTGGGGATTGGCGCAACTTACCTTGTGCAGCACAGTAGCGCGCCACGCATTGCGAACGAACAGCGCCTGATCGACAGCCGCAACCTGCTGGACCTGCTGCCCGCTGACAGCTACGACAATCAACCGCTGGAACAACCGTTGCGCCTCGACGATACGGGATTGACCAATAGCACATTGCTAGGCGGCTACCTCGCGACCAAGGCCGGCCAACCCAGTATCGTTTTGTTGCGCAGTCAGGCATTGGGTTATGCGGGCAGCATCGACTTGTTGATCGCCATAGGCGCAAACGGCAAGTTGGTGGGGGTCAAAACCCTCAGGCAATCCGAGACTCCGGGGCTGGGCGCGCGCATTGCCGACTGGCCAAATGCCTGGCTCAATGACTTTGCCGGCAAATCGCGAAGCGAACCGGCTGACAATGGCTGGGCGTTGAAAAAAGATCAGGGCCAGTTCGATCAGATCGCAGGGGCGACCATCACTTCAAGAGCCGTGATCAACGCCATCCACGATGCCTTGCGCTACTTCGATGAACATCAGAAACAGTTGATCGGGAACAGCCCCCCATGAATAAGTCATCGACGCTGCAAAACTCGCTGATGCTCGCACCGCTGATCGGCGCCACCGGCACATGGATGACCGCGCTGGGCCTGTGGTTGATGTTCATTGTGGTGATCAGTGCCTACGGCGTCGGCATGGCGGCCCTGGGACCACGACTTGTTCCGTCTGCCCGTTTGTTTGCCGGCATTTTGCTGGCCGCCACGCTGACCAGTTGCGCGGAGATCGCCGCACAAGTCTTATCACTCAAATGGCATCAGCAGGTGGGAATCTATGCCGGACTGATCGCCTTGCAATGTGTCGTTCTTGATCACATAGGCTTCTTCCAGAGCGCATTACGTGACCGCCTTCGCCTGTGTGGCCTGTTCGGTGCGCTGATGGTGGGCTTGGGCCTGCTGCGCGAACTCATCGGCTATGGAGGCCTGCACCTGGTCACTCTGGTCCCCGGCGGATTCATTTTGCTGGGTCTGGTGATCGCTGCATGGCAGGCCTGGTCCCGCCCGAATCCCTCACACTGACCGCTTTCGAGGAAATGCACTGCCCATGAATGCTGCAAAACGTCTGGAAATTTTCCGCAGGCTGCATGAAGACAACCCGGAACCGAAGACCGAACTGGCTTACTCCTCGCCCTTCGAATTGCTGATCTCCGTGATTCTCTCAGCGCAATCGACCGATGTCGGCGTTAACAAGGCCACCGCCAAGCTCTACCCGGTGGCCAACACGCCGCAGGCGATTTATGCACTGGGTGTCGAGGGATTGTCGGAATACATCAAGACCATCGGCCTGTTCAACAGCAAGGCAAAAAACGTGATCGAGACCTGTCGCTTGCTGGTGGAACGCCATGGAGGCGAAGTACCGCAGACCCGCGAAGAGCTGGAAGCGCTACCCGGCGTCGGCCGCAAAACCGCCAACGTGGTGCTCAACACTGCCTTTCGCCAACTGACCATGGCTGTGGATACCCACATTTTTCGGGTCAGTAACCGTACCGGCATTGCGCCGGGTAAAAACGTGGTCGAGGTCGAGAAAAAACTGATGAAGTTTGTGCCCAAGGAATACCTGCTCGATTCCCATCACTGGCTGATTCTTCACGGACGTTACGTCTGCCTGGCCCGCAAGCCCCGTTGCGGCAGTTGCCGGATCGAAGACCTATGCGAATACAAGCACAAGACTTCGGACGATTGAGGCGCTATTAGGTTTTTTGATTTATCGATTGAAAAAATCTTTTTTACCCACGCAGAGATTGTCGCTATAAGGGGCGCCAAAGGCAGTCTTAGCCTGGAGTTAACCTTATGAGCACTGGCAAAGAGCAATTGGACGTAGAAGAGGACTTCACACCCATTGAGGCCGATGACGCGGAACCGGTGGTTGAAGTGGCAAAGACCAACCTGAGCAAACGCCGCACGATCGACAACCTGCTGGAGGAGCGCCGACTGCAAAAACAGTTGGCCGATTACGATTTTGACCTATAACACCTGAAAGCCTCCCGAAACGGAGGCTTTTTTTAAGTGCGAAACCTCGAAAACACCCATTCACCCAGTCCCGTGAAGCGCTGGTGCAGTCACACCAGCCCATTGCGTTGAGCCAGTTCGATCAAGTCCACCAAGGACCGCGCATTGAGCTTTAACAACAGGCGAGTCTTGTAAGTGCTGACGGTTTTATTGCTGAGGAACATTCCATCGGCAATTTCCTTATTGGTCTTGCCTCGGGCCAACTGTTGCAAAACCATCATTTCCCGCCCCGACAAACGATCCACCATATCGGCTTCACTGGCGTTCCCCAGACTGGCACGCACTGTATGCAAAGCTTGATTGGGAAAATAACTGTAGCCAGACAATACTGCTTTTATTGCACTGAGCAACTCAGTGAGATCCTGTTGTTTGCAAACATATCCGGCAGCGCCAGACTGCATGCAACGCATCGAAAAATGTCCAGGTGCCTGGGAAGTCAATATCAGTACTTTCATTGGCATTGCTGCCGAGACAAGGCGCGCAATGACTTCCAGTCCATCCAGCTTCGGTATTCCTATATCCAGGATGACAATATCCGGCATATGTTCACGAGCCAGTTGTAATGCATCCACGCCATTATCTGTTTCTGCAATGACCTCGTAGCCATGACGTTCCATCAGCATACGTACCGCAAGACGAATGACGGGGTGATCATCCACGATCAGCACTTTATTCATGGGCAAGTCCAATTTTCGCTGTTCGAATTTTTAGAGCCCGCACAATAGCCTAGTCGTTTCACCCATGGCACGCCGCCCCTCCCGGTCACCCACACCGAGAGACATTCCCTACAAACAATGAGGAATATTCTTACAAGAAACCTTCGAGAGCTGCACGTCGGAAACTTTATTTGCTTTATGACATTACACTCTTCAACAAATTTTTTGTATCAATTTGAAAAATCAAAACCAAAATAATAAATCGATATCGGTGGTCCGACCTGCGCCTACAGTTGAGCTACCCTTAACGGACACCTGCATTTCAGGGTTCGCGAGACACATTGAAAACAACATATACAAAATCTTACAGTCCACAACAACTTAACCGAAATAAAACAGACATAGGCCAACAATAAATTCACAGCTAATATAAAAACTGCAAAACAACTATCAGCCATTAACCAATAGAGAAAAGACAAACCTATATGAGTACGAAACATGACAAAACCCAAACAAAGAATCACCACCCCCATGACAGTCATCGCCATATTCGCAACACTGTCTGAAACGTCGGCAGCCGTCTCCCTGCCTTTCCTCGATAACAAGGAAAGAGAACTCTACATCTGGTTTTTGATCAGCTTTCCGTTTTATTTGCTTCTACTGTTCTTCGCCACACTTAACTTCAATTATCGATCGCTCTATGCGCCGTCCGATTTTGAGAAAGGAAAACACTTCATAAAAGTCATGGACAATGCCGAGCGTCCGGATATTGCTCAAGGCACGCCAGGCGAGAACAGAGGGCGAGAAAGTCTATCGGTCCAGCATCACATCGAATTGCCGGAGAAATTGAAGGACCTGCACATCATTGATGCAAGATGGATGAACAGAAAATTCGAATTCCGCGAGCTTCTGGAAAGGATTCGATTGCCCAAGGGCGATTCGGCGCAAGTGGTCGTGTTTCTCACCAGTGCCGAGTCAGAGAATCTGCTGAAAGAAAACGCGCTCAAATTTTTCAGACACGTAAAGAAACGCAACGGTGCACCGTTTTGCATTGCTTACAACGTGAGCTCACGCCATGTGACGGTCATTGATCAACTCGCCAGACTGACCCACAGCGGTCAGTAGCGTTTACGATCGAAAGGAGAGAAGCAGGCAAAAATGCCGCTTGCGAAAACAAGAAGAAAGATGAATCGCAATGTCAGAAAAAAACCCTATTCCCACATTTGTGGCCTTGTCGAAAACAAGGCCACAAATTCCATCAAGGCGTCAGAAACTTCAGAAAAGCTTCCGGCCTTTGTTCGCCGCAATGCGCATGCGCAGGGCGTTTAGCTTGATGAAGCCAGCCGCATCCGCCTGATTGTAAGCGCCGCCATCTTCTTCAAATGTCGCAATGTTGGCGTCGAACAACGATTCGTCGGACTTGCGCCCCGTGACGATCACATTGCCCTTGTACAGCTTCAGGCGCACAACGCCGTTCACGTGTGCCTGGGAAGCATCGATCATCTGTTGCAGCATCAGACGCTCAGGACTCCACCAGTAACCGGTGTAGATCAGGCTGGCGTATTTAGGCATCAACTCGTCTTTGAGGTGAGCCACTTCGCGGTCCAGGGTGATCGATTCGATCGCACGGTGGGCGCGCAGCATGATGGTGCCGCCTGGGGTTTCGTAGCAGCCACGGGACTTCATGCCCACGTAACGGTTCTCGACGATGTCGAGGCGGCCGATGCCGTGTTCGCCACCGATACGGTTCAGGGTCGCCAGCACCGTAGCCGGAGTCATTTCGACGCCGTCCAGTGCAACGATGTCGCCGTTGCGATAGGTCAGTTCCAGGTATTGCGCTTTATCTGGAGCCTTCTCCGGGGAGACGGTCCATTTCCACATGTCTTCTTCGTGCTCGGTCCAGGTGTCTTCCAGCACGCCGCCTTCATAGGAGATGTGCAACAGGTTGGCATCCATCGAGTACGGGGATTTTTTCTTGCCGTGACGCTCGATCGGGATGTTGTGCTTTTCAGCGTAATCCATCAGCTTTTCACGGGACAGCAGGTCCCATTCGCGCCACGGTGCAATCACTTTTACACCTGGCTTCAAGGCGTAGGCGCCCAGTTCGAAACGAACCTGGTCGTTGCCTTTGCCGGTGGCGCCGTGGGAAATGGCGTCAGCGCCGGTTTCGTTGGCGATTTCGATCAGGCGCTTGGCGATCAACGGACGAGCGATGGAAGTACCCAGCAGGTACTCGCCTTCGTAAACGGTGTTGGCGCGGAACATCGGGAAAACGAAATCGCGCACGAATTCTTCGCGCAGATCGTCGATGTAGATCTCTTTCACGCCCATGGCCTGAGCCTTGGCACGTGCAGGTTCGACCTCTTCGCCCTGACCCAGGTCAG
The DNA here is from genome assembly GCF_000293885.2 of Pseudomonas fluorescens NCIMB 11764. Classification (NCBI taxonomy): domain Bacteria; kingdom Pseudomonadati; phylum Pseudomonadota; class Gammaproteobacteria; order Pseudomonadales; family Pseudomonadaceae; genus Pseudomonas; species Pseudomonas fluorescens. The sequence continues at coordinate 6,725,048 of NZ_CP010945.1, forward strand.
CGGTGAAGGTCACGACTTCACAGTTATAAGTATCCTGCAGCCACTTGAGGATCACCGAAGTGTCCAGGCCGCCGGAATACGCCAGAACGACCTTGTTTACGTCCGCCATGCCATCACTCCACGGGGTTCTACGGAAAGCCGGGAAGTCTACCGCTCATACGGAATAATTTACAGTGGCGCGACAGCTTATGACGACGAAGCGACAGATTATGTCGACCGCGCGACGATGACCGACGGGTCAGGAAGTCTTCGCCGCGCTCGCCGATGCTGTTGATTGAGGCGCCGGCGGCTCGATGGGGGCGACTCGCGCGAGGTGCACATTGACTCGACGATTCTTCGCCCGATTGGCCGCATTGGTGTTGGGTACCAATGGATAACGCTCACCATGAAAGCGCACGGTAATCTGCGATTCCTGCACACCGTTGGCCTTGAAGAACTCCATGACCGCCAGGGCCCGACGCCGCGACAGGTCTCGATTGGTCAGGCGGTTGCCGCTGTTGTCGGAGTGGCCGTCAAGCTCGATGTGATTGACCGTGGGATCGGCCTTCATGAACTCCAGCATCACCTGCAGCTGAGCCTTGGCCTGCGCGTCGAGGTCCAGGCCATCGCCGGGAAAGCCGATCTGCGTTTGCTTGATCTGCTCGAAATTCTTCGGCAGCAGTTTCGCCACGCAGCCCTGATAATCGTTGAACGCCTTGCTGAACTTGACCGGCAACAGCCGCACTTCCGAGACCCGGCCATCGCCCGAAGAATGCCGGACGACCGGGCTGCGCCCATCCATCAAGCCACTGATCAAGCGCCCGGCCTGAACCTGCGAACTGTTGAACAGCACATTGCCGCTGCCAATCCGCACGGAACCGAGATTGATGTCGCCACGCCCCGGCTGCCAGGGTGCAGCAGCCGCCAATAAGGTCGCCGAGCCGCCGCCGACCATCGAGTTATAAGCTTTCAGACGAAACGTCGCCTGCTCGCCGGCGCGACGCACGAACTCACCCGAACCGAAATCGGTGATCGGTTGAATCAGGCGGCACTCGAACTTGTCCCCTTCGACCGTCCACTCGATGCTCTCCAGACGGGTCTGGAAAGTGAGCGCCATCGCGGGAAGGCTGGCAAACACACTGAGCAAGGCTAAATAACGCTGGCGCACGGGAGGCTCCACTGGCTTCTACAACAAAAAGACCGACACACACATGTTTACGGCGTACCTGTTGGATATCGGAAGCTTCCCGCAAAACTTGATAGCGAGTGCCTGAGAGAGTCTTTTCCGGTAGCATTCCCCTGAGTTTGACCCGCCTGGAATCCCCTCATGTCCGACCGCCTGACCCTGCTGCGTCCCGACGACTGGCACATTCATCTTCGCGATGGTGCCGTGTTGACCAATACCGTTGCGGATGTCGCGCGCACCTTTGGTCGCGCCATCATTATGCCCAACCTGGTACCTCCGGTGCGCAACGCCGCTGAAGCCGACGGCTATCGCCAGCGGATTCTCGCTGCACGTCCGGCCGGCAGCCGTTTCGAACCGTTGATGGTGCTTTACCTGACCGACCGCACCCAGCCCGAAGAAATTCGTGAAGCCAAGGCCAGCGGTTTCGTGTTCGCCGCCAAGTTGTACCCGGCCGGCGCGACCACCAACTCGGATTCTGGCGTCACCAGTATCGACAAGATTTTCCCTGCGCTCGAGGCCATGGCCGAAGTCGGGATGCCTTTGTTGATTCACGGTGAAGTCACCCGTGGCGATGTCGACGTGTTCGACCGCGAAAAAATCTTCATCGATGAGCACATGCGTCGTGTGGTCGAGCGTTTCCCGACGCTCAAAGTGGTGTTCGAACACATCACCACCGCGGACGCCGTGCAGTTCGTCAACGAGGCTTCGGCCAATGTTGGCGCGACCATCACCGCGCATCACCTCTTGTACAACCGCAACCACATGCTGGTCGGCGGAATTCGGCCGCACTTCTACTGCTTGCCGATTCTCAAGCGCAACACCCACCAGGAAGCGCTGCTCGACGCCGCCACCAGCGGCAGCGACAAGTTCTTCCTCGGCACCGACTCGGCACCGCATGCCCAGCACGCCAAGGAAGCCGCTTGCGGTTGTGCCGGTTGCTACACCGCTTATGCGGCGATCGAGATGTACGCCGAAGCGTTCGAACAGCGCAATGCGCTGGACAAGCTCGAAGCCTTCGCCAGCCTTAACGGCCCGCGCTTCTATGGCCTGCCGGTGAACACCGATCGCATTACCCTGGTCCGCGACGAGTGGACCGCCCCAACCAGCCTGCCATTTGGCGAGCTGACCGTTATCCCGCTGCGCGCCGGTGAAAAACTGCGCTGGCGCCTGCTGGAGGAACACGCGTGAGTGAAGACCATTTCGATGACGAACAGGACGGTCAAGGCGGCGGAAGTGGTCCACGCCACCCGATGGCAGCTCGATTCCGTGGATACCTGCCAGTCGTTGTCGACGTTGAAACCGGTGGTTTCAACTCTGCCACTGACGCTTTGCTGGAAATAGCCGCCACCACCATCGCCATGGATGAGAAGGGCTTTGTATACCCTGATCACACCTACTTCTTCCGCGTCGAGCCGTTTGAAGGCGCCAACGTCGAAGCGGCCGCCCTGGAGTTCACCGGGATCAAACTCGATCACCCGCTGCGCATGGCAGTAAGTGAAGAAGCGGCGCTGACCGATATCTTCCGTGGTATCCGCAAGGCGTTGAAAGCCAACGGCTGCAAGCGGGCGATCCTGGTCGGGCACAACAGCAGTTTCGACCTGGGCTTCCTGAACGCAGCGGTTGCGCGCCTGGACATGAAGCGCAACCCGTTCCATCCATTCTCCAGCTTCGACACGGCAACCCTCGCCGGTCTGGCCTACGGTCAAACCGTGTTGGCGAAAGCCTGTCAGGCCGCCGACATCGACTTCGACGGTCGCGAGGCTCACTCGGCTCGCTACGACACCGAGAAGACGGCTGAGCTGTTCTGCGGCATCGTCAATCGCTGGAAGCAGATGGGCGGCTGGGAAGACTACAACGACTGATCCAACACTTGTGGCGAGGGAGCTTGCTCCCTGGCCACAGACTCAGCGTCGTGCTTGAGCGAACGGCATCGGTTTTATCCCGCCCATAAAAAAACCGGCCTCGACGGCCGGTTTTTTTATGCCTCGAACGCGCCTTACAGGGCAGCAGCGTTCTCGGTCAGGTAGGCTGCGACGCCTTCGGTCGAAGCGGTCATGCCTTTGTCGCCTTTTTTCCAGTTGGCAGGGCAGACTTCGCCGTGCTCTTCGTGGAATTGCAGAGCGTCGACCAGACGGATCAGCTCTTCCATGTTACGGCCCAGCGGCAGGTCGTTGATGATCTGCGAGCGGACAACGCCTTTGTCGTCGATCAGGAACGCGCCACGGAAAGCCACGCCGCCTTCGGACTCAACGTCGTAGGCCTTGGCAATTTCGTGCTTCATGTCGGCAGCCATGGTGTAGCGAACCTGGCCGATACCGCCATTGTTCACCGGGGTGTTGCGCCATGCGTTGTGAGTGAAGTGCGAGTCGATCGAAACGGCGATCACTTCAACATTGCGTGCCTTGAAGTCGGACATGCGGTTGTCCAGAGCGATCAGCTCGGATGGGCACACGAAGGTGAAGTCCAGTGGGTAGAAGAACACCAGGCCGTATTTGCCTTTGATGGCCGACGACAGGGTGAAGCTGTCGACGATTTCGCCATTGCCGAGTACGGCCGGTACGGTGAAGTCAGGGGCTTGCTTGCCTACGAGTACGCTCATTGAATATCTCCTGGTGTAAAAACGTGAAGTTCCGGGTTGGCGCCAGCCTGCCACCCTCAGGCGACAGCCCTGTGACACCCACCCGCTTCATAAGGACCGGCCATCATACACTGCGTTTTTGAGCTGTCCTCAACGGTTTTTCGTCAACACCTCAAATTGCTGTCTTCGCGATTACTGGCAGATTGCCCTGGGGAAAACCGTTCGTCAGCCACGCACGTTTATAACGCAAAGCTTTCAGAAACCACTTTGACAATCATTCTCGTTAACATTAAGATCCATCGCAACTGAGTCACCACCAGCGACGGTTCTTAGCTTATGTATGTCTGCCTCTGCACTGGCGTCACCGACGGACAAATCCGCGAAGCGATCTATGAAGGATGCTGCAGCTACAAGGAAGTCCGCCAGGCTACCGGCGTAGCCAGCCAATGCGGCAAATGCGCCTGCCTTGCCAAGGAAGTGGTGCGTGAAACCCTGACCAAATTGCAAACAGCCCAGGCAGCAATTCCTTTCCCTGTAGAATTTACTGCCGCATAGATACCCTATTCCAAAGAACCGGACTTCATGTCCGGTTTTTTTATGCCTGAAAATCAATTGGTTACGGGTCAGACGCGGAACACAAACATTCTTATTCCGATTAATTTTCATATAAGTTTCAATAACTTAGGTTTGACACTCTTAGTTGTGCGGCTCAGACTCCGCTTTATAGACAGCTAATACAGGGCAGGACCCCATCATGAAAGGCGACATTACAGTCATCCAGCATCTCAACAAGATCCTTGCCAATGAACTGGTCGCGATCAATCAGTATTTTCTGCATGCGCGCATGTATGAAGATTGGGGCCTGAACAAGCTCGGCAAGCACGAATACCACGAGTCCATCGACGAGATGAAACACGCGGACAAGCTGATCAAGCGCATCCTGTTCCTGGAAGGCCTGCCGAACGTGCAGGACCTGGGCAAGCTGCAGATCGGCGAGCACACCCAGGAAATGCTTGAGTGCGACCTGCGCATCGAACGTACCGGCCACGCCGACTTGAAAGTTGCGATTGCTCATTGCGAAACGGTTGGCGATTTCGGTAGCCGTGAACTGCTCGAAGACATTCTCGAATCCGAAGAAGAACATATCGACTGGCTGGAAACCCAACTGGGCCTGATCGATAAAGTCGGTCTTGAGAATTATCTGCAATCGCAGATGGGCGAAGAATAATTAGCGCCCGCTAACTCGAGACAATAAAAAGCCCCGCTCTCTTTTAAAGAGGCGGGGCTTTTTCATGCCCGGAATTTCGGCTCACCTGAATCGTGCAGGAGCTGCCCGCAGCAAGCGGGCTCCTACAAGGTGAATCAGGCTTCGGACTTGTTGGCAGCAGCCGCTTCAACAGCAGCCTTGATGGTGCTTTGCAGCGAACCGTCTGCAGCCATCTCGGTCATGATGTCGCTACCGCCGACCAGTTCACCACCAACCCACAGTTGCGGGAAAGTTGGCCAGTTGGCGTATTTTGGCAGGTTGGCGCGGATTTCCGGGTTCTGCAGGATGTCCACGTACGCAAACTTTTCACCACATGCCATCACGGCCTGCGCGGCTTTCGCAGAGAAGCCACACTGCGGGGCATTCGGCGAACCTTTCATGTAAAGCAGAATGGTGTTGTTAGCAATCTGCTCTTTAATCGTTTCGATGATATCCATGGAGCACCTCGGCTGAACTTTCCGACTCAGGGGTCGGCACGGTGGCGCATTGTAACGGAAACCCGAGCGCCATGCTCGGTCTCCCCGACAGACTCAATCAAGCCGCCGCCACGGTCACCGGCACACCGTTCAACGCCGCATTACCCGACAACTCGTCGAGCAGACATTCATCGGTCAGGTCATTGGCGCTGGAACCTGGCTGGCTGCTGGCAATCGTCAGCTGCACGCCAGGCCGCGCATGACCCCAACCGTGCGGCAGGCTGACCACGCCTTTCATCATATCCAGACTGCCCAGCACTTCCACCTCGATCATGCCGACCCGGGAACTGACCCGCACCCGCTGCCCGTCGCTGAGGCCGCGACTGGCCAGGTCGTCCGGATGCATCAGCAATTGATGGCGTGGCTTGCCCTTCACCAGTCGATGATAGTTGTGCATCCACGAGTTATTGCTGCGTACATGACGACGGCCAATCATCAGCAATTCATCGGCGGCCGGCGCTTGCAGCGCGGCGAAGCGAGCCAGGTCGGCAAGGATGGCTGCGGGGGCTGCCTGGATGCGCTGGTTAGGGGTTTTAAGGCGCGGAGCCAGGTTGGTTTTCAACGCTCCAAGATCAACACCATGCGGATGATCGAACAACGTCGCCAGGGACAACCGGTGCTCCGAGGCATCGCCATACAAGCCCATGCGCAAACCACGATCAATCATCTGTGCGGGCGGGATCGTCGGTTTAAGTTCCTTGCCGGTCTTCGCGGCAAAGGCCTTGGCCAGCCCGACAAAAATTTCCCAGTCGTGCAGTGCGCCTTCCGGTCTGGCCAGGATCGCGCGGTTGAACCGGGTGACGTTACGCACCGCGAACATGTTGAAGGTGGTGTCGTAGTGATCGTTTTCCAGGGCCGATGTCGACGGCAGGATCAGATCGGCATAGCGCGTGGTTTCGTTGATGTAGAGATCGACACTGACCATGAACTCCAACCCGTCCAGCGCCTGTTCAAGCTGTCGACCATTAGGCGTCGACAGCACCGGGTTACCGGCCACGGTGATCAGTGCGCGGACCTGCCCTTCCCCTTCGGTGAGCATCTCTTCGGCCAGCGCCGACACCGGCAACTCGCCGCCGTATTCCGGACGCCCGGAAACGCGGCTCTGCCATAAGTTGAAATGCCCGCCCGAGGTGGACGCTACCAGGTCCACTGCGGGTTCTGTGCACAACGCGCCACCCACGCGGTCGAGGTTGCCGGTGACCAGATTGATCAGTTGCACCACCCAATGGCACAACGTCCCGAACGCCTGGGTCGAGACACCCATTCGGCCGTAGCAGACGGCTGTCGGGGCCGCGGCGAAGTCCCGCGCCAGTTGGCGAATCTGCTCGGCCGGCACAGCGCACAGCGGGCTCATGGCCTCGGCAGTGAAACCCGCGACGGCGGCGCGCACTTCATCCAGACCGTCCACCGGCAGATGGCTGCCGCGGGTCAGGCCTTCGGCGAACAAGGTGTTGAGCAGCCCGAACAACAGCGCCGCATCGCCACCGGGACGCACGAACAGATGCTGATCGGCCATCGCCGCCGTTTCGCTGCGGCGCGGGTCGACCACCACCACTTTGCCACCCCGGGCCTGAATCGCCTTCAGGCGCTTTTCCACGTCCGGCACGGTCATGATGCTGCCGTTGGAGGCCAGCGGGTTACCGCCGAGGATCAACATGAAATCAGTGTGATCGATGTCCGGGATCGGCAACAGCAGACCGTGGCCGTACATCAAATGGCTGGTCAGGTGATGGGGCAACTGATCGACCGACGTCGCGGAAAACCGGTTGCGGGTTTTCAGCAGGCCGAGGAAGTAATTGCTGTGGGTCATCAGCCCGTAGTTGTGCACGCTGGGGTTGCCTTGGTACACCGCCACCGCGTTCTGCCCGTGCCGCGCCTGAATCCCGGCCAGGCGTTCGGCGACCAGGTTGAAGGCGTCTTCCCACTCGACAGGTTGCCATTCGCTGCCGACCCGCAGCATCGGCTGACGCAAGCGGTCCGGATCGTTCTGGATATCTTGCAGGGCGACAGCCTTGGGGCAGATATGCCCGCGACTGAACGTATCCTGGGCGTCGCCCTTGATCGAGGTGATCCGGAGATCGCCATCGACCTCGGTGGTCTCGATGGTCAGGCCGCAGATGGCTTCACACAGGTGGCAGGCACGGTGATGGAGAGTCTTGGTCATGGCCAGTCTCTGTTTTGTTCTGGGCGGGCAATATCGGCCGCGGGATCAAAACTATGGCCTGCACTCCGCCGCTGCGCCAGCGACGTTCATCTTGTGAATCGGCGACCATCAGGCCAGCCGATGGCCGACAGGGATCACTTGGGCAGCAGCCTCGCCGGCGCCTGCAGCTGGATCTCCTGAACGGTTTCGATCTGCTCGTGGGCGACATGCACCCCGGTGAGTTCGCCGATCAGTCGCCAGTGCTCGTCGAGACCTGCACTGATGGTGGCCATGCGATCGATCATCCGCCGTCCAGCGGCCTTGGTCACTTCGTCGTTGCTTCGCAAAAGCTCGAAGGACATCGAGGTCATGGAGGCCGTGAGATGCGTCAGTGAGCGGGCCGTGAGGCCGAGCAGTTCCATGAGTTGCTGTTCTTTCGATTCCATTCCGAAGGCTTCCTGCGTCATTCGTGACTTAGTTATAACCCAGCACATTGCATTAGCAAGTGTTTCAGACGAGGCACATTGCCATCTGACACCCTGTATACCGTACCGGAAACCGACCATCAGTAAACCATGCCCGCCCCGCTTGATTGCAAAGCCCCGCAAGCCCAGTGTACAAATGACGGGCTGCTGTCAGGAAACCGGCTTCAAATGCGCTACTGCGGTCACCCCGTAGCCCCTCTGAAATCCCCTAAACACCGTAGCCTATTGGAAAAACGCGACATTTAATGTCAAGATCGCGCCTTCCCTATTTCGTCGCCCCGTGCGGCTTACGCCGCAGGTCTCGCCCGTTTTTCAATTAAACAAGGCTTTGAGTATCTGCGGTCTGTTGCAAAAAGGTAGTCAATGATGAGCGCAAGGCACTTTCTCTCCCTGATGGATTGCACGCCCGAAGAGCTGGTCAGCGTGATCCGTCGAGGCGTTGAGCTCAAAGACCTGCGTAACCGCGGCGTACTGTTCGAGCCTCTGAAAAACCGCGTACTCGGGATGATTTTCGAGAAATCCTCGACCCGCACCCGTATCTCGTTCGAAGCCGGCATGATCCAGCTCGGCGGCCAGGCCATCTTCCTGTCGCCGCGCGACACCCAACTGGGTCGCGGCGAGCCGATCGGCGATGCCGCCATTGTCATGTCGAGCATGCTCGATGCGGTGATGATCCGTACATTTTCCCACAGCACACTGACCGAATTCGCCGCCAACTCGCGCGTCCCGCTGATCAACGGCCTGTCCGACGATTTGCACCCGTGCCAGTTACTGGCCGACATGCAAACCTTCCTCGAGCATCGCGGCTCGATCCAGGGCAAAACCGTAGCCTGGATCGGAGATGGCAACAACATGTGCAACAGCTATATAGAAGCGGCGATCCAGTTCGACTTCCAGCTGCGCATCGCATGCCCTGAAGGCTATGAACCCAACCCCGAATTCGTGGCCAAGGCCGGCGATCGGGTGACCATCGTTCGCGACCCGAAGGATGCCGTGCGTGGCGCCCACCTGGTGAGCACCGACGTCTGGACCTCCATGGGCCAGGAAGAAGAAACCGCCAAGCGCCTGAAGCTGTTCTCGCCGTTCCAGGTCAATCGCGCGCTGCTGGATCTGGCCGCCGAGGATGTGCTGTTCATGCATTGCCTGCCCGCCCACCGTGGCGAAGAGATCAGCCTCGACCTGCTCGATGACCCGCGATCCGTCGCCTGGGATCAAGCGGAAAACCGTCTCCACGCACAAAAGGCCCTGCTCGAGTTTCTCGTCGAACCGGCGTATCACCACGCATGAGCCAGCCATTACTGCTTAATCTGCGCAATCTCGCTTGCGGCTATCAAGACCAGCGCGTTGTGCAGAACCTCAACCTGCATTTGAATGCCGGCGACATCGGTTGCCTGCTCGGCTCTTCAGGCTGCGGCAAAACCACCACCCTGCGGGCGATTGCCGGTTTCGAACCGGTTCATGAAGGTGAAATCACCCTGGCAGGCGAGACAATCTCCAGCGCCGGCTTCACCCTCGCCCCGGAGAAACGCCGGATCGGCATGGTGTTCCAGGATTACGCCCTGTTTCCACATTTGAGCGTGGCCGAGAACATCGGGTTCGGGATCCGCAAGCACCCGCAGAAGGATCGCGTTATCGAAGAACTGCTGGAACTGGTCAACCTGAAAAACCTCGGCAAGCGCTTCCCGCACGAGCTATCGGGTGGCCAGCAACAGCGTGTCGCTTTGGCCCGCGCCCTGGCGCCCGAGCCGCAGTTGCTCCTGCTCGACGAACCGTTTTCTAATCTCGACGGTGAACTGCGGCGCAAGCTCAGCCACGAGGTGCGCGACATCCTCAAGGCCCGTGGCACCAGCGCAATTCTGGTGACCCACGACCAGGAAGAAGCCTTCGCGGTGAGCGATCATGTGGGGGTCTTCAAGGAAGGTCGCCTGGAACAGTGGGACACGCCCTACAACCTGTATCACGAACCGCTGACGCCCTATGTGGCCAGTTTCATTGGTCAGGGTTACTTCATTCGCGGTCAGTTGAGCAGTCCGGAATCGGTGCAGACCGAGCTGGGTGAGTTACGCGGCAATCGGGCTTACACTTGGCCGATTGGTGGCGCGGTGGATGTGCTGCTACGTCCGGACGATATCGTTTATGCACCGGACAGCGCCTTGAAGGCGCGGATTATCGGCAAGTCGTTCCAGGGTGCGTCGACGTTGTATCGGTTGCAGTTGCCAACAGGCGCGCAGCTGGAGTCGATTTTCCCGAGCCATGCTGATCATCTGGTCGGTGCAGAAGTTGGCATTCGCGTGGCGGCCGAACATCTGGTGTTGTTCCAGGCGTCCGGTAGCACGGCGGCGCAGATTCCGGCGGTAGACTCCGGCGTCCGTCGCTACAGCACTGCCAGCTGACGAAAGATCAAAAGATCAAAAGATCGCAGCCTTCGGCGGCTCCTGCAGAAACACGCGTTCCATGTAGGAGCTGCCGAAGGCTGCGATTTTTTGCTTCCTAACCCAACATCAGCGTTCCGCTCGCCACCAGCGTCGCATTCCCGCCGATCTTGACCCGATCCCCTTCTAACCGACAGAACAACTCCCCGCCGCGTTTCGAACACTGAAACGCTGTCAGACTCGACTTGCCCAAACGTTTCGACCAGTACGGAATCAGGCTGCAATGGGTGGAACCGGTCACCGGGTCTTCATTGATGCCGATCGCCGGTGCGAAGTACCGAGACACAAAATCATGCTTGCTGCCCTTGGCGGTGACGATGGCACCCGGCCACGGCAGTTTGGCCAAAGCCACCATGTCTGGCTGACAATCGAGCACCGCCTGCTCCGACTCCAGCACCACGAACAATTCATTCGAACCCAACACATCGACCACTTCGACGCCCAAGGCGCGTTCGACATCCAGTGTCACGCCCACTTCAGACGGCACGATTGCCGGGAAATCCAGCCAGAAGCGACCGCCCTCACGACTTACGCTCAACGGGCCGGATTTACAAATGAAGTCCAAGCGTTCGACCGGTTCTTTATAGATCTCGAACAACACGTAAGCGCTGGCCAGGGTGGCATGCCCACACAAAGGCACCTCGGTGGTGGGAGTGAACCAGCGGATGTGCCAGCCCAGCCCTTCACGCACCACAAAAGCAGTTTCAGCGAGGTTGTGCTCGGCCGCGATCTTCTGCATCAACTCGTCGGCGAGCCAGGCATCGAGCCGATAGACCATCGCCGGGTTGCCACTGAACGGCCGATCACTGAACGCATCGACCTGATGAAACTCAAGCTGCATAACCTTCTCCCTGATTCAGGCGCGGCCGATATCGGCGAACTTGGCCTGCGTGTGTTCGGCCAGTACTGCGGGGGCCAGTTCCACTTCCAGACCGCGCCGACCGGCACTGACAAAAATGCTGGCGAAGGGCTGGGCCGAATTGTCGATAAACGTGCGCAAGCGCTTTTTCTGCCCCAGCGGGCTGATGCCACCCAACAGATAACCCGTCGAACGTTGCGCCGCGGCCGGATCGGCCATTTCGACTTTTTTCACCCCAGCCGCATGCGCCAGGCCCTTCAAGTCGAGACTTCCGACGACCGGCACCACAGCCACCAGTAATTCCCCTTTCTCGCTGGCCGCCAGCAATGTCTTGAACACTTGCGCCGGGTCCAGGCCCAGTTTCTCCGCGGCCTCCAGCCCATAGGATGCTGCCTTCGGATCATGTTCATAACTGTGCACGCGATGTTCGGCACGAACTTTTTTCAACAAATCCAATGCGGGGGTCATGACAGCTCCAGACTGGGCGGCAGAGAAAAAATACTGCGCTGGATTCTAGGACATTGCTGCATAAAAGGCTCTATCACGGCAGCGTTTCCACAGCCTGGCGCTGGTTTTTACCGTTCGTCAGAGATCGCCTCGCCCGCCAAACAAAACGATCATTCATGTGACTAATAGTTTCAATGTGACCGGTAGTTCACTTTCGACCTTTGACAGCAGTGTTTCTTGTCTATATTTTTTCGAATCTGAATACCGTACAACGTGAAAACGCAGCAACCAGCAGTAAGCCGGGAACAGGATGGGGATCCTGCCTCGGTGAAAATCGCGCTTTGGCCATGACGAAAAAAGCGCCAGACAACAAAAACAAAGAGGTTTTCGATGACAACTGCTTTACAACAACCGTCGCTCTCCAGCCAATGCATGGCCGAGTTTCTGGGTACTGCACTGCTGATCTTTTTTGGTACCGGTTGCGTTGCCGCCCTCAAGGTCGCGGGTGCCAGCTTTGGCTTGTGGGAAATCAGCATCATCTGGGGCGTCGGCGTCAGCATGGCGATCTACTTGACCGCCGGGGTTTCCGGGGCTCACCTCAACCCTGCCGTCAGCATCGCGCTGAGCATTTTCGCCGACTTCGAAAAACGCAAACTGCCGTTTTACATTCTTGCCCAGGTGGCTGGCGCGTTCTGTGGCGCGTTGTTGGTTTACACGCTGTACAGCAATCTTTTCTTCGATTACGAACAAACCCACCATATGGTTCGTGGCACTCAAGCCAGCCTCGAACTGGCGTCGGTGTTCTCCACGTTCCCCAACCCAGCCCTGTCCACGGCCCAGGCCTTCCTGGTTGAAGTGATCATCACCGCCGTCCTGATGGGCGTGATCATGTCCCTGACCGACGACAACAACGGCCTGCCTAACGGGCCCATGGCGCCACTGCTGATCGGCCTGCTGATTGCGGTGATTGGCAGCTCGATGGGGCCGCTGACCGGCTTTGCGATGAACCCGGCGCGTGACTTCGGACCGAAACTGATGACTTTCTTTGCGGGCTGGGGTGAAATTTCCTTCACCGGTGGACGCGATATCCCGTACTTCCTGATTCCGATTTTTGCACCGATTGTCGGTGCCTGCCTCGGTGCTGCCGCGTATCGCGGGCTGATTGCCCGTCATCTGCCCAGCGCCATACCTGCTACAAAGGACGCAACACCGGCCATTGACGGCAAACCAAGAACTTCTTGATACCGTAGGCGCGCGACTCTGCCCATTTGGTCCCGCGCCTGACCTCACTCCCTTATTTCGTCCAAGGCAATCGACATGACCGACATTCAGAATAAGAACTACATCATTGCCCTCGATCAGGGTACGACCAGTTCCCGCGCGATCATTTTCGACCGCGACGCGAACGTGGTTTGCACGGCCCAGCGCGAATTCGCCCAGCATTATCCGCAAGCCGGTTGGGTCGAACACGACCCGATGGAAATCTTCGCCACCCAAAGCGCCGTGATGGTCGAGGCCCTGGCGCAAGCCGGCCTGCATCACGACCAGGTCGCGGCGATCGGTATCACCAACCAGCGTGAAACCACCGTGGTCTGGGACAAGACCACCGGCCGCCCGATCTACAACGCGATCGTCTGGCAGTGCCGGCGCAGCACCGAGATCTGCCAGCAACTCAAGCGTGACGGCCACGAGCAATACATCAGCGAAACCACCGGTCTGGTCACCGACCCGTACTTCTCCGGCACCAAACTCAAGTGGATCCTCGACAACGTCGAAGGCAGCCGTGAACGTGCGCGCAAGGGCGAGTTGCTGTTCGGCACCGTCGACAGCTGGCTGATCTGGAAATTTACCGGCGGCAAAGTGCACGTCACCGACTACACCAACGCCTCACGCACCATGCTCTTCAACATCCACACCCTGGAGTGGGATGCGAAGATGCTGGAGGTGCTGGATATTCCGCGCGAAATGCTGCCGGAAGTTAAGTCCTCGTCGGAAATCTACGGCCACACCAAAAGCGGCATCGCCATCGGCGGTATCGCGGGCGACCAGCAGGCCGCCCTCTTCGGCCAGATGTGCGTTGAGCCAGGCCAGGCGAAAAACACCTACGGCACCGGTTGCTTCCTGCTGATGAACACTGGCGACAAAGCCGTGAAATCCAAGCACGGCATGCTGACCACTATCGCCTGCGGTCCGCGTGGCGAAGTGGCCTACGCACTGGAAGGCGCTGTCTTCAACGGTGGCTCAACCGTTCAGTGGCTGCGTGATGAATTGAAAATCATCAATGACGCCCACGACACCGAATACTTCGCCAACAAGGTCAAGGACAGCAATGGCGTGTACCTGGTACCGGCCTTCACCGGTCTGGGCGCACCGTATTGGGACCCGTATGCCCGTGGCGCACTGTTCGGACTGACCCGCGGTGTACGCGTGGATCACATCATTCGCGCAGCGCTCGAGTCGATCGCCTACCAGACCCGCGACGTGCTCGACGCCATGCAACAGGATTCCGGCGAGCGCCTGAAAGCCCTGCGCGTGGATGGCGGCGCGGTGGCGAACAATTTCCTGATGCAGTTCCAGGCCGACATCCTCGGCACCCGGGTCGAGCGTCCGCAAATGCGCGAAACCACCGCGCTGGGCGCCGCTTACCTCGCCGGTCTGGCGTGTGGTTTCTGGGGCAGCCTGGAAGAGCTGCGCGGCAAGGCGGTGATCGAGCGCGAATTCGAACCGACGCTGGACGAAACCGCGAAGGAAAAACTCTACGCCGGCTGGAAAAAAGCGGTCAGCCGCACGCGTGATTGGGAACCTCATGAAGGCGCTGAATAAGCCAACGTAAGTACTCGTATCTGTATGTAACTGGTAGGGAGCAGATTCCTGCGGCATCATGGGCAAATTTTGCACGGCAGCCCAAAGGAAGCCCCATGAATCTGCCTCCCCGTCAGCAGCAAATCCTCGAACTGGTTCGCGAACGCGGCTATGTCAGCATCGAGGAAATGGCCACGCTGTTCGTCGTTACACCGCAAACCATCCGCCGCGACATCAATCAGCTCGCGGAAGCCAATTTGTTGCGTCGCTACCATGGCGGCGCGGCCTACGATTCCAGTGTCGAAAACACCGCCTACGCCATGCGCGCCGATCAGATGCGCGATGAAAAGCAGCGTATCGGCGAAGCCATTGCCGCCCAGATCCCCGATCACGCCTCGCTGTTCATCAACATCGGCACCACGACCGAATCGATTGCCCGGGCGCTGCTCAACCACAATCACCTGAAGATCATCACCAATAACCTGCACGTGGCCTCGATGCTCAGCGCCAAGGACGACTTCGATGTCCTGCTGACCGGTGGCAATGTGCGGCGTGACGGGGGTGTGGTCGGTCAGGCGAGTGTCGACTTCATTAACCAGTTCAAGGTCGATTTTGCCTTGGTCGGCATCAGCGGTATCGATGAAGACGGCAGCCTGCTGGACTTCGACTACCAGGAAGTACGGGTGTCGCAAGCGATCATTGCCAATGCCCGGCAGGTGATTCTGGCGGCGGACTCCAGCAAGTTCGGGCGCAACGCCATGGTTCGCCTGGGGCCGATCAGTTTGATCGATTGCCTGGTGACGGATCAGCAGCCTGTGCCGGCGTTGGCGCAGCTGTTGAGTCAGCACAAGATTCGACTCGAAGTGGTTTAACCCCTTTCGAAAACTCCACGCTCCCCTGTGGCGAGGGAGCTTGCTCCCGTTCGGCTGCGTAGCAGGCGCAGTTCAGACAACATGCTCCTCCTGAAAAACCGCGTTCGCCGGTTCAGGCTGCTTCGCAGCCCAGCGGGAGCAAGCCCCTCGCCACAAAAGCCTCCAACAGCATCATTAATGTTCGGAAATTTTCCTTTGACGGCCCGTCGATCAGTATTTTCAATCGAAGTTGACTGGCTGTGTGCGTCTTTATGGGCTACCATTTTCGCAAATGAACATTTATGTTCGAAATCCAATACCGAAAATCATAAAAGCCCGAGGCCAGCCGATGCCCACTTCTACCTTGCCTACGCCCCCTCTCGCTGAGGTCTACGACATTGCCGTCATCGGTGGCGGGATCAATGGCGTGGGGATCGCAGCGGATGCCGCCGGCCGCGGTCTTTCGGTGTTCCTTTGCGAAAAGGATGATCTTGCCAGCCACACCTCGTCGGCCAGCAGCAAACTGATCCACGGTGGCCTGCGCTACCTCGAACATTACGAATTCCGCCTGGTGCGTGAAGCCCTCGCGGAGCGCGAAGTGTTGTTGGCCAAGGCGCCACACATCGTCAAGCAAATGCGTTTCGTGCTGCCGCACCGTCCGCACCTGCGTCCGGCGTGGATGATCCGCGCCGGTCTGTTCCTTTATGACAACCTGGGCAAACGGGAAAAACTGGAAGGTTCGAAAAGCCTGAAGTTCGGCCCGGACAGCCCGCTGAAAAGCGAAATCACCAAAGGCTTCGAGTATTCCGATTGCTGGGTCGACGATGCTCGCCTGGTGGTCTTGAACGCCATGGCCGCCCGCGAAAACGGCGCCCACGTTCACACTCAGACCCGCTGTGTCAGCGCTCGTCGCACCAAAGGCTTGTGGCATTTGCACCTGGAGCGCGCCGACGGCAGCCTGTTTTCGATCCGCGCCAAGGCGCTGGTGAATGCGGCAGGCCCGTGGGTCGCCAAGTTCATTCGTGACGACCTGAAAATGGAATCGCCCTATGGCATCCGCCTCATCCAGGGCAGCCACCTGATCGTGCCGAAGCTGTACGAAGGCGAACACGCGCATATTCTGCAAAACGAAGATCAGCGCATCGTGTTCACCATCCCGTACCTGAACCACTTCACCCTGATCGGCACCACCGACCGCGAATACACCGGCGATCCGGCGAAGGTCGCAATCACCGAAGGTGAAACCGATTACCTGTTGAAAGTGGTCAACGCTCACTTCAAAAAGCAGATCAGCCGCGACGACATCCTGCACAGCTATTCCGGTGTTCGTCCGCTGTGCAATGACGAATCCGACAACCCGTCGGCCGTCACCCGCGATTACACCCTGGCCTTGTCGGGCACGGGCGAAGAAGCGCCGCTACTGTCGGTGTTCGGTGGCAAGCTGACCACCTACCGCAAACTGGCCGAGTCGGCGCTGGCACAACTGGCGCCGTACTTCACCCACATCAAGCCGAGCTGGACCGCCACCGCGACCCTGCCGGGCGGCGAAGACATGACCACCCCGCAGGCGCTGAGCTCACGGATTCGTGACCAGTTCGACTGGGTGCCGACTGAAATATCCCGCCGCTGGGCCACGACCTACGGCAGCCGCACGTGGCGCATGCTCGAAGGCGTGCAGAGCCTCAGCGATCTGGGCGAACACATTGGTGGCGGTCTCTACACCCGCGAAATCGATTATCTGTGCAGCGAAGAGTGGGCGACCACGGCGCATGACATTCTGTGGCGCCGCAGCAAGCTAGGGTTGTTCACCACCCCGGATGAGCAACAGAAGCTCGCGGATTATCTGAGCAAGGTCGAGCAGAACCGCAGCAAGATCGAAGCGGCCTGATCTCATCCGCGCTAAACGAAAGCCCCTGAATCTCGCGATTCAGGGGCTTTTTTGCATTCATGTCGCTCCCTCGCTCCCGCAGAGAATATGCAGGCACAAGATTTCGTTCGGTTTTCCGAACGCGACTTGTCGGTCTATTCGGTTAACCGGATTCTCTAACCCAAAATGACACGCCATGAATATTTAATATCGTTATAAATCAATGAATTAATCTTAACCACCTGGCCTGGCACGAGTCATGCTCTACACTTTTGGACGAATGCTTGTTGCGCGGTCCTTAGAAGCCGACGGACATTCGAAGCACAAAAGGGCCGATGAACTGGCTCCATAAAAAAAACAATGTCGAGGAAAATTTGATGCGCATCGTTCCCCATATCCTGGGCGCAGCCATTGCTGCCGCTCTGATTACCACTCCAGTTTTCGCTGCCGAACTCACCGGCACACTGAAGAAGATCAAAGAGTCCGGCACCATCACCCTCGGGCATCGTGACGCTTCCATTCCGTTTTCCTATATCGCGGACGCTTCCGGCAAACCGGTTGGCTACTCCCACGATATCCAGCTGAAAATTGTTGAAGCGATCAAGAAAGACCTGGACCTGCCTAACCTTCAGGTCAAATACAACCTGGTGACCTCGCAAACCCGTATTCCGCTGGTGCAGAACGGCACCGTGGACCTGGAATGCGGTTCCACCACCAACAACGTCGAGCGTCAGCAGCAAGTTGACTTCTCCGTCGGCATCTTCGAAATCGGCACCAAGCTGCTGGCCAAGAAGGATTCGCCGTACAAAGACTTCGCCGATCTGAAAGGCAAGAACGTAGTGACCACAGCGGGCACCACGTCCGAGCGTATTCTGAAATCGATGAACGCCGACAAGCAGATGGGCATGAATGTCATCTCCGCCAAGGACCACGGCGAATCCTTCCAGATGCTGGAATCGGGTCGTGCCGTTGCGTTCATGATGGACGACGCACTGCTGGCCGGTGAAATGGCCAAGGCCAAGAAGCCGACTGACTGGGCTGTGACGGGCACTGCACAATCCTACGAAATCTACGGCTGCATGGTCCGCAAGGGCGACGAGCCGTTCAAGAAGGCTGTAGACGACGCCATTGTGGCGACCTACAAATCCGGCGAGATCAACAAGATCTACGAAAAATGGTTCATGCAGCCAATCCCGCCTAAAGGCCTGAACCTGATGTTCCCGATGAGCGACGAGCTCAAGGCCCTGATCGCCAATCCGACCGATAAAGCGGCTGACGACAAGAAATCCTGATTTCTGACTAACCTTACCTCCTGAGAGGGCTACTACTCTTTCAGGAGGTTGTCACTCCCTGCTGGCATTTCTGGAAACACTCGAACAGGCGGCTGTCGAGCCGATCGCGTGTGCCTGACTCTCAAGTCGGGCGGGAACGGAGCTTCCCCAGGCGGGCACTAGTACATCGATCGAATCCGAGGGGAGACCCTAATGAATTACAACTGGGACTGGGGCGTGTTCTTCAAGTCTACCGGCGTGGGCAGCGAAATTTATTTCGACTGGTACCTCACCGGCCTGGGCTGGACCATCGCCATCGCCATCGTGGCCTGGATCATCGCCCTGACGCTGGGCTCGATCCTGGGCGTCATGCGCACCGTACCGAATCGCATCGTGTCGGGCATCGCAACCTGCTACGTCGAACTGTTTCGTAACGTGCCGCTGCTGGTGCAGCTATTCATCTGGTACTTCCTGGTGCCCGACCTGCTGCCACAAAACCTGCAGGACTGGTACAAACAGGACCTGAACCCGACCACCTCGGCGTTCCTCAGCGTTGTTGTCTGCCTGGGCCTGTTCACCACGGCTCGCGTTTGCGAACAAGTACGCACAGGCATTCAGGCGTTGCCGAAAGGCCAGGAAGCCGCTGCTCGCGCCATGGGCTTCAAGCTGCCACAGATCTACTGGAACGTGCTGCTGCCCCAGGCTTACCGGATCATCATTCCGCCGCTCACCTCGGAATTCTTGAACGTGTTCAAGAACACCTCCGTCGCCTCGCTGATCGGTCTGATGGAGTTGCTCGCACAGACCAAACAGACCGCCGAGTTTTCCGCGAACCTGTTCGAAGCCTTCACCCTGGCAACGCTGATCTACTTCACCCTGAACATGGGCCTGATGCTGCTGATGCGCCTGGTCGAGAAGAAAGTCGCCGTACCGGGCCTGATCTCTGTAGGGGGTAAATGATGGAATTCGACTTCTCGGGCATCATCCCGTCCCTGCCAGGACTGTGGAACGGCATGGTGATGACCCTGCAACTGATGGCGCTGGGCGTTATCGGCGGGATCATCCTCGGCACGGTCCTCGCGCTGATGCGCCTGTCCCACAGCAAACTGCTGTCGAACATTGCCGGCGCCTACGTTAACTACTTCCGTTCGATCCCGCTCCTGCTGGTCATCACCTGGTTCTACCTGGCGGTGCCGTTCGTGCTGCGCTGGATCACTGGCGAAGACACGCCGATCGGCGCGTTCGCTTCATGCATCGTGGCCTTCATGATGTTCGAAGCGGCGTACTTCTGCGAAATCGTCCGCGCCGGCGTGCAGTCGATTCCCAAAGGCCAGATGGGCGCTGCCCAAGCCCTGGGCATGACGTACGGCCAGATGATGCGTCTGATCATCCTGCCGCAAGCGTTCCGCAAGATGACCCCGCTGCTGCTGCAACAGAGCATCATTCTGTTTCAAGACACCTCACTGGTGTATGCGGTCGGTCTGGTGGACTTCCTCAATGCCTCGCGTGCCAGTGGCGACATCATCGGCCGCTCGAATGAGTTCCTGATCTTCGCAGGTCTCGTGTACTTCACAATCAGCTTTGCCGCCTCGCTGCTGGTCAAGCGTCTGCAAAAAAGGTTTGCCGTATGATCTCTATCAAGAATGTCAACAAGTGGTATGGCGACTTCCAGGTACTGACTGACTGCAGCACCGAGGTCAAAAAAGGCGAAGTGATCGTGGTTTGCGGCCCGTCCGGTTCCGGCAAATCCACCTTGATCAAATGCGTCAACGCGCTGGAACCGTTCCAGAAAGGCGACATCGTCGTCGACGGCACGTCCATCGCCGACCCGAAGACCAACCTGCCGAAACTGCGTTCTCGCGTGGGCATGGTGTTCCAGCATTTCGAGCTGTTCCCGCACCTGACCATCACCGAAAACCTGACCATCGCGCAGATCAAGGTGTTGGGCCGCAGCAAGGAAGAGGCCACCAAGAAAGGTCTGCAATTGCTCGAGCGCGTGGGTCTCTCGGCCCACGCTCACAAGCATCCGGGTCAGCTCTCCGGTGGTCAGCAACAGCGTGTGGCGATTGCCCGTGCACTGGCGATGGACCCGATCGTCATGCTGTTTGACGAACCGACCTCGGCGCTCGACCCTGAAATGGTCAATGAAGTACTCGACGTGATGGTGCAACTGGCCCATGAAGGCATGACCATGATGTGCGTGACCCACGAAATGGGCTTCGCCCGTAAAGTGGCGGACCGGGTGATCTTCATGGACGCCGGCAAAATCATCGAAGACTGCAAGAAAGAGGAGTTCTTCGGCGACATCAGCCACCGTGCCGAGCGTACCCAGCATTTCCTCGCCAAGATTCTGCAGCACTAAAACGGTACTGCTCTCTCAGGAGGGCAGGATTGCTCTTGTGGCGAGGGAGCTTGCTCCCGCTGGGTCGCGAAGCGGCCCCAAACCCGGCAAATGCATGTATCTGACACACCGCATTTACCGGTTTTACGACTGCTTCGCAGTCGAGCGGGAGCAAGCTCCCTCGCCACAGGTTCCGCGTTCGACTGGAAACCAGAGCAAGCCCGTTGCCAAGCTGGTTGACCCAAGGCATCTGTGATGAAATGCGACCCCACTCTCTATCGCGCAGCAAAGCCATCACTCGCCGTGAAACCCCGTCTGATCCGCCATCTGTTCCTGCCGCCGCTGGTCATCGCTCTGATGATCGGATTGGGTTTTCTCGGCTTCTGGGTCAGTGAGCACTACGGAATCCGCAGCCTCAGCGAGAACGGCCAGCGTCAGCTCGAACTGCACGCCCGCGCCGTCGAGAGCGAGATCAGCAAATACACCTACCTGCCCAGCTTGCTGGAACTCGAATCCAGCGTCTCGAAGCTGTTGGCCGACCCGTCTCCGGAACACCGGCAAACGGTCAATGAATACCTCGAAGGCCTGAACCGGCGCAGCCGCAGTCGGGCCATCTACGTGATGGACACCACCGGTCGTGTCATGGCCACCAGCAACTGGCGCGACGTCGACAGTTACCTCGGTGAAGACCTGTCCTTCCGCGCCTACTTCCAGAACGCCGTGCGCGGCCAGCCCGGCCGTTTCTATGGCATCGGCAGCACCAACGGCGAACCCGGTTATTACCTGGCCCATGGCCTGGAAGAACACGGCAAGATCATCGGTGTCGCGGTGGTCAAAGTCCGCCTCGAAGCCATGGAAGAACGCTGGCAGCGCGCGCGCCTCGAAGCCTTTGTCAGCGACGAAAACGGCATCATCATTCTCTCCAGCGATCCGGCGCGCCGGCTGAAATCAGTCGTGCCACTGAGCGACGAGACCAAGGAGAAACTCGCCCGCAGTCTTCAGTACTACTGGTTTCCACTGAACGAACTGCAACCGCTGGCCCGGGAAAAACTGGCCGAAGGCGAGGAAAAACTGACCTTCCCGGCCAACAGCGAAGTGGAGTCCGACGAAGAGGACATCAGTTACCTCTCGCAAACCCGCCCCTTGAGCGACACCCCGTGGAATTTCACCCTGCTCACGCCGCTGCAGGATTTGCGTCGCGAAGCGATCAATCAGGGGATTCTGGTGGCCGTGGCGTTTGCCCTGGTGGCGTTCCTGCTGATTGCCTGGAACGAGCGGCGCAAGGTGATCGCCACCCGCCTCGCCGCCCGGGAAGCCTTGCAGGAAGCCAACAATCAACTGGAGCGTCGGATTACCGAACGCACCACCGATCTGCGCGCCAGCAACGAGCGACTCAAGGGTCAGATCCGCGAACGCCGTCAGGCCGAAGAGACATTGCGGCGCGCCCAGGATGAACTGGTGCAGGCCGGAAAACTCGCCGCCATCGGCCAGATGTCCACCAGCATCGCCCACGAATTGAATCAACCGCTGGCGGCGCTACGCACCCTGTCCGGCAACACCGTGCGCTTTCTCGAGCGCGGGCAACTGGATGTGGCCAGCACCAACCTCAAGACCATCAACGAACTGATCGATCGCATGGGCCGGATCACCGCCAGCCTGCGCTCCTTTGCCCGGCGCGGCGACGACAAGGGCCAGGCCTGCCTCGGCAAAGCAATGGACGCCGCGCTGCAACTGCTCGGCGGACGCGTGGAAAGTGTCCCGCTGCAATTGCATCGAGAATTCGCCGACGTACAGGTGCAGATTGACCAGACCCGCCTGGAGCAGATTCTGGTCAACCTGATCGGCAACGCCCTCGATGCCATGCAGTCGCAGCCCCAACCGGAGCTGTGGCTTGAAGGCGAAGAGTTCGATGGCAAATATCGCCTGCGGGTCCGCGACAACGGTCATGGCATCGACGCCGAAGCGCGCAAGCACCTGTTCGAACCGTTCTTCACCACCAAACCCGGTGAGCAGGGTCTGGGCCTAGGCCTGACCCTTTCCGCCAGCCTGGCCGCCGCGACGGGCGGACATTTGGGTGTCGAGCACCCGGCCAGCGGTGGTACCACCTTCGTCCTCAGTTTACCGTTGGTAAGCCCTACTCCTGCCGAGCCAATATGAACAACGACCTTAGTGTGCTGATCGTCGAAGACGACCCCCATGTGCTGCTCGGCTGCCAACAGGCGCTGACCCTGGAAGACATTCCCTGCGTCGGCGTGGGCAGTGCCGAAGAAGCGCTGGAGCGGGTCGGCGACAATTTTGCCGGCATCGTCATCAGCGATATTCGCCTGCCCGGCATCGACGGCCTCGAACTCCTGACCCGGCTCAAGGCTCGCGATCGCAGCCTGCCGGTGGTGCTGATTACCGGCCACGGCGACATCTCCATGGCCGTCGGCGCAATGCAGAAAGGCGCCTATGATTTCATGGAGAAACCCTTCTCCCCGGAACGGCTGGTGGATGTCGCACGTCGTGCGCTGGAACAACGCAGCCTGGCGCGGGAAGTGTCTTCGCTGCGTCGGCAACTGGCGGAACGGGATTCCCTGGAAGGCCGGATCATCGGCCGCTCGCCAGCGATGCAGAACCTGCGGGAGTTGATCGCCAACGTCGCCGACACTTCGGCCAACGTGCTGATCGAAGGCGAAACCGGCACCGGCAAGGAACTTGTCGCACGCTGCCTGCACGACTTCAGTCGGCGTCACACCAAGCAGTTCGTCGCGCTGAACTGCGGTGGACTGCCGGAGAACCTGTTCGAAAGTGAAATCTTCGGCCACGAAGCCAACGCCTTCACCGGCGCCGGCAAGCGGCGGATCGGCAAGATCGAACACGCCGACGGCGGTACGCTGTTCCTCGATGAAGTGGAAAGCATGCCGCTGCCGTTGCAGATCAAACTGCTGCGGGTGTTGCAGGAACGTACCCTCGAACGCCTCGGCTCGAACCAGAGTGTGGCGGTGGATTGCCGGGTGATCGCGGCGACCAAATCCGACCTCGACGAGTCGAGCAAGGCCGGCGAATTCCGCAGCGACCTGTATTACCGCCTGAATGTGGTGACCCTGGAACTGCCGCCGCTGCGCGAACGCCGCGAAGACATCCTGCAACTGTTCGAACACTTCCTGCAGCAGTCGTCCTTGCGCTTCGACCGCGCGGTGCCGGAGCTGGACAACCAGACCCTGTCAAACCTGATGAGCCACGACTGGCCGGGCAACGTGCGCGAACTGCGCAACGTCGCCGAGCGTTTTGCCCTCGGCCTGCCGGCCTTCAAGAAAACCGGTACCAGCGGCAGCAATCAGGGCCTGGCCTTTGCCGAAGCGGTGGAAGCCTTCGAACGCAACCTGCTCAGCGACGCCTTGCAACGCAGCGGCGGCAACCTGACTCAGGCCAGCCTGGAACTGGGCATGGCCAAAACCACCCTGTTCGACAAAGTGAAGAAGTACGGGCTAAGCCACTGACGGACCTGATGCTCAAGGCTGGCTCCGGGCGGTGTTCCGACGAAGACGGCGTGTCAGATACTTCATGACTGTTCCGTCGCCTTCGCCGGCACGTCGGATCACCGCACCGATCGCTCCTGCAGGTTCTGCGTTTTACTGCCCGTAAACCTTCTGCAACTGCGCTTGCGTCAGCGCATCCTCGAACGGCACCGGCACTGATTTCACTGCGCCGTAGAGGTTGCGATAACGCCAATAGGTGCCGTTATTCGCCAACTGATAACCGCGCTCGACCACACGCTGGCCATCGAGCACATACCGCAAGGTTTCCTGGGCGGCCTCCGGCGGTGCCGGCAGCATCAGGTCGGTGGCTAAAACACGCATGGACTCGTCGATGCACTCGTCGAGCACGGCCGTGACCCTCGCCAGATCCAGAGTGCCGTCGTCGATGCATTGCTTGCCGCAACGCCGAACTGGCTGGCTCGCCACTTCAATGCGCATGCGATACAGCGCCGAACCGGCAATGTCCTGGACCTGCACCTGATTGACCAGCACAAAGCTGCCGCGATCGGGGGTGAGCATCAGTTTCGGTTCGATCACCAGCCGCGCGGTGACTTGCCCCTCACCTTGTTTCAGCCCGGCCACTTGCGACGCTTGTTGATAGCGCTGTTGCAGACGTTCCTGCAATGGCACGCCGGCGAGCAGGTCGGCCATCGGACGCGAATCCTTGAGCGCAGAGTTTTCTGCATCGCGCTGCAAGCTGCCGCTGCCCATCTGAGTGTTGATCAGGCTCGCCACCAGCAAACCTGCCAGTCCTGCCGCATTGGCACCCGCCACCAGGTTATGACTCGACGAAGCCGCCTTCTGCGCCGCCTCGGCGTCAATCACCGTGCTGGCACCGACAAACGCCTGCGGCAGTTGCATGTCCACTTTCAGTCCATGAGCCTGGACGTAGGATGCGGCACTCTGCGACTTGAAACCGGCCTCGGGCGCCGGTTTCTGCGCGCAACCGGCGAGCACCAGCAGGGCCAGCGCACTGGCCCCCATGATCGAGCGCTTCATTGCTCGAACGGTGTGATCATTTGCTGACGACTATTGTCCATGGCCTGGTAGAAGGCATTGGACAGGTTGGTGTAGGTCGGCTCATCCCACTCGCCCTGAGCCGCTTGCACCGCCGCGAAGGGTTTGAACCACAACAGTTTGTTGTCGGCCAGATCGACCACCAGGCCCTGCCCGCTCACCTGCGCCATCGGCACGCTGGTCGGCACGAATCCGTAGTAGCTGCGGGTGGCGCCGGTGGCGAAGACATTCACCAGCAACAGGCGATCGACGCCGTAAGCGCCCTTGATCGGAGTCAGGTCCCGGCCCATGTAGCCTTCGCGGAAACTGGTTTGTTTATAGACATTCAGGTCGACCGGCTCATTGATCCTCTTGACCTTGTAGCCCTTGGCCTGCAGTTTGGCGACGATGACATCCGGCAACGTGTTCAGGTCGCGCACTTGCCATTTTTCGACGTTGTCGCTGAGTTTGCTGTTCACGCCCCGATTGATCGCGTAATCGAGCATCCCCTGTTGACCGGTCAGTGCCAGCACAGGCGCCGGCACCACAGTGATGGCCACACCGATGGTCGGCTCCTTGGCATCCCAGAATTGTTTATCCAGCGGAACAGGCGGTTGGATGTGGGCGCAGCCGGTAAGGCTCAGGCAAGCGAGTAAAGTGAGCGCTGCCCACGTGCGAAAGGCGTGAAGAGTCATGGATCAAATCCCTATGATTGAAATCGTTGCTGCCTATATCGGCAAGAACGGCTGAAACCATAGTGGCATATTGATATATTTCTATTCAACTGCGATCCGATCAACTGACCGTGCCGCCCTTCGCCTCGCTCATGATCTGTCGAATCGCCCCGACAAAGGTTTCCACCGGCTGCCCGCCGCTGACCGCGTACTGCCCGTTGAAGACCACGGTCGGCACCGAACTGACGCCGCGGGACAGCCACAACTGCTCTTCCTCCCGCACCTCCCTGGCGAACTCGTCCGATGCCAGAATCGCCTCGGCCCGCTGCCGGTCCAGCCCAACGCTTTGCGCGATCTGCGCCAACTGAGCGTGGTCGGAAGGATTGCCGCCGTCGGTGAAATACGCCTTGAACAGCGCCTCCTTCAGATTGAACTGCAACCCTTCCAGCCCCGCCCAGTACAACAAACGGTGAGCATCGAAAGTGTTGTAGATGCGGCTGTTACCGTCCGTGCGAAAGGCAAAGCCGACTTCGGCGCCGCGTGCGCGAATCATCTCGCGGTTCTTTTGCGATTGCTCCGGGGTCGAACCGTATTTCTCGGTGATGTGTTCGGTGATGTTCTGCCCTTCAGGGCTCATCTTCGGATTCAGCTCGAACGGCTGGAAACGGATTTCGGCCTGGACCTCGTCGCCCAGCAAATCCAGAGCGCGGGTCAGGCCGTACAGACCCACAACGCACCACGGGCAGGACACGTCGCTGACGAAATCGATCTTCAGGGGAGCACTCATCACACACCTCGCAGGCTGAACACAGGCCGAAAATGATGAACGATACACCTGTGGAAGCGGCATGGTTGTCTGTCTGCAAGAGACAGGCCGCCTTCGCCAGAATGCCGGCCCCGTTCCCACAGTGGATTTCGGTGCTACAGAAGGTTGTGTTCAACCACAGGATCAATCTGCGCCCAATGCGAAGTGTCTTCGCGATGAGCCTGCAGATAAGGCAACACCGCCGCCAGCAACGGTGCTTTAAACGCCTCCTGAAAACGATGAGCCAACCCAGGAATCAGCTTCAACTGACTACCGTGAATATGCGCTGCCAAATGCACCCCATGCATCACCGGCAACAGCGGATCGGCAGTGCCATGAACCACCAGCGTCGGCACCCGCAACTGATTAAGCAACGCCACCCGACTTGGCTCCGCGAGGATCGCCATGATCTGGCGCTTCACACCCTCGGGGTTGAACGCCCGGTCATAAGACAGCGCCGCCTGATGCAGCAGGGCCTGCCGATCATCGTTCACCGTCGGACTCCCCAGCGCTGCCAGCAAGTCGGCCTGCTGCTCCAGCGCCACTTCGCGATTCGGCGCACCACGGCGCGAGAGCAACTGCACCAAGGCCGCATTGGGCGCCGGCAAACCTTCGGCACCGGAAGTGGTCATGATCAACGTCAGACTCTCGATCCGCTGCGGCGCCATGGCCGCCATATGCTGGGCGATCATCCCGCCCATGCTCGCGCCCAGCACATGGAATTGATCGACGTGCAACGCATCCATCAGACCCAGCGCATCATCGGCCATGTCCGTCAGGGAATACGGTGCCGAAACCGGCAAACCGAGTTTGTAGCGCAGCACTTCGAAGGTCAGATTGGCGTCGACCGGCGCCTGTCGCCAGGTGGACAGGCCGACATCGCGATTGTCATATCGAATCACCCGAAAGCCCTGCTGGCAGAGCGCAACCACCACCTCGTCCGGCCAGTGAATCAACTGCCCGCCCAGCCCCATCACCAGCAGCAGTGCCGGGTCCGAGGCACGGCCGATGCTCTGGTACGCCAGGCTCACCTGCGCCAGATCGGCGTGTTCGGTCGGAACATTCACATCACATCGAGAGGCCGCAAAGGACGGCAGGCCGAACAACAACGCGGCCAGGAAAACCGCTGTCGAAAAAAAACGTGCACTCATGAAAAAACACCGAAACGCAGAACCCCAGTAGAGCGCGA
This sequence comes from Pseudomonas fluorescens NCIMB 11764, assembly GCF_000293885.2. Lineage (NCBI taxonomy): Bacteria > Pseudomonadati > Pseudomonadota > Gammaproteobacteria > Pseudomonadales > Pseudomonadaceae > Pseudomonas > Pseudomonas fluorescens. The sequence goes on from NZ_CP010945.1 coordinate 6,753,217, forward strand.
GTCTGATGAAGTTTGATCAAGCGCGCTGCCACAGTTACGTGACAGTTTGATGAAGAGTGCTGAACGGTCATATTCAACACCGCGCTTTCATTCATCGTCCGGGCAGACGCCACAGAAGCTTAAGCCAACTGACTCCGCAACTGCCGCGCCGCCGCCACCATGTTCACCAACGCCGCTTCCGTCTCCGGCCAAGCCCGGGTTTTCAGACCGCAATCCGGGTTCACCCACAACCGTTCCGCCGGAATCCGCTTCACGGCCTTGCTCATCAACTTGACCATCTCCGCCGTGTCCGGCACCCGTGGCGAGTGAATGTCATACACACCCGGGCCGATATCGTTCGGGTAGTCGAACGCTTCGAAGGCCTCCAGCAATTCCATGTCCGAACGCGAGGTTTCAATGGTGATCACGTCAGCATCCATCGCCGCGATGGCCTCGATCACGTCGTTGAATTCGCTGTAGCACATGTGGGTGTGGATCTGGGTTTCATCGCGCACACCGGACGCACTCAAGCGAAACGCTTGCACCGCCCAATCGAGGTATTCCTGCCATTGCGCCCGACGCAGCGGCAAACCTTCGCGGAACGCCGCTTCGTCGATCTGGACGATCTTGATGCCGGCGTTTTCCAGGTCCAGCACCTCGTCACGCAGGGCCAGCGCCAACTGCTGCGCCTGGACTTTGCGCGAAACGTCTTCCCGCGGGAACGACCACATCAGCATGGTCACCGGACCGGTGAGCATGCCTTTCATGACTTTGTCGGTCAGGCTTTGCGCATAAGTGATCCAGTCGACAGTCATGGCGTTCGGACGGCTCAGGTCGCCGTAGATGATCGCCGGTTTCACACAACGGGAACCGTAGCTCTGTACCCAGCCAAAACGGGTGAACAGGTAGCCGTCCAGCTGCTCGGCGAAATACTCCACCATGTCGTTGCGTTCGGCTTCACCATGGACCAGCACATCCAGGCCCAGGCGTTCCTGGACTTGCACGGCGTGGCGGATTTCGCTGTGCATGGCGTCGGTGTAATCGTTGGCCGACAGCTTGCCTTGCTTGAACGCCTGACGCGCCAGGCGGATCGAACCGGTCTGCGGGAACGAACCGATGGTGGTGGTCGGAAACGCCGGTAGCTTCAACCTTGTGCGCTGTTGCTCGATGCGTTTGGCAAACGGCGAGTGGCGCTGGCTGTCGGCTGCACCGATGGCGTTGATGCGGGCTTGCACTTGCGCTTTGTGGATACGCGGAGACTCGGCGCGGCTGGCCTGAATCGCCCGGCTTTCGCCCAGGGCGGCTTGCACCTTGGGCGACTGCGGGTCGTTAAGTGCATCACGCAGCACAGCGATTTCGCCACACTTCTGCACGGCAAACGCCAGCCAGCTTTTCAGTTCCGGATCGAGTTTGTCTTCACGCTCCAGGTCCACCGGACTGTGCAGCAACGAGCAGGAACTGCTGACCCACAGGTTGTCGCCAAAGCGTTCCTGGGCCAATTGCAGTTGTGCGAGCACCGGCTCCAGTTCGCAACGCCAGACGTTGCGGCCGTTGACCAGGCCCACCGAGAGAATCTTGTAGGTCGGCAGACGATCGAGCACGTGGAGCAGTTGGTCGGGGGCGCGCACCGCATCGATGTGCAAACCTTGCACTGGCAAACCGACGGCCAGACCGAGGTTGTCTTGCAGGCCACTGAAGTAGGTCGCCACCAGCTTTTTCAGCGGCGAATACTGGAGGATGTGATAAGCGCGTTCGAAAGCATTTTTCCATTCTTGCGGCAGGTCGAGGGTCAGGATCGGCTCGTCGATCTGCACCCACTCCACGCCTTGGGCGGCGAGACGACCGAGGATTTCGCCGTAGATCGGCAGCAGGCGTTCCAGCAGGTCGAGCTTGTCGAAGTCGTTGCCTTTGGCCTTGCCCAGCCACAGGTACGTCAGCGGGCCGATGATCACTGGTTTGACGTTATGGCCAAGGGCCCGGGCTTCGTCGACTTCGTCGAACAACTGTTCCCAGCTAAGCTTGAACTGTTGGTCTGCGCTGAATTCCGGGACCAGGTAGTGGTAGTTGGTATCGAACCACTTGGTCAGTTCCTGTGCATATTGCGCCTTGGTGTGTTCGCCGCCGCAGCAGGCTGCAGTTGCACCTCGGGCCATGGCGAACAGCGTGTCCAGCGTCGGCAGGCCGTTGGCGTTTTTGGCACTGTCGAAACGCTCCGGGATCACACCAAAGGTTAGGGAATGGGTCAGCACCTGGTCGTACCAGGCGAAGTCGCCGACCGGCAGCAGGTCGATGCCGGCGTCTTTCTGCAATTGCCAGTGGGTGGCGCGCAGTTGGGCACCGACGTTTTTCAGCGCGTCCTGATCGAGATCGCCCTTCCAGTAGGATTCGAGGGCTTTTTTCAGTTCGCGGTCAGCGCCGATGCGTGGAAAACCAAGTGTGTGGGCCAGAGCCATGGTGAGTTCCTTCCTAGATTAGAGGCCGTAAAACATGGCCCTATTGTCGACAGCCAACCCAACATGAGACAAACTCAACCTTTTCGTGTTGATCACAAGTTTTCCTCATGGAGCCCAACCGGTGCTTGAAATCCGCCACTTGAAGACCCTGCACGCCTTGCGCGAAGCCGACAGCCTGGTCGATGCCGCCGACCGCCTGCACCTGACGCAATCAGCCCTGTCCCACCAGTTCAAGGAGCTGGAAGAGCGCATGGGCATGCCGTTGTTCGTACGCAAGACCAAACCGGTGCGTTTCACCAGCGCCGGTTTGCGCCTGCTGCAATTGGCCGACGCCACTTTGCCGCTGCTACGCGGCGCCGAGCGTGATATCGCGCGGCTGGCCGGTGGCACCGCCGGGCGCTTGCACATGGCAATCGAATGCCACAGCTGCTTCCAGTGGCTGATGCCAACCATCGACCAGTTCCGCGATGCGTGGCCGGAAGTCGAACTGGACCTGGCGTCGGGTTTCTCCTTCGCCCCGTTGCCAGCCCTGGCCCGTGGCGATCTGGATCTGGTGGTGACCTCCGATCCGCTGGAAATTGCCGGTATCACCTATGTGCCGCTGTTCACTTATGAAGCGATGCTCGCGGTGGCCAATCAGCACCGTTTGGCGAACAAGGCGTATATCGTTCCTGAAGATTTGCTGACCGAGACCTTGATCACTTACCCGGTGGAGCGTGATCGGCTGGATATTTTCACCCGTTTCCTGGAGCCGGCCGACATCGAACCGGCCCAGGTCCGCACCTCGGAGCTGACGGTGATGATGATGCAACTTGTAGCCAGCGGGCGTGGCGTGTGCGGCATGCCGCACTGGGCGCTGCATGAATACAGTTCACGGGGCTATGTGAAGGCCAAGCGGCTGGGTGAGAAAGGCTTGTTTGCGACGTTGTACGCGGGGATCCGCGCGGACATGCTGGATGCGCCGTACATGCGTGATTTTCTGCTGACGGCGAAGGACACGTCGTTTTCTACGCTGGATGGGGTCAGCGCGGTTCGATAGCCGATACGGTCCCCTGTGGCGAGGGCGCTTGCTCCCGCTCGGCTGCGCAGCAGACGAAAATCCAGCCTATGCGGTGTACCTGAGAGAATAAGGTTGCAGGTTTTGGGGACGCTTCGCAGCCCGGCGGGAGCAAGCGCCCTCGCCACAATAGCGGCCTTATGCCTCAAGTTCCTGGGCGACCTCCCGCCACATGTGGATCTTGTCGAAGTACTCTTCACCAACCCGCAGCGCCAGCGGCTCCAGGCCGAACTGGATGAAGCCGCATCGCTGGTACAAGTTGAACGCCGCTTCGTTGCCGGCGGTGACAGTCAGCTGAACCAGCCTCAGGACCGGGTGGGTTTGCGCCTCGGCCAGCGCCGCCTGCACCAATTGATAACCGAGCCCGCGCTGACGAACCTGGCCGGATACGTACAGGCCGAACAGCGTCGCCTTGTGCCGGGCCTTTTCACGAGGTTCGAAGGCCAGGCCGACGATGCCTCCCAATTGCCCTTGCTCAAATGCGCCGAACAGCACATCGAGCTTGCTGGTCAGGCGCGCCTCCCACCAGCTCAGCGGCATCGTCGCGCGCTCACGCACGCTGGAGGTGAACGCTTGAGGATGCAAGTCGTAGGCTTCGAGCATCAGCGCCCGATAGGCCAGTGCATGGTTGGCATCAAGCCGTTCAATCCACATGTTCACGCCGCCCTTCGTTGCTCAAGCATCAGCCGCACCGCCAGCGCCGACAGCACGAACCCCATGAAATAGCGTTGCAGCGCCAGCCAGGTCGGGTTGTTGACGAACCAGGACGCGATGCCTGCCGCAAACACCGCGATCAACAGGTTGACGCAGAAACTGACGCTGATCTGGGTCAAACCGAGAACGATGCTCTGGGTGAAGACAGAGCCATGCTCAGGCGTGATGAACTGCGGAAACACCGACAGGTAAAACACGGCGATCTTCGGATTCAAGGCACTGGTCAGAAACCCCATGGTAATCAATTTGCGCGATGAATCCGGCGGCAACTGCTGCGCCTCGAACGGCGACCGCGCTCCCGGTTTGACCGCCTGCCAGGCCAGCCACATCAGGTACAGCGCCCCGGCCCACTTCAACACTTCATAGGCCATCGGCACGGCCAGGAACACCGCGGTCAAACCCGCCGCTGCGGCGAACAGATGCACGAAGAATCCGGCGACCACACCGAGCAACGAAGTCACCCCGGCCTTGCGCCCCTGGCAGATCGAACGGGAGATCAGGTAGATCATGTTCGGCCCCGGCGTCAGTACCATCAGCAACGCGGCAGCGGCGAAGATCAGCAAGTCTTGAAGCGGAATCATGGGCAATCCTTGGTCCGTGAATAATCAGGCGATCGCGGTCAGCGAGGCTCGATAAAACGGCAGGATCAGGTCCCGTGTCAATGGCGCGAGGGTGACATCACCGTCGGTCGCCGGATCGATCCAGCGCACCTCTTCGATCTCCGCTGCCGGGGACACGTCTGCATCGATCGTCAGCTGAAAGAGATCGGCCTGCACGATAAATCCAGGCTCATTGGCGGCCGGTGCCGAGAATTGCCCCAGATACATCGCGTGCGCCGGATCAATGACCAGTCCGAGCTCTTCATCCAGTTCACGGGCCAGCGCACAGACCGGTTGTTCATGGGCCTCGATCTTGCCACCCGGTTGCATGAAGGCCTCGGTGCCGCGTTTGCGAACCAGCAGGGTACGACCATCGGGACCGATCAACAGGGCGGCGGCAATGCGGATGATGCGGGGTGAAGCGGCGGATGAAGGTGTCATGAACAACGACTGCCCTTGGCTAAAAGGCGCTAGGATCCCATGTGCATCGGTGCGTCGTCACGCCGAAAAAATCTCTGCGAAACACGGCCCGCCTGAGCGCGAGCCTGGTGGCGAGGGGATTTATCCCCGTTCGGCTGCGAAGCAGTCGCAAACTAAGTGGATGCGGTTTGTCTGAGATACCGAAGTCACAGGTTTGGGGCCGCTTCGCGACCCAACGGGGATAAATCCCCTCGCCACAAAAGCTCGCTCCCACAATGATCAGTGCAAGGCGTCGGAAGTCTCCCCCCCCTCGAGAATCGCGCCGTTCACGTCTTCCGGCACCTTCACGAAAATGCTGTATTTCGCCCCTTCCATGGCTTCGAAGGCGATCAGCTTCTCCACCAGCGGTCCATTCAATACCTTGCCGGCATTGAGCAGCAGCATGCCGTTGTCGGCATTGAGGTTGCGCGCCAGGATCATCCCCGCTGCCAATTCCCGGGTGGTGATGACCTTGACCGCCGGATCGGCCAGAGAAACATCGCTCAGGTAGGCGGCGCACACCTGAATGAAATCCTCCACCATCCCCGGGTCATAGAGTTTTCCGGCATAGCTGCGGATATACACCAGCGCCTCATCGCTGTTCATCTGCCGTTCCAGGATCAACCCGCGCTGCAACTCGATGAAATCCACCGCCAGCTTCAGTAACCGCGAACCGACGGGAATCGCTTCACCCTTGAGCCGGTCGGGAAAACCGCTGCCGTCCCAACGCTCCTGATGGTGCAGAATCAGACGGGCGGCATCCTTCATCGGATCGAGCGTCATCAACAGCGATTCGCTCTGCTTCGGGTAATTGCGGTAACGCTCACGATCATTGTGATGCAGCAGGTCCGCAGGGGCGGTCATCATGCTGTCGGTCCAGCTGAGCTTGCCGATGTTGTAGAGCGCCGCGGCCATGGTCAGGTCGCGACTGGTGCCCGCATCCAGGTCATGGAGCTTGCAGTACACCCGCACCAACTCGATGATCTGGCGGTTGGTCTGTTTGGCCGGCGGCATGCGCAGGTTGGCCAGCAGCGAGAACATCTCGGTGCCGGTGACGTAGCTGTGCTTGAGCTCCTCATAGGCCAGGTCGAGCATGTCGGCGGTCTGCTGCAACTCGGCAGTGCGGGAGGCGACGCGTTTGTCCAGGGTGGTGTTGAGCCGCCTCAATTCCTGGTTCTGATCCCACGTTTCCTGGACCAGACGCAACCTTTCACGTTCGGAATGCTGGTACGCGAGTGATTGCCGCAATATCAGCAGCATTTCCTCATCGTGCCAGGGCTTGCTGATGTAGCGATGAATCTGCCCCTCATTGATGGCTTTGATAATGGCTGACGGGTCGGCATAACCGGTGAGCATGATCCGCACGGTATCGGGATAGAGCTGGTGGATATGGGCCAGCAGCGTGGCACCGTCCATGTTGGGCATGCGTGCATCGCTCATCACCAGATCGATGGACTGTTGCGCCATGATTTCCAGGGCCTGGGCGCCGCTGGTGGCCAGCAGCACGTCGTAGGGCTGGCCGCGTAACAGGCGACGCAGGCTGTTGAGAATGGGTTCCTCATCATCGACCAGCAACACCTTGGGTTTATAGACGGACGTCGCGGGGAGTTGCTCTTCCATGGCATTACCTCAGGCGAAAACGGGTACAGCATCATGTCGGAATCCGGGCAAACATCCGCTATTGCCGGATCCTGACCTTCAGGCTAGATGATTTTCGTGCCATCACCGCAATGATTCGTTTCAGTCAGTTGCGCGAACTCTGGTCCGGGCGACTATGCTCTGGTGACTCGGATCCATAATCTGTACGTTCGGCCAGGTGGTCAGGGAAAAGGATGACCCTTATGAACACTGCGCATCAAACCGCTGCCGGTCCAGGGATCTGGCGATGAATACGCTGCTGGCGCGAACCAACCGGCGAATTCTCATCGTCGACGACACGCCTTCAATCCATGAGGACTTCATCAAGATCCTCAGCCCGCCATCGTCCGATGACGACAGCCTGACCAGCTCGGAGCAAGCCCTTTTCGGCACTGCGGTGACGGCCACACTCCAGCGTTTCGTACTCGACTCGGCCTTCCAGGGCCTCGAAGCGCTGGACAAGGTCGAAACGGCCCTGGCCAACGACATGCCCTACGCGATGGCGTTCATCGACATGCGCATGCCACCGGGCTGGAACGGCCTGGAAACCATCGAACGCTTGTGGCAAGTCGACCCCAAGTTGCAAGTGGCGCTGTGCACGGCCTACTCCGACTATTCCTGGGAAGACATCGACGAACGCCTGGAGCTGGGCGACCGTCTGCTGATTCTCAAGAAACCGTTCGATGCGATCGAAATCCGCCAGATGGCCAGCGCGCTGACCGCCAAGTGGCAAATGACCGAAGATGCGGAGCTGAAGATGTCGCTGCTCGAGCAAGCGGTCGAGGAGCGCACCCGGGAACTGTCCGATGCCAACATCATCGTGCAGAACAGCCCGACCATTCTGTATCGGCTGCGGGGCGAACCGTCGTTTCCGCTGATGTACATCTCGCACAACATCACCAAGTACGGGCATGTCGCGGCGAAACTGGTCGCCTCGGCCAATTGGGCCCGGGAGTTGATACATCCCGAAGATCAATTGAAGGTCGACACCGCCATGGCCCGGGTGCTGGACCGCCACGCTGCCGGCGCCTCCATCGAGTTCCGGATGCGCACCGGCAACGGTGACTGGCGCTGGGTGGAAAACCGCTACATCCCGGTACGCGACGACGAAGGCCGCCTGCTGGAAGTCGAAGGCATCATCATCGACGTCACAGAACGCAAGGTGGCCGAAGAGAAAATCTTCCTGCTGGCGCGCACCGACGGACTGACCGGGCTGGCCAACCGCGCCACGCTGATCGAGCGGCTGCACCAGGCCTTCGCCGCCGCACGTCGCGGCGCGACGCCATTCGCCATGTTTTACCTGGACCTGGACCACTTCAAACGCATCAACGACACCCTCGGGCACCCGGTGGGTGACTTGTTGCTGCAAGAAGTGGCCCGGCGCATCAAGGCCTGCGTGCGGGAAAACGATGTGGTCGCCCGCCTCGGCGGCGACGAGTTCGCGATCCTGCAGCTGGACGTCAGCGACCCGACCCATTCCGCCGCCCTCGCCACCAAGGTCCGGGATGCACTGGTGCTGCCCTACTCCCTGGCCAGCAACGATATACGGGTATCGGTCAGTATTGGCATCAGCAGTTACAGCCCGACCATCACCAGTGCCGACGGCATGTTGACCCAGGCCGACATGGCGCTCTATCGCTCCAAGGAAAAGGGCCGCAACCAGTACCACTTCCATTCAGAGGAGATCAATCAGGAAGTGGTCGAACGCATGACCATCGCCAGCGAGTTAAGAGAGGCCATCGAACACAATGAACTTGAACTGTGTTACTGGCCGGAAGTCGACCTGACCAGCGGCAAGATCCTCGGAATGGAAGCGCAGGTCACCTGGAACCACCGCGAGCGCGGTTTGCTGGAAGCCACTGCGTTCCTGCCCGCCGCCGAAAAGACCGGCACGATCATCGCCCTCGGTCATTGGGTGCTGGATCGAGCCTGCCGGCAAATGCGCCAGTGGCGGGATGAAGGTGTCGCGCCACCGGTGATTGCGATCAAGCTGTCCCTGGCCCAGCTCAAGAGCGGCCCCGAGCTCATCTATGACGTGCTGCGCACCACCGCACGCTGGGAGCTCTGCGCCGCGGACCTGCGGTTCGATGTCACCGAAGCGACGCTGGCCCAGACCAAATGGACCCACAACGACGTGTTGCCACGCTTGCGTGACCTGGGCGTGAAGATCGCCATCGACGACTTCGGCACCGAGTATTCTTCGTTCGATTACCTCAAGACCTATCAGGTCAATCACCTGAAACTCGCCCAAGCCTTCATCGACACAGCCGCTCGCGATCCGTCCAGTGCCAACACGTTGCGCGCCATCATCAACTTCGCTCGGGATGTCGGGATCGGCATCATTGCCGAAGGCGTCGAGACCCAGGAACAGCGCAGTTCGTTGATGGCCACCGGGTCACCGATGAACGCCCAGGGTTTTTTCTTCAGCAAGGCCGTCAGCAGCCAACAGGCTGCCGAGTTGCTGAAAGCCGGGAGAATCATGCCGTCCACGGAGGACAAAGGATGAAAACCCCTTTCGTGCGGACCAACCGGCGCATCCTGATCGTCGACGACACGCCCTCGATTCATGATGATTTCCGCAAGATCCTCGGCGCCGAAACGGAAGGTGAACTGAGCCTGGCCGGCACTGAAGCAGCACTGTTCGGCACGCTGCCGATGGAACGGCTGACGTTCCAGCTCGACTCGGCCTATCAGGGGCAAGAAGCCCTGGAGCTGGTAAAACGCGCATTGGCCGAAGGTCACCCTTACGCCCTGGTGTTCACCGACATGCGCATGCCTCCGGGCTGGGACGGGCTGGAGACCATTGAACAACTGTGGAAGGCCGATCCACACCTGCAAGTCGCCTTGTGCACGGCGTATTCGGATTACACCTGGGAAGCCATGGCCGAACGGCTGGAGTTTGGCGACCAGATGCTGGTGCTGAAAAAGCCCTTCGACAGCCTGGAAATCCGCCAGATGGCCAGCGCCCTGACCTGGAAATGGCAGATGGCTCAGGACGCGGCGATGAAGGTGCTGAGCCTGGAGCAAACCATCGAAGCGCGGGTTCACGAATTGCTCAAGGTGTCTCATTTGTTGCAGTACGACGTGTTGACCGAGTTGCCCAACAGCACGTTGCTGGGTGACCGGCTGAACCAGTCGCTGGCGTTGTCCCGACGCCATGACAAGCAACTGGCGGTGATGTTTCTGGGGCTTGATCGCTTCAAGCGCATCAACAATGCCCTCGGCCATCCGGCCGGTGACGAAATGTTGAAACAGGTCAGCCGCAACCTGGTGGCCACCGTGCGCGAGTCAGATTCGGTGTTTCGCTATGGCTCCGACGAATTCGTGGCGATCCTCGCCGATATCCGCCATCCCCAGCAGACAAAGGGCATCGCCGAAAAACTCTTGAACGCCATTCGCGCCCCCCTGCACATCGCCGGGCATGACCTGAGCGTGACCGCGAGCCTGGGCATCAGTATTTATCCCGATGACGGTTTCGACGCCATCGAGCTGATCAAGAAAGCCGAAACCGCGATGCGCAACATCAAGGAAAGCGGTCCGAACGATTTCAGTTTTTTCATTGATGAAATGAACAAGCGGGCCCGGGATCAGCAAAGCATCGAAACCGGTATTCGCCTGGCGCTGGAGCGCAATGAGTTTGTCCTGCATTACCAACCCAAACTGGATCTGGGCAGCGGCATGGTAGTCGGCGCCGAGGCCTTGATCCGTTGGCAAAGACCCGGGCACGGCCTGGTCTATCCGTCGGATTTCATCGCGGTGGCCGAAGACAGCGGCCTGATCGTCCCGCTGAGCAAATGGGTGCTTGCCGAGGCCTGCCGACAAGCCTGCGCCTGGCAAGCGCGCGGGCTGCCAAATCTCTGCATGTCGGTGAACATGTCAGCCATCGATTTCCGTCAGCGGGACTTTGTCGATGGCATCGAACAGATCCTCGAACAGACAGGCCTGGAGCCGTCCTTGCTGGAGCTGGAGATCACCGAAGGCGTGTTGATGCAAAACATCGAGACCACCGTCAATTCCCTGAACCGACTCAAGGCGCTGGGTGTGCGTCTGGCCATCGATGACTTCGGCACCGGCTATTCCAGCCTGAGTTACTTGCAGCGTTTTCCAATCGATGTACTGAAAATCGACCAGTCGTTCATTCGCGGCTTGAGCAACGACAGCAACGACGCTGCCCTGGTCAGCGCCATCATCAGTCTTGGGCGCAGCCTCAAACTGACCATCATCGCCGAAGGCGTGGAAACCCTCGAACAATTGAATTTCCTCAGGGCCCATCATTGCGAGGAAGGCCAGGGTTACTACTTCAGCAAAGCCGTGGAAGCGGACAGCTTCGTGCAGTATCTGTGTTCCGTGAAACCTGCTCCATTTACCGCCACGTGAACGATGCGTAACGACACATGGGCTATTAGCCAAGGAATCATCAGATGTCGCCATCCATTCACCACCAGCTCCTGGTGCCGCTGCTCGGATTCTGTCTGAGCGCGGTCGCGGCACCGCTGGATGAACCGCTTAAACCACTGCCTCCGGTGCCACAACAAAACCCGCTGCGGGTCGAACTCGGTCGCCAGTTGTTCAATGAACCGCGCCTCTCAGTCAACAACACGCTGTCCTGCGCCAGTTGTCATCATCTGGACAAAGGGGGTGCCGATTCCGTACCGTTTTCCATCGGCTTCAACGGTGTGCCGGTGACGATCAACACCCCCAGCGTGTTCAACGCCACCCTGAATTTCAGGCAGTTCTGGAACGGCCGCGCCAACTCCCTGGAATCCCAGATCCATGAAGTGGTGAAGAGCCCCAGCGAAATGGGCAGCAACTGGGAGCACGTGGTGCAAGTGCTGTCCGCCGACCCTGCGTACCACAGCGCATTTGGCAATGCCTACCCGGACGGCGTGACCATGAACAATGTGCAAAACGCCCTGGCCGCCTATGAACGTACGCTGCTCAGTAGCAACTCGCGGTTTGATCAATACCTGCTGGGCGACACCGACATCCTCACGACCGAGGAAAAATACGGTTACCAGCGTTTCAAGGACTACGGCTGCATCGCCTGCCATCAAGGCGTGAACATCGGCGGCAACATGTTCCAGAAGTTCGGCGTCATGGGCGATTACTTCAAGGTTCGCGGCAACCCGACCGACACCGACCAGGGTCGCTATCTGGTGACCGGGGAAGAAGAGGACCGCAATGTGTTCAAGGTACCGAGCCTGCGCAATGTGGCAGTAACCGCACCGTACTTTCACGACAGTTCGGCCAAGACCCTCGAAGAGGCCGTGGACGTGATGTTCAAGTTCCAGCTCGGGCGCATTCCTTCCGCCGAGGACAAAACCCTGATCATCAAATTCCTCAAGACCCTGACCGGTGAATGGGGAGGCAAACCCTTATGAAAATGTCACGCCGTCGCAGTCTTGCCCTGCTGGGGGCCGTCGCTTTGTTGCTGGCCTCGACGCTGCTGTTCCTGTACATCAAATCGAATTCGAACCAGACATCGACCTACGCCGAATCCCGTGACCTGATCGGTCGCATCAAGCAGTTGAACGCGCAATGGGAAACCGAGATCCTCAAGGCCCGGATCACCATCAACCACAATTACGATCCGCTGGTCACGCCGCTGATCGAGATGACGCAGCTGTGGGAGCGGTTCGATACCCTGGAATCGAACCACGGCCGCAACGATTCGCCGATCTGGCGTGCCAGCCATGAAACGTACCTGACCGCCGTCCAGGAAAAGACCCGGCTGGTGGAGCAGTTCAAGTCCCACAACGCTGTGCTGCGCAACTCACTGGCGTTCCTGCCCACCGCCGAGGACGATATTCAGGAGCAGTTGGCCCGGCTGGTCGATGGCGACAAACTGCAACTGCAGAACATCGCCACCGACACTTACGATCTGCTGCTCAGCAGTCTGGAGTTCGCCCAGGTCACCTCCGACGACAGGGCCGCGGACATTTTGGTCGGTCTGAACAAGCTCGGGGTGAACAAGTTGCGCCTGCCCGAACAGTTTCACAGCCCGATCGATATTTTAAGCAACCACATTTCACTGATTCTGCGCGAACAGCCGGTGGTCAACCGTTTGCTGGAAAACATCGAAGCGATTCCCGTCGCCGAGCGTCTGGACGACATCACCAGCCTGTTGAACACTGACCAGCAACAGGCCGATGCGGTCGAGCAGCGCTACCACTTTTACATGTTGGTGTTTTCAGTGCTGCTGGTCCTGTTGCTGGTGTACCTGGCGATTCACCTGATGCGCAGTTTCACCACCATCAATCGCGTCAACAAGGCCCTGAAAACCGCCAATGACGAACTGGAACTGCGCGTGGAAGAACGCACCCGCGAGCTCAAGGATACCCAGAGCGAACTGCTCGACACCGCACGCCAGGCCGGCATGGCCGAGATCGCCACCAATGTGTTGCACAACGTCGGCAACGTGCTCAACAGCGTCAACATTTCGGCCGATCTGGTCAGCCGCAAACTGCGCGCCAGCAAGGCCCAGGGGTTGGGCAAGGCCATGCAGCTGATCAACGAACACCCGGATGACCTCGGTGCCTTCCTGACCCGGGACGAGAAAGGCAAATTGCTTCCCGGTTACCTCAATCAACTGGTGGAGGCCATCGCGCTCGAACAACAGAGCATGACCGACGAACTCGCGCAGTTGAGCAAAAGCGTCGACCACATCAAGGACATCGTCGCCACCCAGCAATCCTACGCGGGCGCCAACAATCTGATGGAGCCGCTGCACATCAGCGAATTGCTCGAGGACGCCCTGCGCATGAACGCCGGTGCGCTGACCCGGCATCACGTCAAGGTGGTCAAGGAGTACGGCGAGGTGCCGCAGGTCATGGGCGACAAACACCGCTTGCTGCTGATCCTGATCAACCTGATCAGCAACGCCAAATACGCCATGTCCGACCTCAGCAACCGCCCGCGGCAAATGACCCTCGGGGTCAAAATCGTCGACGACGCGACACTGCAAGTCAGCGTCAAGGATGACGGTGAAGGCATTGCCCCGGAAAACATGACGCGCATCTTTGCCCACGGTTTTACCACGCGCAAGGAAGGTCATGGCTTCGGCTTGCACAGCTGTGCCCTGGCCGCCATCGAAATGAACGGCCACCTGACCGCCTACAGCGACGGGCCGGGCAAGGGCGCGCAGTTCACCCTGCAGATCCCGCTGAAAACCGTCACGGAGGAAGCATGAGCGAACAGTCGAACCGGCGCATTCTGCTGATCGACGACACACCGTCCATTCATGAGGATTTCCGCAAGATCCTGACGCCGACGCCGGTGCCGACTGTCGAGCTGGACGCGATGGAAGCGGCGCTGTTTGGCAGTGAACTGAAATCCACCCGCGCCCTGTTCGAACTGGATTCGGCGTATGGCGGGCAAGAGGGCCTGGGCAAACTCAAGGATGCCTTGCAGGTAAAGCATCCCTATGCGCTGGCCTTCGTCGACATGCGCATGCCGGAGGGCTGGGACGGCGCGAAGACGATTGAGCATTTGTGGCAGGAAGACCCGCGCCTGCAAGTGGTGGTGTGCACCGCATATTCCGACTATTCGTGGGACGACCTGCTGGACCGGTTGCAGGCCCATGACCGGCTGCTGATTCTGAAAAAACCGTTCGACAACATTGAAGTCCAGCAGATGGCCAACACCCTGCTGACCAAATGGGACATGACCGAACGGGCCTTGGTGCAGATGAGCCACCTGGAGCATCTGGTGGATCAACGCACGGCCCAGTTCAAACAGGCCAGCGAGGCGTTGCAGCGGGAAATCGACGAGCGCAAACAGCTTGAGTCACAACTGGTGCAATCGGAGAAACTCGCTTCACTGGGGCAACTGGCGGCCGGTGTCGCCCATGAAATCAACAACCCCATCGGTTTCATTTCCTCCAACCTCGGCGCCCTCGATGGCTATTTCAAACAGCTGCAGGAAATGCTCGACGCCTACCGTGATGCGGAAAAGGCGATGGGTTCCAGCGAACTGGTCGAGCGTTTGCAACAGCTTCGTGACCGGGTGGAACTGGAATTCCTGCGCGACGACATACCGTTGCTGATCAAGGAATCCAAGGACGGTATCAACCGCGTCGGGCAGATCGTCAGGGACTTGAAGGACTTCTCGCGGGTGGATTCCAACCAGGAATGGCAGTGGGCGAATCTGCAAAACGGCATCGAATCGACGCTGAACATCGTGGCCAATGAACTGAAGTACAAGGCCGATGTGGTGAAGGACTATCAGGCCCTTCCCGATATCGAATGCCTGCCTTCGCAGATCAACCAAGTGATCATGAACCTGATCGTCAACGCGTCGCAGGCCATCGGCGCGGAACGCGGCACCCTCACCCTGCGCACCGGGTCTGAAGGGGAAACCGTATGGATCGAAGTCGCCGACACCGGCACCGGCATCCCGCCGGAAAGCCTGCAGAAAATCTTCGACCCGTTCTTCACCACCAAACCGGTCGGCCAGGGGACAGGGCTGGGGTTGTCCCTGTCCTATGGCATCGTGAAGAAACACCGGGGGAATATCCTGGTGCGCAGTGAAGTCGGCGTTGGCAGCACTTTCCGCGTCGAATTGCCGATCCACCAATCAAAACCGGCGGCCTGAACACACCCCCACATGTGGGAGCGCCCCCTTGTGGCGAGGGAGCTTGCTCCCGCTGGGTCGCGAAGCGGCCCCAAAAGCATTGCGACTGCTACGCCCGGACGCGGATCGGCCGGCGGGAGCAAGCTCCCTCACCACAAAAGGCTCGCTCCCACAGGGTTCTTCATCAATCCGGTGGTCAGGTGGCTTCCTGAAAATCCATCTCCGGTGGCTGACGACGGAATCCGCCCGTCAGCACCGCCAGGTACACCACGCCAATCGCCAGCCAGCTCAGCCCCAGATAGATCGCCAGGTGATCGAGGCTGACCATCAGCCACAAATCCGCCGCCAGGCCTATGAACGGGAAGATCAGGAACAGCACCAATTCACGCAGGCCTTTCTTCTCGCCGCCGATCCAGTAGTGAAAGATCACCGACAGGTTCACCAGACTGAACGCCAGGAACGCGCCGAAGTTG
This sequence comes from Pseudomonas fluorescens NCIMB 11764, assembly GCF_000293885.2. Classification (NCBI taxonomy): domain Bacteria; kingdom Pseudomonadati; phylum Pseudomonadota; class Gammaproteobacteria; order Pseudomonadales; family Pseudomonadaceae; genus Pseudomonas; species Pseudomonas fluorescens. The sequence continues at coordinate 6,769,160 of NZ_CP010945.1, forward strand.
ATGAAGGAAGTCGAGGTGGTGACGTCCAGTTTCAGCGCCAGCAACGCTACCACTGCGCACAGCAGGATGCTGTTGATCGGCGTCCCGAAACGTTCATGCAACGTACCGAAGAAGGATTTCGGCAGCACGCCGTCCCGGCCCATGGCATAGAGCAGACGCGAACCGCTGGCCTGAGCCGACAGCCCCGAGGCAAATTGACCGACGATCAGACCGATCAGGAAGATCGACACAAACAGGTCGCCACCGATGTTGCGGGCAATTTCATAGGCCGCCGAATCGACGCTGTCGAACTGGAACGACGGGTGCGCAATCTGCACGAAGTACGACACGCCGACGAAGATCAGCCCGCCGATCAGGGTAATCAGCATGATCGCCCGCGGGATGGTACGGCGCGGGTCGCGGGTTTCTTCGGTGAGGGTGCTGACCGCGTCGAAACCGAGGAACGAGTAACAGGCGATAGCGGCACCGCTCATGATCAGTGGCATCTGCATGTCACCGTTGAAGAACGGTTTGACCGACCACAACGGCGTGCTCGCATCGCCGCCGACGTAATGCACGCACAGCGCAACGAAGGCGATCAGCACCAGAAACTGCACCAGCATCAGCAAGGCGTTGATACCGTTGGCCAGTTTCAGGCCGACGATGTTGATCGCGCTGGTGATGCCGATGAACGCCAGCACCCAGATCCATTGCGGCACCGCCGGGAACGCGGAGTTGAGGTACGCCGCGCCGATCAGCCAGATCGCCATCGGCAGGAACAGGTAATCGAGCAGCACCGCCCACCCGGCGATGAAACCGAGTTTCGGGCTGATCGCCTTGCGCACATAACTGTACGCCGAGCCCGCCACGGGAAATGCCGAAGCCATTCGGCCGTAACTCATGGCGGTGAAGAACATCGCCACCAGCGCCGCGAGGTACGCGGCCGGCACCATGCCAGCGGTGGATTGAGCAAGGATGCCGAACGTGCCGAGCACAATGATCGGCGTCATGTAGGCGATGCCAAACAGCACCACCGACCCTAACGAGAGGGTGCGTTGCAAACGAGCCATGAGCGACTACTCCGGATTTTATTGGATTTATGGCAGAGCCGAGTTCGGCGCAAATTACGGGTGTTGCGTTTGTTGTTTTGAAGTTTTTCAGATGAATTGTGGGGCGCCGCAAAGATCTTCAGCTCCGAGGAATCAACAGCTCCCGAAGTCCAGAAGCATGTTCAACCCTCTCCCCCGGCAACTTCAGCCGCTGATCATCCAGGTACCGATAATCCTGTCGCGCCGCTTCCAGCTGACTGAAGTCCAGCTCCACCGCAAACTGCCCTTCATCGCGTCCGGCCTCGAACAACAGCGTGCCCAGCGGATTCACCAGCGCACTGCCACCGGCGAACAGCAACCCGCCATCGCCCTCTTCCACCCGGTTGACCATCAGCGCAAATGCCTGGTTTTCCTGGGCGCGGGCCATGATGGCGGTACGGTGAGTCGGGCCGTACGGGTCCATGTTGCCGTTGGTGACGATCAGCAGTTCGGCGCCCAGTTGCGCCAGGGCGCGGGCGGTTTCCGGGAACTCGATGTCGTAGCAAATCAGCAGGCCGACCCGCACGCCATTCCACAGGCACGTGGCGTAGCGGTCGCCCGGCTCGTACACACCGCGGTCCGACGCCCACAGGTGCGTCTTGCGATATGTCAGCGCGATGCCTTCAGGGGTGATCAGCAACGTGGTGTTGAAGAAGCGACCGTTGTCGTTCTCGGCCGTACCGATCACCACGGCGATGTTGCGCTCGCGGGCAGCGGCGACGATCGCGCTGACGGTGGGGCCGGTCAGGGGTTCGGCGACCGCCGCGACGGTCTCGGCGGACGGGAAGCCCATCAGATGGCTTTCCGGAAACATGATCAACTGTGTGTCGCTCGCGCAGGCAGCAATGGCCGCCAGCGCGCGTTCGAGGTTGTAAGCCGTGTCGTTGTCACGGCCCGCCAGTTGGGCGAGTTCGACCTTCATGGGTAGTCCTTGTTCTGGTGGCCGGGCGGCAGAAAGATTGCCCGGTCGTTGTCTGTGCGCCAGTATGCGCAGCAAGCAACCGGCCAGGGAATCACGCGGCCGGGGTAACCCGATAGGGGTAGACCCATGACACTCTCGTTAGACGACATCGCCTGGCACCGTTCGGTCGGGCAACTGATCGACGCCCTCGACAAGCCCAATTTCTGGACGCAGCTGGTGCGCCTGCTGGATCAGTACGTGCCTTTCGACAGCTGGGTGGCGCTGCTTTTCAGCGCCGACCAGCACCCGCAAGTGTTCGCCGAATGCCCGGGCGAGGACGGCAGCCCGGATCAGTTGTTCCAGGATTACCTGCGCGGCTTGTACCTGCTCGACCCGTTCTACATCGCCTGCCGCGAGCAGTCGCGCACCGGGCTCTATCGCCTCTCGGAAGTGGCGCCGGAGCACTTCGAGCTGACCGAGTATTACCAGCGCTACTTTCGTCTGAATGTGGTGGCCGACGAAATCCAGTTCAATTGCCAGCTCGAGGGTGACCGTACGCTGTGCCTGTCGTTGGGCAGCAAGCAGCGTTTCAGCAGTCAACAGATTGCCTTGCTGTCGTTGATTCAACCGTGGGTGCTCGGCCTGTTGCGCCAGCGCCTGCCTTACGAAATCAACGAAGTCGTGGCCCTCGCGCCGGCGCCGGTCCAGGGTGACTGGCGCGTTCAACTGGAAGCTTCGGTGCAGCAACTCAAAGGTGCACAACTGACCGCGCGCGAGCTGGATGTCGGACGCTTGATGCTCAGCGGTTGCTCCAGTAAAGAAATCGCCCGTAAGCTGGAAATCTCTGTTGAAACCGTGAAAGTCCATAAGAAACACATGTACAGCAAACTGGGGATCAAATCCCAGTCCGAGCTGTTTTCGATTTTTCTCCAGGCCCAAAATGCCTGACAACCGCTGCGGCGCCGCAAACGCCTGTGGCGAGGGAGCTTGCTCCCGCTGGGCCGCGAAGCGGTCCCGATACAGGCACCGCGTGCAGCCAGACAGAACCCGTCAGCAGGTTTTGCGGTTGCTGCGCAGCCGAGCGGGAGCAAGCTCCCTCGCCACAGAACTTGAACAGCATTGCCAAACAATGACCGAGTCCGAACCCAAGGAAACCGTATGAGCCTGTCACTCCTGAGCCGCTACGCCTTCTTTGCCGCTTGTGTGATCTTCACCCTCGCCAGCCTGCCGTTCCTGGCGCACGACTGGCTCTGGCCGATCACCGCCGTCACCGGCGTGCTCAGCCTCGTGGGCCTGTTCGATCTGCTGCAAAGCCCCCACGCCGTGCGTCGCAATTACCCGATCCTCGGCAACATCCGCTATCTGGTGGAGGGCATCCGTCCGGAAATCCGCCAATACCTGCTCGAGTCCGACAGCGACGCCCTGCCCTTCTCCCGGGCCCAGCGTTCGCTGGTCTATTCGCGCGCCAAGAACGAAAGCGCCGACAAACCCTTCGGCACGTTGATCGACGTGTACCAATCGGGTTTCGAATTCATCGGCCACTCCATGCGCCCGGCACCGTTGAGTGACCCGAGCAGTTTCCGCACCCTCGTCGGTGGCCCGCAGTGCACCCAGCCGTACTCGGCATCGGTGTTCAACATCTCGGCCATGAGTTTCGGCTCCCTCAGCGCCAACGCCATTCGCGCCTTGAACCAGGGCGCCAAGCTCGGCAACTTCGCCCACGACACCGGCGAAGGCAGCATCAGCGCCTATCACCGGGAAAACGGCGGCGACCTGACCTGGGAGCTGGGCAGCGGCTACTTCGGTTGCCGCACCGCAGACGGGCGCTTCGATCCGGAACGCTTCGCCGCACAAGCGCAGACGCCGCAGGTGCGGATGATCGAAATCAAGATGTCCCAGGGCGCCAAACCGGGCCACGGCGGGATTCTGCCCAAGCACAAAGTCACCAAGGAAATCGCCGAGACCCGCGGCATCCAGATGGGTGAAGACTGCATCTCGCCGTCGCGGCACAGTGCATTCTCCACGCCAATCGAACTGATGCACTTCATCCAGCAATTGCGTGAACTGTCCGGCGGCAAACCGGTGGGCTTCAAGTTCTGCCTCGGCCATCCGTGGGAATTCATGGGCATCGCCAAGGCCATGCTGGAAACCGGCATCCTCCCGGACTTCATCGTCGTCGATGGCAAGGAAGGCGGCACCGGTGCGGCGCCTGTGGAATTCACCGACCACATCGGCGTGCCGATGCGCGAGGGCCTGCTGTTCGTGCACAACACGCTGGTGGGCCTGAACCTGCGGGACAAAATCAAACTCGGCGCCAGCGGCAAGATCGTCAGTGCCTTCGACATTGCCAGCGTGCTGGCCATCGGCGCCGACTGGGCCAACTCGGCGCGCGGCTTCATGTTCGCCATCGGTTGCATCCAGTCGCAGTCGTGCCACACCAACAAATGCCCGACCGGCGTCGCCACCCAGGACACCTTGCGCCAGCGCGCCCTCGTCGTCCCGGACAAGGCCCAGCGCGTGTTCAACTTCCACCGCAACACCCTCAAGGCACTGGCGGAAATGCTCGCCGCCGCCGGCCTCGAACATCCGTCGCAGTTGTCGGCCAAGCACCTGGTGCGGCGCATGTCGGCGACCGAGATCAAGCTGTTCTCGCAGCTGCATGTGTTTTTGAAACCGGGGGAATTGCTCACCGGCGAGGTCAACGGCGAGTTTTATTCGCGGATGTGGCAGATGGCGCGGGCGGACAGTTTTGAACCGAATGAAATGGCAGCAGCTTGAGTCCAACGGGGCGCTTCACCAGCGAAGCGTCTTGATCGGGGCAGGTTCTTTCATGACGATGAAACCGTAATCACCGATCAGATAAATCCGGTAGTACTGGCGCTCCAGCAACGGTGGATGGCCCTGATAACCCACGCGCGTCGCATTGCGGCGCTCCTTCTCCGCGACCACATTGGTAATGCCCACTTTTGGCAGGTTCTCGGCCAGCATGAAAAAGTCGATGTTCAGCAAATAGCGCAACACCGGCATCTGTTTGAACGAACCCGCAGCCCCCCGCAACCAGTGATCGGAGTACGTCACCGACATGTAAATCCGCTTGGCCTCGCGCAATTGTCGATGAGTCGCTATGTCGCGCTCCAGGCTGAACAGCGCACTGGTCGTGAAGGCTTTCTGCACCGTCAGCACCCGGCCGTACGCGAACGACAACGACAACATCGCCAGCAATGGCACCATCAGCAACAGCGGCAGCCGTTCGTGGATCTGCGCCAGCGCCAGGTGGCTCAAGTAGAACAACAGCACCAGCAGCACGGCGAAGCCCATCAAGGTCCGGGCGCCCTCGTTGAAGTCGCGAAAAAACAGCGCGACGCCCGACACCAACAGCGTCACGACCGGCAAGGTCAGCAAACACAACAGGCCGATCAGGCTTTTCTTCACTCCGCTGTCCTGACGCGCACGCACCTTCAGCCCCACCTGGACAGCACCGGCAATGGCGCAGAGCAACAGTGCGGCGAACACCCAGGCGAATCCGCCATGAAACAGGAGCACGACTTTTTCCAGCACTCTGCCGATGTTGACGTGCAGTTGCAGCAGCGGCGCGGCGGCCCAGTTCAACAACAACGCGCGATCCTGACTCATGAACGCCACGGCACTGCCGCAATACATCAGCCAGCCCATGGTCACCTGCGCCACTTTCCAGCCAACCAATTCGCACAGTTGCGGCCAGGCCAATCGGTTATTTGCGCCCCTGAGCAACTCCAGGCAACACAAGCCCAGAAACACATTCAGGCTGATCTGATACAGCCCCAGCGCCAGCGCAATCAGCAACGCTGGCACCAGCCATTGCCAACTGCGCGAGGGGTGACGAAAAGTGATCGCATAGATCATCGCCACCAGGCTCAAGGCCATGGCGGGACCGTCATATTGATAGGACAGGTTCTGCAGAAAAAACGGGTTGTACCAAAGTGGCAGCGGCACCAGGCAACAGGCAATCGTTGGCTGTGGAAAGTAATGAAACGTCAGCCGGGTCAATGCCGTGGCCATGCCCAGCGTGGCAATCAACAGTGGCAATGGAAAGATGTTTGGCGCGGCGTTGCCGAACGTCAGCAGGTTATAGAACAGCTGGGTAAACAAGCGTCCCTGTTCCGCCCACGCCATGCCGGCCGACAGCGAACGCCAGTTGTCATCGATGTACGGGTAGTCTGCGAGGATCAGAGGCACGACATACAGCAACGTCGCCAGCAGAAAAAACAGCCAGACCTGGCGTGGCCCCAGTTCTTTACCGAGAAAATCGCTGAACCGGCCCATGCTAGAGCCCGAGCCGGTCTTTGCCGCCGACGATGTCTCGCACCACATAGCGCGGTCGATGCTTGGCTTCGATGTAGATCCGCCCGACGTACTCGCCAAGGATGCCGATACCGATCAATTGCACACCGCCGAGAAACAGAATGGCGGTCATCAACGACGGGTAACCCGGGACGCTGTTGCCGAAGAAAACCTTGTCCAGGACCATGTACACCGCGTAAAGCACCGCGAAGATCGAAATGCCGCCGCCGATGTACGTCCATAAACGCAATGGCACGGTGCTGAACGAGGTCACGCCTTCGAGCGCCAGGTTCCAGAGTTTCCAGCCATTGAACTTGCTGGCACCGGCCACCCGCCCGGCTCGCTCGTATTCGACCACCGCCGTGGTGAATCCGGCCCACGACAGCACACCCTTCATGAACAACTGGTGCTCGGGCAGTGCGCGGATCACGTCGACCACCTTGCGATCCATCAACCGGAAATCGCCAACGTTTTCCTCTATCCGGGTGTACGAAATACGGTTCAGCACATGGTAGAACAGCGATGCCGTGAGGCGTTTCAGGTAACCATCGGTGGCACGATTGCGGCGCTTTGCGAGCACCACGTCCGCGCCCTTCTGCCACTCGTCTATCAGCAGGGGAATGACACTGATCGGGTCTTGCAGATCGACGTCCATCGGGATCACCGCGTCGCCGGTCGCATATTCCAGACCGGCGAACAGTGCTGGCTCCTTGCCGAAGTTGCGCGAAAAGTTGATCAGCAGCACCAGATCATCGACCCGCGCCAGCGCTTTGGCCTGCTCTGCCGTGCCATCGGAACTGCCGTCGTTGATGAACACGATCTCGACCTCGTTGCCGCCAAGCCTCAACTCGTGGCGCACCGCCTGATAGAACAGGCCGATCGCCTGCTCTTCGTTGAACACCGGAACGATCAGCGAAACCTTCACGTTTCACGCTCCTGAACAATGCCGTGTAACCGTTCGACAGAGTCCGTTCGCCGTCGTTCTTGTGCGCCGTCGCCCCGCCAGACCGGTGGGCGGATTCGTACATCCAGCTTAGGTCAAGGCGGGCATTTGAGACATTCAGTAATATCGGGATTTTGCAATTGCCCACGAATCGCGCCACCCTGCGCGCCGCCGATGTGCGGCGCGCAACCTTTTGCGGCGCTGGCCACTCCTTATTCAACACCCGTTCACGAGCCCGCTGTCATGACGTTTGAACGCGATCATCGAATCGACTTTTTTCGAGGCCTGGCGCTGATCTTCATCTTCTGGGATCACGTGCCCCACAACCCCCTCGGTCAAATCACCCCGCGTAACTTCGGTTTCAGCGATGCCGCCGAAATTTTCGTGTTTCTGGCCGGTTATGCGGCGGCCCTGGCCTACGGCAAAATCCTTCAGCGCGATGGTTACCTGATCGCCTGCGTGAAGATCCTGCGCCGCGCCTGGGTGCTCTACGTGGTGCATATTTTCCTGCTGGCGATGCTGATGGGCATCGTGTTCTTCGCCAACAGCCATGTGGAAACCCGGGATCTGGTGGAAGAAATGGGCATGCACCATTTCATCACCAACCCGCAGCAAGCCCTGGTGGATGAACTGCTGCTGCGCTTCAAACCCAACCTCATGGACCCGCTGCCGTTGTACATCGTGCTGCTGGCCGGTTTGCCGCTGGTGTTGCCGATGCTGGTGCGCAAGGCCTGGGCGGTGGTGGCGGTGTCGTTGACGGTGTACCTGCTGGCGCCGTGGTTCGGCTGGAACCTGGCCGCCATCAAGGACGGCGTGTGGTACTTCAACCCGGTCGTCTGGCAACTGTTGTTTGTACTCGGCGGTGCCGCTGCGACTCACGGGCAGCGGCCACGGTTACCCGAGACTCGTGCGCTGCGGCGTCAGCCATTGTTTATCAGTGCGTTGATGTACGTGGTCATCACCGGCGTGATTACCGTCTCGTGGCGATGGCCGGAAATTCATGACGCGGTCATGCCGGGCTGGCTGAGCAACCTGATATACCCGATCAGCAAGACCGACCTGTCGCCGGTACGGCTGCTGCACTTCCTGGCGCTGGCGTACGTCACTGCGAAATTGTTGCCGGATACCGGCTGGACCCAAAACTGGCTGGCGCAGCAAAGTTGTCGCATGGGGCGTTACTCGCTGGAAATTTTCTGCCTCGGCGTGTTGTTGGCGCCACTGGCCGATATGGTCAACGCCATGACCGACGATGCCTTTGCCATGCAGATATTCACTGCGCTGGTGGGGCTCGGGTTAATGGCTCTGCTGGGAGCATGGCTTGATTTCAACAAACGATTGACCGCACCGGCACAGGTCGCCGCCGCCCGATACTGACTGTGTAAATCCCCTCGCCACAGGAGATCTCATCAGCCAATAAAAAGCCCCGGTCAATTGACCGGGGCTTTTTCATTTCAAGCGTAACGATTTACGAAGCCGAAGGCACCGCACCTTGCGATACGTTGGTCGGTTGCAGCTTGAACACGTAGAACAACACTGTCAGCAACACCAGGAACGCCGGCCCCACATACAGCGCAACGCGGGTGTCCGGGAAGTAAGCCATCAGGCCGACCACCAACACCAGGAACGCCAGCGCCAGGTACGAGCTGACCGGGTACAGCCACATTTTGTATTTCAGGCCGGCCCGTTCGCTGGCGCTCAGGCCTTTACGGAATTTGAGCTGGGCCAGCAGGATCATCACCCAGGTCCAGATGGCGCCGAAGGTGGCAATCGCCGTCACCCAGACGAAAACCTTCTCAGGCACCAGGTAGTTGAGCAGTACGCCCAGCAGCAAGGCGAAAATCGACAGCAGCAGTGCACGACGCGGCACGCCGTTGTTCGAAGTCGTGGCGAAACCGGCCGGGGCCTGGCCGTTCTGCGCCAGGCTGTAGAGCATGCGCCCGGTGCTGAAAATGCCACCGTTGCAGGACGACAGCGCCGCGGTGATCACCACAAAGTTGATGATGCCGGCGGCGGTCTTGATGCCCAGACGCTCGAACGTCATCACGAACGGACTGCCCTGGGTGCCGATTTCATTCCACGGGTAGATCGACAGGATCACGAACAACGCGCCGACGTAGAACAGCAGGATCCGCCAGAACACCGAGCCGATGGCATTGGGAATGGTCTTCTGCGGGTTCTTCGCTTCACCGGCGGTCAGGCCGATCATCTCGACGCCGAGGTAGGCGAACATCACCATTTGCAGGGACATCAACACGCCTTGCACGCCGTTGGGCATGAAGCCGCCATGGGCCCAGAGGTTGGAAACCCCCAGCGCCACGCCGTCGTTACCGAAACCGAACGCGATCACACCGATGCCGCCAACCACCATCGCAATAATGGTGACGATCTTGATCAGGGCGAACCAGAACTCGAATTCACCGAAGGCTTTCACTGCGATCAGGTTGATCGAGCCCATGCTGACCAGCGCCGCCAGCGCCCAGATCCAGCGCGGCACCTCGGGGAACCAGACGCCCATGTACACCGCCACCGCGGTGATTTCCGCGACGCAGGTCACCAGCCACAGGAACCAGTAGTTCCATCCGGTCAGGAAGCCCGCCAGGGGACCGAGATAATCCTGAGCATAACGGCTGAACGAGCCGGCGACCGGGTTGTGCACCGCCATTTCGCCGAGGGCACGCATGATCACCAGGATCACCAGACCGCCGATGATGTAGGACAGCATGATAGCCGGGCCGGCCATTTCAATGGCCTTGGCCGAACCGAGAAACAGACCGACGCCGATACAGGCACCGAGCGCCATCAAGCGAATATGCCGTTCGCCGAGTTCGCGTTTAAGCGGGCCGCCTTGAGCGGTCTCGCCGTGGGGCAGGTGATTGCCGACTGGCATAGGGGTACAACCTCGTCTTGTTATTGGATATGACCACCGAGTGTCGAAGCACTGACCGATAAGCCAGTGCTTGCCTGAAACCGGCCCTGCTTCGTGGGCAGAACCGTCCTGTAGGACAAAACCTCCAGGATCAGCGGGGCATGCAGTATAAAAAGCTGACGGCAGAGATTTTCACTCTATAAATCACAAAATTCAGGCGTACATCTCGATAAAAATGCGATTTCAGGAGATGGATTGTCTGGATTTGTAGGATTTTTCGCCATTTGAAACACCGCCGAGTATTGCACGGTATTGGTGCAGCGTCATGCCCCTGCCTACGTAGTATTTACGTCAAGAAGGCTCTAGTTAGCGTGTTTCAGCTTCCACGATCTTCTGTGGCCATTTCGATCCTGTGGCGAGGGAGCTTGCTCCCGCTCGACTGCGCAGCAGACGCAATTCAGCACATAAGTTTTACCTGACAGAGCACGATTACATTGATCAGGTCTGCTTCGCAGCCCAGCGGGAGCAAGCTCCCTCGCCACAGGAATTGTGCTGCTAATTGGACTTTCGGAAAATTCACTCAAAGTTTGAGGCGTCGTGTAGGTCGAGGTGTGGCTAGCGTGAATGGAAATCACTATTTCCAGGAAGCAAAGGAATGCACCCACGACCCAACTCGCACTTGCTACGCCATGGACGCGTTTCAGAAAAAGGCCGGGCCTATCTCATAACGGCAGTTGTGCATAAGCGTTGCCAGATTTTCGCCAACTGGCGATTGGGTCGCTTGCTGGTTGCGGAACTCAGACGCGCCCACGAACAGGAATGGGTCAACTCGATAGCCTGGGTGGTCATGCCGGACCACTTCCATTGGCTGGTGCAACTTGAGCAGTGCACCTTGGCGCACCTCATGCAAGCGACCAAATCACGCAGCACACTTACAATCAACCAAGCGCTGCGCCGCGAAGGCGCATTCTGGCAAACCGGCTTTCACGACCGGGCAATCCGTGATGGCGAAGAGCTCCTGCCCTATGCTCGTTACATTGTTGCCAACCCATTGCGTGCGGGACTGGTCGGGAAAATCGGCGATTACCCCCTCTGGGATGCTTGTTGGCTCTAATCAACTGACTCCACACGTCCCTGTGGCGAGGGAGCTTGCTCCCGTCGGGCTGCGAAGCAGACCCGAACCCTGAACATGCGGGTTGTCTGAATGATTCGGTCTACAGGTTTTTCGACGGCTCCGCCCGAGCGCGAACCGGCGGGTGGGCCGGCGGGAGCAAGCTCCCTCGCCACAATACTGACATTTGGTTCTCCACAATTTTTTCACCATCGCCAACCACCGTCTAAGCTTCAAACAAGTCCGATCAATCTGCGTGAATGGATCAGTCGACTATGGGTGCTTTGTGGCAAACCGATTCGAGTAAAACTGTGGTTCCGACTGAACGTTTGGATGAAGCGCCTTTACCTGAAAAACCTCGCCGTAGTCGCACGAAACACGGCTGGGGCGCCTTCTGGTTGTTGCTGTTGATTATCGCGATTGTCGTGGGTCTGGCTGCCGCCAAGGAAATGCGCACCTCGAAGCTTCAATCCCGGGAAGCCAGCAAATTTGCAGCGACCCTCAAATATGATTTGCAACCCGGTCCCAGCGACGCCATTCGCTACCCCGGCACCGGGCCGTTCGATCTGCGATTGGGCTACAGCTCGCTGGGTGAATTCCTGCCGCGATTGCTCAAGCGTGATTACGTCATCTCGGCCCAGACCCGATTTTCCCAGGCGCTGATGGACTACAGCGACAACGGTCTTTTCGTGCCCTACCCGGAGAAGATCCAGGCCGGGTTGTTGATCACCGATTGCCGGGCGGCACCGTTGTATCAGTACAAATATCCGCAACAACTCTATTCGAGCTTTGATGCAATCCCACCCGTGGTCGTCAACAGTTTGCTGTTCATCGAAAACCGCTTTCTGCTCGACCCTCGTCAACCCCGGGCCAACCCCGCCGTGGATTGGCCACGGTTCGGCATGGCCGCGTGGTCGCAGGTTGCCAAGTTGCTGCACATGCCCGGCCAGTCAGCGGGCGGCAGTACCCTGGCGACGCAACTCGAAAAATACCGTCATTCACCGGATGGCTTGACGGTGTCGGGCGGGGAAAAAATCCGCCAGATGATTTCCGCCACCGTGCGCGCCTATCAGGCCGGCCCGGAAACCCTTGAGGCTCGCAAGAACATCGTGCGCGATTACCTTAATAGCGTGCCGCTGTCGGCCGTGCCGGGGCACGGCGAAGTCCATGGCATGGCCGAAGGTCTGCGTGTCTGGTACGGCGCCGACTTCAACAAGGCCAACGAGGCGCTGGCCAGTACTGCCACGGACCCGCAGAGCCTGGCCGCCAAAGGCCTGGCCTTGCGTGAGATGCTGTCGTTGATGATCGCCCAGCGCCGCCCTTCCCACTACCTGACCAAGGGCCGTGACGAACTGGCCGACCTCACCGACAGTCACATTCGTCTGTTGGCACAGAACAATGTCATCGATGCGCCGTTTGCGGCGGCCGCACTGGCCAGCAAAGTGACCTACCGCGACTGGCAGACCCAGCCGACCATTCAACCGATCGAAACCAACAAAGGCATCAGCGTGGCGCGCAGTCGACTGGGCGGCTTGCTCAATCGGCCGCTGTACGACCTTGATCGCCTCGATCTGTCGGCCACCACCACCCTGCAAGGTGACCTGCAAACCCAGGCCACCGAATACCTCAAGCATTTGGCCGACCCCGCCTTTGCCGCGCAAATCGGCCTGATGGGCGAACGCCTGCTCACGCCCACCAGCACCACGCAAGTGCGCTATAGCTTCACGCTGTTCGAACTGACCCCGGACGGCTCGCGGGTGCGGGTGCAGACCGACAGCACCGATCAGCCATTCGACATCAACGAGGGCAGCAAGCTGGAGTTAGGCTCCACCGCGAAAATGCGCGTGCTGACCACTTATCTGCAAATCATCGCCGAGCTGCACGACAAGTACGCCGAAATGACCGTACCGGAATTGAAGAAAGTCGACGTCCCGGATCAGGATCGCCTGAGCCGCTGGGCTGTCGATTACCTGATTGAGAACAAGGACCGAAACCTGCCGGCCATGCTCGGCGCCGCGCTGGACCGCAAATACTCCGCCAGCCCCGGCGAAGCTTTTTTCACCGGTGGCGGGCTGCACACCTTCGTCAACTTCCGCAAGGAAGACAACGGCCGCCTGCCGACCCTGCGCGATGCCCTGCGCGAATCGATCAACCTGCCGTTCATTCGGCTGATGCGCGATCTGGTGCGCTACACCACCTACTCCGGCCCGAACAACAGCGCTGCACTGCTCGGCGACGACCGCGATCCCCGGCGTCAGGAATACCTGGCCGAGTTCGCCGACCGCGAGGGCACTTCGTTCCTGCTCAAGTTCTGGAAAAAGTACAAGAACAAGGACACCCAGGCACGGCTCGAAACGTTCCTCGACAGCATGCGCCCGACGCCGATCCGTATAGCCGCCGTGCATCGTTATCTGCTGCCGCAGGCCAGCCAGGAAAGCTTCAACACCTTTGTGCGCGCGCACCTCACAGGCGTCAAGCTCACCGAAAAACTCACGGATGAACGCCTTCAACGGCTCTATGAAAATTACAGTCCCGGCCGCTACGACTTGCCGGATCAGGGCTTCATCGCCAAGGTTCACCCGTTGGACTTGTGGCTGATGGGCTATCTGCTGAACAACCCGGATGCCAAGTGGAGCCAGATCGTCAAGGCCAGTCAGTTCGAGCGTCAGGAAGTCTACAGCTGGCTGTTCAAGAGTCGTCACAAGGGCGCCCGCGACAGCCGTATCCGCACCATGCTGGAAATCGAGGCGTTTCTCGACATTCACGCGCGCTGGCAGAAAGTCGGCTATCCGTTCGATCACCTGGTGCCCTCGCTGGCCACCGCCATCGGCAGTTCCGGCGACCGTCCGGCGGCGCTGGCGGAGCTGATCGGCACCATTCTCAATGACGGCGTGCGCATGCCGACGTTGCGCATCGACAGCCTGCATTTCGCCGCGAATACGCCCTATGAAACCAAGCTGATCAACGATCCGGATGTGGGCAAACGGGTGATGCCCTCCGAAGTCGCCACGGCCATGCGCGAGGCCTTGTCACAAGTGGTCGATGCCGGTACGGCGAAACGCGTTTCCGGCAGCTTCATCACACCCGATGGCAAACCGTTGGGAATGGGTGGCAAAACCGGAACCGGGGACAACCGCATCGAAGCCATTGGCTCCGGTGGGCGAATCCTGAGTTCGAAGTCGATCAACCGTACCGCCACCTTTGTGTTCTTTATCGGTGAAAGCCACTTCGGCACGATGACCGCGTTTGTGCCCGGGCGCACGGCCGAAGCCTTCAAGTTCACCTCGGCGCTACCTGTGCAGGTGCTCAAGGGCATGGCACCGATTCTCACGCCGTATCTGCAACCCGGCACGCATACCCAATGCCTGCCGGTGGAGGTGGCGCGACGCTGATAAACAATGGCGGTAATTAATTATTTTCGGCATTGATAATTCCAATGTCTTTTCACAGAGGAACGCGGATCAAGCAGCGGTAATTCAAACTTTTACTTTGAGCCTCGGGCGTTAGGCTGGTCACTCCACTTAATGCTCAAGGTTTATGAAAAGCATGACTGACTTACACGGACGTATATCAGCGCTACCGACCCCCGGGGACGACGACAACAAAGGCCGCCACTACGCGTTCATCAAGCGCCGTATCCACCCCGCTTTCAAGGGTGCTTCGCTGCGACGGATTCGGGAGCTGAGCCTCTCTCGAGCGACTTCGGGGCATTGGGTACAGACCACCAGGGATTTCGATCACACGCCGTTACAGGAAGCCAACCTTGAACTCTGGTCCGCTCAAGACACAGTCGACCAGGTCATGGAGAAGGTGCAAGGCGTTTACGAGTTCGCCGAACCGTTGCTGACCGACGCGTTACTGAAACAGTTCGGTGTCGACGTCGATGTAAAGACAACCTGCTTGTACCTTTATCTACCCAAACAGCTTCCCTGGTATGCCAGCAACATCAACGGCGTGGTGACCCGAACCGTTTCCTTGCTGGACGCGGCACTGCATAACTTCTCGAGCAAGGAAACCTGCGAGGTCGACTCGAATTACATCAGCCAGCCTGATGCGCTCGGGCACTTCGACATCCTGCCGATCAAACGCAAAATGCCCATTGCCCGGTTCCAGAGCCTCTGTCGCGAACTGGATATCGGGGCGCGTTACACGAAGTACCTCGAAGAACAGTTGCTGCCCAGTGACGGCCTCGCGCAGGTTGTTTTGAAACGCAAGATCGTCGAGAGCGAAAAAGCCGCGTTCAAAGCGGCCGCTGAACTGGCCGTTCTGACAGGCGAGATCGATGCCGAGGCCCGCGACCTGGTCCTGAAGATGCTCGATGGCCAGCGCAACCTGACCCGCAAAGGCCGGGTGATGCACTTCGCCGAATTGTCCATTCTCGACAGCCTGCTGACCGGAATCGTGTTGATCGCACCGAGGCCGGAACAACGCATCCGTGACGTGACACCGGTGATTGTTTACGTCCCGCAGGACCCTGAGCACCCGTTGAAAGAGTACCCCTCGACCGTCGCGTTCATGAATGAACTGACGCGTCAGTTGCGCGACAACGACATCGCATCGTCCACCGGCATGACCTACCAGCAATACTTCAGCCGGTTCGTCGATCAATCAGATCGAGGGCATTTTTTCGGTGGGCTGCAACAACGTCTGTTCGAGGTGAAATGGCATCAGAAAGAGCCGCTGGACCAGGGGCCGAGTTGGCGGGAAGTGCCGGTTGACAACCCTAATCTGCATGTCAAAGCCGCACCGATTCCCGGCGAACTCTGGGAGTACCTCTTCCAGCAAAAACTCAACAAAGTCCTTAATGACGCCCGGCACATTGCGGTGTCCACCGCCGATGCCGATTCCAATGCCCGATGGGCCTGGTGGGATAACTTCAAGAAAATAGTCTCGGACATCTTCAACATCGCCCTGATGGTCGTCACGCCGTTCGTTCCCGGGCTGGGTGAAATGATGATGGCCTACTCCGTGTATCAGATGACCAGCGACGTCGTCGAAGGCATTGTCGACATGACCTTCGGGATGTGGACCGAAGCCGGCGAACATATTGCCGGTGTGGTCTCGGACGTTCTTTCGCTGGTGGCGTTTGCCGCCGGCGCGAAGATCGGAAACCTTGTACGCCTGAAACTGTCACCGCTGATCGAAGGCATGAAACCGGTCACCCTGCCCAACGGCGAACCCCGGCTGTGGCATCCCGACCTCAAGCCTTATGAGCGGGCCGATATGAAGTTGCCGGCTGACGCCAGCCCTGACGCGCTGGGACTGCATGCCCACGAAGGCCAGGACATTCTGCCACTGGATAACAAGCACTACGCCGTGCAAAAGGACCCGCAAACCGGCAACTACCGTGTCAAACACCCACATCGCGACAATGCCTATTTACCCGAGATAAGACACAACGGCCGCGGTGCCTGGACTCATGAAGCCGAGAACCCGCGAGCATGGGATCGACCGACATTGATGCGTCGCCTCGGCCACTCGGTGGATGGCTTCAACGACCTGCAACTGGACAACGCTCGCATCGCCAGCGGCACTGACGACGCTGCGCTGCGCCGGATGTACGTCGACAACACCGCCCCGCCACCGCTACTGGACGACAGCCTCACACGCCTGAACATCCAGCAACAGACCCGACATGCCATTGAACGGATTCGCACCGGCCAGCCCCTGGATCCTGCCTCCTGGTGGTTTGAACCCCTGGCGACTTACCTGGACGGCTGGCCGGCGGATAAAGCCCTGAAGGTTTACGAAGACGTCGACATGAGCGGCCGGTACCGCCAGTACGGCAATGCCGAGGCGAGCGAGGCGCAGACGCTGTCCACCAGCCAGTCGCAGCTCATGAGCGAGCAGTTTGCGCCCAGACTTGTCGAGTTCCTCAGCGAGGAAGAGCTGCAAGCGGTGCTCGGCCGGTCAACCGTCAAAAGCGAACGGGTGCAAGCATTGCGTGATCGTCTGGCGGACGAAGCCAGTCGACTGAACGCTGACATCGTCAATCAGCTTTACCAAGGTGCCCAACCGTCCGACGATCCGCAGATCCGGCTCGTTCGCCAGGCATTTCCCGAGCTGCCAACCCGTGCGGCACAGACGCTGCTGAACAGTGCCGACGCTGCCGACCTCATGCGCCTGAGCGAGGAGCAACGTCTGCCGTTGGGCCTGAAAAGCCGAGCGCGTGAAGCGGCCTTCGAAGCCCGGACCAACCATGCGTACGAAGGCTTTCATGACGGCGCGCAGTGGGTAGCGGAAACCGAACGCCTGGTGCTGAACGCATTGAGGATTCATACCGACACGTTCGCGCAATTGCGCATCGAGGTTCGCGAAGGCAACGATGCCGGCCCCTTGCGCAGCAGCGTGGGTGCACACGATTCGGCGACGGTCCGGGTGCTGGTCAAGGATGATGTGAACCAGTTCGAGGTCTGGGACGCCGCCAACCACAAACTGCACGAAGCCACGGATTTTTACGAAGCGGTCCTCAACGCGTTGCCGAAAGACAAACAGGCGCAGTTGGGTTATCGGCCGGGCCAGGGTGCCTTTCTCAAGCAATGGGTGATGGCCAAGACCGAGACACCGGCGCAGCGCCGCACTGCCCTCGCCGCACCGCCGATCCGCCCGACGGCGGACCACGAAGCCATGATGCTGTTGCGCGGCCCCGGTTTCTCCACGACAGCCGCCACACTCACCGAACGGGTGCAGGATATATACCCCCACTTCAACGAACGCGAGGTCAATACCTTCGTCCGCTCCCTGGGATCGCAGGAACAGGGGCATCAGACACTGACCCGACTGGACCGCGAACTGGATGACCTGCGGGTGCTGTTCAATCGCTGGCGCTACCAGCAGCCGGACAGTTGGGGCCCGGATCAACGCGGATTCATGAACAGCGGCGGGTTGCACATCGTTGAACGGTTCATCGATTGTTTCAAACGCAAGTCCACGGTCTTTGGTGAGCGCAGTCTCACAGCCGACGGCGGTTATGCGCTGGACCTGTCCACGGAGTTCGAGGTGCTCGACCTCGAACGCTGGTGGAAGGATCTGCCGGAGATCAAACACTACCTCGATCAGATCAGCACCTTGAATCTGGACCGCACGACCTTTTCTGAAACCGCCTCCGGCCTGTTGAACGACTTCCCTCATCTGCGGCAACTGAGCGCCCGCAGTTGCGGGTTGACGCGACTGCCCGAAACCATTGGCAAGATGCACCACCTGCAAACCTTGCGGCTGATGAACAACGACATCACGTTGACCCCGTCCGCCGTCGAGCAACTGCGCAACCTGACACGCCTGGAAACCCTCAGGCTCGATGACAACAGGCAACTGGGCAGGCTCCCGGACGTCGGGCGCATGCCCAAACTGAGAATCCTGAGCTTGAGCAACACCGGGGCCACCACCTGGCCCGATGGCCTGTTCGGCCCCTTCAACAAGCGTCGACCCCGTGGCTTTTTTCTGGATTTGCAGGAGAACCCGATCAGCGTCATTCCGACGGTTGTACCCGGCTCCGAGGATGCCTTCCTCCTGGCGCGGACCCGCTTGTACGAAAAGCAACTCTCGGACAAAAACCTGGTCATTTTCAAAGCGTATCGACGGTCAGTCGGCATCGCACCCAAACAGGTCTACGCCGACGCTGCACGAGACACGATGAACCTGTGGCCGATGAAAGACGACTCGGTCTGGTGGAGTGCCGAGGTCTCAGGGCTGGGGACTTTTCGGGAGGAAGCCTGGCACGATCTGATGACCGAGCCTGGCTCTGAAGATTTCTTTGCCTTGATCCAGAAGCAGACCCGCTCGGCCGATTACCGGGCCGGCGGCGAATTGCGCCAACAGCTCAGCAGCCGGGTATGGCGCATGATCGAAGCCATCGATCTGGACACCGGGTTGCGCAAGGATCTGTTCGAAATGGCCAGGGCGCCCACCACCTGCGCCGATGCCGGGGCCCAGGTGTTCAACCACATGGGCATCAAGGTGCTCGCCTCCGAAGCCTATGCCCTGTCGACGTCCAACGCCGTCCTTGAAAGCAAACTGGTGAACCTGGCAAAGGGCGCCGCTCGCCTTGCGCGCGTGGATGACATTGCCCGTGCCGATTTCGGCAGCCGGCCCGGCAATCCCGATGAAGTGGAGGTGTACCTCGCCTACGAAACCGGCCTGGCCCAGCGCCTCGGTTTACCCTGGCAATCGGAGTCGATGCTGTATCGCCGTGTAGCCGGCGTGAGCGCCGAAACCCTCGACACGGCCTTCGAGACGGTGATGTCGATGGAAGCGGGCGATGGCTTGGTCAACGACATGCTGGAACAGCCGTTCTGGCAGAAATACCTGCGTGACACCTACCCGAACGAGTTCCGGCGCAACACCCGGCTGTACGAAGCCAGGAGCGACTTGCTGGAAGAGTTGCGCGAAGTCCAACACGCCTGGGCCAACGCCAAAGGCCAGCAGATTGCGCAACGACGCGCACTCAAACAACGCCTGCTGGACCTCGCTCGCCGACTGGATATTGATGAGAGCGTGGTACTGACTGATCAAGACATGACCGATGAGGTCTACGGCGGATTGCTTCACGACATGGGCTACGAAGAAAAAGAGCTGAGCAGAAAGCTGACCCGTGCAGCGCTGCAAAAAGACGCACGGCAGTAATCGGCAAAACCCTGATGCATCGAGTGATGCATCAGGGTTCAACCCTTAACCCACTTCCGAATCCCAGACGACCGTGACAAGGCCGGAATAGGATCGGGCGGTACCGGGCTTGATCATTTCCTCGACCTCGTCCCGGGCAATCTCGAAGTGCAATGTTCCCGGCCTGCGATCGACATAAAAGTGTGGCAGGAACAGCTCGGTTCCAATGCCGTCGCGCCGCAACGGTCGGCGGTTGACCGGTTGCGCGGTGGCATCCACCAGGCCATTGGGCAGGGTCACGCTGACGTCGAGCGGTACGAAATGACCGGAAACCGGGTCGCGCACCGAACAGCGGTTACCGTCCATGGTGTACTGGCAGTCGAGGTTCATCTTGAAGCGACTCGACGAAGACACATTGAACGTCTGATCCCGGAACAGCCGTGTCGGCTTGCGCCCCTGCGTCAGCCACGCTTGCCAGCCGCCCTGCGGAACCAGTTCAACGCGATTGCCACCGGGTGGAATTTCCACCTTGAGCGTGTGCTGCACTTCCAGAGTGAAATTCAGCTTCAGTGTCGAATCGCTTGGCAGCATGACGTCACCCATGTCGAAATCACCATTCGGTCCAACGCTGTAGGTCAGGCTTCCCGAATAACGGCCCGAAGACATACCCAACGGGTTGGGTGTGAACAGTTCATAGGCGAAATCCAGATAGTTGTAACGCAACCAGGGCACGTTGAACCTGGCCTGCTTATCGCAGCTGGCCTCTGCTGGTGTTTTCCAGAAAAAGGCATAGCGATTCGGCCCG
This sequence comes from Pseudomonas fluorescens NCIMB 11764, assembly GCF_000293885.2. NCBI lineage: Bacteria > Pseudomonadati > Pseudomonadota > Gammaproteobacteria > Pseudomonadales > Pseudomonadaceae > Pseudomonas > Pseudomonas fluorescens. The sequence continues at coordinate 6,789,774 of NZ_CP010945.1, forward strand.
TAAAACGCTACGCCACTATAAAGACAGGGAGCGGGCGCATACACCCAATCAGCGCCCCACAGTTGAGCGTGGGCTAGTTGATAGTCGCTCCCTCCACCGACAAGACTGATAACGTCCTCCGTCACATACTGGGAGCCCAGACCTGCAATTCGAACCTTGACCGTCTCGGGTTCACCCGTCGCTTCATGCACTACGGACAACTCGCGCCACTGTGCAGGGACTTTGAACGTGGCACCCTGGCGCGGCGACGGGTGATTCGCCTGGATCGCCGCATTGGAGTTGAACTGAATCGGCACGCGCAGGCTGAACATGTCGTTGTCACGGCACTCGCCAGGGTAACTCGCGCAATAACCACTGGAAGGTGTGTCATTCCTGAATTTATTCTGCTGAGGGTTTGCAGAATCCGGTCTGAACGATGCCAGGATCGAGACTTCTTCCGACCAGGCTGAAGAACAGGTGAGCAACGATAAAATCCCGATCCCGACACAGCAAAGTACCTGCCGCCCCATGCCATGTGAATGATTCATGTTTTTTCCTCTGAAACGAGTCAGGTCAACAGCCAATCCTGCATGGCATCACGCACCCGGCAGCACTGCGTTGAAAATCAAATTGACGCTGCCGAAATAGCTGCCCGGTTTATAAATCCCATCCACAGGCGGCATCGGCACGATCTCCAGCAACACACGTTTACCCGGCGCGGCATCGCTCATCGACACCACCTCGCTACTGTTCAGTTCATTCAGCACATGGCCGTTGAACAGCACGCGCAAACCAATGTCATGGGCATCCGTCCCGTTGGACAGATAGGGCCTGCCCTCAAGGCGGGCTTCGATGGAACCGGACTCATTCTTGACATCGAAATACTTGCGCAAGCTGCCCAACGTCGAGGTCGCCAGATTCCATGGCAATTTCTGTTCGCGATGAATCCAGCCAGGGTCAGCGGGGATGACGTAGAACGCCTGGCTCGGGATCGTCACGAACACGTCGAATTGATGCACCTCGCGAGCGGCAAACGCCGAACTGCTTGCCCACAGAACCAGCGCTGGCATCAGCAATACCATCAGTTTTCTGAACATGATCATCAGCCTTTCACGTCGATTTTCTTGCTGCTCTCGCCTTCAACCAGGGTGAAGCGATACTCGCGACCGGCCTGTTTCTCGAACTCGAAACTGCGGCCCGCCAGAATGTGATGCTTGGTAGTCGGCTGGCAGTCCTGTTCTTTCTTGACCGCGCAGTCCTTGAATTCGTCGATCACCACCACGGTGTTGCCGTTGTTGCGGATACGGTAACGGCTCGCGTCGTTCTCGATCACGCTGGCGTAACGCGTATCCTTGGGACGGACGAAAAACACCGCGCCATACCCGGCCAGCACCGTGACGCCGGCGGAGAGGGTTTTCTTGTATTCCTCGCGTTCTTCACCCGAGACCGCGAATTCGTCTTCCTTCTCGGGCACCACCGGCACGAAACGCACGCGGAAGTATCGCTCGCGATCACGCTCGCCCATGTACAGCAGTCGCGTGCCCTGCATGCCACCGGCGGGCACGATCAGCCGCGCCGGGCTGGCCATCAAGCCGTCCCGGGCGCTGCCGTCGGCACTGGATTCGAGCGGCACTTCCTGCGACTTGCCGTCGGCGTCATAAAGGATTTCCAGGATGTTGACCTTGACGAACGCGGTGCTGTCGCCGCCGTTGAACACGCGTTTCAAGAACGTACTTTTGTCGCCATCCAGATAGTCGTAAACCGTGCCGATATTGATGCTCGGCCCAGCGTGTGCGATTTGTGCAACCAGTAAAAAACCAAACAGTGCCAACAGGGATTTCATTGTTCTGAACCTCGTCAAATGAACTACAGCAAAGTGCGACCCGCTAAACTTCCGAATCCCAGACAACCGTCACAGTCCCGGAATACTGTCGCTGATGACCCGGTTGCAGCATCTGCTCCACTTCGCGGGAAGGAATCTCGAAGTGCAGCGTTCCGGGTCTGCGCTCCACGTAAAACGCCGGCTGGAACAGTTCGGTACCGCTGCCATCCATCAGCAAGGGCCGCCGTTCGACGGCTCTGCCGCTTGCATCGCTCAAGCCACGGGGCAGGCTGACGCTGACGTTCAGCGGCACGAAATTGCCGGATACCGGCTCGCGCAACGAGCAAGTCCTGCTGTCTTGGGTGTGCTCACATTCGAGTTTCATCTTGAAGCGCGAACTGGCCGAGATGTTGAAGGTCTGGTCACGGAACAGCCGCGTGGGTCTGCGGCCCTGTTGCAGCCAGGCCTGCCAGCCGCCTTGTGGCACCAGTTCGACGCGATTGCCACCCGGCGGGACTTCGACTTTGAGGGTGTGCTCGACGGTGAGGGTGAAGTCGAGCTGGATGATGTTGTCCGAGGGCACAACGATGTCACCCAGATCGAAGTCGCCGCCCGGGCCGATCGTGTACACCTGGGTCCCGGTGTACACCCCGGTGGACATTTTCAGCGGGTCAGGGGTGCGCAGCTCGTAGGTGAAATCCAGATAGCTGAAATTGAAACCGGGAATAAGAAACTTCGCCTGTTTCGCACACACCGTTTCCTGAGGCGTCAGCCAGAAGAACTGATAACCGGTAAATCCGTATTGATTATTTGGGCCAATCGCCACGCATGGACTGGGCGCCGTTTGCCAACTGGTGCCACCCCACAGCACGCTGTGAGCCATATTGGTGTTTGTTTCGCCGGTAAGCTGTCTTACATCATTACTGAGGTTGTGAACACCGCCCAGCCCGGCTATACGGATTTCCACCTCGGCGAGCTCGCCGGTGTCACGATTAAGGACCGTCAACGAACGCCACGCGGCGGGCGTCTTGATCATCGCGCCCTGTCGCACATCCTGGTGATTGGGCAGGATGGGACCACCGAACGGAACATTCCCCACGTGGGAGCGCAGGCTGAAAATATTGTGAGTCTTGCAGATGGCGGGATAGTTGCGACAGAAGCCCTGATTAGGCGTGGTATTCCTGAACTCATTCTTCTGCGGATTGCTCGGGTCAGGGTTGAAGGTGGCTGTAATCGGCATAACCCTGGCCTCGATCTGCGGAGCCGAAACGATCAGGCAGGCGCCAAGGAGCAAGGCGCTGGTGCTCGTACGCCCGAGGGCAGTCAATGATTTCAGCACATTAAAAACTCCAGAAAATTGAGCAGCGTCCATCAACCCGCCCTCTGCACGGTATCGGCGACGTCCGCCAGGGTGTCCGGCGTGCAACGCAGGTCGCCGATCATCAGCACGTTGTTTTCCGCGCGACCATTGCTCGGGTCGAGGCGGAACTGGCACAGCAACTGGTTGCCGTGGCGCACTTCCAGGGTCGGGGAACCAGCGTTCATTTCCATGGAGAAGAAGCCGTCCACTTCACTCACCCCACGGCTGGCGTGGTTGATGATGTGGTGGCCCTTGAGCGGCTTGCCCTGAGGGTCGATCAGACGACCGAGCACGGTGAGAGTTTTCATCACGCGAATCTGGCGATAGTCCACGCCGCCCTTGTTCAGGTGGTAGCTGGAGCGCGCCGGCTGGATGGTTGCAGCCGGAACGTGATTGCCCTCGAAATCGAAACTGACCGAGCTGCTTTTGTAAGCCGTGATCGGTACGAAATTGCGCCCCGGCTTGAGTATCGCGCTGCCGCCGCTCAAGTCGTCGGCACGCAGGGCGATGTCATCGATGTCCGATTCGACATCGATGATCATGCCCGCACCGTTGCGGTGGTACTGGCTGGTCATGACCATTTTTTGCCCGCCGACGGCGACGGTGCTGTCGAGGTTCAGGCCACCGGTGAAGTCGTTGTTGTAAGAGGAACGCTGGATAAATCCGTCGGCGTTGGCCAGGTCCGATTGCATCGTCGCCATCGCGTTCATGCCGATGCCATAGGTGTCGGTGATGGCCGTGGCGGAAACGCTTTGCAGCAGGTGATCCTGCAAGTCTTTGCGGTAGGTGACCGAAGCATTGTTATCGCGCCCGCCGTCGCGATCGGTACGAGTGCCGATGCTGCCGGAGATCTGTTCGCCCGGACCGCCCAGGGCAATGTTGAGGCTCAGGTCGACGCCGCGATTACGGTCATTCCCCGAGCTGAAGCTGCCCGGTCTGTCGAACAGCGACAAGCGCCAGTTGGCGTCGCTGCCGAACAATCGGCCGCGCTGGCTCCAGCCCAGATCCACGCCAACGCCTTCGGTGTTGCCCTCGCTGTGGGACACCCGGGCATTGACCGAACTTTTACTGGTGAGCCGATGGTTCACCGACAGCGAAGAGTTACTGGTCTGGCCGATAAATACGTTGCGTTGCCGCACTCGCGTGCCGTCCGGCAGCGTGTCGTAGAGCCGGGTGGTGTCGAGCCAGCTGCGATTGTGGCTGGCGACGATACTGCCGCTGCCGTAGGAATACAGACCCTGCACGTCGAGGCCGGTGCCGTAGTCCTCGGTCTTGTAGACGTTGGCATAGACACTCGCGTTGTTGACGATCGCCCAGTCGACCGACGTGCCGTATTGCAGGGTGTCTTTCACCTGTCGGCCCGACAGGCCGAGGATCACCCGCGGGTGCAGCAGGAAGTTGAATGCGGCGCCGGCCGTCATCTCGCCGTCAGCCTGATCATCCCAGTTGCTGAGCATTTTCGATTCACGCCCGGCGAACAGGTTGTAGCGCCAGCGCTCGTCATGATTGCGCCAGTTGTTGGGTTTATAGACCAGTTCCTGCGTGCTGGAGGTGATCTGGCCATCTTCGATCAGACGCACTTCCACTTCATAAATGCCACCGGGCAGTGGCCGCGTATCGAGGGTCTGCAAACCGGCCGGTATCGCCTGAGTATTGATCAGCAAACCGTCGCGATAGATTTCCACCGAACCCTGCCGATTGGCCGTGACGTAGATCGGGTAGACCGCCGGTTTCGGGTTGTTGATGGCCAGGCTGTCGGAGCTGCCGTACATGACGCCCAGCGCGGTGTCGGGGCTGGCGCCAAAGGAGCGCGGCTGACGGGTCAGGCCTTCCGAGTTGGGCGTGAATAAACCCAGGCGCAGAAAATTGCCTTCCAGTTCGCGCTGGGTGTAGAGCTCGTGCACGGCGTGATAAAGCTGATTGTCCACACCGCCCAGTCGCGACAGTTGCAGGTTCACCGCTTGAGTCCAGTTACCGAGACTGCTGCTGGCTTCCAGACCGTAACGACCACCGAGGTCCTGGTTCTGGCCACCGTTGAGGTTCAGCTGATTGCGCACGATCAACCCGGTGCTGCCGCCTTCGGGCTGGTTGTAGTAACGCTGGACCTGATCGTCGCGTTCGGCGTTTTCCGTGAGAATCGACACCAGCGAGTTTTCCAGGCTGTAGTACACGGCCAATAGCTGCTCGGGGCATTTCGCCTTGCAGTCGCCCAGCGCCACGCCTTGTTTCAGGTAATTGGTCCAGGTCTCGCGTTCACTGGCTTTGATCGTGCTGTCGCTGACATCGGTGAAGTCAACGAGGGTGATGCGGTCGTCGCGGGTTAACACGACCATCGCCTCACCGAGAAATTGTTGGTCACGTTCCACGCGCACCGCCAGCGGCACATCAAAGAAGTGTTCTTCAAACTCGCTTGGCAGCCCCTTGGCCTGCGCCAACAAACTTCTCGGTGTATTGCCGTTTTCCATGGGTGCGGCCAAGGCCGATGCGCAAAAAAAAAGGGCAAGCGCCGTCGCGATGGGAGTCATCGGGAACATGAACAAAATACTCAATGGATAAATTCGTTAAAGCCGATCGACAGACAAAAACTTGCCTGCCGACCGGTCAGGCTACCAAGCAGGACGAGCCTTGGTTCAAGACTTAAATGCGGGGGACAGCATCGAAAATCACAGTAGGACTAACGGTGTACAGGCCGTTCTGGTCGGCAGCCGGTTTGGCGGCGGATATACGCAGTTCCGCGCGCATGCCGCCATTGGATTCGGCGTCACCTACCACCTCCTGAGTGGTACCGGTCAATACTTTTCCATTGAAGGTGTAAGTCAGGGGAATGTTTTTCGCCGTATTACCGTTGAACAAGGGTTGCGGGCCGCCTTCGACGTAAGCGTTCACCGAACCTTCGGTGTGTTTGATATCGTACATGCCAACCACGTCTGTCAGGGTTCCGTCAAGGACGCGGTATTGCATTCTCTCGTCTTTACCAAAGTCCGGGTTTACAGGCTGGGCATAAAAGATCGAGCTCGGGATTTCCGCGGTAATGTTGATCGAGGAGCGCGATTCTTCCGCAGCGAACGCCATCGAAGAACTCAGGGCCAGGAGGGTCATCGGAACGGCGATTGCAAACTTCTTGAACATTGTTGAGTACCTGTCTTTTTCAAAGTGATTGATCCGTGGAAAGCGTGAGCGATGCAAATAGCGGACTTAGATAGTGGCAATTTGGCTCAACTTTCAACGCAGAGAATGATCGACCAATTTTCGTAGAAAGTAAGTACGAAACTTCCGAAGAACATGTAGTCACAACAGCCCATAGCAAGAAAGAAAAAACCTGAAATTCAATAATTAATCCGTTAACCCGACAGAAACATACTACAAACAGTTTTAATAAAAAAAGCATACAGACAAATAGAAACAAATGTTCTGTGAGAAAAATACTACTCAGGCGTAACTATTAAAAATTCCCGCTGTTAGTTGCGCACAATTAGATCAACCACTCTAAAACAGCAAGCCACAAAACGGCGTTTTCCCACCCCTGTACTGAAGTCCGCCCTACGTCCTTCGGCGACGACCGTTGGTCCTGTTCGCTTGCCTTGCCATTACGATATATCTTAAGTTGTATCTAAACACGCCAGAGACAAGGAAAAATGAGAGACCATCATTCCCCCCACCGCGAACACGGTGACGGCCGCGACGGCTTCGAGAAACGCCCCGGTCGCGAGCGTGGCGGCCGAGGCCCCCGGGTGTTTGCCCCCGGCGATCTGAAATTGCTGCTGCTCGCGCTCATCGCCGAACGGCCCTGCCACGGCTATGACTTGATCCGTCAGATCGAAGGTATGTTCGACGGTGCCTACAGCCCCAGCCCCGGCGTGATCTACCCGACCCTGACCTTCCTGGAAGAAAGCGAAATGATCCAGGGCGACGCCGAAGGCGGGAAAAAACGCTACAGCGTGACCGAGACCGGACGTCTGTCTTTAAGTGAGCAAGCGGTTGCACTGGACGGGGTGCGCATGCGCATCGATGTCAGCAAGCGCTCGTTACGCGGCCATGACCGTCCGGCCGAAATTCACGAAGCGGTGCATAACCTGCGTCATGCGTTACAACTGCACCACGGTCGCTGGAGTCCCGAAGAAATCCTGCGGGTCGCCGCTTTGCTCAACGACACCGCCAAAGCCATCGTTGATGGTCCCTTGGTTCAATCCCCTGCGGAGAAAGCTGAATGACTGAAGTGATCGAGCACACCATTCACCGCGTCATGCATGAAATCAAACGCCGCCGCCTGCAAGTCTTGCGCGTGGTTGACCTGACCCCGCGCATGCGCCGGATTACCCTGGGCGGCCCTGAACTGGCCGGCTTCATCAGCCTGGGCACAGACGACCACGTCAAACTGCTGTTCCCGCAGAACGCGGCAGAACAAGCGGCGCTGGAAACCCTGGTTCTCGGTGCGGGCAAAGACAACGGGCCGATGCCGGCGATGCGCGACTACACCCCGCGGCGCTATGACCTGGACACGCTGGAACTGGACATCGACTTCGTCCTGCACGGCGACGGCCCTGCCTCGACCTGGGCCGAGCAGGCCAGGCCGGGGCAATTCCTGCACATCGGTGGACCACGGGGATCGATGATCGTACCGGACATGTTCGACAGCTATTTGCTGATCGGCGATGAGACGGCAATTCCCGCGATTGCGCGGCGTCTGGAGGGTTTGGCGGCCAATCGGCGAGCGCTGGTGATCATTGAGGTGGAGAACGGCGCGGAACAGCAAAAGCTCGAAAGCCCGGCGCAGGTCAATGTGATCTGGGTGTTGCGCGACGGTGGCAGGAACAATCTGCTGACCACGGTGAAGGAATTGCAGATACCCGCCGGCCATCTGTACACGTGGGTGGCCACAGAGAGCAAAGTGTCACGGCAGATTCGTCGGGTATTGCTGGACGAGCACGGGCTGAACGATCAATTCCTCAAAGCCGTCGGCTATTGGCGGCTGGACGACAGCGACGAGGAGTAACAACGCAGGTCAGGGTTGATCAGACGTCAGTGTGATCAGCCTCGACGGCGATCCAACGCGATCACCACCAAGGCAATCAGCACAAACCCCGCCAACAATCCCCCGGCATTCACAAACACCTGTGGATAACCCAGCGTATCCACATCAATGAACGGGTATGGATAAGTCGCCAGCAGATGCCCGCGCAGCAGTGCATACGCGAAATACACCAACGGGTAAATCACCCACAGCGCGATGTGCCGCAGACGCAAGGTGCCTTTGGGCACGCACAACCACCACCAGGCCAGAAACAGCAACGGCATGACATCGTGCAGCAGCTCATCGGCCAGCCATTGCCAGCCTTCGGGATGCCACAGATGGCGCAACAGGACGTTGTAGGCCAGGCCGACCACGGCGATGCTCACGGCAATCCCGCTGCTCACCCACGGTTGCAAAAACCAGCGCCGTGCAGCGGATTCGCGGGACGTCAGTGCGCAGGTCAGCACAGTGGCCACCAACGTATTGGTGAGCACAGTGAAATAGCTGAAAAAGCTCAGCAGCCCACCCAGCAAACTGGCGCCCAGGGCCCAGCGCGAATAGAAAATCAGGTACAGCTGAATGCTCAATCCTGCCCAGCCGAGCAGCACCGCCACCGCCACAAAACGACGCCTCGCGGCAGACTGGCTGACCATGTTCAGAGCGGTCGCTTGGTGCGCATCAACTTCACATACAACCGCTCGACTTTTTCCCGCGCCCACGGGGTCTTGCGCAGGAACGTCAGGCTCGACTTGATGCTCGGATCACTCTTGAAGCAGCGGATATCGATGCGCTCGGCCAGCCCCGTCCATTCGTAATGTTCCACCAGAGTGTTCAGGATCTGCTCCAGCGTCACGCCGTGCAGCGGGTTGTTGTTCTGTTCGGTCATGCCGGGCCTTCGAGCGATGAATGAAATGCAAGGCGCGCACCTTATCCGAGGGGATGGTCCGGTGGAAGGGCTGTGCGTGCTATCTGTTAAATGTAGGTGAACTGCGACAGATCGCCCCGCGACACTGTTACCAAATCCGAAAGAATTCATGTCGGTAAAAGCGCTTTCTCTATTTGTAACAGAACATTATCCTTGCGCCCCGACAAGCTGAAACGATTCTTCCATTCGCTTCAATCCTGCTGTTCCCCGTTCACTCCCTAGAAAAAGACCAAGAATTTCTTCTCTATGCCTTATTTTCAATCTTCGCGAGACAGCGCTGTCTGCCTTGCTGTTGCCAGCCGAAAAGCCTTGAACCTGGTCGGCGGATTCACCGCAATGGGTCTCGCCACCTGCGCTCAGGCTGCACCGGCCTTTGATAGCGAATCGCCTTGGATGCTCGGCGACTGGAACGGCACGCGCACCGAGCTTTCGGAAAAAGGCTACGACTTCAAAGTCGATTACACCGGCGAAATGGGCAGCAATCTGCACGGCGGCTACGACCACGATCGCACCGCACGCTACAGCGATCAGTTCGGCCTCGGCGCACACCTCGATCTGCAAAAGATCCTGGGCTGGGACGACGCTGAATTTCAGCTGACCATCACCGAGCGCAACGGCAACAACATCAGCAACGACCGCATCAACGATCCACGGGTCGGTGGTTTCACTTCCGCTCAGGAAGTCTGGGGCCGCGGGCAAACCTGGCGCCTGACGCAGATGTGGTATCAGCAGAAATTCTTCGACCGCAAGCTCGACATCAAGGTCGGCCGTTTCGGCGAAGGCGAAGACTTCAACAGCTTCCCCTGCGACTTCCAGAACCTGGCGTTCTGCGGCTCTCAGGTCGGCAACTGGGTCGGCGGCATCTGGTACAACTGGCCGGTCAGCCAATGGGCGATGCGGGTCAAATATCACCTGACGCCAGAGCTGTACGCGCAAGTCGGCGCGTATGAGCAGAACCCGTCGAACCTGGATCGCGACAATGGTTTCAAGCTCAGCGGCAGCGGCACCCAGGGCGCGATCCTGCCGGTGGAACTGGTCTGGACACCCAAGCTCAACGGCCTGCCGGGGGAATACCGCGCCGGTTATTACTACAGCAACGCCAACGCCACCGACGCCTACAAGGACCGCAATGGCCAGCCCGCCGCCCTGAGTGGCGAGGCCTACCGCAGCGCGTCCAGCAAGCACGGCGTGTGGCTCGGTGTGCAGCAGCAACTGACCAGCCGTGCCAGCGACCACTCCCGTGGCCTGAGCGTGTTCGCCAACGGCACGATGCACGACAAGAAGACCAACGCCATCGACAACTATGTGCAGGCGGGCGTCGTCTACAAAGGCTTGTTCGATGCACGGACCAAGGATGACATCGGTTTCGCGATGGCCCGGGTTCATGTCAATCCGGCGTACCGCAAGAACGCCGAGGCGAGCAATCAGGCCCGTGCAGTCTACGACTTCGACGACCCGTCCTTCCTGCCACCGCAAGACACCGAATACAGCGCCGAACTCTATTACGGCGTGCACGTCACGAACTGGCTGACCGTGCGCCCGAACCTGCAATACATCCGCCACCCCGGTGGCGTGGACAAGGTCGATGACGCGCTGATTGGCGGGATCAAGGTCCAGTCGTCGTTCTAACCCACAGGGACTTGCATCAACGAACCCAATTGATATGAACCATGCCCGCGCCGGATCGTCATCTACAGTGAACTTGCGCGGGACTACTTGAAACGTCACGGAGAACCACACTATGAGCACTGATGGTGCTTTGAGTCGAAGCCGTCTATTGCCGACCCTGCTCGGCATTCTGCTTCTGCTAATGGGCCTGGCCATGCTGGCCGGGGGGATCAAGCTGAGCATGCTCGGCGGCTCGCTGTATTACCTGCTGGCCGGTATCGGCCTGGCACTGACCGGCGTGCTGCTGATTCTGGCCCGCCGCGCCGCCCTCGGGCTTTACGCACTGGTGCTGTTCGCCAGCACCGTATGGGCCTTGTGGGAAGTCGGCCTGGACTGGTGGCAACTGGTGCCGCGCCTGGCGATGTTGTTCGCGCTGGGTATTGTCATGCTGCTGCCGTGGTTCCGTCGTCCGCTGCTGCGCGAAGGCGAAGCGAAGACGGGCACTGGCGCGCTCAGCATCGCCGTGGTGCTCGCCGGTGTTGCCGCACTGGCCAGCCAGTTCACCAACCCCGGTGAAATCAAGGGCCAACTGGACCGCGACAGCGTCCCGGGCATGACCAACACCGCGCCAGCCATGCCGGATGGCGACTGGAACTCCTACGGCCGCAGTGCCCACGGTGATCGTTACTCGCCTCTGACACAGATCACTCCGCAGAACGTGAACAAGCTCGTTCCGGCCTGGACCTACCGCACCGGCGACCTGCCGGGGCCGAACGATCCGGGTGAAACCACCGCCGAAAACACCCCGCTGAAAGTCAACGGCATGCTCTACGTGTGCACACCGCACAGCCAGGTGATCGCGCTGGACCCGGACACCGGCAAGGAAATCTGGCGTTTCGATCCGAAGCTTTCCACGCAGAACGCGGCGAACTTCAAGGGTTGGGCGCACATGACCTGCCGTGGCGTGTCGTATCACGATGACGCCGTCTACGCTTCCGAGCAGAGCCCGACCGGCAGCGCCAGCGCTCCCGTCGCCAGCGTCTGCCCGCGCCGGATCTTCCTGCCGACCGCCGACACCCGTCTGATCGCCCTGAACGCCGACACCGGCAAGATGTGCGAAGACTTCGGCAACAAAGGCCAGGTCGACCTGAGCGCCAACATCGGCGGCTTCAATGCCGGCGGTTACTACTCCACCTCGCCTCCAGCCGTCACCAAAGACCTGGTGGTGATTGGCGGCCACGTCACCGATAACGTTTCCACCGACGAGCCGAGCGGCGTGATCCGCGCGTTCGACGTGCACACCGGCAAACTGGTGTGGAACTGGGACAGCGGCAACCCGGACGACACCACGCCGATTGCCGAAGGCAAGGTCTACACCCGCAACTCGCCGAACATGTGGTCCATGTTCGCCGTCGACGAAAAACTCGGCATGCTTTATCTGCCGATGGGTAACCAGACTCCGGACCAGTTCGGTGGTGCGCGCACCCCTGAATCGGAATTGCACGCCGCCGGCCTCACCGCCCTCGACATCGCAACCGGCCAGGTACGCTGGCACATGCAGTTCACCCACCATGACCTGTGGGACATGGACGTCGGTGGTCAGCCAACCCTGATGGACCTGAAAACCGCTGACGGCGTGAAGCCGGCGGTCCTCGCGTCCACCAAGCAAGGCAGCATCTACGTGCTGGATCGCAGCACTGGCCAACCGATCGTGCCGATCAACGAAGTGCCGGTGCCTCAGGGCGCTGTCGAAGGTGATCACACGTCCCCGACCCAACCGAAATCCGACCTCAACCTGATGCCGCCGCCGCTGCAAGAGCGCGACATGTGGGGCGTCACCCCGTTCGACCAACTGATCTGCCGGATCGACTTCAAATCCATGCGCTACGACGGCCCGTTCACCCCGCCGTCGCTGCAGGGTTCGATCGTTTACCCAGGCAACTTCGGTGTGTTTGACTGGGGCGGTTTCTCGGTCGACCCGGTGCGTCAGATCGCTTTCGTGAACCCGAGCTACATGGCGTTCAAATCGAAAATGATCCCGGCCGCCGAAATCGCGGCCCAAGGCCCGCGCAAAAGCGAAACCGAAGGCGTGCAGCCGAACAAAGGCGCGCCGTACGGCGTGGTCCTCGAAGCACTGCTGTCGCCAATGGGCTTGCCGTGCCAGGCGCCGGCGTGGGGCTATGTGGCGGCGATCGATCTGACCACCGCCAAAGTCCTGTGGAAGCACAAGAACGGCACCGTGCGTGACAGCTCGCCGGTTCCGATCCCGCTGAGCATGGGCGTGCCTAGTCTGGGTGGCACCATCACCACGGGTGGTGGCGTTGGTTTCCTGAGCGGCACCCTCGACCAGTATCTGCGTGCCTACGACGTGAAAAATGGCAAACAGTTGTGGGAAGGTCGCCTGCCTGCAGGCGCGCAAACCACGCCAATGACCTACACCGGCAAGGACGGCAAGCAATACGTGCTGGTCGTCGCGGGCGGTCACGGTTCGCTGGGCACCAAGCAAGGTGACTATGTGATTGCGTACAAACTGTCCGAGTAAGTTTTAGCGGCGGTAAAAGGAAAGGCGACTCCTGTGAAGGGGTCGCCTTTTTTGTGGGTGAATGTACGCAATCCTTTGTAGGTTTTTAAATAGTGGGCAACAAAAAACCCGCCTTGGCGGGTTTTTCATTACAGCGGCCAGGGGATCAAAAATCCTCCAACCGCCACACTTCGTAAGCCGGTGTCTCGTAGGGATGGCTCTGTTTCAAAGCCGCCACCACCGCCCGGATCAACTCATCCGCCACCACCAGCTCAACTTTCCATTCCTCAACCTGTTCGACCTGCCCCGCTTCGCCAATGAACGGCTGGCTGCCATCCAATGGGCGAAACTGACCCTGGCCCAACACTTGCCACGCGCAGTGATCGTAAGCCCCGATCCGTCCGCCACCGGCAGCGAATACGGAGCTTTTGACCCTTTCGACATGACTGTCGGGAACAAAAAAGCTGAGCTTGTACACGGCGCTTAGTTCACCCACACGCGAGCGTTACGGAACATGCGCATCCATGGCGCGTCTTCGTTCCAGTCTTCCGAACGCCACGAGTTCTGCACGGCGCGGAACACTCGCTCCGGGTGCGGCATCATGATCGTTACGCGACCGTCGCGGCTGGTCAAACCGGTGATCCCGCGCGGCGAACCGTTCGGGTTGGCCGGGTAGTTTTCGGTGACCTTGCCATGGTTGTCGACGAAACGCATCGCCACGCAACCGGACAGATCGGCTTCCAGCAACGCCTCTTCGCTTTCGAACTCGGCATGACCTTCACCGTGTGCAATGGCGATCGGCATGCGCGAACCGGCCATGCCCTGCAGGAAGATCGAATTCGACTCCTGGACCTGAACCATCGCCACGCGGGCTTCGAACTGCTCGGAACGGTTACGCACAAAGTGCGGCCAGAACTCGCTGCCCGGAATCAGCTCGTGCAGGTTGGACATCATCTGGCAACCGTTGCACACGCCGAGGGTGAAGCTGTCGTTGCGTTCGAAGAAGCCCTGAAATGCATCGCGAGCACGGCTGTTGAACAGCGCGGACTTGGCCCAGCCTTCGCCGGCACCCAGTACGTCGCCGTAGGAGAAACCACCGCAAGCCACCAGACCTTTGAACTCGTTCAGGTCGACACGGCCGGCGAGAATGTCGCTCATGTGCACGTCGATCGCGTTGAAACCGGCGCGGTCGAACGCGGCGGCCATTTCCACCTGACCGTTGACGCCCTGCTCACGCAGCACGGCAACCTGTGGGCGGATGCCTTTCTTGATGTAAGGCGCGGCGACGTCCTGGTTGACGTCGTAGCTCAGCTTGACACTCAGGCCCGGGTTGTCTTCTTCCAGCAGCACGTCGAACTCTTGTTCGGCGCAGTCGGCGTTATCGCGCAGACGCTGGATCTGGTAGCTGGTCTCGGCCCACTGACGTTGCAGCAGACGACGCTGACCTTCGAACACGGTGTCACCGTTGAAGGTGATGTTGATCTCGCCGTTGTTTATCGGCTGACCGATCACCGACACGCACTCGCCCAGGCCGGCAGCGCTGAACTGCGCGAGGATGTCCGGGGTGGCGTCCTGGCGAACCTGAATCACGGCGCCCAGTTCTTCGTTGAACAGGATCGCGGCGATGTCGGCGGAAGTTTCTGCCAGACCGTCGAGGTTCAGGCTCAGGCCGCAGTGGCCGGCAAAGGCCATTTCCACAACGCTGGTCAGCAAACCACCGTCGGAACGGTCGTGGTACGCCAGCAGGTGACCGTCGGCGTTGAGGCCCTGGATCACCGCGAAGAAGGCTTTCAGGTCTTCGGCATCATCGACGTCCGGCGCTTGCGAGCCAAGCTTGCCGTGAACCTGGGCCAGGATCGAGGCGCCCATGCGGTTCTGGCCACGGCCCAGATCGATCAGGATCAGGTCGGTGGTGCCCTTGTCCATGCGCAGTTCCGGGGTCAGGGTCTGACGGATGTCAGCCACTGGCGCGAAACCGGTCACGATCAGGGACATCGGCGAAGTCACGGTCTTGTCGACCCCTTCGTCGTTCCAGCGGGTGGCCATGGACATGGAGTCCTTGCCCACCGGAATGGTAATGCCCAGGTCAGGGCACAGTTCCATACCGACCGCTTTCACGGTGTCGTACAGGCGCGCGTCTTCACCCGGGTGACCGGCTGCGGACATCCAGTTCGCCGACAACTTGATGTCGGAAATCTTGTTGATGCGCGAAGCAGCGATGTTGGTCAGGGTTTCGCCGATGGCCATGCGGCCCGACGCCGGAGCGTCCAGCAGTGCCAGCGGAGTACGCTCGCCCATGGCCATCGCTTCACCGGTGTAGACGTCGAAGCTGGTGGCGGTGACGGCAACGTCGGCCACCGGAACCTGCCACGGGCCGACCATCTGGTCACGGGCCACGAGGCCGGTGATGGTGCGGTCGCCGATGGTGATCAGGAAGCTTTTGCTCGCCACGGCCGGGTGATGCAGAACGCGTTCGACGCAGTCTGCAATTTCCAGCGTGGCTGGATCGAAATCGTCACCCAGTTCGTTTTCACGCACGGCCGAACGGTGCATGCGCGGAGCTTTGCCCAGCAGCACTTCCAGCGGCATGTCCACCGGGCTGTTGCCGAAGTGGCTGTCGGTGACCGTCAGTTGCGGCTCTGCGGTGGCTTCGCCGACCACGGCGAACGGGCAACGCTCGCGTTCGCAGATTGCCTGGAAGCGTTCGAAGTCCGCCGGGCCAACTGCCAGAACGTAACGTTCCTGGGATTCGTTACTCCAGATTTCGTGCGGGGCCATGCCCGGCTCGTCGTTTGGAATGTTGCGCAGTTCGAAGCGACCGCCACGGTTGCCGTCGTTCACCAGTTCCGGGAACGCGTTGGACAGACCGCCCGCACCGACGTCGTGGATGAAGCTGATCGGGTTCTTGTCACCCAACTGCCAGCAACGGTCGATGACTTCCTGGCAGCGACGTTCCATCTCAGGGTTTTCGCGCTGTACGGACGCGAAGTCCAGGTCAGCCGAGCTGGTGCCGGTGGCCATGGAGGAAGCCGCGCCGCCGCCCAGGCCGATCAACATCGCCGGGCCGCCGAGCACGATCAGCTTGGAGCCGACGGTGATTTCGCCTTTCTGTACGTGTTCGGCACGGATGTTACCCATGCCGCCGGCCAGCATGATCGGCTTGTGGTAGCCCCGAACTTCGTCGCCACGCGGGGTGGTGATCGACTGTTCGAAGGTACGGAAATAACCGGTCAGGGCCGGACGGCCGAATTCGTTGTTGAACGCGGCGCCACCCAGTGGGCCTTCGATCATGATGTCCAGCGCGGTGACGATGCGCTCGGGTTTGCCGTACGGCACTTCCCACGGCTGTTCGAAGCCAGGGATCTGCAGGTTCGAAACGGTGAAGCCGGTCAGGCCAGCCTTTGGCTTGGCGCCGCGACCGGTAGCGCCTTCGTCGCGAATCTCGCCACCGGAACCGGTCGACGCGCCCGGGAACGGGGCAATCGCGGTCGGGTGGTTGTGGGTTTCGACTTTCATCAGGATGTGCACCGGTTCCTGCACCGCGCCGTACTGGCGGGTTTCAGGGTCCGGGAAGAAACGGCCGGCAACGTTACCGACGATCACCGAAGCGTTGTCCTTGTAAGCGGACAGAACGCCTTCGCTGTGCATCTGGTAAGTGTTCTTGATCATGCCGAACAGGCTTTTTTCCTGGCTCTGACCGTCGATGTCCCAACTGGCGTTGAAGATCTTGTGACGGCAGTGCTCGGAGTTCGCCTGGGCGAACATCATCAGTTCGATGTCGTGCGGGTTGCGCTTCAAACCAACGAAGGCGTTGACCAGGTAGTCGATCTCGTCTTCGGCCAGGGCCAGGCCCAGCTCGGTGTTGGCTTTTTCCAGCGCGGCGCGGCCGCCGCCCAACACGTCGATCGCGGTCAGGGGCTTCGGCTCGGCGTGGCTGAACAGACCGGCAGCCTGTTCCAGGTTGCCGAGGACGATCTGGGTCATGCGGTCGTGCAGCGCATCAGAGATCAGCTGCGCGTCGGCGTCGCTGAACTGGCCGGCCACGTAGAACGCGATGCCGCGCTCCAGGCGCTGGATCTTGCTCAGGCCACAGTTGCGAGCGATGTCGCTGGCTTTACTGGACCACGGCGAGATAGTGCCGAACCGCGGCAACACCAGGAACAGGCGACCGGTCGGTTCCTGGACCGGAACGCTTGGACCGTACTTCAGAAGGCGCGCGAGCACCTGCTGTTCGTCGCCGGTCAGGACGCCGGTAACTTCGGCGAAGTGAGCGAATTCAGCATACAAGCCGCTGACAGCCGAAACCTTCTGGCTCAGTTGCTCAAGGAGTTTGCTGTGGCGAAAGGCAGAAAGGGCAGGAGCGCCGCGCAGGATCAACATCTTCGGGACAGCCTCGGGAAGGGGTGTGCTTTGAGGCCGTGCATTCTAGCCTAAACCGCCCGCGACATCACCCGAAACGGTACGCACGGCCGTACCCGAACGTCGGGCCGGGTATTCGGGCCTGCAACAGCGGTCCGTCAGGTGTTATTTTTTGTGTCACAAATTGCGGTTCAAGCCCATTCCTGCGGGCTCCAGAGCGGTTTTTCACTCTCTAGCAGACAAGGCCTTCGCTGTCGAGATATGGCGCTCGTGGTCCTTTGCGTATACTGCGCAGATGTTTTCCCCAACGGCTTTGCGTCCGCGGTACGCCAAATGGCTGATCGCAACCGGACTCTTCCTGGTGCTCAGTGGCTGTGTTGATAAACCCAACACGCTGGAGCGCGTAAAGGAGGATGGTGTGCTGCGGGTGGTTACCCGAAACAGCCCCGCCACCTACTTTCAGGATCGCAACGGTGAAACCGGCTTCGAATACGAGCTGGTGAAGCGCTTCGCCGACGATCTGGGGGTCGAACTCAAGATCGAAACCGCCGACAACCTCGACGACCTGTTCAACCAGGTGGGCAAGCCCAACGGCCCGGTCATCGCGGCGGCCGGCCTGGTCAGCAGCGAATCGCGCAAGAAGCAGGTGCGGTTTTCCCATCCCTACCTGGAAGTCACCCCGCAGGTCATCTATCGCAACGGCCAGTCGCGGCCGACCGATCCAAAGGATCTGGTCGGCAAGAAGATCATGGTGCTCAAGGGCAGCACCCACGCCGGGCAACTGGCGGAGCTGAAACAGAAATTTCCCGGCATTGAATACGAAGAGTCCGACGCGGTTGAAGTCGTCGACCTGCTACGCATGGTGGATGAAGGCCAGATCGATCTGACCCTGGTCGACTCCAACGAAGTGGCGATGAACCAGGTCTACTTCACCAACATTCGAGTCGCGTTTGACCTCGGTGACGCCAGCAATCAGAGCTGGGCCGTGGCGGCCGGCGACGACAACAGCCTGCTCAACGAGATCAACGACTACCTCGACAAGGTGAAGAAGAACGGCACCCTGCAACGCCTGAAAGACCGCTACTACGGGCACGTCGATGTGTTGGGCTACATGGGCGCCACCACCTTCGCCCAGCACTTGCAGCAACGGCTGCCCAAGTACGAGCAGCACTTCAAAACCTACGCCAAGAAAGAAAAAGTCGACTGGCGCCTGCTGGCGGCGGTCGGTTATCAGGAATCGCTGTGGCAGGCTGCCGTCACCTCGAAGACCGGCGTCCGCGGCCTGATGATGCTGACCCAGAACACCGCGCAAGCCATGGGCGTGTCCAATCGCCTCGATCCGAAACAGAGCATCATGGGCGGCGCCAAGTACCTGGCTTATATGAAGGACCAGCTGGACGAATCGATCCAGGAACCGGACCGCACCTGGTTTGCACTGGCGGCCTACAACGTCGGCAGCGGTCACCTGGATGACGCGCGCAAACTGGCGGCCAAGGAAGGTCTGAATCCGGACAAGTGGCTGGACGTGAAGAAAATCCTGCCGCGCCTGTCCGAAAAGAAGTGGTACAGCAAAACCCGTTACGGCTACGCCCGGGGCGGCGAGCCGGTGCATTTTGTGGCGAACATCCGTCGCTACTACGACATCCTGACGTGGGTGACGCAACCGCAGCTGGAAGGCAATCAGGTCGCCGAAGGCAACCTGCATGTGCCGGGGGTCGACAAGAGCAAGCCGAATCAGGAAACCCCGCAGCTTTAAAAAAGAAAAAGATCGCAGCCTTCGCTAGCGCCTACAGGGTATGTGTACACCTGCAGGCGCTAGCGAAGGCTGCGATCTTTTGATCTTAGCCTTTCAAGGCCGCAGCCAGAATCAGCGCCTTCATTTCCGACACCGCCGACTTGAACCCGACAAACAACGCATGCGCCACCAGCGCATGGCCGATGTTCAGTTCATTGATACCCTTGATCGCCGCGACGGCTTCGACGTTGTGATAGTGCAAACCGTGGCCGGCATTGACGATCAGCCCCTGGGCCAGGCCAAACGCAACGCCATCCGCCACGCGCTTGAGCTCTTCAGCCACATCCGTCGGTGTCTCGGCGTCCGCGTAACGACCGGTGTGCAGCTCGATGGCCGGCGCACCAACACGGCGGGACGCTTCGATCTGCCGCTCGTCTGCATCGATGAACAGCGACACTTCGCAACCGATCTTCGCCAGGCGATCCACCGCGGCCTTGATCCGTGCTTCCTGCCCCGCCACGTCCAGACCGCCTTCGGTGGTCAGTTCCTGACGCGTTTCCGGAACCAGGCAAATGTGCGCCGGGCGGATGCGTTCGGCGAACGCCATCATTTCTTCGGTGACGCCCATTTCAAAGTTCATGCGGGTCTGCAATACATCCTTGAGCAGCAGTACGTCACGTTCCTGGATGTGCCGACGGTCTTCACGCAGGTGCACGGTGATGCCGTCAGCGCCCGCCTCTTCCGCGTCCAGTGCAGCCTTGACCGGATCGGGATAGCGAGTGCCCCGGGCCTGACGCAGGGTGGCAACGTGGTCGATGTTCACGCCAAGAAGAATGCGATTGCTGGTGGTCACGGAAGCGCTCCAGAAGTAGAGAAAGTTCGGTGCACAGCATACGGGGTGATCAGGGCTTGCGAAACAACTCGCGACTGACCAGGGGACGACCGCCCAAGTGAACGGCCAATGCCTGACGCATCAAACGCTTGGCGGCGGACAATGCGCCGGGGGCTGACCAGTCGGCATCGGCCATGGCCAGCAGCTCGGTGCCGTTGAACAGACCGGGTTGCAGCAAGTAAACCCGCTCCAGACCAGCATCGACCTGCAGGCGATAGAGGCCGTCCGGTGCGACGGGTGCGTCATGGATGTCAGTCGTCAGGGCGAAGCCGTAACCGAGATCGTCGAGCAGGCGCCATTCGAAGGAACGCAACAACGGCTCCAGCGGACGACCTTCAGCCAGCGCAAGCAACGTCGCGGCGTAGTGATCGAATACAGCGGGATGGGGGTCTTCGGAGGGCAACAGACGAATCAACAGCTCATTGAGGTAAAGACCGCTGAACAGCGCTTCGCCGTTGAGCCAGGTGGAAACGCCAGCACTTTCCATGCGCCCGACATTCTTCAATTCCCCGCGACCGCGGAACTCGACCTCCAACGGCACGAATGGCCGCGCCAGCGTCCCGGCCTTGCCCCGCGCACTGCGCAACACCGCCCGCAGCCGACCTTGCGGCGTGAGGAAATCCACCAATGCGCTGTTTTCACGGTAGGCACGGGAGTGGAGGACGTAGGCGGGTTGGCCGATGGGTTGGGACATGGAAATCGCAGATCTCAATGAAGGAGCGCAGCTTTACAAACAGCCCAAAACCATTGTGGGAGCGAGCCTGCTCGCGATAGCGGTCTGTCAGTCAACATTGATGTTGAATACCAGGCCCTCATCGCGAGCAGGCTCGCTCCCACGGTGGATCTTTATGCAGGACTACAGGTCGCCGTAACCCAGCGAACGCAGCGCGCGCTCGTCATCGGACCAGCCACCTTTCACTTTCACCCAGAGGTTGAGCATGATCTTGGAGTCGAACAGCAGCTCCATGTCCTTGCGCGCCTCGGTGCCGATGCGCTTGATGCGCTCGCCCTTGTCGCCGATGATGATTTTCTTCTGGCCATCACGCTCGACGAGGATCAAGGCATGAATGTGCAGGGTTTTGCCCTGCTGCTTGAACTCTTCGATTTCCACGGTGATCTGGTATGGCAGCTCAGCGCCCATCTGGCGCATGATTTTCTCGCGCACCAGTTCAGCGGCGAGGAAACGGCTGCTGCGGTCGGTGATCTGGTCTTCCGGGAAGAAGTGATCGTTTTCCGGCAGGTGCTCGGCGATCACCCGCTCCAGCGTTTCGAGGTTGTGCCCGTGCTGCGCCGAGATCGGCATGATCTGCGCGTTCGGCAGCTGTTCCTGCAACCAGGTCAGGTGGGGCATCAGCTCGGATTTGTCTTCGATGCGGTCGGTCTTGTTCAGCGCCACGATCAACGGGCCGGTCACGTACTGGACGCGCTCGAGAACCATCTGGTCTTCGTCGGTCCATTTGGTGCGATCCACCACGAAGATCACCACGTCGACGTCTTTCAACGCTGCCGAAGCGGTCTTGTTCATGTAGCGGTTCAAGGCCTTTTCGCCGCCCTTGTGCATGCCCGGGGTGTCGACGTAGATCGCCTGCACGGCGCCTTCGGTCTTGATGCCCAGCATGTTGTGGCGGGTGGTTTGCGGCTTGCGCGAGGTGATCGCGAGCTTCTGGCCGAGGATGTGGTTCAGCAGCGTGGACTTGCCCACGTTGGGACGGCCGACGATGGCAACATAGCCACAGCGTGTTGCGGTTGAATCAGTCATTGCCATTCTCCACACCCAGGGCAATCAGTGCTGCGGCGGCCGCTACCTGTTCGGCAATACGACGACTCACACCCTGACCTCGGCTTTTTTCATTCAGTAAGGTGATTTCGCATTCGACGAAGAACGTCCGGCAATGCGGCTCACCCTGGATATCCACCACTTCGTAACGCGGCAGCTCACAACCACGCGATTGCAGGAATTCCTGCAAGCGGGTTTTTGGATCTTTGTTGGTGTCGACCAGCGTCAGGCCTTCGAACTCTCCGGCCAGCCAGGCCAGCACGCGCTCGCGCGCCACGTCCATGCCCGCGTCGAGGTAGATCGCACCGATCAACGCTTCCAGGGCATCGGCCAGAATCGACTCGCGACGGAAACCACCGCTTTTCAACTCGCCGGAACCCAGACGCAAGTACTCGCCCAGATCGAAACCGCGGGCCAGTACCGCCAGAGTCTCACCTTTCACCAGGCGTGCGCGCAATCGCGACAACTGGCCTTCGCGGGCCAGGGGGAAGCGATCGAACAATGCCTCGCCAGCGACGAAGTTGAGGATGGCGTCACCGAGGAATTCCAGGCGTTCGTTGTTGCGCCCGGCAAAGCTGCGGTGAGTCAGGGCCAGGACCATCAGTTCCTGATCCTTGAAGGTGTAGCCGAGCTGACGCTCTAGACGGCTTAAGGAGACGCTCACGGTTTATCCACGCTGAGTTCGTGGCTGGATTCCACCGCCATCGCCGTGGTGCGGCGCAGGCTTGGGACAATTAACGCTGTGTTCAAAAATTACATCCTGAATATCATTGTTTTCATGCCTCTGGCGCCGATTGTGGCGGTTCCAGAAATGCATTCGGCGCTGTGTTCAACAGCGCCGTGTGTGATTACTTGATCAGGCCAACCCGCGAGAAATTCGGCAGGTGACTGAGTTTGGGTTCCGGCCAGCTCATCCAGACTGCGAAAGCCTTGCCGACGATATTCTTGTCGGGAACCATGCCCAGCAGATCCTTGGGAATGTTCGGATCATCCCAGTAGCGACTGTCGTTCGAGTTGTCGCGGTTGTCGCCCATCATGAAGTAGTGCCCGGCAGGCACGGTCCAGGTATGGTCCGGCGATGCGCGATAGCGGCTCATTTCCTTGCGGATCAGGTGCTCGGCGACGCCGAGTTTTTCCTTGTAGAGCTCGGCACTGCCCAGCGTGCCCGGCTCGGAGCCGACGAGCTGCTCGGCGATCGACTCACCGTTGACGAACAGACGCTTGTCAGCGGTGTAGCGAATCTGGTCACCCGGCAGGCCGACTACACGCTTGATGTAGTTGACGTTCGGATCGCTCGGGTAGCGGAACACCATCACGTCGCCGCGCTGCGGATCACCCACTTCAATGACTTTCTTGTCGATCACTGGCAGGCGGATGCCGTAGGAAAACTTGTTCACCAGAATGAAGTCGCCGACGTCCAGGGTCGGTTTCATCGAGCCGGAAGGAATCTGGAACGGCTCCACCAGGAACGAACGCAGCACCAGCACGATGAACAACACCGGGAAGAACGACTTGCCGTATTCGACCAGCAACGGCTCTTTGTTCAGTTTTTCGACCACCACCCCATCAGGCTGGCTGACGCTGCCCTGATAGGAGGCAATGGCCGCACGCCGACGCGGCGCCAGGAAAACCAGATCGAGCAACGCCAACAGGCCGCAGACGAACACGGCGATGACCAGCAACAGCGGGAAATTTAGTGACATAGGACCTAACTATCCAACCTGAGCACTGCAAGGAAGGCTTCTTGTGGAATTTCCACGTTGCCGACTTGCTTCATGCGTTTCTTACCGGCCTTTTGCTTTTCCAGCAGTTTCTTCTTACGGCTGACGTCACCACCGTAGCATTTGGCCAATACGTTCTTTCTGAGTGCCTTGACGGTTGTCCGCGCCACAATCTGACCGCCAATGGCGGCCTGGATTGCCACGTCGAACATCTGCCGTGGAATCAGTTCTTTCATCTTCTCGGTCAACTGGCGACCTTTGTAGTTCGCATTATCGCGGTGCACGATCAGCGCCAGGGCGTCGACCTTGTCACCGTTGATCAGCACATCCAGTTTCACCAGACTAGCCGATTGATAACGATCGAAATGGTAATCCAGCGAAGCATAGCCGCGGCTGGTGGACTTGAGACGGTCGAAGAAGTCCAGGACCACTTCGTTCATCGGCAAATCGTAGGTCACCTGGACCTGCGAACCGAGGAACAGCATGTCGTGCTGCACGCCACGCTTCTCGATGCACAGGGTAATGACGTTGCCCAGGTGCTCTTGCGGCACAAGAATATTGGCCCGCACGATCGGCTCACGCATGTCTTCGATCGAGGACAGGTCAGGAAGCTTCGACGGGTTATCGACGTAAATCGTTTCACCGGTTTTCAGCAACAGCTCGAAAATCACCGTCGGTGCCGTGGTGATCAGGTCCAGGTCGTACTCGCGCTCCAGGCGCTCCTGGATGATTTCCATGTGCAGCATGCCGAGGAACCCACAACGGAAGCCGAAGCCCAGGGCGTCGGAGCTTTCCGGGGTGTACTGCAGGGACGAATCGTTGAGCGTGAGCTTTTGCAGGGCTTCGCGGAAGTCTTCGAAGTCGTCGGAGCTGACCGGGAACAGACCGGCGTAGACCTGCGGCTGAATGCGCTTGAAGCCGGGCAGCACGTCAACGTCCGGCGTGGAGCTCAAGGTCAGGGTGTCACCGACCGGGGCACCGTGGATGTCCTTGATGCTGGCAATGATGAAGCCTACTTCACCAGCCTTCAGGTCAGCGGTAGGGGTATGTTTCGGGTTGAACACGCCGACGCTGTCCACCAGGTGGATCTTGCCGGTGGATTTGACCAGGATCTTGTCGCCCTTCTTCACACGACCGTGACGCACACGTACCAGGGAAACAACGCCCAGGTAGTTGTCGAACCAGGAATCGATGATCAACGCTTGCAGCGGATCTTCGATGTTGCCGGTCGGCGCAGGAATGGTGTGAACCAGACGCTCGAGCACTTCATCGACGCCCAGGCCGGTCTTGGCCGAGCACTCGACGGCGTCGGTAGCATCGATGCCGATGATTTTTTCGATTTCTTCCTTGACGCGCTCCGGATCGGCCTGTGGCAGGTCGATCTTGTTCAGGACCGGCATGACTTCCAGGCCCTGCTCGATCGCCGTGTAGCAGTTGGCTACCGATTGCGCTTCAACGCCCTGACCGGCATCGACTACCAGCAATGCACCTTCACAGGCCGCCAGCGACCGGCTGACTTCGTAGGTGAAGTCAACGTGGCCCGGGGTGTCAATGAAGTTCAACTGGTACTTGATACCATCGCGAGCGGTGTAATAGAGGGTGACGCTGTGGGCCTTGATGGTGATCCCGCGTTCACGTTCCAGGTCCATGGAGTCCAGCACCTGGGCTTCCATTTCGCGCTCGGCAAGGCCGCCGCACATCTGGATGAAGCGATCGGCCAGCGTCGACTTGCCATGGTCAATGTGGGCGATGATGGAGAAATTGCGGATATGACTCAAATCACTCACGGATCAACACTCAAAAAGGCTGCAGGCATAGCCCGCCGAAAAATAGCCGGGAATTGTACCTGATCCACGGCGCAAGCGTCACGTTCGCAGGTCAGACGGCACCTACAAAAAACGCCCCGGTCTTGCGACAGGGGCGTTTTTATCGGCGTCGAGGACGGGAAATACCCGTTATCAACCGGCCCGGCGTAACAACCAGACCCCGGCCAGGGCGCACACACCCGCCGGCACCAGCACCGCAAACAGCGGCGAGAAACCGAACACCAGGCTCGAAGGCCCGAGCAGATCCTGGACGATGCGGAAGGTAAAGCCCACCAGTACGCCAGTGAAGACCCGCTGACCGAGGGTCACCGAGCGCAGAGGACCGAAGATGAAGGAAATCGCCATCAGTACCAGCGCGGCAGTGACCAGCGGTTGCAACACCTTGACCCAAAATGCCAGCCAGTACCGGCCATTGTTCAGGCCCTGATCCGCCAGGTAGTGGATGTATCCCCACAGACCGGTGATCGACAGCGAATCCGGCGACATCACCACGGTACTCAGCAACTGCGGGCTCAACGCCACGTTCCAGCGCTCGACCGGAGTCGTCACCACTTCAGTGCTCTTGTCATGGAACAGCGTGGTGGTGACATCGCTCAACTGCCAGTGATCCTTGTCGAACTCCGCACGCTTGGCGAAGCTCGAGGACAGCATATGGCGCTGATCGTCGAAGCGATAACGGGTCACGCCATACAGCAGACCGTTGGGCTGCACCGAGTTGACGTGGATGAACTCGTCGCCCTGACGGTGCCACAGGCCATGCTTGGCGCTTTGTGCATCGCCACTGCCCTGAGCCAGCGAGCGGTTGGCCTGCGCCGTGCTTTCGGTCGCCGGCGCGATGTACTCGCCGATCAACAGACCGACCAGCATCAGCACCAGCATCGGCTTCATCACCGCCCAGACGATCCGCCCGACCGACACGCCCGCAGCGCGCATGATGGTCAGTTCGCTGTGGCTGGCCAGACTGCCGAGGCCGATCAGGCAGCCGATCAGTGCCGCCATCGGCAACATGTCGTACAGACGGCGCGGTGCCGTCAGCAGGACGTAGCTCAACACATCGACCAGGGTGTAGGTGTCGCTCGCGTCACCCATCTCGTCGATGAAGGCAAACAGTGTCGCCAGGCCGAGAATGATCCCCAGTACCGCCAGGATCGCGACGAAGACGCTGCTGCCGATGTAGCGATCGAGCTTAACCACGGGCCACCTCCAGCGCGCTGCGGCGACTTGCCCGCTTCAACTGCAAGGGTTCCCAATAGAGCAGCCCCAGGCCGATGGCCAGGAAAATCCCATGAACCCACCACAGGCCCAGCGCAGGCGGGATCTTGCCCTTTTCGAGGGCGCCGCGAGCGGCAATCAGGATGCTCAGATAAGCCATATAAAGAAGAATCGCCGGCAACAGCTTGAGGAAACGGCCCTGGCGCGGATTGACCCGCGACAGCGGCACCGCCATCAAGGTCACGATGAAGACCAGCAACGGCAACGACAGTCGCCATTGCAGTTCGGTGCGAGAACGCAGGTCGTCACTGCCGAACAAGGAACTGGTGGGCATTGCATCACGGTCGGTGACTTCGCTGCTCACGTCCGGTTTAGGCAGCAATACGCCGTATTCGTCGTACTTGATTGCACGGTAGTCGGCCTGCCCCGGGTTACCGTCGTAGCGATAGCCATTGTCGAGAATCAGGTAGCGGTTACCGTCGGGACGGATTTCCTGACGACCCTTCTCGGCCACCAGCACGGAAATCCCGCGATCCTTCTTGTCCGACGAGATGTTCTTTTGCGAAATGAACACGCCGCCGAGGTGGATGCGGTCATCCGACAGCGTTTCGGTGTAGGTCACCCGGGTTCCGTCGCGCAGCGCCTGGAAGCGACCCGGCTCAAGGGTATCGAACTCGGTCAGGGCGTCCTG
Organism: Pseudomonas fluorescens NCIMB 11764; assembly: GCF_000293885.2. Classification (NCBI taxonomy): domain Bacteria; kingdom Pseudomonadati; phylum Pseudomonadota; class Gammaproteobacteria; order Pseudomonadales; family Pseudomonadaceae; genus Pseudomonas; species Pseudomonas fluorescens. The sequence goes on from NZ_CP010945.1 coordinate 6,817,213, forward strand.
TTTGTTCAGCAGCAACTGGAACTGATTGGCCCCTTGTGGCGCCAGGCTCAGGCTCAGCCAGGCCACAACCAGCGCAACCAGCGTGGCCGGAAACAGCGTCATGGTGAACAGACGTTGCTGGCTCATGCCCGTGGCCGACAGCACCGTCATTTCGCTTTCGAGGTACAGGCGACCGTAGGCCAGCAGAATCCCGAGGAACAGGCCCAGAGGCAGGATCAGCTGCAGAAAGCCTGGCAGACGAAAGCCCATGATCAGGAACAGCGAGCCCGGATCCAGAAGGCCGGCAGCCGCCTGGGCGAGGTATTTGATGAAGCGTCCGCTCATGATGATGACCAGCAGCACGGCGCTGACGGCGCTCAAGGTCAACAGGACTTCGCGGGACAGATAACGGAAGACAATCAAACCAGACACTCCAGGGTTGTCAGGCTAAGGCGGCCAAACAAGCAAACGTATCAGGCAGCCCGCAGGGCAGAGCCGCCGAAAAAAGTTGGCGCATTATCCTGTGATTGGGTGCGCCTGTCACTGCGCACGCTCAAGCAGGCGGCTAAAGCGTAGAAGATCGTACAACCGAGGGTTGTCAGGCTCGGGGCCCGAGGTTCAAACTGCGGCCTTTGTCGCAAGCCGTGACTTGCGTCTTTCTATCTATAAGCAGGCTCGAGCGCAGGTCGTCGAGCACTGGTTGACCCATCACTCAGGGACCCCGACATGGAACTGGTTGTAAAAAGCGTTAACCCGGAAACGTTGAAAACCTCCACCCTGGTAGTCGCCGTCGGCGAAGGCCGCAAGCTCGGGGCCGTTGCCAAGCAACTTGACGAACTGAGCGGCGGCGCGATCAGCGCTGTGCTCAAGCGCGGCGATCTGGCCGGCAAAGTCGGCCAGAGCCTGCTGCTGCACAGCCTGCCGAACCTCAAAGCCGAACGCGTGCTGCTCGTGGGCGTGGGCAAGGACGAAGAACTGGGCGACCGTCCGTTCCGCAAAATCATCGCCGGCGTCCTCAACACCCTCAAAGGCCTGGGCGGCAGCGATGCCGTGCTGGCGCTGGACGAAGTCGTGATCAAGGGTCGCGACAGCTATGGCAAGACCCGCCTGCTGGCGGAAACCCTGGTGGACGGCGAATATTCCTTCGAGCAGTTCAAGAGCCAGAAAGCCGAACCGCGCGCCCTGAAGAAAATCACCCTGGTGACCATCAAGGCCGCCCAGGCTGAAGTGCAACGCGCCGTGGCCCACGCCACCGCCATCGCCAACGGCATGGCATTCACCCGAGACCTGGGCAACCTGCCGCCGAACATCTGCCACCCGACGTTCCTCGGCGAACAAGCCAAGAACCTCGGTAAAGAATTCAAAACCCTGAAAGTCGAAGTCCTTGATGAGAAGAAGATCAAGGAACTGGGCATGGGCTCGTTCTACGCCGTCGGCCAGGGCAGCGCCCAGCCGCCGCGCCTGATCGTCATGCAATACAACGGCGGCAAGAAATCCGAGAAGCCATACGCACTGGTCGGCAAAGGCATCACCTTCGACACCGGCGGCATCAGCCTGAAGCCGGGCGCCGGCATGGATGAAATGAAGTACGACATGGGCGGCGCCGCCAGCGTCTTCGGCACCCTGCGTGCCGTGCTCGAGCTGAAGCTGCCGATCAACCTGGTGTGCATCCTGGCCTGCGCCGAGAACATGCCGAGCGGCAACGCTTCGCGTCCGGGCGACATCGTCACCACCATGAGCGGCCAGACCGTGGAAATCCTCAACACCGACGCCGAAGGCCGTCTGGTGCTGTGCGACGCCCTGACCTACTCCGAGCGCTTCAAGCCACAAGCCGTGATCGACATCGCGACCCTGACCGGCGCTTGCGTCGTGGCGCTGGGTTCCCACACCTCGGGCCTGCTGGGCAACAACGACGAACTGATCGGCCAGCTGCTGAGCGCCGGCAAGGCTGCCGACGACCGTGCCTGGCAACTGCCGCTGTTCGATGAGTATCAAGAGCAGCTGGACAGTCCGTTCGCCGACATCGCCAACATCGGCGGCCCGAAAGCCGGCACCATCACCGCCGCCTGCTTCCTGTCGCGCTTCACCAAGAACCTGAACTGGGCGCACCTGGACATCGCCGGCACGGCCTGGACCAGCGGCGGCAAGGACAAGGGCGCCACTGGCCGTCCGGTTCCCCTGCTGACCCAATACCTGCTGGACCGCGCCAAAGCCTGAAACCGATGACCTTGGGCGGCGTTACTCTCGAGTGACGCCGCTCCAGGCTCAGGAACCGCAATGACCAAAGTCGACTTCTATATCCTGCCCAGTGCCGATCCTTCGGCGCGACTGGATTTCGCCTGCAAGCTCACCGAAAAAGCCTGGCGCATGGGACATCGCATCTACCTGCATTGCAGCGATGTCGCCCAGCGCGACGATCTCGATGCGCGCCTGTGGGCCTTCAAGGGCGAAAGCTTCGTGCCCCACGGCCCCGCCGAAAGCGAGCCCGACGGTTTGATTGTGCTCGGACTTGGCGATGACTGCGGTCAGCATCAGGATTTGCTGGTCAACCTTGACCTGAAAGTCCCGGCTTTCGCCAAACAGTTCGCCCGCGTGGCGGAAGTGGTGGTCGAAGATCCGACGATTCGTGCCGCGGCGCGGGAGAGTTTCCGTTTCTACCGCGAACAGGGCTATCCTCTGCAAGATCACCGTTTACAGCGACTCTGAGCATTCCGATGGACACTCCAAAACCGCTGCAAAAGTCCGCGCACCTGCTGGACGACCTCGAGTCGATCCGCCAGTTGCTCGGCGATGACAACCTGCAACCACCTCTGCTGACCGACACGGTCGAGGACGGAGACCAGGAACAGATTCCGATGTTGTTCGACACGGTCAGCGCGTCTCAGCCGACCGTAGAACCGACTCCACCCGCCGCTGCCACCTCGCCGGCAGCCGCCCCCGGCAAGAACCCCGACGACCTGCTGCACCTGGACAGCGAACTGCGCGCCGCCGCGCAATTGATCATGCAAGACGTGATCGACGACTTCGCCCCGCACATCGAAACCGAAATCAAACGCCGCCTCAGCGCGCGTCTGGAACGGTTGTTGAGCCAATACAACGACTGAGCCACCTGCGGGAGATTCTATATTTGCCCCCCAAATATAGAATCTGGCTCCCGGCATTGGCACTCCTGATCGCGCACGATTGGGGGGATCCACAAAATTCCGCTTGCCAGTTCGCCTTTTTCCAATAGGCGACTGAAGTTGAGTACTGTCGCTTCATCGAAAATCCCGATCCAGATGCAAACCCGAGAACGGACGCAAATCGTGGTTTCGTAAAGCGCATCTTCCACTGCCGGATCGCTGCAGCCCGAATAAAGGCGGACACTCCACCAATTCTGGACGTTTCTTTCAGCATTTCCCCTTTGGAAAATAACGTTCCATACAACAATTCGAATTAGTAGCTTAGTTCCCCCGTCAATTACCGCATCCGCCAACTAAATACTGTCAAAAACCGCTCAACAGCCAACAAATAAATCTGTTGATTATTCAACTAAGCCTTCTTATATTTGCCCTGCCTTAGCGCACTTGGGGTCGATCAGGATTCGACGTCGGTAACAAAACTCTAGGGGCATGCCGAGTGGGTAACAGCACTCGTAAATCCACTGTTGCATACTTAATAGTTGCCAAACTTGCCAACTACGGTGCTCCTGCAGTGAACGATTCCTTCTTCAAGGAAAAGCTCTACGCTTAAGCACTTCTGGCTGCCTCGGCGCCAGCAATCACAAGGGGATTTCTGTAAACCCGACCTGATTGTCATACAGAACAGAATCGCCGCGTAGTGTGCTGTGGACGTAACGGCTAAATATTACACAGCTCGCCCTTAGCACCCTGCCCCTCGGGCGGCGACGGGTTAACTCAATTGAACGGGCTAAGCATGTAGAACCGACAGCGGAGTACTGGCGGACGGGGGTTCAAATCCCCCCGACTCCACCAAATGAAGTCAACACTTCACCCGTTTGCTGACAAATGTCATTGGCAGCGAAAAAGGTCATCTGGAGAGGTGACCGCCAGGTCGTCAGAAGTGATGACCGATTTAAAGCCATCCCTAGGGGTGGCTTTTTTTTTGGTTTTTTTACCGTACTCAAGAGGCAACAAAAATAAGTAAGCCAATTTGATTGATGCTCTTTTCACAAGCAAACACATTAACCAAAAGACATACTTATGCTCTATACAATCAACTACTTTTCTGGAGGGATGGCCTACCGTCTCGATCAAGCCTGATGGCGAACGCCAGGGTCCCCTCTGAAACCCGGAGCTATCTGCCTCCTTTCCAGTGGTTGACGCCAAAAGGACGTTCCGACAAATCCCGTCGCCCAAATCACCCTGCGCCTGTCTGCCCCCGCTCGCCCTGTGCCCCATGCCCCGCTATACTCGTCGGCTTTTCCTGAATTAATGCCAATAGGGTCCCGCCGCGCATGGATAAGACCTACCAGCCGCACGCCATTGAAACTTCCTGGTACAACACCTGGGAGTCAGAGAATTACTTCGCCCCGCAAGGCGCGGGCGAGTCCTACACCATCATGATCCCGCCGCCGAACGTCACCGGCAGCCTGCACATGGGCCACGGCTTCAACAACGCGATCATGGACGCCCTGATCCGTTTCCGCCGCATGCAGGGTCGTAATACCCTGTGGCAGCCGGGTACCGACCACGCCGGTATCGCCACGCAAATGCTGGTGGAACGCCAACTCGAAGCCCAAGGCCAGAATCGTCACGACCTGGGCCGTGAGAAATTCCTCGAGAAAGTCTGGGAATGGAAGGATCAGTCCGGCGGCAACATCAGCCGTCAGATCCGCCGCCTCGGCTCGTCCGTGGATTGGGGTCGCGAGCGCTTCACCATGGACGACGGCCTCTCGGAAGCCGTTAAAGAAGCCTTCGTACGTCTGCACGAAGACGGCCTGATCTATCGCGGCAAGCGCCTGGTCAACTGGGACACCAAGTTGCACACGGCGATTTCCGACCTCGAAGTGGAAAACCACGACGAGAAAGGTTTCCTGTGGAACCTGAAGTACCCGCTGGCCGACGGCGTGAAGACCGCTGAAGGCAATGACTACCTGATCGTCGCGACCACTCGCCCGGAAACCATGCTCGGCGACGCCGCCGTGGCCGTTAACCCGAACGATGAACGCTACAAAGCCTTGATCGGCAAATTTGTCGAGCTGCCGCTGGTCGGCCGCCGCATCCCGATCATCGCCGACGATTACTGCGATCCGGAATTCGGCACCGGCTGCGTGAAAATCACCCCGGCCCACGATTTCAACGACTATGAAGTCGGCAAGCGCCACAACCTGCCGCTGCTGAACATCTTCGACAAGAACGCCGCCGTACTGCCGGCCTGTCAGGTGTTCAACCTCGACGGCACGCTGAACGAAAGCATCGACGGCAAGATCCCGGCCGAATACGTCGGCCTCGACCGCTTCGAAGCGCGCAAGCAAATCGTTGCGGCGTTCGATGCGGCCGGCCTGCTGGTCAGCGTCAACGATCACGCGCTGAAAGTGCCGAAAGGCGACCGTTCCGGCACCATCATCGAGCCGTGGCTGACCGACCAGTGGTACGTGTCCACCAAGCCGTTGGCCGAGCCTGCGATTGCCGCCGTTGAAGACGGCCGTATCCAGTTCGTGCCCAAGCAATACGAAAACATGTACTTCTCGTGGATGCGCGACATCCAGGACTGGTGCATCAGCCGCCAGCTGTGGTGGGGCCACCGGATTCCGGCCTGGTACGACGAGTCGGGCAAGGTCTACGTCGGTCGCGATGAAGCCGAGGTGCGGGCCAAGAACAACCTCGGACCGGACGTTGCGCTGCAACAGGACAACGACGTTCTCGACACCTGGTTCAGTTCGGGCCTGTGGACGTTCTCCACGCTCGGCTGGCCTGAGCAGACCGAATTCCTTAAGAAATTCCACTCCACCGACGTGCTGGTGACCGGTTTCGACATCATTTTCTTCTGGGTTGCCCGGATGATCATGCTCACCATGCATTTGGTGAAAAACGAAGACGGCACACCGCAGGTTCCGTTCAAGACCGTTTATGTGCACGGTCTGGTGCGAGATGGCCAGGGCCAGAAGATGTCCAAGTCCAAGGGTAACGTCCTTGACCCGCTGGACATCATCGACGGTATCGAGCTGGAAGATCTGGTGCAGAAACGCACCTCCGGCATGATGCAGCCGAAACTGGCGAAGAAGATCGAGAAGCAGACCCGCGAGGAGTTCGCCGACGGCATCGCCAGCTACGGCACCGACGCCCTGCGTTTCACCTTCTGCTCGCTGGCGTCCACCGGTCGCGACATCAAGTTCGACATGGGCCGCGTCGAAGGCTATCGCAACTTCTGCAACAAGATCTGGAACGCTGCGCGCTACGTGCTCGACAAGGGCGAAGACTGCGGCCAGAACGGCGAAGCCTACGAGCTGTCGCTGGCGGATCGCTGGATCATCTCGCAGCTGCAACGCACCGAAGCCGAAGTGACCCGTCAACTCGACCAGTTCCGCTTCGACCTCGCGGCACAAGCCTTGTACGAGTTCATCTGGAACCAGTATTGCGACTGGTACCTGGAACTGTCCAAGCCTGTGCTGTGGGACGAAAACGCGCCGGTTGAACGTCAGCGCGGCACACGTCGCACGCTGGTTCGAGTGCTGGAAGTTGCCCTGCGTCTGGCGCACCCATTCATGCCGTTCATCACCGAAGAGATCTGGCAGCGCATCGCGCCGCTGGCCGGTATCGAAGGCAAGACGATCATGCTGCAGCCTTGGCCAGTGGCCAATGAAGAGCGCATCGATCCGGCGGCCGAGAACGATATCGAATGGCTCAAGGAACTGATGCTCGGCACGCGCAACATCCGTGGCGAAATGAACATCGGGCCAGGCAAGCCGCTGAACCTGTTCCTGAAAAACGTCAGCGCCGAAGATCAGCGCCGCCTCACCGAAAACGAAGCCCTGTTGAAAAAACTGGCGCGCCTCGAATCGATCACCGTGTTGGCTGCCGGCGAAGAAGCACCGCTGTCCGCCACCGCGCTGGTGGGTGAGATGGAAGTGCTGGTGCCGATGGCCGGCCTGATCGACAAGGACGCCGAACTGGCACGTCTGGACAAGGAAATCCTGCGTCTGCAGGGCGAAGTCCAGCGCGTGGGCGGCAAGCTGTCCAACGCCGGTTTCGTCGACAAGGCCCCGGCCGAAGTCATCGAGAAGGAACGCGCCAAGCTGGCTGAAGCCGAACAGGCTTTGGGCAAGCTGGCCGAGCAGCACGCGCGGATTGCCAGTTTGTAACGGCAGATCGCAATGGAGAGGGAGGCCCGAGTGGCCTCCCTTTTTTGTGCCTGCTCCGTTATTCCAAGCATCGAAAATCCCCTGTGGGAGCAGCCTGCTCGCAAAAGCGGTTTGTCATTCAACATTGATGCTGGCTGACACGGCCTCTTCGCGAGCAGGCTTGCTCCCAGAGGGGTATGGCGCTGTTATTCACAATTGCGTTCACAACAGCTGGATGTGGGACAATACCCGCCACTTTTAGCCATACCCGAATCGACCACGCCCATGACTGCCCCCCGCACACCCCGCCCTGCGCGCAAGAAGCCTGACTCCGCCACCCCGGCCAAAACCGTGGAACCGCGTGAAAAGGCCAGCCTGCACCCGCGCAATCGCCATCAAGGTCGTTACGACTTCCCGGCGCTGATCAAAACCACGCCGGAACTGGCGAAGTTCGTGATCATCAATCCGTATGGCAAGGAAAGCATCGACTTCGCCAGCCCGGACGCGGTGCGGGTGTTCAACCGGGCGCTGCTCAAGTCGTTCTATGGCATTGCTCACTGGGACATTCCGGCGGATTACCTCTGCCCGCCGGTGCCGGGCCGTGCCGATTACGTGCATTTCCTGGCCGACCTGCTGGCCAGCGTCAACGACGGCGAAATCCCGCGTGGCGCGCCGGTCAAGGTGCTCGATATCGGCATGGGCGCCAACTGCGTCTACCCGTTGATCGGCTACAGCGACTACCGCTGGCACTTCCTCGGCTCGGAAATCGACCCGACGGCCGTGGCTGCCGCCAAAGCCATCGTCCAGTCCAACGGGCTGAACAAGGCCATCCAGTTACGCCAGCAGACTAACCCCAAGCACATTCTGCTGGGCTTGCTCGAACCCGGCGAACGTTTCGACCTGACCATGTGCAACCCGCCGTTCCACGCCTCGATGGACGAAGCGACCAAAGGCAGCGAGCGCAAATGGCGTGCACTGGGCCGCGCCGACCCGAAACGCAAACTGCCGGTGTTGAACTTCGGCGGGCAATCGGCGGAATTGTGGTGTGAAGGCGGCGAAGCGCGTTTTGTGACGCAACTGATCGCCGAGAGCGCGCATTTCCAGCACAAAGTGCTGTGGTTCAGCACCCTGGTCTCGAAAGCCTCGAACCTTCCGGCGATTCAGACGGCGCTTAAAAAGGCCGGCGTGCTGGAAAGCCAGGTCGTGGAAATGTCCCAGGGCCAGAAGCAAAGCCGCTTCGTTGCCTGGACCTTCCAGACCAAATCCGAACAGCAGGTGTGGCGCGAGCGCTGGGCAAAGAAAAGCTGACTGAATATTCCAGCCTTGGGATCTGCGGTGTTTGAAGAATTCAAGGTACAAAAAAGCCGTGCCCGGATCACTCCGGAGCACGGCTTTTTTTTACTGCGTCTTACTTGTTAACAGCGTCGGTCAGGCCTTTGGCCACAACCAGCTTGATAACTTTCTTGGCAGCGATTTCGATGGCAGCGCCAGTCGAAGGGTTGCGGCCGGTACGGGCAGGACGCTCAGTCACTTTCAGTTTGCCGATACCTGGCAGAGTGATTTCGCCGCCGTTTTCCAGCTGATCGGCAACGATTTGGCCCAGTTGGTCCAGAGCGTTACGCGCGGTGGTTTTTGGCGCGTCGATAGCTTCAGCGATGTCGGCGATCAGTTGGTCTTTAGTAAGAGCCATGTAGTGTTCCTTCCCTATCAAATTCATATGGATTGCAGAGTGCAGTGTCAGCCATCGAGCCCGATCTTCTGGATCTGGCACCCTCGGCCAATAACCACGGGATCGGGGTTATAGATACCGAAATCAGGGTTTGGTTCGACCTGACAAATGCTGAATGCACGCTTAACGCAGTGACTTCGCGTAAGACGGGGCAAAACTAGCACAGAGACGGGGAAATATCCGCCTCTAGCTACCCATTTGGTCAGCTTTATTGCTCTAAAACAGGAAAAAAACGCACAAGGCCCGCCAGACGACTGCGAATTGTCGTTCGCACCGCGCCAAAACCAGTGGTTGCGGTACACTTGGCACTTTTTCGGGAGCCTGCCCTGCTCTCTCCAACCAGCCGCTTCAAACAGCCGAGAAGCCCATGCCGATCCGTCATTGCATCGTCCACCTGATCGACAAAAAACCCGACGGCACGCCCGCAGTTCTCCACGCTCGTGATTCGGAACTGGCCGAGTCCAGCGCCATCGAGAACATGCTTGCCGACCTCAACGAGAGCTACAACGCCAAGCAAGGCAAGGCCTGGGGTTTTTTCCATGCCGAGTCCGGGGCGCATCCGTTCAGCGGCTGGCTGAAGGAATACCTCGACGGTGGCAAGGATTTCACGGCGTTCAGCCGTGTGGCGGTGGAACACCTGCAAAAGCTGATGGAAGAATCGAACCTCTCTGTGGGCGGCCACGTGCTGTTTGCGCATTACCAGCAGGGCATGACCGATTACCTGGCGATCGCGCTGCTGCACCACAGTGAAGGCGTTGCAGTGACCGATCAGCTGGACGTGACACCGTCCCGCCACCTCGACCTGGGGCAATTGCACCTGGCGGCGCGGATCAACATCTCCGAGTGGCAGAACAACAAGCAGTCCAAGCAGTACATTTCGTTCATCAAAGGCAAGAACGGGAAAAAGGTTTCGGAGTACTTCCGCGACTTCATCGGCTGTCAGGAAGGGGTCGACGGCCCGGGCGAAACCCGCACTCTGCTCAAGGCCTTCAGCGATTTCGTCGAAAGCGAAGACCTGCCGGAAGAGTCCGCCCGCGAGAAAACCAAGACCCTGGTGGACTACGCCAGCAGCCAGGCCAAAATGGGCGAGCCCATGGGCCTCGAAGAGCTGTCGGAGCTGATCGACGAAGAACGCCCGAAGGCTTTCTACGATCACATTCGCAACAAGGACTACGGCCTGTCGCCCGAGATTCCGGCGGATAAACGCACCCTGAACCAGTTCCGCCGCTTCACCGGCCGCGCCGAAGGCTTGTCGATCAGCTTCGAAGCGCACCTGCTGGGCTCGAAGATCGAATACGACGAAGAAGCCGGCACGCTGATCATCAAAGGCCTGCCCACCCAGTTGACTGACCAGCTCAAGCGACGCAACTGATGCTCGGCAGCGTACTGAAGAAATTCCTGCTGATCCTGCTGGTGGTCGTGGTCTATCAGAACTGGGGCAAGATCGAGCGGGTGTTTAACCCCTCGCAGGTGGTATCGGAGCAAACACAGGCAAAGGCCAGTGTCGTGCTCTACGCCACCGAGTGGTGTGGTTACTGCAAACTGACCCGGCGCTTTCTTGACCAGAAAGGTATTCCATACAGGGAGTTCGACATCGAGAAAGATGCCGAGGCGCGCAAGGCTTATGAAGCGCTGGGTGGCGGTGGGATTCCGATCATCGATGTGAACGGGACGTTGATTCGCGGGTATGACCCGGATGCAATCCTGGCAGCCCTCAAATAACCCGACTGCCCTCACCAAATTCCCTGTGGCGAGGGAGCTTGCTCCCGCTGGAGTGCGCAGCGCTCACAAAATAGTTGGGCCTGCTGCGCACTCAAGCGGGAGCAAGCGCCCTCGCCACAGGTGTGTGTGGTTTATCAGCTTTTTTCGATGCTGAACCCAAACCGCGGAAAGTGCACATGCACCACGCCGCCACGTTCGTCTTCACGACGCAGAATCAATTCTTCCCTGCCCGCAAACAACAACTCCCCGGCCACCGGATCAACGCCATAATCGGTCGCGGCGATGACCACCTGCTGACCCGCCTCAAAACCATTCGGTTCATCAAACTGCTCATCCGGCAACGCGGCCGGTGTCGCATTGCGCGCCACGTCCAGCGCCTCTTCGGACGTCATTTCGCTGGACGCGCCATGACCGAAGCCCATCACCCGTCCCAACCACGCGGAAACCGCCGGATAAGCATCGACCAACGGCGCAGTCACCGGCGTAGCCTTGAGGAACCACAGACAATGAGCCAGGGCAAAATCGGCAATCGATGGCTCGCCTAACAGGAAATCACCCTGCTCGCGCTGAAGCTGTTGCTCCAGGCGCCCCATGATCGTCGGCCATTGATGCCGGGCTTGCTCAGCGGACAACCGGGTAGCGCTGCCACCGCTAAACAGACCGGCGCGATCGGCGATGAACGCCTTGATCGCTTCCGGTGGCATATTGCCGAAGCGCACGGCAATCGATTCCGGTTGAAACACCAGGCTGACCGCATGCTGGAACACCACCGAATCGGCCCAGGCGGCGAAGGTCGCCGCGATCATTTCCTGACCTTCCGGGAAGAACGCCGGCAGGGCTTTTTCCTGCTCTAGACGACGGGCGATCAGCGCGGTGTCGCAATAAATATCAGCGCCAATCTGCAACACCGGGGTCTTGCGATAGCCGCCAGTCAGGGCCGTCAGATCAGGCTTCGGCATCACCGGCGAAATGTTCACCGAGCGCCAGGACAACCCCTTGAAGCCCAGCAGCAAGCGGGCCTTTTCGGCGAAAAGGGACGTCGGGTAATGATGAAGAATCAACTCTGACATGCTCGGCTCCGCCGCACGGAAAATGAAGCCGCAGCTTAACGCGCATTCAGCGAGCATCCCACCCATCCGCCTGATGGGAACTTATCACTCAGATTGATAAGCCGGCAGCAAACGTCGCCACCAGGCATTCCTTGGCGCTTTTCTTGAGTTTTTTGATCAGCCGCTCCTGGCGCAGCGCTTCGCTTTTATCGCGACAGACTTCGGTATAGACCAACGCCACGGCCGGACTGGAAAGGAAAAATCGCGCGCCTTTGCCGCTCTGGTGAGTGGCAAAGCGGCGGACGGGATCGTCGCTGATCCCGCAATAGAGCGAACCATTCTCCGCACGAACGAGGTAGACAAACCAGGGTTTGCTGACGGGCAGCGGTTCGGCGGCAAGAACGGAAGATTCGCTCGGGTTGTTCACGTGACGATCAAGGCTTGAAAGGAAACAAGCCGCGATCTTATCAGCGACTGGCCTGAAATGCCTTCAGCCCCTTCAACGCCTGAGCGCGAACGGCGTTTCTCACCAAAGGCGTCCAGCCCAGCAGCAGGCCCTTGAACCCCAGCGCCTGACGCGACCAGGTCCACAGATCGAAACTGTCGTGATGCTCGCAGATCTTGCCGTCGCGAAACACAAAGCGTGCCTGAATGTCGTTGACCACGGTGTTGCCGGTCTGGCTGAACAGGTACGTCGCCACCCAATGTGCACCGCCGGTGCGTTCATCGCTGCGCACGTTGTCGAAGGTCAGGGAAAAATCCTTGGCCCGGGTGGTGAGCATGCGCCACATGTCGCCCGCGTCGCGCCCGCGCAATTGGCCGAACGCCGGGTCACTGAACACCACGTCATCGGTGTAGCAGGCGCTCATGGCTTCGGCATCGAGGCGCTGGAAGGCCTCATAGAACCGGGTGATCAAGGCGTTGTGGGCATCACTCATGGACAGGCTCCCTGGTTTGAAAAACGAGTTTCGTAGAATGGCCTGCACGATAGTCAACTAATGACCGGAACACTACCGGCATTCGTGGCGCAAATACCCTCTGGTGTGCCCAAGCCTAATGCACCATGCCACTCTCACGGGCATAGGCAAACAGGTCCACATCCGTAGAAATACCCAGACGCTGCATGGCCATGCTTTTCTGTTTGCTGATGGTGGAAACGCTGCGTTTGAAGTAGCCGGCGATTTCACTGACGGTCATGCCGCTGGCGAGCATTCTGACCACTTCGTGCTCTTTTGCGGAAAGCACGGCGGAACTCGACTGAGCCAGAGCGTCCGCCTGAAGCAGCGCCGTGCGCAATGACTCGCTGATATAACGGCGCCCTTCACCCACCGATTTGATCGCCAGAGGCAAATCCTTTGCCGACGCGCCTTTGTCGATGATCGCCACCACGCCTTGTGCGAACGCCGCTCTCAGCGTGGTGACGTTGGCAAACATCGTGACCAGAATGATCGGCGTTGTCGGGTAGCCACGTCGCAAGCGGCTCAGCATCTGCAGCCCGTCGGCCTGCAGGTTGCCCGGCATGCAAAAGTCGGTGATCAACAGATCACAAGGCGTCGTGCACAGCAGACTCGACAAACTGTCGGGCCCCTCCGCCTCCCCGACCACCACACATGTCCGGTTCAGATCGACGAGCATCCGCAAGCCGATACGAACGACCGGATGGTCGTCAGCAATGATTACGCGCATTGTCGGATTTATCCTGTTTGGTGACTGGAATGCGCGAAAAATAGCGCCGTCCGGGTCCTACCACAACGCCCTTTTCCGAGCGAAAAGCCACCTCACCCAATGTAACCGGGGGCCTGTTCTTTCTCCTATGAAACAAAAAGAACCGCCCTACATTTGCAAGCTACATCGGCGACACAGAAGGACTACAGACAACGCTACGCAGCAGGGCGATTTTTAACCTGCAGCACTCTTTCATACACCGGCCCCTCCGTTTTCGTATTAGTTGCATTCCGCCTGGCGACCTCGACCGATAGATTGCGCCCTGTCCGTATCGGGCAACTCCCAATCATCGCTCATCAAGGAAGAGCCATACATGAACACGCGTTTATCCCTTCTGACCGCTGCCTTGCTGCTGACCGTTTCCTCATCCGCCTTTGCTGCCTCCAGCACGGACCTGACCGTGAAAGGTCTGATCACTCCGAATGCATGCACGCCAGTACTGGCCGGGGGCGGCATCGCCGATCACGGCAAGTTTTCCGTACAAGACCTCAATCCCGACAAACACACTTACTTGCCTGAAATAATCATGCAAATGACAGTGAACTGCGATGCGGCTACGCCGTTTGCCATAAACCCGATTGATAACCGTGCAGGCACAAGCACTGCGGGCAATTACTTTGGCCTGGGGCTGATCAATACCCACGAAAAGCTGGGCCACTTTCGCGTTGTTCCGCGCAATGTGATGGCGGACGGCACCCACGCTCAAGCCATTCTCTCCACTGATGGTGGCGAGACCTGGCTTAAGGAAGGGTCTGCGGCATTCTGGGGGGCCAACAACATCTGGAGTGTCGGTGCTCCGGGTGCCGTCATTGCTCCCATCGCGATGAAGGAGTTGAACCTTGATCTCCATGTGCGTACCGGCATCGCCCCCGCCAACAGCCTGACCCTGACCGACGAAGTCACACTCGACGGCTCCGCAACCCTCCAGATCAAGTACCTGTAACCCTCCGCCACCAACGGGTAACGCCCGGCACACAGCGTTGCCCGCTCACTCAAAGGACGACCCATCATGGAAAGATGCTCCCTCGCTCTATTGGTGCCGCTGTTGATCGCCTGCGCCCCCGTGGCCTTCGCCGCCAGCAGCACCGACCTGAGTGTCACCGGCCTGATCACCCCGAGCGCCTGCACACCCAGCCTGTCCGGCGGAGGCATCGTCAACCACGGCAAAGTCACGGTGAAAGACCTGAGACCGGACCAGCCCACAGCCCTGGACAACGGCACGCTGTACCTGGAGGTGAATTGCGATGGCGCCACGCCGTTTACCCTGACGACGATCGACAACCGCGAAGGCACTTCCGCCATCCACCCCAATAGTCACGGGCTGGGGGCCATCAACGACGACCAGAACCTGGGTAGCGTTGCACTGGGCCTGTTCGATACGGTGGCCGATGGGGTCGCGGTAAAACCCATCATTTCCCTCAACAACGGTGCCACCTGGCGAGTGTCCTCCTACCTGGGGCATGCCGGCCGGACCGGGTTCGCGGCGCTTAGCGACCTGAGCACCCCGATTGCCATCAAGGATTTACGCGCACGGCTTACGGCGTTCACCACCATCGTTCGCGCGAACGACCTGACGCTGACCGACGAAATCCCCATCGACGGGCACGTCACTGTGCAACTGAATTACTGATCGGCCGGTGTTTCCGGCTCCATTTTTTCGAACATTCAACGAGACACGTCATGACGATGTTTTCCAAAGTCACCCGTCATCTGTTCCATTCCGGCCTCGGCGCATTTGCGCTGCTGCTGACCGCACACGCTCAGGCCGACGGCATGGTGCCGAACACCTCGGTGGTTATCGTCAACGAGGCTGACGGCGAAGCGTCCGTGTCCGTGACCAACACCGATGCCAACCTGGCGTTGATGCACGTCACCCTCGAAGACATTGCCGAAGACAGCGAATCGCTGGTGTTCGTGACGCCACCGCTGGCGCGCGTCGAAGCGGGCAAAACTCAATTGGTGCGGTTCATTCTGCAATCGGAAAAACCTTTGCTGACCCAGCGTTTGAAACGGGTGATCTTCGAAGGCATACCCCAGGGCAAAGCACCCGCCGAGGCGGGTCAGGCGCGGGTCGGCGTGACGGTGCGGCAGAATTTGCCGGTGATCCTGCACCCCAAAGGCCTGGCGCCCAATCGCACGCCATGGACCGACCTGCAATGGTCGCTGAAGGACGGTCAACTGACCGTGCGCAATGACACGCCGTATGTGGTCCGTCTGGGCCAGGAAGTGCAATTGTTGCCGGCGGCGAGCAATGCGATGTTGCCGAAAACCTACGTGCTTCCCGGTGAGCACATCAGCATCAAGGTGCCCGAAGGCGCCGCCACACAAGTGCGTTTTCAACCGGCGACGGTTTATGGCTTCGCGGTGCCGCATTACGAGGCGCCGATCCAGTCCTGACAGCGCCATGAAGAAACCGTAAGCGCCAATGTTTTCAAGGCGACGGCTCAATGGCCGTTGCCCCTGGCGTACCTGTAATCCCGGTACGCCGCAATAACCCAAGTGAACCCGATGACCACAGTATCCATTTACCGTGACGGCGAAGCCGTGCCCGTTATTCGGGGCCGCGCTCGCTCTCATCCATGGCGGCGGACCCTATTGGCGTTGCTGCTGAGCAATGCGCTGATGATGCTCGAAGCCTACGGTGAGGTGTCGCTGCCGGCGTCGTTCGACAAAGACACGTTGCTGCAGCGCGGCATCGATCCGGCGCTGGCGACGTTACTGATGCAGGCGCCGCAGTTCACGGCCGGCCGCCACCCGGTCACGCTCACCGTCAATGGCCAGCGCCATGGCCGGGTCGACGTCACGTTCGATCGCGAAGGTGCGTTGTGTTTCGATCGCACGCTGCTCGATGCGGCGAACCTTACGCTGCCTGCGCTTACGCTGGACGATAGCCAGTGCCACGATTTCCTGGGTAGCGCGCCGCAGACCGTCATCGAACCGGACCCTGCCAACCTTGCCCTGTCGTTGATCGTGCCCACCGACGCGATACGCCCCACTGCCCGGGATTTTTCCGGCTATCAAACCGGTGGTGTCGCCGGCTTGATCAATTACGACGTCACCGGTTTGCACAGCCGTTCTGGCGACAGCACCAACCGCTATGCCTCGGCCAACACCGAACTCGGCTTCAATGCCGGTGACTGGATCGTGCGCAGCCGTCAGGTACAGACCTGGCAGGACGACCTGTCCACAACGACTCATATTGCGGCGTACGCCCAGCGTACTTTCGCCAGCCAGGAAGCGGTGCTGCAGGCGGGTCAGATCAACCTCTACAACCCGGTGCTCGCCGGTGCGCAGATCACCGGTGTGCAAGTGCTGAATGAACAAGCACTGCAAGTCGAAGGGCAAAGCGCGGTCATTGAAGGGATCGCCAACAGTCAGGCCCAGGTCGAGGTCCGCCAGAACGGTTCGCTGATCCATTCCACAGTGGTGCCGGCCGGCCCGTTCGCGCTTACCAACGTGCGGCGGCTCAACACGCGCTCCGACGTGGAAGTCACGATCAAAGAGGACGATGGCAGCGAGCGCAGTTTTACCGTGCCGGCCGCAATGTTGGGGATCGGCCTGCCCGCGCCCGGTTATTCGCTGGGCGTCGGTCAGGTGCGCAGTGTCGGTGACGCGCAGGAGGGTGACCCCTGGGTCATCAGCGGCGGCTGGAGCGGTGCGCTCACCCCGCAAGTGTTGCTCAGCGCGGGCCTGACCGGCGCCGCCGACTATCGCGCGGCGGGCGCCAGCGTCGGCCTGCTGCCCTCGCCCGTCACCCAGGTGCAAGCCACGCTGACCGGCGCGGACGCCGCT
This sequence comes from Pseudomonas fluorescens NCIMB 11764, assembly GCF_000293885.2. Classification (NCBI taxonomy): domain Bacteria; kingdom Pseudomonadati; phylum Pseudomonadota; class Gammaproteobacteria; order Pseudomonadales; family Pseudomonadaceae; genus Pseudomonas; species Pseudomonas fluorescens. The sequence continues at coordinate 6,834,491 of NZ_CP010945.1, forward strand.
GGCAAACAAACCAGTCAGGGACTTCAGGCGGACCTGAGCGTGTCGCATCGCTTGAACGATCAGTGGGCGCTCAATGCCGGCAGTTCTTACCGGACCCTGGGCTACCGAGAGCTGGAAGAGGCGGTGTTCGCCAACACCTCCGACAACAGCAAATCCCGTTACCGCGATCAGCAAAGCGCAGCCCTTTCGTGGTCGCATCCATGGCTCGGCGCCTTCAGCAGCGGCTTCAGCCGGTCCAGTTCGTTCGACGGCCAAAGCAACAGCCGCGCCCTCGCCTCCTGGGGCACCAGCATCGCTGGGGTATCCGTCTCTGCAACCGCCGAATGGCAGGTCAGCGGTTCGAACCGCAACGATGACAGCGTCTACTTGAACCTCAGCATTCCCCTGGGCGAGAACCGCCGGGCGCGCACCTGGGTGCGCAGTTCCGCCGGCGAATACCGCAGCGGCGTCGGCTTGAGTGAGCGGGTCAACGATCAACTGGGTTACCGGGTTGGCGTCGAACACGACACGCGCAACAAACAGGTGCAATCCACGGCCGGCGTTTCGCTGCTGCCGCGCTACACCCAGCTCGACCTCAATTACACCCGCGCCGATGCGGAACGCTCCAGCTATCAGGCCAGCGCTCGCGGCGGCGCGGTATTGCACGGCGGTGGCGTGACGCTATCGCCGTACCCGGTGAGCGACACCTTTGCGCTGCTGTCGGTGGGCGACATGGGTTCGATCAAAGTGTCGACGCCCAGCGGTCCGGTGTGGACCGACTGGCAAGGTCAGGCGGTGATCCCGCAAGTGACGGCTTACGGCAACAGCCCGGTGGAAGTCGACACCAAAACCCTGCCGCGCAACGCCGACATTCATAACGGGCTGGCGGTGATTTCGGCCGGTCGCGGCGCCGTCGACAACGTTGAATTCGGCATCACGCTGACCCGTCGTGCCTTGCTCAAGGCCACCACCGCCAACGGCGCCCCCCTGCCGCGCGGTGCCGCGGTGAACACCGAGGATGGCGAGTTCGTGACCCTGGTGCAGGACGGCGGCCTGGTGTTTTTGCCCAACGCTCTCGACCGCCGCGCACTGTGGATCAGCGCGCCGGGGCTGGAGCGTTGCGAACTGCGCTTTGAACTGCCCACCGACGCCGACGCCAATGCGTACTACGAAACCGCCCCCGCCAAGTGCCGAGCCCTCTGAGGATGATTTCATGAACCTGTCGCGCTATCTGCTGCTGACCCTCGCGCCCCTGGCACTGAGCGGATTCACGCCACTGACCTCGGCGTCCACCGACGACTGCCAGTTCAACCTGAGCCAGCCGGTGCTTGATTACGGACTGATGAACCGGGCGATACGGCCCGATGCCGCACTGGAGCGCAACCTCGGTGAACGCCGGCTCAGCCTGACCTTGAACTGCGCGCAGCCCATCGACATGAGCCTGTTCTACCGGGCGATGGCCGCGACCGCCGAACGCTTTCACTTTGCCGAACGCGGCAGCTATCAGATGCGTATTCACGACGCCGTGCTCGACGGTCAATCGGTCGATATCGGGTTGATTGCCGGGGTCGGTCAGCTGCCGACAGAAACGGCGTCGAGCCTAATCTGGCGACCGAAGCACGGGGTTGCCCCGGTGCAGACCGGCGTGCCGGTGCAGGGGCGCAGTTTCTCGGCGCAGCTTGAGCTGACGGCCTGGGTTCAAGAGCAAGGCATGCAAGTGCGTGACGCGGTGACCTGGGAGGCCTTCGGGGTGTTCGATGCCGTCGCCGCCGGACGCACCCGCGAGGTGACCTTGCGCGCCCGCTTCGCTCCGGCGGCCTGCGAGCCGGTGCTGTCCAACGGCGGCTTGGTCGACTTCGGCACCCTGTCGAACAAAGACCTGCACGCCGACAAAGACACACGCCTGCCGCCCAAGTCGTTGACGTTGATGGTCGGCTGCGACGCGCCGGCGTCCTTCGCCTTGATCATGCATGACAACCGCTCGGGGTCGGCAACGCTCGACAGCGAGACCGACTACGGCCTGGGCAAGGACAGCCGCGGCAACAGGATTGGCCGTTTTTCACTGCGCGTGGACCCGGCCAACGCCAATGCCGACGGCTTCGCCCGCCTCTATCGAACCGACTCCAGCACCGCCGGCATGGCCTGGAGCACCGGCAGCGCCAGCCCGGCCGCCATCGGCAAAAGCCGCTACATGGCGTTCACCGACAACACCGGCAGCGGCGCCGGCCCGGTGCTGATCCAGAACCTCAGCACCACGGTGACCGTCGACGCCGTCATCGCCCCCACCAACAGCCTCGACCTGAGCAGCGCCATCGATCTCGATGGCGCGGGAACGATCGAGATTATTTACCTGTAACACCCAACCCGATCCTGCTGGATCCGGGACGCACCTGAGCGTCTCGGGGCAGTCAGGGCACAACCTGAGAAGTGAGTAAACAATGATTAAAAAGTACTTTGCAGCACTCTCCGCCACGGCGCTGATTGGCGTTGCGCCTTATGCGCTGGCGGCTTCGAGCACTGATTTGACTGTCACAGGCCTGATCACGCCGAACGCTTGTACACCTTCGCTTTCCAACGGGGGAATGGTCGATGTCGGCAAGGTGCAGGTAAAAGATCTTAGTCCAACACGGTACACAACAGTCGGCAGTCAGCCGATGCAATTGACGGTTGCGTGTGATGCGCCAACTCCATTTGCAATAAACGCTATAGATAACAAAGCCGGGACATCAGCGTCCGACTTGTATTTCGGATTGGGCCTGACCAGCAATAATGAAAAAATAGGTTACTTCACGCCATTGATCCAAAGCGCTCTTGCGGACGGACAGCCTGCACACTCGATCAGATCAATTGATAACGGTGCGAGTTGGACGCGCATCTATCAGATTATTAAGAATAGCCTCACATCGACAAGCGTTGTCGGCACTCTCATTCCGATCGCCGTAAAGGATCTCACTGTGGAATTGATGGTTCAAACCGTCATTGCCCGCGCCGACAGCCTCACCTTAACCGACGATGTTGCTTTCGACGGTTCAGCCACATTTGAAATGAAGTACCTGTAAGCCGTGCTCCTTGCCCGAGGTCACGCTTCGGGCAAGGACTGATTCCGCTCCCCCCACACAGCGAAACCTGTCCCATGAAAAAGATTCCACACGCGCTGACGATGGCGTTCATCGCCCTGACGTCGCCACTCACCTTCGCCGCCTCGTCGACAGACCTGACAGTCACAGGCCTCATCACCCCGAACGCGTGCACCCCGACACTGGCCGACGGTGGCAACATCGACATCGGCAAAGTCCCTGCAAAGAACCTCAATCCAATCGCAAACACGGAAGTAGGCAACCACTACATGGCGTTCAACGTGAACTGCGATGCACCGGTCCTGTTCGCCGTGAAGTCCATCGACAATAAACCCGATACGAACATATCTTCCCCCCTTTTTTTTGGCGTGGGACTGACCCCCGCGGATGAAAAGCTTGGCTACTTCTGGCCATTGGTCGCCAACCTGCAAGCGGACGGTCTGAATGCGGCCGCCATTCGATCGACGGATGGCGGAGAAAGCTGGACCCGCGCCACCACCATCAATTCGAATGAGCTTCTGGCAACAAGCATTATCGGCACCACCACACCCATTGCAGTAAAGGATCTCTCAATGCTTCTGTGGATCAATACCTACATCGCTCGCGCCGACAGCCTGACCCTGAACGAGGAAGTGCCCATCGACGGCTCCATGACGCTTGAAATCAAGTACCTCCCCTGAGTCAACGCGCTGAGTCGCTCGAATGCCGGTTTCGGTCAAAAAGACCGGTTCAGCGCCGATGGGTGCCTGACACAGGCTGAACAAAATCAACGAAATGGATTTTCACAATGCAGCATTACTTCGGCGTACTTGCGACAACCCTGCTCATCAGCGCCACGCAACACACCTGGGCCGCGTCCACCGTTGACTTGACCGTCAAAGGCACCATCACCCCGCTCGCCTGCACCCCGATGCTCTCCAACAACGGCCTCGTCGACTACGGAAAAATCTCCCGGCAAGACCTCAGCGTCGACAAGCGCACACGACTGCGCGACCAGATGCTCGACCTCAACATTCAGTGCAATGCGCCCGCGCGTTTTGCCCTGCTGATGCGCGACAACCGCGACGGCTCGGCCCTCGTCAACAGCGAGATTTACTACGGCCTGAACCTCGACCACAGCAACAATAAAATCGGCTTGTATTCGCTGAACTTCGATCCGGCCAGCACGGTGGTGGACGACCTGACGCAGGTCTATCGAACCGACTCGACCACAGGCGGCAAAGCCTGGAGTTCGTCGAACACCCAGGCCATTCCGATTGGCGCGCGAAGCTATCTCGGATTCACCGACATTGCCGGGAGCAGCGCCGGCCCGATTGCCATTCGCAATCTGACCAGCCGGGTGACGGTTGAAACGGTCATCGCGCCCACCTCCGAACTGGACCTGAGCACCGAGGTGCAGCTCGACGGCTCGGCGACCCTGGACGTTGTTTACCTGTAGTCAGACCTTTTCGCTGACCACCTGCACGTACAACGAACGCCCGGCACCGAGGCCGGCAAGGATGGCGCCAAGGCCGATTACGCCGAAGATCCAGCCTATGGCGTTCCAGCCGCCGGTCCAGTCATGCACGATGCCGACCGCGAACGGCCCCATGGACGCCAGGGTGTAACCGAAGCCCTGGGCCATGCTCGACAGGTTCGCCGCCACGTGCGAGTCCCGCGAACGCAACACGATCAGGGTCAGCGCCAGGCTGAACGTGCCGCCCTGCCCCAGACCGAGCAGAATCGCCCAGCCCCACAGGCCTTCGATCGGCGCGTAGAGGCAACCGAACAGACCGCCGAGGGTCAGCGCCATGACGATCACGATCGCCAGGCGCTGATCCTTGCCGCGCGTGGCCAGCCACGGTGCCGCCAGTGAACTGGCCAGTTGAATGATCACCGAACCCGACAGCACCAGGCCGGCCTGGGTCGGCGTCAGGCCGCGACCGATCAGGATCGATGGCAACCAGCCGAACACGATGTAGGCAAGGGACGATTGCAGGCCCATGTACAAGGTCACCTGCCAGGCCAACGGGTCACGCAACAGACCACGCACCCGGTAGGCCACGTTGTGCGCGCCGTGTTTGTGCCCGACTTGCGGCAACCAGAACATCGCCGCGACCAGCGCCGGAATCACCCAGAAGCCGAGGCCCAGCGCCCAGCTTTTGTCGAAGTGCTCGCTCAATGGAACGGTTGCGCCGGCTGCCATTGCCGCGCCCAGGCACAACGCCATGGTGTAGACGCCGGTCATGGTTCCAGCGTGTTTGGCGAAGTCGCGCTTGACGATGCCCGGCAACAGAACGCCGATCACACCGATGCTCGCACCGGCCAGCACGCTGCCGGCAAACAGGCCGATTTCGCCGAATGAACTGCGCAGGATGATCCCACCCGCCAGTGTCAGAAGAATGCCCAACACCACGCGTTCAGCGCCGAAACGCCGCGCCAGGATCGGCGCCAGTGGCGCAAACAAGCCAAGGCAAAGGACCGGCAAGGTCGTCAGCAAACCGGCCTGCGCCGCCGACAGGCCGAGGCTTTTCGACACCTCGCTGAGCATCGGCGCCATGCTCGACAGCGCCGGGCGCAGGTTCAGCGCGACCAGAATCAGGCCCAGTAACAACAGCCACGGACGCCGCAGGATCGGATGACTCTGCTGGACCGCTTCATCATCGGCCTCGGCATCGATCAGCAGCTCTTCGAGCTCCGCCGTGCGTTTGGCTTCGTTGATGTGGCTGTTGCGGCTGGACATGGCGTTCTCGGTTTCAAGGTTCATTGATCAACTGCCTCGACAGGGCTTTGGCGCGTTCCGGGTCGCGTTGCTCGACGGCATCGAGCAGGTCGACATGCAGGTCGAACACTTCCTGACGGCGCGGCGTGATGCTCAAGGTCTGGCGCAATTGCGCGCCGACGACGCTGGAGAAGTAGCGATACAACTCGCTGAGGGTCGGGTTGTGCGCGGCGTCCACCAGGCGACGGTGGAACACCAGGTCGCAAGCGATGTAGCTGTCGAGATCGCCGTGATAATGATCGCCGCTGACGCTGAGCGCCTTGCGTAATTCGATGAGGTCTTCGTCGGTCCTGCGCAGGGCGGCAAGGCCGATGGCCTCGACTTCAAGGATGTGCCGTGTTTCCCGCGCCTGTTCGAGAGAGCAGCGTGACAACGCTTTCAGGGTGTCCAGCGGATCGATCACCGCCCGCAGATAACTGCCGTCACCCTGGCGGATTTCGATCAACCCGGAAAACGCCAACACACGCATGGCCTCGCGCACGGTGTTGCGGCTGATGCCCAGCTCTGCAGACAGCTCGGGTTCGGTGGGCAGACGCTGGCCGACGGTCCAGACACCTTCGGTGATGCGCAGACGCAATTGGTCCAAGGCCTGATCGACCAGGGATCGCTTAATTAATGGAGACATTTCTGACATTGGATTCGCCCTTTCATCCAATCATAGGATGAATTTTCTGACATGTTAGTCAGCTTGGCCCGACAGGACAACTGCGAAGTCGGGGCAAACACAAAAACTGTGGCGAGGGAGCTTGCTCCCGCTCGAGTGCGAAGCACTCAAAATAGTCAATTACTGGCCAACCCCTGGGGGTCGCTGCGCAGCCCAACGGGAGCAAGCTCCCTCGCCACAGGAATGGTGAAATTTCAGGCAAAAAAAACCCGGAACAGAGTCCGGGTTTATTTCACTGCCTGGCTTCGATCAATGCAGGATCTGGCTCAGGAACAGCTTGGTGCGATCGTTCTGCGGGTTGTCGAAGAAGTCGTTCGGCGCAGCCTGTTCGACGATCTCGCCCTTGTCCATGAAGATCACGCGGTTGGCCACGGTGCGGGCGAAGCCCATTTCGTGGGTCACGCAGAGCATGGTCATGCCGTCTTCGGCCAGGCCGATCATGGTGTCGAGAACTTCCTTCACCATCTCCGGGTCGAGCGCTGAAGTCGGTTCGTCGAACAGCATGATTTTCGGTTTCATGCACAGGGCACGGGCAATCGCCACACGCTGCTGCTGACCGCCGGACAGTTGCCCAGGGAATTTATGCGCCTGCTCCGGAATGCGTACGCGCTCCAGGTAATGCATGGCGATTTCTTCGGCCTTGCGCTTGGGCATCTTGCGCACCCACATCGGCGCCAGCGTGCAGTTCTGCAGGATGGTCAGGTGCGGGAACAGGTTGAAGTGCTGGAACACCATGCCGACTTCGCGGCGGACCGTTTCGATCTGCTTGAGGTCGTTGGTCAGTTCCACGCCATCGACCACGATCCGGCCCTGCTGGTGTTCTTCCAGACGGTTGAGGCAACGGATGGTGGTGGATTTGCCGGAACCCGACGGGCCGCACAGGACGATACGCTCGCCCTGCTTGACGTTCAGGTTGATGTCTTTCAACACGTGGAACTGGCCGTACCACTTGTTCACGCCCTGCATCTGAATAATGCCTTCAGGGCTTGCAGGCTGTTTGATCGCTTCACTCATGACAAAACTTCCTAAATTAGGTACGGCTTTTAGCGCTTGTGGCCTGTGTCCAGCTTACGTTCCAAATGCATGGAATAGCGGGACATACCAAAACAGAAAATCCAGAACACCAGGGCCGCGAATACATAGCCTTCAGTGGCCATGCCCAGCCATTTCGGGTCGGCAGCGGCTTGTTTGACGCTGTTGAGCAAGTCGAACAGGCCGATGATGATCACCAGGCTCGTGTCCTTGAACAGCGCAATGAAGGTGTTGACGATGCCCGGGATCACCATCTTCAGGGCTTGCGGCAGAATCACCAGACCCATGCTGCGCCAGTAACCGAGGCCCATCGCCGCAGCCGCTTCGTACTGACCTTTTGGAATCGCTTGCAGACCGCCCCGCACCACTTCGGCGACGTAGGCCGACTGGAACAGGATCACGCCGATCAGCGCCCGCAGCAGTTTGTCGAAGTTCATGCCTTCAGGCAGGAACAACGGCAGCATCACCGAGGACATGAACAGCACCGTGATCAACGGCACACCGCGCCAGAATTCGATGAAGGTCACGCAGACCACTCGAATCGCCGGCATGTTCGAACGACGGCCCAGGGCCAGGACGATACCCAGCGGCAGGGCGCCGGCAATGCCGACGGTGGCGATCACCAGCGTCAGCATCAGGCCGCCCCACTGGCTGGTCGCCACGGTGGTCAGGCCGAACAATCCGCCATGCAGCAGGAAGTAGGCAATGATCGGGTACAGCACCAGGAAGCTCAGCCCGTACACCGCTTTACGCGGGAAGCGCGAGATGAACAACGGTGCCACGCCGATCACCGCCAGCCACACGGTCAGGTCTACGCGCCAGCGCAGGTCCATCGGGTAGTAGCCGTACATGAACTGGCCGAATCGCTGCTGGATGAACACCCAGCAGGCGCCTTCCTTGGTGCAGTCGGCGCGGGTCGTGCCGACCCAGTTGGCGTCGATGATCGCCCATTCCAGAATCGGTGGAACCACCAGGTAAATCAGGTAGAACGCGAACAGGGTCAGCAGGGTGTTGAGCCAGCTGGAGAACATGTTCGCGCGCATCCACGCCATCGGCCCGAAGACTTTGCTTGGTGGCGGCATGTCAGGTTTGAAAATATGAGTACTCATGCGCTTTTCCTTACCGCTCGATCAGCGCAATGCGCTTGTTGTACCAGTTCATCAGCAGGGAAATGCTGATACTGATCGCCAGGTACACGCTCATGGTGATGGCAATGACTTCGATCGCCTGCCCGGTCTGGTTCAGCACCGTACCGGCAAACAACGAGACCATTTCCGGATAACCGATACCGGCCGCCAGCGAGGAGTTCTTCGCCAGGTTCAGGTACTGGCTGGTCAGCGGTGGAATGATCACGCGCAGGGCTTGCGGGATGATCACCTTGCGCAGGGTCGGACCGTTGCGCAGGCCCAGCGAGTGTGCCGCTTCGGTCTGGCCGTGGCTGACCGACTTGATGCCCGAACGCACGATCTCGGCGATGAACGCCGCGGTGTACACGGTCAGGGCCAGGGTCAGCGCCAGCAGTTCCGGGATCAGCACCCAGCCACCGACGAAGTTGAAACCTTGCAGCTTGGGCATTTCCCAGTGCAGTGGGGCACCGAAGATCAACGCGCACAACGCCGGGATCACCAGGAACAACGCCAGGCCGGTCCAGAACTTGTGGAACGGAACGCCGGTGGCTTCGAAACGCTTGTTGGCCCAGCGGCACATCAGCACGATGGCGACGATGGCCACGACGACGCTGACCGCAAACGGCCAGAAACCGTCCGCCGTCAATGCGGCCGGCATGTTCAGGCCGCGGCTGCTGACGAAGAAGGTGTCACCGAAGTTATGACTGTTGCGTGGCCCTGGCATGGTCAGGAACACCGCGAAGTACCAGAACAGGATTTGCAGCAGCGGGGGAATGTTGCGGAAGACTTCCACATAAACAGTCGCCAGCTTGGCGATGATCCAGTTCTTCGACAGCCGTGACACGCCGACGATGAACCCGAGGATCGTCGCCAGGATCACGCCGATGAAGGTCACCAGCAGCGTGTTGAGCAGGCCGATGACAAACACCCGGGCATAGCTGTCCGATTCGGTGTAGTCGATCAGGGTTTGAGCGATGCCGAAACCGGCACTGCGCTCCAGAAAGCTGAAACCGGAGGTAATGCCCCGGTGTTGAAGGTTGGTCTGCGTGTTGTCGAACAGATACCAGCCCATCGAGACCACCGCCACAATGGTGATGATCTGAAATAGCCACGCACGCACTTTGGGATCGCTGAGGCTGAGCCTCTGCTTTGGTGCGCCGATTGAATTTTGCATGAAGTGCCCCGGATGTAATGGAACAGAACATCACCCGGCGGTTGGCCCACCGGGTGATAGAACCATCAGCGCACTGGTGGTGCGTATTGAATGCCGCCGTTGTTCCACAGAGCGTTCAGCCCGCGGTCAATTTCCAGAGGAGTGCTCTTGCCGAGGTTCTTCTCGAACACTTCGCCATAGTTACCCACTTGCTTGACGATCTGGACGACCCAGTCTTTCTTCACTTTCAGGTCTTTGCCGTATTCACCGTCGGTACCCAGCAGACGTGCAACGTCCGGGTTCTTGGTGCCCTTGGCTTCGGCTTCAACGTTTTTCGAGGTCACGCCTGCTTCTTCAGCGTTGAGCATGGCGTAGCCAACCCAGCGCACGATAGCCAGCCACTCGTCATCGCCGTTACGCACGACCGGGCCCAGCGGTTCCTTGGAAATGGTTTCCGGCAGAACCACGTAGTCCTTCGGCGAAGCCAGCTTGCTGCGCTGGGCAAACAGTTGGGACTTGTCGGAAGTCAGTACGTCGCAACGACCCGATTCCAGCGACTTGGCGCTTTCATCGGAGGTGTCGAAAGTGATCGGGGTGTATTTCAGACCGTTGCCACGGAAGTAGTCGGAAACGTTCAGCTCGGTGGTGGTACCGGCCTGGATGCAGATGGTCGCGCCGTCCAGTTCCTTGGCGCTCTTGACGCCGAGTTTGTTGTTAACCAGGAAGCCGATGCCGTCGTAGTAAGTGATGAAGCCTGGGAATTTCAGACCCATGCCCGAGTCACGGGAGCTGGTCATGGTGGTGTTGCGCGACAGGATGTCGATTTCGCCGGACTGCAGCGCGGTGAAGCGCTCCTTGGCGTTCAACTGACTGAACTTGACCTTGGTCGCGTCGCCAAAGACGGCAGCGGCAACAGCACGGCAGTAGTCAGCATCGATACCAACGATCTTGCCAGTGGAATCCGGAACCGAAAAACCAGGCAGGCCATCACTGACGCCGCACTGTACGAAACCTTTCTTCTGCACTGCATCCAGGGTTGCACCCGCCTGAGCGAACCCGCTGACACCGAGTACTGCGGCTGCAGTCACGATGGCCAGGGTGGATTTCAACATCTTCATTCAAACCTCCAGTTTTGCTCTTGTTGTGTCGGAGCTTGAGTCCAGTCGCACCCTTATGAGGCGTAGTCGACCCGTGTTGGCTTTTTTTAGGGTCAACCGACGTAGGACCTGCGCTATGAGTCTAGTAGGAGAAAATCCAAATCATGGATCACTCACTTCTCACCAATCGGCCGAACGGGCTGTAGCCCTTTCACGTTCGCGAAGCCCGTAGCGGCCACTGGCGAACATCCATCACCGGATTTTTTGCTATCCCACCACGAACAATGGCCTGATAGTGTTACCGACAGGCGTGGGATTTTCGTACAGGCTTTCCTATAGCAAAGCCCGTACCAGACCGGGCGCTAAAGCGATTCAGCGACAGGTCAATAGCAAAACTTGCACCCTTGCGACATCTTCGTAACTGATCAACCCGATACGCACTCACATCACGCACTCAATGAGAGCGCACGCACACATTTGGAGCAGCCATGACCGAGCCCCTTATCCTTGAACCCGTCAAGCCCGCAGACGCCTGCGTTATCTGGCTGCACGGCCTGGGCGCCGACCGTTACGACTTCCTGCCGGTGGCCGAAGCGTTACAGGAAACCTTGCTGACCACTCGCTTCATTCTCCCTCAGGCACCGACCTGCGCCGTGACTATCAACGGTGGCTACGAGATGCCGAGCTGGTACGACATATTGGCCATGAGTCCTGCACGCGCGATCAACCGCGAGCAGCTTGAAGAGTCGTCGGACAGGATCATTAAATTGATCGACGTGCAGCGAGCCGCTGGAATAGACGCCTCGCGGATATTCCTGGCAGGCTTTTCCCAGGGCGGCGCCGTGGTGTTCCATACCGCATTCCTGAAATGGCAGGGGCCGTTGGGTGGCGTACTTGCCCTCTCTACTTATGCACCGACTTTCAGTGATGAACTGGAGCTTTGCGCCAGCCAGCAGCGCATTCCGGTGCTGTCCCTGCACGGTCAGTACGATGATGTGGTGCAGAACTCGATGGGACGGACCGCCTACGAGTATTTAAAGCAGCGTGGTGTCACCGTGACATGGCAGGAATACCCAATGGGTCACGAAGTGTTACCCGAGGAGATTCGCGACATCGGCGTCTGGCTCGGCGAGCGCTTGCGTTAACGGCTCAGCTGAAAAACAGCCCATTGATCCATCCCCCTACGCCGCGCCCGATTCTTGCATTACACTGGCCGCCGTATATTCCTTAATCAATTGATGAGATGACCGTGCTCAAAGCACTCAAGAAAATGTTCGGTAAAAGCGAGACTGAGCAGCTCGCGCCAGTCTCCAGCGCTCCGTCTCACACCCCCAGCCACCGCACCGACGGTAATCAGCCTGGCCGGACCGCACCCGTATCGGCACCGAAACACGCGCCGACGCCTGCACCAGCCACCCCCGCTGTCGAAGCCATTGCCGCTGAAGCCCCGTCCGGCGAAGCCGCGAAACCTGCCAGGCCGCGTCGCGAGCCCAAGCCAAAAGCACCGGTCATCCCCTGGAAACTTGAAGATTTCGTCGTAGAACCCCAGGAAGGCAAAACCCGTTTCCACGATTTCAAGCTTGCCCCGGAACTGATGCACGCCATCCAGGATCTCGGCTTTCCGTATTGCACGCCGATTCAGGCCCAGGTGCTGGGCTTCACTCTCGCGGGCAAAGACGCCATCGGTCGCGCCCAGACCGGCACGGGTAAAACCGCTGCATTCCTGATTTCGATCATTACCCAGTTGCTGCAAACCCCACCGCCGAAAGAGCGCTACATGGGCGAGCCTCGGGCGCTGATTATCGCGCCGACCCGTGAACTGGTTGTGCAGATCGCCAAGGACGCCGCCGACCTGACCAAGTACACCGGCCTCAACGTCATGACGTTTGTCGGCGGCATGGACTTCGACAAGCAGCTCAAGCACCTCGAAGCGCGTCATTGCGACATCCTCGTCGCGACGCCGGGCCGCCTGCTCGACTTCAACCAGCGCGGCGACGTGCACCTGGACATGGTCGAAGTCATGGTCCTGGACGAAGCCGACCGCATGCTCGACATGGGTTTCATCCCGCAAGTGCGTCAGATCATTCGCCAGACGCCGCCAAAGAACGAGCGCCAGACGCTGTTGTTCTCCGCGACGTTCACCGAAGACGTGATGAACCTCGCCAAGCAATGGACCACCGACCCGTCGATCGTCGAGATCGAGTCGCAGAACGTGGCCAGCGAAAACGTCGAACAGCACATCTACGCGGTGGCCGGTGCCGACAAATACAAACTGCTCTACAACCTGGTCAACGACAACGGTTGGGAGCGGGTGATGGTCTTCGCCAACCGCAAGGATGAAGTGCGGCGCATCGAAGAACGCCTGGTACGCGACGGCGTCAATGCCGCGCAATTGTCCGGCGACGTGCCGCAACACAAGCGCATCAAGACGCTTGAAGGCTTTCGCGAAGGCAAGATCCGCGTGTTGGTGGCCACCGATGTCGCCGGTCGCGGCATTCACATCGACGGCATCAGCCACGTGATCAACTTCACCCTGCCGGAAGTCCCGGACGACTACGTGCACCGTATCGGCCGTACCGGTCGTGCCGGCGCCGACGGTGTGTCCATCAGTTTTGCCGGGGAAGATGATTCCTACCAGCTACCGTCCATCGAAGCGCTGCTGGGTCGCAAGATCAGCTGTGAAACGCCACCGACGCATCTGTTGCGGGCGGTTGAGCGCAAGCGCCCGTAACGCGGGCCTTGCTGAAAGAGGCGCAGCCGGAAACGGACTGCGCTTTTTTTTCGCCCCGGATATTGCTCGTGATAACTAAAAGTCCATAATGGACAAATTAGTTTACTTCCAGCTCCCGGAGCCGACCATGTCCAGCACGCCTTTTGTGATCACCCAACCCCAGGCCCGTGAATTGTTGGCACAGGTCGACGTGCCGCAGATCCTGCGCAAACTGTTCCGCGACCTGGCCACCGGGCAAGCGGTGCAACCGGCGCAGCAACTGGTGGAATTCCCCAAGGGTGCCGGCGACTTCATCAACTACCTGGGCGTGCTGGCCGAAGACGGGGTCTACGGGGTCAAGACGTCGCCCTACATCGTGCGCGAACAAGGCCCGCTGGTGACCGCATGGACCTTGCTGATGTCGATGCAGACCGGCCAGCCGCTGTTGCTCTGCGATGCGGGCGAACTGACCACTGCGCGTACCGCCGCAACCACCGCCGTCGCTGTCGACGCCCTTGCCCCGTTGAACGCCCAACGCCTGGCGATCATCGGCAGTGGCAAGGTTGCCCTGGCGCACCTGCATTACGTCAAAGGTTTGCGCGACTGGCAAAGCATCCACCTTTTCTCGCCAAACCTGAGCGACCTCAGCCCTGAAGCCCTGTCCGAGATCAAAAGCCTCGATCCACGCCTGAAGCTCGTCGACAGTCGCGAAGCGGCCGTTGAGGACGCCGACGTCATCATGCTGTGCACCTCGTCTGCTGGTCCGGTGATCGAGCCGTCCAGCCTGAGCAAACCAGCGCTGATCACCTCCATCAGCACCAACGCTCCACGCGCCCACGAAGTGCCGCCGCAGAGCCTCAACGACATGCAGGTGTTCTGCGACTATCGTCTGACCACTCCGGGCTCGGCGGGCGAAATGCTGATTGCCGGTGAGCAACATGGCTGGGACACGAACGCGATTGTCGGCGACCTGCCGGACTTGATCAGCGAAAAAGTCCAGCGCCCCCGCTACGACCGCCACGTATTCTTCCGCTCCATCGGCCTGGGCCTGGAAGACATCGCGCTGGCCAATGCCATTTACCGCCTACATTCCTGACACCACAAACCCCTGTAGGAGCTGACGAGTGAAACGAGTCAGCTCCTACAGGGGATTTCTACAATTTTGGCATTTGCGCTCGACAGGAGACGTACATGAGCCAGGCAGATTTCATCATCATCGGCGGCGGGATTGCCGGCGCTTCCACCGGTTTCTGGCTGTCGCAGCACGCCCGGGTGATTGTGCTCGAACGCGAATCCCATCCGGCCTATCACTCCACCGGACGCTCGGCTGCGCTGTTCACCGCCGCTTATGGAACACCGCAGGTCCGGGCACTGACCCAGGCCAGCCGCGATTTTTTCGACGCCCCACCCGCCGGCTTCTGCGAACACCCGCTGCTGACCCCGCGTGGCGAGATGACCGTGGACTTCACCGGCGACCCGGCCGAATTGAACAATCAATACCTCAGCGCCAAGGCCACGGTGCCCGAGATGCAACTGCTCAGCGCCGACGAAGCCTGTGCACGCCTGCCGATCCTGCGCCGGGAAAAAGTCCACGGTGCGATCTACGACCCGACCGCCAGCGACATCGACACCGATGCCCTGCACCAGGGTTACCTGCGCGGCATCCGGCGCAATAAAGGTGAAGTGCATACCGACACGGAAGTCCTGAGCCTGACCCGCGACGGCGAAGACGTGTGGCAGGTCCGGACCAACGGCCAGACCTTCAGCGCCCCGGTCATCATCAACGCCGCCGGCGCCTGGGCCGACAAGATCGGCGAACTGGCCGGCGCCAGGCCGCTGGGTCTGCAACCGAAGCGCCGTGCGGCCTTCATCTTCGCCGGACCAGAAGGCGTGGACATCCACCATTGGCCGATGCTGGTCAGCCTCGACGAGTCGTTCTACATGAAGCCCGACGCCGGCATGTTCCTCGGCTCACCGGCCAACGCCGACCCGGTGGAACCGCACGACGTGCAGCCCGAAGAACTGGACATCGCCATGGGCATCTACCAGATCGAAGAAGCCACCACCCTGACCATCCGCCGTCCGACCCGCACCTGGGCCGGCTTGCGCAGCTTCGTGGCCGACGGCGACTTGCTGTCCGGTTTCGATCTGCAGGTACCCGGCTTGTTCTGGGTGGCCGCGCAAGGCGGTTATGGCATCCAGACCTCGCCCGCCATGGGCCAGGCCAGCGCCGCACTGGTGCGCGGCGTGCCCTTGCCCGAGCAACTCACGCGCTTCGGCCTGGATGCCGGGATGCTCTCCCCCGCTCGCCTGGGCTGATCCGCGTCCTCAGGTGACGTGTCGACACGATTGCGGCAAACTTCCAGCGCCCTTTTTGCAGGGCGCTGACGCTGCCTGGAGCTCCACTGTATGAACGCACCTTTAAAAGACCCGGCCCTGGACAACTTCCGAGCGATTGCCGATGCCATCGCCACGTTGTTCTTTCCCCACGCCGAGGTGGTGCTGCACGATCTGCGCACACAGAAAGTCGATTACATCGCCAATAACCTGTCGAAGCGGGAAGTCGGTGACGACTCCGCGCTGGAAGACATGCTCAGCGATGACATCAGCGAACGGAACATCGGCCCGTACGAAAAACTGAATTGGGATGGTCAGAAGATTCGTAGCCTGAGCAGCGTGCTGCGCGACAGCAACGGTCATCCACTGGCCGTGCTGTGCATCAATCTGAATATTTCGCTGTTCGAAAATGCCAAGGCCGCGCTGGACCTGTTCCTGTCACCGAGCAAGTTGATCCCGCAACCGGACTCACTGTTTCGCGATGACTGGCAGGAGAGGATCAACACCTTCCTCCACGGCTGGCTGCGCGAGCGTCAGCTGAGCCTGAACCTGCTGACCCGCGACCATAAACGCGAACTGGTGCTGGCCCTGCACGCCGAAGGCGCCTTCAAGGGCAAAAGCGCCTCCAACTATGTGGCAAACGTGCTGAACATGGGACGGGCGACGGTGTACAAACACCTGAAGGAATTGAAAGGCTGACAAGCAATTGTGGCGAGGGAGCTTGCTCCCGCTGGGTCGCGAAGCGGCCCCAAAAGATGGGCCTGCTACGCAGTCCAGGGGGAGCAAGCTCCCTCGCCACAGGTTCAGCCGCTTTAGCGGTTATTCCAGCGCCGAAGCCGGGCCGAAGAACTCATAACGGCTTTGCTTCTCAGGCACGCCCAAGGCTTTCAGGTGACGCTTCACCGCCGCCATGAAGCCTTTAGGTCCCAGGAAGTAAGCGTCCAGATCGCGCTGCTGCGGCAGCCACTCGCCCAGTTGTTCCTGGCTCAACAACCCGACCTTGTGTGCCGCCGGGCTGACGCCGTCATCTTCGTCGTAGCAATAGAAGCGCTTGAGTTGCGGGTGACGCTCGGCCAATCCATCAATCCAGTCGCGGAAAGCGTGGACGCTGCCGTTGCGTGCGCAGTGGATAAAGTGCACCGGCCGCTGGGTTTTCAGCGCCGCTTCGAGCATGGCCAGGGTCGGGGTGATGCCGACGCCGCCGCTGATCAGCACCAACGGTTTGTCGCTGTCGGTCAGGGTGAATTCGCCCGATGGCGGAAACAACTGAATGCTGGCGCCTACATGCAATTGATCGTGCAGATGGTTCGAGGCGCGGCCACCGTGTTCACGCTTGACGCTGATGCGGTACTGGCCTTTGTTCGCCAGGGCTGACAGCGAATAGTTACGACGAATCTCTTCTCCATCGAGGATCAGTTTCATGCCGATGTACTGGCCGGGTTCTGCGGCGAGGATCGGACCTTTGTCCGCCGGCTCAAAGTAGAACGAGGTGATTTCCGCGCTTTCCTCGACCTTGGCCGCGACGATGAATGCCCGCGCACCGCGCCAGCCGCCCGGCGCCTGCTCTTTCTGGTCGTAGATGCTGGTTTCAGCGCCGATCAGGATTTCGGCCAGTTGACCGTAAGCGGCGCCCCAGGCACTCATCACTTCCGGCGTGGCGATCTCGTCACCCAGCACCTCGGAAATCGCACGCAACAGGCAAGTGCCGACAATCGGGTAGTGTTCCGGGAGAATTTGCAGGGCCACGTGCTTGTTGATGATCTTGGCCACCAGGTCGCCCAACTGGTCGAGCTGATCGATGTGGCGCGCATACATCAATACGCCGTTGGCCAGGGCGCGGGGCTGATCACCGCTGGCCTGGTGAGCCTGGTTGAACAGCGGGCGGACTTCCGGGTATTCGGAGAGCATCATGCGGTAGAAATGCGTGATCAATGCTTCGCCACCGCTTTCCAGCAACGGCACAGTGGATTTGACGATTGCACGGTCTTGAACGCTAAGCATAAGGTGACTCCTGAGCTACTGGGCTTTCTAATTGACTGCCCTCTCTATATCAGTTTTCGTGCCAGCTATTTAGTCGTTAAAAATCAACTACTTAAAAACATTCTAGTCATAACGACACAGCCTGACTTATAGTCATCTCGACTACATGGAGTCACTATGACTGCAAAATCCCTGCTCACTACGTTGCTTCCCCTGGTCTCGGACCTCTCCCGCGAACTCCCCGAGGGCGAGCGTTATCGGCGTCTACTCGAAGCCATGCGCGCCCTGCTGCCCTGCGATGCCGCCGCACTGCTGCGCCTCGATGGTGAATGGCTGGTGCCGCTGGCCGTCGACGGCTTGAGCACCGACACCCTCGGCCGGCGCTTCAAAGTCAGCGAACACCCGCGCTTCGAAGCCCTGCTCAGCAGCCCCGGTCCGACCCGTTTTGCCGCCGATAGCGACATGCCCGACCCTTACGACGGCTTGGTCGATGGCCTCCACGAGCATCTGGAAGTCCACGACTGCATGGGCTGCCCGCTGTTTATCGACGAGCGCCCGTGGGGCTTGCTGACCCTCGACGCCCTCGACCCGGAACGTTTCGAACCGATCGAGCTGGACGCCCTGCAAGCCTTCGCCAGTCTCGCCGCCGCCACAGTCAACGCCGCCGAGCGCATCCAACGGCTGGCCAATCGTGTCGAGGACGAACATCAGCGTGCCGAGGTTTACCGTCAGGCCAGCGGTCAGCAGAACCGTGAAATGATCGGTCAGAGCAAGGCCCACAAACGGCTGGTGGAAGAAATCAGCCTGGTGGGCGGCAGCGATCTGACCGTGCTGATCACAGGAGAAACCGGGGTCGGCAAGGAGCTGGTGGCCCAGGCGATTCATGCCGCCTCGCCCCGGGCCGACAAGCCGATCATCAGCCTCAACTGCGCCGCGCTGCCAGACACGCTGGTGGAAAGCGAACTGTTCGGCCATGTGCGTGGCGCCTTTACCGGGGCAACCAGCGACCGCCGTGGCAAGTTCGAACTGGCCAATGGTGGCACGCTGTTTCTCGATGAAGTCGGCGAGCTCTCGCTGACTGTGCAGGCCAAGTTGCTGCGGGTGCTGCAAAGCGGTCAGTTGCAGCGGCTGGGTTCAGACAAGGAACATCAGGTCGACGTGCGACTCATCGCCGCGACCAACCGCGACCTCGCCGAAGAAGTGCGCAGTGGCCGTTACCGTGCCGATTTCTATCACCGTTTGAGCGTTTACCCGCTGCTGGTGCCAGCCCTGCGGGATCGCGGGCGGGATGTGCTGCTGCTCAGCGGCTTCTTCCTGGAGCAGAACCGCTCGCGCATGGGCCTCAACAGCTTGCGCCTGAACAGCGACGCCCAGGCCGCGTTGCTCGCGTATGACTGGCCGGGTAATGTGCGGGAGCTGGAGCACTTGATTGGTCGCAGCGCGCTGAAAGCCTTGGGGCACTGCAAGGAGCGGCCGAAGATTCTTAGCTTGAGTGCGGCGGATCTGGAGTTGCCCAGCGGCAGCGTTGAGGTCGCGTCAGAGCAACCGGCTACGACTCCGGCGGCATTGGTGTCGGGGGACCTGCGTGAGGCGACTGAAAATTATCAGCGGCAATTGATCAGCGCTTGCCTGGATCGGCACCACAATAACTGGGCGAGCGCGGCGCGTGAGCTGGGCCTTGATCGGGCGAATCTTGGGCGGATGGCGAAGCGCCTGGGCATGAAGTAGCGAGTTTTTCCTGGCGAGGGAGCTTGCTCCCTCGCCACAGGGTTCACCGTTTGGCCGCCGAAATGCATTTGGCCTAAAGCCTGCCCCCAACAAGTCGATAACCCGGCATCAATAGCTTTTGGCGACTTTCCATTCGCCCATCACCTTTTTCCTCAGAAGGTTTTTATGTCCACCACCAAAGCCCGCGCAGACTCACTTTCGCTTCTGCTGTTTACCTTGCGCAGTGGCAAGCTGATGGCGATCAACCTGCTCAAAGTCAGTGAAATCATTCCCTGCCCGCCGCTGACCAAGCTGCCGGAGTCGCACCCCCACGTCAAAGGCATCGCCACCCTGCGCGGCGCGTCGTTGTCGGTGATCGACCTCAGCCGCGCCATTGGCGAGCGGCCGCTGGAAGACCCGAACGGCGGCTGCCTGATCGTCACTGACGTCAGCCGCTCCAAGCAGGGCCTGCACGTTCAGGCCGTGAGCAAGATCGTCCATTGCCTGACCACCGACATCCGTCCGCCGCCCTTCGGCTCCGGCGGTGTGCGCTCGTACATCACCGGTGTGACGTCGGTCGACGGTACGCTGGTGCAAGTGCTGGACATCGAAAAAGTCATCCACGGCATCGCCCCGGCACAGATCGAAATGGCCCCGACCGAACTGAGCATGGAAGACGCCGAGGTGTTGGGCAACGCGCGCATCCTGGTGGTCGACGACAGCCAGGTCGCCTTGCAGCAGTCGGTGCACACCCTGCGCAACCTCGGCCTGCAATGCCACACCGCGCGCAGCGCCAAGGAAGCCATCGACTGCCTGCTGGACCTGCAAGGCACGGCCCAGCAAATCAACCTGATCGTCTCGGACATCGAAATGTCGGAGATGGACGGCTACGCCTTCACCCGCACCTTGCGCGAAACCCCGGACTTCTCGCACCTGTATGTGCTGCTGCACACCTCCCTGGACAGCGCGATGAACAGTGAAAAGGCACGTCTGGCCGGCGCCAATGCGGTGTTGACCAAGTTCTCCTCGCCGGAGCTGACCAAGTGCCTGATCGAAGCGGCCAAGGCGGTCGCCGAACAGGGTCATTGAGTTTGAACGACGCCTTTTGTTTTCTGATGCGGCGCAACCTGGTGGAGGTGGTGCCCGCCATCACCTGGCCTCCGGGAATCGTCCTGCACGATTACCGCCCCGAACTGGCTGAAGCCGTTCATCGCCTGATGGAACTGGGCTACCTGGAAGGTGGCGGTCGCGTGCCGGCGCTGGATACCTGGCAACAGCGATTCGAGACCGATCCCGAGTACGATCCTTCACTGTGTTTCATCGCCCTGGATGCCGACGGTATCGTTGGCGTCTGCCAGTGCTGGACCAGCGCCTACATCAAGAATCTGGTGGTGCATCCACGCGCTCAGGGCCGGGGGCTGGGTCGGGCATTGCTGTTGAATGCTTTCAACGTGTTTCAGCAGCGTCATGAAGGGTTTGTGGATTTGAAGGTGCTGGAAGACAACGTTCGGGCTCAGCGGTTGTATGAAAGTTGCGGGATGTATGTGGTCCGCCGGGAGCCGGTTCCAGCCTGACACATCGCCATCAGGCATACTCTGCCCACACACGCCCAAGGATGCCTGATCAATGAAAGCCACCACCCTCGCCTTTCTCTGTCTCACCGCCCTCGCCACTCAAGCACATGCTTCCACCCCTGAAGCCTGGGCCGCCTTCGACAAAGCGATGCTCGCCAGTTGCATCAAGGCCAGCGGCCTGACAGACGCCTTCCCCGTCGGCAAAGCCGCACAGTTCGATGACCGTGTCGACTACACCGCCATGCTCCTGCAAGGCCGCTACCCGCAAAAACACATGAAAGGCCAGCAAGGCACCGAGCTGTGCCTCTACAACAAGAAAAGCAAAACCGCCTACGTGACCGAATGGGACTCCATCCGCCTGCCGGCCAAATCCAAGTGAATGGCGCATAACTTGCTTCGAAGCAGACCTTCGCGGTGGCATTCTGTCGCCGTTTCGGGCCCAGACAGGCGACTGATCCTTCGATGAATACGACGTTTTCCTGCGTAGGTTGTGGCAAGTGCTGCAATGACCACCACGTTCCCCTGACCCTGACAGAAGCCCGGATGTGGGCGGCCGACGGCGGTCAGGTGATCGTGCTGGTGGAAGGTTTCCTGGGCAATGGCCTGGGCCTGCCGGCGCAGCAACGCGAACATGCCGAACGCCGTTCGGCGGTGGTGCAAAGCGGCGCGTCCGAAGCGTTCGTGGCCATCACCTTTGCGGCTTACAACATTGGTCCCTGCCGGAATCTTGACGAAGACAACCTCTGCCGCATCTACGAACGCCGGCCGCTGGTGTGCCGTATCTATCCGATGGAAATCAATCCGCACATTCCCCTCAACACGTCGATCAAGGAATGCCCGCCCGAATCGTGGGAGCAAGGACCGGATCTGATCGTCGGCGGGGAACTCGTCGATCAGGAACTCGCAGGACTTATCCAGCGCTCGCGTCAGGCGGATCGCGATGACATCCGCACCAAGGATGCGATTTGCGCGTTGCTGGGAATTCGGACTACAGCGCTCAAGGGCGATGGATTCACCGCGTACCTGCCGGACATGAGCGCATTCGCCACGGTTATCGACCAAGTCGCGCAACAACCGCTGACGGACGCGAGCAGTGACTGGCAGTTCCACGTGTCCGGCGACGACATCGCCGGGCAAGTGTTGGCGGCCGGCGCAGAAGTGACCACCGAAACACCGCGCAACTACGCGTTCATTTCGTTGCGCGCGGCTTAACGGCGTTCTCGCCAGAACTCCTGCGCCAACTGCCGCAAATCCCCTGCCAGCCCCGCCACGTCTTCGGAGTTGGCCTGGCTTTGCCGGCCCTCGCTCACCGTGACTTCACAGGCGGAGCGAATGCGGCTGATGTTGCGGTTGATGTCTTCACTGACCGTGCTCTGCTCTTCCACCGCCGAGGCGATTTGCAGACTCATTTCGGTGATCTGATTGACCCGCCGACTGATCGCGTCCAGTGCGTCGGCGGCGCGCCGGGCCTGTTCGACGCTGCTTTCCACCTGTTCACTGCTTTGCTGCATCACCACCACCGCATCCCGCGTGCCGTTTTGCAGGGTGCTGATCATGCGCTGAATCTCGTTGGTCGATTGCTGGGTGCGCTGGGCCAGGCCCCGCACTTCGTCGGCCACCACCGCAAAACCGCGCCCGGCATCCCCGGCGCGCGCGGCCTCGATGGCCGCGTTGAGGGCCAGCAGATTGGTTTGCTCGGCGATGCTGCGGATCACCTCCAGCACTCCGGTGATTTCGCTGCTGTGTCCTTCCAGCTGATGAATCACATCGGTTGCGTGCGCCAGTTCCTCGGCCAGACGCAAGACGGCGTGGCGACTCTCACTCACCAGTTGATGACCTTCGCGGGTTTCGCTGCCGGCCAGATCGGCCGCCTGCGAGGCTTGCTGCGCATGGCTGGCAACCTGAGCCACGCTGGCGGACATCTGATGAATCGCCGCCGCCACCTGATCGGTTTCAGCCTGTTGATCCAGCGTGCTGCTGTGACTGCTTTGCAAGTGATCGACCAGTTCCGCCGCATGCCCGGCCAGTCGCTGCGACGCATCACCGATGCGCCCCACCACCGCGCCGATCTGCGCTTCGAGCATTTGGAAGGCAAACTCGATCTGGCCGAACTGATCCCGGCGGCCGGTGTAAATGCCCTGGCTCAACGGGTTGTCGGCAATCTGTCGGGCGCGCTCGGCAAGCGCTGTCAGCGGGCGCAACATCCGTCCGGTTCCAACCGCCGCCAACCCGCTGCCCACGACAAACGCCAGCATCCCGAACACGGCTGATGACGGGTTAAGCCACACCTCGATGCCCACTACACAGGCCAGCGTCACACTGAACAATGCCACCACTTTGAGTCCCGGTGCGAACACAGGCAGGCGTTGCAACAGCGGCACCCGACCGTCGCGAAGGTTTGCGTAGGCTTTTTCCGCTGCTTCGATCTGCCGCACCGAGGGCCGGGTCCGGACCGACTGATACTCCACGGCCTGACCGTTCTGCGTCACCGGCGTGGCGTAGGCGCTCACCCAATAGTGATCGCCATTCTTGCAGCGATTCTTCACCAGCCCCATCCACGAACGGCCACTTTTGAGGGTCTGCCACATATGCGCGAAAGCCGCCGCCGGCATGTCCGGGTGACGCAGCAGGTTGTGCGTCGAGCCCTGCAACTCCTCACGGCTGTAGCCGCTGATCCTGATGAAGTCGTCGTTGGCGTAGGTAATCGCGCTGGTCAGATCAGTGGTCGAGAGGATGTTCGCATCAGCCGCAACGTCGACATTACGGCCGGTCACCGGGAGGTTGATCTTCATGGAAAGCGCGCTCGTTGGATGGAAAGAGTCGGCAGGGCTGCTGACTCTAAGCGCACTGATTCCACAAACGTTGATCTGGCTCAGGATATGAGCACTTAGCCATCATCGCGATTGAAAACCGCGGCGGATGACCAATGGCGGAGGGTGGAAACTCAGCGCTTGCCCATCGAACGACGGGTGCCGGGAGGCGCTGCGCCGGGGGTCTTGGTGTGGCCGTTCTTGGCGCCGTTCTTGTACCACGGCTGGCTGGCGGTTTTCGCGGCGGCCAGTTCACCCGGCTTGAACGGGAACTTGAACGCCGGGATCGCGGCTTTGGTTTCGCTGTCTGCGCTGGAGTCGACGCTGTCTGGCAGGTCTGCCTGGTCGTCGCTCAAGGCGTCGGCAACCGGCGGTTGTGTCGGGGAAGTCATGAAAGCTCCGGGTGATGCAATAGAGTCGGGCCCGGTCAGCGAGCCGCGAAAGGCAGCAGTATACCTGTGTCGGGGACGGCAGGCTTTATGCCGCGAGTGAGTCTGTCGGGTTTTATGCTGGCTGGGCTGACATCATCGCAGGTAGCGCGGCTATCAGAGTCCGGTAAGCCGCTGTATCACACAGCTCAACAATTGCGATGCGCTATCCAACAACTGAGTCAACAACGCTTCATCCTCATCCTCATCCACGTAACCTTCGGACTTCGCCAAATTGCGCCGTTCATGGCACAAGGCGAACAATCGAACCTGCACTTTGTTCACCTCGGCGATTGCTCTTCCATAGGTATGAGCCGCTCCATCACGTCACTGTAGTGCAGCCCCTCGCCGATCAAGATCAGATCAGATCAGATCAGATCAATGTCACTGGATGCGTTTGCCTGATCCTTGGCAATGGAACCGTACACAAATGCCCAAATGACCTGTTCGGCAAAGGGCTGCAGTGCCTGGCGCAGAGGCTCGGCGATGCCGAAAGTCTTACGAGTGATACCCAATAGTTCGGCATAAATCGGGCAATCGGAGGTTGGCTTGATAATGGGTTTGGTTGCCCTGCCGGGTCATGGCCAATACGCCCGAGCGTTGTAACCGATCCAGCTCACGCATGAGACTGCCTTTCCCTACCTGAGCCCAGCGAGCAATTTCGTTGGCGTAGAAACGTTGGTCAGGTCTGCCAAACAACAAGCCCGGCACTTTTTGCTGCGTGCCCGTAAACAAAGCTTCGCTGAGAGAAAGGTTCTTCACAGTGACGACCATAGAGTCCCAAAAAGGGAACGACAGGTCCCTTTTCGGGACCTATCAAGGCGAAAGAGCCACAAACCCCAAACTGACAGCGCCGTCAGTTAGCCGTCACCTTCCTGACCGGCGAACAGGTTTATAAAGGGAGGTATAACCCTGACCAGACTCCGTCCCCCCCAGCCCCGGCGCCCCACTCGCATGCGAATTCAGAAAAAACCCGCCTTGATCGCCGCTCTTCTGATTGTCCTGGCAGCGTTGGGCGTGTGGTATGCCACCAAACCCGTGACAGCCAAACTCGCTGCGCCCACGGCGATCCCGGTTAGGGTGGTGAACGTCGCCGAAAAAGACGTCCCTCGCTACGTCAGCGGCATCGGCTCGGTGTTGTCTTTGCACAGCGTGGTAGTGCGCCCGCAGATCGACGGCATCCTCACTAAAATCCTGGTCAAGGAAGGTCAGTTGGTGAAGAAGGGGGACCTGCTGGCCACCATCGACGACCGCTCGATCCGCGCCAGCCTCGACCAGGCCCGCGCACAACTCGGCGAAAGCCAGGCGCAGTTGCAAGTGGCGCTGGTGAACCTCAAACGCTACAAACTGCTTAGCGTCGACGATGGCGTCTCAAAGCAGACCTACGACCAGCAACAAGCGCTGGTCAATCAGCTCAAGGCCACCGCCCAAGGCAATCAGGCTTCGATTGATGCCGCGCAGGTGCAGCTTTCCTACACGCAGATTCGCTCCCCGGTCAGCGGTCGAGTCGGTATTCGCACGGTGGATGAAGGCAACTTCCTGCGCATGACCGACACCCAGGGCTTGTTCACGGTGACCCAGATCGACCCGATCGCCGTGGAGTTTTCCCTGCCGCAGCAAATGCTGCCGACTCTGCAAGGCCTGATCAACGATCCGGAGCACGCTCAAGTGAAGGCCTACATCGGTGCCGACACCGACGGCGAAACCGGCAACCTGCTGGGCGAGGGTCACCTGACCCTGATCGACAACCAGATCAGCGCCAACACCGGGACCATCCGCGCCAAGGCCGAATTCAACAACCCCGGGCAGAAACTCTGGCCGGGCCTGCTGGTGACGGTAAAGATTCAGACAGCATTGGATAAAGATGCCCTGGTGGTGCCGCCCACCGTCGTACAACGCGGGCTCGATCAACACTTCGTGTACCGGGTCAAGGGTGACAAGGTTGAAACCGTCCAGGTACAGATGGTCTATCAAGGCAGCGGCCAGGACATCATCAAAGGTGTGAAACCGGGCGACGTGCTGGTCAGCGACGGCCAATCGCGGCTCAAACCCGGCTCGACCGTGCAGGTCCTGACCGAGCCACCGCAAGTGGTCCAGTCGGAGTCGAGGCCATGAAGGGCCACGGCTCGGTTTCGGCGTGGTGCATCGATCATCCGGTGGCGACGATCCTGCTGACGTTTGCCCTGGTGTTGCTGGGTGTCATCGCCTTCCCACGCCTGCCGATTGCACCGCTGCCGGAAGCCGAATTCCCGACCATCCAGGTCGCCGCGCAACTCCCCGGCGCCAGCCCGGAAACCATGGCGTCGTCGGTGGCCACGCCGCTTGAAGTGCAATTCAGCGCCATCCCCGGCGTGACCCAGATGACCTCGAGCAGCGCCCTCGGCTCGACCAACCTGACCCTGCAGTTCACCCTCGATAAAAGCATCGACACCGCCGCCCAGGAAGTTCAGGCCGCCATCAATACCGCCGCCGGCAAACTGCCCAAGGACATGCCGAACCTGCCGACGTGGCGCAAGGTCAACCCGGCCGATAGCCCGGTGCTGATTCTCAGCATCAACTCAACCTTGATGCCCGGCACCGAACTCAGCGATCTGGTGGAAACCCTGCTGTCCCGTCAGATCAGTCAGATCGACGGCGTAGGACAGATCAACATCACCGGTCAGCAACGTCCGGCGATTCGCGTGCAGGCCTCGGCGGACAAACTCGCGGCCATCGGCCTGACCCTGGCGGACATTCGCCTGGCGATCCAGAACACCAGCCTCAACCTGGCCAAAGGTGCTTTGTACGGTGAGTCGAGCATTTCCACGCTGTCCACCAACGACCAGTTGTTCCATCCCGAGGAATACAGCCAGCTCATCGTTTCCTACAAGGACGGTGCCCCGGTTCACCTCAAGGATGTTGCCACTGTCGTCAACGGTTCGGAAAATGCCTACGTGCAAGCCTGGGCCGGCGACAAGCCCGGGGTGAACCTGGTGATTTCCCGGCAGCCGGGCGCCAACATCGTTGAAACCGTGGACCGCATCCAGGCCGCCCTGCCCGGCCTCGAAGCGATGTTGCCGGCCTCGGTGCAAGTCAAGGTGCTGGTCGACCGAACCCAGACCATCCGCGCCTCGTTGCATGAAGTGGAGATCACCCTGCTGATCGCGATCATGCTGGTGGTGGCGGTGATGGCGCTGTTCCTGCGCCAATGGTCGGCGACGCTGATCGTGTCGGCGGTACTGGGTGTTTCGCTGGTCGCCAGTTTCGCCCTGATGTACATCATGGGTTTCAGCCTGAACAACCTGACGCTGGTAGCGATCGTGGTGGCCGTGGGGTTCGTGGTCGACGATGCGATTGTGGTGGTGGAAAACATTCACCGACACCTGGAGGCCGGCGATGGCATGCGCGAAGCGGCGATCAAGGGCGCCGGCGAAATTGGCTTCACCGTGGTCTCGATCAGTTTTTCGCTGGTGGCGGCGTTCATTCCGTTGCTGTTCATGGGCGGCGTGGTCGGGCGACTGTTCAAGGAATTCGCCCTGACGGCCACGTCTACGATCATGATTTCAGTGGTGGTGTCGCTGACCCTGGCGCCGACGCTTGCGGCGCTGTTCATGCGCGCCCCGGTGCATCACGCCCACAGCAAACCCACGTTCGGCGAACGGTTGCTGGCGTGGTACGAAAAAGGCCTGCGCCGCGCCCTCGCCCATCAGAAATTGATGATCGGTGTGTTCGGGTTGTCTCTCGGTCTGGCCATTGCCGGCTACATCTTCATTCCGAAAGGTTTCTTCCCGGTCCAGGACACTGGTTTTGTCCTCGGCACTACCGAAGCGGCCGCCGACATTTCCTACCCTGACATGGTGAAAAAACACCTGGCTATGGCGGAAATCGTCGCGGCCGATCCGGCGGTCGCGGCGTTTTCCCACTCGGTTGGCGTTTCGGGCAGCAACCAGACCATCGCCAACGGCCGCTTCTGGATTTCCCTGAAAAAACGCGGTGACCGCGACGTCTCGGCCAGCCAGTTCATCGACCGGATTCGCCCGCAACTGATGAAAGTGCCCGGCATCGTGCTCTATCTGCGCGCTGGCCAGGACATCAACCTGAGCTCCGGCCCGAGCCGCGCGCAGTACCAATACGTGCTCAAGAGCAACGACGGCGCGACCCTCAGCACCTGGACCCAGCGCCTGACGGAAAAACTGCGCACCAACCCGGCATTCCGCGACATTTCCAACGACCTGCAACTGGGCGGCAGCATCACGCACATCAGCATCGACCGCAGCGCCGCCTCGCGTTTCGGCCTGACCGCCAGTGATGTCGACGAAGCGCTGTACGACGCGTTCGGTCAGCGGCAGATCAACGAATTCCAGACCCAGATCAACCAGTACAACGTGATTCTGGAGCTGGACACCCAGCAACGCGGCAAGGCCGAAAGCCTCAACTATTTCTACTTGCGCTCGCCCCTGAGCGGGGAAATGGTGCCGCTGTCGGCGCTGGCGAAATTCGATGCACCGACCGTGGGTCCGTTGTCCATCGCCCATGACGGCATGTTCCCGGCCGCCAACCTGTCGTTCAACCTGGCGCCCGGGGTGGCGTTGGGCGATGCGGTGATCATGCTCAATCAGGCCAAGGCTGAAATCGGCATGCCGGCGGCCATGAGCGGCAACTTCCAGGGCGCGGCCCAGGCGTTCCAGAGTTCACTGGCAAGCCAGCCATGGCTGATTCTGGCGGCGCTGGTGGCGGTGTACATCATTCTTGGCGTGCTCTATGAGAGCTTCGTGCATCCGCTGACTATCATCTCGACGCTGCCCTCGGCGGGGCTCGGGGCGGTGATCATGCTGTGGATTTGCGGCCAGGACTTTTCGATCATGGCGCTGATCGGGCTGGTGCTGCTGATCGGCATCGTGAAGAAAAACGGCATCCTGATGATCGACTTCGCCCTCGAAGCCCAGCGTAAAGGTGGCCTGCCACCGGAAGAAGCGATCTACCAGGCCTGTATCACCCGATTCCGGCCAATCATCATGACCACCCTCGCCGCTCTGCTCGGCGCGCTACCGCTGATGCTCGGCTATGGCACCGGCGCCGAACTGCGCCAGCCATTGGGGATCGCGGTGGTCGGCGGCTTGCTGGTGAGCCAGGCGCTGACGCTGTTTACCACTCCAGTCATATACTTGTGGCTTGAGCGGCTATTCCATCGGCCCAAACCAGCGCCAGCAACGATGCCGGCGTTGGCGACCACAGACTGAGGCGGGGTCATGCGCGTTCTGATTATCGAAGACGAGGAAAAAACCGCGGACTATCTGCACCGCGGCCTGACGGAACAAGGTTACACCGTGGACCTGGCGCGGGACGGCGTCGAAGGCCTGCACCTGGCGCTGGAAAGCGACTACGCGGTGATCGTCCTCGACGTCATGCTGCCGGGCCTCGACGGCTTCGGCGTGCTACGCGCGTTGCGTGCGCGCAAGCAAACCCCGGTGATCATGCTCACCGCCCGCGAGCGTGTCGAAGACCGGATCAAAGGCCTGCGCGATGGCGCCGACGATTACCTCGGCAAACCGTTTTCCTTCCTTGAACTGGTGGCACGCCTGCAAGCCCTGACCCGTCGCAGCGGCGGCCATGAACCGGTGCAAGTGAGCATCGCCGACCTGTGGATCGATCTGATCAGCCGCAAGGCGACCCGCGCCGGTACGCGACTGGACCTGACCGCCAAGGAGTTCTCGCTGCTCAGCGTGCTGGCCCGCCGACAAGGGGAAATCCTCTCGAAAACGGCGATTGCGGAAATGGTCTGGGACATCAATTTCGACAGCGACGCCAACGTCGTCGAAGTCGCGATCAAACGCCTGCGCGCCAAGCTCGACGGGCCGTTCGACGAAAAACTGCTGCACACGATCCGCGGCATGGGTTATGTGCTGGAGAGCCGTGGTGTCCAGTAATTCGATTGCGCTGCGTCTGAGCGGGATGTTTACGCTGGTAGCGCTTCTGGTGTTTCTGTTGATCGGCTGGGCGCTTTATCAACAGGTCGACAAGGGCCTGGGCCTGCTGCCCGAAGCCGAGCTGGACGCGCGTTACAGCGTGCTCGAATCCACCGTCGGCCGTTACGGTACGCCGGAGCATTGGGTGAAGATCAACAACAAGCTCAAGCTGTTGGGTGAAGAAGACAAACGCATCAGTTTCTGGATCATCAGCGGCGATCCGCACTACGAATACGGCAACCTGACGCCGCAGATCCGCGCCTTCGCCGATGGGCCGCTGGGCATGCGGGATCTGCAGTTGCCGGATCAGCCTTATCCGCTGAAAGTGCTGGTCAGCCAGTTTCCGGCCAAGGATCAACGACCGCCATTGCGCTTCATGATCGGCATCGACACAGAGACGTTTTTCCAGACCCAGCATCATCTGCTGGTTGCCCTGATCAGCCTCGCGATTGTCGGTGTGCTGTTGGCCTCGGCACTCGGTTATTGGGTGGCACGGATCGGTCTGAAACCGTTGATCAAGCTGTCCCAGGAAGCCCAGCGACTGGCGCCGCCGTTGCGTTCCGGGCGCTTGCGCCTGTCGTCGCTGCCACCGGAACTGAATCAGTTCGTCAACTCGTTCAACTCCACGCTGGAGCGGGTCGAACAGGCCTACTCGCGGCTTGAGTCGTTCAATGCCGATGTCGCCCACGAATTGCGCTCGCCGCTGACCAACCTGATCGGCCAGACCCAAGTGGCGCTGACGCGTGGGCGCTCGGCCGAACACTACTTCGAAGTGCTGCAATCGAACCTCGAAGAGCTGGAGCGGCTGCGCTCGATCATCAACGACATGCTGTTCCTCGCCAGTGCCGATCAGGGCAGCAAGGCGACCAAACTGACGTCCACCTCACTGGCCGATGAAGTGGCGACGACGCTGGAGTATCTGGATTTCATTCTTGAAGATGCGCAGGTCCAGGTGCAGGTCAGTGGCGATGCGCAGGTGCGGATCGAGATTGCGCATCTGCGGCGGGCGCTGATCAATTTGCTCAGCAACGCAGTGCAACACACCGAGCCCGGCCAGGTGATTCAGGTGCGGATCGAGGTCGAGGAGCATCAGGTCAGCATCGGCGTCGCCAACCCCGGCTCGCCGATTGCCAGCGAGCATTTGCCGCGGTTGTTCGAGCGCTTTTATCGGGTCGATGCGTCGCGCAGCAACAGTGGCAACAACCACGGTCTGGGGCTGGCAATCGTCAAGGCGATTGCGCTGATGCATGGTGGCGATGTGTTTGTGCACAGTGACCACGGCATGAATACCTTCGGCATCCATTTGCCGGTCTGAATCACCTTGCTCCCTGTGGCGAGCGAGCTTGCTCGCGCTGGGCTGCGAAGCAGCCCCAATCGGTCACTTGGTTTTTCTGACAAACCGAGGCGCCTGGGTGCGACTGCTGCGCAGCCCAGCGCGAGCAAGCTCCCTCGCCACAAAAGCCGTCGCCCAAGCAGGCACTGTTGCCTTAATCGCAACAGTCCTTTCATGAATCCGCTCTTTTTCCCCTCTCCAAAGCGCCTTATCTTTGCCGCACCAAACAGCACTTGCCAAGCAAGAAGGTTTTAAAGATGTCCAACACCATGGGTATTGCCAGCGCGTTCGTTTTGTCCTCTTTGTTCCTCTCCCCGTTCGCCATCGCTGAAGAGTCGCAGACCTTCGTCGCGCACAATGCAGCACGCGCTGCGGCGTTCGAAGCGTATCAGAACGAAATGACGGCCAAGGCTCCGGACGCTGCGCGAACCCCTCAATCCTCTTCTTCTCAGGCCCAGCCACAGGTCGAGAAAGATAGCTGAACGCAAACTATCGCTCTATTTTTTCTCGACACTTTCATCGGCTCTTCCCGTTGAACAGTTGTCTTCAAAGCCGCTGCTGTCAGCGGCTTTTTTTTGTTGCCGCTTCATTGATCATTACATCCATTGCAACGATGCGGATCAGTGTTCAGCCAGTCGACATCAGGACACCGATGAATACCTGCTGATCGTCGACTACCCGCTCAATGTCTTCTAAGCTTGGGTAAGTAAAGGCCAGCGCGTTTTGCTGGTCTTTTTTTTGCTCCTCAAGCAGACATCTTCCCCATGCCCGCGAGCCGCCCCAGACACGTTTCAGGCAAGACCGGTCGCCCCGAGCTCATGGTGATCCTCGGCAGCACCCTGACCGTTATCGCGATCATCAGCATCGTCACTTTCCTGTTGATCCGAGAACACGCCAACGCGCAACAGGCCGCCACTCGCAGCGCCACCACGATTGCGCAACTGATCGACGCCGACGTGCTGCGCACGGTCGAACTCTACGACCTGACCCTGCAAGGCCTGATTGCCGCTTCGCAGCGCGACGACTTGAAACAGGTTTCGGCGCAGATCCGCCATCTGGTGCTGTTCGACCGCTCTACCACGGCGCGCTTCAAGGGCGACATTCTGCTGCTGGACAAGCAGGGCGAGGTGATTGCGGACTCCTCGCTGATCGAGCCCAAGCCCGGCAACTTTGCCGATCGCGATTATTTCCTCGCACATGCTTTCAACCGCGACACCGGCATGTTCATCAGCCGACCGTTCCAATCCCGCTGCGATTGCGAGGACAGCGACGAATGGCGAATCAGCTTCAGCCGCCGCATCTCATCGGCTACGGGTGAGTTCCTCGGGGTTGCCGTCGCTTCGATGCGCCTGGGTTACTTCGATCAGTTGTTCAACAGCCTGAACATCGGCGCCGGCAGCGCGCTGTCCATCATCAACGACGACGGTATATTGCTGGCGCAGAAGCCTCATCTGGTCAATGACTCGATCGGCAAAAACTTCGCCAATCGCCCCAATGTCCAGCGCATCCTGCGCGAACGCAACGGCAGCTTTGACAGCGTGTCGAGCGTCGACCGTGAGCAACGCCTGTATACCTTTTCCAGGGTCGGCAACCTGCCATTGACGGTGATCGTCGCGCTCTCGGGGAACGACGTGTTTGCCGCCTGGAAGCGCACGGCGATTGTGATCAGCGGTGCGACCGGCGTGTTGTGCATCGGCCTGCTTTGGCTGACCTGGCTGCTGTGCCGGGAGCTGCGACTGCGCCACCACGCCGAGCAGGAACTGGCACAGCTGGCCGCCACTGATGACCTGACCGGCGTAGCCAACCGCCGAACGCTGGACCAGACACTGCGTCATGAGTGGTTTCGCGCCCAACGGTCGGGTAAACCGCTGTCGGTGTTGATGATCGACGCCGACCACTTCAAGGCCTTCAACGATCAACATGGCCATCAGGCGGGCGACGATGCGCTACGCGCACTGGCCAAAGTGATCGCCGAGAACGTACGGCGACCGGCGGATCTGGTCGCCCGGTACGGAGGGGAAGAGTTTTCGGTCATCCTGGCGGAAACGGACAGTGCGGGCGCACAGCAGATTGCCGAACACATCCGCGTTGCCGTGGAGCAACTGCCGTTTGTGGCGGGTATTGAATCGCCGATTACTGTCAGTATTGGCATCAGCACCTGGACCACGACCACCGACACCAGCCTCGAGCAGTTGCTGTTTGCGGCGGACAAGGCGCTGTATCAGGCGAAGGAAAGCGGGAGGAATCGAGTGGTGGCTACGCAGTGAGATCGTCAGTGTGGCGGCCCGCGATGGGGCCAGAACGAACACCGCATCACTTTCCGGCAGACATAAAAAAAGGCCACCCGAAGGCAGCCTTTAAAAACTAGAGAGGTTTTTACTTACACCGCCGCAACCGGACGCATGTAAGAGATCGGTGCAGTGCTGGCGTCTTCGAAAGTCACGACTTCCCAAGCATCTGTCTGCTCAATCAACTTGCGCAGCAGCTGGTTGTTCAATGCATGTCCGGACTTGAAGCCCTTGAACTCACCAATCAGGCTATTGCCCAGCAGGTAGAGGTCACCAATTGCATCGAGGATCTTGTGCTTCACGAATTCGTCTTCATAGCGAAGGCCGTCTTCGTTCAGTACACCATCCGCGTCGACCACAATAGCGTTTTCAACGCTGCCGCCGAGTGCGAGGTTGTGCTTGCGCAGGTACTCGATGTCACTCATGAAACCAAAGGTACGGGCGCGGCTGACTTCTTTTACGAACGAAGTGCTGGAAAAATCCACGCTTGCACTTTGTGTGCGGTTACGGAAAACCGGGTGATCGAAATCGATCTCGAAACTCACCTTGAAGCCTTCGAAAGGGACGAAAGTGGCGCGCTTGTCGCCATCTTCCACTGTCACTTCCCGCAGGATCCGGATGAACTTCTTCGGTGCGTCCTGTTCTTCCAGGCCGGCCGATTGAATCAGGAATACGAAAGGTCCAGCGCTGCCATCCATGATCGGGACTTCGGACGCGGAGAGCTCGACGTAGGCGTTATCGATGCCCAGGCCAGCCATGGCCGAGAGCAAGTGCTCCACCGTATCCACTTTGGTGTCACCACTGACCAGCGTGGTCGACATCGTGGTTTCACCAACGTTTTCCGCGCGGGCAGGAATCTGCACCACAGGGTCGAGATCGGCACGACAAAACACAATGCCGGTGTCGATAGGTGCGGGCTTGAGGGTCAGGTATACCTTCTCCCCGGAGTGCAGGCCTACACCTGTGGCACGGATAATATTTTTCAGTGTGCGTTGTTTAATCATGGCTTGGGCCGCTTCAGCGCAAATTGCGAACTGGTATCAACAAAGGCTGGCGATAATAGCAGACCAGACCTTTGCTGAACACCAATCACCTTCATAGCCCTGATACATTCCATTAATCGGCCTGACGACGCAGGAAAGCCGGGATGTCCAGGTAGTCCAGATCATCTTGCGGATTCATCTTCGCAGCAGTCGCAGCACCGGCCTGAGCCTGGTTGCGCATGACGGTCGGACGGTCCAGGTCACGGTAGTTTACCGCTGGCGCTTCCTGACGAGCGGGAGCCGATTGTTGCGGCTGAGACGCCATGGAGGTGTGAACGGTGTTGTCGATGACCTTCACAGGCTTCTCGATTTTCGCGCCCAGACCGGTGGCAACTACAGTCACGTGCAACTCGTCGCGCATGTCCGGATCGATAACGGTACCGACCTTGACCATGGCGTGCTCGGAAGCGAAGGCTTCGATGATGCTACCCACGTCGGAGTACTCACCCAGGGACAGGTCAGGACCGGCGGTGATGTTCACCAGGATGCCGCGTGCACCTTGCAGGTTCACGTCTTCGAGCAACGGGTTGCGAATGGCCGCTTCGGTGGCCTCGCGTGCACGGTTCGGACCGCTGGCGCAGCCAGTGCCCATCATCGCCATGCCCATTTCGCTCATCACGGTACGCACGTCGGCAAAGTCGACGTTGATCATGCCCGGACGCTTGATGATGTCGGAGATACCGCGAACGGCACCGGCCAGTACATCGTCAGCCTTGGCGAAAGCCGACAGCAGGCTGGCGTCCTTACCAAGGATGGTCAGCAGCTTCTCGTTGGGAATGGTGATCAACGAGTCGACGCTTTCGGACAGCAGACGAATACCTTCGTCGGCGATCTGCATGCGCTTGCGACCTTCGAACGGGAATGGACGGGTCACCACCGCAACGGTGAGGATCCCCATTTCCTTGGCCACTTCAGCAATGATCGGCGCAGCACCGGTACCGGTACCGCCGCCCATGCCGGTGGTGATGAACACCATGTTGGTGCCCTGCAGGACTTCGGCAATGCGCTCACGGTCTTCGAGAGCGGCCTGACGACCTACTTCAGGATTGGCGCCAGCGCCGAGACCTTTGGTCACGCCGGTGCCCAGTTGCAGGATGGTCCGCGCGCCAATGCTCTTGAGCGCCTGGGCATCAGTGTTGGCGCAGATGAATTCAACGCCTTCAATGTTGCTCTTGACCATGTGATTGACAGCGTTGCCGCCGCCTCCGCCAACACCGATAACCTTAATGACCGGGCTTGCGGGGATGTTGTCTACGAGTTCGAACATTTTCCCTCTCCTTTGATTCTCTAGTTTTTTCGCCTACTGCCTGTATCTACAACGGTGCTGCGGTAATTCTTAGAAGTTGCCTTGCACCCAGCTCTTGATGCGATCGATCAAGGCGGCTTTCGGCTCTTCATTGCTGTAGCTGTCGCGGCTGCTGATGCCCGAGAACGAAATCCCGTCGGACTGCTTTTGCAGGCCGTACATCAACAGGCCAACGCCGGTGGAATAAATCGGGTTGCGCACCACGTCGTCCAGACCCTTGACGCCATGGGGCACGCCCAGGCGGACCGGCATGTGGAAGATTTCTTCGGCCAGTTCGACCGCGCCTTCCATCTTCGACGTACCACCGGTCAGCACGATGCCGGCCGGGATCAGGTCTTCGTAGCCGCTGCGACGCAGTTCGGCCTGGATCAGCGTGAACAGCTCGTCGTAACGCGGCTCGACCACTTCGGCCAGGGCCTGGCGCGACAACTCGCGCGGTGGACGGTCGCCGACGCTTGGCACCTTGATGGTTTCACCGGCGCCGGCCAGTTTGGCCAGGGCGCAGGCGTAGCGAATCTTGATTTCTTCGGCGTACTGGGTCGGGGTGCGCAACGCCATGGCGATGTCGTTCGTCACCTGATCGCCCGCAATCGGGATCACCGCGGTGTGACGGATCGCGCCTTCGGTGAAGATCGCGATGTCGGTGGTGCCGCCGCCGATGTCCACCAGGCACACGCCCAGCTCTTTCTCGTCGTCGGTCAATACCGAGTAGGCCGAGGCCAGCTGCTCGAGAATGATGTCGTCGATTTCCAGACCGCAGCGACGCACGCATTTCTCGATGTTCTGTGCCGCGTTGACGGCGCAGGTGACCACGTGGACCTTGGCTTCCAGACGTACGCCGGACATGCCCAGGGGCTCACGAACGCCTTCCTGGTTATCGATCACGTAATCCTGCGGCAGGGTGTGCAGCACGCGCTGGTCAGCCGGGATCGCCACGGCCTGGGCCGCGTCGAGGACGCGTTCAAGGTCGGCGGAGCTGACTTCGCGATCACGAATCGCGACGATGCCGTGGGAGTTCAGGCTGCGGATGTGATTGCCCGCCACACCGACGAACGCCGAGTGGATCCGGCAACCGGCCATCAGCTGCGCTTCTTCGATCGCGCGCTGAATCGACTGGACGGTGGACTCGATGTTCACCACCACGCCTTTCTTCAGGCCGCGGGACGGATGAGTGCCGATCCCGACGATTTCCAGCGTGCCGTCGTCCGAGACCTCGCCTACCAGCGCCACCACCTTGGAGGTGCCGATATCGAGACCGACGATCATTTTGCCGCTTTGCACGTTTGCCATGGGTCCTGCCTCTTCTTAATTCTTCGCGACAGCGGGTTGGGCTGTCGTGGGCGCTACAGGTTCCCGCCAGCCAACAGCGAGGCCGTTGGCGTAGCGCAGATCGATGCGCGCAATGTTCGTAATCTGTTCTTTAAGCGTCTTGTCGTAGATGGCAATGAAACGGCGCATCTTTTCCACCTGGTTGCCGCGGCCCAGCAGCAGTTCGATCCCCGGGCCTGCACTGCCGGCGCCGGTGGTCAGGAACCAGCTGCCCCGCTCACGCAACTCCAGGCGTGCAATCGAGAAACCCAACGGCCTGAGCATCTGGCTCAGCACCTGGTATTGCTGCATCACTTGCTGCTGAGCCCGTTGTGGGCCGAACAGCTGTGGCAAATGTTCGTAGTTCGCCAGTTCACGCGGGGTGAACGCCTGACCCTGGTTGTTCAACAGCGATTCGTCGCCCCAGCGGGCCACCGGCAGTTGTTCTTCCAGGCGGATCACCACTTGATCCGGCCATACCCGACGCACTTCGGCGTGGGCAATCCAGGGCATCTGTTCCAGCTCGGTGCGCATGCTCGCCAGGTCGATGGTGAAGAAGCTCGACGCCACGTAAGGGGCGATCCGCTGCTGCACCGCTTGCTGGCTGATGTAGCTCAGGTCGCCCTGCACCGCGACCTTGGAGATCGGCCGGTCGGCGTACGGCAGCAACCGCTGTGCGCCTTCGTAAGTACCGAACCCCACCGCCACTAACATCACCGGCCAGAACAAGGCTTTGAGAAAACCAAAATTGGCTTTCGGCAGGCGCGCGGACATCGGCTCTTTGGCCACCATTCGGCTGGCACCCCGCGGCACCGGCTTGCGGCCGGGTGCTGGTGGGGGCTGATGTCTCAACTGTGCGCCTTGCATGGTCTTACCCTCGCGCCTCGATGCTGGCTGCCAGAATCGCCAGAACCAGCTGCTGGAAATCCAGACCGGCAGCACGGGCCGCCATCGGCACCAGACTGTGATCGGTCATGCCCGGTGCGGTATTGACTTCGAGGAACCAGAACTGCCCGTCGGCGTCCTGCATCACGTCTGCCCTGCCCCAACCGGCGATACCCAGCGCCTCACAGGCTTTCGCCGTGAGGTCCATCAATTCTTTTTCCTTGGTGCTGTCCAGGCCACATGGAATCCGGTACTGGGTATCGGAAGCCACGTACTTGGCGTCGTAGTCGTAGAAGCTGTGCGTCGTGCCCAGGGCAATGGGTGGCAACACCTGGTCACGCAGGGTGGCGATGGTGAACTCCGGACCTTGAATCCATTGCTCGACCAACACTTGCGAATCGTAGGTACTGGCCGCTTTCCACGCGTCGATCAACTCGGACGCGGAGGTCACTTTGGCCATCCCGATACTTGAACCTTCATGGGCCGGTTTGACGATCAAAGGGAAGCCCAGTTCCGTCGCCGCCGAAATACAATCGGCCTCGGAACTCAATACCGCGTGGCGTGGCGTCGGAATGCCGAGGCTGTGCCAGACCTGTTTGGTGCGCAGCTTGTCCATGGCCAATGCCGAAGCCAGAATGCCGCTGCCGGTGTACGGAATGCCCAGGCACTCCAGCAGGCCTTGCATGCTGCCGTCTTCACCGCCACGACCGTGGAGAATGATGAAGGCGCGGTCGATTTTTTCGTTGAGCAAACGCTGCAACAGGTCATCGCCCACGTCGAGACCGAACGCGTCCACGCCGGCGCTTTGCAGCGCGTCGAGAACCGCGTTACCCGACTTCAGGGATACCTCTCGCTCGGCACTCTTGCCGCCGAACAGCACGGCGACGCGGCCGAAATCTTTCGGCGCGATCGTGGAGACGAGGTTGGCGTAAGCAGCAGTCATTTCAACTTCCCCACGCTTGGCGCGGCAACGGCGCCAGCGAACAACGGACTGTTCAACAGTTTCGGTGCAAGACCGCCAATATCACCGGCGCCCTGGCACAGCAGGATGTCGCCGGCACGCAGCAGCGGCTTGACCACCGGCGCGAGGTCGACACCGCGCTCGATGTAGATCGGGTCGAGCTGGCCGCGCTGACGGATGCTGTTGCACAGTTTGCGGCTGTCGGCGCCCGGGATCGGCTCTTCACCGGCCGGATACACTTCCATCAGCAACAGGACGTTGGCGTCGGCCAGTACATTGACGAAATCGTCGTAGAGGTCGCGGGTGCGGCTGTAACGGTGCGGCTGGTAAACCATCACCAGGCGGCGCTCCGGCCAGCCACCGCGCACGGCCTTGATCACAGCGGCCACTTCAGTCGGGTGGTGCCCGTAGTCGTCGACCAGCATCACGCTGCCGTCTTCGACTGGCAGTTCGCCGTAGACCTGGAAGCGTCGGCCAACACCCTGGAAGCCGGACAGGCCCTGGACGATGGCTTCATCGCTGACGCCTTCGTCAGTGGCGATGCAGATGGTGGCCAGTGCATTCAGCACGTTGTGGTTGCCCGGCATGTTCACCGAGACATCCAGCGGCTCGCGGTCAGGACGCAGCACGGTGAAGAAAGTCTGCATGCCCTGCTGACGCACATTGATTGCGCGCACGTCGCAGTCATCGCCGAAGCCGTAAGTGACGGCCGGACGTTTGACCTGCGGCAGAATTTCACGCACCACCGGGTCGTCCAGGCACACCACCGCCAGACCGTAGAACGGCAGGTTGTGCAGGAACTCGACGAAGGTTTTCTTCAGTTTGTTGAAGTCACCGTCGTAGGTCGCCATGTGGTCGGCGTCGATGTTGGTGACCACGGCCACCAGCGGCTGCAAGTGCAGGAAACTGGCGTCGCTTTCGTCGGCTTCGGCGATCAGGTAGCGGCTGGTGCCGAGCTGGGCGTTGGTGCCCGCGGCATTCAGGCGACCACCGATGACGAAGGTCGGGTCCAGGCCACCGGCGGCGAACACCGAAGCGATCAGGCTGGTGGTGGTGGTTTTGCCGTGCGTACCGGCAACGGCGATGCCGTGGCGATAGCGCATCAACTCGGCCAGCATCTCGGCGCGTGGCACCACCGGGATGCGGCGTTCCAGCGCGGTGGCGACTTCCGGGTTGGAGGTGTTCACGGCACTCGACACCACCAGCACATCGGCGGCGGAAGCGTTTTCAGCGCGGTGGCCAATGAAAATCTGCGCGCCAAAGGATTCCAGGCGTTCGGTCACCGGCGAAGCTTTCAGGTCCGAACCGGACACGTCATAGCCCAGGTTCAGCAACACTTCGGCGATCCCGCACATGCCCACGCCGCCGATACCGACGAAGTGGATGCGACGGATGCGGCGCATTTCCGGTTGCGGCATGGCTTTCTGATTCTCAACCATGGGCCACCTCCAGGCAGGTATCGACCACGTTACGGGTCGCATCGGGTTTGGCCAGGCGGCGTGCCGCAGTGGCCATGTCGGTGAGTCGTTGTGGTTGCATCAGGACCTCTGTCAGGCGTGCGGCAAGATCCGCAGCGCCAGTCGTTCTTTGCGGCATCAGGAAGGCAGCGCCTTCACGGGCCAAATAATCGGCGTTGCGGGTCTGGTGATCGTCGATCGCGTGGGGCAAGGGCACCAGCATCGAGGGCAGACCGGCGGCGGCCAGTTCACTGATGGTCAGCGCGCCTGCTCGGCACACCACCAGGTCGGCCCAGCCATAGGCGTGGGCCATGTCTTTGATGAAAGGCTGCACTTGCGCCTCGACGCCAGCCGCGCGATAGCGCTCTGCAGTCACTTCATCGTGGTTTTTGCCGGCCTGATGAAACACTTCCGGGCGCAGGTCAGGGGCGACGAGCGACAGGGCTTCAGGCAGCAACTTGTTCAACGGTTCTGCGCCCAGGCTTCCGCCCAGGATCAGCAAACGCGCCTTGCGACCGGCCAGGGCGGGTCGCGGTGTGTCGAGGAACAGCTCGGTGCGCACCGGATTACCGGTGGTCCGTCGGCTGTCCGACAGGGTAAAGGTGTCGGGGAACGCTTCACAGACTCGGGCGGCCAACGGCACCAGCAACCGATTGGCGGTACCTGCCACGGCGTTCTGTTCGTGAACGATCACCGGCACACCAGCCAGTTTGGCTGCAACACCGCCAGGACCGGTCACATAACCACCAAAGCCGACCACGCACACCGGGCGCAGCTGGCGAATGATCGCCCGCGCCTGCCAGACGGACTTGAGCAACATCAACGGTGCCTTGAGCAGGGACAATTTGCCCTTGCCGCGCAGACCGCTGGCATTGATCCGATGCAGCTCGATACCGGCCAGCGGCACCAGATCGTTCTCGATGCCACGCGGCGTCCCGAGCCAATGCACGGTGTAGCCGCGGGCCTGGAATTCGCGAGCGCAGGCCAGCGCCGGGAACACGTGGCCACCGGTGCCGCCCGCCATGATCAGAACGTTAGCGCCCATGGGTCGACTCCTCGGCGAAGTCGCTCTCATGAAACTCCATCTCTTCGCTGCCCAGATGGGTTCGACTTTCCCACTCGATGCGCAGCAACAAGCCGAGACAGGCACAGCAGATCACCAACGAACTGCCGCCATAACTGAGGAACGGCAAGGTCAGGCCCTTGGTCGGCAGCAGGCCGACGTTCACCCCGATGTTGATCAGGAACTGACCAATCCACAGGAACGACAGGCCATACGCGATGTAAGCGGCAAAGAATTGCTTGGCCTTCTCGGCCCAATATCCGATGTACATGCCGCGAATACAAACGAAGACAAATAGCGCGACCGTGCACAAGGAACCTACGGCACCCAGTTCTTCGGCCAGGACCGAAAACACGAAGTCGGTGTGGGCTTCCGGCAGGTAGAACTGTTTCTGCACGCTGTTGCCCAGGCCCACGCCCAGCCATTCGCCACGACCAAACGCGATCAATGCCTGCGATAACTGATAACCGGCACCGAACTGGTCAGCCCACGGATCGGCAAAGTTGGTCAGGCGCGCCATTCGATACGGCTGTACCTGAATCAGCAGCACCACCGCCGCGACCGCCAGAACCACCATCAAGGAAAAACGGAACAGCCCGACCCCGCCGAGGAACAGCATCGCCGCCGCCGCGCCCATCATCACGACGGTGGCACCGAAGTCCGGCTCCATCAGCAACAGCCCCGCCATCGGCAGCAGCACGATGAACGGCTTGAAGAATCCCATCCAGCTTTCACGCACTTCTTTCTGGCGACGCACCAGATAACCGGCGAGGTAGATCACCACGAACACCTTGGCGATCTCGGAAGGCTGAACGTTGAAGAAACTGAAACCGATCCAGCGCATCGACCCGTTCACTTCACGGCCGATCCCCGGAATGATCACCATCACCAGCAAACCGAACGCACCAATCAGCATCAGCCAGCCCAGGCGCTGCCAGGTGGCGATCGGAATCATCATGGTGACGATGCAGGCACCCAGGCCCAGTACCACGTAGATCAGGTGGCGAATCATGTAGTACAAGGCACTGCCCGACTGCACGGCCGCCACTTCGGTCGAGGCCGATGCAATCATCACCAGACCGAGGCCGAGCAAGGCCAGGCAACCGGCGAGCATCGGGAAGTCGAGATCGATGCCGCGCCCGGTAATGAGCGGTGAAGGGTACGGCTTGATGATGTTGAGCAGGCTCATGCCAGATCCTCCACGGCGCGGACGAACTGGTGACCACGGTCTTCGTAATTCTTGAACATGTCGAAACTGGCGCAGGCCGGCGACAACAGCACCACGTCGCCCGGTTGTGCTACGGCCCGGCATTGCTCCACCGCATCGACCAGCGAACCGACGCGGATCAGCGGCACGGCGTCGCCAATGGCCTCGCCGATCTTGTCGGAGTCGCGGCCCATCAGGATCACGGCGCGGCAGTTGGCCGCCACCGGATCACGCAGATCATTGAACTCGGCGCCCTTGCCGTCGCCACCGGCGATCAGCACGACCTTGCCATCGATGTCCGCGCCCAGGCCTTCGATGGCAGCCAGTGCGGCGCCAACGTTGGTGGCCTTGGAATCGTTGTAATAGCCCACGCCATCAAGGTCACGAACCCACTGGCAGCGATGCTCAAGCCCGGCGAACGTGCGCAGGCTCGACAGCATGGCGTCGAACGGCAGCCCGACCGCGTGGCCAAGGGCCAAGGCCGCCAGGGCATTGGACTGGTTGTGGGCACCGCGAATTTTCAACTCGCGCACCGGCATCAGGTTCTGGAATTCGAAGGCCAGGTACTTCTCGCCGTGCTCCTCCCGGATACCAAAGGCCTTGAAATCAGGCTTGCCCAAACCGAAGGTCCAGCAAGGCTGGCCTTCGCCAATCAATGGACGGGTCAGCGCGTCCTGACGATTGACCACAAACTGTTTGGCGCCGCGGAAGATCCGGTGCTTGGCCAGGTGATAGGCCGGCAGACCGCTGTAGCGGTCCATGTGGTCTTCGCTGATGTTGAGCACAGTCGCCACTTCGGCGTTGAGTTGGTCAGTGGTTTCGAGCTGGAAGCTCGACAACTCCATCACGTACAGCTCGACGTCATCGCGAAGCAGGTCCAGCGCCGGGGTGCCAAGATTGCCTCCGACGGCGACACGCTTGCCCGCCGCAGCAGCCATCTCGCCCACCAGGGTGGTGACGGTGCTTTTCGCGTTGGAACCGCTGATGGCGACAATCGGCGCCTTCGCATTACGCGCGAACAGCTCGATGTCACCGGACAGTTTCACGCCACGGGCAGCAGCGGCCTGCAGGGCCGGGGTCGCCAGCGCCAGGCCGGGGCTCACGTAGAGTTCGTCGGCACGGCACAGGAATTCGACGTCCAGCTCGCCACAACGCACTTCCACGTGCGGATAGTCACGCTTGAGCGTGGCCAGTTCCGGTGGATTTTCCCGCGTATCGGCGACAGCAAACGACGTGCCCCGGTTCGCCAGGAAGCGAACCAGGGACATGCCGCTCTTGCCGAGGCCGACAACGATGCGGAAGTGGTCAGAAGCGATCAGAGACACTCGTTCTACCTCAGCTTCAGGGTGGCAAGGCCGACCAGTACGAGAATCACGGTGATGATCCAGAAACGGACGATCACGCGTGGCTCGGGCCAGCCCTTGAGTTCA
The DNA here is from genome assembly GCF_000293885.2 of Pseudomonas fluorescens NCIMB 11764. Lineage (NCBI taxonomy): Bacteria > Pseudomonadati > Pseudomonadota > Gammaproteobacteria > Pseudomonadales > Pseudomonadaceae > Pseudomonas > Pseudomonas fluorescens. Next base: position 6,879,153 of record NZ_CP010945.1, read on the forward strand.
AAGTGGTGGTGAATCGGCGCCATGCGGAACACGCGGCGACCGGTCAACTTGAAGGATGCGACCTGGATGACCACCGACAGGGTTTCCATCACGAACACACCGCCCATGATGAACAGGACGATTTCCTGGCGGACGATCACCGCGATGGTGCCCAGGGCTGCGCCCAGCGCCAGTGCGCCGACGTCGCCCATGAAGACTTGTGCCGGATAGGTGTTGAACCAGAGGAAGCCAAGGCCCGCACCGATCAGCGCACCGCAGAACACGATCAACTCACCGGCGCCCGGTACGTACGGGATCAGCAGGTATTCAGCGAATTTCACGTTACCCGACAGGTAGCAGAAAATGCCCAGGCCACCGCCGACCATCACGGTCGGCATGATCGCCAGGCCATCGAGGCCGTCGGTCAGGTTGACCGCGTTGCTCGAGCCGACGATCACGAAATAGGTCAGGACGATGAAGCCGGCGCCCAGCGGAATGCTGTAGTCCTTGAGCATCGGCAGGATCAGGGTGGTTTCGACCGGCGTCGCAGCGGTCATATAAAGGAAGATCGCCGCGCCCAGGCCGAACACCGACTGCCAGAAGTATTTCCAGCGGCTTGGCAAGCCTTTGGAATTCTTCTCGATCACTTTGCGATAGTCATCGACCCAGCCGATGGCACCGAACAGCAACGTGACCAGCAACACGGTCCACACATAGCGGTTGCTCAGGTCAGCCCAGAGCAAGGTGCTCACCCCGATCGACGACAGGATCAGTGCGCCACCCATGGTCGGCGTGCCGGATTTGGACAGGTGCGATTGTGGACCGTCGTTACGAACGGACTGACCGATCTGGCGGTTCTGCAACGTGCGGATCATCCACGGGCCGTAGCACAGCGACAGGACCAGCGCGGTCAGCACACCGAGAATCCCGCGCAGGGTCAGGTACTGGAAGACCGCGAAGCCTTTGTAGAACTGTTGCAGGTACTCCGCTAACAGCAGCAGCATCAATGTTTCTCCAGGCTGGACCCGCACAAAGCGGCGACGATGTTTTCCATCGCAGCGCTGCGCGAGCCCTTGATCAAAATGGTGGTGTTTGTGTCTTGCTCGGCGCCGAGGGCCTTGATCAGTTCAGCTTGGGTACTGAAGTGAAAAGCCTGCTCGCCGAAAGCCTTCACGGCGTGGGTCATCATGGGCCCGACCGCGTAAAGTGCGGAAACCTTGCCACGGGCGTACTCGCCCACGTCGCGGTGCCCCTGCTCCGCCCAGTCGCCCAACTCGCCGATATCCCCGAGCACCAGAACGGTGCGTCCGGAAAAGCCGGCGAGTATATCAACGGCAGCGCACATGGATGTGGGGTTCGCGTTGTAGGTGTCATCGATCACGCGCATGCCATTGGTGGCCAGTTGCGCAACGGTGCGGCCCTTGACCGGCTGCACGGCGCCAAGGCCGGTGGCGATACCGAACAGCGACACGCCCAGGGCATGCGCAGCAGCGGCGGCGGCCATGGCATTGGCAACGTTATGGGTGCCGAGCAGGTTCAGTTGAACGCGCTCCACACCGTCAGGACTGTGCAGGTTGAACGCCGGGCAACCGCGAGCGTCGCGGTCCAGGTCGCTGGCGTAGAAGTCGGCGCTGACGTTGCTCAGGGCGAAGGTCAGGACTTTGCGACCGGCGGCGCGGGTCTTCCAGATCTCGAAGGCCTTGTCGTCAAGATTGAGCACCGCGACGCCATCGGCCGCCAGTCCTTCAATAATCTCGCCCTTGGCTTCAACGATTTTTTCCGGCCCGCCGAACTCGCCGACGTGGGCGGTTCCGGCATTGTTGAGCACGGCCACATGGGGTTTGGTCATGCCGACGGTGTAGGCGATTTCGCCAAGACGCGAAGCCCCCAGTTCGATCACGGCCGCAGTATGTTCCGGCGCGAGTTCGAGCAAGGTCAGCGGCACGCCGAGGTCGTTGTTCAGGTTGCCGCGGGTCGCCAGCACCGGACCGCGCGTGCGCAGTATGCTCGCGAGCATTTCCTTGACCGTGGTCTTGCCGCTGGAGCCCGTGATGGCGGCAACCGGATGGGTAAACGCCGCACGATTCATCCCGCCCAATTGACCCAGCGCCTGACGGGTGTCCTTGACCAGCAATTGCGGCAGCGCGCTGTCGGCGACTTCGCGCTCGACCAGGGCACCGACGGCGCCTTTGCTGGCAACGTCGTTCAGATAATCATGACCGTCGAAGCGCGGACCGGTCAGGGCAATGAACAGCTGACCCGGCTTGATCGCACGGCTGTCGATGCTGACACCCTCGAAAGTGGCATCGGCGAGGATCAATCGGCCATTCAGTGCGCGGGTCAGTTCGCTCAGTTTCAGGGGTTCAAGCATGGGCCACCTCCCACGCGGTCAACGCGTGATCCGCTTCGACCAGATCAGAGAAGTCGTGGCGCTGACCGTTGATTTCCTGATAGTCCTCGTGACCTTTACCGGCCAGGACAATCACGTCATCCACCGAGGCGCTGGCGATCAACTGGGCAATCGCCTGACCACGACCGGCGACGAAAGTAACTTTGTCCACATCGGTGAATCCGGCGCGGATGTCATCGAAAATCACGGCCGGATCTTCGGTGCGCGGATTGTCATCGGTCACCAGCACGCCATCGGCCAGACGCTCGACCACTTCGGCCATCAGCGGACGCTTGCCGCGATCGCGATCACCGCCGCAACCGAACAGGCACAACAAGCGGCCTTTGGCGTGCGGGCGCAGGGCCATCAATACTTTTTCCAGCGCATCCGGGGTGTGGGCGTAATCGACCACCACCAACGGCTGAGTACCTCCGCCCAGGCGCTGCATGCGTCCGGCAGGGCCTTCGAGTTTTGGCAGGACCTTGAGAATTTCGTCCAGCGCATAGTCCAGACCGAGCAAGGCGCCGACCGCAGCCAAGACGTTGCTCAGGTTGAAGCGACCGAGCAAGGTGCTGCGCAGATGGTGCTCGCCTTGCGGTGTAACCAAGGTCGCGCGCACGCCTTCGTCGTCGAACTGTGCTTCGCGGCAATACAGGTAAGCGCTGCTGTCGAGCAGGCTGTAGGTGATCAAGCGCGATTCGCGTTTTTCGGCAGCCAGTTGCCGACCGAAATCGTCGTCGAGGTTAACCACCCGGCATTTCAGATCGTTCCAGGCAAACAACCTGGCCTTGGCTTCGCCGTAGGCTTCCATGGTGCCGTGGTAATCCAGATGATCGCGGGACAGGTTGGTCATCACCGCCACATCAAACGCCAACGCGGTGACACGCCCCTGATCCAGACCGTGGGACGACACTTCCATGGCCACGGCTTTGGCACCGGCCTTTTTCAGGTCAGCCAGGGTTGCCTGCACCGCGATCGGATTCGGTGTGGTGTGCAGGCCGCTTTCCAGCGCGCCGTAGAAACCCGAGCCCAATGTGCCGACGATGCCGCAGTGTTGACCGAGCAGGTCCAGCGCTTGCGCCACCAACTGGGTCACGCTGGTTTTGCCGTTGGTGCCGGTCACGCCGACCAGGTTCAGGTGGCGGCTCGGGTCACCGTAAAAACGCCCGGCGATGTCCGACAGCTGCGCCGCGAGGCCTTTCACCGGGATCATCGGCACATCGGTGATCGGCAATACGGTTGCGCCTTCGACTTCATAAGCCACGGCCGCCGCACCACGCTGCAAGGCGTCGGTGATGTGCGCGCGACCGTCGAACTTGCCGCCGGGGACGGCAAGAAACAGGTCGCCTGCCCGTACGTTGCGGCTGTCCAGTGCCAATTCACGGATCAACAGATCGCGGCCGGCGTGGGCGAAAATCTTGTTCAGACTCAGAGACATCAGCCGCGCCCTCCATTGGCTTTCAGCGGAACGACCGGTGTTGCGTTGGCCTGTTGAACCGGTGGCAGGTTGTCCGGCGTGATGTTCATCAGGCGCAACGTCCCGGACATCACTTTGCTGAACACCGGCGCCGATACCAGGCCCCCGAAGTAACCGGCCTTGGTCGGTTCATCGATCACCACCACGATGGCGTAACGCGGATCGCTCATCGGGCCGAAGCCGGCGAACAACGAGCGGTAGGAATTCTCGGCGTAGCCTTTGGTGCCGACCGACGTTTTACGTGCGGTACCGGACTTGCCACCCACGTGATACGCCGGCACCTGCGCACGGAATACACCGCGCGGGGCCTCGATCACTTGTTGCAGCATGGTCTGCATGGTTTTCGCGACCGCTTCCGGCAACACTTGCGTGGTTTGCGGCGCCTTGTCGGTCTTGATCAGGGTCAGTGGCGCGAGGCGACCGTTGTTGGCCAGGGCCGAGAAGGCATGGACCAACTGGATCGCAGTCACGGAAATACCGTAGCCGTAGGACAGCGTCGCGGTTTCAGCCTTGCGCCATTCGCGGTAGTTCGGCAGGTTGCCCACGCGCTCGCCCGGGAAGCCGAGGCCCGTGTCCTGGCCGAGGCCGACTTTCTGCGCCAGACGGAAAATGGTTTCGCCGCCGATATCGAATGCGACCTTACTCATGCCGACGTTACTGGAGTTGATCAGAATGCCGGTCAGGTCGAGCACCGGACCTTCACTCTTGGAGACGTCCTTGATGGTGTACTTGCCAATCTGCAAGGTGCCCGGATACACCTCGACGGTGTCGGTCGGTTTCCAGCGGCCGGTTTCGATCGCAGCGCTCATGGAAATCGCTTTCATGGTCGAACCCGGTTCGAACACGTCGATCATCGCGCGGTTACGCATCATCGCCGGCTGCAGGTTGCGACGGTTGTTCGGGTTATAGGTCGGCTGGTTGACCATGGCGAGGATCTCGCCAGTCTTCACGTCCATGATCACCAGGCTGCCGGCCTTGGCGCCGTTCTCGATGATCGCGTTGCGCAGTTCGCGGTTGGCCAGGTATTGCAGACGCAGGTCAATGGACAACGCCAAGGGCTTGCCGGCCTTGGCGTTTTTGGTCACCTGAACATCTTTGATAAGTCGCCCGCGCCGGTCCTTGATGACCTGTCGCTTGCCGGGGACCCCGGCGAGCCATTCGTCATAAGCCAGTTCGACACCTTCACGACCGTGGTCATCGATGTCGGTAAAGCCCACCATGTGCGCGGTCACTTCGCCAGCCGGGTAGAAACGGCGGAATTCTTCAATGCCGTAGACGCCCGGTACTTTCAGGTCGAGCACGGACTGGCCTTGCTCAGGCGTCAGCCCGCGCACCAGATAAATGAATTCTTTGTTGGCCTGGGCTTCGAGACGTTCGGCCAGGGCTTTCGGATCCTGACCCAACGCGGCGGCCAGTGCGGGCCACTTCTCTTTGGCCAGCTGCATTTCCTTGGCGTTGGCCCACAGGGTGGTGACCGGGGTACTGACGGCCAATGGCTCGCCGTTACGGTCGGTAATCAGACCACGGTGAGCCGGAATCGGGATGTGACGAACGCTGCGCGCGTCGCCCTGACCTTTCAGGAAGGCACGGTCGACCACTTGCAGGTCAATGATGCGCCAGCAAATCGCCGCGACCATGACGCCGAGCAAACCCACCACCAGGCGAAAACGCCATGGGAACATTGCGCCTTCGAGTTTCATCATGGCGCCACCATCTGCACGTCAGCCGCGCCGGGGATGTGCATCTTCAGTTGCTCGGTGGCCAGGACTTCGATGCGGCTGTGGGCGGTCCAGGTGCTCTGCTCGAGAATCAGCCGCCCCCATTCCGCCTGCGCCTTGTCGCGCACGCTCAACTCGCTGTACAGCGAGTTCAACAGCTGACGGTTCCAGTGGGCGCTGTATGACACGCCGATGGCCGACACAAGCACGCCCACGAACAGCAGCAGCATGAAAAAGCTTCCGCCGGGCAGTGGCTTGGCGAAAAGCTTGCTCACCGCAGCTTCTCCGCGACGCGCATGACGGCGCTACGGGAACGTGGGTTGGCTTTGAGTTCGGCCTCGGAGGCGGACTGCGCTTTGCCATGGACTTTGATTTTCGGTTCGAAAGCGACGTGACGCACCGGCAGATTGCGCGGCAGGTTGTCGGCTTCGCCTTTCACCAGCTTGCGCATGAACAGTTTGACGATGCGGTCTTCCAGCGAATGGAAGCTGATGACGACCAGACGACCGCCGATTTCCAGGCATTCCAGCGCGGCTTCGAGGCCGGCTTCCAGATCGCCCAGTTCATTGTTGACGTGGATACGCAGGCCCTGAAACGCACGGGTCGCCGGGTTCTTGCCCTTTTCCCACGCCGGGTTGGCGACTTTCAGGACTTCAGCCAGGTCGCCGGTGCGCTCGAACGGCTTGATGTCGCGACGCTCGGCCACGGCACGCGCCATGCGGCCGGAGAAACGTTCTTCGCCGTATTCCTTGAATACCCGGGCGATTTCTTCCACCGGCGCGGTGTTGACGAACTCGGCGGCGCTGATCCCGCGGGACGGGTCCATACGCATGTCCAGCGGACCATCGTTGAGGAAACTGAAGCCGCGCTCAGGGTCGTCGAGCTGTGGCGAGGACACGCCCAGGTCAAGCAAAACGCCGCTGACCTTGCCGGCCAGACCGCGCTCGACCACTTCCGAACCGAGCTCGGCAAAGCTGCGCTGCACAACGACAAAGCGGCCGTCTTCGGCCGCTAGCGCTTGCCCGGTGGCAATCGCTTGAGGATCTTTATCAAATCCGAGCACTCGACCATCGGGACCCAGCTTGCTGAGGATCAACCGACTGTGTCCGCCGCGCCCGAACGTGCCGTCCAGATAGCAGCCATCAGGACGTACGGCGAGAGCCTCGACGGCTTCGTCAAGCAGTACGGTGATGTGGTTAAAGCCGCTATCAATAGTCACAGGATCAAATCACGCAGTTCATCAGGCATGGCGCCCGGTTGTTGAATAGCAGCCAGGTCAGCGGCAGAAACCGCATCCCAGGCATCCTCGTCCCACAATTGGAACTTGTTCAGTTGGCCTACCAGCATCGCGCGCTTGTCCAATCGGGCATATTCACGAAGACGCGGCGGAACCAGAAAACGACCACTGCCATCGAGCTCGAGGTCGACGGCATTACCAATCAGTAAACGTTGCAGGCGGCGGTTCTCTTCGCGAAGCGAAGGCAGTGCGCGCAGTTTGGTTTCAATAATTTCCCACTCATCGAGGGGGTAAACACACAAACACGGATCAACGGCATCAATTGTGACGATTAGCTGCCCGGAACTACGCGAAACGAGCTCGTCACGGTACCGGCTCGGCATGGCGAGACGGCCCTTTGCGTCGAGACTGATAGCGTTAGCTCCGCGAAACACGTCAGCGTTTCTCCAAATATTAGCGTTTTGCGTTCAAAAAACCCACTTCATGCCACTTTCCGCCACTTGCGCACACTATAGGAATGCGGCCACCGCACCGTCAAGGCGCGGATTAAAGGAAAACCCTTACAGAACTGAGATTTAGGAGCGTATTAGGAGGGGTAACGAGAATCTGGCGGATGAATTTGTCCAATAACTTGAATCAGCACTGGAGGCTGCACTCAGAAGTTAAAGTAGTTTGTTAAGAGTAAGATTTTTTCGGTATTACAAAAGAGGATATGCGATGGATTATGCAAGGAGGGAAACTGCCATTACGAGCGCCCTGCTCAATGATTCAAGCAGGGAGGAAAAAAGGTGGAGAGTCGATCTGTAAGCCGGGTTCTGTCTTGAACAGTCATTCGTCTACGATGGCCATCACTGGACATCTTTAGCAACCTACCCGGTCCCAGCGCGGGCCACGCCTTGGGACCCTATTTGGTCTTGCTCCAAGTGGGGTTTACCTAGCCACGAACTGTTGCCAGACGTGCGGTGCGCTCTTACCGCACCTTTTCACCCTTACCGGCGCCGAAGCGCTTAGGCGGTTATTTTCTGTGGCACTTTCCGTAGGCTCACGCCTCCCAGGCATTACCTGGCACTTCGCCCTATGGAGCCCGGACTTTCCTCCCCCCCCTAATTTTCATAGAAGGCAGCGACTGTCCGATCGACTCTCCGCCGCGAAGGTTAACGGCAGAGCGGCCGAAGAACAAGCGTTAAACGCCTTCAGCCACGCCTGCACGTCGGGTTTTACTCGCCCTTCTGTTTATCCAGCGCCACCTGATACAGAACATTCTTGCGCTCGCCGGTAATTTGCGCCGCCAAGGCTGCGGCACGCTTGAGCGGCATCTCTTCGAGCAACAGATTGAGAATGCGCATGGCTTCACTGCTGACGGCGTCCTCGGTTTCGGGGGCCGACCAGCCCGCGACCAGCACCACGCACTCACCGCGCTGCTGATTGCTGTCCGACTCGACGAACTCGCGCAGCTCGGCCAAGGGCAGGCCTTTGAGGGTTTCGAAGGTTTTGGTCAGCTCCCGCGCCAGCAACGCCGGACGCTCCGGGCCAAAAACCAGCTCCATGTCTTGCAGGCATTCAAGAATGCGGTGTGGGGCCTCGTAGAAAATCAGCGTACGCGGCTCTTCTTTAAGCAGTTCAAGACGGGCACGACGACCGACAGCCTTCGCCGGCAGGAAGCCTTCGAAGATAAAACGATCCGAAGGCAGACCCGCCGCAGACAGCGCCGCGATCAATGCACAGGCGCCCGGAACCGGCACCACGTTGATTCCCGCCGCGCGAGCCTGACGCACCAGGTGATAACCCGGATCGGAAATCAGCGGCGTCCCGGCATCGGAAATCAGCGCCACATCGTCGCCAGCGAGCAGGCGGGTAATAAAGCGGCTACCTTCATCCCGCTCATTGTGTTCATGGCAGGCTGCCAGCGGCGTAGGAATGCCGAAGTGCTGCATCAATCGCTGGGAGTGACGCGTGTCTTCGGCGGCGATCAAGGCCACTTCGCGCAGGATCTTCAGCGCGCGCGCACTGATGTCGTCCAGGTTGCCGATGGGCGTCGCCACCACATAAAGCGAGCCAGCAGCGGAATTCAAAGCACCTGGAGCAGTCAAAGCGCACACCTCATGATCGGTAAAAGCCGCCATTGTAGCGCGTAGCGATGCTTTCGATACGCGCAAGCAAGCCCGGTTTTTTCAGCCATTTGTGCAGTGCTGCAACATTTGTACGAGCTAAATTGATCGATTCACGCCAGCAACATCGCGCCCCGGCCAGTGCTTGGGTACAATTCCACGCTAATTTGATCGAGTATCAGGAACACTACATGATCGCTTGCCTGCGGCTGTTCACTGCCCTCTGCCTCGCTGCCTTGCTGGCGGCTTGCGCCAGCTCGCCCTCTTCCAGCCTTGGCGAACTTCCACGGACCCCGGATGCCAGCATCGAGCAACTGCTCGATCAGGCCGCCAAAAGCAAAACACCGGAGCAAGCTGCCCTGCTTCGCTTGAGTGCGGCAGACCTGGCTTATCGCCAGGGCAATGCCGGCCAGTCCGCGCAAATCCTGCAACAAGTGCCGGTCGAACAACTCAAGCCTGGCCAACAGGTATTTGCCAGCACCCTGGCGGCTGAACTGGCCATGACGCGCAATCAGCCGAAAGCTGCGCTGACGGCCTTGAGCCACCCGAGCCTGCAGCGCCTGGGCGAATTGCCTGTCGAACAACAGGTTCGCACTGGCACCGTGCATGCCCGCGCCCTTGAAGCCGATGGCCAGACCCTCGCCGCCGCACGGGAGCGTATTTTCATCGCACCGATGCTGAGCGGTGAAGCGGCAAGCAAAAACCACGAAGCGATCTGGACCCTGATCGCCTCGCTGCCAACCGATCAACTGCAACCGACCACCAACGACGACCTCGGTGGCTGGATGGGCCTGGCGCTGGCGGTGAAAACCGCTGGCACCCTGGAGCAGCAGCAAGCCGCGATCGACACCTGGCGCGCCCAGAACCCTAAACACCCGGCCGCCGCCCAGTTGCCCCTGCCACTGACCAGGCTCAAGGAACTGGCCAGCCAGCCCCTGAGCAAGATCGCCCTGCTGCTGCCGCAAGACGGCCCGCTGGCAACCGTCGGCAAAGCGCTTCGCGAAGGTTTCATGGCGGCCCATTACCAGGCTCAACAAGCCGGTCAGAAACCGCCAGCCATCGAGTTCTATGACAGCTCGCGCCTGACCTCCCTCGACGAGTTCTATCGCAAGGCTCAGGCCGATGGCGTGCAACTGGTCGTCGGGCCACTGGAAAAGCCGCTGGTCAAACAGCTCAGCGCTCGTCCGCAGCTGCCGATCACGACCCTGGCGCTGAATTACAGCGAAGGCGAACAAGGCCCGGCGCAGCTGTTCCAGTTCGGTCTTGCCGCTGAAGACGAAGCGCGCGAAGTGTCCCGTCGCGCTCGCGCCGACGGCCTGCATCGCGCCGCCATCATGGTGCCGAAAGGCGAATGGGGCGATCGCGTACTGAGAGCGTTCAGCCAGGATTGGCAAGCCAACGGCGGCAGCATCGTTGCCACCGAACGTGTAGACCAGCCGGTGCAACTGGCCCAGCAGATTGCCGACATGTTCCAGCTGCGCCAGAGCGAAGGCCGCGCCAAGAGCCTGCAAAGCACTGTTGGTTCGCAGGTAGCCGCCCAGCCGTCGCGCCGTCAGGACATCGAGTTCATCTTCCTGGCCGCCACACCTCAGCAGGCCCAGCAGATCAAGCCGACCCTGAACTTCCAGTACGCTGGCGATGTGCCGGTGTACGCCACGTCCCACGTGTTCAGCGCCAGCGGCGACGCCAACCAGTACAACGACATGAATGGCGTTCGTTTCTGCGAAACCCCATGGCTGCTGGATGCCAATGATCCACTGCGCAAACAAGTGACTGCACAATGGCCACAAGCCGGCGGCAGCCTGGGCCGCCTGTATGCGATGGGCGTCGATGCCTATCGCCTGGCTCCACGCCTGGGGCAACTCAAGGCACTGCCGGACAGCCGCATCGAAGGCCAATCGGGCAGCCTGGGCATGACTCAGAACCAACGCGTGGTGCGCCAGTTGCCATGGGCCCAGTTCGTCAACGGCCAGGTTCAACGCCTGCCGGACACCCCGCGCTGATGCCTGACAGGTCACGCCAGCAAAGCGGTAAAGATGCCGAGCGCCACGCGCTCGAGCATCTTCAACAACAGGGTCTGCGCCTGCTGGCGCAGAACTGGTTGTGTAAACGCGGCGAGCTTGATCTGGTCATGCTTGATGGCGATACAGTAGTATTCGTTGAAGTTCGCTACAGAAAAAACACTCAATGGGGTGGCGCGCTCGATAGCATCGATGAGCGCAAACGGCAGAAACTGATTGTTGCCGCGCAGTATTTTCTTCAGCGCGAGTCGCGTTGGGCCAATTCCCCTTGCCGTTTCGACGTGGTCGCCATCGACAGCAACCACGATCAGTTGAACTGGCTGCAGAATGCCTTCGACAGCTGATCGCGTGCGTCCCGAAACGGACACTTTCACCCAACAATTTTGCTCTTTGCTTTGCGGGCTGCACATTCATGTGCCGAGTAGCCGCGCTAATTAAGGTCACACAGATGGACATGCAATCCCGAATTCGCCAGCTTTTTCAGGCCAGTATCGACACCAAGCAAATGGCGATGGACGTACTTGCACCGCACATCGAGCAAGCCAGCCAGGTGATGGTCAACGCCCTGCTCAACGAAGGCAAAATGCTGTCCTGCGGCAACGGCGGCTCCGCCGGCGACGCCCAGCATTTCTCGTCCGAGCTGCTCAACCGCTTCGAACGCGAGCGCCCGAGCCTGCCGGCTATTGCGCTGACCACCGACAGTTCGACGATCACCTCGATCGCCAACGACTACAGCTACAACGAAATCTTCTCCAAGCAAATCCGCGCGCTCGGCCAGCCGGGCGACGTATTGCTGGCGATTTCCACCAGCGGCAACTCGGCAAACATAATTCAAGCGATCCAGGCCGCACATGATCGCGAAATGATTGTCGTAGCATTGACCGGTCGCGATGGCGGCGGCATGGCGTCGCTGCTGTTGCCCGAGGACGTCGAGATTCGCGTACCGGCCAACGTCACCGCACGTATTCAGGAAGTCCACCTGCTGGCGATCCATTGCCTTTGCGACTTGATCGACAGCCAACTGTTCGGGAGTGAAGAATGACCCCTAATCGCCTAGGCCTTCTGGCCTTGACTCTGTGCCTTGGCATCAGCGGCTGCACCTCGGTGGTTAACGCCAGCCGTGAAGCACCGATCGATGATGACCGCGGCACGCGCACCTTGGGCAGCAAGATCGACGACTCTCTGATCGACACCAAGGTCGGCGTGAACATCGCCAAGGCCGATCCAGCCCTGGACAACGATTCGCACATCGTCGTCACCAGCTTCAACGGTGTCGTGCTGCTCGCCGGCCAAACCCCACGCGCAGATCTCAAGGCCAAGGCCGAACAGGCCGCCGCCGCTGTCCAGCGCGTGAAGACGGTACATAACGAACTGCAGGTGCTGCCGCCCTCTGGCTTCCTTGCCCGCCAGAACGACACCTGGCTGACCTCCAAGATCAAGACCCAGATGCTCACAGATCCGAACATTCCGGGCTCGCGCATCAAGGTTGTCACCGAGAACGGTATCGTTTACTTGCTGGGCCTGCTGACCAAACAGGAAGCGGCTCAGGCGACCAATCTGGTGCAGGGTGTTTCCGGGGTGCAGAAGATTGTGAAGTTGTTTGAGTACATCGACTGACACTGTACGAGCTATCGAGTGAAACGAGGCTGCGATCTTCTGATCGCGGTTAAAGCAAAATCAAAAGATCGCAGCCTTCGGCAGCTCCTACGGTTTGAAAGTGGTGAAGTAATAAAAAAAGGCGATCCTCTCGGATCGCCTTTTTTTATTACTTCACCACTTTCAAACTGGGTCGACCGCTGGGACGCGGCGGCTCACTGTCGGGTGGCGGAAGATCATCATCCGGCTCAATCTCTTCCTCGTCTTCCATAGGCGATTCCAGATCAAACACCATGCCCTGACCGTTCTCCCGGGCGTAAATGCCCAGGATCGATGCGATAGGCACGTACAGAGTGTGCGGCACGCCACCGAAGCGCCCTTCGAAGCTGACCGCTTCGTTGTCCATGTGCAAATGGCGCACGGCGGCCGGCGAAACGTTCAGGACAATCTGTCCGTCACTGGCGAAACCTTGTGGCACCTGCACCGACGGATATTCGGAGTTGACCAGCATGTGCGGGGTGCAGTCGTTGTCCACAATCCACTCGTAGAGCGCGCGGACCAGATAAGGTCGACTGGAGTTCATAGCGGCTCCTTAAGCCTTAGCGCATATCGCGTTCGACACCAGACAGACTCGCCTGGAAAGCCTCACGCGCAAACGAGCGCTCCATATAATCAAGCAGCGGCTTGGCAGGCCGCGGCAGTTCAATACCTAGAATCGGCAAGCGCCAGAGTATTGGCAATAGGCAGCAATCCACCAGACTTTGTTCCTCGCTGAGGAAAAACGGCTTGTCGGCGAAAAGCGGCGACACGCCAGTCAGGCTTTCGCGCAGCTCTTTACGAGCCACCACGCGAGCTGCTTCCTTGGTCCGCGAATCCAGGATCAGATCCACCAGACCACACCAGTCACGCTGAATACGATGAATCAGCAAACGGCTGTTGGCACGCGCCACTGGATAAACCGGCAGTAAAGGCGGATGCGGGTAACGCTCATCCAGATATTCCATCACCACGGTCGACTCCCACAACGCCAGGTCACGATCGACCAGGGTGGGCAGGCTTCCGTAAGGGTTCACCTCAATCAGTTTAGGCGGCTGACGGCCAGCTTCCACATAAATGATCTCGGCGCTGACACCCTTCTCTGCAAGTACGATACGCACTCGGTGGGAATAGTGGTCGGCGGGGTCGGAGTAACAGGCCAACCGATTGGTCACGCCCATGGCGGTCCTCCTCGCTTGTTGAAATTATCGGAAGCGGAAAAAACGCGCGCGCCCAGAGGGCGCCTCCCGTAACGCCTGGATGACCAGACTCGTTACATTTTCAGAGACGCCCTGGGGCGCGCGCGATTAACAGCAATTGCTTGAAACTTTATCAGTGCACATCTTTCCAGTATTCGCGCTTGAGCAAGTAGGCGAATACAAAGAAGAACGCCAGGTACAGCAACACATAGGTACCGATGCGCTGATGCTCCAGCTTAACCGGGTTAGCCGAGTAAGCGAGGAAGGTTACCAGATTCTTGACCTTCTCATCGAACTGCTCTTCGGTCAGAGCACCGCTCTTCGGCACAATGGTCAGCTGATCGCACGCTTCATGAGTCAGCGCGGTACCGGTCAGCGGATCATATTGCTTCTTGCCGTCCTCGACGATCTGGACCTGTTTGCAACCGACGACCTGACGACCTTGCAGGCCCACCAGGACGTTCGGCATGCCCACGTTCGGGAAGACCTTGTTGTTCACGCCCCAAGGACGCGTCGGGTCTTCGTAGAACGACTTCAGGTAACCGTAGAGCCAGTCCGTACCGCGAACACGAGCCACCAGGGTCAGGTCGGGCGGTGCAGCACCGAACCAGGTCTTGGCGTCAGCCGGCTGCATGCCGATGCTCATGTGGTCGCCAATCTTGGCGCCGGTGAACACCAGCTTCGACAACATCAGATCGTGAGGAATACCCAGATCGTCGGCAACACGCTCGTAGCGTTGGAACTTGGCGCTGTGGCAGCCCATGCAATAGTTGGCGAACGTACGTGCGCCGTCCTGCATGGCAGCTTTATCGGAAACGTCGATGTCGACTTTTTCCAGCGCCGGGCCCGCTTGTCCTGCTGCGAAAGCAAACACTGGCAGTGCAGTGAGCATCAATACCGCAAATAGCTTTTTCATCAGCCAGTCACCCTTTCCGGAACCGGTTTGGTCTTCTCGAGCCTGGTGTAGAACGGCATCAGAATGAAGTAGGCGAAGTACAGGAAGGTACATACCTGCGACAGCAGCGTACGACCCGGCGTCGGAGCCAGAACACCCAGAATGCCGAGGATCACGAACGAAATGCAGAACACCACCAGCCAGATTTTGCTCAGCCAGCCTTTGTAGCGCATCGACTTGACGGGGCTGCGATCCAGCCACGGCAGGACGAACAGCACAGCGATGGCTGCGCCCATGGCGATAACGCCCAGGAGCTTGTCCGGAACCGCCCGCAGAATCGCGTAGAACGGTGTGAAGTACCAGACCGGAGCGATGTGCTCAGGGGTCTTGAAGGCGTTCGCCACTTCAAAGTTCGGCTTCTCGAGGAAGTAGCCGCCCATTTCCGGGAAGAAGAACACGATCGAGCAGAAGATAAACAGGAACACCACCACGCCGACGATATCTTTCACGGTGTAGTACGGGTGGAAGGCAATGCCGTCCAGCGGTACGCCGTTTTCGTCTTTGTGTTTCTTGATGTCGACGCCGTCAGGGTTGTTCGAACCGACTTCGTGCAACGCCAGAACGTGCAGCACCACCAGACCGAGAATCACGATCGGCAGGGCAACAACGTGCAGGGCAAAGAAGCGGTTCAGGGTGATACCGGAAATCAGGTAGTCACCACGGATCCACTGGGTCAGGTCGTTACCGATGACCGGGATCGCACCGAACAGCGAGATAATCACCTGGGCGCCCCAGTAGGACATCTGGCCCCACGGCAGCAGATAACCCATGAAGGCCTCAGCCATCAGCGCCAGGTAAATCAGCATGCCGAAGACCCACACCAGCTCACGCGGCTTCTGGTACGAACCGTAGAGCAAGCCACGGAACATGTGCAGATACACCACGATAAAGAACATCGAAGCGCCGACGGCGTGCAACATACGCAGGATCGAGCCGTACTCGACGTCGCGCATGATGTATTCGACGGAGGCAAAGGCTTCTTCCGCCGACGGGGTGTAGCTCATGGTCAGCCAGACACCGGTGACGATCTGGTTGACCAGAACGAGCAGCGCGAGGGAACCAAAGAAATAGAAGAAGTTGAAGTTCTTCGGGGCGTAGTACTTGCTGAGATGGTCTTCCCACATTTTGGTCGCGGGAAAGCGCGCATCAACCCAATCCATGAACTTGCTCATCACGCTTTCTCCGTATCGACGCCAATGACAATGATGTCATCGGTCTCATAGGAATGCGGGGGAACTGGCAGGTTCAAAGGCGCAGGTTGCGACTTGTAGACGCGGCCAGCCAAATCGTAGTGGGAACCGTGGCAAGGGCAGAAATAACCACCTACCCAATCCTTGCCCAGATCCGCGGGCGCCACTTCTGGACGGAAGGTCGGCGAGCAACCCAGGTGTGTGCAGATACCGATCAGCAGCAGAACCTCTGGCTTGATCGAACGCGTTTCCGGGTCGACATAAGTCGGTTGAGTCGAGTTCTTGGAGGTAGGGTCAGACAGCTGGCCCTCGATCTTTTTCAGATTCCCCAGGATTTCCTCGGTACGGCGGACGATGAACACCGGCTGACCGCGCCACTCAGCAATCATCTGCTGGCCTGGCTCGATTTTGCTGACATTCACTTTCACCGGTGCACCTGCGGCTTTCGCCTTGGCACTGGGAAACCATGACCCCACGAACGGGACCGCAGCCCCCACCGCTCCTGCAGCACCCACCACGGATGTGGCTGCTACCAAGAAGCGACGCCGGCCTGCATTCACGCCGTCATTGCTCATTCAGTCCTCTCCCATCAGCTTTGTGGCCTGTTAAATCAGGCATCTACTAAGTAAAACTATGTACTTATAAAAATTTTGCCGAATGGTAATGAAAAGCCCCAATTCTGACAAGGTAATTACCGAAGGGCTCCACTGCCAAGCCTTGCAGTATAGGGGCTCTACGGCTGTGGCAAGTTGTCACAGAGCAATTCTTTGATAAATCGCGCCCATAAAAAAACGCCCAGCTTCGCGAGGAAACTGGGCGTTCTTTTTGAACGCGAAAGCGAATTAACGCTTCGAGTACTGCGGACGCTTACGCGCTTTACGCAGACCGACTTTCTTACGTTCAACTTCACGTGCGTCACGGGTTACGAAGCCGGCTTTGCGCAGAGCACCGCGCAGAGTTTCGTCGTAGTCCATCAGAGCGCGAGTGATACCGTGGCGGATTGCGCCAGCTTGACCACTTACACCACCGCCGATCACGGTGACGTAGATGTCGAACTTCTCGACAGTCTCAGTCAATTCCAGCGGCTGACGAACTACCATGCGGGCAGTTTCGCGGCCGAAGAAATTATCCAGCGAACGGTTGTTGATGGAGATGTTACCAGTGCCCGGACGCAGGAAAACGCGTGCGGTTGCGGTCTTGCGACGGCCAGTGCCGTAATTTTGAGTCGCCGACATAATGAACTATTCCGTTAAAACTTCAGTTCTTGGGGCTGCTGAGCAGTATGAGGGTGTACAGCGCCCGCATAGACTTTCAGCTTACGATACATGTCGCGACCCAGCGGGTTCTTAGGCAGCATGCCTTTGACCGCGGTCTCGATCACGCGCTCAGGGGCTTTAGCGATCAGCTTTTCGAAGTTGATCGACTTGATGCCGCCCGGGAAACCGGAGTGGGAGTAGTAGATTTTGTCGGTGGTTTTAGCACCGGTTACACGAATCTGCTCGGCATTGATAACGACGATGTAATCGCCGGTGTCAACGTGAGGAGTGTACTCAGCTTTATGCTTGCCACGCAGACGGCTCGCGATTTCGGTGGCCAGACGACCCAGGGTCTGACCTGCAGCGTCGACGACAAACCAGTCGCGCTGTACTGTTTCCGGTTTAGCAGTAAAAGTTTTCATTCTTTATAGCCTCAGGGGCCGCCCTGTAAATTAGACGGCGGATCTTACTGAATAGTGCGTACTTTGACAAGTCAAAGGCAGCCGGATACAGACGCTTTCGGGGGCTCGGGTCGGCGCGTCCGTTCAACGGCAAGATTCTTCGGCGGCGGCGCATCACTTCCACTGCAGAAAGAGGTGCGCAATTATGCAGATTGCGAAAAATATTTCAACCTGCTTTTATGATTGTTTTGCCCAAGGAGCACCCGATGGACTATCGACAGCTAGGCCGAACCAATCTGAACGTGAGCGCCATCTGCCTCGGAACCATGACCTGGGGCGAGCAAAACAGCGAGGCTGAAGCCTTCGCACAGATTGAACGGGCCAAGAGTGCCGGGATCAATTTCATCGACACTGCCGAGATGTACCCGGTGCCACCGAAGGCCGATACCTATGCCACCACCGAGCGCTACATCGGCAATTACTTCAAAAGCCGCGGCGATCGTGCCGACTGGATCCTGGCCAGCAAGATCGCCGGCCCCGGCAACACCATCGACTACATCCGCGACAAAAACCTGCGCCACAACCGCCAGCACATCACCGAAGCGGTGGATGCCAGCCTCAAGCGCCTGCAAACCGATTACATCGACCTCTATCAGTTGCACTGGCCGGAGCGCAGCACCAACTTCTTCGGTCAACTGGGCTACAAACACAAAATCGAAGCCAACCTGACGCCGCTGGAGGACACCCTCGAAGCGCTGGACGAACAGGTCAAGGCCGGCAAGATCCGCCACATCGGCCTGTCCAATGAAACGCCGTGGGGCACCATGCGTTTCCTGGCGCTGGCCGAAGCCCGTGGCTGGCCACGTGCGGTGTCGATCCAGAACCCGTACAACCTGCTCAACCGCAGCTTCGAAGTCGGCCTGGCGGAAATCGCCATCCGCGAACAGTGCGGCCTGCTCGCCTATTCGCCGCTGGCGTTCGGCTTTCTGTCGGGCAAGTACGAAGGTGGCGCGCGTCCGCCGAAGGGCCGCCTGAGTCTCTACAGTCGCTTCAGCCGCTATTTCAATCCACAGTCGGAAGCAGCGTGCAGCCGTTATGTTGCACTGGCCCGTGAGCACGGCCTGGACCCGGCGCAAATGGCGTTGGCGTTCGTGACGCAGCAACCGTTCGTGACCAGCAACATCATCGGCGCGACGACGCTGGAACAGCTGGACAGCAATATCGCCAGTTTCGAGCTGAAACTATCCGACGAAGTGCTTGCGGGGATTGAGGCGATTCACAAGGATCACCCGAATCCTGCACCGTAAATTGTAGCGCCAAAGAAAAGATCGCAGCCTGCGGCAGCTCCTGCATGGGCGTACACCCTGCAGGAGCTGCCGCAGGTTGCGATCTTTTCACCCATCACAGAGATTCAAAGCGACCGCGCAATAATCTCCTTCATGATCTCGTTGGTGCCGGCATAAATCCGCTGCACCCGCGCATCCGCCCACGCACGCGCAATCGGGTATTCCCACATGAATCCGTAGCCGCCATGCAACTGCACGCACTCGTCGAGCACCTTGCACTGCAGGTCCGTGCCCCAATACTTGGCCATCGCCGCCGTCGGCACGTCGAGCTTGCCTTGCAGGTGCAACTCCAGGCAGCGATCGACGAAGACCCGGCCAATCTGAATTTCGGTCGCCATTTCCGCCAGCTTGAATCGGGTGTTCTGGAAGTCGGCAATCGCCTTGCCGAACGCCTTGCGTTCGCGGGTGTACTCCAGCGTCCATTGCAGCGCAGCCTCCGCCGACGCCAATCCGCCCACAGCGACCGTCAGACGCTCCTGCGGCAATTCCTGCATCAGATACGCGAAGCCCATCCCGGCCTGCCCCAGCAGGTTTTCCTTGGGCACCCGAACGTCCTGGAAAAACAGCTCCGACGTGTCCTGCGCCTTCATGCCGACTTTCTCCAGGCGCTTGCCCTTGGCAAAGCCGGGCGTGTCGGCCTCGACCAGAAACAGACTGGTACCTTTCGCGCCCGCCTTCGGATCGGTCTTGGCCACGACAATCACCAGGTCCGCGAGATAGCCGTTGGTGATAAAGGTCTTCGAACCGTTGATCACGTATTCGTCGCCATCAAGCACCGCGGTGGTTTTCACCCCTTGCAGGTCGGAACCCGCGCCCGGCTCGGTCATGGCAATCGCCGTAACCATCTCGCCAGACACCAGTTTCGGCAGGTATTTGTGTTTCAGCGCTTCGCTGCCGTAATGCAGGATGTACGGCGCGACGATGTCCGAATGCAGGGAAAAACCGATGCCGGTCAGGCCCAGACGCCCCACTTCTTCGATCACCACCGCACTGTAGAGAAAATCAGCTCCCAGCCCGCCGTACTCTTCCGGCAAATGAGAACACAACATCCCCGCCTCCCCCGCCTTGTTCCAGAGTTGGCGATCGATATAGCCCTGTTTCTCCCACTGCCCATGAAACGGCACGGCCTCTTTTTCGAGGAAGGTTCGCACGCTGTCGCGAAAAAGTTCGTGCTCGGGACTGAACAAGGTTCTGGGGATCATGCGACACCTGTCGTTATTGTTAGAAGGAATTGACCTTCAGAGACTAAGCCCCGCATCCGATACAGGACACTGGACACATCCGACAAAAAATAAGACGATCCAGCCGTCTGGTGACCACTTTCCCCTATAAGAATAAAGTTGAATTATGTCTAACCAAGTCTCCACGCCCTTGCGGCGCGTCAGCATCCTGGCTATCGACCGGGTTTTCGCTTCCACCCTCATGCAAGCCAAGGATTTCTTCCACCTGGCCAGCCTGCGCTACGGCAAACAACTGGGCCAGGGCCTGACACCGGCGTTCGAAACGCGGCTGGTCAGCCCCGATGGCAAACCGGTGAACAGCTTCAGCGATGTGATCATGCCGGTGGACGGCGGCCTGGAAAACGCCGACGTCATCATCCTCCCGGCGTTCTGGGACGATTTCGAAACCCTTTGCCAACGTTACCCACAGGTCCTGCCGTGGCTGCGCCAGCAACATGCTCGCGGCGCGGTACTTTGTGGCGAGGCCACGGGGGTGTTCTGGCTCGCCGAAGCCGGGCTGCTCAATGGCAAGGAAGCGACCACCTACTGGCGCTTCTTCAATGCGTTTGCCGAGCGTTTCCCGAAGGTTCACCTCAAGCAGGACAAGCACCTGACCGACGCCGACAACCTGTATTGCGCTGGCGGTACGACCTCGGCGTGCGATCTCTATATCTACCTGATCGAGCGCTTCTGCGGCGCCAACGTGGCCCAGGCCGTGGCTCGCGACATTCTTTATGAAGTGCAGCGCAGCTATTCGCCGGGACGCATCGGTTTCGGCGGGCAGAAGCTGCACCAGGACGTGATCATCCTGCAGATCCAGCACTGGCTCGAAGAACATTTCGCCGACAAGTTCCGCTTCGAAGACGTCGCGCGCGAGCACGGCATGAGCATCCGCAACTTCATGCGCCGCTTCCAGACCGCCACCGGCGACAAGCCGCTGCATTACCTGCAACGCCTGCGCATTGAAACGGCAAAGGGCTTGCTGTCCGGCAGCCGCAAAAGCATCAAGACCATCAGTTATGAAGTCGGATATGACGACGCGAGTTTCTTCGCACGACTGTTCCGCCAGCACACGGAATTGTCTCCGAACCAGTATCGGCAGCAGTTTCAGCAGGCGGCTTAAACGCTCGACATTAAACACATGTGGGAGCTCGCTCCCACTGTGGACCTTGCATGTGCAGGGAGTTGGCCATGCATTTTCCTACGCAAATTGCTGAATAAAGAACGACAAAGCCACCGATCAGGCTCACAGACACAACCCCTGAAAAGTCCCAGCATCCTTCCCTGCTTTCAACATCAGGGAGGATCAACAGTGACCATCGGATCAAGCTACGAATACCCGGCACACGCGACCAAGACTGCCGCTCGAACAAAGCGCTCGACTGACGCCAAATGGACGGCACGTTTTCCAAATCCCCCAGACCTCTGCTTCGACTATCGAGCATTGGTCGAACAGGAAAACGGCATCGCCAAAGCAACCACCCCGCACCATAAGATCTGCATCATCGGCGCAGGTGTCACCGGGCTTACTGCCGCCAGAGAACTCTATCGTTGCGGCTTTACCGATATCACCCTCATTGAACAATCCAGGAGAATTGGCGGCCGGCACCTGACCGTTGCTGGAAGCCAGCGCTCCTCGATGAGCCACACACCCTTTGAAATGGGCGCAATGCGCATGCCTTTCTTCAACAGGGCAGACGAACCGCCGACAGACGGCCGCTCGCTGATGGCCTACTACGCGAAGACGTTTGATTTGGCATTTTCGGATTTCGCCAATCCCGGAAGCCAATGGGTGACCTCGACCGGAATTTATCTGCGAGAGGGCAGCATGGGCGACGGTCAAACTCCGCAAATGCTTATCTGGAAGAATGAAGATGGCCAGACACCACCTCCCGGCGATGAACTGCAAAAGGTTTATGCCAAGTGGAAAACCTTTGCCGATCGCATGACTCGGCACGTCGCAGAGGTCTACGCCAGCCAGGAATGGGAAGGCATGTGGGACGCGATCGTCGAAAAGTACCAAAACATTTCATTTCGCGACCTCGTGAGCATGGCGCCCCTTGAAGATTGGGATGAACGATCGCCGGGAGACTTCGGCGGAATGGGCATGTCCGCGCAAGAGTCGGCCATTTTCTATGCCATCGGCATCGGCGATGGCAGTTGGGGAGCGTTTTATGATGTCTGCTCCCTTTATCCCCTGCGTACTGCGATTTTCGGGTTCAGCAGCCAGTTGCAACTGATCCATGGCCGGGTGGATGCTCAGGGCGATCCGTTGGCGTCACCCTATCTGCAGAGCAAAGCCGTATTTGATTCAAAAGGGCTGACTTTCGACGGCCCCCGTTACATCGGACTCGCTGCTCTGGACGAATGTCTGCTGTTCATGAAAACCGCGGAAACCGGAAAATCTTTCTACGATCATTGCAGTGAAAGGGGCAGTGGTTTGCTGACGGATTCGTCCGTCACAAAACTCAAAAAACTGCCCGATCAAAAAATACGCGTCTGCTACGACTGGAAACACAGCCAAGA
The DNA here is from genome assembly GCF_000293885.2 of Pseudomonas fluorescens NCIMB 11764. Lineage (NCBI taxonomy): Bacteria > Pseudomonadati > Pseudomonadota > Gammaproteobacteria > Pseudomonadales > Pseudomonadaceae > Pseudomonas > Pseudomonas fluorescens. The sequence goes on from NZ_CP010945.1 coordinate 6,901,807, forward strand.
CGAGCACTCCCAGGAACAGTTCGAGGACTTTGATTCGGTCATCATGACCCTTCCTTCCTGGTTGATCGAAACCCGGATCAAGCTTGAAAACTTCACGCCACACATGCTGCCTTTCGAAACGATCAATGCCTATAAAACGGCGCATTGGGAAACCAGCTGCAAAGTCTTCGCACCGCTGAAGAAATCTTTTCTTTCGAAAAACGGAAAAATCCCGCAAGCCATCGTTACCGACAGTTTTATCCACGACGTCTACACCTATCGCTACAACGATACCTACAGCTATGACTGCATCCTTTTGAGTTACACATGGGAGGACGACGCCACCAAGCTGGCCTCATTTACGGACAAGGAACTGGTAAGCAAATGCGCCAAAGAGCTGGACCGAATCCTTATGAACGCCGCCAACATCCAGGAAAAAATCTCTCCCTACATCGGGCTTGATCAAGCAGTGGTCCAACGCTGGATGACCGACAAAAATGCCCTGGGATGTGCAAAGTTGTACCGGCCCGGCACCTACTACGACGCCGTAGGCCTGATGAAATACAACAGAGACTTCGCGCATGTTTCAGGCCTGTATTTGTCCGGAGAGTCATTTTCAGTCGATGCCGGCTGGACGGAGCCTTGTTTCCGAGGCGCCGTTGATGCGGTCATTCACATCTGCAACAAAACGTCTGCGACCTTCAATGGCGGGTTTTCCTTGAGCGACTATCCACACTACAACGTCAGGGCCTGATCACTTGCAGAAGCCACGAACGGGTCTGATTAGGATCCGGACTACAACCTAAACGGAAGTGGCTGACTTACGCCGATCTGCTGATTCACCTCTTATAAACACGCAATTAAACAGCGTGAATAACTATAAAAAGAGGTCATCAACAATGAGTGAGCCAATAAGCCCTGTTCGTGTAGCAGTCGTGCAATTCGACCCTCAGGTCGGCGTGAAGAATCGTGAAGGAAATCTGCATCGCAGCCTGCAACTGGCGCTGGAAGCTGTAAACGGCGGAGCGAATCTCATCGTCCTGCCTGAACTCTCAAGCACCGGGTATTACTTCAGCAGTAGACAGGATGCGTTCGATCACTCGGAGGCGATTCCCGGAGGTGCAAGCCTGCAAGCCTGGATGGAATTCGCCCGCCAGCACAGCGTTTACCTCGTAGCCGGTCTCGCCGAGCGCGACGGCATGCAGCTGTTCAACACCGGCGTCCTGGTAGGGCCGGAAGGACTCATCGGCAAATACCGAAAGGCTCATTTGTGGAACCTGGAAAAACTGTGGTTCACGCCGGGCGATCTGGGTTTTCCGGTTTTCGATACACCGATCGGCCGTATCGGGTTGTTGATCTGTTGGGATATCTGGTTTCCGGAGGTGCCGCGAATTCTGAGTCAGCAAGGGGCGGATATCATTTGCAGCCTGAACAACTGGGTCTGGACGCCACCACCTCTGTTCGATGACGCCGGCAAGTGCATGGCTTCGTATCTGACAATGACCGCTGCGCATGTAAACAACGTGTTTATCGCCGCGGCCAGCCGAATAGGCGAAGAACGAGGGGCTCGTTATCTGGGTTGCTCGCTGATTGCCGGAACCAATGGCTGGCCGATCGGCACTGTCGCCTCGGCGGACCAACAAGAAATCCTGTTTGCCGATATCGACCTGACCAGCGCCCGCAGCGCACCCATCTGGAACAACCTGAACGATCTGCATCGCGATCGCCGAGCCGATCTCTACGATCAGATGCTCGGTTACCGCCAGCATTCGTGCCTCCCGCGCTGACAGGGGGGGTTGACTCATGCAAACCACAACCCAGAAAAAACGACTTGCCCACCGATCGCCATTCGACACGGCGATCATCCTGCTGATTATCGGCACGCTACTGCTGGCGACCTGGCTTTCATTCACCCACCGTACTGCCTGGTCCGCTCATTGGCCCGGTTACGGCGATTTGCTTTCAGGTCTTCCCGAACCAAGTGCCTGGTTACGCTGGGTGCTCGGAGACATCAGCGAAGTGGCGTTCTACAAGCACGAGTTCGCCTCTATCGGGCTGTTGGCTGGCGCCTATCTGGCCTACTGGGCGAATCGGACCGGAAGATCCTGGCAAGGTTTTGCCATCTCGTACGGCAGCGGATTATGGCCGTGGCTGGTCACCAGTTCATTGCTTGGGCTACTGCTGAGCAACCTGCTTTGGGGCTGGACGGTAACCGCCACTAGCTGGCAACCCACCTTCGCCGCCTTCGTTTCACTGCCGGCAGCAATGGTGCTGATGTTTGGCGGTGGCTGGAAGGTCACGGTCAACGGCGCAATCATGGGGGCCATGCTCGTCACACCGATGTGTCTGCTGATGGTCAATTACCTGTGCAACCCGCTGGGACTGCCCGTGGTGATTGGTAATGTCTCGGGCATGGCGGTCGCCAGCGTGCTGGCCTTTCTGCTCTGCCGTTATCTGCCAAGCCTGGTGAAGTCAGATCCATCTACAAATCCATGCGACCCAGCGCCCGAACCCACCGCCACCAAAACGCCTGACTACGGAGTGATCTGGAGTATGCGCCGAGTCTTGGCGGACTTTTCGGAAGCGCCATTCTTTGGCAACGAATGGGCGAGCCTCGGCCTGATTCTGGGCGCCTTGCTGGCGTTCACGCTTAACCCGTTGAGTCCGGTCTACGGTTCGCAGCTGCTGCCCCAGTTGATTGGTGCACAAGCACTGACCTCAGCGCTGGGTGTACTGATCTGGCGTCGGCACTGGATATCGTATGGCTGGTATCCCACCTATGTTCCGCTGGTGTCGGTGGTGCCGGCGGCGCTGCTGACGTACGGCGGCAGCTGGCAGGTCATCGTCATGAGCGCACTGCTGGGGGCCTTGATTGCGCCGCCTCTGGCGTGGGCGATTGCCAGGCGGTTGCCGGCGGACATGCATGGTTTCATCGGCAACGTTCTGTCCATGGCCATCAGTACGCTGCTGATCATTCCATTCATCGGTTTCCTGATGACCCACTAACCCCAAGCCACTCGGCTGTAGCGCGGACGCGGTACAGCCAACCTCTTCACGCTCAAGCGAGGTAGCACATGGACTTACCCGAACTGGCCATCGCGGCGCTCGGCGGCACCGTAAGCATGCAAGCCAGGAACGCCGGCGAAGGTGTTATTCCCACACTCACCGGCGAAACGCTGCTGAATTCGGTACCGGAACTGACGACACTGGCACGGGTCAACGTTGAAACACTCGGGCTTATGCCCAGCGCATCACTGGATTTCGAATTCTTGCTGAGCGTCCTGTCCTGGGCAAAATTCCAGATCAAGCAAGGTGCCGTCGGAGTTGTCATTACCCAAGGCTCGGATACCCTCGAAGAAACGGCCACCTTTTTCGACTATTTGTGGGACTGCGATGAACCGTTGGTCCTGACCGGCGCCATGCGTTCAGCGGCCCAGGCGGGGGCTGATGGTCCAGCGAATCTGTTGGATGCGTGCCGGGTAGCACTGGCTGCAGACAGCCGTCGGCGAGGCGTTCAAGTGGTCATGAACGGGCAGATTCACGCCGCGAGCGCCGTCCGAAAAACCGACTCATTGGCGTTGCAGGCGTTTTCCTCTCCCATCATCGGTCCTGCCGGCATGCTCATTGAGAACAGCGTCCGATATATGCGCCCGCCAACCCAGCGGAACATCTTGCCGCTGCCGCAGCAAACAACGCAGAAAATCGCCCTGCTGGAAGTCTCGCTTTCTGCGGACACCCTTGTCCTGAACAACATCCTCGACCTCGGATACGACGGGCTTGTAATCGCAGGATTTGGTGCAGGGCATGTTCCCGGAAACTGGTCTGATGTGATCGAAACTATCGCCCAAAAAATTCCTGTCGTCATTGCAACCCGGACAGGGTCCGGTTCTACCGCGCGATCCACCTACGGTTTTATTGGCGGCGAGATGGACTTGATCCGTAAAGGTGCGTTGATGGCTGGATTGCTTTGCCCTCGCAAAGCCCGAATTTTGTTGTGGTTGCTCGTTGGTTGCCAGCGGCAGCATCAACTGACGAGTTATCTCTGGGAAATCTGATACTCCCACCTGTGGGAAATTCTATGGCGCAGGCTCGTTCCCAGGAATTGTGGTGAGCAAACAGCGCACAAAAAAAGGGCCTGCATCAGCAGGCCTTTTTTATTTTCCGAAACGTCCTACGGCTTATGCGCCCGGGACAGGAATTCGTGGGACTGCATTTCCAGCAGCCGGCTAAGGGTGCGCTGGAACTCGAAGTTCAGGCGACCGCCGGTGTAGAGGTCTTTGAGCTCGACCTCAGCGGAAATGATCAACTTCACGTTACGGTCGTAGAACTCGTCGACCATGTTGATAAAGCGTCGGGCGATGTCGTCGGTGGTGACGCTCATCTGCTCGACACCGCTGAGCAACACGGCGTGGAAGATCTTGCCCAGTTCGATGTAATCGTTCTGGCTGCGCGGACCGTCACACAGTTCGCGGAAGTCGAACCAGGCCACGTCATCGCAGGTGCGCAAGGCACGTATCTCGCGGTTCTCGATCATCAGCACATCGTTCTCGATGGCTGCCGTGCATTCCGGCGTCAGGGCGCGGAAGCTCTTGCGCAGGCTTTCGTGGGACGCTTCGTCGAGCGGGAAGTGGAACAGCTCCGCTTGCTCGAGGTGACGCAGGCGGTAATCGACGCCGCTGTCGACGTTGACGATTTCGGTGTTCTGCTTGATCAGCGCGATGGCCGGCAGGAAGCGTGCGCGTTGCAGGCCGTCCTTGTACAGGCCGTCCGGCACGATGTTGGACGTCGCGACCAGGGTCACGCCGTTCTTGAACAGCTCTTCCATCAACGTACCGAGGATCATCGCGTCGGTAATGTCGGAGACGAAGAACTCATCGAAACAGATCACTCGCGACTCGTCGGAGAAGCGCTTGGCGATGATGGTCAGCGGGTTTTTCTCGCCGCCGAGGGTCTTCATCTCTTCGTGCACGCGCTTCATGAAGCGGTGGAAGTGAGTGCGGGTCTTTTCCTTGAACGGCAACGCTTCGAAGAAGGTGTCGACCAGGTAGGTCTTGCCGCGGCCTACGCCACCCCAGAAATACAGGCCCTTGACCGGCGCCTGCTCTTTCTTGCCGAACAGCTTGCCGAGCAGGCCCGGTTTGCTCTGCGAGGCGGCGACCAGATCGTCGTACAGGCGCTGCAAATGGCGCACGGCAGTTTCCTGCGCGGCGTCATGGAAGAATTCCGGGCGTTTCAGATCAGCTTGATATCGTTCTAGGGGCGTCATAATTCGTTAGCAAGGCAACAAAAACGGGCCGTCACTGTAGCGACGGCCCGCAGGAATGGCAATCAGCCCTTGGTCGGGCCGAGCCGTTGATTACTCCTGAACCGGTGTCAGCGCAATCCGCAGGGCGTCGATGGCGACGTCGCGAGCGGCACTGTCGGCGAAGGTCGGGCTATCGGCAACGCACTCGCCTTCCAGCCAGACACTGAAGCTCAAGTCTTCGCTGCGCACGTCCAATGGCTGGCCCGCTTGCAGTTGCTTGGTCACCTGACCGGCGGTTTTACCATCGGCGAAGTTGCGCGACAGCAGCAATTGCTCTCCATCGGCCGCCAGCAGACGGAAGCGGAAGCTGCCGTCGTCTTCACGGAAGCTGACAAAACGCGCGGCTTTTGCGGCTTTCTTCTTGGTGGTCGCCGCGACCTGAGTCTGAGCAACGAAAGAACGCAGGCCCACCGCTTCACGCAGTTCGTGGAGGAACGGTGTCGCCACCGAGCGAGCCTTTTTGGCACCGACTTGCAGGATGTCTTCCAGATCCGCCGGGCGCTCGATCAGCTGGTGATAACGCTCACGGGACTCGCCCAATTCGCTGTCGAGCAGCTGGAACAGGCGATTCTTCGCCTCGCCCCAACCCAGCCCCAGCAACAGTTCGCGGCGGAATTCGTCGGACTGCGCCGGGGTGGCGAAGGCCTGGAACAGCGTGAACAGGTGCGAATTGTCCGGATCTTTGGCTTCGCCCGGCGCGCGGGAGTCGGTGACGATCCGCGAGATGGCGTCCTTCATTTCCTTGGCGCTGCTGAACAACGGGATGGTGTTGTCGTAGCTCTTCGACATCTTGCGACCGTCGAGGCCTGGCAGCGTGGCGACGCTTTCTTCGATCAGCGCCTCGGGCATGGTGAAGAATTCTTTGCCCTGGCCGAACAGGTGGTTGAAGCGCTGGCCGATGTCCCGGGCCATTTCCACGTGCTGGATCTGGTCACGACCGACCGGCACCTTGTGGGCGTTGAACATCAGAATGTCTGCGGCCATCAGCACCGGATAGCTGTACAGGCCCATGGTGATGCCGGCATCCGGGTCTTCGCCGGTTTCGACGTTCTTGTCCACCGAGGCCTTGTAGGCGTGTGCGCGGTTGAGCAGCCCCTTGGCGGCGACGCAGGTCAGCAGCCAGGTCAGCTCGGGAATTTCCGGGATGTCGGACTGGCGATAGAACGTCACGCGGTCCACATCCAGGCCACCGGCCAGCCAGGTCGCGGCGATTTCCAGACGCGAGCGCTGGATGCGCAGCGGGTCATCGCATTTGATCAGGGCGTGGTAGTCGGCCAGGAAGTAGAACGAATCGGCATTGCTGTCGCGGCTGGCAAGGATCGCCGGGCGGATGGCGCCGGCGTAGTTGCCCAGGTGCGGCGTGCCGGTGGTGGTGATGCCGGTGAGAATACGGGTACGAGTCGTCATGGGTAATCGCTTGTCAGACTGCAATCAATTCGAAAGACGCGGCAGGATCAGATCCTTGAGATCAGTCAGCTTGCCATGAAAAAAGTGTCCGCATTCTGCCACTTTCAGCAGCTCATGGGGGCGCTCGAGTTTCGAGGACCAGTCGTAGACAAGTTGCGGATCGATGACTTCGTCGGTTTCCGGCTGGATCAGGGTCAGTTCGCCATGCTGCGGCAGTTGATCCTGATCTCCCAGACGCATGACCGCAGGCGCGATCATGAACACATGCTTGAGCTGCTCGCCCTTCACTTCCAGGCGTCCGCCGAGACTGGCTGCAACAAATCCGCCGAAGGAGAAACCGAACAGCGTCAGCGGCAAATCAGGATGCTCGGCCCGCAGCCATTCGGCCGCCGCCTGAGCATCGTCGACTTCGCCGGTGCCCATGTCGTGCGTGCCTTCGCTGGCACCGACGCCACGGTAATTGAAACGCAAAGTAACCAAACCGGCATCGCGCGCGGTGCGCTGCAGGGTCGAGACCACTTTGTTGAGCATCGTGCCTCCCTGCACCGGGTTCGGGTGGCAGATCAGCGCAATGCCACGAGGCGCTTCATTGTTCAGGTAAAGCGCTTCCAGTTGGCCGACCGGGCCATCAATCACTACAGGGGTTTCGCGCATAAGCAAGGAAGGAACTCCGTGACCTCGAATCGGGTCGACTCGTCTAGCAAATTGTCTGTGCCGATGTATTGCGAGTGAATCGCGGTATACAGCGCAGGTTCGAGCCGTTAACGTAAAGCAAAGCCGTTTATAGAGGAAGGACTCGTGGAACACTCGCTCTTAGTTTGGTTGTTGCCGACTCTTGCCCTGGTTGTGGGTGTCGCCATTGGTTTCCTGATCGCTCGCCTGGTGCCGAACGCCGCGCCGAGCAGCACACAACGTCAGCTGGAAGACATTCAGGAACGTTTCGACAGTTATCAGAACGAAGTGGTCACCCACTTCAACAGCACTGCAACCCTGGTCAAGAAACTGACTCAGAGCTATCAGGAAGTGCAGGATCATCTCGCCGAGGGTGCCAATCGCCTGGCCCTGGACGAGCAGACCCGCCAACGCCTGCTGGCCTCGCTGCACGCCGACGCGGCAGCCGCCCCACGGGAGCGCCTGACGCCGCCGCGCAATCAGGAGCCGCCTCGCGATTACGCCCCCAAAGCCCCGAACGCGCCGGGCATGCTCGATGAGCATTACGGCCTGAAGAAGTAATCAGGTTTCACGCGACATGAAGAAGCCCCCGGATGAGTGATTGTCCGGGGGCTTTTATTTCCAATGTGCTCTTCGCTGAAACGGGCGGCCTCCGGTAGGAGCTGTCGAGTGCAACGAGGGCTTTTGATTTTTTTAGAAGCAAGATCAAAAGATCGCAGCCTGCGGCAGCTCCCACACAAAAAAAAACCGCCCGATCTGTTGAGAATCGGGCGGTTTTTTTACGCCTGGGGTTCAGTCAGACGATTATGGATACTGTTGAACAGTACCTTGCTGCTGACCACCATACTGCTGACCCGGAATGGCCTTCAGGTTGACCTCGACCCGACGGTTCTGCGCCCGGCCATTGACGTCAGCGTTGCTGGCAACCGGATTGTCCGGACCGGCACCCCGTGCCGACAGGTTCGCACCGCTCACGCCTTGCGACGTCAGGTAGGTTGCCACGCTCTGGGCGCGACGCTGGGACAGGTCCATGTTGTGCTGACGGCTGCCGGTGCTGTCGGTGTAGCCGACGATCTCGATCTGGTTCTGGTTGAACTCCTTGAGCGAGCCTGCCAGGTTGTTCAGCGGCTGATAGAAGCTTGAGGCGATGTTCGCTGAATCGGTGGCGAACGTGATATTGCCAGGCATGATCAGCTTGATCTGATCGCCCTGGCGCTGCACTTCGACGCCGGTATTGGCCATGCTCGCGCGCAGCTTTTTCTCTTGCTGGTCGGCGTAGTAACCGTAACCGGCAGCGGAAGCCCCCACCACGGCGGCACCAATCAGCGCCCCCTTGCCTCGGTTGTTGTGGTCAATGGCGGCACCGGCCAATGCGCCGGCCAGAGCACCGAGGCCACCGTACTTCGCGGTTTTGCTCATGCCCGTGGAACCACCGTCGGCCTGGCCTTGATTGTCGTAAGGATTAGGCGAGGCACAGCCCGACAGCAAAGCCACAGCCGTAGCGACAATAATCAAACGCTGCTTGGTGAACATGAAGAGCTCCTACTTTCTGCATTCTAGGGTGCAACGGAACAAGGCATCGGCCTTAGCGGGCTTTGGATCATTTCGGGCGGCGAAAATTCCATCGGCTACCGTCAGGCCCGCACAAAAGGGTTGTCACGCATTTCATCGCCCAGGCGCGTGTCCGGCCCGTGCCCCGTCACCACTGTCGCGTCCTCATCAAGCGTATACAGCCGTTGCTTGATCGAACGCACGATGGTCGCCTGATCGCCACCCCACAAATCCGTGCGCCCTACCCCGCGACGAAACAGCGTGTCACCGGCAATCAGCAGCTTGGCCTCTGAAAACCAGAAGCTCATGGACCCCGGCGTGTGACCGGGCGTATGCAATGCCACGCCGCAGCCGCAGGCCAGTTCTTCATCATCAGACAACCAGCGATCGGGGGATGGAACCGGGGTATAAGGCACACCGAACATCTGGCATTGCATCTCCAGATTGTCCCAGAGGAACTGATCTTCCTTGTGCAGATGCAAGGTCGCGCCGGTTTTTTCCTTCAACTGACCGGAAGCCAGGAAATGATCCAGGTGCGCGTGGGTGTGAATGATGCTGACTACCTTCAGGCCCAAGGCGTCGAGCCGAGCCAGGATCAGCTCGTGATTACCACCCGGATCGACCACGATGGCCTTTTTCGTTACCGGATCGCCGATGATCGTGCAGTTGCACTGCAACGGGCCGACTGGGAAAGTTTCGCGGATGAGGGTCGGTAGTTGGGACATCGGGGCATGCTCGATAAACAGGGACGGGGGATTTTCGCACACATTGGCATCCCGCCCTTTACCGCCATGTGTATCGACAAACGACGTCAGCCCAAAACGCCCAACGCCTTCGCCCGAGCCACCGCCTGCGTGCGACGCTCAACCCCGAGTTTGCTGTTGATGTGGCTGGCATGGGTTTTAACCGTGTGCAGGGAAATAAACAGCTGGTCGCTGATTTCCTGGTTCGAGCAGCCTTGGGCAATGAGTTTCAGAACTGACAGTTCCCGGGAGCTGAGCTGTTCGCAGGATTGTGAGGGTTCCGGGGCAATGCGTGCAGCGACAAGGGGGAGCCGTTCTGAAAGGCTCTGCGAAACCGCCGCTTTTGCGCAGTTCTGCAGCTGCTCGCGAACCCAGTCAGGATATCTGCTCAACAAACCGTCAAAAGGCTGCAACGCGCCGCCGCTGGCCGCTTCCAGGGACTGAGCGAAGGCTTGACGGGCTTCAGGCTCACGGTTGTGCGCAAGGAGCAGTTCGGTTTTCTGTGTCAGGGCCATCACACTGAGCAACTGCCGACCGGATTGCTGACCATGCTCGAGCAACGCGTTCAATCGCCCCTCGGCCAGCATCGGTTGCGCCTGAATGACCTCCAGCAAGGCCTGTTGCAACTCGATATGCAGCGGCAGTTGCGGATGGAATTCCGGAGGCGCCGCCGGCTTTTCGCCGTTGTAGGTCTGGCCCAGTCGCGCCAGCCAGGCCTCCGCCAGATCGGTACGGCCCTGAGCCAGCCAGAGCTCGCATTTGACCAGGGTGATCATCGCCAGGTAGTAGATCGGCGGTACGTCCCAGATGTGCATCAGCCGTTCGGCTTCGGCGAGTTCGGCAAACGCCTTGGCGAATTCACCGCTGCTGCCTTCGAGCCTGGCGATCACGCAGTGGCCGATCAGTACGCTGATGTCCCGGCAGGCACGAGCTTCAGTCAACCCCGCCTGCAAGCGCACCTGCGCCGCCTGCGGTTGCAGGCGCAGGGCCAGCAGAAACCCCTCGTACAAGGTCAGCCGGGCGCGTACGGCATAGAGTCGTTGCGGCGACAGACCTTGCAGTCGTTGCAGCCCTTGGCGCACCTCATCCAGCGAACGCAGGATTTCCCCTCGCGCCTGCAGCACCCGGGCGCGATCGTAATGGGCCAACGCTTCGAACAATGGATTACCCACCCGTTGCGCCAGCTCCAGGGAATCACGGTTCAGGCCGCGCGCCCGCCATAAGTCGCCGTCGGCAATGGCCAGGTTGGACAGGGTTGAAAGGCACATCAGGCGCTGGCCGTAACGCTTGGACGGCAGACTCTCCAGCGCTTCGGTGCAATACAGCAGCGTCAATTCGCGATTGCCGCGACCGCGCGCAATGATCCCGCTCAAGGCCAGCCATTGCGCCAGCATGGACTTCTGCGCAGTGGCCGACGGCGCCGGCAGGAAGCGGCTCAGGTGACTGGCCAGCTCCTCGGCGGCATCCAGCTGACAGGCCAGCCCCAGCGCCCAGCTGTAGAGCACGATCAAGCGTGGCGTGCTGATCAGCAGGCTGTCGGGCAAGTCCATTTTCCAGCGCAGCAACATGCCGACGTTCTGTTCGGCCAGCAGTTGTTCTTCGGAAAGGTTCTGTACCAGGTTGGCCGCCACGTCCAGGTGCCCGGCGCGCAACGCCTGTTCCACCGCTTCATCGAGCAGGCCCTGGGCATTGAACCAGCGACAGGCGCGCAGGTGCAGGCTGGCCGCCGGCACCATTGCCTGACGGGTAGGCCGGGTGCGCAGCAGGTCGGAAAACAGGTGGTGATAACGATACCAGTGACCGTGTTCGTCCAGCGGTACCAGGAACACCTGATGCGCGAGCAGAAAACCCAGGATCTCGGCACTGTCATGCGCCTCGCGAACGGCGTCGCACAGTTCGCTGCAAAAACGCTCCTGAGGCGCTGTGTCATACAGAAATGCCTGCACCTCGGCGGGCAGGCAATCGATGACTTCTTCGAGCAGGTAATCGCGAATCAGCCCTTCCCCACCGTGCAGGGACTGGGGCAACGCGCCTTCGGAGCCTGCTTCGGAAGCCGCCAGCAACCAGAAACGCAAGCCAGCGACCCAGCCCTCGCTGCGCTGGATCAGGCTCTCCAGCGCTTCGCCGCGCAGGGAGGTGCTGTGTCGATCGAGCAGGGTCAAGGCTTCGTCGTGGGTCAGGCGCAGATCCTGTTCATGCAATTCGAGCAATTGCCGCGACAGGCGCAGGCGTGCCAGATGCCAGTCCGGACGCTGACGACTGGTGACCATCACCAGCAAGCCGTCGGGAAGATGATTGAGGAAAAATTGCAGGCAACGATCGAGCACCGGCCCCTGGGCCAGATGGTAATCATCGAGTACCAGCAGCAGTGGCGCCGTCGGCAACAAATGCACGGCCAACTCGTCGAGCAAACCGTCCAGCCATTCTTCGAAGGCAAACGGCTGATGCCGCTGACGCATTTTCAACAGGCCCAGGGACTGCCTGCCCAATTGCGGGAAAAAATCCTGAAGGCCTTCGAGCAACCGCTCGAGAAATCGGCCGGGGTCGTTGTCTCGCGGACTCAACCCCAGCCACAGACTTTGCCAGTGAGCTGGCAGCCCTTGGCAGAACTCTACCGCCAGCGAACTCTTGCCAAACCCCGCCGGTGCGCTGACCAGCAACAGCCTGCCACCAAGGCCGGCACTCAGACGCTCGCATAAACGAGGCCGCAGCACGTGCCCGTCAGGCAGCGGTGGCCGAAAGAAACGGCCGTCCAGTGTCGCGACGGCAACGCTTGCGGGGCCCGGGAGTGGGGACAGATCAGTCATGGCCGGCTCTTGTTTGAAATGCTGTTGGCGGCGTTGCAGATGTCCGCAGACTAGCGGTAAACGAAGAGGTATTGAAGGTTATTGCTACAAATGGCTACAAAAAGTCTACACGCAAAAAAAAGCCCCGAACCAGTCGGGGCTTTTTTTCGAGGATGCGGCCTCAGTTCAGTTCAGCTTATCGAACCCCGGACTGACGCAATGCCGCCGGAGTGAAGTCGCTGGTCGTGGCGGTGAAGCCGAAGTTATACGCCGACTTCTCTTCGTTCTTCATACCGAGTGCCAGGTAACGACCGGACTGCAGGTCGTACAGGGTTTCCAGGGTGTACCACGGCACTTGAACGTTGTAGTAGTTCTGGGAGTGAGCTTCCGCCACACGCCACAGTTGGTTACGACCGTCGTAGTGATCGATGACCGCTGCTTGCCAGGTGTCTTCGTCGATGTAGAAGTCACGCTTGGCGTAGATGTGACGCTGACCTTCCTTCAAGGTTGCCACGACATGCCAGACCCGACGCAGCTCGTAACGAGCCAGGTCCTGGTTGATGTGACCGGCCTTGATGATGTCGCTGTACTTCAGCTTCGGATCGTCGAGTTTGTAGCTGTCGGAGGCGATGTACATCTCCTTCTTGCCTTCGAGTTTCCAGTCGTAACGATCCGGGGCACCGTTGTACATATCCAGGTTGTCAGAGGTACGCAAGCCGTCTGCCGCAGTACCCGGCCCGTCATAGGACACTTGTGGCGCACGACGCACGCGACGTTGACCGGCGTTGTAGACCCACGCCGAACGAGGTTCCGCAACCTGGTCGAGGGTTTCGTGCACCAGCAGCACACCACCGGCCAGACGCGCCGGCGCGGTCACTTCCTGCTTGAAGTAGAACAGGATGTTGCCCGGGTTCGCCGGATCGTAATCCTTCATCTTGTCGCGGAACACGAACTGGTCCTGGAAGTACACCAGACTGTACGAACCGTTCGGCTGCGGCGTGGCCTGAGTCACCAGACGGGTCACGCTGCCACCGCGGTAGCGGGTGATGTGGTTCCAGATAACCTCGATGCCGGTCTTTGGAATCGGGAACGGTACGGCTGTCTCGAAGTTTTTCAGCCCGTTGCCGCCGGACACCAGTTCCGTGGCAGTGGCGTTTTTCTTGATGGCCGCGAACACGTCATCCGGCACGGTCGCGCCGCGATGGGACGGGTAGACCGGCATCTTGAAGGTTTCCGGGTAGCGCTTGAACATCGCGTACTGGCCCGGAGCAAGCTTGTCCTTGTACTGGTCGACGTTTTGCGCCGTGATGGTGAACAGCGGTTTTTCACTGGCGTACGGGTCGGACAGGAAACCCTTGCTGTCGACAGCGCCAGCGTTTTTCGGCAACGGCTTCCAGGCCGGAATCGAACCGTCGGCATTGCCGGCCATCTCGGCGCCCATCGGCGTCAGACTCTTGCCCAGCTTGTCCGCTTCGGCCGCAGGGACCGCTGCCATGACGCTGGTCGCCAGCAGCGTTAGCCCCAGAAATCCAGCGTGGAACAGACTCTTTGTTGTTTTCATAGGTGTGTTCGTCCTGAAAATGCAGTGCTTAGAAGTTCACGCCGAAGCTGAGCGCAACGAAGTCGCGGTCATCCACAGTGGTGTACTTGCCGTCAAAGAAGTTGGTGTACGCCAGGGACGCGGTGTAGGTGTTCTGGTACTCGGCGTCGAGACCCAGGCTGACCGCTTTGCGACCTTCCTCGAAGTTGCCGCCAGGACCTGGCGAGTAACCGTCCACGTCATGGGACCAGGCAATGTTCGGCTTGAGGTTTACACCGGCGAACACGCTGTTGTAGTCCCAAATGGCACGAGCACGATAACCCCAGGAATCTGTGGTGGTGAAACCATCGTTTTCGCAGTAGCGATTGACGTTGTTTTGTGGTCCGCCCGCCAGGGTGCCGGTGTTCAATGTCTGGCACTGACCACCTGGCAATGGACCAGGGCCGTAGCTCGGGTCACGACCGTAACGCGCTTTCGACGTGCTTTCCAGGCCGCCGACGTGGGTCCAGCCAACCTCGCCAACCAGGGTCAGGCGCTCGGCACCCATCACCTGATCAAAGAAGTGCGTGAAGGTAGTCTGGAGCTGAGTGACTTCCTTGCGGCGATAGCCATGTTGATCCTCTCCCGGACGTCCTTGCAGCACGGAAACGTTAGGGTTCAATGGCGTCAGGCCGGAATACAGAATGTCGGTGGTGTTGAGTTGCACCGGCGCGTTCGGACGGTAGCTGACTTCACCACTCCACGCCGTACCGGTAGGCAACGTGGTGGAGAAGCTCAAGCCATACAGGCGAATGTCTTCAGGGTACTCGACGAAATAGCTGGAGTTCCCCACCACTTGGAACGGCAGTAATTGTGCAGCCAGACCCGTCTGCCCCCCCACAATGGCGCCCGGAATACCCGCGCCAACCAGTGCGCCACCCAGAGCTTGCGCGCTGTAAGCACTGGCCGGAGCGCCTTTGCCGCTGAAGATCGGCGCACGGCTGTGGTAGTTCATGAAATAGCCACCGAACTCGGTGTCCAGCGGTTCGAACATGTATTTGAAGGACACGCCGAACTGACCGCTGTCGCGTGCATCACGATCCGGACCGCGACGGACGACGGCACCTTCATCCGGGTTGCCCCAGGTCACGCCCCGGGCAGACAGGGTGTTGATCGCAGCATTACGAAACCCCGCCGGCAGCCCCGCGGCCGCCAATGAGCTATTGAGCCCGTTACGAGTCCGCAGCACGGCCAGGTTTTGGTCGCAGCCATCCGAAATCACGTCCGGTTGCGAGAAGAACGTGCCGCAGTTGTCGGTAACAGTCTGGTCCCATTCCAGTTGATAGAACGCTTCGGTCGACAGGTTCTCGGTCAGGCTTTGGGACACGTAGAACATGTTGACCGGGATCAGGCCTTCCTTGATCTCGGCACCTGGACGGCGGAACGCGGAAACGTCGATCGGGTTGATCGAGTTGATGCCGCCGCCGATGAACGTACTCTCACCCCAGCTCACGACCTGCTTGCCCAGACGCACGGAACCCGGCTCATCGGCAATCGAGTAGTTGTGGTAGATGAAGGCGTCGAGAATTTGCCCGCCGGAGGACTTGGCGCCTTCCTTGCGGTTGCTGTCGCTGATGTCCTTGAACGGACGGTCTTCGTCCTTGAGTTCGAAGTCATACCAGTATTTGCCCCGGACGAAAATGCCGGTGTCGCCATATTTCAATTCAAGATCATGGATGCCTTTGAAGATCTTCGAGAAGGTTTCCCCGCTCTTGAAGTTCAAGTGACCGTCATCGGAGGTCTGGGACAGGCCGCGACCGCCGTTGTTGACGCCGATGAGGTTCTTGTTGGCGCTTTCGGTAGACCAACTGGCACCAATCGACAGGGATGAGTCGAACTGACCTTCGATTTCACCAACGTTGAAACTGACGCCGAATGCGGGCCCGGCGAGCGAAGAGGCAAGACTGACAGCCAGGGGCAGTTTAGCCCGGCGCCAGAACTGGTTTACTGATGTCATCGACGCTACTCCATGTGCATTATTGTTATGGCAGTGAGTACTTTTAAAAACGCTGTGGATGACCGGGGGCCAAGGCCTCCCGAAATCATTCCAAAGTTGCATCGCCCCGTTTTGTGCGTGTGCCCCGTTCTTAAAAATCCTTGAGCGGACTATAGCCAGCAGGTAGTACTGCTTGATCCCTCTAAAGTGTGATTTGCAGCTGCCAGCCACTCTGGAACAGTCCTTTCGCCAGACCGACACCTGTCGGCACGGGAAGGATGGCTGAAAATTCGGATTTCACAAGCCAAGCGCTTGCTTGGTGGGGCTGGCGTGCCCTTTTGGGGCACGCCGGAAGACGCTAAAGCGTCGAGAGGAAGGTGCTGTTGTTGGCTTGCCATTCGGTGATGTCGACGCGGATGCGTTTCTTGTCGAGCTTGCCGACGCTGGTCTTGGGAATTTCAGTAACAAGGGCGATCTGACTAGGGATAGCCCACTTGCTCAGGTGCCCCAGCTCCACAAACGGCTTGAGGTGTTCTTTGAGTTCTTTGGCCCCGATTGCATGGCCCTCGCGGATCACCAGCAGGGCAAACGGGCGCTCGCCCCACTGCGGATCGGCAATGCCCACCACTGCTACTTCGCGTACCGCTGCGTGGCGACTGATCAGGTCTTCGAGGTCCAGGGAGGAAATCCATTCGCCACCGGTCTTGATCACGTCCTTGATCCGGTCGCGAATATCGATCACGCCCATGCTGTCCAGCGTCGCCACGTCTCCGGTGTGCAGCCAGCCGCCAGCCCAGAGCTCGGCGCCCTTTTGCGGCTCATTGAAATAACCTTCGGTGAGCCACGGCGCGCGCAGCACCAGTTCGCCCTGAGTCTCGCCATCGGCAGGCAGGAAGTTGCCATCGGTGTCGACGATCGCCGCCTCCACCAAAGGTCCCGGCACGCCGGCCTTGATTCGATACGTGGTGCGCTCGTCTTCGGTGCCGGCCATCAACTCGTCATTGAGGTGCGCGCACGAAACCAGTGGCCCGGTTTCCGACATGCCGTAAGCGGCGGTCAGCTGAATGCCCTTGGCCTTGGCCGCTTCGTACAACGCACGATTCAACGCGCTGCCGCCGATGACGATTTTCCAGCCAGCGAAATCCGTGCCTTGCGCAGCCTTGGCATTCAGGACCATTTGCAGGATGGTCGGGACGCAGTGCGAAAAGGTGACCTTTTCCTTGCGCCACAGCTCCACCAGGTATTCCGGATCGTAGCGCCCCGGATAAACCTGCTTGAGCCCGAGCATCGTCGCCACATATGGCAAACCCCAGGCGTGCACATGGAACATCGGAGTGATCGGCATGTACACGTCGTTAGTGCCCAACAGCCGCACGCTGTCGATGGCGCCCATGATGGTCGACACACCCATGGTGTGCAGCACCAGTTGCCGATGGGTGAAATACACGCCCTTGGGATTGCCGGTGGTGCCGGTGGTGTAGAACGTGGTCGCAACCGAGTTCTCGTCGAAATCCTGGAAGTCGTAGTGCGTGCTCGCGTCCGCCAGCAATTGCTCGTATTCGCCGACGAGGTTCGGCAAGTCGGCGGTTTTTTCCGGCAGATCGGTCAGCAGCAGGGTTTTTTCCACCGTGGTCAGGTGACCGGCAATCGCGTTGTACAGCCCGACGAACTCGCTGTTGACCAGCACGAAGCGGTCTTCGGCGTGGTTCATGGTGTAGAGAATCTGTTCCGGCGACAGGCGCACATTGATGGTGTGGATCACCGCGCCGATCATCGGGATGGCAAACATGCATTCCAGGTAGCGATGGCTGTCCCAGTCCATCACCGCCACGGTATCGCCGGCCTTGACGCCGGCTGCCGTCAGTACGTTGGCCAGGCGTGCGACCCGTTCGATCAGGGTCGGATAGCTGTAGCGCAACTGATCGCGGTAGATGATCTCGCGGGTTTTCTCATAGCGCGCGCCAGACATCAGCAGCCGTTTGATCAGCAACGGGTACTGGTAAGCGCCTTCGGCTGGGGGGATAACGCGAGTCTGCAACATAAGAATCCCTTTTCTGACTGCACGGTCGTGACTGAAAGTAAGCACTCTAGTGCCCTTCCATGACAACCAAATCAGCCGAAGGAATGATTTGCAACATCCAGCAAATGCTAGCGTTGCGCCAGCACTCAACTGCAATCCGGTCCTGTAGGAGCTGCCGAAGACTGCGCCTACAGGGGTTATCGTGCGATCAATGCATCTCGGTAAAGGCCAGTTTCACGCCAATGGCGATCAGCACCGCGCCCATGGTCCGGTCGAACCAGTGACCCATGCGGGCGAAACCGGCGCGCACGCGTTGCTGACTGAACAGCATCGCCACCAGGCAGAACCACAGAGCCGTCGCCGCCGCGAGGTAAATCCCGTAGCCCGCCTGCACCGACAGCGGTGTATGCGGATTGATCACCACGGTGAACAACGACAGAAAAAACAACGTGGCCTTGGGGTTCAGACCATTGGTCACGAAACCCGAGGTGAAGGCGCCGCGAGCGGTGCGCTCACCCGCTTCCTGGTGCAGGTCGTCGGCCACCGGTCTGGCCGGTTGCGCACGCAAGGCCTTGAAGCCGATGTACAGCAGGTAAGCGGCGGCGGCCCATTTCAAGGCGTTGAACAGCACAATCGACTGGGACACGATCAGGCCGATGCCGAGCAACGAATAGCCGACGTGCAGGAAAATCGCCGTACCGACGCCCAGCGCGGTCCAGGTGCCGGCGCGACGACCGTGGGTCACGCTCTCACGCACCACCACGGCAAAGTCCGGGCCGGGGCTGGCTACGGCCAGCAAGTGAATGAGGGCAACGGTCAAGAACTCGGTCCAGTACATGGGGGCTCCTATAGGGCAGGCCGATCAATAAAAATTTTCAAGGTGAACTCACCTTTTTGCCATCTTCAATTTTGTGGCGAGGGAGCTTGCTCCCGCTGGGCTGTGTAGCTGCCTCAACTCAGGCGACCGCGTTTTGTCAGGCGCATTGCGTCATCCGGCTTACGGCTGCTTCGCTGCCGAGCTGGAGCAAGCTCCCTCGCCACAGGCTTTGTGCCAGACCAGCCAGCGAAGTAACCATTTGTTTCTATCTGGTAGGCTCGGCAGATTACGCCTTCAATTCCATGCACAAAAGGTACAGTTGATGACGAACCCTCGCCGCGCCGTTTTCCTCGACCATCCCTCGCTGGACCTCGGCGACCTCGACCTCAGCCCATTGCGTGCTTGCTTCGACGATTTGCAGCTGTTCGCGCAGACCGCGCCGGATCAGGTGATCGAACGTCTCAAGGGCGCGACCGTTGCCATCAGCAACAAAATCCTGATCGACGCCGCAGCCATTGCCGCCAGCCCCGAGCTGAAGCTGATCCTGATCACCGCCACTGGCACCAACAACGTCGATCTCGCCGCCGCCCGCGCCCACGGCGTTACCGTCTGCAACTGTCAGGGTTACGGCACGCCGTCGGTGGCGCAGCACACGATCATGTTGCTGCTCAACCTGGCGACGCGCCTCACCGATTATCAGAAAGCGGTCGGCGAAGGTCGCTGGCAACAAGCGAAACAGTTCTGCCTGCTGGATTACCCGATCGTTGAACTGGAAGGCAAAACCCTGGGCTTGCTCGGTCATGGCGAGCTGGGTGGCGCGGTCGCACGGCTGGCCGAAGCCTTCGGCATGCGCGTGCTGCTCGGGCAGATTCCGGGGCGCCCTGCCCGGCCGGACCGCTTGCCGCTGGATGAGCTGTTGCCGCAGATCGATGCGCTGACCCTGCATTGCCCACTCAACGAACACACTCGTCATTTCATCGGTGCTCGCGAACTGGCGTCGATGAAACCGGGCGCCTTCGTGGTCAACACCGCCCGTGGCGGCTTGATCGACGAACAGGCGCTGGCCGATGCCTTGCGCAACGGCCACCTGGGCGGCGCCGCCACCGACGTGCTGAGCGTCGAGCCGCCGACCGCCGGCAACCCGTTACTCGCTGCCGACATCCCACGCTTGATCGTCACACCGCACAACGCCTGGGGCAGTCGCGAGGCGCGGCAGCGGATCGTTGGCCAATTGACCGAAAACGCTCAGGGATACTTCAGCAGTAAGGCGCTGCGGGTCGTCAGTTGATAAACTGCGGCACTTTTTTTCACAGGAGCAGAGTATGGATCCGCGCAGTGAAGTACTGCTTCGTCAGGCCGAGTTATTCCAGGGCCCGGTGTTGCTGGCCGGTTTGCCCGCCGATGATTTGCTCGGTCGCCTGCCCGACGCCCATGGCTGGTGCTGGCACGCCGGCGACCAGGCTGCGCTGGACGCTCGCTTCGCCGAGCGCAGCCATTTCGGCGTGACCGCGCCCGAGCGCGAGTTCGATACCGCGGTGGTGTTTCTGCCCAAGTCCAAGGACCTTACCGATTACATCCTCAACGCCCTGGCTTCGCGGCTGGCCGGTCGCGAGCTGTATCTGGTGGGTGAAAAACGCAGCGGCATCGAAGGCGCGGCCAAACAACTGAACCCGTTCGGCAAACCGCGCAAGCTCGACAGCGCGCGTCACTGCCAGCTCTGGCAGGTCACTGTGGCCAACGCGCCAGCGGCCAAGTCGCTGGAAAGCCTGGCTCAGACCTATGAATTGCCGTTGGCCGAAGGCCCGTTGAAAGTCATCAGCCTGCCGGGCGTGTTCAGCCACGGTCGCCTGGATCGCGGCAGCGCATTGTTGTTGGAGCATCTGGACAAATTGCCGAGCGGTCATTTGCTGGATTTCGGCTGCGGCGCGGGCGTGTTGGGGGCAGCGGTCAAACGTCGTTATCCGCACAATCAGGTCACGTTGCTCGACGTGGACGCTTTTGCGGCCGCCAGCAGTCGCCTGACGCTGGCTGCCAACGGTCTTGAAGCAGATGTCATTACCGGTGATGGCATTGATGCGGCGCCGATGGGTTTGAGTGCGATTCTGAGCAACCCGCCGTTCCATGTCGGCGTGCACACCGACTATTTCGCTACCGAGAACTTGCTGCGAAAAGCGGCCAAACATCTGAAAAACGGTGGAGAACTGCGCCTTGTCGCGAACAGCTTCCTGAAGTATCAGCCGCTGATCGAAGAGCACCTGGGCGTGTGTGCGATCAAGGCTGAGGGACAGGGTTTCAGAATCTACCGGGCCAAACGCGGCTGAAAAATAAGTACTTGCCTAACGGGTTTCGCCTAGGCAGAATCCGCTCCGTCCTAGGGGAGTAGTCTCCCACGAGCGCCATGCTCGTCCGGCATACGTCAACATACTTGGTCCTCAGACCATGGCGTATGCGACCCAAGCGTCCGCATCAGACGGCTCGCCAGGGTTTGACAAGACCTATGACACGAACACCTTACCCGGGGCGGGAAGGCTGTACGTGTCATAGCCGTGTCGACCCGCCCCTTAGGAAAACCCTGATGCTGGATTCACTTCTCGTTCCCACCGCAATCGTTGCCTTGGCCGAAATCGGCGACAAGACGCAACTGCTCGCACTCATTCTCGCTGCCCGCTTTCGCAAACCGTGGCCGATCATTGCCGGCATCGTCGCCGCCACCCTGGCCAACCACGCGGCAGCCGGTGCGGTAGGCGCCTGGGTCGGAGGTTTCTTCTCGGATGCGATGTTGCACTGGATTCTCGCCGCAAGCTTCACCGCGACGGCGTTGTGGACCCTGGTGCCGGACAAGATGGATGACGACGAAGCCAGCACCGCCCGCAAGTTCGGGCCGTTCCTGACGACACTGATTGCGTTCTTTCTGGCTGAAATGGGCGACAAGACTCAAGTCGCTACCGTGATGCTCGCCGCGCAATACCCTGAGCTATGGCTGGTGATCATCGGCACCACCGCCGGGATGTTGATTGCCAACGTGCCAGTGGTACTGGCGGGTAACTTTGCGGCGGACAAACTGCCCTTGACGTTGATCCGTCGACTGGCGGCGTCGGCGTTTTTCGTCCTGGCGATTGTCGCGGTGTACAAGGCGATGCAGAGCAGTGGGTGGGTATGACGCGGCAGACCATTCAATGTGGCGAGGGAGCTTGCTCCCGCTCGCTGCGTAGAAGCCGTAAATTCGGATGAGCGACAAAAACGCGCTCATCTGAAATGGGGCTGCCTTGCAGCCCCAGCGGGAGCAAGCTGCCTCGCCACAAAAGCCTTATCTACATCAGGATTTAGGCGCTTTCTCGTACAACGGCATCACCTTCGGAATCGCTGCCTGCAACGAAGCAATCCGACTGGACGACGCTGGGTGAGTGCTCATGAACTCCGGTGGCGAACCTTCCGAGGCCTTGCTCATCTTGTTCCACAGGGTGATCGCGGCATTCGGGTTGTAGCCGGCGCGAGCCGCCAATTCCAGGCCGATCAGGTCAGCTTCGTTTTCATTGGAGCGGCTGTTGGGCAACGTCATGCCATAGTTGGCCACGGTGTCGGCCAGCGCCAGGCTGTCCTGACCCAGACCGAACAAGGCACCGGCGCCCTGCTTGGCCATTTCGATGCCGTAGGCCTTGGACATTGCTTCACGACCATGCTCGCGCAGGGCGTGGGCGATTTCATGGCCCATGATCGCGGCGATTTCATCGTCGGTCAGTTTCAGGCTGTCAATCAGCCCGGTGTAGAAAATGATCTTGCCGCCAGGCCCGCAGTTGGCGTTGAGTTCGTCGCTCTTGATCAGGTTGACTTCCCATTTCCACTGGGCCGAATCCGGACGGAAAACCGGCGCCTGGGCAATCAGCCGATTGGCGATCGCCTGGATGCGCTTGGCATCGTTGCTGGTCTTGTCCAGCACACCTTTGCTGGTCGCTTCGCCGACCGTCTTCTGGTACGACTGGGCGTACATCTGGTTGACTTCGTCCGTGGACAACATACTGAACATGTACTGTTTGCGCTCCACACCCACGGCGCCGCCGCTGGTGGTGTTGACCGACTGACAACCGGCGAGCAACAGACCCGCACTCAGAGCACACAAAACCAATCGCTTGTTCATCAAAAAACTCCCTGAAAACATGCCGGGTATCCTAGGCGGGGAAATGTATCGACGCCAGATACAACAGACATTCAGACGCATATTTCGGATAAAGCTCTCATCACCGTAGGAAAAAATTCACATAACCTCCCCCGCCGCGGCGGGTAACGGCCCGCAATGATTCATTTGCGACATCTACCACTCCAAAACAGCCATTTCACCCTGCCTCGCTCATGGCCCTCGAACCGCGTGCCGATACAGCACCGCAGATGTCCTCTTGCGTGCGGAGCACCCATGAAATTCAAGTCGATCCAGTTTTCCGTGGCGGCCCTGGCCGGCGCCATTGTTTTAAGCGTCGTGGCGGCACTGGTGCTTTACGCCCTGTTTTCCGGTGCCCGGACCCAAGACATGGTCCAGGAGCGGACCCAGGCACAATTCGAGCAAGTCATCGAACAGCGCCTGACGTCCCTGGCGCAAACCCAGGTCAGCCAGATCCAGCGCGAACTCGAGGCTCCCCTGTTGATTGCCGGCGGGTTGGTGCGGGTCAACGCCCTGATCGGCACGCCGGGCGCCGACGGCCAGCCGCAACTGAGCCTGAGCCGTGAGCAATTGATCAGCCTGATCAAGGAAAACGTCGCCAAAAACCCGAAAATCCTCGGGACTTACATTGGCTGGGAAAAAGACGCACTCGATCACAACGATGCGGCTTACGTCGACACCAAGGTGGTAGGGATCGACCCCAGCAACGGCCGCTTCCTGCCATGGTGGTTCCGCAACGAAGACGGCACTCTGGGCCTGGACAAACTGGTGGACGTCGACGACCAGAAAACCCTGTCCACCGGGGTGCGCGCCAGCGAGTACTACCTGTGCTCGAAAGAAACCAAAAAATCCTGCGTGATCGATCCGGCGCCCTACAAGGTCGGCGACAAGATCGTCATGCTCGCCTCCTTTATTGAACCGATCATGCTCAACGGTGCGTTCCAGGGCATCGTCGGCGCCGACCTGTCGGTGAACTTCATCCAGGAAATGCTGCTGGGCGCGAACCAGAAGCTGTACAACGGCTCGGGCGTCATGGCCCTGATCGGCAGCAACGGCCGGATCGTGGCCTACACCAAGGACCCGAGCAAATTCGGCGAGAAGGTCAGCGACATCCTCGATAGCCAACAGATCGCCAACATGGCCAATCTCAAGCGCGGCGAAGTGACCTACACCGTCGACAAGGCCCAGGGCCGGATCGAGTTGTACCTGCCGTTCGGCATCGGCCAGACCGACGCCCGCTGGACCCTGATGCTGCAACTGCCGCTGAACGCGGTGATGGCCGACCTGCAAAAACTCCAGGCCGACCTCGACACACAGCGCAAATCCGACACCTTCGGCATGGCCATGGTTGGCCTGCTGATTGCTGGCATCGGTTTGCTGGTGATCTGGCTGGTGGGCCACGGCATTGCCCGGCCACTTAAACAGATGGTCGCCATGCTCGACGACATTGCCAAAGGCGAAGGTGACCTCACCCGTCGCCTGACCAGTGATCGTGCCGACGAACTGGGCTCGATCGCCAAAGGCTTCAATACCTTCCTCGCGAAGTTGCAGGCGATGATCACTCAGGTCGTGACGTCGGTGCAGAGCGTCAGCGATTCGTCGGAACACACCGCCGACATCGCCATTCGCACCAACATCGGCGTGCAGAAACAAATGGTCGAGATCGATCAGGTCGCCACGGCGGTGCATGAAATGACCGCCACCGCCCAGGACGTGGCGCGCAACGCGACCCAGGCGGCACAAGCGGCCAGTCATGCGGATCAGGCGGCGGCGCAGGGCAAACAGATCGTGCGGGACACATCGAATTCGATCGGTGTGCTGGCGGTGGAAATCGGCAAGGCTGTCAGCGTGGTGCAAACCCTGGCCAAGGACAGCGAGAACATCAACGCGATCCTCACGGCCATTCGCGGGATCGCCGAGCAGACCAACCTGCTGGCCTTGAACGCGGCCATCGAAGCGGCACGCGCCGGTGAACAGGGCCGCGGTTTTGCAGTGGTGGCCGATGAAGTGCGCAACCTGGCGCAGAAAACCCAGAAGGCCACCGAAGAAATCCAGACCATGATCCAGCAACTGCAACAAGGCACGCGCGATGTGGTGCGGGTCATGGAGGACAGCCAGAACCGTACCGATGAAAGTGTTCAGCACGCCGCGAAAGCCGCCGAAGCGCTGGATGCGATCACTCAGGCGGTGTCGGTGATCAACGACATGAACACGCAGATTGCCAGTGCGGCCGAAGAACAGAGCGCGGTGGCGGATGACATCAACCGTAACGTGATCAACATTGGGCAAGTGGCCAATGAAGTGGCCGGTGGGGCGGATGAATCGAGCGCGGCGAGTGCGGACCTGACCAAGCTGGCGGAACAGCAGCGGCGGTTGATCAATCAGTTCAAGGTTTGAGGTTTAAGAGCAAGATCAAAAGATCGCGGCCTTCGGCAGCTCCTACAGGGTAAGGGTATACGCCTACCTAATGCAGGAGCTGCCGCAGGCTGCGATCTTTTTGATGACACCACTTAACCTGGGGTCAAACACTCCGGCCCGTTCAACTTCGGATCATTCACCAGATTCGCTAACACCCGCTCGCGCAACGCAGCGGGTTCACTGGCCAACAACCCCTGCAACACATGCAAAGGCGTCTCGGGATCAAGCCACGCCTCCTGCCCCGCTGCATCCAGAATCAACGGCCGACGCTGACTCGCCGCCGGTTGCGTGATCACTGCCGTGCTCAACCACACTTGCTCCTGCACCGGATACGCTTCCCAGATCGCCGCAAAAAACAGCGTCGAGCCCTCCCCCGGAGTCAACCAGTAAGGCCGCTTGCGCGTCGTGCCGCGCCATTCGTAAAAACCGTTGGCCGGCAGCAGGCACCGGCGCTCGCGCAGGGCCTGACGGAACATCGGTTGCTCGGCCACGGTTTCGGCCCGGGCATGGGCCGGCGTGCGGGACAGATCGGTCAGCCACGGCGGCGTCAAACCCCAGCGCGCACGGGCCAACTCGCGTTGGCCGTCGGCGCCGGCACGCAGCATCAACACCGAATCGTTTGGGGAAATATTCCACTGGGCCTGCTGATCGGCAGGGAAGCCAGGCAGGGCCGCGAAGGCGGGGTTCCAGCGAAACAGGGCATAACGTCCACACATGGGGCAACACGACTCTTGATAAAACGAACGTCAGCCTAACAGACCAGCGTGCCGGGAAAGCTTTCCGGCTCATCGCCGGGTAGCGGCAGCGCGGCATTGTACGCGGCGATCAACTCGCGGGCGTATTCGGCCTGGTCATTGTCGACCGACAACCCCAACAGACCGAAAATGGGCAACTCCCCGCTGCCACCGAGCAAATCACGCCCGACCAGATGCGCCTCGATGCCCTCACTGGCCAGCATGCCTTGCAGCAGCTCGCCTTCCATCAGGTTTTCCGGTTCATAGATTCGCTGCATGGAGCGCCCCTTCATTCGTTTTCGCTGTGAACTTCAAGTAACCATTCCTGACCATCAGTCTGCAGGACAAACGTGATGGGGCGGCAACACACCGGACAGTCTTCGATATAGGTCTGATCGCCACCGGACAAATCCAGCACCGCCTCGGCCTCTTCACCACAATACGGACATTCGTAGCGCTCGGTTTCCAGCATCGCGGTCTCCAGGGTGACTTGTGCGTATAATCGCCGGTCTATTTGCAGGGCTATTTTTGTCTGGCTACCTTTTCAGACCGTGCCCCGTTGGTTTTCGATCAAAACCTTTACTTACCCTAGCCGTTTCTAACAAGAGAGCATGATGGGCGAATTCGATGCCATCCGACCTTACGACGACAGCGAAGTCCCAGCGGTGCTGGCACGATTGCTCGGCGACAAGGCGTTTCTAGATATCCTCACCCACTTCCGCTTCCCGCGTTTCGCCGGTGCTTTCGGCTGGATGCTCAAACCTCTTATAGCTCATCGGTTGCGCCGTGAGTTCGCCGGCATCAATTCGGTGGCCACACTGCAGGACAAAGTCGAGTATTACGTCGACCACACCATCGAACGCGCCACGGACGGGGTAACGTACACCGGCGTCGAGCAGTTCAAGTCCGGTAGCGCCTACCTGTTCATCGCCAACCACCGCGACATCGTCATGGACCCGGCCTTCGTCAACTATGCCGTGTACCACGCCGGCCTGCCGACACCGCGCATCGCCATTGGCGACAACCTGCTGCAGAAACCCTTCGTCAGCGACCTGATGCGCCTGAACAAGAGTTTCATCGTGCACCGTTCGATCACCGGTCGCCGAGAGAAAATGGCGGCCTATCAGCTATTGTCGGCCTACATCAACCACTCGATCCGCAACGATTGCGCGTCGATCTGGATCGCTCAGGCCGAAGGCCGGGCCAAGGACGGCGACGACCGCACCGAGTCAGCGATCCTCAAGATGTTCCACATGAGTCGCAAGGATGAACCGTTCGGCGAAGTCATCCGCTCGCTGAACGTCACTCCGGTGTCGATCAGCTACGAATACGACCCGTGCGACCAGGCCAAGGCCCGCGAGCTCTACATCCGCGCCACCACCGGCAGCTACACCAAGGTGCCGGGCGAAGACGACGTCAGCATCGCCAAAGGCATCACCGGCTACAAGGGCCGGGTCCACGTGAACTTCGCCGCGCCGATCACCGAGTTGTTCGAAGACACCAAACAATTGGCGATCGAAATGGACAAGCAGATCCTCGGCGGTTATCGCTTGTTCCCGGTGCACTACCTGGCGTACGCGCAGTGGAAAGACGCCGATCCGCAGTTGCAGGTGTCGAAAGCGGCTGACGTGTTTGCAGCCGACGAGCTGGCGAAGGCCCAGGAAGAATGGCAGCGGCGCCTTGAGGCCTGCCCGGAAGAACATCGTCCTTTCCTGGTGCTGCAATACGCCACACCGGTGCGTAATCAGTACCGGGTGAAAGCCGGGTTGGCGCTGTAGGTTTTTACAGCAAGATCAAAAGATCGCAGCCTTCGGCAGCTCCAACATCAATGTAGGAGCTGCCGAAGGCTGCGATCTTTTGCTTTAAGGGATCAAACCCGCGTGCTGATCCACGACACCAGCAACGCCAAGCCCAGGCAGGCAAAACCGAAACGATAGAAAAACCGGTTCATGCGCAAGGTCGCCCAATCCAGCACGGGCTCTTCACTGGGACGGCTCTGACGCTGCGCTGCCAGACTGGCCTGCGCGCGCTGTTCGCGGCGACGCGTAGCGTGCAGCAACCAGCTGCCCGGAAAGGCAAACAGCAAGGCGAGCAGGTTGATCAATTTGGCGGGATGGGCGGTAAACAGCGTCATCAAATGCAGCGACATCACAAACCTCAGTCAAAACAGGTGTGGCGAACGCCGGACCGACGACCGCGGCGCAAATTCTACCGAAAGCCGTCCCTCCTGCCCGCCGCTTTACGACAAATAACTCACCATTTGGCAGATTCCTGCTCTGCGTCACGGCTTCGTCATCTGAATGCGCCAGTCTCTCGGCCCATCGAAACCGACACGGAAACCGTCATGCTCCACGCCGAAAACCAGGATCGCCTCTACCTCATCGCTCAAAGCGACGAACAACAAGCCCTCGTCGGCAGCCTCGCCTTCAACGTTCAGGATTGCCATTGGCTGGTGTATTGCGCACTGGGTGGGCATCAACATGCGGATTTACCGGAGGCGGACTTGCTGACGGGCGTGAGTGTGCTGGATTTTTATTCGCAAGCCGCCTGACTCCGCAGAATCCTGCCCGGCAGGAGCTGCAGAAGGCTGTGATCTTTTGATTTTTTGAGGGAGTAGCCGAAGATCAGGATCAAAAGATCGCAGCCTTCGGCAACTCCTGCGGGGCTCGCATTACTCGCTGAGAATCTGACCAATCGTCGGGTCCTTGAACAGACGCGTCAACGCGTCGCTCAATACATCGCTGACCAGCTTGGTGTTGGTTTCCTGATTCGGCGCCATGCCGAAACGCTGATCCAGCGACGCACCGTAACGACCGCTGTAGCGGCGGTTGGCGTTCTGTACGTCGGAGCGGAAGGTCGCGCCAATGGTCGCCTCGGTCACGTACATGCCTTCCTTCGGCGACTGATACTTCAGCTCAGCCAGGGTCACGGTCAATTGCGGGGCATTCATCGCATTGGATGTCGGGGTAAAGCCCAGCAAACGCACGGCCGCTTCAGCCTGGGCCTGCAACTTCGGCAGGATCTGCGCGCCCTGCACCGTGATTGCACTCGTTTCCGGATACAGACCGCCACGGGTGCCCAGGGTTGGCGACGGACGACCGTCCACCACACGCACCACCACTGGCTGACCATGGCCGACCGGCGCCAGCTGAGTTGTCAGCTTCGGCTCCGGGTTCAGTTGTTGCGGGCTGTGGGCGCAGCCAACCAGGGTCAAACTGGTCACAGTGATCAAACCGAACAACAGGCGTTGCAACATGCTCTTCTCTCCAGAATCAGGCACAAACAGGCCGGCAGTATAGCGGTGGGCCACTGCGGGTAACCAGCGCCTCGCAGTGAATACTGAAATGTCTGACAAACCCTTGGGAAGCCGGTTCCTGTCACACAGATGTCACCGCCCATACACTTGCATGTCACGGCGCTTTGACAACCTTCACGACAGTCACCCCTTGAAGGTACTTTGCCATGCGCCACCTGATCTCGCTGTTCGCTCCGCGCCCATTGCATCGCTGCTTTGCCCTGCTCGACCGCTATGGTCATTGCCAGGCGTTCAAGCAGTGCAGCCTGCAGCCGATGGACGATGGCTGGGTCGAAATCGAAGAAATCCGCCTCAACTGGCTGCACCATCCCCTGCCTGCCAGTGCCCGTGTCAGCCAGCACAAACCACGCGCGCGGGCGCAGCAGCTGTTGACCACCTGACCAGACGCCTAATAAAAGTCATTAAACACGTCCATTTCCCTGCGTTTCTTAGATACAATCTCCCCCCGATTATAAGGACGTCTCCTGATCGGGCCTCGCAGCATCGTCAATGCTTCGGTATTGGCACCCCGCACCGCCCACAGAGAGCCGCCCACACAGATCGAGTGAAGCTGGCGTGCTTGCTGTTCCTTGAGCAAAACCCCCACTTTTCGCGAATCTGCAGAGCTGTCATTACGCTCGGTCACTGAGCTGTTTGCCCGTTTTGCCTGTCATGCATCCCATGGCGGCAATCCATCCGGGCACGGTGCCAGGCTGGGGCAGCCCTTTTTTGAGGTTCACGTCTTCAAAAGAGCGTGAAAAAAACGGGTTTTCACAACTTCACAAGAGTGTGGCGAGCAAATGAATAGTTTTGCGTCTGAATATGCACCATTAGCGTCTGGAACAGCCCAACGACACAGGACCGAGTATTCCTCGAACACCGGAGCCTGAAGCCTGTCCGCTACGGATTTGGTTGCACAAACGGATGTCTCGACCATAAGTCGAATTGCCAGTCGCGCGTTGAAATGAGTTCATAGACCTCATTGACCCGGCCGGTAGCGTCCGTCGAAGTTGCGATAAATTGCGAAGATTCGGACATGGCGATACTGCCATGAGTACCAGGGGCATCACTGACTCGCCCCGGAACGCCTGGCAGCCATGCCGACAATTTGGTGCTGCAGATTTTGGAGACGCGTTAAATGGCGCATAACGAAGCAGTCGACGTAGTACTGGTTGGGGCCGGCATCATGAGTGCCACCCTCGCAGTACTGCTCAAAGAGCTCGACCCCGCGATCAAGCTGGAAGTCGTCGAGCTGATGGATTCCGGTGCCGCGGAGAGTTCGAACCCGTGGAACAACGCCGGTACCGGTCACGCCGGGCTGTGTGAGCTCAATTACACGCCGCAGGCCGCCGACGGCACCGTCGACATCAAGAAAGCCGTGCACATCAACACCCAGTTCGAGGTGTCGAAGCAGTTCTGGTCGTACCTGACCAAAAAAGGCACCTTCGGTTCGTGCAAGTCCTTTATCAGCCCGGTGCCGCACCTGAGTTTCGTGCAAGGTGACAGTGGCGTGTCCTTCCTCAAGGAACGCTTCAACGTGCTGAGCAAGCACCACGCCTTCTCCGACATGGAATACACCGAAGACAAGGCAAAAATGGCGGACTGGATGCCATTGATGATGCCTGGTCGCCCGGCTGACGAAGTCGTCGCCGCCACCCGCGTGATGAACGGCACCGACGTCAACTTCGGCGCACTGACCAACCAATTGCTCAAGCACCTGACCAGCGCACCCGATGCCCAGGTCAAGTACTGCAAGCGCGTGACCGGTCTGAAGCGTAACAACGGCGGCTGGACCGTCAGCATCAAGGACGTGAACAGCGGCAACACCCGCGAAGTCGACGCGAAGTTCGTCTTCCTCGGCGCGGGCGGTGCGGCACTGCCGTTGCTGCAGGCGTCGGGCATCGAAGAAAGCAAAGGCTTCGGCGGCTTCCCGATCAGCGGCCAGTGGCTGCGTTGCGACAACCCGGAAGTGGTCAAACACCACCAGGCCAAGGTGTATAGCCAGGCCGCCGTGGGTTCGCCACCGATGTCGGTGCCGCACCTCGACACTCGCGTGGTCGATGGCAAGAAGTCCCTGCTGTTCGGACCTTACGCCGGTTTCACCACCAAGTTCCTCAAGCACGGCTCCTTCATGGACCTGCCGATGTCGGTTCGCGCCGGCAACATCGGCCCGATGCTGGCCGTGGCGAAAAACAACATGGACCTGACCAAGTACCTGGTCAGCGAAGTGATGCAGTCGATGGAGCAACGCCTGGATTCCCTGCGTCGTTTCTACCCTGAAGCGAAAGCCGAAGACTGGCGCCTGGAAGTGGCCGGCCAACGGGTTCAAATCATCAAGAAAGACCCGAAAAAGGGCGGCGTCCTGCAGTTCGGCACCGAGCTGGTCGCGGCCAAGGACGGTTCCCTTGCTGCACTGCTCGGCGCTTCGCCAGGCGCGTCGGTGACCGTTTCGATCATGCTGGAGCTGATCGAGAAATGCTTCCCGGCCAAAGCATCCGGCGAGTGGGCGGCCAAACTGGCGGAAATCTTCCCGGCCCGTGAAAAGGTTCTGGAAACCGATGCTGCGCTGTATCGCAAGATCAATACGCAGAACAACATCGCGCTGGAACTGGTTGAAGAAAGCAGCGAGACCCCAAGCTACGCTTGATCGTCGCGCATAAAAAACGCCCCGTTCTCATTGAGAGCGGGGCGTTTTTTTATGGGCGGCAAAACAATCTTGTGGCGAGGGAGCTTGCTCCCGCCGGGCTGCGAAGCGGCCCCAAAATTCTGCCAACGGCGAAGATTTTGTGAGTGCTGCGCACTAAAGCGGGAGCAAGCTCCCTCGCCACAGGTATTCGGTTCGCTTCGGATACGATCAGCCGCGAGCCTTGTTGATCAGTTCGATGTACTCGGCCGCGTTGCGCTGATCCTTGATCAGGTCAACGAAGGTCTTGCCGTGTTCATCCTGGCCATCAACGTCGTAGCCGGCTTCGACGAAGAACGTCAGAAAACGCTCGAAGTCGTCAATGCGCAGGCCACGGTAGGCCTTGATCAGTTTGTGCAGGGACGGCGAAGTGGCGTCGACCGGTTCGAAATCGAGAAACAACTTGATCTGCTCGTCGCCGATCTCGTCACCAATCACTTGTTTCTTATCTTTACGCATTGCCGACTCCAGCTCGCAGACATTTCACGGGGCGGGCAGTTTACCCCTCACAGGGCGCCGGGCTCAACGCGGACGAACGGCCCCGGTGTGCAGGTCAGCCCAGACATGGCCATTGGCGTAGCTGAGGAACTGGCAATACACCGTGTCATTGCGCAACAGGTCGATCACCACGCGGTACTGCGCCATCGGATAAAACAGCGTCAGGGTCTTGCTTTTGTCGTCGTAGATCGGCTTTTTCAGGCTTTTGCTCTCGCCATCGAAGTTGACCAGTACCTGATTGATGGTCGCGCCCTTGTTCAAGGGTTTGCCCTTGAGGCGGATCAGCAACGGAGACGTCACCGGGATCGGTTGTTGGGTGGACTGGCGCTGACTGCCGACCACCACCGAATATTCGGTGACCTGCAGCAGTTGTTGCTGCTCGGGTTCGGCGTCACGCAGGGTCAGGTCGTCCGGAGGCAGAAACTGCGCATGCATCGGCGCCGGTGCGGCGGCCAGGGGCAGGCTGAGGGTCAGCAACAGGGCGGCGCAGCTGCGGATCAAAAGGCTCATGACGGGCTCCCAGGGCGAAGCGGAGCACTCTAGCATGAGGATCATCTGCGCGAATTAGCGATATGGGTCAATACTTCGCAGTACCAAGCTGGCCATGCTGGAAGAGCTTTCAGCCGTCGATCAATGGTGCACCGTCTACCGTGGAGTGCTCATGTCGTTCTCCGTTCCCCCGTTATTCGCCGCCTGGCGTCAGACCTGGCACGCCGGCTACACCCTCAAACGCTTACGCGGCGACATCAGTGCCGGAGTGACGGTAGGGATTATCGCCATCCCATTGGCCATGGCCCTGGCGATTGCCGTAGGTGTACCGCCCCAGCAAGGGTTGTATACGGTACTGATCGCCGCGCCCCTGATCGCTCTCACCGGCGGTTCGCGTTTCAATGTCAGTGGGCCGACCGCCGCGTTCGTGGTCATCCTGCTGCCCATCACCCAACAATATGGCCTGGGCGGCTTGCTGCTCTGCACCATGCTTGCCGGCGTCATCCTCATTGCCCTGGGACTGATTCGCGCCGGGCGGTTGATTCAGTACATTCCGTATCCTGTCACGCTGGGCTTTACCGCCGGGATCGGCATTGTCATTGCCACCCTGCAATTGAAGGATTTGCTGGGCCTGAACACCCCCAGCCAGGCAGAACACTACATCGAACAGCTGGGTGTACTGATTCTCGCGTTGCCCACCGCTCGGCTGGGGGACGGGATCATCGGTATCGCCTGCCTGGCCGTTCTGATTGTCTGGCCACGGTGGGTACCGAGGATCCCGGGGCATCTGGTGGCGCTGACCGTCGGCGCCCTCCTGGGGTTGGCGCTGGAACACGGCGGGTTGGCGGTGGCGACCTTGGGTGAGCGTTTCAGCTACATGGTCGAGGGCGTCAGCCATCCCGGCATTCCACCGTTCCTGCCGAGCTTCGATTGGCCGTGGAATCTACCCGGTCCCGACGGCCAGCCGCTGCACCTGTCCTACGACTTGATCCGTCAATTAATGGCGCCGGCGTTCGCCATTGCCATGCTCGGTGCCATCGAGTCCTTGTTGTGTGCGGTGGTGGCGGATGGCATGACCGGCAGCAAACACGACCCCAACGCCGAACTGCTGGGCCAGGGCCTGGGCAACCTGATCGCACCGTTGTTCGGCGGCATTACCGCCACGGCTGCGATCGCCCGAAGCGCCACCAATGTGCGCAGCGGAGCCTTTTCGCCATTGGCCGCCATTATTCACAGCGCGGTGGTACTGATGGCGATACTGGTGCTCGCACCGCTTTTCAGCTACCTGCCGATGGCTGCGCTGGCCGCATTGCTGGTCATGGTGGCGTGGAACATGAGCGAAGCCCGGCACGTGCTGCATACACTGCGCATCGCGCCCCGCAGCGATGTGCTGGTCTTGCTGACCTGCCTGAGCCTGACGGTGTTATTCGACATGGTAATGGCCGTCGGTGTCGGCCTGTTGCTGGCCGCCGGGTTGTTTATCAAGCGCATGAGCGATCTGACGGACACCGCCGAACTGCCACGCGCCTACCATCAAGCCTTGCAGGACATGCCGGCGCACGTTCGTTGCTACGCGATACGCGGGCCGTTGTTTTTCGGTGCGGCCGAAAAGGCCTTGGGAGTCCTGCGCAAATTCAGTCCGGAGGTCAAAGTGGTGATCGTCGAGATGAGCGCCGTGCCCATGCTGGACATGACGGCGCTGGCGGCCTTCGACAATATCCTCAGGGATTACCGCACGGACGGCATTGGCCTGATTCTGGTGGCAACCTCCCCGCGGGTGCGCCTGAAGCTCAGACGCGCGGGTATCCATCGGGAGCAGCGTCAGTTGGCCTACGTGAACAACCTGGAACAGGCTCGTCGCAAAAGCGAACGCTGGCTGGCCGGGGAAAACTGAGCGCGCTTCAGGCGAACTGCGCGCGCATCCACGCCTGATATTCAGCCACACCCGGCTCGCCTTCGCGCGGCGCCCAGTGAGCAAGCTCTCCCTCACCGACGGGACGATAAGGGCCGGCCTTGCACTCGAACATCAGGCTGTCGGCTTCCAGCACCACCAGGCCATGGAACACACCGGTTGGCAGGTCAACACCCACGCAATCGCCACCGGCCTGCAGAATCTGCTTGCGCACCACCACACCAGACTCATCGAAAATCAGCAGACCAAGCCGCCCTTTGAGGACCAACAAGGTTTCAGCCTTGTTCTCACACAGATGCCGATGAGGCGGAATGTACGTGGACGGCTGCAGACCCACCGCCATGCGATGGCAAGCGTCTTCCATCCGATGGAAGTTGTGATGCTGGCGCCCACGTGGATTTGCCGCAGCCTTCCCGGCCAATTCATTGAACAAGGATTGATCAAGAAAGCTCGGCGCGCTCATCGCTTACATCCCTTTAACGGCGAAAATTCCGTTGGCGTTACGCCAGTAGCCTTTGTAGTCCATGCCGTAACCGAAGATGTAACGGTCGATGCACGGCAGGCCGACGAAATCGGCTTTCAGGTCCGGGCGAGCCTTGCGGTCGTGGTCCTTGTCGATCAGCACGGCGGTGTGCACTTTGCGCGCGCCAGCGTGTTTGCAGAAGTCGATGATCGCGCCCAGGGTGTGACCTTCGTCGAGGATGTCGTCGATGATCAGCACGTCACGGTCAATGAACGACACTTCCGGCTTGGCTTTCCAGAACAGGTCGCCGCCGCTGGTTTCGTTGCGATAGCGGGTGGCGTGCAGGTAGGACGCTTCCAGCGGGAATTGCAAATGGGTGAGCAGCTTGCCGGCGAAAATCAGGCCGCCGTTCATCACACAGAACACCACCGGATTTGTTTCAGCCAGTTGTTCGTTGATGTGTGCACCGACGCGGGCGATGGCCGCCTCGACTTCAGCTTCGGTGTACAGGCAGTCAGCCTCTCGCATGATTTGACGGATATGCTCGAGATCAGCGGACATGGCGCTCTCCAGGGGGGACGGGATTCGGGAAAAGCGGGCAAAGGTACGCATCCCGCACGGCCAGATCAAGCGTTTGTGGACTAACGTACTCTATGTCTATAGGACAACACCCTCGGATAGATTAATCTAGGCCGGTTTTTTTGCCCGCCGCCGGAGCCTTTCCCATGCCCATCCTCGAGATCCGCCATCCGCTGATCCGTCATAAACTCGGCCTGATGCGCCGCGCAGACATCAGCACCAAGAATTTCCGTGAGCTCGCTCAGGAAGTCGGCGCCCTTTTGACCTATGAAGCCACCAAAGACCTGCCGCTGGAATCCTACGACATCGAAGGCTGGTGCGGCACTGTGTCGGTCGAGAAAATCGCCGGCAAGAAGATTACCGTGGTGCCGATCCTGCGTGCCGGTATCGGCATGCTCGAAGGTGTGCTCAGCCTGATTCCGGGGGCCAAGGTCAGCGCCGTGGGCGTGGCCCGCAACGAAGAGACGTTGCAGGCCCACACCTATCTGGAAAAACTGGTTCCCGAAATCAACGAACGCCTGGCCATGATCATCGACCCGATGCTCGCCACCGGCAGTTCCATGGTCGCCACCATCGACCTGCTGAAAAAGGCCGGTTGCCGCGACATCCGCGCCATGGTGCTGGTCGCCGCGCCGGAAGGCATTGCCGCCGTGGAGAAAGCTCACCCGGACGTGACCATCTACACCGCTTCCATTGACGAGAAACTGAACGAACACGGTTACATCATCCCAGGCCTGGGCGATGCCGGTGACAAGATCTTCGGCACCAAGCAGAAGGACGCGTGACCATGCAGCAAGAGTTCAACGATCCGCTCTGGCGCACGGTGCTGTCCGGCGCCCAGATGCTGTTCGTGGCGTTCGGCGCCCTGGTGTTGATGCCGCTGATTACCGGCCTCGATCCGAACGTAGCGCTGTTCACGGCGGGCCTGGGGACGATTCTGTTCCAGATCGTCACCGGGCGTCAGGTGCCAGTGTTCCTGGCTTCGAGCTTCGCCTTCATCACCCCGATCATTCTCGCCAAGGGCCAATTCGGCCTCGCGGCGACCATGGGCGGTGTAATGGCGGCCGGTTTCGTCTACACCTTCCTCGGCCTCGCCGTGAAGATCAAAGGCACCGGCTTCATCGACCGCTTGCTGCCACCGGTGGTGATTGGCCCGGTGATCATCTCCATCGGCCTGGCCATGGCGCCGATCGCCGCCAACATGGCGATGGGCAAGGCTGGCGACGGTAGCGAGCTGATCCACTACCAGACGGCCATGCTGATCTCGATGCCTGCGCTGCTGACGACGCTGATCGTCGCGGTGTTCGGCAAAGGCATTTTCCGCCTGGTGCCGATCATCTCCGGCGTGCTGGTCGGTTTTGCGATGGCGTTCTATTTCGGCGTGGTCGATACCGCGAAGATTGCCGCGGCACCGTGGTTCGCGATCCCCAACTTCACCGCGCCGGAATTCAACTGGCAGGCGATTCTGTTCATCGTTCCGGTGGCATTGGCCCCGGCCATCGAGCACATCGGCGGCGTGATCGCCGTGGGCAGCGTGACCGGTCGCGACTACCTGAAGAAGCCCGGCCTGCACCGCACCCTGCTCGGCGACGGCATTGCCACCACCGCCGCCGGTTTGTTCGGCGGTCCGCCCAACACCACCTACGCCGAAGTGACGGGCGCGGTGATGCTGACCAAGAACTACAACCCGAAAATCATGACCTGGGCGGCA
This sequence comes from Pseudomonas fluorescens NCIMB 11764, assembly GCF_000293885.2. Classification (NCBI taxonomy): domain Bacteria; kingdom Pseudomonadati; phylum Pseudomonadota; class Gammaproteobacteria; order Pseudomonadales; family Pseudomonadaceae; genus Pseudomonas; species Pseudomonas fluorescens. Next base: position 6,939,537 of record NZ_CP010945.1, read on the forward strand.
ATCTTTGCCATCAGCCTGGCGTTCATCGGCAAGTTCGGCGCACTGCTGCAAAGCATTCCGGTGCCGGTGATGGGCGGGATTCTGTGCCTGTTGTTCGGTTCGATTGCGGCGGTGGGGATGAACACGCTGATTCGCCACAAGATCGACCTGGGCGAAGCGCGCAACCTGGTGATCGTTTCGGTCACGCTGGTATTCGGGATTGGCGGCGTGCTGGTCGGCACCGGCACCGGTCCGGACGACTTCGGCCTCAAAGGCATCGCGCTGTGCGCGGTGGTGGCGATTGCGCTGAACCTGTTACTGCCGGGCAATGACAGCTGGAAGCACAAGAAGGCGGATGAGCCGCTGATCTAAGGCTGACACAACACCCTGTGGCGAGGGAGCTTGCTCCCGCTTGAGTGCGCGCAGCACTCACAAAATCTTCATGGATTGCGAGAATTTTGGGGCCGCTTCGCGACCCAGCGGGAGCAAGCTCCCTCGCCACAGTTTGTATTTCTACAGCGCCAACGGCGCTCTTTCGCACAAAGTTCTCAGCGCCTTGGCCCACTGCGGATCATCGTTGAGACACGGCACCAGCACCAACTCATCTCCCCCCGCTTCGCGGAACAGTTCATTCCCGCGATCACCGATTTCCTCAAGCGTCTCGATGCAATCGGCAACGAACGCCGGGCACATCACCAGCAACTTCTTCACGCCCATTCCCGCCAGCTCATCGAGGCGTGCTTCGGTATAGGGTTCGATCCATTTCGCCCGACCCAATCGCGACTGGAACGACACCGACCACTTGCCGTCCGGCAAGCCCAGCCGCTCGGCAAACTCGGAAGCAGTGCGTAGGCATTGGGCGCGGTAGCAGGTCGCCAAAACTTCTGGCGAAGCGTTCAGGCAGCAGTTATCGCTTTGGAAGCAATGGTGACCGGTAGGGTCTATTTTCTTCAGATGCCGCTCCGGCAAACCGTGGAAGCTCAGCAGCAGGTGATCGTAATCCTGCAGTAAATACGGCTTGGCGCTGGCCACCAACGCATCGAGGTATTCCGGCTGATCGTAGAACGGCTGGAGAATCGAAAACTGCACGTCGAGTTGCTTCTCCCGCACGACCCGCCGGGCTTCCTCGATCACCGTAGTGACGGTGCTGTCGGCGAACTGTGGATAAAGCGGCGCGAGGGTAATTTTCTTGTGCCCCTGGGCAGCGAGCTGAACCAGTTTCGTTTCAATCGACGGCTCGCCGTAACGCATGGCCAGTTCTACCGGACCGTGAGTCCACTCAGCGGTCATGGCCTGCTGCAATCGACGGCTGAGCACCACCAGCGGCGAGCCCTCCTCCCACCAGATCGAGGCATAGGCGTGGGCCGACTGCTCCGGGCGCTTGATCAGAATCAGCGACACCAGCAAACGTCGCACCGGCCATGGCAGGTCGATCACGTACGGGTCCATCAGAAATTGATTGAGGTAGCTGCGCACATCCGCCACAGAGGTGGAGGCAGGTGAACCCAGGTTGACCAGAAGCAACGCGTGATCGGTCATGCAACGTCCTATTTCAGAGGCGGCTGGACAAGTCGTCCAGGGCCGCGCGCAAATCAGTGAACTGGAATGTAAAACCCGCTTTCAACAAACGCGCCGGCACGGCTTTCTGGCCGCCCAGCAACAGCAATGACAATTCGCCCAAACACACCTTCAACGCCAGGGCCGGCATGGGCATGAATGCCGGGCGATGCAACACGGCGCCCAGCGTGCTGGCAAACTCACGATTGCGCACCGGTTTGGGCGCGCAGGCATTATAAGGACCGCTGGCGTCTTTCTGATGCAGAAGAAAATCAATCACGGCGATTTGATCCTTGATATGGATCCACGGCATCCACTGCCGACCATCGCCAAGAGGCCCGCCCAGTCCCAGTTTGAACGGCAACAACAGCCGCGACAAAAAGCCACCCTCGGCAGACAACACCAACCCCGTGCGAATCAGGATCACTCGGATGCCCAAGGCCTCGGCGCGCTGCGCGGTTTCCTCCCAGGCAATGCACAACTGGCTGGCGAAATCGTCGATGACGGGTGGAGATTCCTCAGTCAATTCCCGCTCGCCACCGTCGCCGTACCAGCCCACGGCGGAGCCTGAGATCAACACCTGCGGTTTCTGTTCGCGGGTGTCGAGCCAGGCCAGCAGGGTTTCGGTCAGGGTGATGCGACTGCTCCAGAGCAAGGCCTTGCGCTTGGTCGTCCAGGGCCGGTCGGCAATCGGAGCACCCGCCAGGTTGATAATCGCGTCCACGGGCTCTTGTCCGAGGTCTTCCAACCGCGCGACACCACGAACTTCTGCACCGCAGATTTTCGCGACTTTTTCAGGTGCCCGACTCCATACCGTCAGACGATGTCCCTGGCTCAGCCAGTGTCGGCAGAGTTGACTCCCTATCAAACCAGTACCGCCGGTCAGCAATATGTGCATGACTTCTTCCTCGCGTGGCGTTTTACCCTGATCACTAGTCTATTTTTATAAGCAGGGATCTTTGATATCGGGCAGGCTCTGTTGATAACAATAGGCCAAGCTGTCAGAACGAGAACGCTAAAAGTTATACCAAAAAACAATATTGTACAGGTTTCATCCACGGCGTAGTCTGTACAGAAAGGCAAACGAGGCCCCTATGACTGTACCTATCGCAATCATCGGCACCGGCATCGCCGGACTCTCAGCCGCCCAGGCGCTTACGGAGGCCGGGCATGTCGTTCAACTTTTCGATAAAAGCCGCGGCAGTGGCGGACGCATGTCGAGCAAACGCAGCGACGCGGGTGCCCTGGACATGGGCGCGCAATATTTCACTGCCCGCGATCGCCGCTTTGTCACGGAAGTCCAGCGCTGGCAAGCCAACGGCTGGGTCGCCGAGTGGACGCCACAGCTCTATACCTTCCACGGTGGCCAGCTCAATCTGTCGCCGGACGAACAGACGCGCTGGGTCGGCACGCCGCGCATGAGTGCCATCACCCGCGGCTTGCTCGGCGATTCGGAAGTACATTTCGCCTGTCGCATCACCGAGGTCTATCGGGGTGAGGAGCATTGGCATCTGCAGGACGCCGAGGGATTCACCCATGGCCCGTTCAGTCATGTCATCGTCGCCACGCCTGCGCCCCAGGCGACCGCATTGCTGGCCTCCGCGCCGAAGCTCGCCGGTGCCGCCGCCGGGGTAAAAATGGACCCCACCTGGGCGGTCGCGCTGGCCTTCGATACACCGCTGGACACCCCCATGGAAGGCTGCTTCGTGCAGGACAGCCCGCTCGACTGGCTGGCCCGCAACCGCAGCAAACCGGGGCGTGACAACACAATGGACACCTGGGTGCTGCACGCCACGAGTGCCTGGAGCCGGCAACATATCGACCTGCCCAAAGAGGCTGTGATCGAGCAATTGCATGGCGCGTTCGCCGAACTGCTCCACAGCGCGATGCCAGCGCCTACGTTCAGCCTCGCCCACCGCTGGCTCTACGCCCGCCCCGCCACCAGCCATGAATGGGGCACCCTGGCCGATGCCGATCTGGGGCTTTACGCGTGTGGCGACTGGTGCCTGTCCGGTCGTGTCGAGGGGGCATGGCTCAGTGGTCAGGAAGCCGCTCGCCGCCTGCACGAGCACCTGCAATGAACCGAATCAACCCGAGCAAGCTGCTGCTGTCGAAATGGACAGCAGCCCAGCCGCAAAACCGCGAAAAACATTTTCTGGTCACCGAGCTGTTCCGCGACGAGGAAGGCACGGTGCTGGACGTCGAATTGCAGGCGGTGCTGACCAAGCGCAGTGAGCGGCTCGACTGGCAAACGCTGAAAAACAGCGACACCTGGATCCTCGGCTGGAAATAGATCGCCTGTAGAAGCGAACTCGCAATGTCCGTCAATGCCTTCGCTTTAAACCTGACACGCTTCAGCAATCTCAGGTTCATGGTCATCAGCCTCGCTCCCACAGGGCTCCCGGAAAAACCTATACAAATAATTTGACTTGTACACCTTTGAATCTATGATGAAGGCATGTTGTACAGAAATTTAATTTTGTACAAGTCTTGGATTCGAGGTGCACCCATGCCCCACGCCAGCGCGAAACCGAAAATTGCTATCAGCGCCTGCCTGATGGGCGCCGAGGTGCGTTTCAACGGTGGGCACAAGGAATCGCGGCTGTGCAGCCGCACCCTCACTGAATATTTCGAATTCGTCCCGGTCTGTCCGGAGGTCGCGATCGGTCTCGGCATCCCTCGGCAACCCATACGACTGGTCGGCGACGCTGAACAACCTGAAGCCCTTGGCACTGTTGACCCTGAACTGAATGTCACCCGAGCGCTGGCCGATTACGGCGAGAAAATGGCCATTGAGCTGGACAATATCTGCGGCTACATCTTCATGCAGAAATCACCGTCATGCGGCCTGGATCGGGTCAAGGTCTACCACGCCAACGGCGCGCCCGTAGACGGCGGCGGCCGAGGCATCTATGCCCAGGCGTTCTGCGCGTTGCATCCGGACCTGCCGGTGGAAGAAGACGGTCGTCTCAATGACCCGGTGCTGCGGGAAAACTTCCTTACCCGAGTATTCGCCTACAGCGCCTGGCAAGAGCTGCTGCAAGCGGGCCTGACTCGCCGCGGACTGACGGAATTTCACTCGCGGTATAAATACCTGCTGATGGCCCACAATCCGGTGCAGTACAAAACCCTGGGCAATCTGCTGGGCAACATGGGCCAGATCGATCCGAAAGAACTCGGCCCACGCTATTTCAGCGAACTGATGGCGGCCTTGAAGAAGTGCGCCACGCGCCGCACCCACACCAATGTTCTGCAACACATCAGTGGTTACCTCAAACAGGTCATCAGCGCTGACGACAAACAGGAAGTGCAACACGTCATCGGCCAGTACCGCCACGGCATCGTGCCGCTGGTGGTGCCGCTGACGCTGCTCAAACATCACTTTCGCCGACATCCGGATCCGTACATTGCACAACAGGTTTACCTGCAACCGCACCCGGAAAACCTAAGCCTGCGAAACGCGATCTGATGAAAACTCCACTCGACACCAGTGCCCGCGAAGACCTCGGCGCCGACTTTAAAAAAGCCCTCGATGAAGGCTGGCTGCCGATTCGTGAAGTGGCCCGGCAGACCGGCGTCAACGCCATCACTTTGCGCGCCTGGGAACGACGTTACGGGCTGATCGTGCCGCAACGTACGCCCAAAGGGCATCGACTGTTCAGCGCCGAACACGTGCAACGCATCCTGACGATCCTCACCTGGCTCAATCGTGGCGTGGCCGTCAGCCAGGTCAAGCAACTGCTCGACTCCCCGCAAGCTTTTAGCGAGTCGGTCGAAAATGATTGGCAGGTGCTGTGCAACACGCTGCTGCAAGCGGTCACTTCGCTCAACGAACGCACCCTCGATGACACCGTCAACCAGGCGATCGCTTTGTACCCACCGCGGACCCTGTGCGAACAGTTGCTGATGCCGTTGCTAGCCGAGCTTGAACAACGCTGGCAGGGCCAGTTTGGCGCGCAGATGGAGCGTGTGTTTTTTTACTCCTGGTTACGCAGCAAATTCGGCGCGCGCATCTACCATAACAACCGTCAGTTGCGCAGCGCACCGCTGCTGTTGATCAATCACTCCGACCTGCCGCTGGAACCACATCTGTGGCTCACCGCGTGGCTGATCAGCAGTGCCGATTGCCCGGTGGAAGTGTTCGACTGGCCGCTGCCGGCGGGCGAGCTCGCACTGGCGGTCGATCACCTGCAAGCTCGCGGCGTACTGCTGTATTCCAGCAAAGCCATGAACCTTGCGCAGTTGCCGAAACTTTTCAACGGCGTCGGCGGCCCAAAAATGATTGCCGGACCAACGGTGTGCATCCACCACGCCGAGTTGTCCGTAAAAACGACAGAGATTGCAGAATTGTTCCTGGCCGAAGATCCGTTATCGGCGCATCAGGACCTGCTTCAGCGCGGGCTTATTTAAATGAATCGTACGGATACCACCCTGCAATTGATCTGGCTGCGCAGCGACTTGCGCCTGCATGACAACACCGCCCTGTCGGCCGCCGCATCCCGGGGCCCGAGCGTGGCGGTGTACTTGTTGAGCCCGGAACAATGGCGCGAGCATGACGATGCACCGTGCAAAGTGGATTTCTGGCTTCGCAACCTTCGCGAATTGAGCCGCGCACTCGGCGAGTTGAACATCCCGCTGCTCATCCGCATGGCCTCTCGCTGGGATGAAGCGCCGAAGGTTCTGCTCGATCTGTGCCAGCAGTTGAAGATCGACGCGGTGCACGTCAACGAGGAGTACGGCATTCACGAAAGCCGCCGCGATGCGGCGGTAGCCGACGCACTGAAAACCAAGGGTATCGACTTTTATAGCTACCTCGATCAGTTGCTGTTCAAGCCCGGCACCGTGCTGACCAAGACCGGCACGTACTTCCAGGTCTTCAGTCAGTTCCGCAAGGTTTGCTACGACCGTCTGCGCAGCTCGTTGCCGAGCCTGGTGAGCGCGCCAATGGCTCAATCGCGCCTGACCGTCGACAGTGATGAAATCCCTTCAAGCGTTGCAGGCTTCGCCACGCCCAGCGAAACCTTGCGCGCGCTGTGGCCCGCCGGTGAAGCCGAAGCCCGCCGCCGCCTCGACACCTTCGCCGATGCGCAGATCGACTACTACAAAAGTGAACGCGACTTCCCGGCCAAACCCGGCACCAGTCAGCTCTCGGCCTACCTCGCGGCCGGCGTCATTTCCCCGCGCCAGTGCTTGCATGCAGCCCTGCAAAGCAATCAGGGCGAGTTCGAAAGCGGCAAAGTCGGCGCCGTCACCTGGATCAACGAATTGCTGTGGCGCGAGTTCTACAAACACATTCTGGAGGGCTACCCACGCGTCTCCCGCCACCGCGCCTTCCGCCCGGAAACCGAAGCCCTGGCCTGGCGCGACGCCCCCGATGAACTGGCGGCCTGGCAAGAAGCGCGTACCGGCCTGCCGATCATCGACGCCGCAATGCGCCAACTGCTCGAAACCGGCTGGATGCACAACCGTTTGCGCATGGTCGTGGCGATGTTCCTCACCAAGAATCTGCTGATCGACTGGCGTGAAGGCGAACGTTTTTTCATGCGGCACCTGATCGATGGCGACCTCGCGGCGAACAACGGCGGCTGGCAGTGGAGTTCGTCCACCGGCACCGACTCCGCGCCCTACTTCCGGATTTTCAACCCGCTCAGCCAATCGGAAAAATTCGACAGCGAAGGCCTGTTCATCAAGCACTGGCTGCCGGAGCTGGCCGGGCTGAACAAGAAAGACGTGCACAACCCGGAAAACCTCGGCGGCCTGTTCGGGGTGGCAGGTTATCCGTCGCCAATCGTCAATCTGAGTACGAGCCGCGCTCGCGCGCTGACCGCGTTCAAAAACCTGCCATCGCGACAAAATGCCGGAGGTGGCTATGAGTGATTTTCTGCGGCGCTTCGCCCGGCAGTTTGGTGAACTCAACAAAGACAACCTGCAACGCCTGAATGAGTTGTATACCGCTGATGTGCATTTCACCGATCCGCTGCACGAAGTACAGGGCATCGGGCATTTGCGCAGCTATTTCAGTGAGCTCTACGCCAACGTCAGCGAGCTGCGTTTCGATTTTTACGGCTTCGACCAGACCGGCGAAGGCGAAGGTTATCTGCGCTGGGTCATGAGCTACCGCCATCCACGCCTGGCCGGCGGGGGCTTGATTCGGGTGGATGGCTGCTCGCACCTGCTCTGGAGTGACAAGGTCTATCGCCACCGGGATTACTTCGATGCCGGGGCTCTGCTTTACGAACATGTACCCGTATTGGGCCGGGCAATCGCCTGGTTGAAAAGGAGAATGGGATGAGCCTTACACCTCCACGACGATATTGGCTGACCGGGGCCAGCAGCGGCATTGGCGCCGCGCTGGCCGAGGAAATCCTGAAAACCGGCGCCCACCTGGCGGTCAGCTCACGCTCGCTGGCGCCGCTGAAAGTCTTGTCGCAACGCTATCCCGGGCAAGTGTTGGTGGTGGCGGGAGACCTGACCAACAGCCAGACCGTGCGCGAAATCGGCGAGCAAATTACGCATGACTGGGGCTCGCTGGATACGGTGATTCTCAATGCCGGCACCTGCGAATACGTCGACGTTCAGCAGTTCGACTCGTCGATCATCGAGCACGTGGTGCGCACCAATCTGCTGGCCAGCAGTTACTGCATCGAAGCGGCGCTGCCGCTGTTGCGCAAAGGCACCGCGCCGCACCTGGTGGGCGTCGCCAGTTCGGTGACCTACCTGCCGCTGCCACGGGCGGAGGCGTATGGCGCGTCGAAGGCCGGGCTGCGTTATCTGTTCGAATCGTTGCGCATTGACCTCGCGCCCGAAGGCATCGAAGTCACCGTGGTCAGCCCGGGGTTCGTCGACACACCGCTGACGGCGAAGAACGATTTCCCGATGCCGCTCAGTTGGCCGGTGGGCAAAGCGGCGCGGCACATCTTCGCCAAACTGAAAAACCGGCCACTGGAGATCGCGTTCCCGGCGCTGTTCATGGCGGCGCTCTGGCCGCTGTCGAAAATGCCCAACCGGGTGAAGCTCGCCATCGGCAAACGCATGGTGCGCAGCAGTCCGCCGATCAAGGACGTGCCGTGAACATCGCTATCATAGGCAGCGGCATCTCGGGGCTCACCTGCGCTTACCTGCTGAATCGAAGCCACGCGATCACCCTGTTCGAGGCCGGCGACCGGGTCGGCGGTCATACCCACACCGTGGACGTGAAGGTCGATGGCAAGGAGTATGCCGTGGACACCGGTTTCATTGTGTTCAACGACCGGACCTACCCGAATTTCATTCGCCTGCTGGGCCAGATCGGCGTCGGTTTCAAAGCGACAGAGATGAGTTTCTCGGTCACCGACCCGGACAGCGGCCTCGAGTACAACGGCAACAACCTCAACAGCCTGTTCGCCCAGCGCCGCAATCTGCTGTCGCCGAGGTTCTGGGGCATGCTGCGGGATATCCTGCGCTTCAACAAGCGCGCTCAGTCCGACCTGTCCGAGGGCCGGATCGCGGCCGACACCACGCTCGATGAATACCTCAAGGCCGGCGGTTACGGCGAACGGTTCATCCTGCATTACATCGTGCCGATGGGCGCGGCGATCTGGTCGATGCCGATGGCCCAGATGCTGAATTTCCCGGTGGAATTCTTTGTGCGGTTCTTCAAGAATCACGGTTTGCTGTCGGTCAACAATCGCCCGCAATGGCGGGTGATCGAGGGCGGTTCGAGTGCGTACATCGCACCGTTGACCGCGACCTTCAAGCAGAAGATCCGCCTCAACTGTCCCGTGATACGGGTCGAGCGCGATGCCGATGGTGTCGTGATCCACAGCAGCGCCGGCAGCGAACGCTTCGACAAAGTCGTGTTTGCCTGCCACAGCGATCAGGCGCTGAAACTGCTGGCCAAGCCGAGCGAAGCCGAACGGTCGATCCTCGGCGCCCTGCCCTATGCCGACAACGAAGTGGTGCTGCACACCGACACGCGCCTGCTGCCGTCGCGCAAACGCGCCTGGGCCAGTTGGAATTACCGCCTCGGCGGTGCCGGACATACGCTGGCCGCGGTCACCTACGACATGAACATTCTGCAAGGCATCCAGAGCGACACCACCTTCTGCGTCAGCCTCAACCAGAGCGCCGGCATCAGTCCGTCCATGGTGCTCGGCCGATTCACCTACGCCCATCCGCAGTACAGCCTGGCGGCAGTGGCCGCACAGGCACGCTGGGAAGAATTGAATGGCGCGCAACACAGTTTTTATTGCGGCGCCTACTGGGCCAACGGTTTCCATGAAGACGGCGTGGTCAGCGCGTTGCGCGTGGCCCGCTCGTTCGGGGAAGTGCTGTGAACAGCGCCCTCTACAGCGGCTGGATCGCCCATCGGCGGTTTGCCCCAAGGCGCCATGAATTCCGTTACCGGATCGGCCTGCTGTACCTCGATCTCGATGAACAGGACGTCGTGCTCGGGTTGTCACCGCTGGCGGGCAACCGCCGTTTCTCGCCGTTTTCGTTTCGCGAAAGCGACTACCTCAAAACCTGCACCGGCAACGGCATGCGCCTGATCGATGCCGTGCGCGAACAGGTCCGCCTGGCCATTGGTCATGCGCCACAAGGGTCGGTGTGCCTGTTGACCCAGCCTCGCAGTTGGGGCCTGGCGTTCAACCCGGTGAGTTTTTTTTATTGTTACGAAGCAGACGGCCAACTGGCGGCGATTCTTGCCGAAGTCACCAATACCCCGTGGCGCGAGCGTTATCACTATGTGCTGCCAGCCAGGACGCCGGAGGACCTGCGTGACTTCCATCAGCATTTCGCCGTGGCCAAGTCGTTTCATGTGTCGCCGTTTCTGCCACGCGATCTCGAACACCGCATGAGCTTCAGCCCCGTCGCGAAAAAGCTCGGCGTGCACATGGCCGACTGGCAGGGCGAGCTGAAGCTGTTCGACGCCACGCTCAACCTGAAACGCGAAGACTTGAGTCGCGCCAGCCTGCACCGTTACTTGCGGCGCTTTCCGTGGATGACCGCGAAAACCTGCCTGGCGATTTATTGGCAAGCCCTGCGCCTGCTGCTCAAACGCACGCCGATATTTGCTCATCAAGCTGCCAATGGCAGCTTTCAAACCGCCACCGTTCCGCCCAAGGATCGCCGCCATGAAATCCTCTAGTGTCTCGGCCAAGGCCACACCGCGACGCATCAACGGTCTGACCGAGATGTTGCTGCGTCGCGGTGTGCTGCGGCAACTGGCCCACCTCAAACATGGACAACTGGTGGTCGTCGAGGACGGCGAGCGTCTGGTCTTCGGCACCGCTGGCAGCCATTTGCTGGGGGAGATTCACATCCTCGATGCCGCAGCGTGGGGACTGGTGGCAAGCAACGGTTCGATCGGCGCGGGCGAGGCGTTTATCCACGGTTACTGGAGTTCGCCGGACCTCACGGCAGTGGTTCGCGTGTTCGTCAGCAACCTGGAAGTGCTGGATGCGCTGGAAGGCGGTCTGGCAAAACTCAGCCGGCCGTTCGTTCAAGGGTTGCACTGGCTCAACCGCAACACGCGCAAGGGCTCGCAGAAAAACATCGCCGCGCACTACGACCTCGGCAACGACCTGTTCGAACAGTTTCTCGACCCGACCATGATGTATTCGGCGGCACAATTCCTGAGTCCCGAGGACAGTCTGGAACAGGCTCAGTTGAACAAACTGCAACGGATCTGCCAGAAACTCGACCTCAAACCAAGCGATCACCTGCTGGAAATCGGCACCGGCTGGGGCAGCATGGCGCTGTACGCGGCACAGCATTACGGCTGCAAAGTCACCACCACCACGCTGTCCAGGGAGCAGTACGCCTTTACCGCGCAACGGATCGACGCCCTCGGGTTGCAAGATCAGGTCACGTTGTTGCTCAAGGATTACCGCGACCTCACCGGGCAGTACGACAAACTGGTGTCGATCGAGATGATCGAAGCCGTGGGCCATCGCTTTCTGCCGACCTATTTCAAGCAGTGCGCGCACTTGCTCAAAAGCAATGGCTTGATGCTGTTGCAGGCGATCACCATCCGCGAGCAGCGCTACGAGCAGGCCAAGGGCAGCGTCGATTTCATTCAGCGCTACATCTTCCCTGGCGGCGCCCTGCCCTGTGTGCAGAAAATGCTCGAGATCGTCAGCCGCGATACCGACATGAACTTGCTGCACATGGAGGATTTCGGCCTGCACTACGCACGAACCTTGCGCCTGTGGCATGAAAACTTTCGCCGCGCCCAAGGTCGCTTGAGCGAATTGGGCTATGACGATTATTTCCTGCGGCTGTGGGAGTTTTACCTGTGCTACTGCGAAGGGGGTTTCCTGGAGCGCACCATCGGCACTGCGCAGTTACTGCTGGCCAAACCTTCGGCGATCACCGAGCCGCTGCTTGGCCGCTTCGATGCTTGAACGCTTGGCCAACGCGGCGCTGTTCCAGCTCGGCTGGTTTGTCTGCGTGATCGGCGGCAACAGTTTGTGGTTGTTGGTGGCGCTGGGCGCTTTGGTGATTCATCTGCTGTGGATAAGTCGTTGGGTGGACGAAGGCCGGCTGATTCTCAGCGTGGTGTTGCTGGGCACGACCGTCGACAGTTCATTGCACTGGCTGGGGGTGTTCGAGTTCAACGAGATCGTGCCGCTGATTCCTCTATGGCTGATGCTGTTATGGGCGTTGCTGGCAACGACGTTGCGCCATTGCCTGCAATGGACCGCAACGCCCTGGTGGCTGGGCAGCCTGCTGGGCGCCGTGGGTGGACCGTTGTCGTATTACGCGGGAGGACAACTGGCCGGGGTGCAATTCCCTTATGGCCAAGTACCGACGCTGATCGGCATCGGACTACTCTGGGCACTGCTGTTTCCCACGTTGCATTTCATGGCCCAGCGGTTGGCGGCGTCCGACACCCATGGTTGAGCGTCCGTCAGGCCTTTCACACAGCGCCGACCGACTGACTTACACTGCGCGCCATGAAGACCATTCCCCACACACAAATCGCCGAAACGGCGGTCACCTGCTCGACCTGCGCAGCCTGCTGCTGCCAGCTCGAAGTGATGCTGATCACCGACACGGGTGTGCCCGAGCGTTTTATCGATACCGATGATTGGGGCGGGGAAGTCATGCTGCGTCTGGACGACGGCTGGTGTGCCGCGCTGGATCGCAACAGCATGATGTGCACGATCTACGAAAAACGCCCGCTGATCTGCCGGGAATTCGAAATGGGTGCACCGGAGTGCATCGATGAGCGCCAGGGGATTACTACGGCGTATCGGTGATCTGCATTAATGCCGTCACAGTCGCCAAAGCGAGACACAGAACCTGTGGCGAGGGAGCTTGCTCCCGCTGGACAGCGCAGCAGTCCCCTTTCTTATTGACAAGAAATGGGGCCGCTCTGCGCCCCAACGGGAGCAAGCTCCCTCGCCACAATTTTTAAACCTTACAACGGCATCGTGTAGTGCAGTGCGTAACTTTCTACGCCATCGTTCGGGCTGCTGAACCCTGCATTGGAATAGTGCGTCGCACGAATCCCGACTTCATGTCCGCCCGCAAAACGCAGGCCGAAGCCGAAACGGTCTTCGAACTGAAAGGCACTGCCCAGTTTGTTGTCTTCAAGTTCGGTATTCGAGAACAACGCCACGCCAACCCCGAGCTCTACATAAGGCTTGACGTTCTGACCGGCAAACTCATAAACAAGAACCGGCGAAAACGAAAGGCTGTTGTTGCTGGAAGTCTTGTCGCCCTCCCAATAGGTGTAGGCGCCGCTCCAGTACCCGGTCAATCGACCGACATCACTCTGCAACCAACTCGTGTCCCAATCGAATTGCATGCCCAGTCGATAGGTCATGGTCGAATCGCTGGTCTGGCCGACCCCGAACTCCACGCCTGCCGCCTGTGCGCTAACACTTTGCCCCATTAGTGCGGCCGCAATCGCGGCCAAGCAGAATAGTCGCTTCACTAGAAACATCCTTTTCCGAACGATTTCATAGGTTTTTTTTGTTGCTCACCGCTATAGAAGTCCGCGCTTAATCAGAAGTTCACCCCAATTATTCGTTCCCCCAGGATTTTTTTTCATCTCTTGAAGCTTTGCACAACGCCAGCGGTATTCCACAGGATCGGCAAGATATTCCTGAAATGCTCCGGATCGGCACTCGTCCAGAACTGCGCAGCACGTGCAGGTCCCTCGGCGAGCAATTCACGCTCAGCCAACAAGCGCTGAAGTTGCCGCGCTACAGCGGCGCCGGTATCAATCAAGCTGATATCTTCAGGGATCATCTGCTTTAGCAACGGTTTTAGAAAGGGATAATGCGTGCAGCCGAGAATTATCGTGTCGCAGCCGGCGGCGAGCAGCGGCCCTACATAGCTGGCCAGCAATTCACGCAGGGCAGGACTGTGCAAATCGCCGTTTTCAATCAACTCCACCAGCCCCGGACACGGCTGAGTGATCACCCGTACATCGGTGGCGAAGCGGTCGAGTAACGCGGCGAATTTGGCACTCTGCAAGGTGCCGGTGGTGGCGAGCACACCGACCACTCCGCTGCGGGTAGCCGCTGCAGCCGGCTTGACCGCGGGCTCCATGCCGACGATGGGCCAGTCTGGATAATCGCGCCGCAAATCCGCAACGCCGGCGACCGTTGCCGTGTTGCAGGCCAGCACCAAGGCCTTGGCGCCCTGCTGCTGAAAGAAATCGGCCATCACGCGGCAACGCTGCTGGATGAATTCCGGGGTTTTCTCGCCGTAGGGAATATTTCCGCAATCGGCGACGTACAGCAGGGTTTCGTTGGGCAGCAATCGCTGGATCTCGGCCAGCACCGACAGCCCACCGACACCGGAGTCGAACACGCCAATCGGCGCTTCACGCATGTGTCGACCCACAGACGCTGCAACCCGGATCACGCTTGACCCGCAGCTCGCGAAAACGCGAACCCAAGGCATCAATCAACAACAACCGTCCCACCAGCGGCTCGCCGAAACCCACCAGCAGTTTCATCGCTTCCAGCGCCTGGAGGCTGCCGACCAGCCCCACCAGCGGACCGACGACGCCGGCTTCACTGCACGTCAGTTCAGCTTCACTGCCGTGCCCGTATAGACAGTGGTAGCACGGACTTTCAGGTCGACGCGGGTCGAACACCGACAATTGCCCTTCGAGGCGAATCGCCGCGCCGCTGACCAACGGCTTGCCCGCGGCCACGCATGCGGCGTTGACCGCTTCGCGGGTGGAAAAATTGTCGGAGCAGTCCAGCACCAGATCCACGGCCGCAACGGCGGCGGCCAAAGAATCTTCGTCCAGCGCAGTGCGATGAGCGACTAACGTGATCTCGGGGTTGATTGCGCTCAGTCGGCGAATGGCCGAATCGACCTTGGTCTGACCGACGCTGTCGGTGTCGTGAACGATCTGGCGTTGCAGGTTGGTCAGGTCGACGGTGTCGAAGTCCGCCAGATGCAGTTCACCGACGCCAGCCGCGGCGAGGTAAAGCGCGACCGGTGAACCGAGACCGCCAAGACCGACGATCAACACGCGGCTTTCTTTCAGTCGCAACTGACCGTCGATATCGACGTGCTGCAACAGAATCTGCCGACTGTAGCGCAACAATTCCTGATCATTCAGCACGGCAGGCGCCCCAGGCTGATCCGTTGGTGGCCGCCCAGATCGGTGCGGCTGTGGACTTCTTCAAAACCGCGGGTCTGCAGCAGATCGCGTACGGCTTCGGCTTGATCATAACCGTGTTCGAGCATCAACCAGCCACCCGCGTCCAGGTGATCCGGTGCCTGGGCGACGATCAGACGCAAGTCGTCGAGCCCGTCGATACCCGCTACCAGCGCACTGGCCGGTTCGAAACGCACATCGCCTTCCACCAGATGCGGATCGGTTGAAGCAATGTAAGGTGGATTACTGATGATCAGCTGAAAACGCTGACCTTCCAGCGCGCCGAACCAATGGCTGTTCAGCACGGTGGCATTGTTGAGGTGCAGGCGCTGACGATTGCGCTCGGCCAGGGCCACGGCTTCGAGCACGCGATCCACGGCGGTGACGCTCCACGCCGGACGTTCACTGGCCAGGGCCAGGGCGATGGCGCCACTGCCGGTGCCGAGATCGAGGACCTTGGCGGGTGCCGCGGACAACAATTCAAGCGCGGCCTCCACCAGCAATTCGGTGTCGGGGCGCGGGATCAGCGTGTGCGGGGCGACTTCCAGATCGAGTTTCCAGAAACCTTGCTGGCCGAGAATGTACGCCACCGGCTCTCCGCCACGGCGGCGTTGCAGGTATTCGGCGAATTTCAGCGCAGCGTCGCTCGGAACGATGCGCTCCGGCCAGGTGTGCAGAAAACTGCGGGACTTGCCCAGCGCCGCCGCCAGCAGCAATTCGGCATCCAGACGCGCCGTCGGCGAGTCGGGCAAATCAGCGGCGCGCAACAGGCTGGCAATGATCGTCATTCGATGGCCGCCAGTTGGTCAGCCTGATATTCGGCCAGCAACGGCTCGATCACCGCATCGACACCGCCCGCGAGAATTTCATCGAGGGAATACAGCGTCAGGTTGACCCGGTGATCGGTGACCCGGCCCTGAGCAAAGTTATAGGTACGGATCCGCTCCGAGCGATCCCCCGAACCCACCAGCAATTTACGCTCGCTGGCGATGGCATTGGCGGCGGCGCTGGTCTGCTGGTCGTTGAGCTTGGCCGACAGCCAGGACATCGCCCGGGCGCGGTTTTTGTGCTGGGAACGTTCTTCCTGGCACTCGACGACGATACCGGACGGCAAGTGCGTGATGCGGATCGCCGAGTCGGTCTTGTTGACGTGCTGTCCACCGGCGCCAGAGGAACGATACGTGTCGACCCGCAAATCCGCCGGGTTGATCTCGATCGCTTCCTGTTCGTCCGGCTCGGGCAATACCGCCACGGTGCAGGCCGAGGTGTGGATGCGCCCCTGGGATTCAGTGGCCGGAACCCGTTGCACGCGGTGCACGCCGGATTCGAATTTCAGCTTGCCGTAGACGTTATCGCCTTCAACCCGGGCGATGACTTCTTTATAACCGCCGTGTTCGCCGATGTTCTCCGAGAGGATTTCCACCCGCCAGCCACGCCGCTCGGCGTAACGCGAATACATGCGGAACAGGTCGCCGGAGAAAATCGCCGCCTCGTCGCCGCCGGTGCCGGCACGGATTTCGAGGAACACGTTGCGCCCGTCGTTCGGGTCCTTGGGCAGCAAAAGCCGTTGCAGGCTGGCTTCGATCTCGATCAGTTGCTCCTTGGCTTCGCGAACTTCTTCCACGGCCATTTCGCGCATGTCCGGGTCGCTGTCCTTGAGCAGGGCCTGGGCGCCTTCGAGGTCGCTTTGCACCTTGAGCAACTGTTTATAGGTGTCGACGATCGGCTCGACCTCCGCGTACTCCTTGGAATAGGCGCGGAATTTGGTCTGATCGGAAATGACCTCGCCATCGCCAAGCAAGGCGGTCAATTCCTCGAAACGGTCCTGGAGGATGTCCAGCTTATTGAGCAGTGACGCTTTCATTGCGGTTTTTTATCCGAAAAGCTATCCGATGAGCCCTCACCGAGGGCAAAGAGTTCCTGGGCCATGGCCAGTGCGTCGAGGCGACCTTCGGCAGAGAGCTTTTTCAACTGCACGCTCGGTGCGTGCAGGAGTTTGTTGGTCAAGCCTCGCGCCAATTGCACCAGCACGTCTTCGGCGCTGCTGCCATTGGCCAGCATCCGCTGGGCCTTCTGCAATTCTTCGTCACGCAGGCGCTCGCTTTGTTGGCGATAGGCCTTGAGCACATCCACCGCCGCCAGTTCGCGCAGGCGGACCATGAAATCTTCAGCGCCGACCGACACCATCTCTTCCGCCGCTTGCGCAGCGCCCTGACGGCTCTTGAGGTTTTCGGCGACCACTTCGTGGAGATCGTCGACGCTATACAGATAAACGTCGTCCAGCTCGCCGACTTCAGGCTCGATATCGCGCGGTACGGCGATGTCCACCATGAAGATCGGCTTGTGCTTGCGCAGCTTCAAGGCACTTTCCACCGCGCCCTTGCCGAGGATCGGCAACTGGCTGGCGGTGGAGCTGATGACGATGTCGCTGCGCACCAGTTCAGCCGGAATGTCCGAAAGCAACACGGCATGCGCGCCAAACTGCTCGGCCAGAATGCTCGCGCGTTCCAGGGTGCGGTTGGCGACAACGATGCGTTTTACGCCAAGCTCATGCAAATGCCGGGCGACCAGGGTGATGGTCTCGCCGGCGCCGATCAGCAAGGCCTGGCTGCGTTGCAAGTCGCTGAAAATCTGTTTCGCCAGGCTGACCGCGGCAAACGCCACGGACACCGGGTTTTCGCCGATGGCGGTATCGGTGCGCACTTGCTTGGCGGCATTGAACGTCGCCTGAAACAGACGCCCGAGCAGCGGACCGATGGTGCCAGCCTCGCGGGCCACGGCGTAGCAGGATTTCATCTGGCCGAGAATCTGCGGTTCGCCCAACACCAGCGAATCGAGCCCGGAAGCAACCCGCATCATGTGACGAACTGCCGCATCATCTTCGTGCACATAAGCGCTAGCGCGCAGCTCGTCGAGGCTCAAATGGTGATAATCGGCCAGCCAGCGCAGCACGATGTCAGCCGAAAGGTGATCCTGTTCTATATAGAGTTCACTGCGATTGCAGGTGGAGAGGATCGCAGCTTCGCGGCTGTCGGTGAGTCGGCAGAGCTGCTGCAAGGCCTCAACCAGCTGCTCAGGGGTAAAGGCCACGCGCTCGCGGACGTCTACTGAAGCAGTCTTGTGGTTAATACCGAGTGCAAGGAAGGCCATTCAAGGTCGCTGATGGTGACGTGAAGCCGGCAATTGTCCTACTTCGACACAACGAGAACAACTACTCGATCTCTATTGCCCCGGTAGGCGATGCCCGGCTTTGCGAGCGGTTCTCGTTTACACGAAGCGTACACCGGCCCCTGGGGGCGCTGGCTTGCCGGCGATGGACTGAGACACACAGCCAGTTCCCTGTAAAAACTCGTCATCGTTAACGACCATCGCTGGCAAGCCAGCACCCACAGGACACGACGCAGAAGGGAAAATGCCCGGCCGGTTATGTTTGGCCGAAGGCTTGTGTCATGATGATCCGACCGCAGGTTAGTCGTCCTCTTCCTATATGAATAGATCTTCCGCGTTGCTCCTCGCTTTTGTCTTCCTCAGCGGCTGCCAGGCCATGGCACCCGTTTCGTCGGACGGTACGCCGCCGGTCGAAGACAGCACTCCGGCCCCTGAAAAGCCCAAGGTTTACAGCTCATTCAGTGAAGAAACCGTCTTCAGTCTGTTGAGCGCCGAACTGGCTGGCCAACGCAATCGTTTCGACATTGCGCTGGACAACTACGTGACCCAGGCCATCAATACCCAGGATCCGGGCATCTCCGAGCGGGCGTTTCGCATCGCCGAGTACCTGGGCGCCGACCAGGCCGCCCTGGATACCGCGCTGATCTGGGCGAAAAACGCCCCGGACGACCTCGAGGCGCAACGGGCCGCCGCCGTGCAACTGGCGCGCGCCGGGCGTTATGACGACTCCATGGTCTATATGGAGAAAGTCCTGCAAGGCAAGGGCGACACGCATTTCGACTTCCTTGCCCTGTCCGCGGCCGATACCGATCAGGAAACCCGCAACGGCCTGATGAAAAGCTTTGACCGCTTGCTGCAGCGTCATCCCCATAACAGCCAGCTGATTTTCGGCAAGGCCTTGTTGATGCAACAGGACGGCGACAGCAAAGGCTCGCTGGCCTTGCTGGAAGACAACCCGCCGGACGACGGTGAAATCGCCCCCATTCTGCTGCGCGCACGCTTGCTGCAAACCCTTGATCGCGGCGATGAAGCGTTGCCTCTTCTGCAAAAAAGCATCAAGAAATACCCGGACGACAAACGCCTGCGCCTGACTTACGCACGCATGCTGGTCGAACAGGACCGCATGGACGACGCCAAAGCCGAGTTCTCGAGCCTGGTTCAGCAGTACCCGGAAGACGATGAACTGCGATACTCCCTGGCGCTGGTGTGCCTGGAAGCCAAGGCCTGGGACGAGGCCAAGGGCTACCTCGAAGACCTGATCGCCCGGGAAAGCCATGTCGACTCGGCCCATCTGAACCTCGGTCGCATCGCTGAAGAGCGCAACGATCCCCAGGGTGCACTGATCGAATACGCCCAGGTCGGCCCGGGCAACGATTACCTGCCGGCGCAATTGCGTCAGGCCGATATCCTGATGAACAACGGCAAGACCGCCGAAGCACAAAGCCGTCTGGCGAGCGAGCGCGATGAGCAGCCCGACTACGCGATTCAGCTGTACCTGATCGAAGCCGAAACGCTGTCCGCCAACAAACAGCCGGAAAAGGCCTGGAGTGTTTTGCAAAAAGCCTTGCAGCAATACCCGGACGATCTGAATCTGTTGTACACCCGCGCCATGCAGGCGGAAAAACGCAATGACCTGGCGCAGATGGAAAAAGACCTGCGCCTTATCATCAAGCGTGACCCGGACAACGCCATGGCACTGAACGCCCTCGGCTACACCCTGTCCGACCGCACGACGCGTTACGCGGAAGCCAAGGCCCTGATCGAACAGGCACACCAGATCACCCCGGAAGACCCGGCGGTACTCGACAGCCTCGGCTGGGTGAATTTCCGTCTGGGCAATCTTGATGAAGCCGAGCGGTATCTGCGCCAGGCACTGGATCGCTTCCCCGATCAGGAAGTCGCGGCTCACCTGGGTGAAGTCCTGTGGGCCAACGGCAAGCAACGGGAAGCCAAGCAGATCTGGGGCAAATTCCTCAAGGCACAACCCGACAGCCCAATCCTGCGCGGCACCATCAAGCGCCTGACCGGATCAGAGACTCTTTAAGATTATGTTTTTGCGCCACTTCATCGTTTTCAGTTTTATCGCCCTGCTCGCCGGTTGCGCGGGCTTCGGTGCCCGCGAATCGGTTCAGGGCCAGGGCGACGCCAGTCTATGGCGCGTTCACAAAGAGCAACTGACCAGCCTCGACGGCTGGCAGATCAACGGCAAGATCGGCATCCGCGCGCCAAAGGACTCGGGGAGCGGCACGCTGTTCTGGTTGCAACGCCAGTCCTATTACGACATTCGCCTTTCGGGCCCCCTGGGTCGCGGCGCCGCACGCCTGACCGGGCACCCCGGAAAGGTTTCGCTGGAAGTCGCCAATCAGGGGCGCTACGAAGCGCCGACGCCGGAAGTGCTGCTTGAAGAACAGCTCGGCTGGAAGCTGCCGGTGTCGCACCTGGCCTGGTGGGTCCGCGGACTCCCGGCGCCGGACAGCAAAAGTCGCCTGACACTGGATGCCGACAGCCGCCTGGCCAATCTGGATCAGGATGGCTGGCAGGTCGAATACCTGAGTTATGCCGAGCAAAACGGCTTCTGGCTGCCCGAGCGGATCAAACTGCATGGCACCGACCTTGACGTCACGCTGGTGATCAAGGAATGGCAACCTCGCAAACTGGGGCAATGAACATGACGGCCCCACGCTTGACGCTGCCCTCCCCGGCCAAACTCAATTTGATGCTGCACATCCTCGGCCGCCGCGAAGACGGTTACCACGAGTTGCAGACGATTTTTCAGTTTCTCGACTACGGCGATGAAATCACCTTTGCTGTGCGCGACGACGGTGTGATCCGACTGCACACTGAATTCGACGGTGTGCCTCACGACAGCAATCTGATTGTTCGTGCCGCAAAAAAACTTCAGGAGCAATCCGGTTGTTCGCTCGGTATCGACATCTGGATCGAAAAAATTCTGCCCATGGGCGGTGGCATCGGTGGCGGCAGTTCAAATGCCGCGACGACTTTGCTCGGCCTGAATCATCTCTGGCAGCTGGGTTGGGATGAGGATCGGCTGGCCGCACTGGGCCTGACGCTGGGCGCCGACGTCCCGGTTTTCGTGCGTGGCCACGCGGCTTTCGCCGAGGGCGTGGGAGAGAAACTTACCCCTGTAGACCCCGAAGAACCGTGGTATCTCGTGCTTGTGCCGCAAGTATCTGTAAGTACAGCAGAAATTTTTTCAGATCCGTTGTTGACACGTAACTCTTCTCCCATTAAAGTGCGCCCCGTTCCCAAGGGAAACAGTCGAAATGACTGCTTACCGGTGGTAGCAAGGCGTTATCCAGATGTACGTAACGCATTGAATTTGTTAGGTAATTTTACCGAAGCAAAACTAACCGGAACTGGAAGTTGTGTGTTTGGGGGCTTCCCAAGCAAAGCTGAAGCTGATAAAGTCTCGGCCCTTCTTACAGAGACCCTTACAGGGTTTGTAGCAAAAGGAAGCAACGTTTCGATGTTGCATCGCAAGCTGCAAAGTCTGCTCTAAAGGAATCGAGTACTGGGTACTCGTTGCAACAGATACAGGGGCGTCGCCAAGCGGTAAGGCAGCAGGTTTTGATCCTGCCATGCGTTGGTTCGAATCCAGCCGCCCCTGCCATTTTCCTATACTCATCCAGGTTACCCTCAGCCTCTAGGTACTGCGCGTGTCCAAGATGATGGTCTTTACGGGGAACGCTAACCCCGATCTGGCTCGACGTGTCGTACGTCAGCTGCATATCCCTCTCGGTGACATCTCTGTCGGCAAGTTTTCCGACGGCGAAATTACAGCCGAGATCAATGAAAACGTCCGCGGTAAAGACGTCTTCATTATTCAGCCGACTTGCGCTCCGACCAACGATAACCTGATGGAACTGGTAGTGATGGCTGATGCCTTCCGCCGCTCCTCGGCTACTCGTATCACTGCTGTTATTCCTTACTTTGGTTATGCCCGTCAGGATCGCCGTCCGCGTTCCGCACGTGTGGCTATCAGCGCGAAAGTCGTCGCTGACATGCTTACCGTAGTCGGCATCGACCGTGTTCTCACGGTTGATCTGCATGCTGACCAGATCCAGGGTTTCTTCGATATTCCGGTAGATAACATCTACGGCTCCCCAGTATTGGTGGATGACATTGAAGATCAGCGCTTCGAAAACCTGATGATTGTGTCCCCGGACATTGGCGGCGTCGTGCGTGCACGTGCTGTTGCCAAATCCCTGGGCGTGGATCTCGGGATCATCGACAAACGCCGTGAGAAAGCCAATCACTCTGAAGTGATGCATATCATCGGTGATGTCGAAGGGCGTACCTGTATTCTGGTCGATGACATGGTCGATACCGCCGGCACTCTGTGCCACGCGGCAAAGGCTTTGAAAGAGCATGGCGCTGCCAAGGTTTTCGCCTACTGCACACACCCTGTGCTGTCCGGTCGGGCGATCGAAAACATTGAAAATTCCATGCTGGACGAACTGGTGGTGACCAACACCATCCCGTTGTCCGCTGCTGCTCAAGCCTGCTCGCGTATCCGTCAACTGGATATCGCGCCGGTAGTTGCCGAAGCGGTCCGCCGCATCAGCAACGAAGAATCGATCAGCGCGATGTTCCGTTAAGGGCCCTGCCCTTCTCGAACATCTCGTTGACGAAAAGCGCCCCGCCCCGGCATTCCTGTCGGGGCGGGGCTTTTTTGCCCATATCGCCTTTAGCGCTGGTCGCAAACGCTGGGGCGAATGTGGTTATTTTGGAGATACAACATGAACGAATTTACTCTGAATGCTGAAGTGCGTTCCGACCTGGGGAAAGGTGCGAGCCGCCGCCTGCGTCGTCTCGCAAGCCTGGTACCAGCTGTAGTTTACGGTGGCGAAAAAGCCCCTGAATCCATCAGCATGCTGGCTAAAGAAGTTGCCAAACTGCTCGAAAACGAAGCGGCTTACAGCCACATCATCGAGCTGAACGTTGGCGGCACCAAGCAAAACGTAATCATCAAGGCTCTGCAGCGTCACCCGGCCAAAGGCCACGTGATGCACGCTGACTTCGTACGCGTTGTAGCTGGCCAGAAACTGACCGCTATCGTGCCTGTACACTTTGTTGGTGAAGAAGCTCCGATCAAGAAAGGCGGCGAAGTTTCGCACGTTGTTGCCGAGATCGAAGTGAGCTGCCTGCCTAAGGACCTGCCTGAATTCATCGAAGTCGACCTGGCTAACGCCGAAATCGGCTCGATCATTCACCTGTCCGACCTCAAAGCCCCTAAAGGCGTTGAGTTTGTTGCTCTGGCACACGGCGATGACAAGGCTGTTGCCAACGTCCACGCTCCACGTGTTGCTCCAGAAGCTACCGAAGAAGGCGCAGCAGAGTAATTTACTCTGTGATGCCGGAGTGACCCGGTAACATCGCGGACTGGAACGTAGCGAGAAAGCGGGCGAGAACGCGGAGTTTACATAATGGTAAATGAGCACTTGTCGTCCACTTTCGCCGCACACCCAGGTTGCGGCGATGTTATCCACCACTCCAAGGAAGGGCCCCTATCGTGACTGCCATCAAACTGATCGTTGGCCTGGGAAATCCAGGCGCTGAATACGAACAGACCCGGCATAACGCAGGGGCCCTTTTTGTTGAGCGCATCGCGAACGCACAAGGCGTGAACCTTGTGGCGGATCGCAAATATTTCGGCCTGACCGGGCGCTATTCGCATCAGGGTCAGGATGTTCGTCTGCTGATCCCCACCACGTACATGAACCGCAGCGGCCAGGCCGTAGCGGCGCTTGCCGGCTTCTTTCGCATCAAGCCGGAAGAAATCCTCGTGGCGCATGACGAACTCGACCTGCCACCGGGCGTTGCCAAACTCAAACAGGGCGGCGGCCATGGCGGTCACAACGGGTTGCGCGACATCATCGCGCAATTGGGCAATCAGAATACCTTCTACCGCTTGCGGCTTGGCATTGGCCACCCGGGCGTAGCCAGTATGGTTTCAAATTTCGTCCTGGGTCGTGCGCCACGCGCCGAACAGGAAAAACTCGATGCCAGCATCGACTTTGCCCTCGGCGTGCTGCCGGATATCCTCGCCGGGGAATGGAACCGCGCGATGAAAAACCTGCACAGCCAGAAGGCCTGACTCTTATCCGAGGGGAAACACCATGGGATTCAATTGCGGCATCGTCGGCCTGCCTAACGTCGGCAAGTCCACCCTGTTCAACGCCCTGACCAAATCCGGGATCGCGGCCGAGAACTTCCCCTTCTGCACCATCGAGCCGAACACCGGTATCGTGCCGATGCCGGATCCACGACTGGAAGCCCTGGCGGCCATCGTCAATCCAAAGCGCATCCTGCCGACCACCATGGAATTCGTCGACATCGCGGGCCTCGTTGCCGGCGCCTCGAAAGGTGAAGGCCTGGGCAACAAATTCCTCGCCAACATCCGTGAAACCGATGCCATCGCCCACGTGGTCCGCTGCTTCGAAGACGAGAACGTGATTCACGTCTCCAACAGCGTCGACCCGAAACGCGACATCGAGATCATCGACCTGGAACTGATCTTTGCCGACCTCGACAGCTGCGAAAAGCAACTGCAGAAAGTCGCCCGTAACGCCAAGGGCGGGGACAAGGACGCCGTTGTCCAGAAGGGCCTGCTGGAGCAGTTGATCGCTCACTTCACCCTCGGCAAACCTGCGCGCACCTTGATGAAGAACATGGCAGCCGACGACAAGGCGGTGATCCGTGGCTTCCACCTGCTGACCACCAAGCCGGTCATGTACATCGCCAACGTCGCCGAAGACGGTTTCGAGAACAACCCGCTGCTGGACATCGTCAAAGCCATCGCCGAAGAAGAAGGCGCCATGGTGGTTCCGGTCTGCAACAAGATCGAAGCCGAAATCGCCGAGCTGGAAGACGGCGAAGAAAAAGACATGTTCCTCGAAGCCCTGGGCCTGGAAGAACCTGGCCTTAACCGCGTGATCCGCGCCGGCTACGAAATGCTGCACCTGCAGACCTACTTCACCGCCGGTGTCGAAGAAGTCCGCGCCTGGACCGTCCGCGTCGGTGCCACCGCACCGCAAGCCGCCGGCGTGATCCACACCGACTTCGAAAAAGGCTTCATCCGCGCCGAAGTCATCGCCTACGACGACTTCATCCAGTACAAGGGCGAAGCCGGCGCCAAAGAAGCCGGTAAATGGCGTCTGGAAGGCAAGGACTACATCGTGAAAGACGGCGACGTGATGCACTTCCGCTTCAACGTCTGAGTCATTCAGGACGGGACACCCGCCCAAGAAAAAGCCGCGTTTGATACGCGGCCTTTTTGCACCTGAAATAAATACCTGCCACACCATCAATCTTCTGAGCGAGCAGCTCGCTCCCTCAGGAGGATGCTGTCAGATCATGCCTTATTGGTTCTTGGCAGCAAGATTGCCAACACACCCAACAGCGGCAGGAACGAGCACAGGAAGTACACGTATTCGATACCGTGCACGTCCGCCAGGTGCCCCAGCAACGCCGCGCCAATCCCGCCGAAACCGAACATCAGCCCGAAGAACACCCCGGCGATCATCCCGACATTGCCCGGCACCAATTCCTGTGCATAAACCACAATGGCCGAGAATGCCGAAGCCAGGATGAAGCCGATCACCACGCTCAGAATGCTGGTCCAGAACAAGTCAACATGCGGCAGGATCAAGGTGAACGGCGCGACCCCAAGGATCGAAAACCAGATCACCGCCTTACGCCCGATCTTGTCGCCGATCGGTCCACCGAAGAACGTCCCCGCCGCCACCGCCCCCAGAAACAGGAATAAATGCAGCTGCGAACTGGCCACCGACAGGTCGAACTTCTCGATCAGGTAGAAGGTGAAGTAGCTGGTGAAGCTGGCCATGTAGAAGTACTTGGAGAACACCAGCAACCCGAGCACCACCAGCGCGCTGATAACCCGGCCCTTCGACAAGCCATGCGTCGCCGCCTGGCCTTGCTTGAGTTTGAACAGGCTCAGGTGATTGGCGTACCAGCGGCTGATCCGGTAAAGCACAAACAGCGCAAACACTGCGAACAAACCAAACCACGCCACATGGCCCTGACCGAACGGAATGATGATCGCCGCCGCCAGCAACGGGCCGAAAGCGGAGCCCGCGTTACCGCCCACCTGGAAAGTCGATTGCGCCAGGCCAAATCGCCCGCCCGACGCCAGCCGCGCCACGCGAGATGCTTCCGGGTGAAAGGTCGACGAGCCGATGCCGATCAACCCCGCCGCCAGCAGAATCAATGGAAAGGTGCCGACCACCGACATCATCAAAATACCGATCAATGTGCACACCGTCCCGGCCGGCAGCAGCCAGGGTTTGGGGTGGCGATCGGTGTGGTAACCGACCCACGGCTGCAATAGCGAAGCGGTCAGCTGGAAGGTCAGGGTGATCAGGCCGACCTGGGTAAAGGTCAGGCCATAGTTGGCCTTGAGCATCGGATAGATCGAAGGCAGCACCGACTGAATCAGGTCGTTGATCAAATGCGCCAGCGCCACGGCGCCGATGATGCGCATGACCAGAGGGCTGCTTTGTGAAGTCGCGGATGCCGGCGTCGCGCCGGTCTGGGCATTGCTGATAGCCATGGGAAATTCCGTACAACAGATGGGTGCACACGGGCAGGTGGGTCAATGTGCCATTTTTCAGTGCAGCAGCGCCATCCCCTTAGCCAGCTAACGAACTAAATTCAGACGGTAATAGCGCAACGCCATGGTCTGAATCTTGCCTTGTTTATTCCCTTCAACGCGGCGCCCTTACAAAGGGCACCGAGAATGGGAAGTTTCGCTACAGAGTCGGCCTACAGAGCTGGCGAGGGTGAACTTTCGAGGCCTTTAAAACGGGCACATGTCGCGGTCGCTACGACCTCGACGCACGCGATTGGTGCGTGGTGTCCAGGGGAGTTATGGGGCATGCAGGCTTTTTTATCTCCGGGGATCGGGTTGCTGGGGCGTTTTGGCTTCGCCCGCAAGTTTCAGCTGTTGTTTCTGCTGTTTATCCTGCCACTCGCAGGCAGCTTGCTGATGATCGGCCAGGACTATCGCGCCAAACTCAACCTGATTTCCGGCGAGCGTGCCGGGGTCCGGCAACTGCTCGCGCTGGATGCGCTGGATAACCTGCTCGCCGCCCAGCGTGACCGCGCCGCGCGCTGGCGTGCCACCGAGACCAATCGCCAGCCGACACCGGCCACTCTTGCTGCGATGGCTGCGTTCGATGCGGTTCAGCCAGCGGTCGCCCAAGCCACCACGGACCTTGGCAACGCGTTGCAAACCGAAGGCGCCGTGGGCGAAACCCTGGCCCGCTATCAAGCCCTGCAGACAGCCCTCGATGGGCTCGACTCGAAAAGCCTGAGCAGCGTCGGCTGGTGGCCGGATGGTTACGATCGTTTCACCAATGCCTTGAGCGCTCTGCAGGCCTTGCGTGAACAGATCGCCATGGACAATCGTCTGACGCTGGCACCATGGCTGGAAACCTACCTGCTGACGCAGATTTCCACGCAACACGCGCCGGACCTGATTGAGCGCGTAGGCCGTCTGGCCAGCGTCGGCCAGGCGTCGGTGGTGTCCGGTCAGTTCACCCTGCAAAGCCGTCTGCAATTGCGCGATCTGCGCAGCCGCATCGGCGACGCCCGTGAGCAGCTGGCGAAAACCGCCACGCTTCTGGAAGCACGTCTGCCCAGTGCCTTGCAGACTTGGGCCGGTCAATACCATGACAGCCTCAAACACCTCGATGCCGAGCTGAAAGTCCTTGATGACGGCGTATTTGGCGGCAGCATCAAACTCAAGCCCGAGGAGTTCGAACGCAGCCTGGACAGCCTGCTCACCGACCTCGCTTCGCTGCGCCAGCAGTCGTTGGTCTCGCTGGATCAGCGTCTGGATTACTACCACGGCTCGGCGATCCGCCAGTTCATTGTGGTGGCGGCGATTTTTGGTTGCCTGTTGCTGGCCGCGCTGTACCTGTTTATCTGCTTGCAGGCCTCGATCCGTCGCAGCGCCAGCGGCATCACGCTGCTGGCCGAAGCCTTGCGCGACGGCAATCTGAGCCTGCAGGTGCCGGTTGAAGGCCGCGACGAACTGGCGGCGATCAGCACCGCGCTCAACGTCGCCGTGGTGCAACTGCGCAACAGCCTGCTGGGGGTCGATCACGAAACCCTGCAGCTGAGTAATGCGGTGCGCACGCTCAACCATCATTCCAGCGGTGCGCTGGGCGAAGTCGAAGCCCAACAATTGCAGATCAGTCAGATCGCGGCGGCGGCAACGCAATTGGCCGCCACCTCCCAAGGCGTCGCCCAGAGTTGCGAACAGGCTTCCGGCAGCGCCCAGCACACCCAGCGCATTGCTGCCGACAGCAGCCGTGACAGCCAACGTACCACCGCGAGCATTCAACAGCTCAACCAGCGTTTGAACGAAACGGCGGCGGCACTCGGACGGGTCAGCGAACAAGGCCAGCAGATCCAGTTGGTGGTCGACACCATTCGCGGGGTTGCCGAGCAGACCAACCTGTTGGCGCTCAACGCCGCCATCGAAGCCGCTCGAGCGGGTGAACAGGGTCGAGGCTTTGCGGTGGTCGCCGATGAAGTGCGCAGCCTGTCGCAACGCACCCAATCGTCCACCGCGCAGATCGCCGGCACCGTCGACAGTTTGCGTAGCACGGTGAATGAAGCCGTAAGCCTGATGGAAGCCGCGTGCGGCCAGGCGCAATCCGATGCGCAGTCGGTCACAGGGTTGGGCGAGCGCCTCGGGGAAATTGCCCACGCGGTACAAGGCGTCACCGACACCCTGGCGCAAATTGCTACGGCGGTAGAAGAGCAAGCCAGCACCGCCGACGAAGTCAGCGGCAACATCCAGCAAGTCGATCAGGCGGCGGTACGCCTGCTCGAAGGCGCGCGGGCGGTGAACCTGGCTGCGGACACCTTGAGCCAAGGCAGCAAAGCGCTGAGTGCCAATACCGGGAGATTTCAGCTCGGTTGATGCCCTCCCCTGGCCCGATTTTGCGGGTCAGGTGGATAAGCGGTTGAAAGCGTAGAGAAATATTTTAGATTTACGCTTGACACATCATCATTACGAGCCAATAATGCGCGCCACTTGGCTACATAGCTCAGTTGGTTAGAGCATAGCATTCATAATGCTGGGGTCCGGGGTTCAAGTCCCTGTGTAGCCACCAAGTACTAAAAACGGCTTACCGAAAGGTAGGCCGTTTTTTTATGCCTCGAGAAAAGTGCTCCGAAATCACAGAGGTGACTTCAGGCAACAAGAGCAAGCCTCAGGATCGCACCAACGCCAACGCGGACAATGCCCGCTCCCATATCTGCCACGTACGCAACCAGACCATCGCCTGCCAGTCGTTGTCGGCAGGATAGAACTGCTCCAGCAGATTCAGTTTGATTTCCCGCCCGACCGCATCACTCGGATTGCCGTGCAGATGCAGCCAATGGTCGTCGCGCAAATGACGATGAACCTCGGCTCCCGGATAAGTCCCGCATTCGATCACGAAGGGCATCAATCGCACCTGCGGCAGCGCGTCGATCAGCGCCTGCGAGGTGTAGCCGGTGGCCGTGGCCGCCACACCGGTTTCGCTCAGCGTGTAGGCGCCGGTCAGCAGCGTGTAGAGCCACGGTCCATAGATCGACTGCGCCTCCGGCAACGCTGGATAGGCGGACTCGGTAATGGTCAACAACATCGGATGGCCGTATTCCCCGGCGCCGGTGTGCAAGTCGAAGCACATCGCAACATCGGCATGAGCGACATGTTTTTGAAGGATCTGGTGCAATGTGCGGTTCGACCAGCTCGGCGCTCGTCCGCCGTAAAACAGACCGTCGGGATGACTGTGCTGGCCGCCCTCGACAATCGACATCACCGCCGGCCAGCCGTGTTCCTGGATCTGCTGATCAAGCAGTGCATCGGCGCGATCACGCTCCGGGCCTGTCAGCTCGGTGCAGGCATAGATTTCATGCAGCGCGGCGTAGGCCTGATTGTCCGGCAGCGGATGTTCGAAGTTCAGGTGATTGCGATTAAGGTCGATGTTGTCTTCGTTGACCCGGCGCAGCCACGCCGTGCCCCACGGATTGATCAGATGAACAAACACCACCGCGACATCGGCCGGCAATGAACGCTTGCCCAACTCCTGCATCCACTTGATCTGACAGCCCGAGCCATAGAAGCCTTCGACCCCGTGAGTGCCACTCAGCGCTATCAGCAAGCGCTTGGCAGCCGGATCACCTAGCACCGCCACATCGGTGCTCAGAGACTCCCCGAACGGTCCTTTGAGCGGGTGCGGATACTCGGTCAATGTCGCGCCAGCCGCCTTCGCGGCTGCCAGAAACTGTTCACGCTGAGCGCCATAGCTCGGCTGTGCGGGGAAGTCGGTCTGCATGTCTGCCTCTTGTTGATCTTCTGACTCGTCTACTGCCCTTGACCCTACAGAAATTCCGTCAATGGATGAAGGACAAAAACGGCCATGGTTTGCGTCACTGGCTGTCGGCCGATAAAGTCCCCTGACCTTTCCCACGGACGGAGTGCCCCGCGTGTTTACAGCCATTCACTGGAATCGCTATCGCCTGCCAGCCCTTTCGCTGATTGTCGGCGCATTAACCCTCGCGGCGTGTAACGTTCCGCCCGCGTCGAAGTTGCCGATCGCACCGGAAGCCGCCTCGGGTTATCGCGCCGACCTGCAGACCCGGCACGCCTCGAAGCATATGGCTGCAGCGGCGAATCCGCTCGCCGCCGAAGCCGGGCGAGCAATGCTGCGTCAGGGCGGTTCGGCGATTGATGCCGCTATTGCGATGCAAGCGGTGTTGACGCTGGTCGAACCGCAATCCTCGGGTATCGGCGGTGGTGCGTTTATCGTGCTCTGGGACGGTAAAACCGTGCGCACTTACGACGGTCGAGAAACCGCGCCGGCCGGCGCCACCGAGAAGTTGTTCCTGCAAGCCGACGGCACACCGATGCCATTCACTCAGGCGCAGATTGGCGGTCGTTCCGTGGGCACCCCCGGTGTGTTGCGAGCGCTGGAACTGGCCCATCGGAAACACGGGCGCCTGCCATGGGCGCAGTTGTTCGAACCGGCGATAAAACTCGCGGAGCAAGGTTTTCCCATCTCGCCACGCCTGCATCAGCTGATTGCTTCGGATTCGTCCATGCAGCGCTCGCCAGACATGATGGCGTATTTCCGGAATACCGATGGCAGCCCGAAAGCCGTCGGCACCCTACTGAAAAACCCGGCGCTGGCCGCTGCGTTCAAACGCATCGCCAAGGAAGGTCCTGATGCGTTGTATAAAGGCCCTATCGCGCAGGAAATCGTCGCCAAGGTTCAGGGCCACGCCAACCCCGGCAGCCTGTCGCTGAACGACCTCGACGGCTACTCCGCCAAGGAACGCGCGCCGCTGTGCTCCGATTACAAACGCTGGCAGGTCTGTGGCATGCCTCCACCGTCGTCGGGCGGAATCGCCGTGGCGCAGATCCTCGGCACCTTGCAGGCGCTGGAAACCCGCGACCCGCGTTATGCCCTGGCGCCACTCAAACCAGTCAAAAACACCCGCTCCGCAGGCATCGAACCGGCCCCGGAAGCCGTGCACCTGATCTCCGAAGCCGAGCGTCTCGCCTATGCCGACCGCGCACTGTATGTCGCCGACAGCGATTTTGTGCCCGTCCCGGTCAAAGGCCTGGTGGACCCGACCTATCTGGCCAGCCGCGCCGCCCTCATCGGTGATCGCAGCATGGGCACGGCCAAGCCTGGCACGCCGCCGGGCATTCAGGTGGCCTACGCGCCGGACCGTTCGCCGCTGCGCATCTCCACCTCGCAAGTGGTGGCGGTCGATGACCTGGGCGGTGCGGTGTCGATGACCACCACGGTGGAATCTGCATTCGGCTCGCACCTGATGGTTCAAGGCTTTCTGCTCAACAACCAGATGACCGACTTCTCGTTCATCCCCGAAGAAAACGGGCAGAAAGTCGCCAACCGCGTCGAACCCGGCAAACGCCCACGCTCGTCCATGGCACCCACCCTGATCTTCGACCGCCAGAGCGGCGAATTCCTCGCCACCCTCGGCTCTCCTGGTGGCTCGCAGATCATTGAATACGTCGCCAAATCCACCGTCGGCCTGCTCGACTGGAACCTCGACCCGCAAACCGCCATCAACCTCCCCAACTTCGGCAGCCGCAACGGCCCGACCGAGCTGGAACAGGGGCAGTTCAGCGCGGAGCTGATTCAGGCGTTGAAGGACAAGGGGCATAGCGTGAGCGAGATCGACATGACCAGCGGCACTCAAGCGATTGTCCGGGTCAAGGATGCGCAGGGGAAAGCGTCGTTGGCGGGTGGGGCGGATCCACGACGCGAGGGGGAAGCGTTGGGGGATTGAGTCTTGCCATGGCAAGGAAAAGGCTTACCGGGAGGTAAGCCTTATAGTCCTGCGCAGCCTAGCGAGAAATCTTCAGCGCCTGCCGCGCCTGGTGTTTCTCCAGCGCCAGCTCGATCAGGCGGCTGACCAGTTCGCTGTAGGTCATGCCGGCGGCCTGCCACAGCTTGGGGTACATGCTGATGCGGGTGAAACCGGGGAGCGAGTTGATCTCGTTGATCAGCACTTCGCCGCTGTCGGTCAGGAACACATCGACCCGCGCCAGACCGGAACAGCCCAACACCTGAAACGCCTCGACGGCCAGGGCTCGAATGCGCTCGCTGGCTTCGCGGCTGATGTCGGCCGGGACCACCACTTCAGCGGCCTGTGCGTCGATGTACTTGCTGTCGTAGGAATAGAACCCGCTGCGCACGACGATTTCGCCGCAACCGCTGGCGATGGCGTCTTCGTTGCCGAGCACCGCGCATTCGATTTCGCGGCCGCTGACGGCCGACTCGACCAGCACTTTCTCATCGAAACCCAGGGCCAGTTCGACTGCTGCCGTGTACTCGGCTTCGTCGTTGACCTTGCTCACGCCCACCGACGAGCCCTGGTTCGCCGGTTTGACGAACAGCGGCAGGCCGAGCTTGCCCTGGACCTCGGCGAACCCGATGCGCCTCGCTGTGGCGCGGGTCAAGGTCACGAACGGCGTGACGGCCAACCCGGCATCACGCAGCAGGCGTTTGCTGATGTCCTTGTCCATGCACACCGCCGACCCGAGCACATCGGAGCCGACAAACGGCAGATCGGCCATGCGCAGCAACCCTTGCAGGCAACCGTCTTCACCCAGGGTGCCGTGGACGATCGGGAAGATCACGTCGACGTGGCCCAGCAGCTCCTGACTTGAGGTTTCCAGCAGTTGCTGACTGGCCTTGCCCGGCACCACGGCAAGTTCGCGGTTGGACTGGTTGAGGGCGATCAGCGCCGGGTTTTCCTGGTTGAGCAGGAAGTTCGACGGATCATTGAGGTGCCAGTGGCCCTGCTTGTCGATGCCGATCAGCACCGGTTCGAAGCGCGACCGGTCCAGCGCGTCGACGATGTTTTTCGCCGATTGCAGCGACACCTCGTGCTCCGCCGAACGGCCGCCAAAAATAATGCCTACCCGCAGTTTGCTCATTCAGGATTCCTCAACGATTGGCCACCAGATGCGCACCGAACAGCACGTAGCAACTGCCGGCAAAGCGATCCAGCCATTTACGCGAACGGTCGTAAGCCCCTGCCATCCGACGACTGGAAAACAGCAGCGCAACGCCGCTGTACCAACTGAAGGACAAGGTCGCCATGGTCAGCACGGCCAGCGCCAGTAACATCGGCGGCACGGACGCGGGCATGGCCGTCGCAAAGATGGTCGCGACGAACAAGGCGGATTTTGGGTTGGTCATGTTGCCCAGGAATCCTTGGCCATACACCGACAGTAGCGTGCGCCCCGCTCCGTCAATCGAACCGGACTTGCCCGCCACCACGGGCGGTTTACGCCTGAACTGCTTCAAGCCCAGATAGATCAGATAACAGCCACCGGCAATCTTGAAGCTCAGGTAGAGCGTCGGCGCGGCACTGAACAACGACTTGATGCCCAGCCCGCCCGCCAGCCCCCACAGCACTGTGCCAGTGGCCACGCCCAGTGCGGCCACCACCCCGTGCCGTTTGGATTGGCTGGCAGCCAGTTGCGCGATGTTGAAAAAATTCGGCCCCGGCGTCACCACGGCAACCGTCCACAACAGCGCCAGCGACAACAACGGAGCGGCATAGCTCAGGTGGGACATTTCCATGATGCGGGTCGCCTTCTTGGCTTCAGAGAATGTGTCACACAGTGCAACATTTGCCTTCGATTTTCTACTCGTGCGCGGGCTTACATCGGCCAGAAGACAGACAACCGCTCACTGGGTTAACGTGACCGGCATCGAGTTCCAGGCAACGATCAGCATGACCAGGCACCCACCGCACAATGACTGGTTCCACCGCGCGCCCGATGTGGCGGGGCTGCAGCGCTTCGAGGCGTTTTTTGCCGGACATGGCTACGACCTGCACCGTCATGACACTTACGCCATCGGTCACACCCTCGCCGGCGTGCAGCGCTTTCAGTACCGCGGCGGTTGGCGCCACAGCCTGCCCGGTGGGACGATCGTGCTGCACCCGGACGAAATCCACGATGGCGAAGCCGGGACCGAGCTCGGATTCCAGTACCGGATGATGTACATAGAACCGGCACTTATCCAGCAGATGCTCGGCGGTCAGCCACTGCCGTTCATCAAGAACGGTTTGTCGACCGATCCATGCCTGTTCGCCGCCACCGAGGTTCTGCTGCGCAGCCTCGATACCCCCCTCGAACCGCTGGAAGCGCAAGACGCACTGTTCGATCTGGCGCAAGCCTTGAACAGCGCTGGCGGAGTCACTGCCAGGCATGCAAGCTTCGACTACAGGGCTGCGGAACGCGCGCGGGAATACATGCACAGCGCACTGGATCGCACCGTGACGCTGGAAGAACTGGCGCACCACAGCGGCCGGGATCGCTGGAGCCTGTCGCGAGATTTTCGCCTGTTGTTCGGCACCAGCCCTTACCGTTACTTGACCATGCGCCGCCTCGACCTGGTTCGTTCGCTGCTGATTCAGGGCCAGTCGCTGGTCAGCGCCGCGCTGATCGCCGGCTTCACCGATCAAAGCCACATGACCCGCCAGTTCAGCAAAACCTACGGTTTGTCGCCAGCGCGCTGGATGAAAATGCACCGCCGCTGAGCCACGCACAATCGTACAAGAAGCACGCTGCTGCGGTGGCTATCGTGGTTTCACGATCAACCACGAGAGCTGCTCCATGAAAGCCTACGAAAGCCTGAATTTCGCTGCAAAAATCTCCCGGATCGACGCGCACTGGACACCGCGGGTCATCGCCGAAATGAACGACTACCAGTTCAAGGTGGTGAAGCTGCTGGGGGATTTCATCTGGCATGACCACCTTGATACCGACGAAGCCTTCATCGTTCTCGAAGGCCAGTTGCGCATCGATTTTCGCGATGGCCACGTGCTGGTGAATGCCGGCGAAATGTATGTGGTGCCCAAGGGGGTCGAGCACAAACCGTTCGCCGGGCAGGAGGTGAAACTCCTGCTGATCGAACCCCGGGGCGTGCTGAACACCGGCAGCAATGGCGGCGAGCGCACGGCTGAAAATGACGTTTGGGTGTGACGTCTTAGGGCTGTAGGGTTTTGCCGTCCACCGGATCACCGATTGTCAGGAAATGCCCGCCTGCCACGTGGTGCAAGGTGCGCAACGCATCGTACCCCTCGAAGTGCCAGCGACCATCGCTGAATACGCGGTCGTCCGCCTGAGCGGCAATCACTTCGGCCAGGAACAGATCGTACTGTTGGTGATTGCCGGGCTCCGGCAGCAGTCGGCATTCCAGCCAGGCCACGCAACCTTCGAGCATCGGCGCATCAATCAGTTCGCCGCCGAAGGTCTGCAAGCCATAGG
Source organism: Pseudomonas fluorescens NCIMB 11764 (assembly GCF_000293885.2). Taxonomy (NCBI): domain Bacteria; kingdom Pseudomonadati; phylum Pseudomonadota; class Gammaproteobacteria; order Pseudomonadales; family Pseudomonadaceae; genus Pseudomonas; species Pseudomonas fluorescens. The sequence goes on from NZ_CP010945.1 coordinate 6,975,713, forward strand.
TCTGGAATTTGTCCCGGCCCTGGCCCTGAGTCAGCTCCAGGCCGGACGTCGAGCCAACGGTTTGCACGATATCGGCCTGGGCGGCGCAGGGCACGTTCAGCACGAATGTGCCCGACGCTTCCAGCAGTTGCCGGGTCCAGGTGGACTTGTCCAGCACCACAGCAATTTTCGGCGGTTCGAAATCCAGGGGCATGGCCCAGGCCGCCGCCATGATGTTGCGCTGCCCGTCATGGGCCGCGCTGACCAGCACGGTCGGCCCATGATTGAGCAGGCGATAAGCCTTGGACAAGGGAACCGGGCGGCGGTGGGAAGCGCTCATGGCATCTGCTCCTGGGAAAAGAGCCGATTGTAGCGATTTCCCGAGATAGGGAGTTCGAGCAGTCGAAAAGATCGCAGCCTGCGGCAGCTCCTGCAGGGCGTACGCCATTCCAATGTAGGAGCAGCCGCAGGTTGCGATCTTTTAAAGGCTAACCATCAACTCGACAGCTGATTGGCGAACTGTCCGACCGCATTCACCACCTTCTGCGCGCCGTCCTGAATCTCGACAATGACCGTCCCCGCCTCTGCCGCCAGCGCCAGGCCTTGTTCGGCCTGGAGTTTGCCGTCGGTCATCAGGGACACGGCGTTACGCGCCATGTCCTGGTTCTGACGGACCACCAGGACAATTTCATCGGTGGCCTGGCTGGTGCGCGAAGCCAGTTGCCGGACCTCGTCCGCCACCACGGCAAAACCGCGGCCCTGTTCACCGGCCCGGGCGGCTTCGATGGCCGCGTTGAGCGCCAGCAGATTGGTCTGTTCGGCAATGCCACTGATGGTTTTGACGATGGTGCCGATCACCAGCGATTGCTCGTTCAAGGCCTCGATGCCTTCGCCGGCGGTTTGCATGTGCTTGGCCAGGTCGCGCATCACGTTCACCGCTTGCGTCACCACGGCGGTGCCGCGCTGGGCGCTTTGATCGGTATGCTGCGAGGTGCCATAGGCAATGTTCGCCGCTTCAGCGACGGCCAGTTCCTGATTGACCTGATCGGTAATCACCGTGGCGAACTTCACCACTTTGTAGAGCTTGTTGTTGGCGTCGACCACCGGGTTGTAGGACGCCTCCAGCCAGACCGTACGCCCGTGGCTATCCACGCGCTTGAAGCGGCCGGCGACATATTCGCCGGCATTCAGGCGTCGCCAGAAGTCCTGATACTCGGCGCTGTTGTATTCCTGCGCATCACAGAAGGTACGGTGATGTTTGCCCTTGATCTGCGCCAGGCTGTAACCCATGCCGTTGAGGAACCGTTCATTGGCTGTGAGCACGTTGCCCGCGAGGTCGAATTCGATCACCGCCGTCGAGCGCACCAACGCACCGATCAGGTTTTCGTGCTCACGGGAGGCCTCGATGGTGCGGGTCAGGTCACTGGAAAAAATCGAGAAATGCTTGATCCGCCCGTCCGAGGAACGCACCGGCTGCAGGATCGAGCGCAACCAGGCCTCCTGGCCATCGCCACGCAGCAGGCGCACCGCACCGGCGAAATGCTCGCCACGGGTCAGCGCAGCCTTGAAACGGTGGTGGAATTCATCGGACTTCACGTGGGGAGGCACAATGTCTTCGATCGGACGATCGATCAGGTCATGGCTCTTGTAGAGCATCTCGCTGAGAAAGTTCTGATTCACCGATTGAATTCGCCCATCGGGATCAAGGGTCAGGACCAGCATCTCGCTTTCCAGACTTTCCTTCACTTGCTGAAGGCTGGAGAGTTCTTCGCGAAGAGCCGACAACTCTTGCTTCAAGCGTTTGTTGAACATGGGAAAGCACCGATGGGCAGAGATAGAAAGCGGCATGCAGCCTAGCCATCGGCCTCGGGAATACTTTCTGAAGAGTGTTTCAGGCTTGTCCTACAAAAATAGTTGTCATATCCGCCGCGCCATTTTCGATCAGATGGCGCCCGCCGCCGGGCAACTGCCTGTTCTGGACATGCGCGCACCGAAATACAACGCGCTGCTCACGCCCACCGCGCCCATCACGGCGCAGAAAATCACGCAGATCCAAGGGCTCCACGGCATCAGGCCAATCAGCAACAGCGGTGTGATACTCGCCCACGCGGCGTAGGCAATGTTGTACGTGAAGGAAATCCCTGAAACGCGAATCCGCGCCGGAAACAGGCTGACCATGACCGACGGCACCGCACCGACCACGCCGCAACCGAGGCCGGCAATCGCGTACGCCAGACCGATCCAGTTGCTGCCAATGATCAGGCTGGTATAGAGCACGCCAATGCCCAGTGGCAGCAACAGGCTGTATAGCATCACGGTGCGCCAGGCGCCGATGCGGTCGACCAGCAACCCGGCGAGCACACAGCCGACGTTAAGGAACACGATGCCCAGCGCACTCAGGGCGAAGGTGTGGCTGGCGGTCATGCCGAAGGTTTTCTGCATCATGGTCGGGGTGATGACCACGAACACCACCACCGCCGAGGTCAGCACGCAGGTAAGAATCATCGCCGGTAAAATGGCCAGGCGATGCTCACGCAGAACCGTGCGCAATGGCAGTTCGACGGCGGCATCACGCTTGGCCTGCATCGCCATGAACACCGGGGTTTCGCTGAGCCAGCGGCGAAGCCAGACGCCTATCACGCCAAATACGCCACCCAGCAGGAACGGGTAACGCCATGCGTAATCGAGGATTTCCGCCGGGGTGAACGCCTGTGCCAGAAAGGTCGCCGTCAGCGCGCCGATCAAGTAACCAAAGGTCAGTCCCGCCTGCAGGAAACCGAGTGCATAACCACGGTGCGCGACCGGTGCGTGCTCGGCGACGAAGACCCAGGCACTCGGCACTTCACCGCCCACCGCCGCGCCTTGCAGAATGCGCAGGGCCAGCAGCAGCAGCGGCGCGAAATAGCCGATCTGGGCGTAGGTCGGCATGATGCCGATCAGCAGGCACGGCAGCGCCATCATCAGAATGCTCAGGCTGAAGACTTTCTTGCGCCCCAGCCGGTCAGCGAAATGCGCCATCAGGATCCCGCCCAACGGCCGCGCCAGATAACCGGTCACGAAAATCCCGAAACTTTGCAGCAGGCGCAGCCATTCGGGCATTTCCGGCGGAAAGAACAGCTGGCTGAGGGTCAGGGCGAAAAACACGAAAATGATGAAATCGTAGATTTCCAGCGCACCACCGAGGGCCGCGAGGCCGAGGGTCTTGTAGTCCGAGCGGCTGAACGGTGCCGGGCGCGAATCGTTATGGGCTGTCATCAAAAAAACTCTGGTGTAGGCAAAAAACCAAGGCGCCCATGGTCTACGCAAACGCGCCAGTGGACAACCCGTTAGACCAAAGTCTCAGCCAGGTAAAACTTCGTCACAAAACATGACCGTTTGATTTACTGTTGGCACCTGTCCAGACGGGCCTCTGCGGCCTGGAAGACCACAACAAACATAAAAATAGAGGTACTCCCGTGGCTGCTGATATCGAAGATACCCGCTCTGCCCGCTTTGCCCTGCGCTGTTCAAGTTTTGCCGAACGCTGGTTTCCCGATTCCTGGGTGTTCGCCGCGCTGGCGGTGATTATCGTCGCCGTCGCCACCCTGTTCATGGGCGCCAAGCCCACCGACGCGGCCATGGCGTTCGGTGACGGGTTCTGGAGCCTGATCCCGTTCACCATGCAAATGGCGTTCGTGGTGATCGGCGGCTATGTGGTCGCCAGCTCGCCGCCTGCCGTGAAGCTGATCGACCGTCTGGCGCGAATCCCGAAGAACGGTCGTTCCGCCGTGGCGTGGGTGGCGCTGATTTCCATGGTCGCGTCGCTGCTGAACTGGGGTTTGTCGCTGGTGTTCGGCGGCTTGCTGGTGCGCGCCCTCGCCCGCCGTGTCGATCTGAAAATGGATTACCGCGCGGCCGGCGCCGCAGCGTATTTGGGCCTTGGCGCCGTGTGGGCCTTGGGCCTGTCGTCGTCCGCTGCGCAATTGCAGGCCAACCCGGCCAGCCTGCCGCCGTCGATTCTGTCGATCACCGGGGTGATTCCTTTCACACAGACGATCTTTCTCTGGCAGTCCGGCGTGATGTTGCTGGCGCTGATCGTCATTTCGCTGATCATTGCCTACGCCACCGCACCCGGCCCGAACTCGGCCCGTGATGCCAAAGCCTGCGGCATCGATCCAAGCTTCAACCTGCCGCCACTGCAACCGCGCACTCGTCCCGGCGAATGGCTGGAACACAGCCCGTTGCTGACGATTCTGCTGGTGTTGCTGGCAGCCGGGTGGCTGTTCCACGAGTTCTCGACCAAACCGGCGATCAGCGCGATTTCCGGGCTGAACACCTACAACTTCCTGTTCATCATGCTCGGCGCCCTGCTGCACTGGCGCCCGCGCAGTTTCCTCGATGCGGTGTCCCGCGCGGTTCCGACCACCACCGGCGTACTGATCCAGTTCCCGTTGTACGGCTCGATCGCCGCGCTGATGACCACGGTCAAAGGCACTGACGCGCAAACCCTGGCTCACCACATCTCGACCTTTTTCGTACAAATTGCCTCCCACGACACTTACGCGCTGCTGATGGGCGTGTACTCGGCGATCCTCGGATTCTTCATTCCGTCGGGCGGCGGCAAGTGGATCATCGAAGCGCCGTACGTGATGCAAGTGGCCACCGACCTGAACTACCACCTGGGCTGGGCCGTGCAGATCTACAACGCCGCCGAAGCCCTGCCGAACCTGATCAACCCGTTCTACATGCTGCCATTGCTGGGCGTGCTGGGGTTGAAGGCGCGGGACTTGATCGGGTTTTCGTTCGTGCAACTGCTGGTGCACACGCCGCTGGTGCTGTTTCTGCTGTGGGCGTTGGGGACGACGCTGACGTATACGGCGCCGGTGATGCCGTAAACGGAGTTGATTGCACCTGTTGTGAGGCAGGTGCAATCAGCCTTGATCGGTGGGTAACACCTTCAGAAGTTCAAGCAAAGCGGCTTGGACTTTATTCCACACCACTAGTAGCCGTGAGCAATGCGATTGCGCATGGACGAGCCTGCTCAAGCACTTGCTGGCGAAACTTCACTGGAAGATCGCCGGGCGTCAGCAGATCTACACTACCCCCCAACAAATCCTCGAGTTCGACCTGAAGACCGCCAAGATCAAAAAGCGTGGCGCCTGGCAGTGCATCTACCAGCAAATCAAGGTCACTCCCCCTCTTTATCCGTTCCGAGCAGTGCTGAACCAAACACGCGAGGATTGGCTGTACGAAAGCGGCCTACAACCTCGCGAACGGCTGCTCGTTGCAGATCAAGAGCGGTGGAGGGCTTCATTTTTCACCTTTACCCAGTGCAGTATTGCGCCAGTCCAGCAGTGCTTGAGAGAGGTAGACACTGCGCCACTGGTAACCTGACCTGTCACATCCCACTGTACCCGCCTCCGCTTCAGAGGCCCACACGCTGAAAAGGATCTGAGCATGTTCAAACTCGCAGGACTCACTCTCGCCGCCCTCACCCTGAGTGCCGCCGCCCATGCGGACGCCGATCTGAAGCTGGGCAGCACCGAGCGCGTCACCCGGCTGTTTGCTTACCCCAACAACTGCAACGTGATCTGCTTTCGCAACTGGACGCTGGAGCAAACCGTCGAGCATTACCTGACGCAAAGCGTGCAGCGCGATGGTTACAGTGATGCGAAGGTGCAGGTCAAAACCGATAACGATCAACTCTATGCCGCGATCACCGGGGTGCCCCGGGGCTATGAAAAGCCGTTGGCGGCGCTGCTCGATGCAGGCGACCTGGCCTACACCGGCGCCAGCAAGCTGAATGCCGACGGCAAATGGGCTTACAGCTGGTATTTGTTCCTGCCGCTGGGCATGGCGCTGGAGAACCGCAGAAGCGTCGAGTTGCTGCACTTCCCGCCGGATTACTCTCTGACCCAGGCGCAGGATTACCTGAAATCGGCCACCACTGATCGGTGGGCCACGTTGCTGACGGTCAACGGGATCGCTGCCGATCAGACGCCGGCATTCCAGACCATCATCGACATCGCCCCGATTGCCGCGCCCTCCAACGCCGGCAAGGATCTGGAAGGCGTCTACGACTACTTCAAGGACTACCAGACCACCATGGTCAAGGAAGTCAGCCAGAACGCCAGCGGTACCACGCTGCCGATGGTCGCGTTCGGTGCGCCGGTACGCAACTGGATCAAGCAGCAATATGGGCCGACCGTAAACGTGCTGGGCCTGGCAACCATCAGTCCGAAGGACGGGGTAAAAGTGCCGGTGCTGGGTTCCAACCACCCGAGCTACATCTGGTACGCCGCCGACCCGGACAGCTATTCCGGTAAGGATGCCCAGGCCCAGGCCGACGCGGCGGGCCTGAAAGTCATGGGCCAGGATTTGAGTGCCGCGTGCTGGCAGGCCGCCATGGGCCGAGACCCGGACAGCAATCCAGACATTGAACTGAGAAGTTGCACCCAGACCTGGCAGGTGGCCCAGGCCGATAAGACCTGCGAGCTGTTCTACACCTCGATCCGCAACCTGACGCCAGGACAAGCCACGGCCAAATGCTCGACGGCGCCGATCAAGACTCAGCTCAAACAGCTCAAGGTCCCGGCGCCTGCGACCGCGGTACCTGCTCCACATTTGTAAAATGCTGAACCACGTTCCTGCGTGAGCCTTGGCTGACGTGGGAACGCGCGTTTTTCCTCTGTCAGTTATGACAGTAGACCGGTTGTTTCTTTTGCGAGAGTCTTGGGAGGTCCCCATGCGCTGCAGGGCTGACAGGATGTCAGCTGACGGAAGTCGCAGCGCCCCGCCGACAAGGATTGTTATGAAAGCCCACGCTGAACAAGCATTACCCCCACCGCCGTCCAAAGGCATCTACCCGTTTGTTGAGCTGCCGTTGAGCCTTGGATTCCCCTCCCTGGAAGATTTTCAGATCGTCTATAGCCCTCAGGCAAAGGCAAAAGCCGTCTGCGCTCTGCGGGAGTTTCCACGCCTGAGTCGAATCTGCCGGGTTTCCGGACATCTATTGCCGTATCGCTGTCGACATACCCGGCAAATGGCGCCGGGCATCCACGTGTACGACCCACGGTTCTGTGGATTGCTCAGCCACGCCTGCGACCCCAACACCTTTCTCGACATGAGCGAGCTATGGTTATGGGCGCTGAAAGACATCAGGAAAGGCGATCGGCTGACGATTGATTTAGCCATGACCGAAGACAAGCTGCAGCGGCAATTCGCCTGCCGCTGCGCCTGTCCTTGCTGCCGAGGCTGGATCACTGGCTACGACGAAACACCGAATGTCGATGGCCAGTCGTTCTTCCAGCATTGGCGTCGGTGAAGCCTTTGCTGATGTTATTTACAGCGGCTCGAACGGACGCAGGCGGTACTGTGGCGGCAACTGCTCGAAACCACTGATGGTTGCGTTCAGGCTCTTCCACCGACCGTCCTTGATGCCATAGATGCAGCCGTGAATCGACAGTTTCTGCCCGCGGTGCCAGGCATTTTGAACAATGCTGGTGTGCCCGACGTTGGCCACTTGCTGGATCACGTTGAGTTCGCAGAGGCGATCAACCTGCTCCTCCTCGGTAGGCAGTTTGGAGAGTTCTTCACGCTTTTCGTAATAAAGATCACGAATAGAACGCAGCCAGCCGTCGATCAAGCCAAATTGGCGATCCTGCATCGAGGCGCGCACACCCCCGCAGCCATAATGGCCGGTAACAAGGATGTGTTTGACCTTGAGCACGTCAACCGCGTACTGAATTACCGACAGGCAATTGAGGTCGGTGTGCAGCACCACGTTGGCTACGTTGCGGTGGACGAACAGGTCGCCGGGCAGCATGCCGACAATCTCGTTCGCCGGCACGCGGGCGTCGGAGCAGCCGATCCAGAGGAACTCCGGTGTTTGCTGACGGGCCAGTTTGGCGAAGAAGTCAGGATCTTCTTTAGTGATCGCGTCAGCCCAGCGCTCGTTGTTATCAATCAGATCTTGTAATTCGTTCATGCAATGAAGCCTCGATAATGATGCGCAGCTTTGACAGACAACCGTCCGTCGGGGTCACGCGCGAGATGCAGATTGCCGCTGATGCATATTACCTGAACGCCATGGCGGTTGAATTCTGAGGAACCCAGTGGGTCCACCGTAGTAAGGCCCACAGTATGAGGAATTGCCATGACTGATTCACGACGTCCGTTCGATGCGGTGCAACCCGAGCCCATCGACGACAACGAAGACCGCATGGGCTCGATGCATGAGCTGGATTTCGATGAGGAAGAACCTAGTGCCAAAATCGGCGATGAACTGCCGGAAAACGAGCGCGAGCAACTCATGCCGCGCGAGCGCGTGCGCGAAGCCGGCATGACTGGCGCCTCGACCGCCGACCATGAGTCTACCGATGATGACATGAGCCCGGAAACACTGATCCGTGAAGACGGTGCGCGAGATGCCCATGAGGCGGGTGAAGGAGGCCAGGCCGATTGGGATTTGAGCGTTGTCGATGAAGATGACATCGGCGGGGGTAATGGTCTGGATGAGGAGGAATTGGCGAAGCGGGAACCGATGGATGGGAATCGGTGAGTCTGTAATTCTTTGACTCTGTGGCGAGGGAGCTTGCTCCCTTTCGGTTGCGAAGCAGTCGCATAGATTATGACCTGCTCACGATCAGGCCCGCTTCGCGGCCCAGCGGGAGCAAGCTCCCTCGCCACAATGGTTATGCGTCAGTCAACCAGGGTGCAGGCCATGACCACCGCGTCTTCGCGCCCGCCCACCGCCGGATAATAATCCCGACGCCGGCCAATCTCGTTAAACCCATACCGCTCATACAGCCGAAACGCCGGCCGATTGCTGTCGCGCACTTCCAGAAAACATTCCCGCGCCTCAGCCTTGCAGGCAATCGCCATCAGGTGCTCCAGCAGCGTCAAACCCAGCCCACGCCCCTGACTTTCCGGTTTGACGGTGATGTTCAGCAGGTGCGCTTCATCAAGAATGATCTGCACCACGCCGTGCCCGACCTGTTGCGAACCTTCAAACATAAGCCAGATCTGGTACTTGCCCAGCCCATCGAGAAAAATCCCGCGGGTCCACGGATGGCTGTACGCCGCGTATTCGATTTTCAGCACAGCGTCCAGGTCCGCCTCGGTCATCGGGCGAAACGATACAGCGTCACTCATTCGATTCTTTCCAGCGCGCCATCAGCCGACGCATGGCTTGCCAGACATCAGCCTTACGCTGTGGCTCTTCCATTAATAATTCCAGACCCGGCAGGGCCCAGACCGTACCCAGGCCGTCGACCTGGAGTTCACGGTTGAAGGATTCGGCATTTGCCTCTGCGGCGAAACGTACCGCCGGCAGGCCGATCAGCCACACACAGACGCAGGGTGCGTCTTCCAGGCGGGCCGAGAGAAAACCTTGCACAAAATCACGAGCGGCTTCCGGGCCTTGATCCATCGTACCTCGGGCCAGCAGCGGCCAGCGCACCGGTTCGCCGACGATCTGCGGGCTGTCCGGCAGACCGGCGGCGCGCAGCATGTCCTTGAGCAGCAGATACGCGGGGTCGCGGGTCTGGAAGGTTTCGCCTGTGGGTAACTCCACCAGCAGCAGGCAGCGACCGGCGCGCAACAATTGCAGGGCGAATCGCGGCGGTGGCACGACGGGCGCCTTGACCGCGACCGGTGCCTCCTCTTCTTCAACCTTGGCGTTGTCACGCGTGCTGGCCAACGATGGCCGCGGCACCTCTATTTTTACCCGTTCGGCCGGTTTGACCACCGGTTCCGCGGGCGCATCGACCACTGGCGCCAGCGCCACCGGTGCGACGACCAATGGCTCGGGCATCTCCAGTAGCTCTGGCCGCGAAGGCGCGGCAAAGGGCAATTCGGTGCGCGGCAGCCAGTTGACCACCTGCATGGCGGTCAAATAAGCGCGACGACGGGACTCGATTAGCAAAGGTCGGCCACTTGTGGATAACTAAAGTGCGCTGATTCTACCGCCCTTCGCTCAAGATCGCCCGCGCTGTTGGTCGATAGACTTCACCGACAGTCTTTCCACCTAATCGCATCGCCCCCGATGCAGTACAATCGCGGCTTTTAATCGCCAACCAGCCGGCCATTCCGATGATCGAACCCAAGCGCGTCTTGCGCGCCCTCGCTGAACACTGGGCACTTCTGGAGCCACTGTGCGAGCACTTCGACCAAGGCACACTGAGCCTCAACGAACTGCGCACGCAATTGGCCGCCCAGCAACTCGACAGTACGCCGCAGGACATCACCAGTCTGCTGGACGTGTGGATCCGCCTCGACATTCTGGTTCCCGTGGCGAAAAGCCCGAACCGTTTCGAGCTCAACGCGCAAATCCACGACTTCCTCGCTTACCTGCGCCGAGAGCACCGTCTGGGCCTGTGCCTGGAAATCGAAGCCTATTTGCGCCACCTCGAACGCCTGGCCGGTTACATCCAGGACGCCTTCGACATCCGCGACGGCCACGACCTGGCGCGCCAGTTGCGCCTGCTCGACATGCGCGTACGGGATGTATTGAAGAAACTCGCCAACGACGAACAGGCCCTGGTGGCCGTGGCCGAGCGCGCCAAGACCAGCGACCGGCAGATTCCCCTGCGTCAGCGTTACGCTGAAGTACTGGCGACCTGGGACGAATACGTCGAACCGATGATTCAGTTGGTGAACGCTGACGGCGCCTTCGAGCAAGGCGTGCGCAAGGTCGAAAATGTCCTGCTGAAGATGCTCACCGAGCAGCAACGCCTCGGCCACCTGGTCGATGACGACATGCTGCTGCGCACCCACGCGCGCATCCTCGAGATGCAGACCAGCGCCCAATTGACCTTGCGTCATGCCCGCGAACTGCTGCTGCCGCTGCGCGAAGAAGCCCGTCGTCACAACGCCGTGACCCGTGGCGCGGCACTGGCCTTGTCGGCCATTCGTCGCAAAGGCATCGATGCGGTGCCGCAAGCGGCAATGCCGATGTTCACTCGGCCGCAAAGCACCTTCCTCGGCAGCGCCAGTCAGGTCGAAGCCTACGTTTACGCATTGGCCCGTTTCGAGCCGAAGCCAGCACGCTTCCCCAAGGCCCACAAGACCCAGAAAGGCGAAGCACCGCGTGCGCCACGCACCGTTCGGGAAATGCTCGAACGCTGCGAAGATGCCCTGCCGATGCCGGACCTGATGACCTGGTTGCTGGAGCAGGAGCCGGACGGCGCCACCGACGAACTGCTTTATTGGTTCTCTCGCCTGTCACGGGAAAAACGTTTCAAACGCGAGCGTCTGGAACGCCGCGATTACCACACTCACGAGCACCAGGTCAACCTGCGCTCCTTCGCCCTGCTCTCGGCCCGCGATACCGCCGCCGAGGATTCTGCGAGCATCCCACATGCATCTTGATCTATCCGAACTGTCCCAGCTGGCGCCGATCTTTCGCGAGCTGTTCAAGGGCTACCACGTCAGCCGCCGCGATCCGGAGCTGTACGCACAACTGTCGAACTTCCAGGATCAGTACCGCACGCTGTTCAAGGCGTTGGGTTTTGAACTGGTCTGCGATACGAGGGGTTTCTACTACTTCGTGCCGGACCTCGCCGCCGCTGCGGTGAACAAGACTGCACAACGTCTGGCGCTGTTCACCTTCATCCTCGTCGAGCATCTGGCCGATCAGGGCCGTGACCCGATTGCCGTGCTCGACGGTGGCAGCCTCGGTCGCGACGAACTGCCGTCGTTGCTGGAAAAGTACCGCGACCTGTTCATTCAGGCTGAAGTGCAGACTGTCGAAGAACTCGAAGAAAAAATCATGCGCCGCATGACGCAGCTCGGTTTCGCCGGCGAAGAAAACGGCGTTTACCGTTTCCTGCCGCCGATGCACCGTTTCCTCGATGTTTGCCTGTCGGTCCAGCAGGACCGTGACCTGGCCGCCAGCCTGCACAGCGTATTGCCGCTGCCGGTTCCGGTGCTGATCGACGACGACAGCGACGAAAAACTGTTGCAGACCGATGATCCGCTGGACCTCAGCGATTTCGCTGAAGAAAGCGAAGAAGACGCCATGGCCCGTGCCATTGCCGAAGAACAGGAGACCGACGCATGAGCAAGGAACGCTACGGCATCCGCCGCTTTGCCCTTTTGAACACCGCCGGTTACAGCCTCGGCCTGTTCCCGCTGGAAGAACCGCTGTCGGTCTACGGCGCGAACAACCTCGGTAAATCCGCCTCGATCAACGCGCTGCAATTCCCGATTCTGGCGCGCATGTCGGACATGAGTTTCGGCAAGTACAGCCTGGAACAATCCCGGCGCTTCTACTTCGCCTCGGACACCAGTTACATCCTCGTTGAAGTCTCGCTGCCCCACGGTCCGCACGTGATCGGTGTGGTCGGTCGCGGCCCGGGCGGTGGTTTCGGCCATCAGTTCTTTGCCTACGCCGGCAAACTGGATCTGGCGCATTACCAGAAAAACGACACCTGCCTGCGTCAGAAAGAGCTGTTTACCAACCTTGAACGCGAGGGCCTGAAGGCCTACGAACTCAAGCCGGATGAACTGCGTCGCTTGCTGGTCGGCGGCCACACGTCGATCCCGCTGGATTTGACCCTGATCCCGCTGCGCTCCACCAGCGAACAGAGCCTGAAGACCTTCCGCGCTCTGTTCATCAACCTGCTGCACATGCGCGAAATCACCGCTGCCAAGCTCAAGCAGCTGTTCCTCGATGCCTTCGAACACAGCCTGCGTTCCGGCAGCGTCGATTACATCGCCGCGTGCGAAGAAGCGTTCCGCGATGTACGACGCATGGAGCAGGACTACAACTCCCTGGTCACTGCTGGTCCTTTGGTTGAAGCCCTCGCGGCAGGCGTGACCCAGCGCAATATCCTGCGCGGCAAACTGCACCGGATCTCGCCGCTGCTCGATTCGTTGCTCGGCACCTGGTCGGACTACGCCAGTGCGCGCAAGGAAGAGCTGACGATTCAGGCCGAGCATTACCGTAACGAGCAGGACGCACTGCAAAACGATCAGCGTGGCGGCACTCAGGAGCTGATGCGCCTGGAGCGGGAAATCACCGGCATCCAGCGCTGGCTCGGCGAACTCTCGGCGCTGAAGAATCGCTTCGCGCTGGTCGATGACGTGAAAGTGCTGGAACAGCAGTTGCTCGCGGCCAAGGACGCTCACGATGAACTGGCCGGCGCATTGGCGCAGTCGCGGCAATTCTCTGCCGAAGACCTGGAAGAACGTCTGCGGGATCTGGAAAAACGCCTGAAGTCGGTCAAGCAGCAACTCGATCATGCCGACAACAACAGCTACGCCCGCCTGCGCGAAGAGTTCTCGCAACAGGATGTCGAGCGCCTGATGCGCCTGTTCAACAGCGCATTGTTCAGCCTGCCGCTGGGCGAGCACGGCATCGCGCTGGACGAAGACGGTCAGTGGGTCAAATCCATGGAGCTGATCCTCGACGGTTTCAAAGGCGAACGCTTCGAAGTGCCGGGCCTGTCCATCGACCTCTCGCACATCGAACCTCCGGCGTTGCAGGCGCTGGCTGACCGTGCAGCATTGCGCGATCAGAAAGAGCGTCTGGACAAAGAACTCAAGCAACTGAAAACCCAGCAAGCCGTGGCCGCCGACCGCGCCGCGAGCAAGACCCAGACCGAAGCGCTGTACCAGCGAGTGCTGGACGCGCAAAAAGCCCTGGAAGATTTCCGTCGCGCGCAAACCCTGAGCGCCGAAGAAGGCGACAAGCTTGAGCAACTGGCACAGATGGAAGCGGCACAGGACGAGTTGAAGCGTTCCAGCGACGCCTTCACCGAACGCGTCCAGCAACTGTCGGCCAAGCTGCAACTGGTCGGCCGACAGATCGGCGACATGGAAGCCAAGCAGCGCACCCTCGACGACGCCCTGCGCCGCCGCCAACTGTTGCCGGCAGACCTGCCGTTCGGCACGCCGTTCATGGACCCGATCGACGATTCCATGGACAACCTGCTGCCGCTGCTCAACGACTATCAGGACAGCTGGCAGGGTTTGCTACGCAGCGATGGCCAGATCGACGCGCTATACGCTCAGGTGCGCCTCAAGGGCGTGGCCAAGTTCGACAGCGAAGACGATATGGAGCGTCGCCTGCAACTGCTGATCAACGCCTATGCGCATCGCACGGACGAAGCCCTGACCCTCGGCAAGGCACGTCGCGCGGCGGTCACCGACATCGCCCGGACCCTGCGCAATATCCGCAGCGACTACGACAGCCTCGAGCATCAACTGGCGCTGTTCAACCGCGAGATCAACAAGCGTCAGGTCTCCAACCTGCAGAGCTTCCGTATCGTCCTCGCGCCGAACAAGGAAGCGTTGAAGCACATCGACCAGATCATCCACAGCGCCGGCCAGTACGAAGAAGGCGAAACCCTCTCCGTGTTCGACCTGAGCCAGAGCGCCGATCAGGACAACAAGAACGAAGAAGCCAAGGAATACCTGGCGCGCCTGGTGGCCGCGAACCACAACCAGCTCGGTCTCAAGGACTTGTTCGAACTGGCGTTCGAGATCACCAAGGTCAACGGTCAGCCGGTGATTCATACCGACATCGATGGCGCCGCGTCCAACGGCACCACGATGACCATCAAGGCGTTGACCAACATGTACTTGTTGCTGCACTTGATGGACCGCGACCAGGCCGGCCGCGTGCGCCTGCCGTACTACCTCGACGAGGCAGCGGACATCGACGAGAAGAACCAGGCAGCGCTGCTGGAAACCAGTCTGCAACTGGGCTTCGTGCCGATTCTGGCGAGCGTGAAACCTCAGGTCTGTGCCAGTGTTGCGATTGACCTGGAAGGCGGGAGCGGGCCGAACGGCATCTACATTGATGAGGCGGACTGGAAGTACATTCGTCGTCACGATGAGGTGAAGGCTGCCGTTAACGTTGAAGCAGACGAGCCGGAGCTGGATGCGGTCTGATTTGGGTTAATTGAAGTCAATAAAAAGGCCGCGATCCAAATGGATCGCGGCCTTTTTATTGCGTGGGATTTTTAGTGAACTTTAGGGCCGCATCGCGGGCAAGCCCGTGAAAGCGTCCTCACAAACGCCCACTCAGGTACTTGCTATTTGCCGAGGGAAATCTTCGGCGCCCAGGTCAGCCATTCATCTTCAAACTTGTCGAACAACGGGAACGTCTGCTCAGGCCGTGCCGGGCTGCCCATGCGATCACCGTCCGGGGTGGCGAAGGCAATGCCGCCCTGAATCAGCGTCTCCAGCGACTCGGTGCGCACCGTCGCCCCCTTGAACAAACCGTAGTCGAAACCAAAACCGCTGGTGTTCCAGAAACGTGTGCCGCTGCGCACCAACGGTGCGTATTTCGGTTCGATCAGAATGTGCACCAGAACACGGTCAGCGGTCTGGCCGAGTTCATAACCCGTCACCTTGCCCACCGTGACCTCGCGATAGGTCACCGGCACACCGGTTTTCAACGAGCCACGGCGAGCGGCGCTCAGGACCAAGCTTAAACCGGGTTCCTGTTTGGCGGTTTCCGGTGCATTCGCCAGGGCGACGAAGTTTTTCTGTGGGCCAAGGTTCTTCGCTGCAGGCTGCACTTCGATGTACTGGCCAGTCACCAGGGTTTCCAGGTTCGAGGTCTTGATCAGACCCAGCTCGGGTTTGACCACCCAGAACTGACTGCCGACGCGGGCAATGCGCTCCGGCACTTCGGTGATCCGCGCGGTCAGCAGCACCGATTGCAAATCATCACTGAGGTCGACGTCTTCAATCTTGCCCACATCCAGGCCTTTGAATCTCACAGGAGTGCCGCTGCGCAAACCATCGGCACGATCGACCTTGATCGTAACCACGGTGCCTTTCTGGTTGGCTTCGTCATGGCTGGCGAACAGACGGAAACGTGGAATGCGTTTTTGCAATGGCGCTTTGGCTTGCGGTGTTTCGAAGGCGATACCGCCGGCCATCAGGCTTTGCAGCGACTCACTTTTGACCTGGATTCCTCCGGTCAATCCACCCGTGAGCGTAATACCGCTGGCGTTCCAGAAACGCGTTGAGGCGTTAACCAGCCCTTCGTATTCCTTCTCGATGTGCACGCCAATCACCAACTGTTTCTTGGTGCGCGAGAACTGATAGCTCTGGACCGAACCGACCTTGACCTGCTTGTAGAGAATCGGGCTGCCGACTTCCAGTGAGCCGAGGTTCTCGGTGAACAGCACCAGGTGCAGGCCCGGTGCACGCAAGTCGAGCGGCGGCGCTTTCGGCCTCGCCACGAATTCGCGCTGCGGAGCTGCCCCCTTGTCCCCTGGGCGCACGGCAATGTAGTTACCTTTGACCAGCGCTTCGAGACCGGTAATGCCCGCGAGGGAGATCGAGGGTTTGACCACCCAGAACTGGGTGCCATCAACGAGGTAATCCTCAGCCAGCGGATCAAGGGTCAATTCCGCGGTGGCACTGGACAGATCAGGATCGATCTTGAGCGCTTTGAGCGTGCCGACCTGAATGCCTTTGTACATCACCGGCGTCCGGCCAGCCTGCATGCCTTCGAAGTCACTGAGTTTGACCTTGACCCGGATACCGGCTGCGGCGGCATCGAAATCTTCGTAGAGACGAAATGGCAGGCTCGGATCGGTGGGCGGGCTGTCCTTGCGGTTCTCCGGCGTGGCGAAGGCGATACCGCCGGCGACGATGCTCGCCAGGGATTCGCTGCGCACTTTCACACCGGACAGGTTAGCGTCGATGCTGATGCCGCTGGCATTCCAGAAACGCGTGTGTTTGCGCACCAGCTTGGCGTAGGTGGGCTCGATGAACACCTTGAGCTCAACGGTACTTTGGTCTTCGGACAACAGGTAGCTTTTGATCTGGCCGACCCTGATCTGCTTGTAGAACACCGGGCTGCCACGGTTCAGCGAGCCAAGGCGATCAGCCTTGATGGTCAGGTGCAGACCGGGTTGGGCGTCAGACAGCGGCGGCTCTTCGGCCAGCGCCTTGAACTTGCGCGTAGGTTCCCCTTCGCCCGGACTGATCGCCACATAGTTACCGGAGACCAGGGTTTCCAGCCCTGTGATACCGGCCAGGGTCACGCTCGGCTTGACGAGCCAGAAGCGTGTACTGGTGCGCAGGTATGGCTCCACGTCCTTGTTCATCTCGACGGTGGCGATCACCCCTTTTGAGGCGCCTTCATCGTCGAGCGTGAGGGTTTTCACCTTGCCGACCGACATGCCTTTGTAAACGACTTCAGTCTTGTTGGCCTGAATGCCTTCACCACTTTCGAAACGCACCTGAATCTCGATGCCGGTTTCGCTGTAGGCACGCCAGCCGAGCCAACCGCCAATGATCAGAGCGATCAGGGGCAACACCCAAATGGCGGACCAGTTCGAGGCCGGTCGGGTTTTCGCTGTAGGCAAATCAGTCATGGTCGTCGTCCGACTCCGTGTTATCCCAAATCAGTCGGGGATCGAAAGTTACTGCGGCAAGCATCGTCAAAATCACCACACTGGCGAAAGCGATGGCGCCAAGATTGGCTTCGACACTGGCAAGCCGTCCAAAATTCACGACGGCCACCAGGATAGCGATCACAAAAATATCGAGCATTGACCAGCGGCCGATGAACTCGATAAAGCGGTACATCCAGATGCGTTGGCGTGCAGAAAGTGGCTGGCGGCGCTGCACGGAAAACAGCAGCAAGGCGATGCCCACCAGTTTGAACGTCGGTACCAGAATACTGGCGATGAAAACCACGGCGGCGATGGGAATCATGCCGTGCTGAACCAGTTGGATCACACCGGACATGATGGTGCTCGGATCGCCCTGACCCAGAGAGCTGACCGTCATGATCGGAAGCACGTTGGCTGGGATGTAGAGCACCGCGGCCGTCACCAGCAGCGCCCATGTGCGCATCACACTGTTCGGGCGACGCGCGTGAACCAGCGCACCACAACGAGTGCAGACCTGCTCGTCGGTGTCAGCGTCCTGCTTGTTCAACTCATGGCATTCGGTACAAATCAGAATGCCTGCATCAATCGCCCGCATGGGCATCCTCTCCTGATAAAGCCTGCCAGATCTGATGAGGCGACATCACAACTTCCAGCCAAACCTGAACCAACAACAAACCGATAAAGCACGCCAGGCCAAGACCAACAGTGATTGCTGCCATATCTGCCAGTTTGACGATCGCCACCAGAACGCCCATGAGGTAAACCTCGAGCATCCCCCAGTCTCGTAAATGGTGATAAATCCGATAAAGCAGCAAACCGTAACTACGGCCGACATCAAAACGAATACTCAGCAGCACGGCCAGTTGGCAGAGCAGCTTGAGTAGCGGAATTCCCATGCTGCACAGAAACACGATGACCGACACACCTTGCATCCCGGTATCGAACAGACCGACAACGCCGGTCCAGACAGTGTCTTGTGACGACTGCCCGAGTAGATTGAGCTGCATGATGGGTAAAAAGTTCGCAGGGATGTACAACAACAGTGCGGCGAGGACCAAGGCGAGACTGCGTTGCACAACATTGTGCCGATGGGCGTAGAGCTCGTAGCCGCAGCGCGGACACAGGGCTTTCTCGCCATGGGCGAGCTCGGGCTTGCGCATCAGCAAGTCGCACTCATGACACGCCACCAAGTCGTCCAGCGGTAATTCTGACAGCCCGGAGGCGTCAACCGGATCTGGCATAAAGGCTATGACTCCGAAAAAGTTGGATCTATTCTAGTGTCATGAGTCGAAAATAACTGTGCAAATTTGTGCAGGTCCGAATCGTGCTTTTATTCCGGACAAAACAAAACCCCAACTGCTTTCGCAATTGGGGTTTCGGAATTTAATCTTGACGATGACCTACTCTCACATGGGGAAACCCCACACTACCATCGGCGATGCATCGTTTCACTGCTGAGTTCGGGATGGGATCAGGTGGTTCCAATGCTCTATGGTCGTCAAGAAATTCGGTAGCCAGGTCGTGGGCCTTTACAGGTTCACGCTCCAGCGAATGGGTATGCGATAGTTTGTGTGTTTGTTCTCGAACTTTCGGTTCGTTTCGTCTTCACACACCGCAATCTGGTGCTCTTTCGAGTCAGCAAATTGCTTGGGTGTTATATGGTCAAGCCTCACGGGCAATTAGTATTGGTTAGCTCAACGCCTCACAGCGCTTACACACCCAACCTATCAACGTCGTAGTCTTCGACGGCCCTTCAGGGGACTCAAGGTCCCAGTGAGATCTCATCTTGAGGCTAGTTTCCCGCTTAGATGCTTTCAGCGGTTATCTATTCCGAACATAGCTACCCGGCAATGCCACTGGCGTGACAACCGGAACACCAGAGGTTCGTCCACTCCGGTCCTCTCGTACTAGGAGCAGCCCCTCTCAAATCTCAAACGTCCACGGCAGATAGGGACCGAACTGTCTCACGACGTTCTAAACCCAGCTCGCGTACCACTTTAAATGGCGAACAGCCATACCCTTGGGACCGGCTTCAGCCCCAGGATGTGATGAGCCGACATCGAGGTGCCAAACACCGCCGTCGATATGAACTCTTGGGCGGTATCAGCCTGTTATCCCCGGAGTACCTTTTATCCGTTGAGCGATGGCCCTTCCATACAGAACCACCGGATCACTAAGACCTACTTTCGTACCTGCTCGACGTGTCTGTCTCGCAGTCAAGCGCGCTTTTGCCTTTATACTCTACGACCGATTTCCGACCGGTCTGAGCGCACCTTCGTACTCCTCCGTTACTCTTTAGGAGGAGACCGCCCCAGTCAAACTACCCACCATACACTGTCCTCGATCCGGATAACGGACCTGAGTTAGAACCTCAAAGTTGCCAGGGTGGTATTTCAAGGTTGGCTCCACGCGAACTGGCGTCCACGCTTCAAAGCCTCCCACCTATCCTACACAAGCAAATTCAAAGTCCAGTGCAAAGCTATAGTAAAGGTTCACGGGGTCTTTCCGTCTAGCCGCGGATACACTGCATCTTCACAGCGATTTCAATTTCACTGAGTCTCGGGTGGAGACAGCGCCGCCATCGTTACGCCATTCGTGCAGGTCGGAACTTACCCGACAAGGAATTTCGCTACCTTAGGACCGTTATAGTTACGGCCGCCGTTTACCGGGGCTTCGATCAAGAGCTTCGCGTTAGCTAACCCCATCAATTAACCTTCCGGCACCGGGCAGGCGTCACACCCTATACGTCCACTTTCGTGTTTGCAGAGTGCTGTGTTTTTAATAAACAGTCGCAGCGGCCTGGTATCTTCGACCGGCATGAGCTTACGGAGCAAGTCCTTCACCCTCACCCGGCGCACCTTCTCCCGAAGTTACGGTGCCATTTTGCCTAGTTCCTTCACCCGAGTTCTCTCAAGCGCCTTGGTATTCTCTACCCAACCACCTGTGTCGGTTTGGGGTACGGTTCCTGGTTACCTGAAGCTTAGAAGCTTTTCTTGGAAGCATGGCATCAACCACTTCGTGTTCTAAAAGAACACTCGTCATCAGCTCTCGGCCTTAGAATCCCGGATTTACCTAAGATTCCAGCCTACCACCTTAAACTTGGACAACCAACGCCAAGCTGGCCTAGCCTTCTCCGTCCCTCCATCGCAATAACCAGAAGTACAGGAATATTAACCTGTTTTCCATCGACTACGCTTTTCAGCCTCGCCTTAGGGACCGACTAACCCTGCGTCGATTAACGTTGCGCAGGAAACCTTGGTCTTTCGGCGTGGGTGTTTTTCACACCCATTGTCGTTACTCATGTCAGCATTCGCACTTCTGATACCTCCAGCAAGCTTCTCAACTCACCTTCACAGGCTTACAGAACGCTCCTCTACCGCATCACCTAAGTGATACCCGTAGCTTCGGTGTATGGTTTGAGCCCCGTTACATCTTCCGCGCAGGCCGACTCGACTAGTGAGCTATTACGCTTTCTTTAAAGGGTGGCTGCTTCTAAGCCAACCTCCTAGCTGTCTAAGCCTTCCCACATCGTTTTCCCACTTAACCATAACTTTGGGACCTTAGCTGACGGTCTGGGTTGTTTCCCTTTTCACGACGGACGTTAGCACCCGCCGTGTGTCTCCCATGCTCGGCACTTGTAGGTATTCGGAGTTTGCATCGGTTTGGTAAGTCGGGATGACCCCCTAGCCGAAACAGTGCTCTACCCCCTACAGTGATACATGAGGCGCTACCTAAATAGCTTTCGAGGAGAACCAGCTATCTCCGAGCTTGATTAGCCTTTCACTCCGATCCACAGGTCATCCGCTAACTTTTCAACGGTAGTCGGTTCGGTCCTCCAGTTAGTGTTACCCAACCTTCAACCTGCCCATGGATAGATCGCCCGGTTTCGGGTCTATTCCCAGCGACTAGACGCCCTATTAAGACTCGCTTTCGCTACGCCTCCCCTATTCGGTTAAGCTCGCCACTGAAAATAAGTCGCTGACCCATTATACAAAAGGTACGCAGTCACCCAACAAAGTGGGCTCCCACTGCTTGTACGCATACGGTTTCAGGATCTATTTCACTCCCCTCTCCGGGGTTCTTTTCGCCTTTCCCTCACGGTACTAGTTCACTATCGGTCAGTCAGTAGTATTTAGCCTTGGAGGATGGTCCCCCCATATTCAGACAAAGTTTCTCGTGCTCCGTCCTACTCGATTTCATGACTAAGAGATTTTCGCGTACAGGGCTATCACCCACTATGGCCGTACTTTCCAGAACGTTCCGCTAATCTCAAAGCCACTTAAGGGCTAGTCCCCGTTCGCTCGCCACTACTAAGGGAATCTCGGTTGATTTCTTTTCCTCAGGGTACTTAGATGTTTCAGTTCCCCTGGTTCGCTTCTTAAGCCTATGTATTCAGCTTAAGATACCTAACTTATGTTAGGTGGGTTCCCCCATTCAGACATCTCCGGATCAAAGTCTGTTTGCCGACTCCCGGAAGCTTTTCGCAGGCTACCAACGTCTTTCATCGCCTCTGACTGCAAGGCATCCACCGTATGCGCTTCTTCACTTTGACCCATATAACCCCAAGCAATCTGGTTATACTGTGAAGACGACATTCGCCGAAAATTCGCGATTAAACTCACAAATTTTACCTTAGCCTGATCCGTTACCAGTGAAAGTAACGTTCAGTCTATCTTTCTATCACATACCCAAATTTTTAAAGAACGATCTAGCCAAAGACTAGAAATCAACATTCACCACCATCACGATGGAATTCATTTCTAAACTTTATACAATCAGAAGCAGTAGTGGTGGAGCCAAACGGGATCGAACCGTTGACCTCCTGCGTGCAAGGCAGGCGCTCTCCCAGCTGAGCTATGGCCCCATAACAAAATTGGTGGGTCTGGGCAGATTCGAACTGCCGACCTCACCCTTATCAGGGGTGCGCTCTAACCAACTGAGCTACAGACCCAATTTCGGGCTGCTTCTTATCGTCTTCTTCAATGAATCAAGCAATTCGTGTGGGAACTTATGGAGCAGCTGATGTCGTCGATTAAGGAGGTGATCCAGCCGCAGGTTCCCCTACGGCTACCTTGTTACGACTTCACCCCAGTCATGAATCACACCGTGGTAACCGTC